>NZ_JBITZS010000001.1:0-1083927 GCF_044547045.1 Streptomyces sp. NPDC053048
TCAACACCGACATGATGCTCGCCGCCGCCACCGCCCTCGCCGACGTCGTCACCGACGACGAACTCAACGCCAACTACATCATCCCCAGCGTCTTCAACGACAAGGTCGCGGGAGCGGTCGCCGGGGCCGTCCGGGAGGCCGCCAGGGCCGCCGGGGCGGCTGTGACGGCCACCACGACGGTCTGACGCACGGCGCGTCGAGTGGCGCGGGGCTCCGGCCGCCCCCATAAGGTGTCGGGCAGACATCCGAGGCCGCAGAAATGCGGCCGCATCCGAGGCTGTGGCGCTGGAAGTGGCGCTTTCCGTGTGACTCTCCAGGGTGCCGGATTGGCTTTCCCGCCACTGGTGGGGGCAGGATGCGTAACCGGGCGCGAGGGTCTGGCAAACGGACCCGGGTCCGGGGACTGTCCGAGGGCCCTGGCAGCATCGGCTTCGATCTCACGCCTCATTGGCAAGAAGAACACGGGAGTACAACATGAACCGCAGTGAGCTGGTGGCCGCTCTGGCCGACCGCGCCGAGGTGACCCGCAAGGACGCCGACGCCGTTCTGGCCGCGCTCGCCGAGACCGTCGGCGAGGTCGTCGCCAAGGGCGACGAGAAGGTCACCATCCCCGGCTTCCTGACCTTCGAGCGCACCCACCGTGCCGCTCGGACCGCGCGCAACCCGCAGACGGGCGAGCCGATCCAGATCGCTGCCGGTTACAGCGTGAAGGTCTCCGCGGGCTCGAAGCTCAAGGAAGCCGCGAAGGGCAAGTAAGCCTCGGGCGCTGCGTAAAGCGCCGTCAGGGCGGCCACCCCGGTCCGGGGTGGCCGCCCTTTTGCCTGCTGTGAGGGCCTGTCAGGCCCGTGGCGGGCCTCGGAACACGAAGAAGCCCGTACGGACCTTCGAAGGTCCGTACGGGCTTCTGACGGCCTTACGGGGCGTCAGGCGGCGGAGCCGCCGGGCATCTCCACGTTCGCGCCGAGGTCCTTCAGCTTCTGCATGAAGTTCTCGTAGCCGCGGTTGATCAGGTCGATGCCGTGCACGCGGGACGTGCCCTCCGCGGCCAGTGCCGCGATCAGGTACGAGAAGCCGCCGCGCAGGTCGGGCACGACCATGTCGGCGCCCTGCAGTTTCGTCGGGCCGGAGACGACCGCGGAGTGCAGGAAGTTGCGCTGGCCGAAGCGGCAGGCGGAGCCGCCCAGGCACTCGCGGTAGAGCTGGATGTGGGCGCCCATCTGGTTCAGGGCGGAGGTGAAGCCCAGCCGGGACTCGTAGACCGTCTCGTGGACGATCGACAGGCCCGAGGCCTGGGTCAGGGCCACGACCAGCGGCTGCTGCCAGTCGGTCTGGAAGCCGGGGTGGACGTCCGTCTCCAGCGCTATGGCGTTGAGCGGGCCGCCCGGGTGCCAGAAGCGGATGCCCTCGTCGTCGATCTCGAAGGCGCCGCCGACCTTGCGGTAGGTGTTCAGGAACGTCATCATCGAGCGCTGCTGCGCGCCGCGGACGTAGATGTTGCCCTTGGTGGCCAGCGCCGCGGACGCCCAGGAGGCCGCCTCCAGGCGGTCCGAGAGGGCGCGGTGGTTGTAGCCGCCGAGCTTGTCGACACCGGTGATCCGGATCGTCCGGTCGGTGTCCATGGCGATGATCGCGCCCATCTTCTGCAGCACGCAGATGAGGTCCTCGATCTCCGGCTCCACGGCCGCGTTGGACAGCTCCGTGACGCCCTCCGCCAGGACGGCGGTCAGCAGCACCTGCTCGGTCGCGCCGACCGAGGGGTAGGGCAGACGGATCTTGCAGCCGCGCAGGCGCTGCGGGGCCTCCAGGTACTGGCCGCCCTCGCGCTTCTCGATGGTCGCGCCGAACTGGCGCAGCACCTCGAAGTGGAAGTCGATCGGCCGGCCGCCGATGTCGCAGCCGCCCAGGCCGGGTATGAACGCGTGGCCGAGGCGGTGCAGGAGCGGGCCGCACAGCAGGATCGGGATGCGGGAGGAGCCGGCGTGGGCGTCGATGTCCGCGACGTTGGCGCTCTCGACGTACGTCGGGTCGAGGACCAGCTCGCCGGGCTCGTCGCCGGGGCGGACGGTCACGCCGTGCAGCTGGAGCAGACCGCGTACGACGCGGACGTCACGGATGTCGGGGACGTTGCGCAGGCGGCTGGGGCCGTGCCCGAGCAGCGCGGCGACCATGGCCTTGGGCACGAGGTTCTTCGCGCCGCGGACGCGGATCTCTCCCTCGAGCGGGGTGCCGCCGTGGACAAGCAGGACATCGTCAGGGCCGGTCATGGATCTCGCGTTCCTGGAGTTGGGCAGGGGGCAAGAAGAAAGGGTAATGCGACCGGAGGGCCGTTCTGGCGCCCCGAGGGGCCTTGGAGCACGCAATGGTTTTGTCACAACACTCTGTGTTTATGGAATGGTCGCTACCGGTTATCGTCAGGTCACATTCCGGTCATATGCGCGGCCGCTGCTCTCGTACGCCCCCTCGCCGCCCCCGGACAGTCGTTCCTGTCCACTCCCCCTCCGCCCCCGAAATGGGGGATCATGTGGCCATGACCGAGGTGTCCTCGCTCACAGGACGGCTGCTCGTCGCGACGCCCGCGCTGGCGGACCCGAATTTCGACCGCGCGGTGGTGCTGCTGCTCGACCACGACGAGGAGGGCTCCCTCGGCGTGGTCCTCAACCGGCCGACCCCCGTCGGCGTCGGCGACATCCTGGAGTCCTGGGCCGCGCTGGCCGGGGAGCCGGGCGTGGTCTTCCAGGGCGGCCCCGTCTCGCTGGACTCCGCGCTGGGCGTGGGCGTGGTGCCGGGCGAGGCGCACGACCGGCCCGCGGACCTCACGGAGGGTGACGACCCGGCCGGCCCGCGGTCGGGCCGGCGGCCGGACCCGATCGGCTGGCGGCGGGTGCACGGGGCGATCGGCCTGGTCGACCTGGAGGCGCCGCCGGAGCTGCTGGCCACGGAGCTGGGCTCGCTGCGGATCTTCGCGGGCTACTCCGGCTGGGGCCCGGGGCAGCTGGAGCAGGAGCTCGTCGAGGGCGCCTGGTACGTGGTCGAGTCCGAGCCGGGGGACGTGTCGTCGCCGGATCCGCGGCAGCTGTGGCGGGCCGTCCTGCGGCGTCAGCGCAATGAACTGGCGATGGTCGCCACCTATCCGGACGACCCGAGCCTCAACTGAGGGGGTCCGGCCCCAGTACTCTTGGAGACCATGAGCACTCTTGAGCCCGAGCGCGGGGCAGGTACAGGCACCCTCGTAGAGCCGACGCCGCAGGTGTCGCACGGCGACGGCGACCACGAGCGCTACGCCCATTACGTCCAGAAGGACAAGATCATGGAGAGCGCGCTCTCCGGTTCCCCGGTCGTCGCGCTGTGCGGCAAGGTCTGGGTTCCCGGGCGCGACCCCAAGAAGTACCCGGTCTGTCCGATGTGCAAGGAGATCTTCGACGGCATGGGCGCCGGCGGGGACGACAAGGGCGGCAAGGGCGGCAAGGGCGACAAGGGCGACAAGAAGTAGTCCCGCCCGTTCCCACCCCACCTCAGGGCTTCCACGGCTCCTGGGGCGCGTGCCACGCGCCTCGGGGGCCGTTTGCCGTTTCGCTCGCCTTTCCGTTCGCCCTTCCGCCCGCCTTTCCGTGGCGGCGGGAGACCCCTTGCCGGGGCGGGCGGTCCGGCTCTAGCCTCCTCTCTCAGTTGTGCAGCACGAAACGCCCATTGCGTATGTTGCAACGCTGCCCCAGGGGGAGCCCATGGCACGGCCGCCGGCCAGGACCCGTACCGTCGCCCTGCTCGTCGTCGCGGCTGCCCTCGGCGCGGCGACGGCCTGCGCCCCCTCCACCTCCGTCGGCAGTCCGGGCGCCGACCGTTCGACCGGCACGCTGCGGGTCTGGCTCTTCCGGGAGGTCGACAACGGACCCAAGACGGCGGTCGTCGACGAGGCCGTCGCCGCCTTCACCCGGGCCCACCGGGGTGTGCGGGCCGAGGTCACCTACATCCCCGTCGAGAGCCGCGCGCAGCGGATGAAGGCGGCCTTCAACGACCCGGCGAGCGCGCCGGACGTCGTCGAGTACGGCAACACCGACACCGCCGGGTACGTACGCGACGGCGGGCTGGCCGACGTCACCGCCGACCTCGCGCTGTGGGACGAGGCCAAGGACACCGACCCGGCGGCGCAACGGTCCGTCACCGTCGACGGCAAGCTCTACGGATCACCGTTGTTCACCGGTGTCCGGGCGCTGTACTACCGGACCGACGTCTTCCGGGAACTGGGCCTGAGCCCGCCCCGGACCCAGGCCGAGCTCGCCGCCACGGCCCGCCGTGTGCACCGCGAGCGACCGGAGCTCTACGGGCTCGCGGTCGGCGGCGCCTACACCTACGGGGCGCTGCCGTTCCTGTGGGCGCACGGCGGTGAACTCGCGGGGCGCAAGGGACGCACGTACACGGCCGCGATCGACAGTCCCCGGGCGAAGAGGGGCATCGCCGCCTACACCGCCCTCTTCGGCGAGGACAACTGCCCGGCGAGCCGCTGTGCGCGCATGGGCGGCAATGACACCGTCCAGGCGTTCGCGTCCGGCAAAGCGGCCATGGCCATCGCCGGCGACTTCAACCACCGGGCGATCGAGAGCGGCAAGGTCAAGGGCGCGTACGCGGTCGTGCCGCTGCCCGGCGTCCGGGAAGGGGGCATCGCCCCCGCCTTCGCGGGCGGGAACAACATCGGCGTGCTCAGGAGCAGCTCGCACCGCACCCTCGCCGTGGACCTGATGAAGGCGCTGACCGGCAAGCGCACCCAGGCCCGGCTCTTCGACGCGATGGGCTTCCTCCCCACCTTCACCGACGTCCGGCGGGCGGCGGCACGCGAGCGGCCCTTCGTCGAGCCGTTCGTGCGGACGCTGGCCGCCGGGGCGAAGTCCGTACCCGCGTCCCCGGCCTGGGCCGCCATCGACGCCGGGCAGGTGCTGCCGACCCTGTTCCAGGAGGTCGTCAGCGGGCGGGCCGACGTGGACGCGGCGACGCGCAAGGCGGCCCGCAGGATGAACGAGGCCTTCCGGAACAGGGCGTTACGGTCGTGAGCAGGCGCGGCACCGCCATCAGCGCGCCCTCAGCGACCGTGCGCGGCGGCGGCCGGGGCTCCTGGACACCGTGGCTCTACCTCGCGCCCGCGCTCGCCGTTGTCGGCACCCTGCTGCTCTACCCCGTCCACCAGCTGGGCCTCATCTCCTTCCTCGAGTACACCCAGGCCCAGGTCAGCGGCGGTGAACCCACCGCCTTCCGGGGGCTGGCCAACTACCGCGAGATCCTCGGCGACGAGCAGTTCCGGCAGGTCCTGCTCGCCACCGTCGTCTTCGCGGCGGTGTGCGTGGTGGCCACCTTGGCCGTCGGCTGCGCGCTGGCCGTCCTGCTGACCCGGATACGGGCCCTGCCACGGCTGGCCCTGATGCTGGCCGCACTCGGGGCCTGGGCCACGCCCGCCGTCACCGGGTCGACCGTGTGGGTCTTCCTCTTCGACCCGGACTTCGGCCCCGCCGACAAGGTGCTGACCGGGCTCGGCCTCGGCGGCTTCGAGGGCTACTCCTGGACGTACGGCCGCTACAGTGCCTTCGCGCTCGTCCTGGCCGAGGTCGTCTGGTGCTCGTTCCCCTTCGTCATGGTGACGGTCTACGCGGGCATCAAGGCCATTCCGGGCGAGGTGCTGGAGGCGGCGGCCCTCGACGGTGCCTCGCAGTGGCGGATCTGGCGTGACGTCATGGCGCCGATGCTGAGGCCGGTGCTGACGGTCGTCACCCTTCAGTCGGTCATCTGGGACTTCAAGGTCTTCACCCAGATCTATGTGATGACGAACGGCGGCGGCACGGCCGGACAGAACCTCACCCTGAACGTCTACGCCTACCAGAAGGCTTTCGCCTCCTCCCAGTACAGCCTCGGCTCGGCGATCGGTGTGGTCATGCTGCTCGTTCTGCTCGCGGTGACGCTCGTGCACCTGCGCCTGCTGCGGCGTCAGGGGGAGGAGATATGAGCCGGGCACGCGGCCGGGGGGCGCGGCGGCTCGTCGCCGAGGGCGCGGCACTGCTGACGGCCGCCGTGGTCGCCTTCCCGCTGTACTGGATGGTGCTCTCCGCCCTCAAACCGGAGGGCGAGATACAGGACGGCCGGGCCCTGCCGTGGACGGCGCATCCGTCCCTGGACGCGTTCCGGCGCGTGTTCGGCCAGCAGGACTTCGGGCGGTATTTCCTCAACAGCCTGCTGGTCGCCGGGGTCGTGGTCGTCGCGTCGGCGGTCTGTGCCTTTCTCGCCGCCACGGCGGTGACCCGATTCCGGTTCCGTTTCCGGACGACCCTGCTCGTGATGTTCCTCGTCGCGCAGATGGTGCCGGTGGAGGCGCTGACGATTCCGCTGTTCTTCCTGCTGCGCGACGCGGGCGCGGTGGTGCCGGGCATCGGGCTCAATACGCTGGGCTCGCTGATCCTGCCGCACATCGCCTTCTCCCTGCCCTTCGCGATCTGGATGCTGCGCGGTTTCGTGCGGGCGGTGCCCCAGTCGCTGGAGGAGGCGGCGTACCTGGACGGCGCGAGCCGCGGCCGGTTCCTGTGGCGGATCCTCTTTCCGCTGGTCTTTCCCGGGCTGGTGGCGACGAGCGTGTTCTCCTTCATCTCGACGTGGAACGACTTCCTCTTCGCGAAGTCCTTCATCGTCAGCGCCACCGAGAATTCAACCCTTCCGATGGCGCTCCTCGTCTTCTTCAAGGACGAGGGCAACGATTGGGGCGGCATCATGGCGGCGTCCACCGTGATGACGGTTCCCGTGCTGGTCTTCTTCGTACTCGTACAGCGCAGGCTCGTATCGGGCCTGGGCGGAGCGGTGAAGGACTGACGACATGCATGAGCTGATCCCGGCACCGAGGCGCGTCAAGGACGTTCCTCCGCCAGGGCGGTACGTCCTCGACGAGGAGACCCTGATCGAGGCGTGGCCCGGCACCGAGGACGTCGCGCGCTGGCTGCGCGCGACCGTCGGCGCCGCCACCGGCCTGCCCCTGGCGCCGGGCGATGACGACGACAACCGCATCGTGCTCGCCGTCGACCCGGCGATCGAGCGGGAGCTGGGCCCCGAGGGCTACCGCATCGTCGTCGACGGCTACGCCCTGCGTGTCGACGGCGGCAGCACCGCCGGAGTGTTCTGGGCGGCCCAGACCCTGCGTCAGCTGCTGGGCCCGGACGCCTTCCGGCGGGCGCCGGTCACCCCACGCCGGGAGTGGAGCGTGCCCACGTGCGTCATCGAGGACGCGCCCCGTTTCGCGTGGCGCGGCGTCCTCCTCGACGTCGCCCGGCACTTCATGCCCAAGGACGGCGTGCTGCGCTACCTCGACCTGCTCGCCGCGCACAAGCTCAACGTCCTGCACCTGCACCTGACCGACGACCAGGGCTGGCGGCTGGAGATCGAGCGCTACCCGCGGCTGACCGAGGTCGGCGCGTGGCGGGCCCGCACCAAGGTGGGGTTCCGGACGTCGGAGCGGTGGGACGAGCGCCCGCACGGCGGTTACTACACGAAGGACGATATGCGCGAGATCGTCGCGTACGCCGCCGCACGGCACATCACGGTCGTGCCGGAGATCGACATACCGGGCCATTCGCAGGCCGCGATCGCCGCATACCCCGAACTGGGCAACACCGACGTCATCGACACCACCACCCTCTCCGTCTGGGACACCTGGGGCGTCAACCCGAACGTACTCGCCCCCACTGACAACACCCTCGCCTTCTACGAGAACGTCCTGGCCGAGGTGCTCGAGCTGTTCCCGTCCCCCTTCGTCCACATCGGCGGCGACGAGTGCCCCAAGGAGCAGTGGAAGGCCTCCCCGGCCGCTCGGGCCAGGATGGCGGCGGAGGGCCTGGCGGACGAGGAGGAGCTGCAGAGCTGGTTCATCCGCCACTTCGACCGCTGGCTCGCCGAGCGCGGCCGGCGGCTGATCGGCTGGGACGAGATCCTCGAGGGGGGCCTGGCGCCGGGCGCCGCCGTCTCCTCCTGGCGCGGCTACGCGGGCGGCATCGCCGCCGCCCGCGCGGGCCACGACGTCGTCATGTGCCCTGAGAGCGAGGTCTATCTCGACCACCGTCAGGCCGCCGGCGACGACGAGCCCGTCCCCATCGGCCGGGTCCGCACCCTCGAGGACGTCTACCGCTTCGAACCCGTACCGGGGGAGCTGACGGACACCGAGGCCGCCCACGTGCTCGGCGCGCAGGCCAACATCTGGACCGAGGTGATGGAGGACCAGCAGCGCGTCGACTACCAGGCGTTCCCGCGCCTGGCCGCCTTCGCGGAGACGGTGTGGTCCGGCCTCCCGGCACCCGCCCTGCGCGACTTCGCCGACTTCGAGCGCCGGATGACGGTCCACTACGCGCGGCTCGACGCGCTCGGCGTCGCCTACCGCCCGCCCGCCGGCCCTCGCCCCTGGCAGCGCCGGCCCGGTGTGCTCGGACGCCCGATCGAGGGCGCGCCCCCGATCGTGTGAGGCGCGCCGGAAGGTGACGAACCGTACGGCGGCCCCTGGCACGGTTGTCCTTCACACACTGCCGTAAGTCGTACAAGGATCGCTGAAACATGGCAATACGCTGGCAATGCGCCCAGAGTGGCCACAGTGGTCATAGTGCCCACAGGGCGGAGAGCGTACGAATCCGGACTTTCCCTGCTTTCTTCCTGAGCACGGAAAGTCCGGCGGTTCGTGGACCCTCGCGACGGCGCACCCGGAAGATGTGCCAGAGTTGCCCCGTCCGGGCCGACAGCACGTACCGTACGGCGAGGACCTGGCCGGGACAGCCGGGACCACCGGGGAAGGGGCAGCTGGGTTGACCACGCACGCACCGCAGGCGGCGCACACGGTGACGTTGCCGGGCTCGCTCGACGAAGCCGTGGCGGCGCTGGCCGCCATGCCCACGGCCGTGCCCGTCGCGGGCGGCACGGACCTGATGGCCGCCGTCAACTCCGGGCTGCTGCGGCCCGCCGGGCTCGTCGGCCTCGGCCGCATCAACGAGATCCGCGGCTGGCAGTACCAGGACGGGGCCGCGCTGCTCGGCGCGGGCCTGACGCACGCCCGCATGGGCAGGCCGGACTTCGCCGCCCTCATGCCCGCCCTCGCCGCGGCGGCCCGCTCCGCCGGACCACCGCAGATCCGCAACGCCGGCACGCTCGGCGGCAACATCGCCTCCGCCCAGGCCACCAACGACGCGCTGCCCGTGCTCGCCGCACTCGAGGCCTCGCTCGTCATCGCGGGCCCCGGCGGCACCCGCCGCGAGATCCCGATCGGCCGCCTGCTGGCAGGGCTGGACATGCTGCGGCCGGGCGAACTCATCGGGTACGTGCGCGTGCCGCTGCTGCACGCCCCGCAGACCTTCCTCAAGGCCACCGGCCGTACGGGCCCCAGCCGGGCGATCGCGTCCGTGGCCGTGGTGCTGGACCCGGCGCGGCGCAGTGTGCGCTGCGCGGTGGGCGCGGTGGCGCAGATGCCGCTGCGGCCCTTCGACGCGGAGCGCTGGGTCTCCTCGATCGTGGACTGGGACGGCGACCGCACGCTCGCCCCGGACGCCCTCGCGGCCTTCGGCGAGTACGTCGCCGCCGCGTGCCTGCCCGACCCGTCGCCCGCGCAGTCCGCACTCGACGGCACCGAGCCCGGTACCCTGCCGCCGGCCGTGCTGCATCTCCGTCGTACGGTGGCGACTCTGGCCCGCCGAGCTCTGGGGAGGGCACTCGCGTGAGTGACGAACAGCAGCGACACACCCATGCGCCCGCGGAGGGCGGCTGGCAGCCCATTCCCCGGGGCGGGGAACTGGACGCCGAGGGCACGACCTTCGTGCAGCTCCCGCCGGAGCTGCTGGCCCACCCGGGCACAGCGGCGAGCACCGCCGCCCAGGGCTGGAGCCCGCTCGCGGCGCCCGGCACGGGCTACGCGCCCCCCGCCGCCGACGCCTGGCAGCAGCCCGCCGCCCCCGTGTCCGTCGCCGACGGGCAGTGGGGCGTTCCGGCGTACGAGGCCTCCTACGGGCACCACGTTGCCGGGGCGGCCGAGGGCGGTGCCGACGACGGCGGTGCCGCCGATCCGCACGCCACGCAGCAGTGGCCGGCGCCGTTCGCCGGCGACGAGGGCGCGCTGTCGTCCCCGGAACCGGCGGCCACCGGGCAGTGGTCGGTTCCGGCCGCCGGTGACGACTCGGTGGACGAGTCCGGCGAGTACCCGCTGCGCGAAGCGGGGATGGAGGCGCGTCACGAGTACGCCGCGTCCCTCGGCGGGGTCACCGGTGCGGGCGATAATCCGACCGCAGAGTGGACGGCTGCCGCGCACGTCCCGCCGGCTCCGGCCCCGGAGCCCGAGCCGCGGCCCGAACCACCGCTCGACCACGCACCGGAGGAGCCGGAGCCCGTCGCGGTCCCGGAGACCGATGCCGCGGCCGACGGGGTCACGGCGGACGCGTCCGCGGCTGACGCCTCCGTCGCTGACGCCGCCGTCGTCGCCGAACCGGGCGGCGAGGGCGGGCCCGTAGCCGCCCCTGCCGACCTCCACGCCGAGCACCATGTCGACCTGCCCGTCGACCCGCCCGTCGACCTCCCCGCCGAGCCCGAGCCGCCGGCGCAGCCGCACAACGAGCACCCCTGTGCCTCGTACGTCCTGCGTGTCAACGGCACCGACCGGCCCGTCACCGACGCCTGGATCGGCGAGTCCCTGCTCTACGTCCTGCGCGAGCGCCTGGGCCTGGCCGGCGCCAAGGACGGCTGCTCGCAGGGCGAGTGCGGCGCCTGCTCGGTGCAGGTCGACGGGCGGCTCGTCGCCTCCTGCCTGGTGCCCGCCGCGACCACCGCGGGCTCGGAGATCCGTACGGTCGAGGGCCTGGCGGAGCACGGACAGCCGTCCGACGTGCAGCGGGCGCTCGCCGAGTGCGGTGCCGTGCAGTGCGGCTTCTGCGTCCCCGGCCTGGCCATGACCGTGCACGACCTGCTCGAGGGCAACCACGCCCCGACCGAGCTGGAGACCCGCCAGGCGATCTGCGGCAACCTCTGCCGCTGCTCCGGCTACCGGGGCGTTCTCGACGCCGTGCGCCAGGTCGTCGACGAGCGCGCCGAAGCGGCCGCGGTCCTGGAGGAGGACCGGGCGCAGCAGGAGCCGGACGCGGCCACGGCGAGCATCCCGCACCAGGCGGGCCCGTACGGCCCGTACGACGGCGGCAGCGACAGCGGTAGTGGAAGGGCGATGGCATGACGGGAATGGGCGGGATGGCCGGAATGGGCGGGATGGGGGGCACGACGGGCGCGGGCGACATCCCGGCCTCCGTCACCACGGCCGCCCTCGTACCGCCCGCCGTCCCCGATGCCCCGCCGCACGGCCTCGGCGTCTCCCTCCCGGCCGCCGACGCCCTCGCCAAGTCGCAGGGCACCTTCCCGTACGCGGCGGACCTGTGGGCCGAGGGCCTGCTGTGGGCCGCCGTGCTGCGCTCCCCGCACCCGCGCGCCCGCATCGTCTCCATCGACACCTCCACCGCCGCGACGATGCCCGGCGTCCGGGCCGTCGTCACGCACGCCGACGTGCCCGGCGACGCCGCGCACGGCCGGGGCGTCGCCGACCGCCCCGTCTTCGCGTCCGAGTCCGTCCGCCACCACGGCGAGCCCATCGCCGCCGTCGCCGCCGACCACCCCGACACGGCCCGCCTCGCCGCCGCGGCCATCGCCGTCGAGTACGAGCCGCTGGAGCCGGTCACCGACCCGGAGGCCGCCTTCGGCGCCGAGCCGCTGCACCCCGACGGCAACCTCATCCGCCACATCCCGCTGCGCTTCGGCGACCCCGAGGCCGTCGGCGAGGTCGTGGTCGAGGGCCTGTACCGCATCGGCCGCCAGGACCCGGCCCCCATCGGCGCCGAGGCCGGCCTGGCCGTGCCGCGCCCGGACGGCGGCGTGGAGATCTACACCGCCTCCACCGACCCGCACCACGACCGCGACCTGGCCGCCGCCTGCTTCGGGCTGGAGCCGGACCGCGTGAAGGTCGTCGTCACGGGCGTGCCCGGCGCGATGGGCGACCGCGAGGACGTGGGCACCCAGATCGCCCTCGGCCTGCTGGCGCTGCGCACGGGCCACCCCGTCAAGCTCGCCGCGACCCGCGAGGAGTCCTTCCTCAGCCACGTCCACCGCCACCCCACCCTGCTGCGCTACCGCCACCACGCGGACGCGGAGGGCAAGCTGGTGAAGGTCGAGGCCCAGATCCTGCTGGACGCGGGCGCCTACGCCGACTCCTCCGCCGAGGCCCTGGCGGCGGCCGTGGCCTTCGCCTGCGGCCCGTACGTCGTCCCGCACGCCTTCGTCGAGGGCTGGGCCGTCCGCACCAACAACCCGCCGTCCGGCCATGTCCGCGGCGAGGGCGCCCTGCAGGTGTGCGCCGCGTACGAGGGCCAGATGGACAAGCTCGCGGCGAAGCTCGGCCTCGACCCGGCCGAGCTGCGCATGCGCAACGTCATGGCCACCGGCGACCTGCTGCCCACCGGCCAGACCGTCACCTGCCCGGCGCCGGTGGCGGAACTGCTGCGCGCGGTGCGCGACTACCCGCTTCCCGCGCTGCCGAAGGACGACTTCTCCGGCTCCGAGGACGACTGGCTGCTGCCCGGCGGCCCCGACGGCGCCGGCGAACCGGGCGCGGTGCGGCGCGGCGTCGGCTACGGCCTCGGCATGGTCCACATGCTCGGCGCGGAGGGCGCCGACGAGGTCTCCACGGCCACGGTGAAGGTCAGCGGCTCGGTCGCCACCGTCATCTGCGCGGCGGTCGAGACCGGCCAGGGCTTCACGACGCTGGCGCGGCAGATCGTCCAGGAGATCCTCGGCATCGAGGAGGTCCACGTCGCCCCGGTCGACACCGACCAGCCCCCGTCGGGCCCGGCGGCGCACGGCCGCCACACCTGGGTCTCGGGCGGCGCGGTGGAGCGGGCGGCGCGGATGGTCCGTACGCAGCTCCTGCAGCCGCTGGCCCACCAGTTCGGCATGTCGACGGAGCTGCTGACGATCGCCGACGGGAAGATCACCTCGTACGACGGTGTGCTCAGCACGACGGTCGCGGAGGCCCTGGACGGCAAGGAACTGTGGGCCACTGCCCAGTGCCGCCCCCACCCGACCGAACCCCTCGACGACACCGGACAGGGCGACGCATTCGTCGGCATGTCCTTCTGCGCCGTACGGGCCGTGGTGGACGTCGACGTCGAGCTGGGCTCGGTGCGTGTGGTGGAGATGGCGGTGGCCCAGGACGTGGGCCGCGTGCTGAACCCGGCCCAGTTGCGCGCCCGCATCGAGGCCGGCATCACCCAGGGCGTGGGCGCCGCCCTGACGGAGAACCTGCGCACGAGCGGCGGTCACGTCCGCCGCCCGGACCTGACCGGCTACGCCCTCCCGACGGCCCTCGACGCGCCGGACGTCCGGATCGTCAAGCTGGTGGAGGAACGGGACGTCGTCGCCCCCTTCGGCGCGAAGGCGGCCAGCGCGGTACCGGTCGTCACGGCGCCGGCCGCGGTGGCGTCCGCGGTACGGGCCGCCACGGGCCGCCCGGTCAACCGGCTGCCGATCCGGCCGCAGACGGCGGCGGTTGCGGCGACCGCTGTGGCGCAGGAGGTCTGAGTACCCGCACTCAGGCGGATGTCATACCCCGTCAGTAGTCTGTGACAGGTTGCGACGGGGATGACACGAGGGGTGGGACGGACGTGGGCGCGGGGTCGGCGGCGACTGCCGGATTGCACGCGGAGCTCGAATCGCTGAAGCGGTTCCGGGGCAGGATACAGAGCATCCTCACGGCACTGCAGGACACCGAGGCGGACCCGCGCCGGGTCGCCGACAACCACCTGGTCCCCGCCCAACTGGGCGTGAACTTCGCCGAGGTGGACTCCCTGTACGGCGCGTACAACGAGATCCACGGCCAGCTGAAGACGCTGTGCGCCCTGATGACCGACCAGATCGAGGCCCTGAGCACGGCGGTGCACGCGGCGCGCGTCGGCTACGCGAACGTCGACGAGGACCTTCGGGCCCGCATGGCGGCGATCCAGGCGAGGACGCGGGAGCTGTACGACCCGGTGCTGGACCCGCAGGCGCGACCGTCGGCGCAGCCGAAGGGCAGTAATGAGGGCAGCATCTGATGGCGGGAACTGTGCCGGGGCCTGTGCCGGGGCCCGTGCCGGGTGGCTCGGTGAGCCCGATCCTGCCGAAGCCGGTCAGCGGCTTGATCATCGCGTCCGACTTCGAGTCGAGGACGCACGACGAACTGTGCGCGATGGTGGAGCACACGGACGTACGGCGCACGACGTCGATGTCCGCCCGCCTGACGGCTGCCGCCACCCTGATCACCCAGCTGGGCGAGGAGCTCAAGCAGCACGTGTCGGAGGTGACGTGGGAGGGCGAGGCCGGCGATGCCTTCCGCGTCTGGGGCGCGGACATGGCCAACTCCACCCTGCGCCTGGGCGAGCTGAGCGGCAGCGCGGGCGCGTGGCTGATGCACGCGGCGTCGACGCTGGCGTCGGTGAAGTCCGCCATGCCGAAGCCGTCGCCGGAGGCACGGGGGACGCTGGACGCGTATGCGCGGGCGCGTCCGGGGCAAGTGGGCCGGGTGGCGTCACCGGACCTGTCGGACGGCGGGAACGGAGGCTTGCAGCAGCCGGGCCCGACGCAACGCCAGGCCTACGAGGCGCAAGAGCGGTTGGGGAGCGACCGCGCGGAGGCGGCCCAGCTGATGCGGAAGCTGGCGGGGGCGTACGCGTGGTCGGCGCATCAGATGGGGGTGGCGCCGCGGCCTACGTTTCGGCCTATTCCGGATGATTGGGTGCCGCCGGAGAAGGACGCTGAGGCGCTTCGCCCTGTCCCCGATGGCGCGTCACCAGTGGCGCCTTATGCGGGAGGAGCGGTAGGTGCGGGCGCATTTCCCCGGCAGGGAGACATCTCCTCGCCTGCGTATGGCGAGCGTGCGGGCGCGACCGTCCCAACCACCGCACACTTCGACCTTCCGGCTGCCAGCCGGATCGACGGAGTGACCGCCGGTCCCGCCGCGCCGTCGGTCACTCCAGACCAGCACACTGTTCCGAGGCCGGACGGCAACGTTCCCGCGAGCCCGCTTCCTCCTATGGCTGTGCCATCCGCTACAGCAAGAGACCGCAGGCTTGGCGATATGCCTGTCGTCGGCCGCGTACCCGAGGGCGGTGTGGACCGCACTCCCCAGACACCAAGGTCCGGAATCCGACCCGTCGCGTCGCTCCCGCGAAGCGCCGGCGATGGCGTCGTGGGGGGCCGCCCCTTGCCCCGGCCCGGGGAGCAGCCGGGCGGAAGGCTCCCGAAGGGCACCGTAATCGGCACCGAATCCGGGCACGGACACAGACAGGGCAGCGCTCCTATGGGCTACGGCCCCGGTCCGGGAGCTATCGGCGGTGCCGCAGGGAGCGGCCGGGCAGGCGGATCAGGTAGGCGATTGGCGACGGAGCCTGGTGGGGTCGTAGGCGGCCGGTCTCCGCGTGCCGGTAACGCGTCCGACCGGACCTTCACCCCTGGAGGGGCAGGGCTGGTTCGCGGCCCTGTAACGGAAGAGTCGGCACGACGCCGACGCCAGCGGCCTGAGTATCTGGTGGAGGACGAATCCGCCTGGACCGAGGGGCAGCGCCGCGTGGTCCCCCCTGTTATCGAGTGATGTCCCGAACCGTGCCCCTGAAGAGGACGTATATGCGGTCACGAGCAAGAACCCGCATCACCCGGCTGCTTGCGGCTGCCGCAGGCCTGCTCTTGATCAGCACAACCCCCCAGATTGCGCACGCCGACTCGATCCGCTCCCAGCAGTGGTACCTGGACGCCATGCGGGCCGAGGAGATGTGGAAGACCAGTACCGGCGCTGGTGTAACCGTTGCGGTCATTGACTCAGGTGTCGACGCAACGCTGCCGGACCTCCGAGGTCAAGTGCTCGAAGGACGTGACTTCACCGGCCAGGGTGGTGATGCTCGCACTGATGCCAACGGACATGGCAGTCGGATGGCCCTGTTCATCGCAGCGACAGGAAAAGGCGAAGGCGCATTTGGTCTCGCCCCGGGCGTGAAGATCCTTCCTCTGCGAGCCTCCGGTACGCAGACAGCCGCAACGAGTGCAGCGGCGATCGCATCTGCCATCCGATTCGCATCGGACTCCGAGGCAAAGGTCATCAATATCTCCCTCGCCAGAACAGCGCCGAGCGATGTGGAGAAGGAGGCCGTGAATTACGCACTCTCCAAGGGAAAACTGATCTTTGCTGGGGTCGGTAACGAGGGAGACAAGGACAACCTCGTTCAATACCCCGCAGCAACCCCCGGCGTCATCGCCGTCGCCGCCGTCGACCGCGACATCAAGGCCGCCCCCTGGTCCCAGCACGGCCCCCAGGTCGACCTCGCGGCGCCCGGGGCGGACATGGTGGCGCCTTGCGCCAACGGCACCAGCGGCCTCTGTTCCGGCGACGGAACCAGCGACGCAACCGCCCTGGCCTCCGCCTCCGCCGCGCTTGTCTGGTCCGCGCACCCGGACTGGACGGCCAACCAAGTGCTCCGCGTCCTCATCAACACCGCCGGCGGGCCCAAGAGCGGTGAGAAGCGCAGTGACACGATCGGCTACGGCGTGGTCCGCCCCCGCATCGCCCTGCAGAACCCCGGCGACCCCGGCCCCGCCGACGTCAGCCCACTCCCCGAGCTCGCGGCGAAACCGCAACCCACCCCGTCCCGCGCCACAGGCGGCATGACGCGAGCCGACTCGGGCAAGGGCGACGATCCGTTGTCCGGGCGCAACGTACTGGTGGCGGGCGGCGTTGCCGCCGTCGTCGCGTTGGCGGCCGGAGCAGCGGTGTTCGCCGCGCGACGCCGTAAGGCAGCGGTTCTGCCCAGGTAGCCGACCCCTGAAGCGTCGTTCAGACGGGGCGGATGCCCCCCCGCTGCGGTACCAGCTCGCCCCAGTGGCGTACCAGGCCGAAGCACAGCAGCGCGAACGCCTCGGAGAGGAGACTGAGGCCGAAGACATCGGGCACGGTCATCCACAGCGGCGTCGTTGGGGGTGGCATCTCCATGCCCATCGTGAAGCCGAAAGCGATCGGTAGGCGTCGGTAGGCGCCAAAGGCACACGGGCAGGCCGAGCAGGGGGATAAGGTGGGCGACTCTCTCCGCCCAGCGTGGGACGGGTCGTTCGTGCCGCGGCGTGTTGTTCTCCATGGGGCCGGCGCTTCCGGTCCACGGCCCGCCGTGATCTGGCGGCGGCATGATCGGGCTCCCCGCACGGCGGATGTACCGGGTGGGATTCGGCATGAGTGGGTGGGGAGATGATCGGCGACGCGCGCAAGGCGTTGCTCGCCATAGGCGGGCTCCTGGTCCTCGTGTGGTCGGTGCAGGTGGTCAACTGGGAGAGCGGTTACGGTCTCGCCCGCGACTACGCGGTCGTGCCGGGCGACACCGGGCGGTTGCCCGACATCCTCGCGGCGCCCTTTCTGCACTGGAGCTGGACGCATATCCAGGGCAATTCCGGGCCGCTGTTCGTCTTCGGGCTTCTCGCCGCCTATCGCGGAACGGCCCGGTTCCTCGGGCTGACGCTGCTGGTAGCCGTGGCCAGCGGGCTCGCCGTCTGGTTCTTCGAGCGGGCCGGCGCGGGGACGGTCGGGGCCAGTGGGCTGGTCTACGGGTACTTCGGCTATGTGGTCGTCCGCGGGTTCCTCGACCGCCGTCCGGTCGACAGTGTCGTCGGCGTGGTGATAGCGGCGGCGTACGCCTGCGCGCTGCACCCGGGTGGCCCCGGTGCCTCCTGCGTCAGCTGGTCGGCGCACCTCGGCGGGCTGGCCGGCGGTGTGGTCGGCGCCTGGGCGTTCCGCGACGCGTTCTGTGACGCGTTCCGCCACGGCGAGCGGGCGGCGCACGCGCGTTCATGAGTACGGCTACTCATCCTCCGCTCCCGGATGAGTACGCGTGCGGATGCCCGGCCCGCGGCGGCCTGCGTAGCGTCGGCGGTATGAGTCCTTCCCAGGCCCCTTCCCCGCAGCAGACCGTGGCCCGGTCCGGCGACTACCGGGCGGGCGCGGTCCTCAAGGGCCTCGGCGGTGTCGCGCTGTGGGTCCTCGCGGGGCTCACGTTCTTCTTCCTGCCCATGTCCGTCATGGCGAGCGACGGGTGTTCCGAGACCGACCCTCGGGTGATCTGCACCGTCGCCGGGCAGCAGGCCGTCGTGCTCGTTCCGCTGGTCGCCTCGCCCGTCGCCGCCGTGCTCGGCACCTGGGGCGTCGCCTCGCGGCGGGAGTCGGGATGGGTCGCCTGGCTGCTCGCCACGCTGATGCTGGGCGCCGCCTGGGTGGTCGTCGCGTGCATCACCGCGTGATGGCGGTGACGCCCGCGCCGGTGGAGGCCGTGACTGGAATCGAACCAGCGTAACTCGCTTTGCAGGCGAGCCCCTAAGCCACTCGGGCACACGGCCGTGCTGTCGTTCTCGTATGTCGTTGTTCTGACGAGCACGACCCTAGGGCCATATGCCGGTGGCCTCAATGGTGCGTGCGGCGCTGGCATAAGACCGCCATCCGCCGTTCATGAACCCACCCTCGACGTGATCGTTCCGCCGTGTCGTGCGAGGCGCGGTGTGATCCGAGTCCGTCATATCCGATATGCCCAGTGATCCAGAAGCAACCCACGGTGACTCATCCCCTCAACCCAAATTCCGCTTATGATTCCGGCGTGTTCGACTCCCGGCACATCAAGACCTTCCACGCGGTGGTCACCGCGGGGTCCTACTCGGCTGCCGCGCGCACGCTCGGCTACACGCAGCCCGCGATCACCCAGCAGATGAAGGCCCTCGAACGGGCGGTGGGCACACCGCTGTTCACCCGCGTCGGCCGTCGCATGCGGCTGACCGAGGCCGGCGAGGCGCTGGCGCGGCACGCGGAGACGATCCTGGCCAGTCTTTCCGCAGCGCAGCAGCAAATGAGCTCGCTGACGAGACTGCGCGCCGGACGGGTGCGGGTGTGCGCCTTCCCCAGCGCCGGCGCCACCCTCATCCCCGAGGCGCTGGCCCGCCTCGCCGCCGACCACCCGGGCGTACGGGTCGAACTGCAGGAGGCCGAGCCGCCCGACTCGCTGCGCCGGGTCGTGCGCGGGGAGTGCGACGTCACGCTCGCCTTCACCTACCCCGGCCTGCGGGAACAGGTTCCCGACGAGCTCGTCGAGATACCGCTCTTCGAGGACCAGCTGACCGTGCTGCTGCCCATGGGGCACCCGCTCGCCCGCCGCCGGGCCGTCAAGCTGGCCGACCTGGCGGAGGAGCGCTGGATCGCCGGCTGCCTGCGCTGTCGCACCAATTTCCTCCACGAGTGCGCCGAGCAGGGATTCGCACCCGACATCGCGTTCACAACGGACGACAACCTCGTCGTGCAGTCGCTCGTCGCCGAAGGGCTGGGCGTGGCGATGATGCCGGCGCTGGTGCTGTCCTTCCTGCGGCACGACAAAATCACCGGACGCGCCCTCGACCCGGCCGCGCGCCGCCAGGTCTCCGCCTACGTCCTGCGCGAGCATCTGCGGATCCCGGCCACCGCGCTGGTGCTCGACGAGCTGAAGGCCGTGGCCGCCCGCCGCGTCGGATGCTGACCGCCCGCCGGACGGGCACCCGCCCATCCATAAGCGCACATTGGCGTGACGGCAAGAAACTGTCGTTGGACGTGATGGATCAAGTGCCTCGACGCTGCACGTATGACCACACCTACCGCACCCCTGACCACCACCACGGCGCGGCTCGCCAAGCTCGTCGGTGACGTCCGGGAGACCGTAGGCCGCGGCCTGCCGCCCGACACGACGGCATATCTCGTCGGCGAGCGGCTCGCGGCCCACCTCGGCGCCCCCGACCTGCTCACCGACGCCCAGCGCGAGGGCGACCCCGAGCGCTACCGCCAGCACATCCTGCACGCCGAGAGCGACGGCAGCTTCTCCGTCGTCGCGCTCGTGTGGATGCCCGGCCAGCAGACCTCCGTCCACGACCACGTCTCCTGGTGCGTCACCGGCGTTCACCAGGGCACCGAGAGCGAACGCCGCTACCGCCTGGTGCCCGACGGCATGACCGCCCGCCTCGTCGCCACCGAGGACGTGGTCAACCACCAGGGCGACGTCTGCGGCTTCGCGCCGCCCGGCGACATCCACCGGGTGCGCAACGCCTGTTCGGACGTCGCCATCTCCATCCACATCTACGGCGCCGACGTCTCACGGCTGGGCTCCAGCGTCCGGCGCGTGTACGACCTGCCGGCCGACGCCCTCTGATGGCCGTCACCGACAAACACCCTGCGAGCCCGCCGGCGCCGACACTGCCGCGGGCCACGGCGTCCGGCAAGCTGCCCGGTCTGGCCATGGCCGCCTGCGGGGTCGTCCTGGCCTGGGGCGTGCACACGCTCCTGCCGGCCGTGCCCATGCTCACCGCGGCCGTCGTGCTGGGCATCGCCGCGGCACACCTGCCCGGCGTACGGAACCGGGTGCGCGGCGTAGGCAAGCCCGGCCTGACGCTCGCGGGCAAGCGGCTGATGCGGATCGGCATCGTGCTGCTCGGCCTCAAGCTGGGCCTGGACGACGTGCTCGGGCTGGGCTGGGCCACCGTCGCGATGGTGATCGCGGTGGTCGCCGCGACCTTCTTCGGGACGCTGTGGCTCGGCCGCCGGCTCGGGCTGCGCGGCGACCAGCCGCTGCTGATCGCCACCGGCTACTCCATCTGCGGCGCCTCCGCGATCGGCGCGGTCAGCGAGGTGTCGGGCAGCGACGAGGAGGACGTGGCGACGTCGGTGGCGCTGGTGACGCTGTGCGGCACGCTCGCCATCGCCGTACTGCCGCTGCTGCACCACCCGCTCGGCCTGGACGACGCGCAGTTCGGGCGCTGGGTCGGGGCGGGCGTGCACGACGTCGGGCAGGTGGTGGCCGCGGCGCAGACCGCCGGGCCGGTGGCCCTGGGCGACGCCGTGCTCGTCAAGCTGATGCGGGTCGCGCTGCTGGCGCCGCTCGTCGCGGCGGTCGCGGTGTCCGTACGCGGACGCCGGCGCGGTGCCGTGACGGCGTCCGGCAAGCGGCCTCCGCTCGTACCGCTGTTCGTGGCCGGCTTCCTGCTGACGGTCGCCGTCCGCAGCACCGGCCGGGTGCCGCAGGGCATCCTCGACGTCGCCCAGCACGCCCAGGAACTGCTCCTCGCCGCCGCCCTCTTCGGCCTCGGCAGCGCGGTGCACCTGCCGTCACTGGCGCGCACCGGCGGGCGGGTCGCGGCGCTGGGGCTCGGCTCGTGGATCGTGATCGCGGGGGCCTCGTACGGCGGGGTGCTGCTCACCACCTGAGCCGGGGAGGCCACAGGGAGCGGCACGGGAGCGGGCCCGCGGTGGGGACGGGCCCTGCGGACTAGGCCCTTCGGACGACCGAATTCCGGTCGTCCGGCGGGGGTCGGACCGGCCCCTCCCTCCCTACCCTGGCCAGCATGACCGCTACCGACGCCGAAGGCACCGACCTGGCCATATCCCCGACCGCCACCGAGAGCACCGGGGGCATACTCGGGCGCCGTCATCGCGCCCTCACCCTCGGCATCGTCTCCGTCGTCTCCCTCATCGCCTTCGAGGCGAGCGCCGTGAACACCGCGATGCCGGTCGCGGCCCGCGCCCTGGACGGCCTCGGGCTCTACGCGTTCGCGTTCTCCGCCTTCTTCACGGCGAGCCTGTTCGCGATGGCGCTGTCGGGGGAGTGGTGCGACCGCGCCGGGCCGCTCGCTCCGCTCTTCACCGGCATCGCCGCCTTCGGCGCCGGACTGGTCGTCGCCGGCTCCGCGCAGGAGATGTGGACGTTCGTCGCCGGGCGCGGAGTGCAGGGCATCGGCGGCGGGCTGGTGATCGTCTCCCTGTACGTGGTGGTCGGCCGGGGCTATCCGGAACGACTGCGGCCGATGATCCTGGCGTCGTTCTCCGCCGCCTGGGTCGTGCCGGTGATCGTGGGGCCACTGGTGGCGGGGACCGTCACCGAGCGGATCGGGTGGCGCTGGGTGTTCCTGGCCATCCCCGTCCTGATCCTGCTGCCGCTGGCCGTGATGCTGCCCGCGCTGCGCAAGCTGCCGCCCGGCGACCGCACCGAGTCGCTGGACCGCCGCCGCATCCTCCTCGCGCTCGCCGTCGCCGCCGGCGCCGGGCTGCTGCAGTACGCGGGCCAGGACCTGCGCCCCCTCTCGCTGCTGCCCGCCGCGGCCGGGCTCGCCCTGCTCGTGCCGTGCGTGCTGCGGCTGCTGCCCGCGCGCACCTTCCGCGCCGGGCGGGGGCTGCCGTCCGTCGTGCTGCTGCGCGGCATCGCGCAGGGCTCGTTCCTGGCCGCCGAGACCTTCGTGCCGCTGATGCTGGTCACCGAGCGCGGGCTGTCGGCCACCCTCGCCGGGCTCTCGCTCACCGGCGGCGGGCTGACCTGGGCGCTCGGTTCGTACACCCAGAGCCGCACCCGGCTGGAGCCGTACCGCGAGCGGCTGATGAGCGTGGGCATGGCGCTGCTGGCGCTCGCCGTCGCCCTCGCGCCCGTGGTGCTGATCGCCGCCGTGCCCGTGTGGCTCGCCGCCGTCTCCTGGATCATCGGCGGCTACGGCATGGGGCTGACGATCTCCGGCGGCGCGGTACTGCTGCTGCGGCTGTCCGAGCCGGGGGAGGAGGGCGCGAACTCCGCCTCCCTCCAGGTGTCGGACGCGCTGGGCAGCATCGTGCTGGTCGGGCTCGCCGGTGTGCTCTTCGTCTCCTGCGGCGGCGGGTCGGTGTCCGCCCACGCCGGGGGCGCGGCCGCGCCGCCGCACGCCTTCGTCGCCGTCTTCGCCCTGGCCTCGGCGAGCGCGCTCGCCGGCTCGTACGTGGCCACCCGGATGCGGCCGCGGGGGTAGGGCTTCCGGCGGTTGCCCCCCCGCCGACGCTTCCCGCAACCGGGGGCTCCGCCGCCCTCGAGCCCCCGGTCCGTGGACGCCGAGCCGACCGAATCCGGCCACTGTGACCTCCGTCCCACCCCCGGGTGAGCCCCCGCCGTACCACCCGGGAGCCGCCGCGGACGCGGGTAGGCTGACGCGGTTGCCGTTCGCCGACCAGCCCGACGGAGACCGTGACTACCACCACCGCCAACCACCATCTCTCGCCCGCCTTCCCCGGCAGGGCCCCCTGGGGTACCGCGAACAAGCTGCGCGCCTGGCAGCAGGGCGCCATGGACAAGTACATCCAGACCCAGCCCCGCGACTTCCTCGCCGTGGCCACCCCGGGCGCCGGAAAGACCACCTTCGCCCTCACCCTCGCCTCCTGGCTGCTGCACCACCACGTCGTCCAGCAGGTCACCGTGGTCGCGCCCACCGAGCACCTGAAGAAGCAGTGGGCGGAGGCCGCCGCCCGGATAGGCATCAAGCTCGACCCCGAGTACAGCGCCGGGCCGCTGGGCCGCGAGTACCACGGCGTCGCCGTCACCTACGCCGGCGTGGGCGTGCGGCCCATGCTGCACCGCAACCGCAGCGAGCAGCGCAAGACCCTCGTCATCCTCGACGAGATCCACCACGCCGGCGACTCCCGCTCCTGGGGCGACGCGTGCCTGGAGGCCTTCGAGCCGGCCACCCGCCGGCTGTGCCTGACCGGCACGCCCTTCCGCTCCGACACCAACCCCATCCCCTTCGTCACGTACGAGGAGGGCAACGACGGCATCCGCCGCTCGTCCGCCGACTACACCTATGGCTACGGCAACGCGCTGGGCGACGGCGTCGTGCGGCCGGTCATCTTCCTCTCCTACAGCGGCAACATGCGCTGGCGCACCAAGGCGGGCGACGAACTGGAGGCCCGGCTCGGCGAGCCCATGACCAAGGACGCGGTCTCGCAGGCCTGGCGCACCGCCCTGGACCCGCGCGGCGACTGGATGCCCAACGTGCTGCGCGCGGCGGACAAGCGGCTGACCGAGGTCCGCAAGTCCATCCCCGACGCCGGTGCCCTCGTCATCGCCTCCGACCAGGAGTCGGCCCGCGCCTACGCCAAGCTGATCCGCGAGATCACCGGCGAGGGCGCCACCCTGGTGCTGTCGGACGACTCCGGCGCCTCGCAGCGCATCGACGACTTCTCGCACGGCGACGACCGCTGGATGGTCGCCGTCCGGATGGTGTCCGAGGGCGTGGACGTCCCCCGCCTGGCGGTCGGGGTCTACGCGACGACGATCTCCACGCCGCTGTTCTTCGCGCAGGCCGTCGGCCGTTTCGTGCGCTCGCGCCGGCGCGGCGAGACCGCCTCCGTCTTCGTGCCGACCATCCCGACGCTGCTGACCTTCGCCAACGAGATGGAGGTCGAGCGCGACCACGTCCTGGACAAACCCAAGAAGGACGGCGACGACGAGAACCCCTACGCCGAGGAGGACAAGCTCCTCGCGGAGGCCGAGCGGCAGCAGGACGAGGACACCGGGGAGAGCGACCAACTCTCCTTCGAGGCCCTGGAGTCGGAGGCCGTCTTCGACCGCGTCCTCTACGACGGCGCCGAGTTCGGCATGCAGGCCCACGCGGGCAGCGAGGAGGAGCAGGACTACCTCGGCATCCCCGGCCTGCTGGAGCCCGACCAGGTGCAGCTGCTGCTGCAGAAGCGGCAGGCCCGCCAGATCGCGCACAGCCGCAAGCGGCCCGACGCCGAGGTCGACCTGCTCGAACTTCCCGCCGAGCGGCGGCCCGTGGTCACCCACAAGGAGCTGCTGGAGCTGCGCAAGCAGCTCAACACCCTGGTGGGGGCCTATGCGCACCAGAGCGGCAAGCCGCACGGAGTGATCCACACCGAGCTGCGCCGGGTGTGCGGCGGACCGCCCAGCGCGGAGGCCACGGCCGGACAGCTCAACGAGCGCATCAAGAAGGTGCGCGAGTGGGCCACGCGCATGAAGTGACCGGCCGCGCATGAAGTGACACAGGCGCCGGACAGGGCGTGGGCGTCCCACCCGGGGCACCCACGCCCTGTCCATATGCTGGGAAGTTGCCCGCCAATGCCGGTAAATCCCCTGCACGCTGACCGGATTGTGGGCAGACTCTTCCGCTGAGCGGACCGGCGGCGCTACGGTGCCGCTCACGCACACGCCCCGTGGCAGCGCCGCCGCGGAGCGCAGCCGGATCATGCGTCAACGGCCGGCGGCCTCTCTTCGCGCGCTGCCGGACGGGACCGGTGGCGCACCCCACCGTGACGAGGGCCGCCTCTCATCGGAGGAGGGGCGTCGTGACCGCGGAGACTTCGCAGACGCTCGACAGGGGACTGCGCGTCCTCAAACTGCTCGCCGAAACCGACCACGGACTGACCGTCACCGAGCTGTCCACCCGGCTCGGCGTCAACCGCACCGTCGTCTACCGGCTGCTCGCCACCCTCGAGCAGCACTCGCTCGTCCGCCGGGACATCGGCGGCCGGGCCCGGGTGGGGCTGGGGGTGCTGCGGCTGGGCCGGCAGGTCCACCCGCTCGTACGCGAAGCGGCCCTGCCCGCGCTGCGGTCGCTGGCCGAGGACATAGGGGCCACCGCCCATCTCACGCTCGTCGACGGCGCCGAGGCGCTCGCGGTCGCCGTCGTCGAGCCGACCTGGACCGACTACCACGTGGCCTACCGCGCCGGGTTCCGACACCCCCTGGACCGTGGCGCGGCCGGACGGGCGATCCTCGCCGCACGCCGGGGCGAGGTCGACAACCCCGGCTACGCCCTCACCCACGGCGAGCTGGAGGCCGGGGCGAGCGGGGCGGCGGCGCCGCTGCTCGGGGTGACCGGGATAGAGGGGAGCGTGGGTGTGGTCATGCTCGCCGACTCCGTCCCCGAGCGGGTCGGGCCACGGGTCATGGAGGCCGCGAAGGAGGTGGCGGACGCCCTGCGCTAGCGCCCGCCGCACCGGGGCGCGGTGACACCGTGCGGGCGGCCCCGGCCGCCCGCATGCCGCGTCCGCCCCACGCGTCAATTAGATTCGCAGCATGCCAGCTCCGTCTCAGCCCGCCCCGTCCAAGCCCTCCGTGCCGTTCGCGAAGGACAAGCGGAAGCGGACCCTCGCCGTCTGCGCCGCCCCCGTCCTGGCCCTGCTCGCGGTCGCCGCCTTCGTGCCGCTGCCGTTCACCATCGCGCAGCCCGGCTCCACCGTGGACGTCCTGGGCTCGGACAAGGACAAGCCGGTGATCACCATCAGCGGTGCCCCGGTCCGCAAGACCAGCGGCCAGCTGCGCATGACCACCATCGAGGCCACCGGTCCGGGCACCGACATCAGTCTGGGCGACGTCTTCTCCGGCTGGTTCCGCACCGACCGGGCCGTCATGCCGCACGACTCCGTCTACCCGGCGGGCAAGACGGACGAGGAGGTCGAGCGGCACAACGTGGCCGAGATGAGGAAGTCCCAGGACTCCGCCGCCCAGGCGGCGCTGCGCTTCCTGCACCGCTCGCCCAAGGAGGTGAAGGTCGACCTCCGGCTGGCCGACGTCGGCGGGCCGAGCGCCGGCCTGCTCTTCACCCTCGGCGTCATCGACAAGCTCGACGGCGACGGCCGCGGCGGCGACCTGACCGGCGGCCGGAAGATCGCGGGCACCGGGACCATCGACCCGGACGGCACGGTCGGCGCCGTCGGCGGCGTCGCCCTCAAGACGCAGGCGGCCGGGCGGGACGGCGCCACGGTCTTCCTCGTGCCCAAGGCGGAGTGCGCGGACGCGCGGTCCGAGCTGCCCGAGGGCATGCGGCTGATCCCGGTCACCGAGCTGAAGGACGCCGTCTCCTCCCTCAAGGCCCTGGCCGCCGGGCAGCGCGTGCCCTCCTGCCCGGCCTAGGGCGTGTCCGGTGGGTCGGCACGGGCCCTGCGACGCTCCCCCAGCTACCGCTGGGAGGTGCCCCCAGGCACGGCACCTCGCCGCGTTGTCGCATCACCCGAGTACGCCCAGTACGCAGGCGATGCTCCGCCTTGCGATGCACCGCACCAGACGCCGCAGGACCCGCACCGACCCACCGGACACGCCCTAGGCATCACCTCACGGACCCGCCCTAGTCCTCCGACGCCTGCTTCACCAGCGGGATGATCCGCAGCGGCACCGGGTTCTCCATGACGATCGCCGTGGACGCCCGGACGATCCCCTCGAAGCCGACCACCCTGTCGATCACCCGCTGCAGGTCGGCGTTCGAGCGGGCCACCAGCCGGCAGAGCATGTCGCCGTGCCCGGTCGTGGTGTGCAGCTCCAGCACCTCGGGGACGGTCGACAGGTGCATCCGCACGTCCGCGCCCTGGCCCTGCTTGATCTCCAGCGTCGCGAACGCGGTCACCGGATAGCCCAGCGCCGCCGGGTCCACGTCCGGCCCGAAGCCGCGGATCACCCCCTGCGACTGCAGCCGGTCCAGCCGCGCCTGGACCGTGCCGCGCGCCACGCCCAGGCGCCGGGAGGCCTCCAGCACCCCGATGCGTGGCTCCTCCGCGAGCAGCTCGATGAGCCGTCCGTCCAAACGATCGATCACCCTGGCCTGCCTCTCGTAGTCATCCTGCACAGATAGCCCGAATCCCTGGGGGCATCGCTATGCAAGATGCCCAATGAAAACGCAAACTATTGCGCACCTTGTGGTTCGGAGAGACCCTGCGGCCATGACTCAGACCACGGATCACACCCCGCACACCGCACGGCAGGCCGATCCCTTCCCGGTCAAGGGGATGGACGCGGTCGTCTTCGCCGTCGGCAACGCCAAGCAGGCCGCCCACTACTACTCCACGGCCTTCGGCATGAAGCGCGTCGCCTACTCGGGGCCGGAGAACGGCAGCCGGGAGACCGCGAGTTACGTCCTGGAGTCCGGCAGCGCCCGGTTCGTCTTCACCACCGTGATCAAGGCGACCACCGACCGCGGCCGCTTCCTCGCCGACCACGTGGCCGAGCACGGCGACGGCGTCGTGGACCTCGCCATCGAGGTGCCGGACGCGCGAGCCGCGTACGCCTACGCCCTCGAGCACGGGGCCACCGGCATCGAGGAGCCGCACGAGCTGAAGGACGAGCACGGCACGGTCGTCCTCGCCTCGATCGCCACCTACGGCCAGACCCGCCACACCCTCGTCGAGCGCTCCGGCTACAGCGGCCCCTACCTGCCCGGGTTCGTCGCCGCCGACCCGATCGTCGAGCCGCCGGCCAAGCGCAACTTCCAGGCGATCGACCACTGCGTCGGCAACGTCCAGCTCGGCCGGATGGACGAGTGGGTGACCTTCTACAACAACGTCATGCACTTCACCAACATGAAGGAGTTCGTGGGCGACGACATCGCCACCGAGTACTCCGCGCTGATGTCGAAGGTCGTCGCCGACGGCACCCGCAAGGTGAAGTTCCCGCTCAACGAGCCGGCCATCGCCAAGAAGAAGTCGCAGATCGACGAGTACCTCGAGTTCTACAACGGCCCCGGCGTCCAGCACATCGCGCTCGCCACCAACGACATCGTCGCCACCGTGCGGGCCATGCGCGCGGCGGGCGTGCAGTTCCTCGACACCCCCGACAGCTACTACGACACCCTCGGCGACTGGGCCGGCGAGACCCGGGTGCCCGTCGAGACGCTGCGCGAGCTGAAGATCCTCGTCGACCGCGACGAGGACGGCTACCTGCTGCAGATCTTCACCAAGCCGGTCCAGGACCGTCCCACCGTCTTCTTCGAGATGATCGAGCGGCACGGCTCCATGGGCTTCGGCAAGGGCAACTTCAAGGCGCTCTTCGAGGCCATCGAGCGCGAGCAGGCCAAGCGGGGCAATCTCTGATCCGGCGATCTTCCGCCCTGCCACGCGTGGTGGCAGGGTGGAGACCATGGGTGATCTGATCAAGCTCCTGCTCGAGGGACTCCCCACCGAGGCCGTTCTCACCGACTCCGACGTCACCGCCTCGTACGCCGGCGACATGGCGAGCTTCTGCGAGGCCGGGGCGCCCGCCGTCGTCGTCCTGCCGCGCACGGTCGAGCAGGTGCGGCACGTCATGCGCACCGCCACCGCGCTGCGCGTGCCCGTCGTGCCGCAGGGGGCCCGCACCGGGCTGTCCGGCGCGGCCAACGCCGTCGACGGCTGCATCGTGCTCTCGCTGGTGAAGATGGACCGCGTCATCGAGATCGACCCCGTCGAGCGGATCGCCGTCGTCGAGCCGGGTGTGGTCAACGCCGCCCTCTCGCGCGCGGTCGCCGAGCACGGCCTGTACTACCCGCCCGATCCCTCCAGTTGGGAACAGTGCACCATCGGCGGGAACATCGGTACCGCGTCCGGGGGCCTGTGCTGCGTCAAGTACGGGGTGACCGCCGAGTACGTCCTCGGCCTCGACGTCGTCCTCGCCGACGGCCGCCTGCTGACCACCGGCCGCCGCACCGCCAAGGGCGTCGCCGGCTACGACCTCACGCGCCTGTTCGTCGGCTCCGAGGGCACCCTCGGCGTGGTCGTACGGGCCGTCCTGGCGCTCAAGCCGGCGCCGCCCGCCCGACTGGCCCTGGCCGCCGAGTTCCCGTCCGTGGCCGCCGCGTGCGAGGCCGTACGGCAGATCATGGCGCGCGGCCACGCCCCCTCGCTGCTGGAGCTGATGGACGCCACGACCGTACGGGCCGTCAACTCCATGACCCGCATGGGCCTGCCCGAGGCGACCGAGGCCCTGCTGCTGGCCGCCTTCGACACCCCCGACCCGGCCCCCGACCTCGCCGCCGTCGCCGAGCTGTGCACCGCCGCCGGCGCCACCGAGGTCGTCCCCGCCGAGGACGCCGCCGAGTCCGAGCTGCTGCTCCAGGCCCGCCGGATGGCCCTGCCGGCCCTGGAGACCCTGCGGCCCGCCACGATGATCGACGACGTCTGCGTGCCCCGCTCCCGGCTGGCCGCCATGCTCGACGGCACCGCCGCCATCGCGCGCGAACACGACCTGACCATCGGCGTCTGCGCGCACGCCGGGGACGGCAACACCCACCCCGTCGTCTGTTTCGACCCCGCCGACCCCGACGAGGCGCGCCGCGCCCGTGCCTCCTTCGACGCGATCATGGCCCTGGGCCTGGAGCTCGGCGGCACCATCACCGGCGAACACGGCGTGGGTGTGCTGAAGAAGGAGTGGCTGGCGAGGGAGGCAGGACCGGTGGCCATGGAGATGCAGCGCGGCATCAAGGCCGTCTTCGACCCGCTCGGCCTGCTCAACCCCGGCAAGGTCCTCGACGGCTGAGAGGCGGCACATGGGGCCCGGACCGCCGATACGGCCGCGCCGCCGTGGGACCGGGCGGCGGCGAGGTTACGCGCGAGTGGCCCCCGACCACCCCAACGAGTTCCCCCACCGCCGGTGCCCCGCACCCGAACGGTCCCCTCCGGCTACGCGCCGGGGGCCAGCAGTTCCCGCAGCGCCTCGTCCAGCGGAAGCCACTCGCGCTCCGCGCCGGGCGCCACCGTGCGCAGCGTCCCCTCCAGCCACGCGGAGACCCCCGCGGCCGGGGCCATCAGCAGCGCCTGACCGTCCGGCGAGGACAGTGCGATGCAGACCATCGGCCGTCCCCGGTCCTTGCCCGGGAAGACCCGCACATCCCCCTCGCCCGTCGCCCTGAACACCCCGTCGACCAGCAGCTCGCGCGAGAAGGTCCAGGTCACCGGCTTGTCCGAGGTGATGTGGAAGGTGATGTGGACGGCGTAGGGGTCGTCCGTACGGTAGGTCAGCCGGGCCGCCACCGGAATGCTTCGCTCCGGCGACAGCACCAGGCCGATCTCCAGCTCTCGTTCCACCACGGTGTGCATGACGTACGCCCTCTCTGCTCTGCTTCCCTCGGCGCGCGGCCCCCTCGCGAGGAGGGGCCCGCCCTTGGAGAGAGCGCTCGGGGCGCACATCATTACGCGACTCGGCGCCCCCGGTACCGACTTTTTCACCTGCCCCGCGCAGTCGCACGGGTGAGTGGTAGGCCCCGGGGACGGTCACAGACCCGAGGGCGGTCTGGTAGACCTGTTGGCTACTCAGTACGGCCGAGCAGATACGGGACACCGGAGACCATGAGCGCACCTACCTCGGGATCCGCTGACAGCAGCCCCGCCAGCGGCTACTATCCCGATCCCTCCATCCCCGGCTACATCCGCTACTGGAGCGGCACCGCCTGGGTGCCCGGCACCAGCAGGCCCGCGCCCGCCGAGGGTGAGCCGATGCCGGCGCCGCCCGCCTCGGTGGCCGCCGCCCCGCTGCCCGCGCTCGCCTCGCCCGTACCGCCCACGCCGCGGCCCGCCGCGCGGCAACTGCCCGACGAGACGGGCCCGGTGTTCCTGGACGAGGACCCCGAGCTGCGCACGGACCGGGGCGAGGAGGAGCCGGCCTGGCAGGCGGACACCGCGCACCAGGACGGCTTCGGCGGCGAGAAGGACCGGCGCGTCTCCTGGGGCGGCAGCCCCGCCGACACCCCGGCCGGTACCCCGGCCGCCACGCCCGCGCTGCCCCGGGCCCGCGACCCGCGCCTCGCCGAGCCGCCCGTGCGCGACGCGGCACCCGAGCCGGGCCCCGCCCCCGCCCCCGTGCCCGTAACCGCCCCCGGCCAGGGCACCTTGAACCTGCGGCCCAAGCCGCACGGCGCCGCCCCCGGCGGGCCGCCCGCCCCCCTGCCGTCCGACGGGCCGCGCCCGGAGCCCGCCCCCGCCCAGCCGGTCGTCGCCCAGCCGGCCGCCGCGCGGACGCAGGCGCCGCACGGGAGCGGAACCGCGCTGCCGGTGCGGCGCCCGGAGTCCGCTCCCGTGCCCGCCGCCACCCAGCCCCAGCCCATGGGCTGGGCCCAGCAGGTGCAGCAGCTCGCCCAGCAGCAGCCCCAGCCCGGCGCGGGCGGCCCCGCCCCGGCCTGGAAGCCGCCCAAGGACGATCCGTTCCTGAGCGCCGCGCAGGCGCAGGGCCGGCCCGCCGGCCTCGGCCGCCGCCTCGCCGCCCGGCTGCTGGACACGGCGGTGCTGGGCGGCCTGGTGGGCGCGGTCGCCGTGCCGTTGTGGGGCAAGTCCGTCGACCACATCGACGCCAAGGTGGAGCAGGCCCGGCAGACGGGCGAGACCGTCACCGTCTGGCTGCTCGACGGCACCACGGGCGGCTATCTGGCCGTCGTGCTGGCCGTGCTGCTGGTCGGCGGGGTGCTCTACGAGGCGCTGCCCACCGCCAAGTGGGGCCGCACGCTGGGCAAGAAGCTGTTCGGGGTGCGGGTGCTGGACATCGAGTCGCACGACACGGCATCGGTGGGCCAAGCCCTGCGCCGGTGGCTGCTGTACGGCGTGCTGGGGGTGCTCGCGGTGGGGGTGCTCAATGTGCTGTGGTGCCTGTTCGACCGGCCGTGGCGGCAGTGCTGGCACGACAAGGCGGCCCGTACGTTCGTGGCGTCGGCGAAGGGCTGAGGCGAAGGGCTGAGGCGAAGGGCTGAACTGACTCGAACGGCATACGGCCGGATGCGCACGCCAGAGCCCCGGGTTCCACTTAGGCCATGAGCAGTGACCAGCCGCAGGACAGCGACCCCTTCAAGAAGCAGCAGCCGTCCGAGCCCCCGCCCTATCCGGGGGCGGGCGCCGGGGGCGGGGGAGGCCAGGGCGGCGGTCCGTCCGGCGGCACCGGCGGCGGTGGTCCGTACGGAGGCGGCGGCCCCTACGGCGGCGGGCCGGGCAGTCCCTACGGCGACCAGTACGGCGCGGCCGATCCGCTGGCCGGGATGCCGCCGCTGGCAAGCCGCTTCAAGCGACTGATCGCGCGCATCATCGACGGGCTCATCGTGAGCATTCCGGTGAGCGTCGTCTTCTCGCTCGCGACCTGGGACTACGACCCGTGGAAGGACCAGGGCAAGTCGACGGGCCTGTCCATCATCATCGCGCTCGTCTACTTCCTCTACGAGGGCCTGATGCTGACCACGCGGGGGCAGACGCTCGGCAAGATGGCGATGAGGATCCGGGTCGCCATGCTGGACAACGGCGCGATCCCGGAGGGCCGGCCCGGCTGGACGCGCGCGGCGGTCTACTCCCTGCCGGAGATCGTGCCGTGCTGCGGTTTCGTCTTCTGGCTGGTCAATGTGTTGTGGTGCACCTGGGACGAGCCGTACCACCAGTGCATCCACGACAAGGCGGCCAAGACCGTGGTGGTCTCGACCGTGGAGTGAGGCCCGGTCCGCTCAGCGCTCTCCCGCCGCGGACCCCGCGTGCGCGGGTGTGCGCGGTTCGGGCAACGGGGCGTCGGCGAGGGCGTGTTTGCGCGGCACCGGCACGAGGGCCGCGACCACGAGCCCCAGGGCGAGCGCGACGAGCGCGATCAGTGCGACACCCAGGACCGACGAGGCCCGTGTCAGCAGCAGCATGGCGAGGGTCGACAGGACGACGGTGGCCGATCCGTAGGCGATCTGTGCAGGAGTCGGACGCGACATGGCGGGATCCGTCCTCAAGGCAGTGACAGGGGGGCGCGGAGCCGGCTGGTACATACAGCAATCCGACTCTACGGTGCTCTCTGCCCGAGCGGAACTGGCGGTAAGCGTGACCTAACCCACGGTACTCGGAGCATCAGGGGCGCACGGGGTCATCGCGCCCGCCAAGGGATGCTACCCACGCGCCCGTTGTGGGCCGATATTCGCAACTTAAAGACCGGATAACGTACTTGCTGGACGCGGCCCAGTCAAGATCTGTCTTTTCTTGATTCTCTCCGGTCAAATACCTCCACAGTTCTTACTGGGGAGGACATTCACAAGTGAAGAGCAGCCAACGGCGGATCGCCCGATCCGCCGCCGTGGCCGTCGTGGCCGCCGCGCTCGGCGCGGGGACCCTGACGGCGGGGATCGCGCAGGCGGCGGGCGTGACCGGCCCGTCCGGCGCGGACCAGGGGCCCGTCTCCGTCCAGCGCCAGGACCCGGCGCAGACCGGCCGTGCCGTCGAGCACGACCTCAAGGGCCCGTTCAGCAAGAAGAAGGAAGCCCAGCGCAAGGCCGCGCTGGAGCAGGTCATCTCCGGGGACGCCAAGGCGGAGCAGCGCGGCGCGTCGAAGGTCGTCCAGCTCGGCAGGGGGAAGTACGTCGAGCTCGCCCGTGAGAAGACCGACCGGATCTTCACCATCCTGGTCGAGTTCGGCGACAAGGTCGACGACACCACGATGCACGACCCGGACGGCCCCGAGGGCCCCAAGCCGCCCGTGAAGAAGTACGGCGGCACGCCCGGCCCGGCGCACAACACGATAGCCGAGCCGGACCGTGCGAAGGACAACAGCACGGCCTGGCGCAAGGACTACGACCGCAAGTACTTCGAGGACCTGTACTTCTCCCACGACAAGGACAAGGAGTCCCTGGCGAAGTACTACGAGAAGCAGTCCTCCGGACGCTACTCGGTCGAGGGCACGGTCACCGACTGGGTCAAGGTCCAGTCCAACGAGGCCCGTTACGGCTCCAACTACTGCGGCTCCACCAACTGCGCCAGCGCCTGGGACCTCGTCCGCGACGGCGTCAACCAGTGGGTGAAGGACCAGAAGGCGGCCGGCCGCGGCGACGCCGAGATCAAGGCCGAGCTGGCGAAGTACGACCAGTGGGACCGCAACGACTTCGACGGCGACGGCAACTTCAACGAGCCCGACGGCTACATCGACCACTTCCAGATCGTGCACGCCGGCGAGGACGAGTCCGCGGGCGGCGGCGCCCAGGGCAAGGACGCCATCTGGGCCCACCGCTGGTACGCCTACGGCTCCGACGCGGGCAAGACCGGCCCCGCGAACAACAAGGCGGGCGGCACCCAGATCGCCGACACCGGCATCTGGGTCGGCGACTACACGATGCAGCCCGAGAACGGCGGCCTCGGCGTCTTCGCCCACGAGTACGCCCACGACCTGGGCCTGCCCGACGAGTACGACACCACCGGCACCGGCGAGTCCTCCGTCGCCTACTGGTCCCTGATGTCCTCCGGCTCCTGGCTCGGCGAGGGCAAGGACACCATCGGCGACCTGCCCGGCGACATGAGCGCCTGGGACAAGCTGCAGCTCGGCTGGCTCAACTACGGCAAGGCCAAGGCCGCGACGAAGTCGACGCACAAGCTGGGCGTGGCGGAGTACAACACCAAGGACAAGCAGGCGCTCGTCGTCGAGCTGCCGAACAAGAAGGTCACCACCGAGATCGTCAAGCCCGCCGAGGGCAACGGCCAGTGGTGGAGCGGCCAGGCCGACGACCTGCGCAACACCCTCTCCCGGAGCGTGGACCTCACGGGGAAGTCCAAGGCGTCGCTGGACCTCTCCGGCTGGTGGGACATCGAGGAGAACTACGACTACCTCTACGCCGAGGTCTCCACGGACGGCGGCGCCAACTTCACGCCGCTGGACGGCACCGCCGACGGCAAGGCCATCACCCGCGACGGCGGCGACAAGCCGGCCCTGACCGGTGTCTCGGGCGCGTACCGCAAGCTCTCCTACCCGCTGGACGCCTACGCGGGCAAGAAGATCGACCTGCGCTTCCGCTACGCCACCGACGGCGGCACCACCGGCAGGGGCTTCGCCGCCGACGCCATCACCCTGACCGCCGACGGCCAGAAGGTCTTCACCGACGGCGCCGAGGGTGACGACAACGGCTGGACGGCGAAGGGCTTCTCGCGCATCGGCGCCTCCTTCACCAAGGAGTACCCGCAGTACTACATCGCCGAGAACCGGCAGTACGTCTCGTACGACAAGACCCTGCGCACCGGCCCGTACAACTTCGGCTGGCGGAGCACCAAGCCCTCCTGGGTCGAGCACTACCCGTACCAGACCGGTCTGCTGATCTGGCAGTGGGACACCTCGCAGGCGGACAACAACGTCGGCGTCCACCCGGGGACGGGCCGCATCCTGCCGATCGACGCACACCCCAAGGCCGAGAAGTGGTCGGACGGCTCGCTGATGCAGAACCGCTTCCAGGCGTACGACTCGACCTTCAGCTGGTTCCCGGCCGGGGGCTACACGGTTCACTCCAACGGCGTAGCCGCCAAGGTCAAGGGCAAGCTGGGGGTTCCGGTCTTCGACGACCACAAGAACACCTACTACGACGCCTCGAACCCCACGGGCGGCGTGAAGATCACCGACACCAACACCCGGATCAGGATCCTCACGCAGGCCCCCAGCGGCTCCACGATGACGGTCCAGGTGGGCCCGTCCACCAAGTGACCGCTCGGTAAGCGGTGACACCGCAGGTCAGGACCGCACCGGCCGTCGCCCCCTGGCGGGCGGCGGCCGGTCGTGCCGACAATGCCTCCCATGATGGTCTTATGGACGCCTTCACCCGTACGGGAGGCATGAGGCAGATGGCAGGCGGTGGATTCGCCCGGCTCCTGGACGGCAGCGTGGTCGTCGCCCTGTCACTGGCCGCCCCTCCGGCGGACGGCTCCGCGCCCGGCGCGCGCGTCCGCGTCCTCGTCCACGCCGCCAACCGCGCCCGTGCCCTGACCAGGCTGCGCAACCTCGGGCTGCGCTCCGTCTACCTGCGCGGCAACACCGAGCCGCCCACGCCCGACGAGATCACGGCCGTGCTGCACCACCCGGACGGGATGGTCTGGCGCTCGATCCCCGACGACGACACCGAGTCCTGGCACCCCCTCGCCAGCCTGCTGCGGGACCGCCCCGCGGACGCCGTCTGAGGCCCGTCAGGCGGCCCGGACGACCGGCTTGCCGCTCAGCTCCACGCCCGCCGCCCGCAGCTCCTCCAGCGCCCGCTCCGTGGTGTGCGGGGCGACACCCGCGGTGAGGTCGAGCAGCACGTGGGTGACGAACCCGGCCCGCCGCGCGTCCAGCGCGGTGGCCCGCACACAGTGGTCGGTGGCGATGCCGACCACGTCCACCTCGGTCACCCCGCGCTCGCGCAGCCAGTCGGCGAGCGGCGTGCCGTTCTCGTCGGTGCCCTCGAAGCCGCTGTACGCGGCCGAGTGGGCGCCCTTGTCGAAGACGGCCGCGACGGCGCCGGAGGCGATCACGGGCGCGAAGTTCGGGTGGAAGCCGCTGCCCTCGGTGCCCGCCACGCAGTGCGCGGGCCAGGACTTCTCGTAGTCCGGCTGCTCGGCGAAGTGGTCGCCGGGGTCGATGTGGAAGTCGCGGGTGGCCACGACATGCGCGTATCCGGCGGGCGCCTCGCCCACCAGGTCGGTTATGGCCGCGGCCACGTCGGCGCCGCCGGCCACCGCGAGGCTGCCGCCTTCGCAGAAGTCGTTCTGCACGTCGACGATGATCAGTGCACGGTTCATGGTGCAGATCCTTTGTGAGGGGCCCTCGGCCGACTGTGCGGATCAACCCTGTGTGACCGAGGGTAGTGACTCCGGTGGGGTAATGGGAGGGGCACTCGGGCGCCCCGGAGGTTCGCCCGAGTGCTCCGTCAGACGTGGTCCGGACGTCGTCCAGACATGCTCCAGACGTGCTCCAGACCTGTTCCAGACCTGTTCCTGGTCGTCTCCGGACGTGTTCCTGGTCGTCTCTAGATCTGCTCCTGGACGTATTCCGTGGGCAGGACGGGCTCGCCGCGCGAGAGCTGCGTGGCCGACATCGGCAGCGCGGCACGGGCCGCCGTGTGCCGCTCACGCGCCGCGTCCAGCGGCTCGCGGGCGACGACCTCCCCGGCCCGCACCAGCTCCACGCTCAGCTGCCGGTCCACGAGCTCCGCCGGGACCTCGCCGGTGCCCACGACCTCGGCCTCGGCGACGCCGGCCGCGTCCGCGCGGCGGGCGGCCCACTTGCGGCCGCCGAGGGAGGTCTTTCCGCCCATCGACTTCTTGGCGACGGGCCGCAGCGGGGCGTCGGCCCCGGGGGCGTCCGCGCGGGCCACCAGCTTGTAGACCATCGAGCAGGTGGGGTGGCCGCTGCCGGTCACCAGCTGGGTGCCGACCCCGTACGCGTCCACGGGCGCGGCGGCCAGCGAGGCGATGGCGTACTCGTCGAGGTCGCTGGTGACGACGATGCGGGTGTCCTTGGCGCCCAGCTCGTCCAGCTGCTGCCGCACCCGGTGCGCGAGCAGCAGCAGGTCGCCGGAGTCGATCCGGACCGCCCCGAGGCCGGTCCCGGCGACCTCCACGGCCATCCGCACCGCCTCGGTGACGTCGTAGGTGTCCACCAGCAGCGTCGTGCCCGAGCCGAGGGAGTCGACCTGGGCGGTGAAGGCGTCGCGCTCGCTGTCGTGCACGAGGGTGAAGGCATGCGCACTGGTGCCGACGGTCGGAATGCTGTAGCGGAAGCCCGCGGCCAGGTCGGACGTGGAGGTGAAGCCGCCCACGTAGGCGGCGCGGGCGGCGGCGACGGCCGCCAGCTCGTGCGTGCGGCGCGCGCCCATCTCCATCAGCGGCCGCTCGCCCGCCGCGACGGCCATCCGCGAGGCCGCGGCGGCGACGGCGGAGTCGTGGTTGAGGATCGAGAGGATCACCGTCTCCAGCAGCACGGCCTCGGCGAAGGTGCCCTCGACCCGCATGATCGGCGACCCGGGGAAGTACACCTCGCCCTCGGGGTAGCCCCAGATGTCGCCGCGGAAGCGGTAGTCGGCCAGCCAGTCGAGGGTCGGCCCGTCCACGATCCGCTGCTCGGCGAGGAAGTCGAGCACGCCGCTGTCGAAGCGGAAGTTCTCGACCGCGTCCAGCACCCGGCCGGTGCCCGCGACCACGCCGTAGCGCCGGCCCTCGGGCAGGCGGCGGGTGAAGACCTCGAAGACCGAGCGGCGGTCGGCGGTGCCTGACCGCAGCGCCCCCTGCAGCATTGTCAGTTCGTAACGGTCGGTGAAGAGGGCCGTCGATGGAACGTCGACCGGGAGCCTCAGGTCCGCAGCGTTCATGGAACCAGATGCTACCCCCGACTTTCGTCAGAGTGACGATTTCTGGGCGTGATCTTGTCGGCCGGCACGAAACCCGGACCCCGTTTGTGCGTCGCGCAGGTGCGAGTGGCAGCATGGGAAGCGTGAGTGTTGCACCGGTCGAGATCGAACGGCCCGAAACGGGCGAGTCGCCCTTCGCGGTGGCCGAACCCGATGTCCCATGGGTGACCCTGGTACACAACGACCCCGTCAACCTCATGAGTTATGTGACGTATGTGTTCCAGGCCTACTTCGGCTACCCCAAGGACAAGGCGCACCGGCTGATGCTCGACGTCCACAACAAGGGCCGCGCGACGGTCTCCAGCGGCAGCCGTGAGGAGATGGAGCGCGACGTGCAGGCGATGCACGGCTACGGGCTCTGGGCGACCCTGTCGCAGGACCGTTGATGGCCGGGCACTTCGAGCCGCTTCCCGGCGGCGGGGCGGCCGTTGCCCTGGACGAGGTCGAGATCTCCATCCTGCGCAGCCTGGCCGTGCAGCTCCTCGAGCTGATCGGTCCTGGGGACGCGCAGGGCCCGGAGGCGGCGGACCCGCTGGCCCGGCTGTTCGCCGAGGGCCCCAGCGAGCCCCCGGCCGACCCGGCCCTGGCCCGGCTCTTCCCGGACGCCTACGGCGAGCCGGGCGGCGAGCAGGACCGGGAGCAGCGCGCGCACGCCGCCGAATTCCGCCGCTACACCGAGAACGACCTGCGCGAGCGCAAGCGCGAGGACGCCCTCGGCATGGTCCGCTCGCTCGACTCGCTCAGCGTGGCCGGGGACAGCGGCGCGGTGCTCCGGCTGCCGCCCGAGGGCTGCCGGCAGTGGCTGGGCGCGCTCAACGATCTCCGGCTGACGATCGGAACCCGGCTGGAGATCACGGACGAGGACGACAGCGACCTGCTTTTCCGGCTGCCGGACGAGGACCCGCGCAGGCCGATGGTGATGGCCTATCTGTGGCTCGGGGGCCTTCAGGAGACGCTGGTGGAAGCGCTGATGAGCTGAGTACGGGCCGGGTATGGGCCGAGTACGGGCTGCGGATGAGCCGAGCTGATCATGGTCGCTCAGCGAACCCTCAATTCCGGATAACGATCGAATCACTGTAACGGCGGCTATTGGCTGCCGTTATTGCTTTTGTCCGCTTTTATTTGTGGTGTGCGCCATAGGTGCGTCCCGAGGCGCGAGACGATCAACCCGTCACACGTGATACATCTTGCCGACCTGCCTCCGTGACGCCACCCCTGTCACGGCGGGAGCGCTGCGCCGACCGACCGTCGGTACTTTGCAGGACTCCATCCGGGGGGATCGGAACCCGATCCGGAGCAACCGGATCGGTATGGAGAAAGGCGCACCACCATGACCTCTGAGCAGGTCGCCGACCGCACCGCAGTGCGGGACGGAGAGGGAAGCGGCAAGGAAGCTTCCGAGGGTTACCAGCGGGGGCTGGGCAACCGACAGATTCAGATGATCGCCATTGGTGGCGCCATCGGCACCGGTCTGTTTCTCGGCGCGGGCAAGGCCATTTCGAAGGCCGGTCCCAGCCTGATCCTGGCCTACGCGATAGCCGGCCTGGTCATCTTCTTCATCATGCGAGCGCTCGGTGAGCTGCTCATGTACCGCCCGGTGTCGGGCTCCTTCTCGGACTACGCCCGAGAGTTCCTCGGCCCCTTCTGGGGTTATGTGACCGGATGGACGTACTGGCTCTTCTGGGTCGTCACCGGAATCACCGAGGTCACGGCCGCGGCAACGTATGTCCATTACTGGGACAAGTCGATCCCGCAATGGGCCTCCGCGCTCGGCTTCACCGTCATTCTCTACTTCGCCAACCTGATCTCCGTGAAGCTCTTCGGTGAGCTGGAGTTCTGGTTCTCCATGGTCAAGGTCACCGCCATCATCGGCATGATCCTGATCGGCATCGGCGTGATCACCCTCGGCTTCTCGGACGCGGGCGACACCGCTTCCTTCACCCTGCTGTGGTCCGAGGGCGGCTTCTTCCCCAAGGGCATCGGCGGCACGCTGATGACCCTGCAGATCGTGATGTTCGCCTTCCTCGCCGTCGAGCTCGTCGGCGTCACGGCGGGCGAGGCGGCCGACCCCAAGAAGACCCTGCCCAAGGCCATCAACACCGTGCCGTGGCGCATCGCCGTCTTCTACGTGGGCGCGCTGATCATCATCCTGTCCGTGGTCCCGTGGACCGAGTTCATGCCGGGCGTCAGCCCGTTCGTGGCGGCCTTCGCCAAGATCGGCCTGCCGGCCGGTGCCGGAATCGTCAACTTCGTGGTCCTCACCGCGGCGCTGTCCTCCTGCAACTCGGGCATGTACTCCACCGGCCGCATGCTGCGCGACCTCGCGCTCAACGGCCAGGGCCCGAAGTTCTTCGGCCAGCTCACCAAGAAGGGCCTGCCGCTGCGCGGTACGACCTTCTCCGCCGCGCTGATGCTCGTCGGTGTCTGGATCAACTACCAGTGGCCGGGCGAGGCGTTCAACTACGTCGTCTCCTTCGCGACCATCTCCGGTATGTGGGCCTGGATCATGATCCTCGTCGCCCAGCTGCGCTACCGCCGCAAGGCGGACCGGGGCGAGCTGCCCCAGTCGGAGCTCAAGGCCCCGGGTGCGCCCTGGACCAGCTACTTCGCCCTCGCCTTCATCGGCATGGTGATCGTGCTGATGGGCGTGGACAAGGACGCGCGGATCTCGCTGTACTGCGCCCCCGGCTGGGCGCTGATCATGTGGGTCTCCTACGTCGTCCTCAAGAAGCGCAACCCGCAGGCCTTCGAGCGCAAGGACTACTCGCTCGAGGCCTGACACAGGTAGCCGGGAGCCGCTGTACGCGGCTCCCGGGCCCGGCGTCGGCAGGGCCCGCCCGTACCGCATCGGTACGGGCGGGCCCTTTGCTTTTTGCGGGTGTTTGCCAACAAACGCCGACGGGTGCTGTGCTCCGGTACCGGCCAATCTGGCTGAATGCGTGCCCTGCAGTTGATCTGTTTTTTCCGGGTCTGGGCAAGACAGGTCCCGTACAGGTACTAACACCGCGCGAAATGAATTGGTTGCAGTCGCGCGTGTGAGCAGCGGTAATGCCGGAAACGAGGGCCGGGGTATGGGGTTGTCCTATGCCCCCGGGGTAGGCACCTTTGCCGTTTCTTTAGTTGCGTGCCCTGGGGGGCTCGGGTTGGCTTAGACCACTGAGGGGGGTGTGACCGATGGGACGGAAGATCTTCCGTCGCACGACCCGGACCGCGCTCGCCGCCCCGACCGGCGGCCGTACCGAGCGGTGTCCGCGACCCTCCGGCCACCGGCCGGAGACCCGGGCCGGGCGTCGGGGCTCATAGCTCCGGTCCCCGGTCCTTTCCCTGGCGGCGCCCCGCGCCGTCATTCCGCAGCAAGTCGTCACTTCCGAGTCGTCACGTCATTCCGAAGATGCCGCCTCGTGCGCAGAGGCGTGAGTTCGCACCCGAGTTCCCGAGTTCATATTCGCACCGCCAAATTGCCTCCCTGGATTCCTCGCGTTACGAGTCTGTTTCGAAGGAGCGTGCAGGCGTCGCCATGAGCCCCATCACTGAATCCGGCCACGAGATATCTCCGGGCATGCGCCTGGTGCTCGCCGCCTTGAAGACGCAAGCGCAGGAGATCGGTCGGCTGATCGACGCGTCCACCGCCGCGCTCGCCGACCCCGAGGGCCTGACGGGGCCCGATTCCGACGTATTCGCCGACATCGCCCGCCACACCGTGCCCCGCTGGCACTTCGCGATGCTCAACGACACCGAGCGCAACGCCGCGTTGAGCGAGGCCCTGCGGCGGTGCATCCCGCCGGGCGCCGTGGTCCTGGACATCGGCAGCGGCACGGGACTGCTGGCCATGGCCGCCGTCCGGGCCGGCGCCTCCCGCGTCTACACCTGCGAGGAGAACCCCCTTCTCGCCGAGATCGCCCGCCAGACCGTCGCCGAGCACGGGATGTCGGACGTCATCACCGTCTTCAACAAGCGCTCCACCCACCTGAGCGTCGGACGGGAACTCGACCGCCCCGCCGATGTGCTCATCTCCGAGATCGTCGACTGCGGCCTGATCGGCGAGGGCCTGCTGCCCTCCGTGCGCGACGCCCGCGAGCGCCTGCTCGCCCCGGACGGCCTGATGATGCCGGTGTCCGCCCGCATCCACGGCCGGCTGATCCGCAGCGATGTCATCGCGAATCTCAATCGCGTGGGCAGCGCGGCCGGCTTCGACGTCTCCCTGATGAACGCGGCGGCCACCCGCGGACACTTCCCGGTGCGTCTGAACACCTGGCCGCACGAGGTGCTCTCCGAGCCCCAGGAGCTGGTCTCCTTCGACCTCGCGTCCGGACCGCTCGGCCCCGGAAGCCGCCGGCTGTCCGTCCCGGCCACCGCCGACGGCGAGGCCCAGGCGCTCGTGGCCTGGTTCGAGATGGACCTGGGCGCCGGCATCACCCTGCACAACTCACCCCAGAACACCACCTCCCATTGGATGCAGGCCCTGATCCCCTTCGAGAAGCCGGTACCCGTCACGGCGGGCGGCCGCTTCGAGTTCGAACTGCGCTGGACCGACCTGCTTCTGACCGCTTCCTGATCCGCTTCCTGATCCGCTTCCTGATCCGCGTACTGGTAAGAAAGGCGACGTCAGCACATGAGCCACGCCCCCTTCGAGTACAAGCCGTACGAACTGCACGGTGACGAACTGCGCGATGCGGTCATGCGGTACGCGAGCAATCCCGTCTACCTCGACAACGAGGAGTGGGAGAACAACGACAACCCCTACCGCCGGCAACTGCGCCCGCAGGTGCTGCGGCACCTGGACTTCGACCGCATACCCGGCCGGGACCGGATCCTGGAATACAGCAGCCTGGCCGCCCAGCGCGTGCTGACCAGCATCTACGAGGCCGACCTGGTCTTCATGCCCAAATCGGGGCTCAAGGGCAAGTGGGAGGACTTCAAGAGCTACTACAGCCCAGGCAACCGGGCGCTGGGCGAGGCGATCCGGCCCGCGCTGGAGAAATTCGCCTTCGGCTTCCTCGACGAGGAGGTCGAGGTCTCCGGGAAGTGGACGAAGGAGAGCTTCGCCTCCTACGTGGAGTCGCTGGACCCCTACGGCCCCGGCGAGGCCTCCCGCTCCGAGAAGGCGATCCTGGACTCCACCGACCGCGAGCGCGCCGCCCGCATGTGGCTGATCCAGTTCGCCCCGGACTTCCTGTCCGAGGCGTCGCCGATGATCCGCAACGTGCTCGGGCACTACGGCGCCCCGCAGTCGGAATGGTTCAAGATCATTATTGACGAGTACGGCTACGGGGTGCACGACACCAAGCACAGCCTGCTCTTCGAGCGCACCCTGGAGTCGGTCGGCCTGCAGTCCGACATCCACCGGTACTGGCAGTACTACCTCAACAGCAGCCTGCTGATGAACAATTACTTCCACTACCTCGGCAAGAACCACGAGCTGTTCTTCCGCTACGTGGGCGCCCTGTTCTACACCGAGGCCACCCTGGTGGACTTCTGCCGCCGCGCCGACGCGCTGCTCACCACGGTCTTCGGCGACACGGTGGACACCGAGTACTTCACCGAGCATGTACACATCGACCAGCACCACGGGCGCATGGCGATGGACAAGCTGATCCTGCCGCTCATCGAGGCCCACGGCGAGGAGATCATCCCCGAGATCGTCCGCGGCATCGAGGAGTACCGCGTCGTCCAGGACATCGCCGACGACGACTTCGCCACCCAGATCGACTGGATGGACAAGGGCCCCGAGTACAAGAAGCTCCACGCCCCGGTGTGGGAGGCCATCTCCAGCGGCCGCGTCACCGCGCCCGTCGCCGACATCGTCGAGCCCTACGGCGAACTCTCCAACACCCACAGCCACGAGGGCGACGAGTTGTGCCACATCGTCTCGGGAACGATGAAGTTCGTCAGCGGCTTCGACTCCTACGAGATCCTGGAAGCCGGCGAGGGCACCGTCATCCAGCGCAACCGGCTCCATGGCGCGATCATCGAGTCGGAGGAATGCGTCTACCAGATCCACTCCGTGGGGGATTACAAGAAGTGCCTGTAGTCACCTTCTCCGTCGCGGGTCCGGGGAACTGCGTGGAGGTCGCCGGAACTCCCTTCGTCTACGCCCGCACCCCCGAGGGGTCCTTCGTCATGCCCGCCACCTGCCCGCACCGGGGCGGGCCACTGCACCTGGCCGGGGTGACACCGCAGCGGAACCGGCTGGTCTGCCCCTGGCACGAGCGCAAGGTCTCGCTCAGCCGCCTCCGTCAGGAGGTCCCGGCCGTGCGCAGCGGGGACAGGGTGACCGCGGTGATCACCGGCCCCGCGGAGGCCGAGATCACCTGGCAGCACAAGCCGCTCTCCCCGGACCTGGGCGGTCACCCGGTGGGCGCCGCGGTGGACGATCCGGCGAGCTGATGGTCAGTGGACTGTTCCTGGGCACCTCCCTGGTACTGATCGCCTCCCCCGGGCCCGACTCGGTCCTGGCCACGCAACTGGTGCTGCGCACCGGACGCAGGGGCCCGGCCGCGGTCGCGGCCCTGGGGATGCTCAGCGCCGGAGCCATTCACGCGGTGCTGGCGCTGACCGGGGTCTCCCTTCTGCTGAGTGCCGAACCCGCCCTGTTCACCGCCATCCAGTGGGGCGGGGCGGCCCTGCTCTTCCTCTGGGGCGTCCTGGCCCTGCGCGGCGCCCTCCGCCCCCGCCCCGGGGCGGCGGCCGCCTCCGGCTCAGCCGCTCCTGCGTCAGCTACTTCTGTGTCACCCATGTCCGAGTCGGCGGGCCGCTGCTTCGCGCGCGGTCTGCTGACGACCGGCAGCAACCCCAATGTGGGTCTGTTCCTCCTCGCCTATCTTCCGCAGTTCGTCCCGGAGGGCGCGCCGCTGACGCGGAGCATGGCCCTTCTCGCTGCGGTGCATCTGAGTCTGGCCGCGCTCTGGCTGGGCTGCCTGATCGTGGTGGTCCATCTGCTGCGGACCTGGGCCGCCGGCCGGAGCCGGCCGGGCGGCTCCGGGGCGCCGGCCCGGCTCGTCGAGGCACTGATCGGGCTGGTCTTCATCGCGTTCGCCGCCCGTCTCGCCCTGGGATGGTGAGCGCCGGAGCCGTCAGGCGGGATCCCTCCTCCGCCTCGAGAGCGAGCAGAGCTCTCTTGGCCGGGATCCCGCCGGCGTAACCGGTCAGCCGGCCGGAGGCGCCGACCACGCGGTGGCAGGGCAGCACCACGCACACGGGGTTGGCGCCCAGCGCCGCCCCGACGGCCCGCGCGGCCCCGGCCCGGTTCAACTGCCGGGCCACCTCCGCGTAGGTGGTGGTCCAGCCGTACGGCACCAGGTCCTCCAGGGCGAGCAGGACCTCCTTGCTGAAGGGAGTGGCCAGACGCAGGTCCACCGGCACGCTGAACGAGTGACTGCGCCCGGCGAGGTAGCCGTCGATCTCCGAGCGCGCCTGTGCCAGGACATCGGCCTGCCCCGCCGAGAACGCCGAGGGGTCGGCCAGGCACTCGCGGGCCCGCTGCGAGATCCGTCTTCGGGCCATCTCGACATGAGCGAAACCGCAATAGATCAGTGCCCCGTCGGTGGCCCCCAGGACCAGCCGGCCCATCGGCGTGTCATGGACGGTGACGGCCACGTTGGCCAAGGGCGGGACGCTTTTGCTGTACAACACGATCTCCTCGTCCGGCTCAGGCCGCGAGCGGCCGGCAGCTCTTGCAGGGTCGGTAGCCCGCTCTTCGGGCATCTCCCGCCGAGCGGAAGGGCACTTGGTGCGGCGCGGTGATACGCCGCGCATGGGCGCAGGTGGGATGGCAGTAGATGTGTGTGGTGTCGCTGCCGAGAAACACCGTGTGCAGCCGCAGCAGCGTCTCGATGTAGTCGGGGTCGATCCCCTCGGAACGCCTGAGCGCGTCCCCGACGTGCCGGCCGTACGCCGCGTCGCACGGCTGCCCGTCGTCGTCCGCGACCCGGTGGCACGGGATCAGCAGGTGCAGGGGGTTGACCGCCAGCACCCCGGTCACCGGACCGCTGCCGGCCAGGCCCGCCTCATGGGCGACCCAGGAGACCGGCCGCATCTGGCCGCGCGGAATGCTGCGGACCGCGGCCAGCACGGCCCGCTCGAGCTCCGTCAGCCCGGACAGATCCACCCTCAGCTGCTTGGCCCGGCCGGTACGCAGCGCCGTCCGGACCCCCGTCGGTGGCACGGCCGTGCTGATGGCCGAACGGCCGGTTCGCGCCAGGTGCCGTTCCTCGAATTCCGTGCGCCCCGGCACCACGGCGGTCAGTGCCGCGCCCGTCAGCGTCTCCTGACGGCTGGCCACATAGAGACCGCCTCCGGGCGCCTCCAGATACGTGTAGGTGTCATAGCGGTTCTCCGGAATGCCCACGGCCCGCAGGATCCTCAGCTCGAAGCCCGTCGGCGACGGCTCCGCGAGGCCCGCCAGGGCCTCCTCCAACGGTGTGTTCATGGTGCGGGCCTCTTCGTCTTTCCTGTTCACATCATCACCTCCTTCAGCATCAGTGCCTTCGGCTCCAGCAGCTCACGGAGTTTGGCGAGCCCCCGGGACACATGGGCCTTGACCGTCCCTACCGGGCAGCCCTGTATCTCGGCCATCTCCGCGTAGCTCATCCCGATCACATGCCGCAGGACGACGGCCACGCGATGGTGCTCCGGTAACTCGGCCAGCGCGTCCACCAGCAGCTTGCGGTCGGCCGTGAGTACCGCCCGCTCCTCGGGGCCCGGCCGTTCGTCCGGCCAGAGCCCTCCCGCGTCCTCCACGCGCACCGCCGAGACGGGGCGTCTGCTCTTCGACCTGACGTCGTTGCGCCACGCGTTGATGGCGATGCTCATCAGCCACGCCCGTGGGCGCAGGCAACGGCGTCGGGCCGGGGAGAATTCCTTGAGCGCCACCAAGGCGCGCAGGAACGTCTCCTGTGACAGGTCGTCCGCTTCAACGGCGGAACCGGTGAGGCGTAACAAGTACGTGCGGATCGCCGAGCCATGGACCCGGACCAGTTCCACGAAGCCGCTGTCGAGGTCCCTGGCCAAGCGATCAGTCAGGTGCTCTGCCATCTCGTCCATTACTTCATGAACACTGACGGCGCGCATTCGGTTGCAGTCCGTCGAGTCCCCAGGTGGGCCGCCACCGCGCTGAGCAACGCCAGCACCGTGGAGGCCCCCAGGACCACCGCCAGCGCGTCGGCGGACAACTGGGCGGAACCGGCCTGCGCCAGAGCCAGGTAGCCGCCCCCCAGCGCGGCCACCCCCAGTGCCCCGCACAACTGGGCATTGGTGCTGATCACGCCGGACAGATCGGCGGCATAGCGGTCCGGGAGCGCGAACGTCATCCAGCCGATCAGGGAGTTGGAGCTGATCCCCAGCCCCAGCCCGCCGATGCCCAGCAGCACGAACATCAGGGGACCGGTGCGATGCCCCGCCAGCAGATAGAGCCAGATCGACAGATAGCCCACCGCCAGGACCACACATCCCACCGCCGGCATCACCGCCCTGCGCTCCTCCGGCACCCTGGCCAGCAGCGGCCCGGCGAAGCCGAACGCCGTCACCCAGGACACCATCGCCAGCCCGGCGTACGTCGGCCCGTGCCCCAGCCCGTCCTGCAGATACACCGCCAGGATGAACAGCAGGGCGAAGTACGTCAGGGTGGTCACGCCGTGCGCTATCAACGGCCAGCGCACAGCCGGCTCCCGGATCACCTCCTCGGCTATCAGCGGCCTGCCGCCCCGCGCCGACAACCGCCGCTGACTGCGTCCGAAGGCGACGAACACCCCGCAACCGGCCACCAGGGACACCCACATCCACAGCGGCCACCCCTGGTCGGTACCCAGCAGCAGGGGGACGACGAGCAGCAGCACGGCCGCCGACAGCAGCGCCATGCCCCGCACATCGAGCTCCTGCGCCTCGCGCCGCTCGTCGTCCGCCGGCATGAACCGCAGCGCCGCCGCGATGAGCACCAGCCCGACCGGCACATTGATCAGAAAGATCGGCCGCCAGCCGGTACCGAACACATCCGCCGCGATGAGCACCCCGCCCAGCGCCTGGCCCGCCACCGCGCCCCCGGACAGGGCGACGGCGTAGTAGCCCAGCGCCTTCATCCGCCGGCTTCCGGTGAAGTGCAGCTGTATGCCGCTCAGCACCTGCGGGACCATCAGCGCCGCCCCCGCACCCTGCACCACCCTGGCGCAGATCAGGACGACCGGACCGGGCGCCAGCGCACAGGCGAGGGAAGCGGCCGTGAAGAGGGCCATCCCCGCGTTGAAGATGCGGCGGTGGCCGTGCGCCGCCCCCAGCCGCGCCCCGCTCACCAGCAGCACCGCGTAGGCCACCACATACCCGGACACCACCAGCCCCGTCTCGCCGCCGGAGGCCCCGAGATCGGCCTGGATGGACGGCGCCGCGATATTGGCGATCGCCGTGTCCACATTGGCCATGAACTGCGCGGCCAGCAGCACCGCCAGCAGCCGCCATGGCCGCCCGCCCGGCACGGCCGTCTCCTCACCCATCTCAGGCGGCGGTGCCACGGACCGGCAACGGCCAGCCGACCTCGGTGAGGTCGGGCACCACCAGATCCGCCGCCCGCAGATCGCCGGCGGGGTGGGTGGTGGTGATCCCCACGCAGGCCAGGCCGGCCGCCTTGGCGGCCGTCACACCCGCGGGAGCGTCCTCGAAGGCGACCGCGTGCTCCGGGGCGACGCCCAGCGCGGCGCACCCCGCCAGGTAGCCCTCGGGGTGCGGCTTGCCCCGCACCACGTCCTCGGCCGTGACCAGCGCCGCGAACAGGTCGGCGCCGCCGACGAAATCGAGCAGCGCCCGAGCGTGCTCGCGCAGGCCGGAGGTGACCACCGCCAGTGGCACACCCTCAGCGTGCAGCCGCTTGACCAGGGCCTCGGCCCCGGGCACGGCATGGGGCGGGGGGATGTCGGGCCCGTTCAGATAGCCGACCGCCTCCTCGAACAGATCGTCGACCGTACTGCCGGGGAACCGGTGCACATGATCGGCCAAGGCCTCCTGCCCGCGCCGCCCGACGAAGGTGGCGAGCAACGCGTCGTCGACCGTCAGCCCATGGGCTTGGAACAGCTGGGTCCAGGCGGCGCGGCTGCGGTGTTCGGTGGCGACCAGAGTGCCGTCGAGGTCGAAGAGCGCCGCTGGCTGGGCGTTCGTCATCAGGAAACCGTCCTTACTTGTGCGCTGCACATGTGTGCGACGTGAGCGCGTGCCGGAACGAATTGCCGCCGCCCGAAGGCGGGATCACACATGGGCGGCGAGGGACTTCTCGAGCTCCCGGTAGAGGCCCTGCCACGGCAGCCGGTCCTGGAGGGCCGCGGCACCGCGCACCACGGTCCGGTCGTCGTGCCGCCGTGCCGCGAGCTGCAGGCCTACGGGGACGCCGTTGCCGGCCCGGCCGACAGGCACCGTCGCGGCGGGGCTGCCGATCAAGTTGAAGGGGCTGGTCATCGACCAGCCGACGAATTCGTCGACCTTCTCGCCCGCGATCTCCCGGGGGCCGACCGTGGTGCGGGTGGTGTCATTGGGTATCCCCGCCACCGAGTTGACCGGGCTGACGATCAGGTCGAAGTCGTCGAAGACGTTCTCGAAGGTGTCCAGCACCTCGGTGCGCAGCAGATCGCCGAGCCGGAAGTCGACGGCGCTCAGCGCCGCGCCCACGCGCACGCTGTCGAGGTACGCGGGGTCGATCCGGGCGTCGCCGAGCAGATCGATGCCCATCCTCCTGCTGACCTCGGCGGATTCCGCGTGCGCGAGGGACAGATAGCGCCGCCACATCGCGGTCAGCTCTGCGTGCGGCATCGGGAGCCGGAAGTCCACCTCGACGACCTCGGCCCCGGCCTCCTTCAGGGCGGGCAGCGCGGCCCGCACCAGGCTCTCGACCTCAGGCTCCACCGGATAGCCCCCGAGATCGGGGCTGTAGGCGATCCGCATCCCGGCCAGCGAGGGCGCCAGCGCGGAGGCGAGCGAATCGGTGACGGGGAAGGAGTAGGGATCCCGCGGGTGCGGCCCCGACATCAGGTCAAGACCGAGGGCCGCGTCCTCGACCGTCCGGGCCAGAGGGGCGTAGCAAACCATGGGGTTGAGCCGGCGGAACGCGTTCGGCCCGGCCGGCACGGCCACCCGTCCGAAGGTCGTCATCATCGTGAAGACACCGCAGAAGGCGCCGGGCACCCGCAGCGATCCGCCCGCGTCGGAGCCCTGGGCCAGCGGAACCATCCCCGAGGCGACGGCGGCGGCGCTGCCGCCGGAGGAACCGCCCGCGTTCATCGCGGGGTTGAAGGGCGTGGAGGTGGGCCCGAACAGGGCGTTGTCGGTGGTCGCCTTGAACCCGAACTCGGGAGTGTTGGTCTTGCCCACCACGATCGCGCCCGCGTCCAGCAGCCGGTCCACGCACAGGATCGTGTCCTTCGGCACGTCCTCGGCGAACAGCAGCGAACCGCGCGTCGCCCGCACCCCGGCCACGGGGTCGAGGTCCTTCACCCCGATCGGCACACCGTGCAGCGGCCCCAGATCGGCGCCTGAGAGGATCTCCTGCTCGGCCCGCTCGGCCGCGGCCAACGCCTCGTCGCGGCAGACGGTGACGAAGGCGTTCACCACGGGGTTGTACTGCTCGATGCGGTCGAGGCTCGCCCGTACGGCCTCCACCGGTGAGACGTCACGGCTGCGGATCAGCTCGGCAAGCCGGGTAGCGGTCAACGACGCGAAGTCGTCCATGAATCCCGTCATGAATCCCGTCCTCCTCAGGGCCCGTACGGGCTTTCGACACTCATCAAAAGGAACACCGGGGCGTCCCCGCGGGTTGCACAGCGCCTGCCGGGCAACCCGCGGCACGGCCGTTACGGCCGGTCCTCCCCGACGGGCTCGAGCACGAGCTTCTCCTCCATCCGCCGCACCGCGCGGTAGTCGTCCCAGACCCGCTCCCGGTCCTCGTGGGCCAGCACGACGAAGCCCAGCGACAGCGTCTCCAGCAGGTCCTGGGTCACCCCGAGGCGCTGACCGTTGCGCACCTGGACGGCGGCATGGTGCAGGGAGGCCAGATCGGCGACACCGTCGAACACCTCGGCGTTGCGGACGACGCCCGCCGAACGGCTGATCAGGAACACCACCAGCGTGTGCCGCAGCAGCTCGTAGTGAGCGGGTATCCGCGCGCTCTCCGCCGGGAGCAGGCTGCGCACCGTCCGGTCGATCTGGCTGTCGCCCGTGGCATGCCGGCAGAACCGCGGCTGGCCGCCGCCGTGCGGCCGGGCGTTCACCTCGATCAGCCGGGGCCCGGCGTCCGTGAGCATGATCTCCACATGGGCCGCGCCGAAGCGCATCCCGACCGCGTCGAGGACACCCCGGGCGTACTCGACCAGCCCGGGTACCACTGGGTCGTCCGGGGCCAGCCACTCCATCGTGTCGTAGACGGCCATGTGCGGACCGTTGTCAATCTTGGTGTAGCGGGTGACGTCGGTGACCGTGTGCTCGCCGCCATGGCTGAAGGTGTCCACGACGAACTCCGTGCCGGTGGCGTACTCCATGACCAGCATGCGGTCGTTGAGGACATCCCACTGGTTGAGCTTCCCGAGCTGTGCCTCGAACGCCTCCCGCCAGCCCTCGCCGCCGGGTATGCGCACGACGCCGTCCGTGCCCGCGCTCCTCGGCGGCTTGATCACGAGATCACGCCCCGCCAGCCCCCGCGCGGCGATCCAGGCCTCGACCTCGCGCACGTCGTCCGTGCAGATCTGCTCGATGACCGGAAGGCCGGCCCTGGCCGTGGCCGCGGCCATCTCGCCCTTGTCGCGCCGCGCCGCGAGCAGCGCGGGGACGTTGGCCCGGTCCGGGGTGACCGCGGCCGCCAGCCGCTCCGCGAGCTCGACGCCGGTGTCCGTACCGGCGACCACGCACCGCGCGCCCAGCTCCTCGAGCCGCGCGGCCACCGCGGCGAGATCGCCGTCGTACTGGATCACCTCGTCGAAGTCCTCGGGGTGCCAGGACGACGTGTACACCTCGATCGGCGGCCGGGACAGCACCGCGACCACCGGTATGCCGGCCTCGCGGAACGCGGGCGCGAAGTACATACCGGACGAATAGGGGTCGACGACCACGGCCGGCCCGGACAGAGCGCCACGGCCGTCGGAAGGAGAGGGGGAAGGAGGGGCGGAAGGAGAGGTGGAAGCGGGGGAACCGGAAGGAGAAGAACCAGAAGCAGAAGAATTGGTCATACTCCTGAAACACCGGAACAGGGCTATGCGTTGCACACCCCTTCTATTCTGGGCGCATGCTGACCATCACCCAGGCCCTGTACGACCGGATCGTCGAACACGCCCGCGCCGACCACCCCGACGAGGCGTGCGGCGTGGTCGCCGGCCCGGCAGGCAGCGACCGCCCCGAGCGGTTCATCCCGATGCTCAACGCCGCCCGCTCGCCCACGTTCTACGAGTTCGACTCGACGGACCTGCTCAAGCTCTACCGCGAGATGGACGACCGCGACGAGGAGCCGGTGGTCATCTACCACTCCCACACCGCGACCGAGGCCTACCCCTCCCGCACCGACATCTCCTACGCCAACGAGCCCGGCGCGCACTACGTCCTGGTCTCCACGGCGGACACGGACGGCGGCGGCCCCTTCCAGTTCCGCTCGTTCCGGATCGTCGACGGCAAGGTCACCGAAGAGGACGTCGAGGTGGTCCCCGCCCCCTGAGGCAGTCGCCCGCCACGGGAACCAGACCACTGGGCATGACCACCGGGCAAGACCACTCAGCAAGACCGCAGGTTCCACATACCGGGACGAACATACGGATCGCGCACGGGGAATCGATACGATGCGCCCACAGTTCTCCCTCAGGAACCAGGAACCTCCCGCACTCCGACAGGAGCACACACCCATGGCCATCGAGGTCCGCATCCCCACCATCCTCCGCACCCACACCGACGGCCGGAAGACCGTCCAGGGCAGCGGCGCCACGCTCGACGAGCTCTTCAAGGACCTCGACACCCGGCACAAGGGCATCCGTGAGCGCCTCGTCGACGAGGCGGCCGGCGGCGAGCTGCGCCGCTTCGTGAACGTCTACCTCAACGACGAGGACGTCCGCTTCCTCGCCGGAATCGCCACCGAGCTCAGCGACGGCGACAGCGTCACCATCCTCCCGGCCGTCGCCGGCGGCATGGTCTGATCGGGCAGCCGGTGCGCTACGACAGCCCCCTGGCCGCGGTGGGCAACACCCCGCTCGTCCGCCTGCCGCGCCTGTCCCCGTCCGAGTCGGTCAGCCTCTGGGCCAAGCTGGAGGACCGCAACCCCACCGGCTCGGTCAAGGACCGCCCCGCCCTGTTCATGATCGAGCAGGCGGAGAAGGCCGGACGGCTGACCCCCGGCTGCACGATCCTGGAGCCGACGTCCGGCAACACCGGCATCTCCCTCGCCATGGCGGCGAAGCTCAAGGGCTATCGCATGGTGTGCGTGATGCCCGAGAACACCAGCGAGGAGCGGCGGCAGCTGCTCGCCATGTGGGGCGCCGAGATCATCCCCTCACCCGCCGCGGGGGGCTCCAACACGGCCGTGCGCATGGCCAAGGAGCTCGCGCGGGAGCACCCCGACTGGGTGATGCTCTACCAGTACGGCAACCCCGACAACGCCGGGGCCCACTACGCCGGCACCGGCCCCGAGATCCTCGCCGACCTCCCCGGGATCACCCACTTCGTGGCCGGTCTCGGCACCACCGGCACGCTGATGGGCGTCGGCCGCTACCTGCGCGAGAACAAGCCCGACGTGCGGATCGTCGCCGCCGAGCCGCGCTACGACGACGTCGTCTACGGTCTGCGCAACCTCGACGAGGGCTTCGTGCCCGAGCTCTACGACGAGACCGTGCTCACCACCCGCTTCTCCGTGGGGTCCGAGGATGCGGTCCGCCGCACCCGCGAACTCCTCGCCGAGGAGGGCATCTTCGCGGGCGTCTCCACCGGTGCCGTGCTGCACGCCGCGCTGGGTGTCGCCCGTAAGGCGGTACGCGCCGGCGAGAGCGCCGATATCGTCTTCATCGTGGCCGACGGCGGCTGGAAGTACCTGTCCACCGGCGTCTACACCGCTGCCACCACGGACGAGGCGGTCGAGGCGCTGCACGGCAGTCTCTGGGCGTAGCGCGGGGCGCCGCCCGTTCGTGCCCGTCCGCGCCGGTCCGTAAAAGACAGAACTGTGCACGGATGAACTGCTACTACCGATGTTGGGAAGCGGCTGACATCATCACGTAGGAGACGCACATGAACTGTCCCGCATGTGGATCTTCGGACATGAGGCAACTCAACAATGGAAACTGGCAGTGCGGAAACTGCGGCGCAGTCACGGCTGGACAGGGCGGCGTGGGATGCGCTCGCCCCTGAGACCCGTGAGCGGCTCGCGGCGTTCATGTCGCCCGAGGTGTTCACGGTGACGGCCGGCAGCAAGGAGTCGGCCGAGCGCTTCCAGCGCTTCATGGACACGCTGGACCGGGCCGAACGGCACCGTCCCCTGTAGGAGACCGGCCACCGCCGCGCACCACCCGCGCCGTGCTCACACCTGTGCCCGTGCCCGTACGCACGTACCACTGCCCGTCCGCACCACCTGCCTCGTACGGTTACCCGTCCCTCGTCCTCCAGGGCCCCGGCCGCGCTCGACCCGTGCGCGGCCGGGGCCCGTGCGCTGTCCGCCTCCGGCGGATGTCACGTCCGTCCTGGTGATTCCGCCCACACGCCCCCCGCTCGGGGAGCCCCCGCCCGCTTCTCGCCTTACCCTCGACTGCACCGCATGGCCCCCCGTAACCAGCCCACGGAGGTTCAGGCCCGCATGAAGCTCACCGTCGTCGGATGCTCGGGCTCGTTCCCGTCCACGGAATCGGCCTGCTCGAGTTATCTGGTGGAGGCCGACGGCTACCGGCTCCTCCTCGACATGGGCAATGGCGCCCTCGGCGAGCTGCAGCGCCACATCGGTCTCTACGACCTCGACGCCGTGCTGCTGTCGCATCTGCACCCGGACCACTGCATCGACATGTGCGGCTACTTCGTGGCCCGCTACTACCGCCACGAGGGCGGCCGGGCCGACGCCATACCCGTCTACGGTCCGGAAGGCACGGAGCAGCGGCTCGTCACCGCCTACGGCGACGTCCCCCACGAGGCCTGCATGAGCGAGGTCTTCGACTTCCGCACGCTCGCCCCGGGCACCTTCACCCTCGGCCCCCTGACCATCCGCACGGCCCGCGTGAGCCATCCCGTCGAGGCGTTCGCGTTCCGGGTGGAGCACGACGGCTCGTCACTGGTGTACTCGGGCGACACCGGCCCGTGCGAGGCACTGCACGAGCTGTCCCGGGGCACGGACCTGCTGCTGTGCGAGGCGTCCTTCACGCACGGCAAGGAGGACATCCCCGACCTCCACCTCAACGGCCTGGAGGCCGGCGAGTGCGCCGCGCGGGCCGGGGCGGGGCGGCTCGTACTGACCCACATCCCGCCGTGGACGGACCCGCTCACCAACCTGCGCGACGCGCGCTCCGTCTACGACGGCCCGGCGGAGCTGGCGCACGCGGGCGCGGTGTACGAGGTGCGCAGGCCGGAGGATCAGAGCCGGCCGGGGGGTTAGAGCAGGCCGGAGGATTGGAGCAGGCCGGAGGTTTGGAACTCGCCTGCCCGCAAATGGGCGAAGCCCCGGAACGACGTTCCGGGGCTTCGTCTTTTCGGCTCTTCCGCTGTTCCGCTCTCTGGCGAAAGTGAACAGCAGCAGGCGGATTACGCCTTCGCCGTCTCCTTCTCCTCCTCGGGCTCGCGGCCCGGGGTGGGGATGTTCCACTTCAGGATGGCGAAGCGGAAGATCGCGTAGTACAGGGCACCGAAGCCCAGACCCACCAGCATCAGCATCCACGGCTTGGTGGCGATGCCCAGGTTCAGCAGGAAGTCGATGACGCCGGCCGAGAAGCCGAAGCCGTCCTTCATGCCGAGCGCCCACGTCAGGGCGTGCGAGACACCGGTGAGCACCGCGTGCACCGCGTAGAGCGCCGGGGCGATGAACATGAAGGTGAACTCGATCGGCTCGGTCACACCGGTGACGAAGGACGTCAGCGCGAGCGAGAACATCATGCCGCCGACCAGCTTGCGGTTCTCCGGGCGGGCGCAGTGGACGATCGCCAGGCACGCGGCCGGGAGGGCGAACATCATGATCGGGAAGAAGCCGGTCATGAACTGACCGGCGTTCGGGTCACCGGCGAGGAAGCGGGCGATGTCGCCGTGCTTGCCGTTGTACTCACCGGCCTGCAGCCACGGGAAGGAGTTGAGCAGGTGGTGCATGCCGACGGGGATCAGCGCGCGGTTGAAGAGACCGAAGATGCCCGCGCCCACGGCGCCCGAGCCGACCAGCCACTCGCCGAAGTTGTGCAGACCCGTGCCCAGCACCGGCCAGATGAGACCGAAGACGATGCCGATGACCAGACCGGCGAAGGCCGAGACGATCGGCACGAGGCGGCGGCCGCCGAAGAAGCCCAGCCACTCGGGCAGCTTCTTGCGGTGGTAGCGCTGGTAGAGCAGCGCCACCACGATGCCCATGACCACGCCGCCGAGGACGCCGGCGTCGACCGGCGCCGCGTTCATGACGATCTTGCCGTCCACCACCGCGGCGACCTTCGGCAGGTTGCTGTCGGTGAAGGTGGCCAGGACGTTCTTGAAGACCAGGTAACCGGTGACCGCCGCGAGCGCGGTGGAGCCGTCGGACTTCTTGGCGAAGCCGATCGCCACACCGACGGCGAACAGCAGCGCCATGTTGCCCAGCAGCGCGTTGCCGCCGGCCGCCATGTAGCCGGCGATCTTGGTGATGAAGGCCGGGAAGGACTCACGGCCGAGCATGTCGTTGTTGCCCAGGCGCACCAGCAGCGCGGCCGCGGGGAGCACCGCGACGGGCAGCATGAGGCTGCGACCGATACGCTGGGCGATCGCCATGGCTCCCGCGCCGCGCTTCTTCTTTTCCGGTGCCGCCTCTTCAGGCGCCGCCTTCGCCGCCTTGGCTGCCGTACTCATCGGATTCCTCCAGGTGAGGCGGGCGCTCGGGGGGATGGGGGACGGCCCGCATTTGGTCTACACCACTAGTGGTTTAGACCTGTTGTAGCACGGGAGTCGGGCATTAAGGAATCCACACTTCCGAGTGGTGTGGGCCACAGGCGTAAAGACGGCGTGAGGCATCGGCGCTGCGTCACACCGCCCTCACAACACGTTGATTGCCGGGCCTCTTCCCGCCCGTCCCTCTTCCGCCCGTCCCCTCTTCCCACGCCCCCTTTACTTGCCTCCCCCTCTTTACTTGACGTTCTCCTTCTCGATTTCCTCCGCCAGCTCCTCCGGTTCCCGTCCCGGGGTCGGCAGATCGAAGAAGGTGATGGCGAAGCGGAAGATCGCGTAATAGACCACCGCGAAGCCCAGCCCGATCGGAATGATCAGCCACGGTTTGGTAGCCAGCCCCCAGTTGATGACGTAGTCGATCAGTCCGGCCGAGAAGCTGAAGCCGTCGTGCACCCCCAGTCCCCAGGTCACCGCCATCGAGACGCCCGTCAGCAGCGCGTGCACCACGTACAGCAGCGGCGCGATGAAGAGGAAGGAGTACTCGATCGGCTCGGTGATGCCCGTGACGAACGACGTCAGGCCCACCGAGAGCATCAGGCCGCCCACCGTCTTGCGGTGCTCCGGGCGCGCGCAGTGTGTGATCGCCAGGGCGGCGGCCGGCAGCGCGAACATCATGATGGGGAAGAAGCCGGAGGTGAACTGGCCGGCGTTCGGGTCACCCGCCAGGAAGCGGTTGATGTCGCCGTGCACCACCGTGCCGTCCGGCTTGGTGTAGTCGCCGAACTGGAACCACACGAAGACGTTGAGAAACTGGTGCAGCCCGACCACCAGCAGCGCGCGGTTCGCGACGCCGAAGATGCCCGCGCCGGCGGCGCCGACGTCGGACAGCCACTCGCTGAAGTTCGTCAGCGCGTCGCCCACCGGCGGCCAGATCCACAGGCACAGCGCGGCGAACACGATCCCGACGAACGCCATGATGATCGGCACCAGCCTGCGGCCGTTGAAGAAGCCCAGCCAGTCCACCAGCCTCACCCGGTGGTAGCGCTGCCAGAACCAGGCCGCCAGCAGACCCATGACGATGCCGCCGAACACGCCGGGGTTCTGGTACGAGGCCGCGGCGGGCGTGCCGGCCGTGGTGACGCAGACCCCGCTCAGCAGCCCCAGTGGCGTGTGCTTGGCCCCGGCGGGGCAGTCCTCCGGGAACTGGTGCAGCACCGCGTAGTAGACGAGGAAGCCCGCCACCGCCGCGAGCGCCGTGGAGCCGTCCGACTTCTTCGCCATGCCGATCGCCACACCGACGGCGAACAGCAGGGGGAGGCCCAGCGAGGAATCCAGCAGCGCTCCGCCCGCGCCGGCCATCACCTTGGCGACGTCCGTCCACCCCAGTCCGTCCCGACCGAAGACGTCCGGCTGGCCGAGCCGGTTCAGGATGCCGGCGGCGGGAAGGACGGCGATCGGCAGCTGCAGGCTGCGGCCCATCTTCTGCAGCCCCTGGAAGAGGCCGTGCAGCCGCTTGCGCTTGCGCGGTTCCGCCGCGGCGATCGAGCTCATCCGTGTCCTCCAGCTGCTGGCATACTGGTGTAGACCACTTGCGGTGCGGTGGCGGACCTCCCGGTCGCCCTTCGAGGGCCTCCGGGACAGTGATGCCGGGTGGTCGCCATCTTTCGTTAGATGACGGACATACGCCCGCATAGTTGGGCTATACGTGGGTTACCGTGTGAAAGCCGGTCGGCGGAACCGCCGAAGGGCTGAGACAACCAGGAGTGCACATGGCCAGCAGCAAGGCTGAGAAGATCGTCGCCGGCCTCGGCGGCATCGACAACATCGAAGAGGTCGAGGGCTGCATCACCCGCCTCCGCACCGAGGTCGCCGACCCCTCCCTCGTCGACGAGGCCGCCCTCAAGGCCGCCGGCGCGCACGGCGTCGTGAAGATGGGCACCGCCATCCAGGTCGTCATCGGCACCGACGCCGACCCGATCGCCGGCGAGATCGAGGACATGCTGTGAGCTGAGCCCCCCAGGCTTCTCACAGAGGGCCCCGTATCGGTTGTCAGCCAACCGGAACGGGGCCCTCTGTTGTGCGGATAGGCTCATCACCATGTCTCGCATCGACGGCCGTACCCCCGACCAGCTCCGCCCCGTGACCATCCAGCGCGGCTGGAGCAAGCACGCCGAAGGCTCCGTCCTCGTCTCCTTCGGCGACACCAAGGTCTTCTGCACCGCCAGTGTCACCGAGGGCGTGCCCCGCTGGCGCAAGGGCTCCGGCGAGGGCTGGGTCACCGCCGAGTACGCGATGCTGCCCCGCTCCACCAACACCCGCGGCGACCGCGAGTCCGTCCGCGGCAAGATCGGCGGCCGCACGCACGAGATCTCCCGCCTCATCGGCCGCTCCCTGCGCGCGGTCATCGACTTCAAGGCCCTCGGCGAGAACACGATCGTCCTCGACTGCGACGTCCTCCAGGCCGACGGCGGCACCCGTACCGCCGCCATCACCGGCGCCTACGTCGCCCTCGCCGACGCCATCACCTGGGCCCAGGGCAAGAAGCTCATCAAGCACGGCCGCCAGCCGCTGACCGGCACCGTCTCCGCCGTCAGCGTCGGCATCGTCGGCGGCATCCCGCTGCTCGACCTCTGCTACGAGGAGGACGTGCGCGCCGAGACCGACATGAACGTCGTGTGCACGGGCGACGGCCGCTTCGTCGAGGTCCAGGGCACCGCCGAGGCCGAGCCCTTCGCGCGCGAGGAGCTCAACAGCCTCCTCGACCTGGCGGTCGCCGGCTGCACCTCCCTGGACGCCGCCCAGCGCGAGGCCCTCGCCCGCACCCTGTAACGGACGCTCCCGTTCCGGGGCCGCACCGTCCCCGGGACAGCGGCCCCGGGATAATCACCCCATGAAGCGCCTGATCCTCGCCACCCGCAACGCCAACAAGGTCACCGAGCTCCGCGCGATCCTCGCCGACGCCGGCCTCGACGTCGAACTCGTCGGCGCCGACGCCTACCCCGAGATCCCGGACGTCAAGGAGACCGGCGTCACCTTCGCCGAGAACGCCCTCCTCAAGGCCCACGCCCTCGCGCGCGCCACCGGCTTCCCGGCCGTCGCCGACGACTCCGGCCTCTGCGTCGACGTCCTCAACGGCGCCCCCGGCATCTTCTCCGCCCGCTGGGCCGGCGGCCACGGCGACGACAAGGCCAACCTCGACCTGCTGCTCGCCCAGCTCTCCGACATCGCTGAGGAGCACCGCGGCGCCCACTTCGCCTGCGCCGCCGCCCTCGCCCTGCCGGACGGCACCGAGCGCGTCGTCGAGGGCTGCCTGGAGGGCACCCTGCGGCACGAGCCGACGGGCTCGGGCGGCTTCGGCTACGACCCGATCCTGCAGCCGCAGGGCGAGACGCGCACCTGCGCCGAGATGACGGCGGAGGAGAAGAACGCCATCAGCCACCGGGGCAAGGCGTTCCGGGCACTGGTGCCGGTGGTGCGCGAGCTGCTGGGCTGAGGGGGCGGCCGCCGGGTCGACCGGACGGCCTCCGGGGCTGAGCAGACGCCCACCCGGCGAACGTGAAAGGGCCGCCCCGCCGGATGCGCGGGACGGCCCTTCGTTCCAGGTGCGGCCGGAGGGACTCGAACCCTCACGGGTGTTACCCCACTGGGACCTAAACCCAGCATGACTGCCAATTCCATCACGGCCGCTCGCCACGGCCATCGTATCGGCCCGCGCACGGCAGTTGGGAAGCAGCCCGGGGCGGGGCGGGCCGCTCCCGGGCCACTTGGCACGCGCGCGTGGCGGGAAGCGTGCTGCCCCCGGGCGGGAACCGGATGTCTCCGGGAGGGAACGCGCCGCCCCGTTTCTCCGTCCCTCAGAGCGGGAGTGGACAGCCCGTGGACGGACACCCGCACGTGATCGAGGAAGAGAGCCGATGACCGACCGCGCCGTGGCTCGTTGGGCGGGCATGCGCACCGTTGTGGCGATCCTCGCGGGAGCGGCCGTGCTGGTGCCCGGCGGGGTCTGGCTGGCCGGTGCCACGGACCGCGCGCGCGTCGTGGACGACGCGCCGAAGACCGCCGCCGCCCAGAAGTCGCGCGCCGCCGAGCGGGAGTCACAGGTCGAGGTCGAGGACTCCGACTCGCGCGAGATGCCCGGAGTGCGCGACTGCGGCGTGGGCGAGCCGGTGCTCGAGCCGACGATCATCACCCTCGACTGCTCCACCGCCGGCCGGGTGGCCAGCGCCATCCAGTGGGACGACTACACGGCGGCCGGCGCGGCCGGCAGCGGCGTGGTGCAGGTCTCCAGCGGCGCGGCCGGCGCGGCGGCGGGCAAGTCCTTCCCGGCGCGGCTGCGGCTGTTCGGGCCCAAGGAGGTGGACGGGCTGGTGGCGTTCACCGCCCTGGAGGTCACGTACACGGGTGCCACCCCCAAGGGGGAGCACACTGAGGTGTTCCCGATCGCGTGATGGGTATTCGTGGCCGGATCGCGCTCGCGATCTCCTTCGTCACCGCCTTGGCCGTCGTGGTCCTGGGCGTCGCGGTGCACCACATCTCGGGCCTGGAGCGCGACCGGCAGGCCCTCGCCTACCAGGACGGGCTGCTCAGCTCCGCCCTGCAGATCTACCAGCGTGACGGCACCCTCGCCCTGGGCGCGCAGCTGGACGACTCGACCCTGCCGTTCCCGCTGGCCCAGGCGGTGGCCAAGGGGCAGTCGGGCACGTACATCAGCGGCGGCGACGACCCGCGGGTGTGGGCCGCCACCGGCGTCGGGGACGACAAGGTGCTGTCGATCTCGGCCTCCTACCCCAACCGCGATCCGCTGCAGGCCGCGCTCGACAAGGCGCTGGTGGTGGCCGGAGCCGCGACGGTGGCGCTGATGGCGGTGGTGGCGTGGTTCGTCGCGCAGAGCCTGTCGCGGCGGCTGCGGCTGAGCGCCGCGGCGGCCCGCCGGATCGCGTCGGGCGAGGCGCCGGACGCCGACGCGCTGCACAGCGACGGCCGGGACGAGGTGGCCGAGCTGGGCCGGTCGGTGCACCACATGGCGATGTCGCTGGCGGCGCGGGTCTCGGCGGAGCGACAGTTCACCGCGGACGTGGCGCACGAGCTGCGCACGCCGGTGGCCGGACTGGTGGCGTCGGCGGAGCTGCTGCCGCATCCGCGCGCCGTGGAGATGGTGCAGGAGCGCGCGCAGACGATGCGTGCGCTGGTGGAGGACCTGCTCGAGGTCTCGCGCCTGGACGCCGGTGTGGAGAGCGCCCAGCTCGACGCCGTCGAGTTGCCGTCGCTGGTGCGCGGCATCGTCAAGCGGGCGCGCGGTCAGCGCGGTGTGGACGACGTGGCGGTCGAGGTGATCGGCGAGGGCCGGATCGTGGCGACCGACGCCCGTCGCGTGGAGCGGATTCTGGTCAACATCCTCGCCAACGCCGCCAAGCACGGCCGTCCGCCGATCGAGATCACGGTGGAGGGCACCCGGATCGTGATCCGGGACCACGGCGACGGCTTCCCGCCGGGGCTTGTGGACCAGGGGCCGCGCCGGTTCCGGACGGCCGCGCCGGAGCGCGGCACGGGCCACGGACTGGGGCTGACGATCGCGGTGGGCCAGGCGGCGGTGCTCGGGGCCCGGCTGGCGTTCGGGGAGGCGGAGGGCGGCGGCGCCCAGGCCGTCCTCGACCTGCCGGAGGCCGGGGACGAGCCCGAGGAGACGCCGTGCCCGCGGGGTGCTACAGCCCCAGGTCCTTGATGATCTTCGCGACGTGGCCGGTGGCCTTGACGTTGTAGAGGGCGCGCTCGACCTTGCCCTCCTCGTCGACGATCACGGTCGAGCGGATGACGCCCGTGACGGTCTTGCCGTACAGCTTCTTCTCGCCGAAGGCGCCGTAGGCCTCCAGCACGTTCTTGTCCGGGTCGCCGACGAGCGTGACCTTCAGGGTCTCCTTCTCGCGGAACTTGGCGAGCTTCTCCGGCTTGTCCGGGGAGACACCGATGACGTCGTAGCCGTGCCCGGCGAGGAAGTCGAGGTTGTCGGTGAAGTCGCAGGCCTGCTTGGTGCAGCCGGGGGTCAGGGCGGCGGGGTAGAAGTAGACGATGACCTTGCGGCCGGCGTAGTCGGCGAGGGACACCTGCTTGCCGTCCGCGTCGGGCAGGGTGAAGGCGGGTGCGGTGTCGCCGGGCTGCAGTCGCTCGCTCATGGCTCTCCTCGACAGGTCGTGGTTACGGTCCCGAGGGTAGTCAGGTCACGGATCGGGGGTGCCGCGGGGCGTGACCCCGGGGGAGCTGACAGACTGTAGTCATCACTCTTCATCATTCTTATCGACGAGACGGAGGCAGCGCGGTGGCGGAAGCCAGGACCCCTGCGCAGATCGAGGCGGACATCGCCCGCCGGCGGCAGGAGCTCGCCGTGACGCTCGACGAGATCGGGGTGCGGATGCACCCCAGGACGATCATTGGGGACGCCAAGGCGAAGGTGGCCTCGAAGGTGGACCACACGGCGGGCCGCGCCTATGTGGCGGCGAACCGGTTCGTCTCCGAGGTGCGCTCGCGCTTCACCACCGAGGACGGCGCCCCGCGCCTGGAGCGGATCGTCCCGGTGGCCATGCTGGCCGTGGGCGTCGTGGGCCTGCTGACGGCCTCGTCGCGCCGCCGCAAGCCGTAACCGGTCGGTGACCGGCCGGTGACCGGTTCGGGCCGGATGGCGGCCCTGTGGCTTCGCGCCCGTGCCCGGACAGGTACGGTCTTCGCGTGAGTACGAACACCACCCACGACAAGCTGCCCATCCGGATGCTCCACGACCGCGTTCTGGTGCGGACGGACATCCCCGAGGGCGAGCGCCGGTCCACCGGCGGCATCGTCATTCCGGCGACGGCGGCGGTGGGCCGTCGGCTGGCCTGGGCCGAGGTCGTCGCGGTCGGGCAGAGCGTGCGTACGGTCGAGCCGGGCGACCGGGTGCTGTACGACCCGGAGGACCGCGCCGAGGTGGAGGTCCGCGGGGTCGCGTACGTGCTGATGCGCGAGCGGGACCTGCACGCGGTGGCGGCGGAGCGCCTGGAGGGGGCGGAGGACTCCACGGGGCTCTACCTCTGAGTTTGTTAGGGTCGTAGGTACCCGACGAGACGCGCCGTACCGGGTCAGGACAAGACGACGCACCCCTGGAGAGTCGTTTCCACCGGAGGTGCCGTCATGGCATGGGTCCTGCTCGCTCTCGCCGGTCTGCTCGAGGTCGGCTGGGCGATCGGCATGAAATTCACCGAGGGCTTCACCCGGCTGTGGCCGAGCGTGTTCACTGTCGCCGGCATCGTCGCCAGCATGCTGCTGCTCGCGCAGGCCGCGAAGACGCTGCCGATCGGCACGGCGTACGGCGTCTGGGTCGGCATCGGCGCGGCAGGCGCGGCGGTGCTCGGCATGACGGTGCTGGGCGAGCCGGTGACCGCCGCGCGGGTTTTCTTCATCGTGCTGTTGCTGGTGGCGGTCGTCGGGTTGAAGGCGACGTCGGGCCACTGACGCCGGCTGCCTCCGCCCCTACCGCTTTCCTCAGTACGCCCTTACCGCTGCTCTCAGTAGTCGTACCCCAGGAGGTCGCCGGCGCCCCGGTGCTCCGGGTGTCGCTCCTTGTCGTTCGGCGGGGGGCCGAACGTGGGCGGTCCGGGAGGCGTCGGGAACCCCGGCGGGGTGACCGGCGGCAGCGTGAAGTCCGGCAGGTCCGGCGGGCCCTGGGTCACCGGCGGCCCGGTGGGCGGGAGCGTCGTCGGCGGGGCGGTGGGGACGGTCGGCGGTGCCGACGTCGGCGTCGGCTCGAGCATCGGCGTGCCCGCGCCGCTCTGCAGCTCCAGGTCGAAGTCCGTGGCCTCGGTGCCCTCGAGGGCGTCGGCCGTGTAGGCCGCCCAGATCCGCGCCGGGTAGTCGCCGCCGTTGATGCGGGCCTCCCCGGCGGCGCCGTACAGCGGCTTCTGGTCGCCGGTGTCGGGGTCCTGGCCCATCACGGCGACGACGGTCGCCAGGTCGGGGGTGTAGCCGGCGAACCAGGCGGCCTTGTCCTCCTCCGCCGTGCCCGTCTTGCCCGCCGCCGGCCGGCCGGCGGCCTGCGCGCGCCGGCCGGTGCCGCTCTCCACGACGCTCTGCAGGATCGACGTCGTGGTGTCGGCGGCCTCGCGCGTCACCACCTGCTTGGTGTCCTTGCCGTCCGGCAGCTGGACGTCCTCGCCCGTCTTGGACACCGACTCGACCAGTGTGTACGGGCCGTGCCTGCCGTGGTTGGCGAGGGTCGCGTAGGCCTGGGTCATGTCCAGGACGCTGGCGGTGGCGACGCCCAGGGCGATGGAGGGGGTGGCGGTCAGGTCGGGGGTCTTCGCCGGGATGCCGAGGGCGACGGCCGTGGCCCTGACGTCGGAGGGGCCGACGTCCTGGGCCATCTGCGCGTAGACGGAGTTGACGGACAGGTCGGTGGCCTTGGTGACGGTGATCGGGCCGTAGGACCTGCCGTCCTCGTTCTCGGGGGCGTACCCGACGGGCCCGCCGGGGCCCTGCACGGGGCGCTTGTCGGTGCCGTCGTAGACGGTGTTGGGCGTGATGACGCGGCCCTGCTGGGTGGTCGCCCCGTTGTCCACGGCCGAGGTGAAGACGAACGGCTTGAAGGTCGAGCCGACCTGGTAGTCGCGCCGGGTGGCGTTGTTGACGTACTGCTTGGTGTAGTCGATGCCGCCGTAGAGGGCGACGACCTTGCCGGTCTTCGTGTCGATGGAGGCGCCGCCTGCCCGTACGTACCGGTCGACCTTGCGCTCGTCGCTGAGGTCGTCCATCAGCTGGTCGCGCACGGCGTCGACGAAAGCGTTCTGCTTCTTCCGGTCGATCGTCGTGGTGATGCGGTAGCCGCCGGCGGCCAGCGTCGTCTCATCGATGATCTTGTTGCCGGTGAGGTAGTCCTTGACCGCCTCGACGAGGTAGCCGCGCTGTCCGGTCATGCTCAGCCGTGGCTTGGTCTTGCCGGGGTTCGGGAACTTCATCTGCGCGCGCTCGCTCTGCCCGAGCCACTTCTTCTTCACCATGCCGTCGAGGACGTAGTTCCAGCGGGCCAGCGCGCGCGGCCTGTTCTCCGGGTGCAGGCCGACGTCGTAGAGGCTGGGGGCGTTGAGGAGGGTGGCGAGGTAGGCGCCCTCGGCGGTGGTGAGCTTGTCGGAGTCCTTGCTGTAGTACGCCTGGGAGGCGGCCTGGATGCCGTAGGCGTTGCGCCCGAAGTAGCTGATGTTGAGGTAGCCCTCGAGGATGTCGTTCTTGCTCTCCTCGCGGTCCAGCTTGATCGCGATGAAGAACTCCTTCACCTTGCGGCTGATGGTCTGTTCCTGGCCGAGGTAGTAGTTCTTGACGTACTGCTGGGTGATGGTCGAACCCGACTGCTTGCCCTTGCCTGTGGCAGTGTTCCAGGCGGCGCGGAGCATCGCCTCGGGGTTGACCGCGGACTCGGAGTAGAAGTCGCGGTCCTCGGCGGCGAGTACGGCGTGCTGTGCGTCCTTGGGCACCCTGCTCAGCGGCACGCTCTCGCGGTTGACCTCGCCGTCGCGGGCGAGCTGCGAGCCGTCGGAGTAGAGGAAGACGTTGCTCTCCGCGACGGCGGCCTTGTTGGCCGGGGGGATGTCGACCAGCAGGTAGCCGGCCACCAGCCCGCCCACGATCAGGAGCACGATCAGCAGGAAGCCGCCGAGCACCATGCGCCAGGTGGGTACGAGCCGCCGCCACCCCGTGCGCCGGGGGCGGCCCCCGTCGCCGGGTGACGCACCGGCTTCCCCTCTCGGCGCCCACCGGGGCGGCGCGTGGCCGGCACCGGTGGACCGCTGTGACTGCTCGTCGCTCATGTCTCCTGGGACTCCTCGGCTGCCGCCGGGGTTGTGCGGCCCCGGCGGAGCGGTGTCGTGTCAGGCGGTTCCGAACTGCGTCGTACGCCCGGAAAGACACTGTCGCATCAAGCATTCCGGCTGAAGGTCGCAGCGCACGTTTGACAGCTCCGTAAGGGCCGTTCAGGCCAGGCCGACCACTCCAAGGGGTGAAAATCCGTGGTTCCGGGACGACACGTGGGGCTAGGCTCGTGCGCTTCGGCGACGAGGAGGAGATCCGGGGATGCGGCTGTACGCGGCTGTCGCGGTCAGCGGCTTCCGGAGGCACGCCACGTACCGGGTGGCCACCGTCGCCGGGGTGTTCACCAATACGGTCTTCGGTTTTATCGTCGCCTACACCTACATCGCCCTGTGGAACGAGCGGCCGCATCTGGGCGGCTACGACCAGGCGCAGGCACTGACGTTCGTCTGGATCGGCCAGGCGCTGCTGTCGGCCGCTTCCCTGATCGGCGGCGGCTTCCAGGAGGAACTGCAGGAGCGCATCCGCTCCGGTGACATCGCGGTCGACCTCTACCGGCCGGCGGACCTGCAGGGGTGGTGGCTGGCGGCCGATCTGGGGCGGGCGGCGTTCCAGCTGCTGGGGCGTGGCGTCGTGCCGCTGACGGTGGGTGCGCTGGCCTTCGAACTGGCCCTGCCGGACGACGCCCTGACGTGGTTGTGGTTCCTGCTGTCGGTGTCCGTCGGTCTCGTGGTGGGCTTCGCGCTGCGCTACCTGGTGGCGCTGTGTTCCTTCTGGCTGCTGGACGGCTCGGGCGTCGGCATGCTCAGCGCGCTGCTGTGCATGTTCTTCTCCGGGACGCTGCTGCCGCTGAACGTCTTTCCCGGTGCCTTCGGCGAGGTCGCCAGGGCGCTGCCGTGGGCGGCGCTGCTGCAGGTCCCGGCGGACGTCCTGCTGGGCAGGCACCACGGGGCGGGGCTGGTGCGGGCGCTGGCCTTCCAGGTGGGGTGGGCGGTGCTCCTGCTCGCCGCCGGCCGGCTGCTGCAGCGGGCGGCCACGCGGAAGGTGGTGGTGCAAGGTGGCTGACACGCGCGCGTACCGGTACGCGGACGGGCTGCGCTCCTACGGCCTCGTCGTGGGGATGTGGGTGCGCTCGACGATGGCGTACCGGGCGTCCTTCGTGATGATGGCGGCGGGCAACTTCGCCGCCACCGCTCTCGACTTCGTCGCCATCGTCATCATGTTCTCGCACGTCGACGCGCTCGGCGGTTTCTCGTTGCCCGAAGTGGCCTTCCTCTACGGCACGACGAGCACCTCCTTCGGTCTCGCCGACCTCGCGCTCGGCAACATGGACCGCCTCGGCAGGCGGGTGCGCGACGGCACGCTGGACACGCTGCTGGTGCGGCCGGCGCCCGTCCTCGCGCAGGTGGCCGCCGACCGCTTCGCGCTGCGGCGGCTGGGGCGGGTCAGCCAGGGGGCGCTGCTGCTGGGGTGGTCGCTGACGCGGGTGGACGTCGACTGGACGCCGGCGGCCGTGGTGCTCGTCCCGGTGATGGTCGTCAGCGGAGCGCTGATCTTCGGGGCGGTCTTCGTGGCGGGCGCGGCGTTCCAGTTCCGGGCCCAGGACGCCTCGGAGGTACAGAACGCGTTCACCTACGGCGGGACGACCCTGCTGCAGTACCCGCCCACGGTCTTCGCCTCCGACCTGGTGCGCGGGGTGACCTTCGTCGTCCCCCTCGCCTTCGTCAACTGGCTGCCCGCGCTGCGCGTTCTGGGCCGTGACGACCCACTGGGGCTGCCGGGCTGTGTGGACTTCGCCTCGCCCCTGGTGGCGCTGGTGTGCTGCGCGGCTGCCGGGCTGGCGTGGCGGGTGGGGCTGCGGAGCTATCGGAGTACGGGGAGTTGACGGCGGCGGTGGACGGTTTCATCGAGCTCGACGGCGTGGAGAAGGTCTTCGACGTACGCCGCAGGACGGGCTTCCTGCGGCGCGAGCGGCGCGAGGTCCGGGCGGTGGACGGCATCAGCTTCCGGGTGCCGCGCGGGGAGATGGTCGGCTACATCGGGCCCAACGGGGCCGGGAAGTCCACCACCATCAAGATGCTGACCGGCATCCTCACGCCCAGCGGCGGACGGTTGCGCGTCGCGGGCATCGATCCCTCCCGCGAGCGCACCAGGCTGGCCCGCCGCATCGGCGTGGTCTTCGGGCAGCGCACGACACTGTGGTGGGACCTGCCGCTGCGCGACTCCTACGGGCTGGTGCGCCGCATGTACCGCATTCCCGACGCCCGTTACCGCGCCAATCTGGAGCGGTGCGTCGAACTGCTGGACCTCGGCGAGCTGCTGGAGGTGCCGGTACGGCAGCTCTCGCTCGGGCAGCGGATGCGCGGGGACATCGCGGCCGCCCTGCTGCACGACCCCGATGTGCTCTACCTCGACGAGCCGACCATCGGGCTCGACGTGGTGAGCAAGGCGAAGGTCCGGGGGTTCCTGAGGGACGTGAACGCCGAGCGGGGTACGACCGTGCTGCTGACGACGCACGACCTGACGGACATCGAGCAGCTCTGCAAGCGGGTGATGGTCATCGACCACGGCCGGCTCGTCCACGACGGCGGGCTGGACGGACTGCACGCGGTGGGCAGGAGCGAGCGGATGCTCGTCGTCGACCTGGAACGCGAACTCCCGCCCATCGAGGGGGTGCCCGGCGCGCGGACGGTGAAGGTCGAAGGGCCCCGGCAGTGGCTGGCGTTCCCCGCCTCGCAGAGCGCGGCGCCGGTCGTGGCCGCCGTGGCCGAGCGGTATCCGCTGGTGGACCTGTCGGTGCGCGAGCCGGACATCGAGGACGTCATCGCCAGGTTGTACGCCGGACGGCCCGTGGGGTAGGGCCTCTACGCTGTCGCCATGATGAGCGAACTTCCTGAGATGCGGGCATCCGACGCCGAGCGGGAGCGGGTCGCCGAGGTGCTGCGCGAGGCCGTGGCCGAGGGCCGGCTGGACATGGAGGAGTTCGAGGAGCGTCTGGACGCCGCCTACCGGGCGCGTACGCGCGCCGAGCTGGAGCCGCTCGTACGGGACCTCCCGGTGTCCTCCGGGACGGCCGCCGGGACGGCTGGGCGGGCCGCTGAGGGCTGGGCGGGACGGGTCGGGGGCCCGGCGACCTCCAAGGGCGCCGTGGGCGTCATGGGAGGCTTCCAGCGGCGCGGCGGCTGGACGGTGCCCCGCGTCTTCACCGCCTTCGCGTTCTGGGGCGGTGGCGAGATCGATCTGCGCGAGGCGCGGTTCGAGGACCGCGAGGTGGTGATCCGCTGCATCGCCGTCATGGGCGGCATGCAGGTCATCGTCCCGCCGGAGCTCGATGTGCACGTCAGCGGCATCGGCGTCATGGGCGGTTTCGACGACAAGGCGTCCGGCGCGGGCACTTCGGGCTCGCCCAGGGTGCGCGTCACCGGGTTCGCCTTCTGGGGCGGCGTCGGCGTCGACCGGAAGGAGACGAAGGCGGAGCGCAAGCGGCTGCGGGAGGAGCGGCGCGGGGAGGGCCGAGGGGACCGCGAGTCGCTGGAGTGATCGGTCCTCCGGAGGGGAGTGATCGTTTCTCCGGAGGCTCCCCGCCGTCGCTCACAGGGCGGTGGCGGGGACCCTGCTCTTGAGCGTGTCGAGGTCCAGGGCCTCGGCCATCGCCCGGTAGCCGGCGTCGCTGGGGTGCAGATGATCGCCGCAGTCGTACGCCGGCAGCAGGCGCTGCGGGTTGGCCGGGTTGCGCAGCACCCGGTCGAAGTCGACGACATGGTCGAAGACGCGCCCGGCGCGGATCTCGGCGTTGACGGCCTGGCGCACGAGCTCCTGCTCCGGCCCGACGCCCCGGTGCCCGCCGAAGGGCATCAGCGTGGCGCCGATGACGTGCACCCCGCGCGCGTGGGCGCGGTCCACCAGCTGTCGCAGTCCTGCCACGATCCGGCCGGGGTCCGTCTGCTTCGGGCGGCGCAGGATGTCGTTGACGCCGAGCTCGACGACCACGACCCGTACGCCCGTCCGGGACAGCACGTCGCGGTCGAAGCGTTCCAGGGCGCTGGGGTTGTTCACGGGGGAGGTGCCCTGGCCGCCGAGGAGGACGCGGTTGCCGCTGATGCCCTGGTTCAGCACGCCGTAGCGCGGGGCGCCGGACTCGGTGCGCAGCCGGGCGGCGAGGAAGTCGGTCCAGCGGCGGTTGGCGCCGATCGTGGAGGACACGCCGTCGGTGATGGAGTCGCCGACGGCCACGACCGAGCCGCGGGCCTCGGTGCTCCAGACGTCCACGGCGGTGACGTAGCGCCAGTAGGGGCTCTTGGTCGTGTACGTGTCGCCGTCGGTCTCCTCCACCTGGTCGCCGTCCGCGAGGTAGGCACTCTGGCGGGCGTAGGGGTGGATGGTGACCGGGCCGGAGGGCGCGGGGGAGTAGGTCGTCACCATCAGGTCGGTCGCGTAGCCGACGGCGAGCCGGACCGGGTCGCTGACGGTCGCCCGTCCGGCGGGGATGGTCACCGAGGGCCGCCCGCCGAAGGTGAGCGCGCGCATGCTGCCCGGGACGGCCGCGGGGCCGCCCGGCACCGCCGCCAGGGCCAGGGAGGCGTGGCTGACGGTCAGCGGCCGGGTGCCGTAGAGGTTGGAGAGCTGGACGCGGGCCCTGTCGCCGGAGAGCGTCGGGCGCAGCACGTTGCGGATGGAGCGGCCCGGCAGGCCGTCGGGGCGGTTGGGCTCGGCCGCCGCCGGAGAGGTGGACCACGCGCCCACCCAGCCGCCGGTGGCGGCCGGCGCGGCCGACCGCCGGGACTCGTGCGCGGTGGCCGGGGGCCGGTCGCCGGACCCGCCGGCCGTCAGGAATATCGCGGTCGAGACGACGATCACCACGGCCACCAGCGCGGCGAGCACCGCGTACGCGGCGCCGTGGGGCAGGGGTGACCTCTTCATGGGCGGTTGTCTCCTGGGGACTGCGGAGCGTGCGGCTCCGGGCTGACCTGGCGGTCGGGGGGGGCGAGAGCCACGCGGCACGTGCACGTGACATGTCGGCGGCGACATGTCAGACGCGGGGAACTCTTCGTCCGTTCCCCGAGTCGGTCGGGTAGGGACAATGCACGTGAGGACAGCCGGAACGGGTGGTGCGGATGAAACGGTCCCATGACGAGGATTCGGCTGCCGCCGCTGGCGGTGCGATTGCCGCCGATGGAGTGATGCCCGCTGTGCCGGGCGGTTTCACCTACAGTGCGGCGGACGAGGAGAAGCGGCGCGGAGTGCGCCGGATGAAGGCTTTCGCGACGGGCCTGCTGCTGGCCGTCGCGGGCGTCTACGCGCTCGCGAAGTGGGCGCAGACGGCGGGCTGGGGCGGCGGCTGGGCCGCGTTCGTCGCGGCCGCCGCCGAGGCGGGCATGGTCGGCGCGCTCGCCGACTGGTTCGCCGTCACCGCGCTCTTCCGGCGGCCCATGGGGCTGCCGATCCCGCACACGGCCATCATCCCGACCAAGAAGGACCAGCTAGGTCAGAGCCTCGGTGACTTCGTCGGCGAGAACTTCCTCTCCGGCGACGTGGTGCGGCTGCGGCTGCGCGCCGTCGGCATCGGCTCCAGGCTCGGTGCCTGGCTCGCCGAGCCCGCGCACGCCGACCGGGTGACCGCCGAGCTCGCCACCGCGCTGCGCGGCGCGCTGACCGTCCTGCGTGACTCCGACGTCCAGGCGGTCGTCGGCGAGGCCATCACCCGGCGGGCGGACGCGGCCGAGATCGCGCCGGGCATCGGCGCCATGCTCGAGCGGATCGTCGCGGACGGCGGCCACCACAGGGCGGTGGACCTGGTGTGCGTACGGGCCCACGACTGGCTCGTCACCCATGGCGACTCGGTCATGGCGGCCGTCACCGGCGGTGCTCCCGGATGGACGCCGCGCTTCGTGGACCGCAAGGTCGGCGAGCGCGTCTACAAGGAGCTGCTGCGCTTCGTCACGGAGATGCGCGACATGCCCGAGCATCCGGCGCGCGGCGCGGTCGACCGCTTCCTGGCCGACTTCGCGCACGACCTGCGGTCGGACGACGACACACGCGCGCGTGTCGAGCGGCTGAAGTCGGAGCTGCTCGGCCGGGGCGAGGTGCAGGACATCATCGCCTCCGCGTGGTCCTCGGTGCGCGCGATGATCGTGGCGGCCGCGGAGGACGAGCGCAGCGAGCTGCGGCTGCGCACCCGGGCCTCGGTCCTCTCGCTGGGCGCGCGGATGACGGCCGACGAGCGGCTGCGGCAGAAGGTCGACGGATGGCTGGAGGACGCCGCCGTCTATGTGGTGACGACCTACCGGGACGAGATCACCGCGCTGATCACGGACACGGTGGCCGGCTGGGACGCGGAACACACCTCCCGCAAGATCGAGGCCCACATCGGCAGGGACCTGCAGTTCATCAGGATCAACGGCACCGTGGTGGGCGCGCTGGCAGGGCTGGTGATCTACACGGCCTCGCGGCTGCTGGGGGCGTGACCCCGAGGCACGGCCAGGGCCCGCCGCACGGCCTAGGGTCGATCATGTGAAGAAACGTCCCGCTTTGCTGTGGCTGCTGGCCCCGTACGTGCTCTACCTGGGCGCCCTGCCCCTGGTCGACCGCGTCCGTCCGACCGTGCTCGGTCTGCCGTTCCTGTTCTTCTGGCTGTTGCTGGCCACCCTGCTCACGCCCGCCGCTGTCTTCCTCGCCTGGCGGGGCGACCGGAAGCGGGGCCGCGCGTGAGCACGAACGCTGCCGTCGCGTCGGCGATCTTCGGCGGTTTCATGGTCCTGACCGTCGCCCTGGGCCTGCTGGCCGTCCGCGGCCACGGCCGCACCACCGGCCTCGCCGAATGGTCGGTGGGCGGCCGCAGCCTCGGCACGGTCTTCATCTGGGTCCTGATGGCCGGCGAGGGATACACCAGCTTCAGCTACCTGGGCGCCGCCGGCTGGGGCTACAACTACGGCGCGCCCGTCCTCTACGTCATCGCCTACATGTCCTGCGGCTACGCGATCGGCTACGTCGTCGGCCCGATGCTCTGGTCCTACGCCCGCCGCCACGGCCTCGTCACCATCACCGACATGGTGGCCCACCGCTACGGCCGCCCCTGGCTCGGCACGGCGGTGGCGATCCTGGCCACCGTGTGCCTGCTCCCGTACATCCAGCTGCAGATCACCGGCATGGGCGTCGTCGTCTCGACGATCTCCTACGGGGCGATCAGCCTGAACTGGGCCTACTTCATCGCCTTCGCCGTGACGACCGGCTTCGTGGTGGTCAGCGGGCTGCGCGGCAGCGCTTGGGTGTCGGTGCTCAAGGACGTCCTGGTCATCGCCACGCTCGGCTTTCTCGCCGTGTACGTGCCACTGCACTACTTCGACGGCTACGGGCCGTTCCTGGACCGGATCGTCGCGGAGAAGCCGGACTGGCTCACCTTCACCGGGCACGGCGGCAGCGGGCTGGGCGGAAGCTGGTTCGTCACCACCAGCTTCCTCAACTCCCTGACCGTCGTCATCTTCCCGACGACCGTGGCGGGCTATCTGGGCGCGCGCAGCGCCGACGCGCTGCGGCGCAACGCGATGCTGCTGCCGTTCTACAACGTGCTGCTGTTCGTGCCCATGCTGCTGGGCATGGCGGCGCTGTTCGTCGTGCCGGGGCTGACGGGGCCGGGATCGAACCTGGCGCTGTTCAAGCTGGTCGTCGACTCGCTGCCGGCCTGGGCGGTCGGGGTGATCGGGGTCGCGGCGGCGCTCTCGTCGATCGTGCCGATGGCGGTGTTCATGCTGGTCATCGGCACCATGTGGGGCAAGAGCGTGCTGGGCACGATCCCCCGGCTGCGCGAGCGGCCCGACCGGCAGAAGACGGCGGCGCAGCTCGTGGTGGTCGCGGCGGGCACGCTGGCACTGGTGCTGACCTACACCGAGCCGAACACCCTGGTGCGGCTGTCGCTCATTTCGTACGAGGGGATGGCGCAGCTCGTTCCCATGATCCTGCTGGGACTGGTGTGGCGGCGGCTGACGCTGTGGGGTGCGGTCAGCGGGCTGGCTGCGGGCGGTGCGCTGGTGTGCGGTCTGGTGTTCACCGAGAACGATCCGGTGTGGGGTGTCAACGCCGGGGCGGTCGCGCTGGCCGTGAACGTGCTGGTGGCGCTGGCGGTGTCGTGGTGGGGGCCGGCGCCCGCCGACCCGCGCCCCGACGAGGAGGTCCTGGCCTCGGACCCCGGGCGGGACCCGGACCGGCGGCGGGATCCGGACCCGGGGCGGGGCGTTGTCAGTGGGGCGGTCTACCATCGGAACGACTGAACTGATGACCGGCCATGTGAACTGATGGCCGGTCACGAGCGACGCACGCAGGGGGGAGGGGCCGGATGCATCGCCTGATGAATCACGCACCGCGTACGCACATCAGCGTGCTCCTCCTCCTGCTCTCCGAGCTGTTGCTCGCCCAGAGCGGCCTGCTGACCTCTCTCGCGCTCGCCGCGACCACCGTCGTCGCGGCCGCGCTGGTGCTGTGCGCCGTCGCCGTGGCGGCCGCCCGCTCGGGCGGCCCGCTCACGCCGACCCGAATACGCACGGCGATACGGGACCGGGAGCTGCGCACCGCGTTCCTCGCCCAGCGTGATCCCGACGGGCGGGGCCGACGGCGGCCCCGGGCACCCGGCCTGCCCCTCCCGGCGGCCGCGTAGGCGCTCCCGCGCACCTTTGACGACCGGTCGGCCCGATGGGCCGAGGGGCCGATGCTCCGTGCCCTGCCGGTCCGTCGTCCGTGTGCGCGGTGCTGTGCCCACGCGGCTCGTCACGCCGAATCTCCTGCTTCCTTCGGCACGACGAGACCCGTGGAGGGCTCACCCACCATGTCCTTCTTCTCCCCTCTCTTCACTTCGCTCGGCTCTCTCCTCACGCACCTCGCGGACGCGCTCGACCCGGTTCTGGGGGCCTCCGCAACCGCCGGGGCGATCGTGGTGTTCACCATGTGTGTGCGGTTGGCACTGCACCCGCTTGCGCGCTCGGCGGCGCGTGGCGAGCGGGCGAGGGCCGAGCTCGCGCCCAGGCTGAGCGAGCTGCGGCGCAAGTACGCCAAACGGCCGGAGCGGCTGAAGGAGGAGGCGGCCAAGCTCTACGCCGAGGCGGGCACGTCACCCCTGGCCGGGTGCCTGCCGATGCTGGCGCAGCTGCCGGTGTTCTACGTGATGTACCACCTGTTCTCGACGGGCGACGGAGGAGGGGATCTGCTGGAGCACAGGCTGCTGGCCGCGCCGCTCGGCGGGCGCTGGGCGGACGCGCTGGGGGACGGCGGGCCCGTGGGCGCGCAGGGGCTGGTGTACCTGGGGCTGTTCGCGCTGGTGGGCGCGGTCGCCACCTGGACGTGCCTGCGCAACCGCAAGGCCGCGGCGGCGCTGCCCGCCACGGTGGCCGGCGACGAGCCGGTGCCGGGCATGGCGGCGATGGCGAAGGTGATGCCGCTGCTGTCCTTCGGCACGCTGGTCACAGCCGCCGTGGTGCCGCTCGCGGCAGGGCTGTACCTGGTGGCGACCACGACGTGGACGGCGGTGGAGCGGGCGTACCTCCAGCCGCTGCGCACGCCGGGGGAGTCCCGGGGGCGGGGTGCGGGGCGGGCGTCCGCGGCGTAGGGCGTCCAGGGCCGAAAGGGGACTCGCGCCGACCGAAAGGGGGCTTGTGGAGTGAGCCTCCGTTCTTGGACCATCGACCGGGCCGACTTTACGACTGCGGGGAGTTGTAGCGATGAGGCTGCTGCGGGTCGGACCCGCCGGTGCGGAACGTCCGGCACTGCTGGAGGACGACGGGACGCTGCGCGACCTGTCAGGGCTGGTGGCGGACGTGGACGGGGCGCTGCTCGGCGACGCGGCCGCGCTGGCCCACGTCCGGGCCGCGGTCGGAGCCCGAATACTGCCCGCCCTCGACCCCAGGGGGCTGCGGATCGGTGCGCCCGTCGGCCGGATCGGCAAGATCGTATGCATCGGCGTCAACTACCGGGATCTGGTGGCCGAGGCCGGTGTCGCGGTTCCGGCCGAGCCGGTGGTCTTCCTCAAGGCGCCCGACACGGTCGTCGGCCCGGACGACACGGTGCTGGTGCCGCGCGGCAGCGAGAAGACCGACTGGGAGGTCGAGCTCGCCGTCGTCATCGGCCGTACCGCGCGCTATCTGCGGACGGACGAGGAGGCGCTGGCGGCGGTGGCGGGCTATGCGGTGGCGAACGACGTCTCCGAGCGCGAGTTCCAGAACGAGCGCGGTGGCCAGTGGGACAAGGGCAAGAACTGCGAGACGTTCAATCCGCTGGGGCCCTGGCTGGTGACGGCCGACGACGTGCCCGACCCGCAGGCGCTGAGGATGCGGCTGTGGGTCAACGGACGGCTGAGGCAGGACTCCAGCACGGCACAGCAGATATTCCCCGTGGGCCACGTGGTGCGCTACGTCAGCCAGTTCATGACGCTGTACCCGGGGGACGTCATCAACACCGGTACGCCGGCCGGGGTGGCCGTGGCGCGGCCCGAGCCCAAGCCGTATCTGCGCGCGGGAGACGTGGTGGAACTGGAGATAGACGGCCTGGGGCGGCAACGCCAGCAGCTGAAGGACGCTCCCTAGGGCGTGCCCTGGTCCGTCCGGAGGAGCCACGGGTGTGGCGCCGTGATCCAGCTCGCGCAATATGCATATTTTCGGATATGTCTCAGAGGGAGCGTGGAACGCGCCGGGTGGTTCATTCGGTGACCGTGGCCACGGCCACGCTGGCCGCGGTCGCGGGCACCCTGCTGGCCTGCGCCTTCGAAGCGCCCGGCGCCCGGGACGCCCGCTCCGCCCCCGGGCCGGGCCCCTGCGTGCCGGGCAGGTGCCCGGCCGCGTACCCCGACCCCAACAGCGGGGCGGTGGTGGGGCGGGACAACGGGGTCAACGTCTTCGTCGGTGGCGACTACGCCGTGCGCGACGCCGCGGCCGGGGCGGAGGGGCGGGTAGTGGTGGACGGGAGCTTCGACCTGGCCAAGGGGTCCGGGCCACCCCTCTCCTACAACGTGGGCGCGGTGAGGAACGGCTCCCGGGTACCGCCCGACAACGGTTCGCCGTTCCTGCGCGTCGGCGGCGACCTCAAGCTCGCGGCGGGGCAACGGCTGCTCGCCGAGGACGGCCCGGTCAACGGCACCGTCGCCTTCGCCGGCCGGCAGGCCGGCACGGGCACCGTGAGCCCCAGGGTCGTCCACGACGCCGGCGCGGTGTCGGCGTACCGGGGGCTGCGCGAGGAACTGACCGCCGCGAGCACCTGCTACGCCTACGACAAGGGAGTGCCCAGAAAGCCGACCGGCACCGCCGTGAACCAGGGCAAGGTCACCGTCTTCACCGGCAACGGCACCTCGGCCCTGCAGGTCTTCAATGCCCCGTTCGACCTCGTCGCACCCGACGGGAGCCCGCAGAACCTGTCGTTCCAGAAGATCCCCCCGAAAGCGACCGTGCTGGTGAACCTCGCCAACGAGAACGGGGACGCGCGGACGGTCAGCACGTCGGCTGGGGCGCTCGCGGGTGTGCGGCGGGAGCGGTTGCTCTGGAACATCCCCGACGCGAAGGAGGTACGGATCACGGGGAGCGGGCAGTTGCAGGGTTCGGTGCTGGTGGGCCGGCGCTCGAGCACGACGCGCGTCAGCCTGCCGGTGGTCAACGGGCGGTTCTTCACGGCCGGATCGCTGGCCCATGAGTCGGCGGGCGGGGGCGCGGGCGGCCAGACGATCCACTCCTACCCCTTCGAGGGCGTCTTGCCCGACTGCGGCACGGGCCCCACACCGGACATCGACCCCGCCGACGCCGAGGAGCCGGTGCCGTTCCCGCCGGCGGGCGGGGTGATGCCGCCGGGGTTCCCCGTGGGCCTGCTGGGCCGGCCCGGCGTGGCCGATCCCCGCGGAGCGGTGGCGGGCGACGGCGACGGCCACGAACTGCGGCGCGAGGGTCCGCCGATGAGGCGGTCGATGGCGGTGGGGGCGTCGTTGATGACGGCGGGGGTGGGGCTGGCCCTCGTCGTCCTCTTCCGCACGCGCGCGGGCGCCGGCACGGGCAGGAGGACGTGACCACCGCAGGCGTCCGAAATGTCACCGCATTGCAGCGTCACCGAACCACCCCGCGTCACTGCATGACCGTCATGGGTGGGTGTTCGTACGACTCCCCGCAGCGGTAGACCTGGAGGGTGTAGCCGCGCCCGATGGTGACCATCGTGGGGCAGTTGGGGGACGGGTAGTGCACGCCGTCCGGCGGGTCGACGTCCTCGGCCGGGCGCCAGCTGTGCGTGCCGCCGTCCCATTCCCCGCTGTCGATGGTGACGAGCGGTTCGGCCACCGCCCCGCACGGGCAGCGCAGCGGCCATACGGCGGGGTCGGTGAAGGTCCACCAGGCCGCCCAGCCACCGGTCTTCCAGCCGGGCGCGACCGAGAGGTCGGACTGGTAGAAGCCGCAGCCGCTCTCCTGCTCGTCCTCCCACGCGTAGACGCGCTCGCGCAGGTCGTCCGGCAGGTCGTCGCCCGCCGGGTACTCGACGACCTGCTCCGGGTGCAGGACGCACGGTGCCGGCACATAGTTGTCGGAGCCGACCAGCTCGGGCACCGGCGGGTCGGTGAGGACCGCCGTCACGTCCGCGGCCCGGCGCCAGCGCAGCCGCACGGCCGGCGCGTAGTCGTCGCCGTGGTCGAACGGGCACCACAGCACCTGCAGGGTGTCCGTTCCCTCGGGACAGGCGAGGCCGGGTATGTCGCGCGCGTACAGCTGCGCCACCGGAATGAGCGGTACCGGGCCGGAGGGGCGCTTGCTCCCGGGGTGGCAGCCCGCGGAGGCACGGTCGATGATCTGCCGCTCGTCGGGGGTCAGGAGGTCGGCGTGCGGGGCGCGGGGGCGCCGCCAGGCGGCTGTCAGGATGCGGCGGCGCGTGTGTACGTCGTCCAGGGTCATGCGTCCGTACCCGCCGTGCCACTCGTCGCACATCGGCCACGGCTCGTCCGCCGGCCACAGCAGCGGCCCGCCCACCGAACTGTCCGAGACGGAGGGTGAGCCGGGCCGCGGGTGCAGGCGCGTCGTGGTCCGGGCCATCGCGGCGAGTTCGGGGAACGCGGCGGTGATGTCCACCGGGCGCGGCGGCGTCGTGCGAGTCATGGCGGCATCGAAGCATGCCCCACTGACACAACGGGCACAGCCCGACCGTCATCCGAACGTCCCTCGGCCGTCCCCGAACGTCCCCGGCCGTCCCCCGGCCGCGCCTGTCAGTCGTACAGCCGGGTGCCGTACTGCGGCCCGTAGTAGTGCTCCAGGTCCTCCAGCTTCGCCTCGGGCCGTTCCACCGACTTGGCGATGCGGGCGCGCGACGGGACGGCTTCGGGGTTCCAGCTCTCCGGCTTCCACAGCGAGGAGCGCAGGAAGGCCTTCGAGCAGTGGTAGAAGACCTCTTCGATCTCGACGATCAGCGCGAGCTGCGGGCGGTGCCCCTTGACGGTCATGCGGTCGAAGAAGGGCGCGTCCCGGACGAGCCGGGCCCGGCCGTTGATGCGCAGGGTGTCGCCGCGTCCCGGCACCAGGTACAGGAGGCCGACGTGCGGATTGCTCAGGATGTTGTGGAAGCCGTCGGCGCGGCGGTTGCCCGGACGTTCCGGCACGGCGATCGTCGTGTCGTCGAGGACGAGCGTGAAGCCGGCCGGGTCGCCCTTGGGGGAGACGTCGCAGCTGCCGTCGACGGCGGAGGTGGCCACCAGGCAGAACGGCGACTGCTCGAGCCATCGTTTGTCGTTCTCGTGCAGGTGGGTGCGCACCTTGTCCACGGCCGGTTGCGACGGCGGGCCGAGCAACTCCCGCAGCTCGTCCGCCGATGTGATCTCGACTATGCCGGTGGCCGTCTCCATGGTGCGTCCTTTCCCGTGCTCGTCCCATGGGAGCGTAACCGCCGCAGGTGGGCATTGCGTGGTCGTGTGGCGCAAGCCATGGACGGATCGCGTGCGAGGGGCAAGTGACGGCCCGTCAGGTGCAGGGCGGCGGCGTGTGTCAGGCCGTGAAACGTTCCAGCGCCTCCACCACCAGCGCGTGGTCCTCCGCCTGCGACAGGCCCGACACCGCCACCACCCCCACCACGCCCGTGCCGCGCAGCCGCACGGGGAACGCGCCGCCGTGCGCGGCGTAGCGGCCGGGGTCGAGCCGCGAGGAGTCCTCGAAGCTGCGGCCCTTGGCGCGGAAGCGGGCGCCGACCAGGTACGAGGACTCGGCGTACCGCTCGACGACGCGGCACTTGCGGTCGATCCAGGCGTCGTTGTCGGCGGACGTGCCGGGCAGCGCGCGGTGGAAGAGACGCTGCGGACCGCGCCGGACGCCGATCGTGACGGCCGCGCCGAGCTCGCGGGCCAGCTCGGCCACGAGGGTGCCCAGGCGCCAGGCGTCGTCGTTGTCGAAGCGGTCGAGGACGAACCGGTGTTCGTCCGCCTCGAGCCGGGCCACCTCCTCGCTCACCGCGCGTCCTCAGCGAGCGCCGTCGCGTCCTCCAGGCGGATGGTGCGGCCCTCGGCCGCCGACGTCTTCGCCGCCTCCAGGACGTGCAGCGTCTTCGCCGCCTCCGCCGCCGTGACCGGCGGGCGTCCGCCCGTGCGCAGGGCGCGTGCGACGGCGGCGTAGTAGGCGGGGTAGTCGCCCGGCAGCGTAGGCACCGGCTCGCCGCCGCCCGTGAGCGGGGACTCACCCGCGCCGAGGCGGCCCCAGGAGGACTCCGGCTCGACGCCCCAGGCGCCGTCGGCTCCGCCGGCGCCGCCCGGCCGCAGGCCCTCGCGCAGCGCGGCCTCCTGCGGGTCGAGCCCGTACTTGACGTACCCCGCCGTGCTGCCCAGCACCCGGAAGCGCGGCCCGAGCTGGGAGGCGGTGGCGCTCATCCACAGGTGGGAGCGGACGCCGTTCGCGTGGGTGAGGGCGATGAACGTGTCGTCGTCGGCCTCGGCGCCGGGCCGGCGGACGTCCGCCTCCGCGTAGACGGCCGTGGCGGGGCCGAAGAGGGCCAGCGCCTGGTCGACGAGGTGGCTGCCCAGGTCGTAGAGGATGCCGCCCACCTCCGCCGGGTCGCCCGACTCGCGCCAGCCGCCCTTGGGGTGGGGGCGCCAGCGCTCGAAGCGGGACTCGAAGCGCTGGACGCGGCCGAGGGTGCCGTCGGAGATCAGCTTGGCGACGGTGCGGAAGTCGTTGTCCCAGCGGCGGTTCTGGAAGGCGCTGAGCAGCAGCCCGCGGCTGTCGGCGAGCCCGGCCAGCGACCGGGCCTCGGCGGCGGTCGCGGCGAGCGGCTTGTCGACGACGACGGGCAGCCCCGCCTCCAGCGCGGTCCGGGCGAGCGGGACGTGGGTGCGGTTGGGGGAGGCGATGACGATCAGGTCGAGTTCACCGGCGCGGTCGAAGAGGGCGTCCGGGGTGTCCGCCGTACGGACGTGGGGGTGCTCGGCGAGGGCCTGCCGCTGCCGCTCGGGGTTGGCGGTCACGACGGTGTCGAGGGCCAGTGCCTCGGTCGCGGCGATGAGCGGGGCGTGGAAGACCGACCCCGCCAGGCCGTAGCCGATGAGCCCGACGCGCAAGGGGCCGCGGAAGGCGTCGGCGGTGGTGTCGTCATCCGGGGCTGCGTCGTTCGGGGCTGCGTCCAGGGCGTCCATGCCACCACTTTGGCAACAGTGTTGCTTAAGTGCAAGTGGAGTGGAGAATGGGGCAGTGAGCACCATCGGAGCCGGATCCCATCCTGGGGCCAACCTCGCCGCCCTGCGCGACCACAACGCCGCCGTGGTCCTGGGCCTGCTGCGCGACGCGGGCGAGCACGGCGCCAGCAGGGCCGAACTGGCCGCGCGCACGGGCCTGACCCCGCAGGCCGTCAGCAAGATCACCGCACGGTTGCGGGAGGCCGGGCTCGCCGCCGAGGCGGGCCGCCGCGCCTCCACCGGCGGCAAGCCCGCCACCGCCCTGCGCCTGGAGCCCGGTGCCGCGCACGCCATCGGGATCCACCTCGACCGCGACGCGCTGACGGTCACCCTGGCGGACCTCACGGGCGCCACCGTCGCCACCCGCACCGCGCCGCTCGCCTTCGGCGCGGGCGGGGACGCGGTGCTCGACGCGGTGGCCGCCGAGGTGGCGGCGCTGCGCGCCGGGCGCGGGCCCGGCGCCCCGGCGGTCCTCGGCGCCGGCGTCGCCGCCCCCGGCCCGCTGGACCACCGGGCCGGGGTGCTGCACCGCGTCACCGGCTTCCCCCAATGGGACGGCTTCCCGCTGCGCGACGCGCTGAGCGCGCGGCTCGGGCTGCCCGTCGTGCTGGACAAGGACACCAACGCCGCCGCCCTCGGGCTGCTCCTGCGCGGTGCGCGCGACGCCGGTTCCTTCGCCTACCTCCACCTCGGCACCGGCCTCGGCGCCGGGCTCGTGCTCGGCGGCGCCGTGCACCGCGGGGCCAGGACCGGGGCGGGGGAGTTCGGACACCAGGTGCTGCGGCTCGACGGGCCCCCGTGCCCGTGCGGCAACCGCGGCTGCGTCGAGGTCCTGTGCCTGGCGGCTGTCGCCGCCGGCGACACCGCCGGCGCCGCCCGCCTGCTCGGCGTCGGCGCCGCCAATCTCGTACGCCTGCTCGACATCGACCTCGTGCTGCTCGGCGGCCGGACCGTCCTGGCCGACCCCGACGCGTATGTGCGCGGAGTACGCGCCGAACTCGCCGGCACGGTCCCCGTCGCCGTCACGCCCGGCGGTGAGCGCACGGTCGTCGAGGGCGCGGCCGAACTGATCCTTGCGCCCCTCTTCGGTGGGACGTCCGGGGCGGTGCGGCACGCACCCGAAGGGTGCGCCACGCGCGCGTGAAGGGCGCCGTCCGTGCCGGTGCGGGCACGCACACGAAGGCTGCGCCACGCACCCGAGGGCTGCGCCACGCGCGCGTGCTCTCCGCCCTCCGCCAACGGCCGTCGCAGGCGGCGGCGCACCGCATCCGTTCCGATGGGCTGACAATCAGCCCATCGGGCGGCATTTGACGCCCGGTCGGACGCAACAGCCGGGCCGCGCGGTGGCGGTCGGCGGCTCGGGGGGATGTTCCGGTACGACCGGAGCCCCCACCCGCAAAGGTCCCGCGATGCCCGCCCTGTCCGCCCTTTCCGTGTTGCCCCTCGCCCGCCCGCCGGGGCGCGCCCGGCGTGCCCTCCTCGTCGGCGCCGCCACCCTCGTGACCGCCGCGACAGCCGGAGCGGCGCAGCCACGCGCCGACACACCGCAGCAGCACTGCGGCGCCCCGCGCGGCACCAATTTCCCCATCACGTCCCGGCTGACCGGCGGTCCCGGCGCGTACCGGAGCGGTGCCCCGCCGCGCGCCTGGCGGCTGGAGCTGCGCAATGCCACCGCCGCGGAGTGCCGGGCGGTCCACCCCGTCGCCGTCCTCGCCGACAAGAGACGTGCCCTCCAACCGGGCCACGTCCGCCTGGACTTCTACGACGCGGACCGTTCGCGCTGGCTGCCGGTGCGGTTCGAGCGCACGGAGGAGGCGGAGAACGTGGGGGTGCTCGACGACCGTTCGGCCGAATTCCCCGGGTTCGACGTGCCCGCCCAAGGGTCGGTCACGGTGCCGCTCCGGCTCGCCTTCACCGGGGACGCCCCGGAGGGTCCGGTGACAGCCAACGTCACGGCCGTACAGCGGCGTGGCCCCGACGGCGCCTGGGTGGGGGAGTCCGGCGACTACACCTTCGCGGTCGAGCGCGCGCCCGCGACACCGTCCGCGACACCACCCGCGACGCCGCCCTCCCGCGCTGCAACGCCCGGCGGCAGCGGCAGTGGCAGTGACGGCGGCGGCTCCGCCCCGCCCGTCCTCGCCGACTCCGGTGACGCGCGCCCGCTGTTCGGGGTGGGCGCGACCGCGTGCGTCCTGCTGGTCACCGGGACGGCTCTGCTCGCCGGATCCCGGCGGCTGGGCCGGCGTCCGGAAAGGCCGGGCGGCGGCGGTGTGCGGCGGCCGCCCGGAACGGATCGCTGATCAGGGCTGGACGGGTCTGTACGGGCGGACGGGTGGACGTCCGGAGCGGATCACCGATCGGCGGCGGTGGCCGCCGTCAGTCGCATTCCTTCCCGTCCACCAGGATGAACGGCGCGCTGTGCAGGAACGACGCGATGTTCCCGTGGTTGTCGCACAGGGTCACGATGTAGTGGAACACATGGCACTTGACGTGTGGGGGCACGTCGATGACGAAGCACTCCCGCTTGACGTACGTCCCCGCGCAGCCATGGGGCTTCCAGCCGTGCTGCTTGGAGAACTGCTGGATGACGCCCAGACGGCTCATGGCGTTGTTGGGCGCCGCCAGGACCTCGTCGATGCAGGTGAGGTTCAGCGTGTAGTGCAGGCACGAGTTGCCGATCAGGTGGCCGGCGACGGCCTCCACGCAGACCCTGAACTGGCGTGCCGGGCCGCTCAGGCAGAGGTTCGGCTGGCTGTTGGCCACGTCGCTGTCGATGGATGTCGTGAACACGCGGGTGAGGACCGCGTCATTGGGTGCGAGCAAGGGGGGTGCCCCCTTTCCTCCGGTGGGGTGCGCCCTGCCGACGCAGGGCGGGCGTCACTCACCGTACTGACGCGGTCGCGACGGGCACCTGCGCCGATATCCGGGCGTATGCGGCACTCCAACGGCGTGGGGGGTCGGGGCCGTTCGACGCAGTGACTCCGCTTGGCCGCCACCGCGCCGACCGTTATCGCCCGTGTGGGGGCTTGTCCGATATGCGGGATGTGATAACGGAGAGATAACGCGACCCCGGCGCGACTGACTAGGCTGGGAGGTGTCGGGGCGGCGCACGAGTGGTGCCGTCCCGGCGTACCCCCGTCCCTTCGTGGGTCACAGTGCGTCCCTTCGGGGGCGCGGCACGGCAGGAGTCCGCAGTGGCAGAGCGCAAGCCGATCGAGTCCTGGCTCACCGACATGGACGGTGTCCTGATGCACGAGGGCATCCCGGTGCCCGGGGCCGACGCCTTCGTCAAGCGCCTCCGCGAGTCGGGCAAGCCCTTCCTCGTGCTGACGAACAACTCGATCTACACGGCCCGCGACCTGCACGCCCGGCTGCAGCGCATCGGGCTCGACGTGCCGGTCGCCAACATCTGGACCTCGGCTCTGGCCACCGCCCAGTTCCTGGACGACCAGCGGCCCGGCGGCACCGCCTACGTCATCGGCGAGGCCGGGCTGACCACCGCCCTGCACGACATCGGCTACGTCCTCACCGACTCCGACCCCGACTACGTGGTCCTCGGCGAGACCCGCACCTACAGCTTCGAGGCGCTCACCAAGGCCATCCGGCTGATCAACAACGGCGCCCGTTTCATCGCCACCAACCCCGACGAGACCGGGCCCTCAGCCGAGGGCGCCCTGCCCGCCACGGGCTCCGTCGCCGCTCTGATCACCAAGGCGACCGGGCGCGAGCCCTACTTCGTGGGCAAGCCCAACCCGCTGATGATGCGGGCCGGCCTCAACGCGATCGGCGCGCACTCGGAGAGCAGCGCCATGATCGGCGACCGGATGGACACCGACATCCTCGCCGGGCTCGAGGCCGGCATGGAGACCTTCCTGGTCCTGACCGGGCTGACCCGGGCCGAGGAGGTCGACCTGCACCCCTTCCGGCCGTCCCGCGTCGTCGACTCGATCGCGGACCTCGTCGATCTGATCTGAGCGCGCGATCTGATCCGAACGCGCCAGGGGTCGGATACCGGCCCGGAATTGGGCCGAACCGGTCCGATCGGCTCTGAAGATCGCCAAATGGAGCAATACGCATACGGAGCGGATGCGCCTCCCGGCGTCGGCGGGTGAATCTCTGGAGTACCAGGAGGTTCACCATGGCTTCAGTCCGCTTTGTCCTCTGCGGCGTTGTGGCGGCGGTGCTCGCCGTCTGCGCGACCCCCGCCCACGCCAACGACGGCCCCGCGACCATGTCCGGGACCATCGAACTCACCCCCGTCACCAGCCGGCCCGGCGCCGAGGTGCAGCTGCGGATCTCCGGCTGCGCGAGCAACCGGGCGACCGCCACCTCCGAGGCGTTCGTCACCGACGCCCGGCTCACCAAGGACTCGGCCGGCATGTTCGCCGAGGCGACCGTCCGCGAGACCATGGCCGCCGGGACCTACCCCGTCAGGATCAACTGCGCCGGCGTCGACTCCACGGCCGAGGGCAAGCTGACGATCGTCACCGACGGCCGCGAGCTGCCCGGCCGGCACTTCGACGGGCTGTCCGACGTCCCGTCCGACCGGACCGGCGACGACCACGCGGGCCGCACCGACCAGGCCGGCCGCGAACCCCACACCCCGTACGTCTCGCCCGTCGCCCCCGTGCCCGCCGGAGGCGGCGGCACCCGGCACGTCGCCGCCGCCGAGGCCCCCGACACCGCGGGCCTCGTCCTGGCGGGCACCACCGCGGCCATCGCGGGCGGCCTGATCTGGTACCGGCGGCGCACCAATGCCCAGCAGCGGCGGCAACAGCAGCGCTGAGGCGGGCCGGCCCGCGATGGACCCCGCGACGGACCCGGTGGACGACGACGCCGGCACAGGACCCGGAAAGCGACCCGACGGCATGTCCGAAGAGCACGCGAGCGGCACCGGCCGCCTGCTGACCGGAGTGGCCTGGTCCGCGCTGCTGGTGGCGCTGTGGCTGTGGGGACGCGACATCACCGAGGTGCCGATGGCGTCCGCCCCCACGACCGGCGACGTGGCCGCCGTCGGACGGCCCGAGCGGGTGCTGCCCCCGGCCCACGACCCCCTGCCGGGGGCCCGCCCCGCCTCCCTCGCCGTCCCGGCGCTGAACGTACGGGCGGCTCCCGTCGAGGCCCACGGCCTGACCCGGCAGGGAGCCGTGGAGCCGCCCCCGTACGGCCGTCCCGGCGCCGTCTCCTGGTACCGGGCAGGGCCCGAGCCCGGCAGCGCGGGAGCGGCCGTCCTCGTCGGCCACCTCGACACCGAACGCGCGCCCGCCGTCTTCCACCGGCTCGGCACCCTCGGCCCCGGCGAGACCGTCGAGGTCGCCCGCGCGGACGGCTCCACCGCCGAGTTCACCGTCGAGGACGTCGCCGTCCACACCAAGGACGGCTTCGACCCCGCCAAGGTCTACGGACAGCGCCGACGGGACCGGGCCGAGCTGCGCCTGATCACCTGCGGCGGCGACTACGACCCCGAACGGCGCACCTACAGCGCCAACATCGTCGTCTCCGCCTACCTCACGGGAACGCGGGACACCGCGGAGACCACCGACACCGGAAGGGCCTGATGACGAATCCGATCCCGGGGGACCGCCGCCCGCTCGGTCCAGGTCGCCCGACAGGGCGACTGGATACGTGTCGTGGCATGACTGCCCACGGCCGTGGGCACGTCTGTGCCAGCATTGAGGAGGCATCTCCAGGCACCTCCAGAGGCAGTGCACCCAAGGGGGAGTGGATGTACGGCAGCAACGCCGGCCGCGTGCGCCGGGCCCGCCGGGCGTCGGCACGGACGGGAACGACGGCGACGGTGGCGCTCCTGCTCCTCGCCGTCGCGGGGTGTTCGTCGGACGAGTCGGCCTCGCCGAAGAAGGAACCCCCCGCCCTGTCGCAGGCCTCCCAGCTGCCCAAGTCCATCTCACCCTTCTGGGTGAACCCGGACGGCACGGCGGCCAAGGAGGCGACCCGGCTCCGCGAGGGCGGCAAGAAGCGGGACGCCGAGCTCATCCAGAAGATCGCCGGGCAGCCGGTCGCCGAGTGGGTGGGGGCGGACGATCCGGAGGGTCAGACCCGCGGCTTCACCCAGGCGGCCGCCAAGGCCGACCGGGACGCCCTGCTGGTGCTCTACAACATCCCGCACCGCGACTGCGGCCAGTACTCCCAGGGCGGCGCCGCCGACGGCAACTCCTACCGCGTGTGGCTGGACAAGGCGGTCCGGGGCATCGGCGACCGCCGCGCGACCGTGATCCTCGAGCCGGACGCGCTGCCGCACATGGAGGACGGCTGCACCCCGCAGCAGTTCCACGAGGAGCGGTTCGCGCTGCTGAAGGAAGCCGTCGGCAAACTCAAGGCGCTGCCCAGGACCAGGGTCTACCTGGACGCCGGCAACCCCAGCTGGGTCACCCCGGCCGACCGGATGGTGGATCCGCTGCGGCGGGCCGGCATCGACCAGGCCGACGGCTTCGCGCTCAACGTCTCCAACTTCCAGACCACCGACGACAGCAAGGCCTACGGCCGCAGGCTCTCCACCCTGGTGGGCGGCAAGCACTTCGTCATCGACACCAGCCGCAACGGCAACGGCCCGCTGTCGGGCGCCGACCACGAGAAGGCCTGGTGCAACCCCTCCGGCCGGGCCCTGGGCGAGCCGCCGACCGTCAAGACCGGCGACGCGCTGGTCGACGCCTATCTGTGGGTCAAGCGGCCGGGAGAGTCGGACGGCGCCTGCAAGGGCGGCCCGGACGCCGGCCAGTGGTGGGAGACGTACGCGCTCGAACTGGCCCGCAACGCCCGCTGATCCGGTCGGCTGACCCGGCGGCCCGGCCCTTCCTGCCGGGCCCGGCCGGAAGGGCCGGGCCTTCGGTCAGGGCCCGGCCACGTCCTTCGGCTAGGGCAGCTCCTCCGCCACCGGAACCTTGATCCACACGGCCTCCGAGGGTGTCCCCTTGGCGTCGATCACGTTCAGCATGTACCAGCCGGGGGGCACCAGCGAGGGGTCCTTGGGCATCGTCACGGTGAACCCGTCGCCCGTCACGGTGAGGTCCAGCGCGATCGAGCGCTGCTCGATGTTGGTGACGTGGGTGAAGGAGCCCGGCCGGATCAGCCGTGCCTTGGCGATGCTCTTCGCGCCGTCCGCCCGGTAGGTGGTCTGCTCGCCCAGCCGCACCGTCCGCCGCTGACCGTCCTTGATCACCGGCCGCTCGCCCCGGAAGCCGTAGGGCGGGGTGTAGAGGTCCATCTGCTGCTGGAAGACGCCGGGCTTGGTGTTGTCCTTGTCGCCGAAGAGGGAGTCGGAGCCGAAGGTCATCACCCGGCCGTCGGGCAGCAGCAGCGCGCCGGAGTGGTAGTTGCGGCCCACCAGCGGATCGGCGACCGGACGGGTGCTGTTGGTCCTCGGGTCGTAGAGCTCGGCCCGCAGGACGTTGGAGTTGCTGCGGCCCCGGTAGTCGCCGGAACCGTTGGTGGTCAGCACGGTGTCGTCGGGCAGGATGACGCTGCTGGGGTAGCGGACCTTGGCGTAGAGGTCGGGGCCGTCGTGGAAGCGGGGGTTCTCCTCGCGCAGGTCGACGATGCGGGTCTTGGCCGTGGACTTGCGGTCCTCGCCGACCCCGCCGCCGCCGAGCACCATGTACCGCTGCTGCTGGGCGGGCGGCAGCAGCACGGACATCGAGGTCTCCAGGACGTCCGGGTCGCTGATGCCCGGCACCTCGGTGAAGTCGTTGCTCTCCAGGTCCCACAGGCCCGGCACCCGGCCCTTGTCGGCGGGGCCGTACCCGGCGTTGGAGCCGGTGTAGAAGATCTTGCCCTTGTCGGTGAGGAAGAGGGCGGGGTAGGTGGGGAAGAAGCGCTCCTTGGGCAGGTACGTCCACTTCTTGGTGGCCGGGTCGTAGATCTCGTTCTTGCCGGGGACGACCTGGCCGATCTCGTCCAGGCCGGAGACCGACAGCACCCTGCCGTCCTGAAGGGTGGTCAGGGTGGGGTACCAGCGGGCCTCCTGCATCGGGTCGACCGTGACGTAGCGCTCGGCGACCGGGTCGAACTCGAAGGAGTCCTTGATGCCCTGGAAGTCCTTCTTGTCGAAGGAGAGCTTGTTGGCGATGCCGTAGGAGTTCTGGGCGTCGACCCCGGTCAGACCCTCGATGCGGTAGTTGTCCGTCGTCCCGGTCTCGTACTCGTGACCCTTGCCCAGCGCCTCCACATAGACGCGCGCGGTGCTGGCCGTGACCTTGACCTCGTCGCCCTCGCCGGTCTTGTTGGCGCGGGGCACCAGCACCGCGTCCTTCGACTCGAAGGTCTTGTGGTGGCTCCGGCCGGTGAAGCGGGTGCCGGCGGGGAAGGTCATCGGCTTGTCGGGGTTCTCGTTGTGGACGATCATCAGGCCGCCGGCCTTGGTGACGTCGCCCTCCAGCTTCTCGTAGCGCTGGGTGCCGCCCGCCACCAGGAGCTTTCCGTCGGCCAGCTGGGTGTGGCCGGCGCAGAAGAGGTCCTTGGGGGTGGGGATGTCCTTGTAGGTGTCCTTGCGTGGATCCCACAGGACCGTGCGGAAGGACTTGGCCTTGAAGTTGGCGGCGTTGTTGCCGGAGCCGGCGATCAGCAGCACCTTGCCGGTGTGCAGCAGGGCCGCGTGGATCGTGTTGATCCGGTACTCCTTGGGGACGTCCACCACGTCCCAGTGGCCGTTCTTCTCCTTGTACTCGAACTGGTTGATCTTGTAGTCGTGGTACTGGTCGGCGGCGTAACCCCAGATGGCCGGCCCGTTCATGCCCGCCAGTGCGACCACGACCGCCGCACCGATCGCCATGCGGCGGGTGCGGCGGCTCGGGTTGAGTCTCATCGCTGGGGTGCCCCCTCGGGGTGCTCGGCCGGGTGCTTCGCGCGGTACGTGGTCCACCACCAGGCGACGATCGGCGAGACGGTGACCGCCAGCGCGAGCGTGGCCCAGGTGCCCATCGCCACGTGCGTGTGGCCGACGACGAACGAGGCCGCCAGCGAGCCGCCGAAGATCATCATGAAGAACAGGTGGATGCGGAAGGTGCCGAAGAGGGTGTCGGGGCTGGCCGAATCGCCCTTCGGGGTCACCACGAACCTGCTCTTGCGGCGCAGCACCGCGTCGGTCAGCGAACGGGCGTAGATGGGCGCGGAGAGCGCGGACATCACCATGCCGGCGAGGCCGCCGGAGCCCTCGGGCTCGTGCGGGGAGACGTTGTGCCGGCGGTTCCAGATGTAGAGGCCGATCTGGAGGGCGGCGGCGTCGCTGTAGAGCATCATCCAGATCTCGGAGTTGATCTGGATGCCCGAGGCCCCGAGCCCGAGGAAGAGGGCGCAACTGAGGGCGCCCAGCATCCAGTTGATGGCCGTCATCGGGTAGTAGATCACCATCAGGGTGTAGTTCAGGAACTTGCCGGGGGAGAGGGTGAAGGGCCCCTTCCAGTACTGTTTGATGATCGTCTCGTAGGTGCCCCGGGACCACCGCAGCTGCTGGGTGAAGAAGTCCGTCCAGGCGTTCGGCCCCTCGCCGACCGCGAGGACGTCCGGGGTGTAGACCGAGCGCCACTTCTTCCCCGTGCCGGGATTGCGATGGCGGTGCAGCTCGAAGCCGGTGGCCATGTCCTCGGTGATCGAGTCGTAGAGGCCGCCGATGCCCTTGAGGGCGCTGATGCGCACGGCGTTGTTGGTGCCGACGAACATGGGGGCGCCGTAGCGGTTGCCGGCGCGCTGGATGAGGGCGTGGAAGAGGAACTGCTGGCTCTCGGCGGCCTTGGTGACCGCCGCGTCGTAGTTCCCGTACACCTGAGGTCCAACGACAAAGGCGACATCCGGGTCACGGAAGTAACCGAGCATGCGCTCGAGGAAGTTGGGCAGCGGCACGTGATCGGTGTCCACGGACGCGAAGAAGTCGTAGTCGTCGCCGTGCGCGTCGAGCCAGGCGTTGTAGTTGCCGTGTTTGGTCTTCGCACGGTGCGGGCCCTTGGGCCGGTTCCACTTCTCGATGCCCTTGCGGCTGAAGTGGTGCACGCCCAGGCGCCGGCAGACGGCCTTGACCTCGGGATCGTCGCCCTCGTCCAGCAGCCAGACGTGCACGGGGCCGCGGTGGCGCACGCGGACGGCGGCCTCCAGGGTCCTGGTGACCATCTCGATCGGTTCCTTGCCCGGCACGAAAGAGGTGAGAAAGGCGACCCGGGTGCCGGTCTCGGGGACGACCGGTATCGGATCGCGGGCAACGAGCGTGGCGTGGGCGTTGGAGGTGACGTTCAGCGTGCGGAAGAGCTCGATCAGCCCGATGGACACCAGCATCACGGCGTCCAGGACCCGCATCAGGGTGGTGGCGTTGTCGCGCTGCGTCCAGTGCGCGGGCTGCATCAGCCACACCAGCAGCCCCAGCGAGACCACCGGTGCCGCTCCGAGCAACAGGGCAGCCTGGACGCGGTGCGGCTCGTCCGCCAGCAGGCTGCGGTAGCGCACGCGGTACGGACCGGGCTCCTTGCCGGGGTCGGTCAGCGGGCCGGCCAGGCGGCTGTAGTGCTCGTAGTCGAAGCGGGGCAGCGGCCTTCGATGATGGGGCGGCGAGAGCTCGGGTGGCTCGGGGTGACGCGGACGCCCTCCCGGGCCGGCCGGGGCGGGCACGCGCAGCCGTGTCGTCACCGATGGGTCGTAGGTCTGCTGCCGGTGCCGCTGGGCGTCGGCAGGCGTGGACGTCATGTGTCATCCCCCCGCACGCATGGTTACTGCGTGTATGTGCCAGTGCGTGGCCCCGCCGGCCCCCCTCGGCCGCGCGGGCGCGCGTGCCGGCTCCCCCCGGCACCAACCAACTCACTGGTCAGCCAGTGACATTGGGTGAAGCTGTGCGTTTCAGGATCTCGGACCCCGCGCCATGATCGCAAGGGTGAAACAAGGTGTTTACCGGGCAAAGCGGTACGTCGAACGAAGATGCGTACGAATGTTGCGCAAGTGGTCACAACTGGCGCGCTTGTGTGTTCGTATCGCGCAGAGAACGACTCAAGGCTCCTCACTCTTGGTGAGGAGCCTTGAGACTCGCGTGCGCCGCCAGGGACTCGAACCCCGGACCCGCTGATTAAGAGTCAGCTGCTCTAACCAACTGAGCTAGCGGCGCCTGCTGACAGAGAAAACTCTACCCGACGCGCGGGGATGCTTCCGACCACGCTCCGGCGGACCCGGCGTCGGACCGGTGGAGCTCGTGGCGGGCCGCTCGCCGCGATGCCGTCCGATACGTTCCGCAATGAGGCGAAAAGTCGCTACGTGTGGTAGTCGCCGTGCGACATGCGGTTCCTTTCGGTCATTGAGACCCTGTGGCGAACGAAGTCGCAGAGAGAGAAATTCACCGGAAGCCGAACGAAAGGCAGCAGGGAGATGCCCGAGGAGATACCCGGGGAGGGCGCCCGCCGCCGACGGGGCGCCATGCGTGCCGCACTCCTGGCCGCCGTGGGGGCGGCCGCGATCGCCGGCCCCGGCGTGGCCGCGGGGGCCGTGGAGCCGCCGGAGCCGGGGCCCGGCCTGGGCGCCGACACGGCCACCCGGGAGCCGGACGGTGACCCGGCGGCCGTGACGGCCGCCGGGGTCGGCGACGGGGTCGACGACGAGGTCGACGGGCTCGACGCTCTGGACGGTTTCGAGGAGCAGGGCCTCGCGGGCCTCGCGGATCTCACGGACGTCGCGGACCTCTCGGATCTCGCGGATCTCGCGGATCCCGGTGACGCCGCGGACACCGTCGGCGTCACCGAGCTCGAGCCCGCGCTCGCCTACGCGCTGCGCCATCTGGGTGATCCGTACCGCCTCGGGGGCGCCGGCCCGCGCCGCTGGGACTGCTCGGGGCTCGTGCAGCGGGCCTACGGGCGGGCGGGCGTCCGGCTGCCGCGCGTGGCGGCTGACCAGTACCGCGCCACCCGGCGCATCCCGCGCAGCGCGCTGCGCCGCGGTGACCTCGTCTTCTGGTCCACCAACGGGCGGGCGTCCGGTGTCCACCACGTCGCGATCTACATGGGCGGCGGCCGCTACATCGAGGCGGCCCGGCCCGGCACCCGGGTCCGGGTGTCGACGTTCGCGTACTACAACCCGCAGATGTACGGCCGGGTCACCCGGTCGGCCGGTCGCTGACGGCGCCCGGAGACGTTGACGCGCTGTGTCGGACGCGCTGTGTCAAGAACGTGAATTTGGCCTGGACATGACTATTGGCCGGTACTAGCCTCCTTCTTGGTCTAGACCGCAAATCACTCGGCCTCACAGAACCCCCCACGTTCTCGAGGAGTGCAGTATGCGCAGAAAGATCAGTGCGGCGATCATCGGCTTGGGCGTCGCCTGTGTCTCCGTCTTCTCCACCGGCAGCGCCTCCGGCCACGGCTACACCGATTCCCCCACCAGTCGCCAGGTGTTCTGCTCCAAGGGCACCGTCCAGAACTGCGGCGCGATCCAGTGGGAGCCCCAGTCCGTCGAGGGCCCCAAGGGCTTCCCGTCCCGCGGACCCGCCGACGGCACGATCTGTGCGGGCGGCAACAGCCGCTTCGCCGAGCTCGACGACCCGCGCGCCGGCCAGTGGCCGTCCACCAAGGTCACGGCGGGCCAGAGCCTGGGCTTCCGCTGGAAGCTCACCGCCCGCCACGCCACCACGGACTTCCGCTACTACCTCACCAACGGCAACTACCAGCCCACCAGGCCGCTCACCCGCGCGGACCTGAACACCCAGCCCTTCCTGACGGTCCCCTACAACGGCCGGGTTCCGGACGCCACCGTCACCCACCAGGGCACTCTCCCCGCCGGAAGGACCGGCAAGCAGATGGTCGTCGCCGTCTGGACCATCGCGGACACGGGCAACGCGTTCTACGCCTGTTCCGACGTCCAGTTCTGACGTCCGGTCGCGGCAACCGGTCCCGGCGATCGGTCCCGGCGATCGGTCCCGGCGTCCAGTGCTGACGTCCGGTTCTGACGGCTCCGGCCGGCCGCGCGCGGGGCTCTCCGTGCGCGGCCGGTTCCGTCGGCGTCAGCGGTCCGTTTCGCCCGCGTCCTCGCCGGGTCCGCGCCGGAGCGCGACGCGGGCCAGAAGCCCGGCCACCACCAGCGCGATCACGGCCAGCAGCGCGTAGTCGGGTACCGCGTTGCCCACCCGGGAGGCCAGCTCCTCCAGGCGGAACTCCTGGTCGGCGTCCACGATCGCCGGCAGCCCGGTCGTCCCGTCGTACAGGAGGAAGAGCACCCCGATCCCGATGAAGAACAGGCCCGAGACCAGGGAGGTGGTGTGCAGCCGCAGTCGGCCCAGCCGCAGTTCGCGGCCCCGCAGCCAGCGGCGGCCGCCGAGCCGGAAGCGGTCCCAGAACACGGCCAGCACGAACAGCGGCAGCGCCATGCCCAGCGCGTAGACGGCCAGCATCGAGGCCCCGTACACCGGGTTGCCGTTGACGGCGGTCACCGTCAGCACCGCGCCCAGGATGGGCCCGGCGCAGAAGCCGGCCAGCCCGTACACACAGCCCAGCAGGAACGTCGACGCCGCTGTGCGCGGCGTGATGCGCCCGGCCGCCTCCTGCGCCCGGCGCGAGGCGAAGCCCAGCCCCAGGATCTGGGCGGCCCCCAGGGCGATGACCACCCAGCCGCCCGTGGTCACCAGCAGGTCGCGGTGGCCGTTGAAGAGCCGGCTGGCGGCGGTGGAGGCGGCGCCGAGCGGTACGAGCGTGGTGGCGAGCCCGAGGTAGAAGACGCAGGTCCGCGCGAGCAGCCTGCCGGGACTGGCGAGCGAGTACGCGAAGAAGGCCGGCAGCAGCAGCGCGCTGCACGGGCTGACCAGGGCGAGTGCGCCGCCCAGGAAGGCGGCGAGGTAGCCGATGTCGGTCACTTGCCGGACTTCCCGGCCGCTTCCTTGACCGCCTTGGCCTGGGTGATGGCGGCCTCGAACTCCTTCAGCGGCTGGGCGCCCGCGAGGGGACGGCCGCCGACGAGGAACGACGGGGTGCTCTTGACGCCCAGCGAGTAGCCCTCGTCCTGGTCCTTCTTGACGGCGGCCGCGGCGGCGGAGCCGTTCAGGTCCTCGCGGAACCTGTCGAGGTCCTTGACGCCGGCCTTGCCGGCCAGGTCGACGAGCTTGTCCTCGGCGAGGGCGTCGCCCTTGCGGAGCTTGGCGAAGAGCTCGTCGTGGAACTGCTGGAAGCGGCCCTGCCGGCCGGCAGCCCAGGAGGCTCGGGCGGCGCGCTCGGAGTCCTTGCCGAAGATCGGGAAGTTGCGGAACTCGATGCGCAGCACACCCTCGTCCACATACTTCTTGATCAGCTCGGGCTGGGTCTCGCGGGTGAAGCGGCCGCAGTAGGAGCACTGGTAGTCGGCGTACTCCACGAGCACGACGGGCGCGTCCTTCTTGCCGATGGCGAGCGGGTCGCCGTTCTCGCGGCGGCTGGTGAGCTTCTCCAGCTGGTCGTACGTGGGCTGCTGCGGGTCGAAGGAGGGCTCCGCTCCGGCGGCGGACGACTTCTTCTCTCCGGAGTCGCCCGAGCTCTTGGCGATGGCGATGCCGGCGGCGACGACCGCCACGACGAGGGCGATGATCGCGCCGATGGCTGCCAGACGGCGGGAGGGCGTGGAGACGCGTGTGGACATGAGGGGAAGTGCTCCATGGGTCGTACGGATCTGGGCATGCCGGGGCACGGCCCGGTGCGGGGCCGTGGCGGTGCGGGTTCTAGATCCGCAGGACGGGGAGCAGCTCGGCGCAGCCGGCGACGGGCACCGGCGGTGCCCTCGGCGCGTGGGGACGCGGGGCCTCGGCCTGGGGGAGAGCCACGCGGGCGGCGCCGGATCCGGTGACCGGGTCGGTGTGCGGTGCGGCGACGGCGGGCTCGGCGCCCTTGAGGGGCGTGTCCTGCTGACGGCAGGCGCCGCCGGTGTCGCCCGCCTCGGCCCGTGGGCGGGCCTCGGGCCGGGCGGCGGAGGCGTCGGCCGGGGCGGAGGCGTACGTGCTTGCCGCCGGGGCGGCAGGCGCGGCGGAGGCCGCCGACGTTCCCAGGGACGGGACGAAGATCGCGGCCAGCAGGAGCAGGAGCACGGCGGCTGCCGTCGGACGGCGTCGCTGTGGCACGTGCGCTCCTCCTTCACCGTCTCTTCCGCCCGTGGCCGGGCGGCCTTCATGCTACGGGCCGTACGACCTACGGGCCGTACGACGAAGGCCCTCACCGTGAGGTGAGGGCCTTCGACTGTCTGTGCGCCGCCAGGGACTCGAACCCCGGACCCGCTGATTAAGAGTCAGCTGCTCTAACCAACTGAGCTAGCGGAGCCTGCTGACAGAGAAAACTCTACCTGATGTCCGGGGGTGCTCCGAACCACCGGTCACACCACCCCCTCGGAACCCGTGCGCCACCGGCGCTCCAGGGTCGCCAGGTCGCTACAGAGCGAGGGACAGCAGCATGGGGGCGGCGTGCCGGTTCAGGGTGTCGGCCGCCTGGCGCAGCCGGTGGGCGTGCTCCAGCGGCAGCGACAGGCCCAGCGAGCCGACGGTGCGCCCGGCCGTTATCGGGACGGCGGCGCAGACCGTGCCCAGCGCGTACTCCTGCAGATCGAGGACGGGGACGGTCGCGGGCTGGGCGGCCAGCCTGCTGAAGAGGACCTTCTCGTTGGTGATCGTCCGGGAGGTGAGGCGGGCGATCCGGTGCCGGGAGAGGTGATCGCGCCGGTCGTCCTGGTCGAGCTGGGTCAGCAGGCACTTGCCGAGCGCCGTCGCGTGCCCGGCGGAGCGGAAGTCGACCCACTCGTTGACCTTCGGCGTGCGCGGTCCGTCCGCGTACTGCGTGACCCGGATCTCGCCGTCGACGTAGCTGCTGAGGTAGACGGCCGCGCCGACGGTGTCGCGCAGCGCGTGCAGCGACCGCTGGAGCTTGCGTTCCAGAGCGATCTTGCGGTCGCCGCCGGAGCTCAGCAGGACCAGGGCGTCACCGGTGACGTAGCCGCCGTCGCCGGTGCGCTCCACGTACTCCTCGCGGCGGAGCATCAGCAGCAGGTGGGCGAGGTGCCCGGCGGGCAGTCCCGTCTCGCGGGCGATCTGCGCCTGGCTCACGCCGCCGGTGTACTTCGCGACCGTCTCCAGCACGCGCAACGCGTACTGCACCGAGTGGAACGGTGCGGTCGGCTCGGGCCTGAGCGCCACGGTCTCCCCCTAGCGATTTCCTTCGGGTCTACCGGTCCCCACGATAAGGGTGAAACCAGGGCCCGCGAGAGGGTGTTGAACAGAATGAACGGGGTGCTCGTACCTCTGTGCAGGGGCTTACGACCTTGGCATATGCCTCTGTCTTGGGCCTGACTCTCGAGTCGCGGCCGGCCCGCCGCCGACCTGCCGCCGACCCGCCGCCGGAATAATCGGAGAGATGCTCCGGTTATCGCCGGTCAGGGTGCGCGTGCGCCCGGGACGGTTCTTGTTCGATCAGGGAGGCGGGCCACGTGGCCGACGTGCGGGACGACGACATCATCCGGGCGAAACCCCTCGGCAGTGCCCCGGTGGCCCTGTCCGTGCTGGACCTGGCGACCGTGGGCGAGGGCCGCACGGCCCGGCAGGCGCTCGGCACCACCGTCGAGCTCGCGCGCCTCGCCGAGCGGCGCGGCTACCACCGCTTCTGGGTCGCCGAGCACCACTCGATGCCCGGAGTCGCCAGCTCCTCGCCGGCCGTGATCCTGGCCCACGTCGCCGCCCACACCGAGCGCATCCGCCTGGGCTCGGGCGGAGTGATGCTGCCCAACCACGCGCCCCTGGTGATCGCCGAGCAGTTCGGCACGCTCGAGGCCCTGGCGCCCCGCCGCATCGACCTCGGCCTCGGCCGCGCGCCCGGCACGGACGGCGCGACCGCCGCCGCGCTGCGCCGCCAGGACCGGATGCCCCGCGGCGCCGACGACTTCCCGGAGCAGCTGTCCGAGCTCACCCGCTTCCTGGACGACGACTTCCCCGAGGCTCACCCCTACGCGCGCATCCACGCCGTCCCCGGCCCGGTCCAGGGCCGGGTGCCCGGCGGGGTGCAGCGGGCCGACCGGCCCTCGATATGGCTGCTGGGCTCCTCCGGCTTCAGCGCCCGGCTCGCCGGGCTGCTCGGCCTGCCGTTCTCCTTCGCCCACCACTTCTCGGCGGCCAACACGATTCCGGCGCTCGAGCTCTACCGCGAGTCCTTCCGGCCCTCGGACGTCCTCGACCGCCCGTACGCCAAGATCGGCGTCCAGGCGCTCGCGGCGGAGGACCCCAAGGAGGCCCGCCGGCAGGTCCTCACGGGCGCCCTGGCCATGCTGCGGATGCGCACCGGGCGTCCGGGGTTGATCCCCACGCCGCAGGAGGCGGAGTCCCACGCCCTCGGTCTGGCTGAGCAGGAGTTCGTCGCCGACTGGCTGTCCAACGTCGTCTTCGGCACTCCGGACGAGGTCCGCGAGGGGCTGACCGCGCTGGCGAAGCGGACGGGCGTGGACGAGCTGATGATCACCGCCAATACGCACGGGCCGGAGCAGCGGCTGCGCAGCTACGAACTGATAGCGGACGCCTACGGGCTCCCGGGCGCGTAGGGGCGCACCTCGGCGCGAAGGGCGCACCCTGGGCGCGTCGACCGTACGCGCGCGCCGGGCGGGCCGGATTGCAGCCGGTCCGCCCGCAGGGCGAGCGCAGGGGCGTACGTACGGCCCGGCCTAGGGCCGTCCTGCCCGCAGCCGTCCCGCCCGCAGCCGTCCCGCCCGCAGCCGCCCCGCCTACTGCCGCGCGCTACGGCCGTACGCCCGTGCTCAGCAGGGCCGAGATCCGGTCCGCGGGCACGGGCCGGGAGTAGAACCAGCCCTGCCCCGTGTCGCAGCCGATCCTGCCCAGCCGCTCGGCCTGTTCCGCGCTCTCCACGCACTCCGCCGTGACCGTCAGGCCGAGCCGGTGGGCGAGTTGGACGAGTGCCTCGACGATCGTCTCGTCGGCCGGGTTGGGGTGCTCCTCGGCGCGGAAGCCGTGGACGAAGGAGCCGTCGAGCTTGAGGGTGGAGACGGGCAGCCGGCTGAGGTAGGCGAGGTTGGAGTAGCCGGTGCCGAAGTCGTCGATGGCGATGGCGACGCCCATGTCGCTCAGCGCCTGGAGCTGCTGCAGCGGGCGGCCCGCCGAGCCCATCACGGCCGATTCGGTGAGCTCCAGCTGCAGCAGGTGCGGCGGCAGTCCGGTCTCGGCGAGGATCGCCGCCACGTCGGCCACCAGGTCGGAGTCCCACACCTGACGCACCGCCACATTGACGCTCACCAGGATGGGTTCGGCGGGATGGGCCAGCTGCCAGCGCCGCGCCTGGCGGCAGGCGGTCGCCAGCACCCAGCGCCCGAGCGGCACGATGGCGCCCGTCTCCTCCGCCAGGCCGATGAAGCGGTTCGGCGCGAGCGTCCCGAACTGCGGGTGGTGCCAGCGCACCAGCGCCTCGACGCCCCGTACGACGCCGTCGCCGAGCCCGACCAGCGGCTGGTACTGCAGGACGAACTCCTCCCGTTCCACCGCGGGCCGCAGCGTGCTGGAGAGGGCCTGCCGGGTCATCCGGTGCGCGTTGCGCTCGGGGTCGAAGAGCGTCCAGCGGGCCTTGCCGTCGGCCTTCGCCCAGTAGAGCGTGGTGTCCGCGGCCTGCATCAGCTCGGTGGCGTGCGTCCCGGCCACCGGGCGCTCGACGACGCCGATGCTCGCCGAGACCGCCAGCCGCTGCCCGGCCACCTCGAACGGCCGGGAGAGCTTGTCCTGGACGGCCGCGGCGAGATCGACCAGCTGCTCGGTGCCCGCCGACTCCTCGACCAGCAGCGCGAACTCGTCGCCGCCGAGCCGGGCCACCAGGTGGCCGCCCGGGGCGGCGCACTCGGTCAGCCGTCTGGCCACCGCGCCCAGCAGCCGGTCGCCGGCCCGGTGGCCCAGGGTGTCGTTGATGGCCTTGAAGCCGTCCAGGTCGAGGTAGCACAGCCCGATGCGGCCGGTGCCGCCCCGGGAGACGGCTGCGGTGGCCAGCGCGGCGGCCAGGCGTTCGAAGAACAGGCTGCGGTTGGGCAGCCGGGTGACCGGGTCGTGCATGCGCAGGTGCCGCAGTCTCGCCCGCAGGTCCCGCCGGTCGGAGACGTCGGCCACCGACAGCAGCGCGTCGCGGGTCTCCGGCAGCGGGGTGACGGTCACCTCGGCCCACAGGCCCTGCCCGCCCGGCTGCCGGAGCCTGCGGGTGCAGTGCAGCCGGTCGCGGCGGCCCAGCAGGACTTCCCGGTAGGCGCTCCAGGTGCGGGAGTCCTCGCGCAGGCCGGTGAACTCGGCGGCGGGGGAGTCCTGGAGCCGGGCGGGGTCGGTGCCCAGCAGTGCGCCGAGCGCGTCATTGGCGGTGCGTACGAGGCCGTCGCGGCCGACGACGGCCATACCGAGGTGCGCGGCTCGGAAGGCGGCGCGGAATTCATTCGAAGTGACGTGACGTTGCGTGACGACTGGCGGCGTCGTACCGGGCGAGCCGCCCTGGCCGTCGAGTGTTCCGCTCAACGTTCGCTCCCGCGTGGCATTCGTTCCGCACGGATCCCGTGCGGGTCTTCATGAGTCTCGTACGCGTGGTGGAAAAGACGGCAAATGGCCGCCTGTAGGGGGATTCCGTGCTGGAAGTGTGGCGAGCATAGAGCCCGCGCAGGGACCGTTCCAGCGGCCCGGCCGCGAGGGGTGGGGCCACCGGCGTGGGTCCGACCGTTTCTGCGCGTCCATGCACATCCGTGCGCGATCACGTCTGAAGTCGCATGGCGCTTCTTTTCGACTGCTTCCTCGATTGACCGTCCGTGACTGAGTGTGATGTACCCAGAAGTCGGCTTAGTCACTCGACTGGGGTAGTGAAACGGGGCATAACACCGCAAATAACAAGAGGGTGGGTGAGGTCTCCCGATTCCGTCCCCGGAGGTCGACGTGGTGCGTCCGCTGACACCCATGGGAGTGGACCGGCCGCGGCCCTGCCGCGCGGAGCGGTCCCGGCTGCAGCGCGCGGGTGCCGTGCTGACCAGCCTCTGCGCGATCGCCACCAGCCTCGCCGCCGCCCCGGCGCACGCGGCGGGGCCCGGCGGCCCCTGCGCGCTGCCGCGCAGCCAGGCCCACCATTCCGAGGGCGTCGACTCCTGGAACCCGGACTACCCGCGACCCGTCGGGCGGCTCGACGCGGTCATGGTCTTCCTGTCCTTCCCGGACTCCAAGCCCTCCGTCACCCCCGACCGGCTCGCCGCCGATCACTTCCCCGCCACCTCCCGCTTCTTCGAGCGGGCGTCCTACGGGCGGTTCGCGCTGCGCGCCCACCCCGTGAAGCGGTGGTTCCGGATGCCCCGGCCGTCCGGCGAGTACCACATACAGCGCGACTGGGACGGCCAGCAGCGCGCCGCCTATCTGCGGGACGCCATCGCCGCCGTGGACAAGCACGTGAACTTCCGGCGCTACAGCCTCGTCTACCTCGTCGCCGATCCCGACGCCCCCGGCGTCGACTCCGACGCGACCAAGGTCGTCAACCTCGAGGAGCCCATCTCCGTCGACGGCACCGAGCTGCGCCGCGTCGTCACCGTCTTCGAGCACCACCCACCGGACCGCAACGTCCTCGCCCATGAGACCGGGCACGTCCTGGACCTGCCCGACCTCTACCACCGGCCGACCGACGGCAAGGGCGACTGGGACACCCATGTCGGCGACTGGGACCTCATGGGCAGCCAGTTCGGGCTCGCCTCGGATCCCTTCGGGTGGCACAAGTGGAAGCTCGGCTGGATCGGCCCCCGGCAGGTCGACTGCGTCAGCCGCTCCGGCAGCTCCCTGCACACCCTCCAGCCGCTGGAGGCCCCGATGCGTCCGGGCGCGGACGGCCGCACCCGCATGGTGGTCGCCCGCACCGGCGCGGCCAGCGCCATCGTCGTCGAGGCGCGGGGCGCGTCCGGCAACGACAGCACCACCTGCACGGAGGGCGTGCTGGTCTACCGGGTGCGCAGCGACACCGCCTCGGGCGGCGGGCCGGTGCAGGTGCTGGACGGCCATCCCGGCACGCACGCGTGCTGGGGCGAGTCCGTCTATCCGCCGCTGGCGGACGCGCCACTGGTCACCGGGGAATCGCTGACCGTGGACGGGGTACGGGTGGCGGTGGAGCGGCACACGCTGGGCGGGTCGTGGAAGGTGCGGGTGAGCCGGCGGTGACCGCCGGCGGCCTGCGGTGTGGGCATACGACGAAGGCCCTCACCGTGAGGTGTGGGCCTTCGACTGTCTGTGCGCCGCCAGGGACTCGAACCCCGGACCCGCTGATTAAGAGTCAGCTGCTCTAACCAACTGAGCTAGCGGCGCCTGCTGACGTGGAAGACTTTAGCACCCCGATCCGGTGGAAAGAAAATCCGTATGTTTCAGCCCGCCGGAAACGTGGGTACAGCGGCCCCCCGGGCGGCCCGTACACAGGCCCACAGCAGTACGTCCGCCGCCGGGAGCCAGGGCTGCCGGGTCTCGGGGGCGACCAGCCAGCGGCTGGCCGGCGGGGCCGGCTCGAGATCCTGGGGCGGCGGGCACAGCGGGGGGACGGTCACGGCGTCACCCGTGCCGTAGCAGAGCAGCGGCGGGGGTGCCGGGCGGCCGCTGCCGCCCCACTCCTCCCAGGCCAGCAGCGCGGGCAGCCGCTGGGCTGTGCCGGGCGCCGCGAACAGCAGCAGCCTGCCGCGCTGCGCCGCCACCGGGCCGGAGCCGGGCCCGGCCGGCGACCACAGGCGGTCGAGCATCCGGCGGCCGAACAGCATCGGGGCGTCGATCACGTCGAACGCCGTGCCGCACGGCAGTATCACCGTGGCCTGGGCGCTGTCGGCCCACAGGGCGTGGACGCTGCGGGGGAAGCGGCTCGCCGAGGCCAGCCAGTCGGCCCCTGCGAGGGGGACGCGGACGGCGGCGGGCCGGTGGCGGACGGGACGCGGATCGTGCGGCCAGGAGCTCATGGCCCTATGGTCGGCGGCCCGGCGGGGTCCGCCCGCGGGAGTCCGGGAAACCGGGACAGGGCGGCGGGGGGTGCGCTACCTTGTGCGCCGCATATGCCAACGGCCCATGATCGGGGACCATGGGCCGTGCCGGTTCAGTCCAGGGCGCTGCTGCCGCGCAGCAGCTCCTGGCCGAATTCGACCATCTTCCGGGTGTAGTCCTCGCTCCACTCGGCCCGCGCGGCGATCACCGCCGTCGGCAGTCTGTCGAAGCGCCGGGGATCGGCGAGCTGAGCCGCCGCCACCGCCTGGAACTCCGTCGCCCGGTCCGCTGCCGCGCGGAACGCCAGGGCCAGCTCGGTGGAGCGGGCCAGCAGCTCACGCGGATCCTCGATCGACTCGAGATCGAAGAAGTGCTCGGGGTCGGCGAGGGCCTCGGGTGGCTCGAAGAGCAGCTGCGCGGGCTTCAGGCGGCGCGGAGCACTGTCCTGCGCGCCGGGAGCCTGCTTCGGCTCGCACATGTACATACCTCCAGAATCGTCTGCACCGTCATCCATTGTCCTGCGGCGCGCAAGTGCGCCCCCGGGCCCACGACCGCCCACCGCGTGTCGCGGCCGGTCAGCGGGCGCCGGCGACCTGGGGCCGTGTGGCCGGTCACGGCTGCCACGCCACCCGGTGCTCGGCCAGGTGGGCGAGCACGGTGTGGTTGGCCTCCCAGCCGTCCGGGAACTTCACCGTCACGCCCAGCTGCACCGGATCCGTCGACGGGTGGTCGTCCAGCAGCCGGTCGACGCCCGCCCGGCAGACCACCACGCACGCGTGGCGGTGCCGCGAGGCCAGGACGCACAGGCGGCCCGTCTCCAGGTGGAACGCCGTCGCGTCCGGGCGCCCCGACAGCGGGTGCAGCACCACCGTCACGTCGAACTCACGGCCCTGCAGCCGGTTGGCCGTATCGACCGTGACCCCGGAGACACCCAGCCCGGCCAGGGCCGTGCGCACGGCCGCCGCCTGGTCGCGGTGCGCCGTACCGACCGCGATCCGCTCGGCCGTGAGCGGGACCGGATCGGGCGCGGTCTCGCCCGTCACGGCCCCGCCGCGGTCCAGCAGGCGGCGCACGACCAGCGCGACCGCGCCCACGGCCTCCGGGTCCGTCCGCGGCGTGTGGCGCGCGGGCAGCTCCAGCAGCCCCCACCCCGACTCGGCCGCCTCGTCCAGCACCCGGTCGGGGCCCGAGCCGTCCGAACGCACCCCGAAGGCCAGCCGCCGCTCGCCGTGGCCGGTGCCACTGCGGAAGGGCGTGTACGGATAGAAGGCGTCCGAGACCAGCGGCGCGGCCGACGCGGGCAGCCGCCAGGAGACCGGCAGCCGGTGCTGCGGAAGCCCCGGATTGTGGGCGAGCAGCGTGCTGACGGCGCTCGCCGACGGGTCGTACGACAGTCCCGCCCACTGCTCGGCGCCCACCACGCTGAACGGGTCGAGCTGGCCGGGGTCGCCGACGAACAGCGCCCGCTCGAACAGCCCCGCCACGGCCAGCAGTGCGTCCGAGCGCATCTGGTACGCCTCGTCGACGATCGCGTGCCCCCACGGCTCGGCGACCTTGGTGTGCGCCCACTTCGCGGCCGTGGAGACCACGACGTCCAGCCCGGCGAGGTCGGCCGCCTTCGCCGAGGTGACGACGGAGCCGAGGGCGTCGAGCGCCGGGTCGTACGGGTGCTGTTCGCTGCTGTGCAGGCGGCCCACCGGCAGCTCGGGGTCCTGCTTGGCCAGGCGCAGGACGAGGTCGTCGACCTGGGCGTTGGTCTGCGCGACGATCATCAGCGGGCGGCCCGCGCCGGCCAGCTCCCGGGCCGCCCGCACCACCAGCGTCGACTTGCCGGCGCCCGGCGGGGAGTCCACGACGACGCCGCGGTGCGGGCCGTGCAGGGTGTCCCGCAGGATCGCGTCCGTGGCCGCGGTGGCCTCCCGCGCGGGGTCGAAGGCGCGTCCGCGCGCCATGCGTACGGTCACAGCAGGTCCTCCGCGGTCACCGGGTCGGGGGCCTCGGCCACGGCGGCCGCCGGCGGGCCGCCGTGGGTCCAGGGCGTCTGCTCGGGCTCGGGCAGCTCCGGGCCGCCCCTGGGCGCGTGCTCGAAGAGCGTCCAGCACACCCGCTCGCCCGGCTCCGGCACGGAACCGGCGTCGGGCACCTTGCCGCGACCCATGCCACCGGTCAGCCGCACCGTCAGGATGCCGTCCTCCGGCACGTACGAGACGAACTCCGCCGGCTGCGACCTGCCGTCCGGCAGCGCGCGGTGCAGCTTCACGCCGTCGGCGACGTGCGGAGCGTCCGCCGTGCGCACCGCCACCAGCGGCCGCGGCCGCGGAACCTTGGCTTCCGAGTACTCCATCACCACGTCGGCGACCTCACCGGCGAAGGCCTCGCCGGCCAGCCGCCGCCCGGCCATCACCAGCGGATCGTCCAGCGCCTCGTGCGCGTCCAGCTGCGCCTGCGCCGTCTCGCGGGCGGCGAGCTTGCGGGCCGCCGTCACCGCGTCGTCGCGCCGCGGCTGCGGGGGCTCGCCGGCGCGGACGCGGTCACGGTGCGCGGTGTACGACCAGCGGTCGCGCTTCCAGCGCTCGCCGACCCGGGCGCCCTCGGGCAGGGCCCGCAGCAGGTCGATCCCGTGCCAGACGGCATCCCAGGTGGGCCGCAGCTGCGCCGCCAGCAGCGCGCGGACCGCCTCCTCGGCCGCGGCCAGCTCCGCCTGGGCCGCCGCGAACCGGTGCACCGGCGCCCGCAGGACGTCCGCGCGGGCCCGGTCGTAGCGGTCGACCGCCGGGGCGAGCAGCTTGTTGTCGAAGACCGGGTCCGTCGCGGGACCGGCGGGCGGATGGACCAGCAGGCCCTCCCGGTCGCGCGCCAGCTCCGCCCGCAGCGCCGCCTGCGCGCCGGACGTCCCGCGAGGAGGGTCGATCCAGGCCAGCAGGGCGCCCAGATGCTGGTCCTCCAGGGCGCTCTGGCCCGTGGCCCAGTGACGGCCCAGCGTCTGCGTCATCGCCAGCAGCAGCGACGAACCGGGCACGCGGGCCCGCTCCCCGAAGTACGTCAGCCAACGGCCCAGTAGAGGGACGCGCGGCGGAGCGGGATGCGGCGTCTCCGGGTCCTGCTCGGCCGTGCGGCGGAACCGCATGGAACGGCCGAGCAGGCGCACGTACTCCACGCCCGCCGGGCTCGGCACCACCAACTGCGGCGCGTCCGCGCACAGCTCCACCTCGACCGGCACCTTCCGGCCGGTCTCCGGATCGGTCTCCTTGCGCGACTCCAGCTCGACGGCGTCGGCGTACGCCTCGATGTGCGGCAGCATCGCCTCGGCCAGCTCCGCCAGGAACGCGAACCGCAGATCACGGTCGCGCGGCTGCGCCACGACCAGCAGCCGGGGCGCGTCCCGGTCCGTCCCCACCATCGCGCCGAGCGGCGCTCCGGCCTCACCGGCGGTGGTCAGCGGTACGAACACCAGCGGCCGCTCGGCGAGGTGCCGGTGGCGCACGGTGGCCAGCGGCCGTGCCCGTCCCTCCCGCACGGCCTCGAGCCGCGCGAGCGTGCTGATCAGCGACATGCGGCGGCCCTCCCCGGAGCGGTCACAGCGCGGCCCCCGCCGTCGCCGGCAGGGCGGACGCCATGGCCTCCGCCCGGAGCACCGCCGCGCGGCGCAGGGCGGCGACCGTGGGGTCGTCCGGGTCGCCGGCCGCGCCGGACGCCGCCGAGAGGACCGCCTCAACCGTGGTCAGCCCGCCGAGCTCGGCGCGCAGGCCGCGGCCCAGGGCCTGCACCGCGTCCGCAGCCCGGGACCGGGCCCGGCAGTGGAAGGCCAGCTCGCAGGCCGCCAGGCACTCCGGCGCGTAGGCGGCGGCGACCGCGTCGACGGCGGCGGCGAGCTCCCCGGCGGGCCGGGTGGGCGTGCGGCCGTCGTCGGCCAGGCACAGGTCGAAGCTCGTGCCCTCCGGCAGGGCGTCGGCGATGTCGGCCACGCCCGTCAGCCGGTCCAGCTGCCGGCGCGTCGTGGCCAGTTGCTTGCGGAGGTCGACCAGGGCGGCGTCCGGCAGGTTGGAGAAGTCCTTCGGGCAGACCAGCAGCGCGCGGTGACGGACCGCTGCACCCGCGCCGGTGCGCTCGGCGACGGACTCCAGCGCCAGCGCGTAGACCGCCGCCTGGCGAGCGGCCGCGCCCACCTTCGCGGCGTCGGCCGAGCCGTCGACCATGGCGAAGGACTTGATCTCCACGACCGTCCAGTCGCCGTCGGGGTGGACGACGACGGCGTCCGGCTCCAGGTACGCGGGCGTGCCCGCCACCGTCAGGGCCAGCATGGGGTGGTCCAGCAGCGCCCACCGCCCGGCGGCCGTGGCCTCGCGCAGGGCCAGAGCGGTACGGGCGGTGCGCCCCTCGGGACCGGAGGCCGACAGGTCGGGCGTGTCGACGGCTTCGGGGCCGGACGGCGGGGCCGAGCCGTCGGCGAGCCGCTCGCACAGCAGGCGGATCAGCTCCGTGCCGCCGTCGGCCTTGACGCGTGCCTCGAAGGAATGGCCGCGGACGAACGCGAACTGGGACTGCCCGAACGTGGCCGGTGTGCCGAGGGCCCGCGCCAGGGCGGCCTTGTCGACCCCGGCGCCGTCGAGCAGGGCCCGGCGATGACAGCCGGGGTTCGCGGCCAGCGCCGCGAGCGCGCGGGCATCCAGCGGCAGGGGCGCGACGGCCGGGCCGCGCAGCTCAGCGAGCCGCTGTCGCAGCGCCGTCGGTGCGGCTGTCTCCGGCCTCGCCCCGGGCCGGCTGACGGGGGATCTGGTCACTGGCGTCCGCCTCGCGAAGTCTCTCCGGCGCCGCCGGACGGCCGTCTCCGGCCGGGGAGCCGGCGGCGGTCGTCCGGACAAGCGCTGTACCCGCCGAAGTCTCGCACCCGCCACTGACAATCGCGGGCGTCCCGGCGGTTTCCGTGGCGCGGGCGCCGGTGAGACGGACGCGGATCCGGTCGGCGAGCCGCATCGCGGGGCGGGCCAGCAGGAAGCCCGCGCCCATCACGGCGGCGCCGGCGACGGCGTCCAGGAAGTAGTGGTTGGCGGTGCCCATCACCACGAGGGTGATGGCGAGCGCATAGCCGATTCCCGCGATCTTCGCCCAGGCGGCGCGGCTGTGGCGCCAGAGCACGACCCCGCACCACAGGGCCCAGCCGACGTGCAGGCTCGGCATGGCGGCGTACTGGTTGGTGAGCCCGCCCAGGCCGCGCGGGGCGCTGGCCTCGCCGCCCCACCAGCCGTACGCGGAGTACTGGTGCATGGTGTCGACGAAGCCGTACGTGGCGTCGAGGAGCCGCGGCGGGCAGGTGGGCAGCAGGGAGAACCCGATGAGGCCGATGAGGGTGGAGACCATCAGCCAGGTGCGCATCCGGCGGTAGTGGTCGGGGCGGCGCTTGAAGAGCCAGACCAGGAGCGCGGGGGTGAGGAGGTAGTGCAGGGAGGCGTACGCGAAGTCCGCCGGTATGCCGATCGCGGGATATTCGGTGAATATCCGGTTGAGCGGGTGCTCGAAGTTTATTCGGAACGTTTTTTCAAGATCGAGGATGGCCAGGCCGTGATCCACGGCCGACTGCACATCCCCCCGGACCAGCAGTCGGCCCGCCGAGTACAGCCCGTACACCACGGCTATCAGTGGCAGTTCGGTCCACCAGCGCGGCCGCTTCCCCAGTGGTGCGGTGCGGTACATCCGGACGGCTCTCCATTTGATCAGCGGCCAACAAGCGCGTTTTGCAACCGTACGGTGTACGCCGCGGGGCACGCACACCGCCCCGCGACTTCCCTGGAACCCCCGAGGTGGCGGCAGGAGAGACGCTGTGGCTGGCCAGAGGGTTGCCTGAGAGTGAAGTGAGTGATGATGGGGGCTGGACGGGACCGGCGGCATGGCCGGAACTGTCGCGAAAGTCACCGAAATCTTGTCGAAGGGGCCCTCGCCATGGCACCGCGCATCCTGCTGGCCCGGCACGGACAGACGGAGTGGTCGCTGTCCGGGAAGCACACCGGCCGCACGGACATCCCGCTCCTCGACGAGGGACGGCGCGGCGCCAAGCTGCTCGGCGAGCGGCTGCACCGGGCGCCGTGGAACGCGCTGCCGGACGTGGAGGTCCGCACCAGCCCGCTGGCGCGCGCCAAGGAGACCTGCGAGCTGGCCGGCTTCGGAGACCGGGCCACCGACTGGGACGCCCTGATGGAGTGGGACTACGGTGCGTACGAGGGCATGACCCCCGACGAGATCAAGGCGGGCCGCCCCGACTGGCTCATCTGGCGCGACGGCGTCCCCGAGGGCGAGACGCGCGCAGAGGTCGCGGCGCGGGCGGACGAGGTCGTGGAGTGGGCCCGCTCGGCCGACCGCGACGTCCTGGTCTTCGCCCACGGCCACATCCTGCGCACGATCGTCGCCCGCTGGCTGGGCGAGGACATCTTCTTCGGCTCCCGCATCCGGCTCGACCCGACGTCCCTGTCCGTCCTGGGCTGGGCCTACGGGGCGCCGGCGCTGGTGCGCCTGAACGACACGGGCCACCTCGGCTGACGCCCGGAACACCGGCCGCGGGCCCTGCCGTGAACGGCCGGTCCGAGCGGCCGGTTCTAGACGGCTTCTAGACGGCGCGTACGGCGGGCTCGTGGCGGGCCAGGAAGGCCGACACCTCCGGGTCGGCGGCGTGGCGCCGCAGCAGGCGGGCCGTGGCGGTGAGCATCGTGCGGACGCGGGAGGACTGGACCTCCTCGAGGAGGTCCAGCGCCCGGGAAGCGGCGGCCGCCGCCGCGTCGGGACTGCCGGCACGGGCCAGGTCGCCCGCCAGCTGGGCGGTGTAGAGGGCGATGTTCCGGGCGAAGTGCGGGTCCTGCAGGTCCACCGCACGCTCCGCGTGCTCCGCCGCGCGCCGCCAGTCGCCGAGGGCGGACCGGCACTGGGCCTCCAGCCCCTCCAGCTCGGCCTCGCCGAAGAAGGTCATCCACTCCGGGTCCGACCCGGCCGGCCCCCGTCCGAAGAGCGTGCGCGCCCGCAGCAGCGCCTCCTCGCACGCCGCGCGGTCCCCCAGCCGCGCCCAGCCGCCCGCCTCCCGCAGTGTCAGCAGGGACATCAGCCGTGCCGAGCCCAGCCGTCGGCCCGCCCGCTGGGCCGCCTGCGCGGCACGCACCGCCTCGCGGGGCCGTCCTGCATCCCGCGCGAGGAAAGCGGTGTTACAGAAAGCATGAGCCTCCAGCGCGGGATCACCCGCCACCCGTGCCGTCGCCAGCGCCTCGGCGTAGTGCGAGCGGGCGTCGGAGAAGCGGCCCGAGTCATGGGCCAGCCAGCCGACCGAGATCGCGAGCTCGCCCGCGCCCGCGTGCAGCCGGTCGGCCACCGACTGCCGCCGCGTCTGCGCGTCGAGCAGTTCGTACGCCGCCTTGAGCGGCCGCGCGGCGCGCCGGTAGAGGCCGTCCGCGCCGTGCCGGTCGTCGAGCAGCCGGATCTGCCGCACCGCGTTCTCCACGGCGCGCGCCTCGGGCTCGCCCGCGCGGCGCCTCGTGCGGGCACCCGGGGCGGCGGCGCCCAGCGAGGCGGCGGCCACCACGGCCGTGCCCGAGGTCATGAACGCGCGACGCAACACGTCGCTCTCCTTGTGGCCGTCGTTGCTGTCGTCAGTGCCGTCCGGTCTCCTGCCCGAGCCGCTCCTCCTCGGTGGGGAGGTACGGCTTTCGGCCGGGCTCTCGGATTGTCCGGGCGGCGCGGAACCCTTTTTGCGCGCCCCCCGTCCACGCACCGTTTCGCGCGGGGCGAAGCCCATGTCCGCCGGTTCCCGGCCGGGGAACATATGGCGGAACACCCGCTCGTAGGCGTAGTTGGGGCAGCGGATCTCTCCCGACTCGACGCGCCCGACATAGCGCGCGTCACAGGAGACGTGCTCGCCGATCTCGCGGCCCGCCCGTCGCACCGCCGCCGCGAACTCCCCAGGTGAGCGCTGTCCGCGCAGCTCCCGGAAGGCGGTGTTGGGGCGCGGTGACGAGGATGCGTGCGGCGACGCCATGGCCGGTCCCTCTCCCTGGCGAGCCGCCCCTGGGCAACCCGCGGGGCGGGCGGCTGTGCTGCCGTGTGGCGTGATGACCGTACCGGCTGTGGCGAGGCCACTACATCCGGTTTGGCTACAAAACGGATATCCCACCTGTCATCCGCCATGAACTGCCATCCTTTGCGGCGGCATGGCGCCGTAGCCGTTGACGCCGACGGCCGTTGAACCCTCCGAGCGAGAGCGCGCTCGACGCGGAGTGGCACGGCGTGAGGAGGGGTTTCCCGTGGTGGAGGCCGGAGTGGACATCGGCGGCGGCTCACGGACGACGGCGCTGCACCAGCCGCGTCAGGACCACAGCCCGTCCCCCTACCCGACCGCACAGCACGCCCCCGACGAGGGCCGGCCGTGCGACCTGGTCACCGTTCCCGCCCGCCAGGGCCTGGAGGCGGTCGACATCCTGCGGCTGCGCGACGGCGTCGGGCCCGTGCTGCACGACGGCGACTGCGACACCCTCGGCTTCCTCGTCCCGCCGGGCACTGCCGACCGCTGGGACCTGCCCGGCAGCGCCTGCACCCAGACCTACGGGCGTGGAACGCGCGCCGGGGCCGACGTACCGCCCGTCAAGGGCACGGGCTGGCTCGTCGCGCCGGACGCCGCCTACGGCTCCGCCACCGACCCCGCCGTGCTGCGCGCCGCCCTCGGCGAGGCCGCCCGGACGATCGAGGCCGTCGACCGCTGCCGCTGAGCGCCGCCCGCCTCCGCCGCTGTCGGGCCCCGCCCGCCACCGGCGATACTTGACGGGTGGCGAAAGGCAAGCAGAAACCAGGGCGCGCACGCGCCGCGGAACCGGTGACCGCGCAGGTCGCCGGCGGTTTCGCGGAGCTCATACCGGACCGCGACCGCCCGCGTGGCCGCACGCTCCTGATCGACGGGGCCCCGCAGTCCCATGTGGACCTCGACGACCCCGCCTACCTCGACTTCGCCTACCAGCGCAGGCTCGGCCACATCGCCGATCTCGTCGCCCCGCCCGGCAAGCCGGTCCAGGCCCTGCACCTGGGCGGCGGCGCGTTCACCCTGGCCCGCTACATCGCCGCGACCCGCCCCCGGTCGAACCAGCAGATCGTCGAGATCGACGCCCCGCTCGTACAGTTCGTCCGTGCCGAGCTGCCGCTGGACAGCGGCTGGCGGGTCCGGGTGCGTGGCGGGGACGCCCGCGAAGGGCTCGCCAAGATGCCCGACGGCTGGGCCGACCTGATCATCGCCGACGTCTTCAGCGGCGCCCGCACGCCCGCCCATCTGACCAGCGCCGAGTTCGCCGGCGAAGTACGCCGCGTGCTGCGGCCGGGAGGCTTCTACGCCGCGAACCTCGCCGACGGACCGCCGCTGGCCTACGTCAAGGCGCAGATCGCCACCGTCGGCACCGTCTTCCCCGAGCTGTGCCTGACCGCCGACCCGGCGGTACTGCGCGGACGGCGCTTCGGCAACGCCGTGCTCCTGGCCTCCGACCGGGAGCTGCCGGCCGCCGAGCTGACCCGGCGTGCCGCCACCGACCCCCACCAGGGCCGGGTCGAACACGGCCGCGCGCTCGCCGACTTCACCGGCGGGGCGGCGCCCGTCACCGACCAGAGCGCCCGCCCCTCCCCGGCGCCGCCACCCTCGGTCTTCGAATGACGCCGCCGACGGCCGGCCCCGTCGGCTGCGCTCAGCAGGACGTCAACCGGCCCGTCCGCGCCACCCGGGCGTACCAGTGGGCGCTGGACTTGGGCGTACGGGCCAGGGTGCCGTAGTCCACGTACACCGCGCCGAAGCGCTTGCTGTAGCCGTACGCCCACTCGAAGTTGTCCAGCAGCGACCACAGGAAGTACCCGCGCACATCGGCCCCGTCGCCCAGGGCGCGCAGCACCGCGTCGAGGTGGGCGTGCAGATACGCGATGCGATCCGGGTCGTGCACCACGCCGCTCGCGTCCGGTTTGTCGTCGTAGGCGGCGCCGTTCTCGGTGATGACCAGCGGCAGGCCGGGGGCCTCGCGGGTGAAGCGCATCAGCAGGTCGTACAGGCCGGTCGGATCCACGCTCCAGTCCATGGCGGTCCGTTTGCCGGGCGGCCGGTGGAACGCCACCCCGCCGGCGCCCGGCCAGGGGGAACGCTCTCTTCCGCCCTGGCCGTCGGCGCGGGCCGGGCGATTGTCAGTGGCGGCTGATACCACTGTAGGCGCGTAGTAGTTGATGCCCAGCGCGTCGAGGGGGTGCTTGACGATGTCCGTGTCGCCGTCCCGCACGAAAGCCCAGTCCGTGATCGCCTCCGTGTCGGAGAGCAGGTCGTCGGGGTACGCACCGCGCAGCATGGGTCCGGTGAAGATACGGGTGGCGAGGGCGTCGACGCGCCGCTGAGCGTCCAGGTCCGCGGGGGCGGGGGTACGGGCCCTGACCGCGCCGGGGTTGAGCGCGACGGAGAGCCGGGCCCGGGAGGGCAGGGCGGCACGCAGCGCCTGTGCGCCCAGGCCGTGCGCCAGGTTGAGGTGGTGGGCGGCGCGCAGCGCGGCCTCGTCGTCCGTACGGCCCGGTGCGTGGACCCCGGAGGCGTAGCCCAGGAAGGCGCTGCACCAGGGCTCGTTGAGGGTGGTCCACAGCTCGACGCGGTCGCCCAGTGCCTGGCCGACCAGTCGGGCGTAGTCGGCGAAGCGGTGGGCCGTCTCGCGCTCGGGCCAGCCGCCCGCGTCCTCCAGTTCCTGGGGCAGGTCCCAGTGATAGAGCGTCAGCATCGGCTGGATGCCGTGCTCGAGGAGGTCGTCGACGAGCGCCCGGTAGAAGTCGAGCCCGCGCCGCGAGGCGGGGCCGCGGCCGGTGGGCTGCACCCGCGGCCAGGAGACGGAGAAGCGGTACGCGCCCAGGCCCAGCTCCGCCATCAGGCGCACGTCCTCGGCGCGGCGGTGGAAGTGGTCGGTGGCCACGTCCCCGGTGTCGCCGCCCAGGACCCGGCCCGGGGTGCGGGCGAACGTGTCCCAGATGGAGGGGGTGCGGCCGTCCTCCCGGGCCGCGCCCTCCACCTGGTAGGCGGCGGTCGCGGCGCCCCACAGGAAGCCGGGCGGAAAGTTCACGGTCATGGAGGTCGCCTCCCGGGGCGGCGAAGGGAAGGGGAAGGGGTGGGAAGGGTGACGGGATCAGCCTTTGACCGCGCCTCGCATGATGCCGCCGACGATCTGGCGGCCGAAGAAGGTGAAGGCCAGCAGCAGCGGGAGGGTGCCGAGCAGCGCCCCGGCCATGACCACGGCCTGGTCGGGTACGTAGCCCCGGCCCAGGCCGGTGAGCGCCACCTGCACGGTCGGGTTCTCCTGGGTCAGCGCGATCACGGGCCAGAAGAAGTCGTTCCACGCCTGGACGAAGGAGAGCATCCCCAGGACGGCCATCGCGGGCCGGGCGACGGGGAAGACGATGTGCCGCACCACGCGCCAGCTGCTCGCGCCGTCGACGCGCGCCGCCTCGATCAGCTCGGTGGGCAGCGCCTCCACCAGGTACTGCCGCATGAAGAACACCCCGAAGGCGCTGACCAGCGTGGGCAGGACCACGGTCGGCAGCCGGTCCGTCCAGCCCAGCCGGGCCACGACCATGAACAGCGGGACGACGCCGAGCTGCGGCGGCACCAGCATCGTGCCGATCGTCAGCGACAGCAGGACATTCTTCAGCCGGAACCGCAGCTTGGCGAAGGCGAAGCCGGCGATCGTACAGAAGAACACCGTGCCGAGCGCCACCGTCCCGGCCACGAGCGTGGTGTTGAACAGGGCGAGCCCCATATTGCCCTCGGTCCACGCCCTGCCCAGGTTCCGGATCAGATGGTCGCCGAACCACAGGGGCGGCGGCGTACGGGCCAGCCGGGTGTTGTCGCGCGAGGCGGCGACCGCCGTCCACACCAGGGGGAACAGCGACCCCGCGGCGAACAGCGTCAGCACCGCGTAGGCGACGGGCCCGCCGTGCAGCTGCCGTCCCGCGCGGTGGGCCGTGGGCATGCGTGCCGTGGCCATGGACTCCCCTCACCGGTCCTTCCGCAGCCGCCGCGCGATCAGTACATGAACCGCGGCGATCAGCAGCAACAGCAGGAACATCGTCCAGGCGACGGCCGAGGCGCGCCCGAGGTGGTAGTAGAACCAGTCCTGCTCGTAGAGGAAGAGCCCGAGCGTCTGGAACTGGTGCGACGCGCCGCCCTTCTGGCCGCCCGCCCCGCCGAACAGCAAGGGCTCGCCGAAGAGCTGGGTCGCCCCGATCGTCGAGACCACGACGGTGAACAGGATCGTCGGCCGCAGCGACGGGACGGTGATGTGCAGGAACTGTCGCCGGCGCGACGCGCCGTCCAGCGCCGCCGACTCGTACAGCTCGTCCGGTACCGCTTGCATGGCGGCCAGGTAGATCAGCGCGTTGTAGCCCGTCCACCGCCAGATCACGATCGAGGAGACCGCCAGCTGCGAGCTCCAGGTGCCGTTCTGCCAGTCGACCGGGCCGGTCCCCAGCATGCCCAGCGCCCAGTTGACCATCCCGTAGTCGCGCCCGTAGAGCAGCACGAAGACCAGGGTGGCGGCGGCCACCGACGTGGCGTACGGGGTCAGCAGGGCCACCCGCCAGAACGTCGCGGCGCGCAGCCGGTAGTGGAGCAGATGGGCCAGCCCCAGCGCCATCAGGAGCTGGGGCACGGTGGAGATGACGCCGATGGTGAAGGTGTTGCGCAGTGCGTTCCAGAAGAGGTCGTTGTCCAGCAGCCGGAGGTAGTTGTGGAGCCCGGCCCACTCCATGCGGTCGGGGGCCGTCAGCTCGACGCGGTGCAGTGACGCCCAGCCCGTGTAGAGAAGGGGGAAGATCCCGAATGCCGCGAAGAACAGGAAGAACGGCGCGACGAAGGCGTACGGGCTGTAGCGCAGGTCCCAGCGGTAGAGGCGGCTGCGCCAGGGGCCCGGCCGGTCCCCCTCGCGCCGGCGGCCGGCGGGTCCGGCCTCGGCACCCTCCACCACCGTGGTCGTGGCGGTCATTCGTCCACCGCGTTCTTGATTTCCTTCTGTGCCGCGGCCCAGCCGGCCCGGGGCGGCTTGCCCTGCTGCTCGACCTGGGCGATGCCGATGTCGGTGAACGCCGTCCCGATCTGCTGCTCCCTGGGGCCGAACACCAGCATGGGGACCGACCGGGCCGCCTCGGTGAAGATCTCGCCGATGGGGGCATCGCCGAAATAGGGGTTCCGCGCGTCCCTGACCGGCGGCATGGCGTACGAGGCCGGGGTGGAGGGGATGCTGGCCTGCCGCTCGAAGAGCCTGGCCTGCTGGGCGGGCGCGGTCAGCCAGACGGCGAGCTCGATCGCGGCGGCCTTGTGCCGCGCCGCCTTCGGCACGCCGATGAAGGAGCCGCCCCAGTTGGCGGGCCGGGGCGCGGCGGCCACGTCCCACTTGTCCTCACCGGCCGGGCCCGACTTCTCCTTGATGTAGCCCAGCATCCAGGGCGGGCAGGCGACGGTGGCGAAGCGGCCGTTCGCGTACGCCTGGTCCCAGGGCTTCTCGAACTGCTTCAGACGTGCCGTCAGCCCGCCGCGCACCGCCTGCATCGCCAGGTCCCAGGAGGCCCTGACCGCCGGGCTGGTCGCGAAGACCGGCCTGCCCGCGCGGTCGTAGTAGCGCTCGGGATAGCCGTGGACGGCCGCGTTGTAGAGGCCGGCCGCCGAGTCGGTGAAGACCGTGCCGGCCGGGGCCCGCCGCGCGTACGCCCTGCCGGTGTCGATGTACTTCTGCCAGTCGCCGGCCCACAGCCTGCCGACCGCCTCCCGGTCCGTGGGCAGCCCGGCCCGTCGGAAGAGGTCCTTGCGGTAGCAGACGGCGATGGGGCCGATGTCGGTGCCGAGGCCGATGGTCCGGCCGTCGGGGGTGGTGGCCTGCTGCCACTTCCACGGCAGCCAGTCGCCCCTGCGGACACCCTTCGCCCTCGACAGGTCCTCGAAGCGGTCGCCCTGGGCGGCGGCCACCTCGTGGACGTTGCCGACCTCCATGGCCTGGATGTCGGCGAGCCCGCTGCCGGCGGCGAGGTGGGTCAGCAGCTGCGGGTAGTAGGCGTCGTTGCGCTCGATCACGCTTTCCTTGATGGTGACGCCCGGGTGGAGCCGTTCGTACTCCTCGTAGAGCCCGGCCTGCCGGTAACCGAAGACGCCGAAGGTACCGATGGTGACCGTGGTACGCCCGCTGCCGCCGGGACGTTCGGCGTCGTCCCCGCCGTCCCTGGCGCAGCCGTCGAGCAGGGTCATCCCCAGGACGAGCGCGGCGGCGGCCACGAGAACCAGCGCCCGGCGCCGGTAGGGGCCGCTCGGCCAGGCGATCACTCCTCGGGGACGACGTTCTCGGCCTGCGGCCCCTTCGGCCCTTGGCCGACGTCGTAGGAGACTCTCTGGTTCTCCTGCAGTTCCTTGAAGCCGGTGCCCTGGATGGCGGAGAAGTGGACGAACAGGTCGGGGCCGCCGTCGTCCTGCTGGATGAAGCCGAAACCCTTGTCGGCGTTGAACCACTTCACTGTGCCTGTTGCCATCGCTCATGACCCTTCGTCCGGTACCGGCAACTGAGCATTCCCCGGACCGGCGGCGAACGTCCCCCGTCCGCCCGGCGGATCACCCTTGAGGGCTACAAAACGACAAGAGCCCGATCTGCTTTCGCAGATCGGGCTCTCGATCAGGGTGAGTAACGGGACTCGAACCTGATCCTTGAACATACTGTGACCTGCGGCGATGTCGAGAAGCGGGGCAATTCGGTGCAGTTCGATGACGCTCGATGACGTCGAAGGGGCCTCACAGCCGATCGGGGTACCCGCGGGAACACACCCCTTCGGGGCCCAGCCTGACCTGGCAACGGGTGAGTAGAAAGATCCCGAACCGCAGCCAGGCAGCACGGAGCCCCCGGCCAGTGAAGACCGGGGGCTCGAGGCCACCCGCCGTCCGCCTGGGGGGCAGGACACGGCAGGGGCCGGTCATTGTGGGGTGCCAGGCGAGAGATCGCGCGGGCAGTTCATGATCGTAAAAAGTACGGTTTACGATACAGACTTCAAGCCATGATCGCCGCACCGTAATCAGGTGCCGCCGATCCCCCCGCCCGACTGGGTAATCACCCGCCGCCGGGCAGTGGGAGACCGTATCCGCACAGTGCGGCTCGACCGGAACCTGACTCAAGAGCGACTGGCCGAGCTGGCCGGCCTCGATCGCCAGTCGGTCAACCGCATCGAGATGGGCGTCGCAAGCCCACGGCTCGACTCCCTCCTGCGGATCGCTGACGCTCTAGACACCCCGCTCGCCGCGCTCGTGAGGTACTAGGTCCGAGTCGGTGATCTGCCTCCTGCGCCACGGACGGAGTTCCTCGAGCGCTTTCTGCTCAGTGAGCGACAAGTATCCGTGCAGCTCTTTGCATGGAGGGCAGACGGTCATGGTGACGGGCTGCCCTTCCCTGCAAAACGTGGCAATGGGGATCGGGCGGGCCGTTGGCTGCCGACAGGCCCAGCAGCGCCGCTCTGACGGTAGGCGATGGTTCACGGACCTTCCTTCGATGCTGCCCCCTTAACCGCGGCCCAGAGGTCCCACGGGTCGGTCAGGCTATACAGCAGTTGCTCCGGTGGACCGACGGGGAGGGCCCACCATCGTTCGCCCTCCCAGTTGCCAGGAGGTGGTGCTGGGACTGAGTCGCGACGGTGGCATGCCTGGGCGCCGGGCATCGGGCGCATGGCGAATGGGTGTGCGTCGCGCACCAGCCAACAGGTACTGCTGCGCATGCCTTCAATCCGCGGGCCCAGCGTTCGGCCTCTGCGCGCTATGGCGAAGGCGGCTCTGAGTGAAATGTTGGAGGGGACGCGGACGATGTCCCAGGCGCGGCCGGCGACCAGCGAGCTGCTCCGTCCTGCTGCCCAGAGCCGAACTGTCTCTTCTGGGTCTGCGGAACCTATGGCGAGTCGGCGTCGAACAGCGGCAAGATCGAGAGGTTGTAGGTAGCTCACCCCGCGAGGTCCCTCAGCAGGCTTCGTACGGCGTCTGGGGCGCACAGATCGTCTGGGCTGCTGGGCGCTGGCAGGAGCCAGTAGGCGCCCGGTTCGTCCCTTCGCGTGGGGAATGGCACGGAAGCGTAGCCGAAGCCAGCATGCCAACCCACGCACTCGGTACCAGGTTCCCGCCAGGTGCTTGCCGTGCCGGGTGGTACAAGCACGCTGTATCGGGTCCGCTGGCGCGCCACGATGACGGCGGTCCTGATGCCAGCGGCACGGAAGCGCTCCTCGATCTCCGTTCCGATGCCCTGGACACCGTCCTCGACGAGCCGAGGCGGCAGGTGGATGACGTCGAAGATCTGCCCGGTCCGGAGGCTGGCAGTGGTGCCTCCTTCCCACGCGTCGAAGACTTTGCGTGGTGACGCCTCTCGGGAGGTGAGCCATCGCGCTGCGCCGACGTACTTGCGTGACTCGGACTGGTTGGGCGAGTCAATCATCAGCCTGCCTTTGCTGTTGATCTGATGACATGCGCAGGCGCAAGGAAGCGGCTCGGGCGTAGCGCCGCTGGAGACCCCAACCCGTCGGATGTCAGTCGCTCCCAGACAGGCCTCGTGCTGCCACGTTCGGCACTTCTCTGTGATGTGGGGGCGGACGGGTTCACTGTGGGTGTGCGGAGAGAGCATGATCAGTCGCCTCTAAGGGTCGCCAGCTAGAGCAACGCAGCGCCGCCTACTGCATGCGGTGCGCCTGATGCCAGTACAACCGGCCTGTGCGCAGAGCTGGGAGGAAGTTTCCGCGACGTGTTGAGTGCGCTCGACCGGAAATTTCTGGGGCGTGCAGCCGTCCTGACGCGCGCCGGTGGCTACCGTGGCAACGTGGCAGCGAACGAACTGCTCCAGAGCCGTATGGCAGAGGCGGGGTACAAGCAGGCCGAGTTGGCCAGGAAGGTCAACGCGCTATTGCCCCCCGGTTATCACGGGACCGTCAGTGATCGCACGATCCGGAACTGGCTTCGGGGGAAGACACGTTGGCCGCACCCTCGTCACCGGGAAGCATTAGAGAAGCTCTTCGGATGTACGGCCGAGGACCTCGGCTTCATCCCCCCACTGCCAGCAGATGAGGAAGATCCCGTGCACCGCCGAGACTTCGTGACCGCGGCCACCGGCACCGCTGTGGCCGCCGCCGTCCCCACCCGCGCCGCGCCCAAGCGCGTTGGCTTGTCCGACGTGGAACGCCTTCAGGAGAAGTTCGCCGCGATCATCGCTACCGACCACCGTGTCGGCGGGCGGGTCAGCATCGAGACCCAGGCCCAGGGCCTCGCCGGCGAGGCCCTCGCCCTCCAGTCGCGCGGCACCGCAAGCCAGCGAACCCGTGGAGCGTTGTACGCCACCGCCGCCAGCTTCATGTCATCTGCGATGTGGGCCGCCATTGATGGTCGCCGCTTCGAGGCCGCCCAGCGCCACCATGACCGTGCCTCCAGCCTCGCGGCCATGTCTGGTGACGTGGCGATCCAGTTCCGTATCTGGTCTCACGCTGGCAGCCTGTACCGCCATCTTGACCGACCGACCGATGCCCTGGCCGCGAACGATGTCGCCCGGGGCCTGCCAATCGCTCGTCGTGACCCGCTGTTCGCCTCCCTTGGTCATGCCCGCCAGGCTGCGATCCACGGACTGACTGGCGACAGCGCCGCGGTCCGCCGCTCGCTCGGCCACGCGCAGGACGCCCTCTCCCGCGCCGCCGACGACGAACGCCGAGCAGTGTGGATGACGGCGTTCTATGACCAGGCCGAGCTGGACGGTCTGGCTGTCGCTGCCCATCTGGCTCTGGGGCAGTATGAGGAGGCCGAAGCCCACGCCCACCGTAGCCTTGCAGGTCTCCGCCCGTACATGCACCGCTCCCGGGCCATCACCACTGCCCGCCTGGCCCGCGCACAGCTGGGGCAAGGCTCCGTCGAGGCCGCCGTGGCAACCGCTAGGACCGTGCCGGCGGAAGCGATCGCCCACCCCCGAGTCGCGGGAATGCTCAACGACTTCGGCCGTAGGCTCAATGCCACCGCGCCCGGCAGCACGGCCGCCCGCACCTGGGACCAGTACACCCACGACGCCTGAGGAGCCGCGTGACCACCGCCAGCAGCCGCATCGTCCTGCGCCACGCCACCGACATCGATCCCGTGTGGGAAACCTTGATCGAGGTTTATGCCGAGGTCCGCGCCGACCAGCTCCACCGCCCGCACTACTCAGTCGAGCGGTACGGGGAGCGCCTGGCCCGCCACGCCCATGACCCAGGGTGGGAAGCTGTCGTCGGCTATGACGGGGACGAGGCCGTCGGCTACGCCTATGTGAACACCCTGACCCCAGATGACCGCTGGTGGCAGCGTATGACGACCCCGCTTCCTGCGGACTGCACCACCACGCCCACGGTCGCGCTGAAAGAGATCATGCTGAGGGAGGCATGGAGGAAGACCGGCGCCGCCCGGCGCATCCATGACGAGCTGCTGGCCGGTCGCCCGGAGACGCGCGTATCTCTGCTGGTGAACCCCAAGGCTGGCGGCGGCAAGGTGCTGGCGCTGTACGAGTCGTGGGGCTACGAGAAGATCAGTGAGCAGCAGCCGTCACCGGACGGGCCGATCTTGACGGCGATGCTTCGCGAAATCCACTAAATCCTGCTGAATGACTGCTCATACGCACAGCTGTCCCGCCCCAGGTGGGGGCGGGACGGTGAGCAGCAGCCATGCAGCTCGGATAGATGAGACTCACGGTACTCCCGACCACTGACAACCGGCCCTCGGGCGGAGTAGCGAGAGGTGGCCGCTCTGTCTATTGCTGGGCGTCGAGCGCCTCCAGCGCTGCCATGTCGAGCTGGTTCGCGAACTGCTCCAGCTCCTCGGCAATAACGGACGAGCGGTAGGTAGCGCCGAGGGCGCGTAGGAGCCTGCTCACCTCAGCAGAGTCGAACAGCACCTTGTCGCCCGCGATGAAGGTCTTCATCTGCACTTGCCGGGGGAATACGGGGCCTGCGGTGCGTCCATCGCCTTCTCGCGAAGCACGGAAGCGAGTTCGTCAGAGAGCGGGAGATGACGCTGCGCAGCGGAGCGTGCGTCAGCTTGGTCGATGAGCTGGGTGACGAGACCGCGGGATAGGGGGATGGTCCCCTGTGCTGCGTACTGGCGGAGTGCTGCGACGACAATGGTGGAGACGTTCGTGTGGTCTTTCTTTGCCCGCTCCTTGGCGGCGGTCCACACGTCATCAGGAACGCGGATGTTGTGCTTGGGGGTTTCGCCGTTGCCTTTGGGCCGCCCCATGGTGGTCACCTGGTTTCTGTAGGGACATTGTAGGTACAGAAACTAGCGGCGCTTGATGCGCCCTGCAACGGAAACATCCATTCGAGACGCCGCTCCCGAGACGGAGTAGCAGCGCGTGCCCCCGTGGCCCGCCCACCGCACAGTGGGGGCATGGCCGACCAGCCGCGCATCGTCATCTACCCACCGGACGCATCCGGCGGCCGGCGGGTGCGCGCCGACGGCGAGATCCTCGGCACGGCCTACACCTCGCGAGACGTGGAGGAATTCCTCCGCCGTTCTGGCCTCGAGCCGGGAAGCTACGACATCGCGGATCCCGCGCTGTTCGAATGGCGGGGCGGTGGCCCGGACGACTGGGCGTCCTCATAACCGAGGACGCCACAGGCACCTGCTACCCCCCGAACGCCCCGTACAACGACAACAGCAGCGCAGCCATACCCACCACAGCAGCCAGGGACGGAAGCGGCCACCGCGCCCTTTCCAGGGCGGCTATCCGCTGCTCCAGTTCTGCGATGTCTGACTCCGCCGCCGAGGTGCGCTGCAGGAGTACGTCGAGGCGTCCTTCCAGCCGGGCGAAGCCGGTGTCGACGCTGCCGCGCAGGCGTTCCAGCTCGACCGCGACAGACGGCTCGGGGACGGTCACTCGCGGCCTCTGGCAACGGTCTCGGTCAGGCCGGGTCCGGTGGGCCCGCCGGAGGTGGCTATCGCGGTGAGCAGGGCCAGGACCGCGGCGAGACCGGCGGCCGACAGAGCGCCGGGCCAGTCCGCGTCAAGGACACCGGTGGCGTTGGCGCCGAGGACGCCGAGGAGGGCCTGGGCGAAGGTGCGGACGATCCGCTCGCAGGTGGCTGTCCAGAAGGCGGCGGTAGTCATGGTCATTACCTCCAGTAGACGCCGCGTGCAGACGCGGACGTGAGGGTGGCGGGGACGGTGTCCCCGGCGGTCGCCGGGCCGTAGGTGACCTCGAAGCGCAGATGCTCGTCGGGGAGGATCGAGCCGGAGTGCGAGAAGTCGACGAACGACGCGCCGGCGGTGGCGAGGCGCTCGACGATCGGGGAGCTCCAGCGGGTGCCGTCCGGCCGCTGGTGGTAGTAGCGGCCCTGGAGGACCGAGCCGGCCGGGGCGTCGACGCGCAGGAAGACGTGAGAGGTGTAGGAGCGGGCTCCGGAGATGAGGTTGTCCCGGCCGATCCGGACAGTGGTCCACGTGTCCGGACGCAGGTCCAGCGCGGTGTTGCTGTACTCGCCGAGGGTGTGCGGCACGCTGTCCTCCGTAGGGGTGGGGGTCGGCTGTCCGGGCTCTCCGGACAGGCGGCGGGCGATCCGGGCACGCATGTCCGGCATTGCGAAGCCGCGGGGATCCGGCTTGTCGTCCGACCACTCCTTGTGGCCGATGACGCTCTGCTCTGACCAGCCATGGGCACGGCAGACCGCTGCGCCCACCCGTTCGATAGCTTCGAGTTGGGCCTCGGGCCACGGGTCAGCTCCGGTGCCCAGGTTGACGCACTCGAAGCCGTAGAAGTGACGGTTTCCGTCAACGCCGTCCTCGTTGCCCTTGGTCGGTGCTGGTGGCTGGGCTCCGTAGTCCTCGGCCATCACGCGCTGCAACACGAGGGGGTCGCCGCCGCCCGCGTGATTCGTTCTCCCGTAGCCGACGAGATACACCGTGCCGTCTTTGGCAATGACCCCATGGCACAACGGGCCAGGAAGAGATTGGTATCCGTCACGGCAGAGAGCTACAGACGGTTCTGTGCCTGAACTTGCCGTGTGGTGAATGACGACGCCGTGGACTGGGCCCCAGGGCCGGCCGCTGGCGGTGCGGGTGTGGGTGCGCCAGTTGCCGTGTTCGACGACGTGGACGCCCTCGGCGCGCAGCGCCACGAGGAAGCCATCCGCTGCGAGGGGTGTTGCCATGATTGCCTCCTAGGCGATGCGCTGTAAGCGCAGCCACGAGTCGGTGTAGACGATCGTTGCGGTGGCGCTCGAGGTGGACTGAGCCCACTGGAGAGCGAAGGTTCCGGCGGTCGAGCCGACGCGCAGCGTGGCGTGGATGACGGCGCCCAGGTCCCAGTCCGAGACGCCGTAGAAGTTCCGGCTAACCGTGAGGTCGTTGGTGTCGGTACGGACCGAGTAACCAACGGTCGTGGTGGTGGTTGTGCTGCTTCCAGCAGCGACTTGATGCCACTCGCCGAGGCTGCCTGTGGGCGCATCGAATTTGACCTGGATGTCTGGCGTCGGGTCCGCGAAGTACTTGATCCACCCGTCCACGACGTAGACAGCGTTGGCCTCGACGCTGAAGGTCAGATGAGGGTCGGAGGCGAACGTCGTCGTCGACGCCCTCGAGGTGTCCGCCGTTTTACGGGCGACCTGGGGCAGGGCAGAGGTCAGCAGTGATGCGGTCAGCCGCTGGCCGGCCAGGAAGGTGGGATACGACTCGGCCACGGGGCCTCCTCACAGGGCGATGGTGGTGGGATTGGCCAGGCGCACGTCCACGCCGGCGGAGTGGGACTTGACGATGCCGTTCACGCTCCGGGTGACGGTGAACGTCTGGGGGCTCGAGGAGCCGGAGATCGCGGTAACCCGCATCACCTCTCCGCCCACCCGGACGTCGAACGGCATGTCTGCGCTGTCCGTGGTCCACACCGGGCCCGAGGTCGTCGAGACGCTGACACTCGTCGTGGAGGAGTCGAGGGCGGAGGCCAGCTCGGAGCCGGCCGTGTCGAGCCGGGCGTGCTCAGCGCTGTCCAGCACGCCCACCTGGTATGGGGACTCGGGCGCGCAGTTCAGCGTGATGCGGTGCTCGAAGTGATCAATCGTCTCCGACAGCCCGAGCACGATCAGGCTGATGTCGTCCGGCGGCAGCCATGACGGCGGACTGGTGATGACGATCCGGTCCCCCTGGCGCAAGGAGAGGACGGCAGCCTTCAGTGCCGGATTGTTCACAAATGTCGCGTGCGCAAGGTTCACGCTGATCTGCGGGTACCGGGCCTCATCGACGGTGCCCATGTGGAGCCGCCAGTTCGCCTGATCGGCCAGCGTCGCGTCCGACTCCACGTTGAGGGTGACCGACTCGCCATACACGCCGATACCAGTCGGAGGGTCCGCGGTGCCCATGGCACCGGTGGTCAGGGCGGCGTGGGCCATCCCGCCGTCCTGACGGGTGACAGTGACGTCGTTGCGGGTGAACTGGTCGTCGTCGACCGGGTCCAGGCTCGAGGAGAGCTGGTTCGAGGAGTAGGAGAGCGTCAGCGCCGGGTCCTGGTTGTACAGATGCGTCCGGGGCCGGTAGCCGAGCCCGAACACCGCGAGGTTCTCCGAGAGGACGCCCAGGTCAGCCTCAGCCGCCTCGCTGATCAGGTCGATCGGCTTCTTCTTCGCCTGGGGCCCCATGGTGACCGTGTCGCTGAGGTCGCCGAGTCCGTCAAACGGGATGCCCTCCTCGGCGCAGATCCGCTGCACACGGGCGCCGGCCGTCTCCCCGGACGGGTCGAGGCGCTCGCCGAGGTCGGTCATGGAGGTGATGGCGTTCTGCAGGGTGACGTGGCCGAGGGTGCTGAAATCGAGGCCGCGGCTGACGGCGCCGCTCACGGGGGCCGGCGCCATCTTGACGTCAGTGACGCGGGCCATGGTCTTCCCCGTCACGGTCCCGGTGGCGCTCGTGGCCTCGGTGGAGGTGACTTCCAGATAGCGCACGGCACAGTCGATGTTGGAGCCGTTCTGCTGCAGCTCGATGCTGACCCGCAGACGCTTGCCGCGGACGTCCCCGAATGCGGAGACGCCGCCGGAGACGGTGGCGCCGGTGCTGTCCAGGACGCGCAGGGTCAGGGTGCCGCCCGTGCCGTAGACCAGTTCCCACGTGGTGACGGCGCTGCTCTTCATCACCAGCGCGCAGACGACCTTGCCGTTCGAGACGCCTTCGGGCGGGATGCTCAGCAAGAAGCGGCACTGTGCGGGGGACGTCGTCAGGTAGCCCTGGACGCCACCGGAGAAGGTCGCGTCAGTCATATCCGGCAGCAGGTCGCTGCTGCCGAAGTCCTGGTAGTACGACAGTGTCGGGTAGCCGCTGATCGTCATCGTCGACCCATTGGTGAGCGCCGACGCGATCGAGATGGAGCCGCTGATGTCCTCGCACGGCCAGTACGCCAGCAGCGACTCGAACCCCGGATCCGTGATCGCGTTGTAGAGCACCGAGTGCGTGGGGGCCGCGCCCTGGGCCAGGCGGCGCAGGATGCCGGCGGCGTCGACATCCACCCAGATGTCGCTGCCGGAGGTGTCCCACCGGGTCGGCCAGGACGAGATCTCGCCCCAGAACCGGTACAGCTTGCCGCCGGTGCTCGGGTCGGGCACGTGGACGCGGATCGGGGTGTTACGGCCGATCTGGCCGTAGTACGGGGACGTGGGGTTTCTCGGGCTGAAGTAGCCGTTGCGATTGTTGAGCTGGAAGCGGCACACCGAGCGCTCCGTCTGCCCTGCCTCGTCGGCCTGGCCGCGCGTGATGCTGATCTTCTCCGAGCCGCTGCGGGTCATGACCAGGCTCGTGATGTCCACCCACGCGCCGGCTATGAACAGCTCGACCTTGACGGGTGAACCATCGCTCGCCTCGCCCGAGCCGCCGAACGGGCCAGGCGTGCCGCCCATCCGCCGCTGCCACGCGGCAACCCGTGCCGCCAGTCCTGCCATGGCTCACTCGTCCCAGCAGACCCACGTGACCATGTTCGACGCCGTGGTGGCGAAGGTGGCCCTGACCCGGAGAAACTTGCTGACAGCGACGATCGGGCGCTCGTCCGGCATCCACTGGTAGAAGTACGTCAGGTCCGTCGCGCCGGCTGCGAGCGGGATCTCTTTGACGTCGAACACGCGAGAAGCGGTCGTAGTGCCCTCAGCGCTCGCGGTGTAGCCGGTCGCGCTCGTACCGAGGGTCAGCAGCGACGCCGGCGCGTTGGGATCGAGAGGCTGCACGCCAGCCGCCACGTGCGCTGTGACCGTGGCCGCCGCGTCCGTCTGCAGGAGTTCCACCACCGAGGCCGCGCCCGGCGCCACGTCCAGGGAGAAGCCCCAGGAGATCAGCTGAATCTGCCGCGTTGACGGCGTCGCCAGCTGCAACATCGTCTTGATCGCGGTGCCAGTCGTTACCTTGACCTGCGCTGCTGTGGTCGGCATCGCGCCGTTCCACGTCTTGTACCTGTGCATCCTTTTGCTCCCTACGCGCCAGCCCGGCCGAGTACGGCCTGGACATTTCCGCCCCTCACGCGGATCGCCCCGCGCAGCAGCTCCACCAGCAGGTCATCCACACGCGACCCGCCCGACGTGATCTCCAGCACCACCGGGTCACCACCGCCCGCAGCGGCGGCCAGGCGGCGGGAATCCCCGGCCGTCCGGACCGACGATCCGTAGGGAAGGCGCACCAGCTCCGGCCCCTGCTCGCCCACCCAGGTCATCGCCGACCGTGGCCCGCCACCCGCTGCCCCAACCGGGCCACCGTTCGCTTTGACTCCGAACGCCTTCTTGATCTGGCGCTCGAGGGCCTCGGCGATCCGGATCATCACCCGCTCGATTGCCGCCTGCTGCCGCTCCAGCCCCCGCACCAGGCCCTCGGCGGCCTTGATGCCAGCGCCGTACATCGCGTCCGCCGTGGTAGTCCCGGCCGAGCCGGCCGCCGAAGCGATCTGCCCCCGCATCTGGTTGATGCGCTTGATGTCGCCCGAGGAGGCGCGCATCAGCGCCTCGGCCGTGGCCAGGCCACCATCAATGCCGCCGTTCGCGATCTCCTGCAACGACCCGGAGTTCAAGCCCCGGGCGCGCAGTGTCTTCAGCGCTCCGGCCAGGGCGACGGCCTTGTCGCGGTTGGCGGTCATGTCGCCCATGACCGCGTCCAGTGTCAGCCGCTTGCCGCTCTGCGCCGCGCCGGTGATGCTGGCCTGGGACATGATCCCTGAGGAGACCTGCTCCTTGGCCTGGTTGAACTTGTCCCTAAGGCCGTTGAGCTTGTCCCGGGCCGACTCCAGCGCAGAATTGACCTTGGTGAGCTGCTTCTCATGCTTGATCAGCTGCATGCCGGCCCGGTCCAGCGAGGAAAGCAGACGCTTCTCCACCCCGCCGTCCGTGGCGGCCTTGATGATCCCGCGCCACTTGTTCAGCGACTGGGCCAGGTCCCCGAGGCTATTCGGGTCACCCAGGGCACCAACGAACTCGTCCTGACGGCGACCGGCTCGCCTGCCCCAGTACGACACCGTGAGGTCCCCAGCCGCCTGGCTACGAGCCTCCCGCATGGCCTTCGTAACCCGGCCACCACCGGCGAATGCCCGCAGCGTTCCGGCGTTGATTGCGTCGAGGAACGGCAGTCCGTACTTATCCACAGATGCCTTTTGCACCACGTACTCGCCGTCGGACGCCATGAGCGGCACATCGTCCGACGTTCCCGTCCCCGGACCGGATACTGGTCCACCAGAGGCACGCATCAGGGGGACGCCGTCCACTCTCGGCGCAAACTGCTCAGTGCGGATAACCGACACGTAGTCGCGGTGATAGGTGTTGATGAACACCGTCTTGTCGCGCACCGAGTTCAGCGCAGCTCGAGCACTAGCCACCGCTGCCTGCAGCTGCGCAATCTGCGCCCGGATAGCGGCTCTCCGCGAGTCCGGCACCCGCGCAAGCTGCCCCTTCGCCGAGGCCAGCTTGGCCTCGAGGTCCTCCAGGTTCCCCTTCAGCCGCGCCGTCTTGTCGGGCGTGGCAAGGATCTGCGCGGCCAGTGCCCGCGCTTCCGACTTCGTCAGGCCCATCGCCTGGGCGTTGGCGATCAGCTTCGACCGGCCGCGCTCGTAGATGGCATTGACCGATTCCCATGAACCGCCGGACTCCCGCGCTGCGGCCGCCGCCTCGTCGGTCCTTGATGCCAGGTCCTGCAGCGCTGTTGCTGCGTCTCGAGCCTTCGCCGAATTCAGGTCAAGCTGGCCGCCGGTCATGCTTAGCGATCCCGCGTTGTCGCGCGCTGCCTTGGCCGCCGTGTCGATGGCTGCCTCGAACGCGATCATCCCGCCCAGCCCTTGGCGGTGCACGTCGTTCAGCGCCACGATCGCCTGACGCAGGCCGTCCGCCGAGCCCTTCTGCGCGTTCAGTTTTTCGCTCGTCGCCAGAGCCTGCTGACCGAATAGCCCCATTCCCTGTGCGGCCAGCTGCTCGGCAAAGGCGGCGTCAGCCAGCGCACTCTTGTACCCGTCGAGCTGGCCACGGAGCTCCTGAGCTGTGAGCCCCTTCTTCTTCATCGCCGCGGCAGCGCGCTGGAATGCCGCTTCAGCGAGATCCGCATTACCACCCTTGACGAGATTGGCCAGCGCCTCGTCGACAGCGTTGATGTCCTGCTTGGCTTCCTCGACCGGCGTGCTGTCCATGCCGATCAAAGAGGTCATGAATTGCTGGAGGCCCTCCATATTCGACGGACGGGCCAGCACCCGCAGTGAGTCAGCCAGTCCACCCAAGTCCTTACCAAAGGCTTTGGCTGCTTCGCCGCTCACCTTGCCGGACTCGCCCAGCTTGCCCATCGCCGTGGTCATCCGGTCGATGTCCGGCGGTGTCCGCCGTCCCATCTCCGACAGCTGAGTCAGGGCCACCACCAGCAGCCCGATGCCCGACGCAACGAGAGCCACCTTCGCGCCCCGCGACAGCGCCCCGAAGGCAGCCGTCAACGTCGTAAGCCCTCCGGACGCACCCGCAGCAGCAGCCCGCATCGCGGTGATCTGAGCACCAAATGCAGCCACGATTCCCGAGACCGCAGCAAGGCCGGCCGCAGCCATCTTGACGGCCTTGAACACCAGCACCAGCTGAAGCAGCGATGACAGCAATTCGGTGGGCACCGCATCGACCAACTTGGCCATGCCGTTAACGATCTCGAGGAGCCCCACACCAGCGTCACTGGCCGCTGCCAGCAGACTCGTCACGGCCCGGCCAATGTTCGCCAGACTCTCCGCTACGAGCGGTCCGTTCTCCCGCGCATAGGCCATGAATTCCGAGAGAGCCCCACCAGACATTCCGCCCTGGGATAGCACCCGCGTCAGATGGATCAGTCCATCCGTGGCCGAGCGGAGAACACCAGACGTGAAAGCGGAGAAGGTTCCCATCAGGCGGTCGAACCCGGAGCTGTTGATGCCGCCGGCCAGGAGCGTCATCATCTGGTTCAGCTCTTCGGATGCGCTCCGGACCAGCGGAGTGAGTTTCGGGAACAGGCCGGAGAAGACCGCGAAAGACTTCGTCGCCACAGGCATCGTGTCGCCAGACAGCGACTCCGCCCACGCCTTGTATTGATCCTTCATCGACGACAGCGCCGCCGCAGCTTCTCGAGTAGCCGGCGGCAGCTGCTTGACGCGCTGCATGTACGCGGCCTCCGCCTTCGCCGCCTCAGCAGAGCCCTTCCCGTGCTCCTTGACGGCGTCGTTGTACTTCTTCTCGGCCGCTGACGCCTCTCCCATGGCCTTGGCCTGAGGGATCAGCGCCGCACCAAATGCCACCAGCGCCGTGGTAGCCGCAGCAACTGACGCGACGACCGGTACCGCAGCGGCCGCGATCGGCAGGATCGCAGGGGCGAGGAGCAGCGCGGCGGACCGCATGCCGTCCATGCCCTCACCAGAGCGGGATGCCGCGGTCGAGATGGTGCCGAGCCTGCCACGCAGCCCGTTCATGTTGGTGACGACCCGGGTCATGCTGCCGTCGAGGTCGTCCATGTCCGAGCGCAACGCCCGCGTCCGGTCGGAGAGGGCACCCAAGCGGTTGGCACCGGTATCAGCCCGCGCGTTGAGGGTCCGCAGCGCGTTGTTGGTCAGCGTGGACCGGTCACGCAAATCACCCATCGCGGCGGCCGTCGCAGCAGCCCGGCCGCGGAGAGTACGCAGCGACCGGTTGGCATCCTCGGCCGCGTCATGCAGAGCCCGTAATGCCGCCGTGGTGGCAGCGGCCCTCGCCGTGAGCGCGTTGAGGCCCTGACCTGCCGAGGTCGCGTTGGTCCGCAGGTTCCGCAGCGACCGGTTCACAGCTGTCAGCCCGGCGGCCGTGTTGTCGGCGACCCGAACGCTGATGGAAATGTCATTAGCCATTCGGGGCACCTCCCTCCGGGCTGCCGAGGCGTTCGATCTCTAGAAGCTGGATGAGCACCGCGTCCTCTGCGAGGAGCGCACTGGGCAGGCAGTGGAACCGCTCGCAGAGGCCGAGGAGGAATTCGGCCCTGGCTAGCTGGCGAGGCTTTCGGACAGGGGTTCCATCGGAATCGACACCACCGGGGACGGCTCGCCACTGGGCGAGCTCTGATCCAAAGGGGCCGGCACGCCCGACAGTGCCTCGATCCAGGCAGCAGCGAGCCGCATGATGAAGTCCTGGTCCTGAGCGAAGACGACGTCTTCACTGATCGGCACCGGGTTGCCGTCCTCGTCCTCGAGGTTCCAGGAGACCAGTGCCCGCGAGAACCGCTTGATCATGTCGGGGACTGAGCCCGCCTCGACCTCGCCGAGCCCCATGACATCGAGGTACTCGGCCACATTCAGACCGCGCAGGGTGACCTCGAGCCCGTCGAGCTCGGGGTCACCCTCGAAGCGCAGGTTGATGCGCTTCGGCTTCTTCACGAACCCCATGCCAGCCCCCTACGCCCAGGTCGGGACAGTGCCGTCGGAGAGCACACCCGGAACAGCGAACGTGAGCGCGCCGTCGTCGGCCCTGGTCAGTGGGTAGTCCGTGAACAGCACCTCGTTCGCCAGGGTCTGGCCGGACACCGTGAGCGTGACCGTCCGCGCCACGGACGTGGACGGCACCGTCTTGAACACGTCGTGGGCCTGGTTGGCCGCGTCGTTGAAGACCCCGTTGAGCGTCACGCTGAAGTCCGCGAGCAGCAGCAGCCGCTCCATCGCGCTCTTGTCGATACCGGTCACGTCCTGCACCGCCCGCGGGGTCGCGAACTCCAGGTTCGTGATGTCGTTCTTGATCGCACGGGCGGTACCGCTGCTGTCGTCGACCGAGCAGGTCGTCCACCCGAGGCCCGATTCCTTGGCCATGGCCTATCCCTTCTTCTGCTGGTCGACGAGCCAAAGCTGGTGCTCGCCGAAGTCTTCGACCCAGTCCGCCGCCTTGGTGTGCCGGCGGGTTCGTCCGGTGGGGTTGCCGCGCCAGTCCCCGTCACGCACCGCGTACAACTCGGGGCGTGTCTTGTGCTCGGCGAAGCACCGCTGCCCGGACTCGAAGCGGAAAACGGTCAGGCCGGCATCCGTCTTCTGTTCCCGGAACGTCCGGCGCGACTCGGTACGGATGTACGCGGCCTGCCGCTTTCCGAGGTCGGTCGACTCATCGATGACCGACTCCCACCCGTACCGCCACGCCGCACAACCCACCTGCTCGCAGGCAGCCTTGACGAGGGTGTCCCGCGGCTGAGCGATGCTGTACGTCTGGTAGGCGCCCGGCGCCAGGATCAGCCGGTCCGCACGGTTCATGGGGCGCGTCATCAGAACGTCACCGCCGTCGCGTTCCGGACCACCGACACCGCGATCACCGCGTTGGAGAACGTGCCGGTCGTCACCACACGCAGGTAGCGCTCCACGGTCTGGCTCGACGAGGTCGTGATCCGCTCGCTGGTGATCCCCGTGGCCGCCGTGAAAGCGCCGCCGGTCACGTCGGCCCAGGCATCCCCTGCCCCGTCGTCGCTGCTCTCCTGGAGCTTCACCGTGACCGACGTGCCCGTGAACGCGAAGACGTGCAGGTACGCCTGGAGCCCGAAGGCGGTCGAGCCGGTCCCGAAGTCCACCGACGAGCCGTTCGTCGCTGTGGTGTCCGTGCGCTTCCCCGCGGTCATGCTCCGACCCCACTCAAGGCCGTAGCCGTTGGCCTGCGCCTCTACGGCGAAGGTGAACGCTCCGTCGTCCGCGCGCGTGCCGTCGTAGTTGATCTGTTTGGCGACGATGTTCGCCGAGGGATTCCCCAGCGTCGTGCCCCGGAAGTACGAGGTGATGACGTCGGTGGTCGGCAGGGAACGGAACCGCTGGTGCGCTCGGTCGGTGGCCGGGTTGAACCAGGCCGTGAACTCCAATTTCCCGTCCCGCAGTCCACCGATCCGTTCGAACGCGCTCTTGTCGATGCCGGTGACCTCGAGGGCCGCCGGGCCGCCGGAGATGCCGCCGAGGCTGCCGATGTCCCCGCTGAGGTCGTAGCCGGCCACGTAGAGGTTGTCGCCGAGACCGCTCTGTTTGGCCACCTATGCCACCTCATCCCAAAGATCGTTGACGATGACGGGCAGCGTGATCGTGATGACCCGCAGCAGCGCGCCGTCCTGCTGGATGTAGCCCGCCCGCGCCTCCAGCGCCGCGCCGTGCTGACCGAAGACATCCACCTGCCGCACTGTGCCGCCGAGCTGGAAGTCCCCGACGTACGCACGCATCAGGGCATCCGTCGCAGCAGTCAGGTTCGGGTCGATCGCGTCGGCCGGCTCCTGCACCATCGGCGTGTACAGACGCACGTTGAAGACCAGCCGCGCCGAAGCCGAACCGAGCCCGGATGTGCGGACAGGCGTGATGCCGTCCACCCACACGGCCGCCGTCAGGCCGTTGCCCGGCGCGTTCTGCGGCTCGTGCCCGTTGACGCGCTCGAAGTACCCGGACGCCATGGCGTGCGAGATCACCGCGTCCACGATGCCGTTGATGTCCAGTGCCATCGCGCGTCACCTCATCCCCGGCAGGTGCCGCTGCAGGACCCGCTCGGCCATGGTCGGCGCCTGGTCCTTGACGATCTGTTTCATCCGCCGCCAGTGCGAGTAGCCCGCGAACCGTGTGACGGGGGCATTCATCGATCCGACGCCCTCCAGCCACGGCCCGTACACCACCCCGTTGTCGTGCACCCGGCTCGTGTCAGCCGAGACCCGCTCGGTCTCCACCCGCGACTCGTAGTAGCCGGTCGGGTGCCGCAGAACGTGACCGAGCTCGTTGAGAACAAGCGTCTCGGCGTACTCGGCGATCTCCTCGCGCGCGTCATCACAGAACGCCGCAGCGGCCCGTGCGGCACGCCCGTCGAAGAGGGGGCCGGTCATCTGGACATCGATGCTCATCTCACACCGCCCTCGTCCGGGCCTTGCGGCCATGGCTGGTGTAGACGCTCTCCCGCAGCTCACGCAGGCCACGGCCGGAGGCCTCCCGCTGCGCCTCACCCGAGCCCACCACCCGGGCATAGCCGGCCTGGCCCTGCTGCAAGGCGGTCAGCGCCTCCGCGATGGTGAGCTCACGTACTGGGCCCGGCGGATCCCAGCGGTAGACGTCATCTCCCGCGCTCATGGTGGCCGCCGTCGTACCGAGAGCGCCGCGGGTGACGGTCAGGGTGCGGGGGGCGTAGATGTCGGCGTTCGCCGCGTGCGCGGCCAGGACGGAGCCGTCCCACGCCCGCTTCACGGTCAGGACGCTCCCGGCGACGTCGACGACGAGCATGCGCTCCGAGCCGATGAGGATGACCTCGTCGAGGGCGGGCGCGCCGGTGAGGGTGGACACCGTGATGGACACGTCGGCTGCGGAGGCCGTGAGCGAGTCGGATGCGTCGATGTTGACGCCCGTGTCCTTCATGGCCTTTCCGGTGACCAGCAGGCGTTCGGAGCCGATGCGCAGCACGGAGCCGACGCCGACGCCGGCCGAGGTAGTCAGGTCGAGGTCGGTCTCGGAGGCGGTCATCGCCTCGTCCACGTCGGCGACGAGGGTCTCGTCGTTGCGGTAGCCCCACAGGCCGGTGACGGTGATGTCCCGCTGGTGGGTGCTGCCCCCGCCAAAGGCCGCGCTCGTCGACAGCTTCAGCTCGATCCGGTTGTACGGCGGCCCGGACCGGTTGGGCTCTAGGTTGTAGCTGCTGGCCGCGATGGCCGTGCCCCCGGACGAGAGCGTGGTGAGCGAGATCAGTTCCGAGTCGTCCAGCCACAGCCGCCAGGGCCGCGCCGTCTGCTCGTTGGGCCAGTCCCAGTAGCGGGTGGCGGTCTGGGGGTAGAACCGGCGGTGGAGCAGCCCCTCGACGGAGCGGGAGGCGGATTCCAGGGCGCGGTCGATCCGCCGGTTACTGCGGGCCGTCTCCTTGAAGTCGAGCGCTTCCTTCACGTCCTCGCGGGTGGCGTACCACACGCCCATCGCCGGTCACCTCCTCTCACGTCTCGCTGGTGGGATGGTTCAGTCCGTGCTGGTCTCGTCAGGCTCCGGTGAAGGCGCCGTCGGGTCGCCATCCGTCGAAGGGGCAGAAGAGCTCTCCGTCGGGGCCTTTGCGGAGCGGTTCGCCGTCTTGCGGGCACGCTTCCGGGGCACGGTTGCGCTCGGCTCGGAGCTCGTCGGCGGCGTCTCGGTAGATGCTGAGGAGCTGCTCCCAGGCCACGTGACCCCCTCCTCGTCCGTGCTGGCGGCCGGCGACGTGTCCACGGTGGTGGTGACCGGTGCAGGCTCCGGGGGCTCGTGGGCGGCGCCTGCACCGGCGTTGGTGGGCCCGCCGTGGCGGGAGATCTTCGGCATGGATCCCTCCTCGTGGAAGGCGGTCGAGTGGCATCGCGGGCAGCGGGTCAGCCCCACCGCGTAGAGGGTGGTGCAGCCGTCGCATCTCCAGAGGGTCATGAGGCGGGCTCCACGATCAGCCAGGCCACGGTCGAGGTGTCGAGGGCGCTGGACGAGGTGATCGTGAACGACGTGCCGGCGCTCCTCGTGGAGACCCGCAGGAAGCCGGGCGTTCCGCCGTCGGCCTGCGAGGTGAGGAAGATCCGGCTGGTCGCGGTGACCTTCGTCGTGGCGACTGTGGCGGCGCCGGTGACGAGCGTGGCCGTCCCCATCGTCGAGTTCGCGCCTTCTTTGACCTTCAGGCCCTTGCCGGCCGTGCTGATGGTGACGTCGCCGAGGCTGGCGAAGTCGCCGTTGGTCTGGGCGCCCTGGAGCGTGGTGTAGCCGCCCACGGTGAAGGCGTCATCGGTGGCGAGCGTGTCCGCGCCCGACCGGTACAGGTTCGTATCTGCTGTGGCGGAGCCTGAGGACCACTCGAGCTTGCCGTCGGCGTTGACCACGAGCCGGGCCACCGTGTCACCCGTCACTCGGACCGTGAGTGTGTCCGTGGTCGACGCCGCGCCCTCCAGCCGCCAGCCACCGGTCAGGCGGAGCAGGCCGGCCGCCTCGCGGTCCAGGACGGTATCCGGAAGGGATCCGGATCCGTCCATGAACTCGATCCGGCCGTCCCGGACCACGATCCGCTTGCCCAGGAGCAGCGGTTCCTGCTCCTGGTTCTGCGCCAGGCCGCCTATGGTGCCGCCGCGGCTGCGGGTCGTCTTCGGCATGACTAGCCAGCCACCAGGGTGGCACCGTCGGTCAGCGGCACCCAGGTGCAGTACCAGGTGACCGCGCCGTCGGGGGTGGTGCCCGTGGTGACCTGCTCGATGTCGCCGGTGGTGACGACGAGGCCCTGAAGGGCGGTGCCGCCGCCCTTGACGATGTCCGGCGCGGTGGCGGCGGTGTCGTCCGGGTCCATCAGGAAGCCCAGCACGGTGCCGGCCGCGGTGTCGGTGGTGCCGATGTCGGTGGCGGTGACGATGTCCGCGGTATCCCCGGTGGTGGGGTTCGCCTGGAGCTTGACCGTGTTGGCCACGGTGATGGCGGTGGTGACCACGCCCCACAGAGCGGTGATCATCACCTCGCCGCCGGCCACGGTGAAGATGGTGCGGGTATCGGCTGCGAACGCGCCGGAGGGGCTCGCAACCGGGGCTCCGCCGAGCAGGAGGTTCCGGAACTGGGAGCCCTGGACGATGACAGACATGGGTCAGGGCTCCTCAGGTGTTGAGGTTGGCGAGGTTGGTGGGCTTGCGCTGTACGTGCAGGTCGAGCGCCAGGTTGATGATCGACACGTACTTGCTGCCGTTGGTGCCCAGGTCCGGAACGTTGAGGGACACCCACTCGAACCCGTCGCTCAGCTGCGAGGCGCCCACCTCGACGACGACCAGCTGCTGGGCCGAAGCGGTGCCGACGTTCGTGATCTCGGAGGCGGCGGTCTGGCTGCCCTCGGTCCAGGTCTCGTCACCGTCGAGGGTGGCCTCGTCCTGGTAGTAGTACTTGGTGATGATGTCCAGGTCCTGGCTGGTGCCGCCGGTCGCGGCATTGTGCTCCTGGAGGTCCAGGTCGAGGATGTCGGTCGAGCCGGAGCCGGCCACGACGAGGAAGGCGACGGTGTCGCAGTCCTTCATGTGGACGCGGTTGCCGGTGATGGCAGCGGCTACGGCGTCCGTGGGGACGGCGCCGACGCTGGCGTTGAAGACCCTGCCGAGTCCCCGTGCTCCTGTGGTCATGGTGTTGCCTCTCCGAGCGGGGGGTTAGTGCCGCTCTGGGGTTGGCCCGGGGCGGGGGTTGATTGCCGCTTCCCGGGCTGGCTGGGGTTAGGCGCGGGCGGCGAGCTGGACGAACGGGCTGAGGGTCGGGCCGTTGTTCTGCGGCGTGATCGCGGACTGGAGCCACGGCCGGCCGTCGACGCGCTGGATGATCCGGTACGCGGTCTGGTCGTTCTGGAACTTGAAGTGCGGGCTCGACATGGCGCTCATGACCTGCCGGTCACCGATCAGGTAGAACCCGAAGTCCACGAAGGAGATGTCGCCCTGGTCGCCGAGCAGACCAGGGGCCTTCTCGGTGAAGATGACCGGCCGGCCCAGGATGGTCATGGGCGGGCCCTCGACGCCGTTGTTCAGCCACACCGCCGAACCACCCGTGCCGACGCTGAGCGCCATGGTGGCGAGCTCGGGGAAGACGTCGTTGGAGGCGATCCACACGGCCCGGTTCAGGCTGCTGGGCAGCATGCGGGCGTACATCTTGACGATGTTCTCCCACACGATCGTGTCCGCCGCCTGGCCGGACTCCTTGGCCACCGCGATGATCGCGGAGTTGTTGGCGTCGAGGACGCCCAGGGGTTCGCCGACACCGGAGCCCTTGATGAAGGCGATGTCCTCGTAGAAGCCGAGGGCCTCGGGGAAGATCTCGTCAAGGAACGCCTGGAAGCTGACCGCGGAGTCGGAGATCAGCTCGTTGGGAACCTCGCTGTACGCGGTGAGCTTCTTCGCGTCCAGGACGATCCGGGAGAACGCGGCCTGCGACGCGGTGAGCGCGGCGCCTTCCTCGGTCCAGTAGCCGACCACGCCGCCGTACACGCTGGAGACGTTGGACGTGGAGTCGATCGCGGGGAACGGCACCCGAAGCGTCTCCATGGGGATGACGCGTGCGCGGGGCCTAACGATAGAGGTCTCCAGCGACACCCGCAGCATCTCGGACCGGAGCGTCTCGGGGATCAGGAATCCGCCCTCGGAGGGCACGGTCGAGGAGAACGCGTTGCGCACGCGGGTGAGCTTGGCCTGCATGTCCGCGGTACGGTTCGCGTTGTGCCAGATAGTGCGGAAGTACTCCGCGCTGTTGGTGAATTCCTTGTCCAGCACAGCGCCCATCGCGCGGGGGTTGTGCAGGTTGTTGCGCGCGCTGCCGTGGGCCACGACTTGCTCGGGCGTCAGGTTGATGCGTCCGACGCCCTCGGGCTGCTCGTCGCGCAGCCAGTCAGCCAGGACCCGCTGAGTCTCTTCCTTGACCTGGGTGGCAATGGCCAGGTCCCGGTTGTGCACCGACCGGGCGTAGTTGGTGATGAACTCCCCGAACTCGCCGTTCTTGCCCGCGAAGACCTTCTGCATGGCCTTGCTGTCACCAAGCATGGCCTCCAGCTCGGCGGCCGTGGTCGGGATGGTGATGCGCTCCGGGTCCGCCCCGGTGGTGGTGTTCACAGTCGTGCCTCCCATAGGGCGCGCTCGAAGAGGGTTCGGTCGATGCTGGGTACCGGTTCGGCGGGCACCTGGTCGGGCGCTGCTGTCTCCGGGGGTGCTGGCGCGTCGGTGGCGACGCTGTTCATGAGGGCGCGGAAGTACTCGACGGCCACCTCACCGGCGGCAGCTGCCGGCTCGGGGGCAGTGGCTGTCACGGGTGCGAGTGGATCCGCGACCGCGAGGCGCTGCCGCTCGGGTTCGGCCGGGGCATCAATGGCCACGCCGGCCATGAGGGAACGGAGGTACCCGGGGTCGTAGTCGGGCATCGGATCGGCCGCGGCATCCAGAGCAGCCCGGAAGACACCCGGGTCGAAAGTGAACACAGGGTCGGGTTCGCTGACCGCCGGATGGTCGTCAGGGGCTTCGGTGTGAAGGGCAGCCTCGGCGACGGGCTCGCCGTCAGTGGCCGCACTGTTCGTCACGGCCACTGCGGCCGGGGCGGGTGCTTCCTCGCGGCTCGCATACCGGAACACGCTCAGGTCCCAGGAGGCGGCCATAGGCATGTCCTGTGCCTCGTCCGGCTCCTCGCGCCGCTGCGGCTTGGCCACCTCGTCGGCCAGCCCCGCCTCGACCGCCTCCGCCGCCGAGTACCAGGTCTCGGCAAGCATCCTGGTGCGCCACTGCTTGACGGTGCCGCCAGCGCGCTCGGCGTAGATGGAGGCGATGTTGTCGGACTGCCGGTCCAGGAGTTCGGCCATCTCCCGCATGTCGCCGGCATTGCCGATGCACAGCCCGGAGCCGTCGTGAATCATCATCTGCGAGTGCGGCTGCATCACGATGCGGTCACCGGCCATCGCGATGACCGAGGCGATGGATGCGGCCAGGCCGTCGACGTAGGTAGTGATGCGGGCTCGATGGGAGCGCAGCGCGTTCATGATGGCGATGCCGTCGAAGATCTCCCCGCCCGGCGAGTTGATGCGCAGCGAGATTTCGGGGGCGTCGAGGGCCTTGAGGTCGGCGATGAAGTCGGAGGCGGTGACGCCGAAATAGCCGATCTCGTCGTAGATGGCGACCTCTGCGGCGCCGTCGGCGAGGTTGCGGATGCGGTACCAGTCCGTGCGGCCGGCACGGAGCGCGGCGCGGGGGCGTGCCGTTCTTAATCGCTCATGCATCGGCATCGGCTGCCTCCCAACGGTGCTGGTCCGAGGATATGACAACGTTGTCATAGGTCATTGTGCACTATTCCAGCGAGCAACTACCGTGCCACGGCATCGGATCCCGCCCTCGCACTCCCGATAGGGCCCCGCCCCGTAGGCTGCTTGGGCCTCGCCGAGGTCCTCGAACTCGGTGCCGTCGATGCTCCGGCAGGGGCCGCACGTATTGCCGTCCAGCTTCTCCGAGGCGTAGTACCGCGCTTTCGGGGCTGCCCCGAGGGTGGCCAGGCGACCGAGGTTCTGGGCCCGGTGCAAGGCGCCGCCGAGCTGATCGCGGCGGAACCGGATTTTCAGCGACCGCAGGAACTCGGTTACCGCATCAGCGACCTGGCGTCCCGCAGCGCCTGGAGTGAACAGCCTCAGCGCCTCGCGGCCCGCGGCGCCGGCCAACTCAACCCCGAGAAGGCCGACTGTCGCGGCCGCGATCTCGATCAACTCGCCGCCGAACGCCGCCCGCAGCCGGGGCACCGCAGCGTTGCGCAGGCCTTCGTCGACACGCGGCGGTGTCACCTTCACGCCCTGCTCGGCGGCCTCTGCAGCCATCTGCTCCGCCGCTACGGTCGCCATGTCCGCAAGGGCGCCGCGAAGGATGCTGGCGGCCGTCTCGCTGTCGACGCTGAGCGTTGCGAGCGCGGCAACGTCCTCGTCATCGACCGCGGCCTGGATCTGGTCGGCCAGCTGCTCGTACTGTGCCTCAGCTACGTCCTCCCACGCCTCGAGGAGGCGTTCCAGGTGCTCCTCGAACTGCGCCCGGACCGGCTCCAGGTCCGGCTCCTCGTCCCCGTCCTGGGCCCGGACCGTGGTGCGGGGGTGGCGGGGACGGGCTCGGGCGAGATCGAAGAACGACGCCACGGGCTCCGGCTGGGACGCGGCCTGGGCGTGGTGGTGGATGTCGAGCCGTGCAGCAGGAGCCGGCGGCGCCGTCGGCGTGACCTGCGGTGCAGGACTGGCAGCAGGCGCTGGCGGCTCGGGCACCTCAATGCCGAGGAGCGGCAGGATGGTCGGGGCCAGGGCGGCCGGCGCGGCGGTGACCAGCTTGATCAACAGTTCCCGGTCCTGATCGGCCCCGGGCTGGCCGAACGCGATCTCCGGCAGGCCTACGGCCGCCAGAACCTCGGGCCCGTAGGCGCCAGCCTCGATCAGCGCCTGAGCAGCCGTGGCCTTTGCGACGAGGGCGGCGTTCTCCGCCTCAGAGTCCGCGGGCACGGGGCTGCAGTAGTCGAACTCCAGCTCTCGCGCGGCCGGGCCGTACAGCGGCAACAGATCGTTGTTCAGGGCCTGCTTGATGCGCTCGAGGCGGGGCACGGTGAGGTACTCGGCGAACCAGGCTTTGCTGGCCTCGGCGGTCGCTCGGTTCACGTCGTCGACATCGCCAATGGCGAACTTCGGGATGCCGAACGCTTCGCGGATCACGTCGCGGGAGACGGAGCGCAGCTCGGCGAACTGCATGTCGCGCTGGGACAACTTGCGGTCGACCCACTGACCTTGCTCGATGACCGCGACCCGGTGTGCGTTGGCTACACCCTTGTGCTGCTCGTTCCAGCGCATGGTCATCTCGTCGAACTCGTCGTCCGACAGGCGCTTGTCGACCTGGATGATGCCGCCCGGCTCGGCGCCGTTCAGGAAGAACTGGCGGTTCCACTCGGCGCTGTACCGGGCCGAGTCGAGGTCGGTGAGAATCGCCTGCACTGGCCCCATGCCGCGGTAGGGGTCAAGCGGGTGGGGCATGCGGAGTTGAATGACGTCCTCGGTGCGCAGCGCAATCTGTTCCCCGCCTGGTCCGGTGTACATGTAGCCGGACAGGAAGTCTGTCGGGTGCGGCACTGGCTGCATGCGGTCCGGCCGAACCGGCCACAGCTCCAGCGGCAGCGGCGACCGCGGGTTGCGCGCAATGACCCACCAGCCTTCACCGGTCAGGTCGATGTGCTGCTGGACGATCTCCACGTTCTCCTGGCGCGTGTAGAACTTGTTCGGGGCGTTCCACAGGTCCAGAGCGGCGTGGCTGGTCACCTCGACGCGGTCCTCGAGCAGGCCAGAGCGGCTCTTACGCCACAGCTTCCACTCAACCTGTGCCGTCGCGTTCGACGTCCGGTTGACGATGGCGAAGAGTGTCCCCACGCTGCCCATGGCCCGCATCTGGGCCTCGGCGCCGGTCGGCTGCCGCCACGGCAGCGCGAGGTTCCGGGCGGCCACGTAGGGGACCGGCGTCTTGTTGAAGAGGGTGCGCAGCGGCGACTTCATCGGGACTCCCCGGTCAGGTACTCCAGCACCAGCAGTGCCACGCCGGAGGCAGCGAGCCCGGCCGGCGTTCCCCATGCGGTCCACGCCGAGGCGGTCAGCGCGCTGAACCCGGACAAGGTCAAGACCCCGGTGCGCGCCGCTTTGAGCTTGCCTACCAGTCCTGTCATCAGAGCCTCCGGATGCGTGGTCGGGCGGACAGATCCCGCTCGGCGACGAGGTAGCGGGCGGCGTCGCACCCGTGGTCGTTCTCCTTCAGCGGCTCTTCCTTCAAGCCGCCAGCCGCACCCGGCTTCACCGCCCATACGTAGCCGACGAGCTCCTCTTCGGTGCACGTCGGTCGCTTGGTGTCGAGGAGCTCCTGGTCGCGCTCGACGACGGCGCCGCGCACGATGTACAGCCGCGGCCGTCCGTCACCGGTCTTCCGGAGGCGGCCCTGAACGGCTTGGATGCCGTCGGTGACGCTCTTGCGGGCTGGGATGGTGCCGATGCCCAGCTCTCGCTCGAGGACGGCGCGGCCTTCGGCGTCGTGGTCGCAGATGATCCCCCTCGGTCTGGGCTCGGTCCATTGCCGGCCGTGGTGGGCAAACCGCTCGGCGCCGACTGGATGCTCGTAGCCGGGGGTGGGCTCGGTGCAGGTGGCCAGGGCGTCGCGGGCGTGCTGGTCGACGGTTCTGCGGGTGCGGTAGATCTCGCGGTACAGGTACAGCCGGCCGTCAGGGTCCTCGGCCCACATCTGGATGACCTGCGGGTTGGTGAAGCCGAAGTCGACCGCCCACCACCTGGTCCAGGCGTCGGGGATGGGGAAGGGGTCGAGCAGGTGGACTGAGGGATCGAAGTCCTCGTAGATCAGGCCCTCTGCGGCTACCCATTTGCCGAGGCGTAACCGGGCGTGCCGGACGCCGGTGAGCGCGTCGAGTTTGCCGATGTAGTCCCGACCGCGCTCGGTGATCTCCCCGGAGCTGGGATGGAAGAGGATCGGGTTGTCCTCGTGCTTGCAGTGGAGCATGACCGTCCGGCCGGAGTCGCAGCGCCGCTTGAGCCAGTGGTGCGGGACATCTGGGTTGCAGTCGGCCATCAGCTGCTGGAAGGAGATGCGGCCGTTGCGGAGGCGGGTGGTGATCGCTTCCCAGTCGGTTTCCGTGAGCTCGGTGGCCTCCTGGACGTAGGCGACGTCGTACTCGGAGGACATGATCCGGGTCGCCTTGTCCATGCCGCCGACCGTGATGACGCTGCCGTTGGCGTAGCGGTACTGGGGGGACTCCTGGGGGCTGCCGCCGTACCAGCGCACCACGCCTGCGTCGAGCGCTTCCTTCGCGACCCACTCGCGCCACGTCACGAGGGCCGTCGAGCCGAGTGAGGCGAGGGTCTTGCGGATGATGATCCCGCGCATCCCGGGGTTGAGCAGGGCGAGCAGGTGGAGTTTCTCCAGGCAGGCGCGGGACTTGCCGGTGCCGGCCGGGCCGGACATCAGCACCTCGGGGGCGCGGCAGTGCATGACCTCCTGGGCGCTGCCGTGGGGCTGGAATGCGTGCTCCAGCTGCACGGCGGTCACTTGAGCTGGTCCATGTCGACGCCGACGATCTCGTAGCGCACCCCGCCGGAGACCTGGGTCTTGGTGGCGGCGTCCAGACCGAGGAGCTTGGCGCGGCGCTCCTGAATGCGCAGGAGCCGGTCGATGGCCTGGAGCACCGGGCCATCGTCGGCGAGGGGTTCGCCACCCTCGTAGATGATCTTTCCTTGAGACACGGTGACGTGGCGGCGCTCCAGCACCTCGACCGCGCGCTCGTACAGCCGGTCCAGGCGCTCCAGCTCCAGCGTGCGGACCTCTTCGGCCGGCTCCTGGACGATGGCCTTCAGTGCGCGCTGTACGGCTTGGTGGGCGGTGTGGACGTCGATGCCGAGGTGCTCGGCGATGCGGCGGTAGTGCCAGCCTTTGGCGCGGAGTTCGGCGGCTTCGGCGTCGCGGCGCGCGGCTTCGGGGGTGTAGATCCATTTGCCGTCGCCGCCGCGGGCTTGCGTGCGGGTGTCCTCGCTCGGCTCGTCTGGCATTGCCCACCTCCCGAGCACCAGCGTATGACAACGTTGTCAATCGTAGCTGCGCACACGACGATGCCCTGCTGCCACCGAGGCGAGCAGGGCATGAACACCGATGTGCGGGCCGTCAGTCGGGCGGCCGCGGCGGCTCCACGCAGGCGCCAGCGTGGGTGTCGGCCTCGCCTGCGATGGTCTTGCACGTGTCGTAGTCCGACAACTCCACGGTCGCCTCGTTGCTGTTGCCGCAGCCGGCGCAGCGCCAGCGGTATTGCGTGACGGGCAGGAACGGGTCCTCTGTCGAGTCGACGGTCCGTTCCACGGTGATCGTGGCCCCGGCCTCGTTGGGGAATTCGGCGACGACGGTGATCCTCATGTGCTCCTCCTGCGGTTAGGCGCTTTGGGTTTGGTGGCTGTTGTCGTGGATCGTCAGCCCGTATTCGTGCCGTCGAACTGTGGGCGTAGCTGTAGTTGTAGCCGGGTCTGTAGCTGTGTCCTGACCTGCGACAACTACAGCTACGTCGGCGGGCACAGCAGCGGTCGGGGGGAGGGGAGGGAGGTCCTTCACCCGCACCCCTGTGGACACCCGGCCGGCGTGCCGGACGGATGGCGACACGGGCACTCCGTGTTCGTCACACAGGTCCCTCACGCTCGCGGTGTCCTTGGGGTTGCCGGTGAGGTGTTCGGCGATGGTAGTGAGGTGGGCGCCGGCGCCCCCTGCGGCGAGCTCCCGGACGAGAGAGGAGAACTCCTCCAAGGAGACCTCCGGTTCGGATTCGTGCGGGGGTGCGTCGGCGGCCTCGGTTGGCTTCCCAGGCGCAGGTACGGTCCCTTGCTTGGTGCGCCAGGCCAGTAGGCACCAGGCGGGCGTGAGGGCCCACAGGACCGCCGGGTGGGCGACCACCAACCCCCCGACTTCCCCCACCCCGGCCAGGACGAGGACCGTACGGACGGCTGGTCCGAGGGCAGCGCGCCATCCGGTCAGGTCGTCGCGGTAACCACGCTTACACCAAGCGCAGACCCCCCTGGTGATCCACCGGGCGAGCGCGGCGGAGCCTTCCGTCAGGCGCGTCGCGATGTACTGGAGGCGGCTCACAGTGTCCATGCGCCTTCCAGACCGGAGCGCAGAGTCGCGCCCAGACCGTTGACGGCGCCGGGCAGCCAGTAGAGGGCTCCGGCCACCCCGGCCGTGAAGGTAAGCGACGTCCCGCAGACCGCTCCCCCGACCATGCGCCGCCGGTCGGCCTTGCCCGACAGCCGCCAGGCGGCGCCTGCGGCGACGGTGGCGAGAAGAACGACGACGCCACCCTCTGAGGTGAGGGCACCGAGAGAGCCGTGGGCGATGGCGCCGCCTGGCGCTGCGCCCGTCGTTCCGTGTACCACCGTGTCGCCGACGCGGTTTACCCCTGCGGCGGAGCAACTGGCGAGCCAGCCGAGGACGCCGCCCGCGCACATTGTGGAGACGGATCCCAAGAGGAAGTAGCCGCCAAAGGGAGCCAGGTCCTTGGGGTTTCGTCCGCCCTTCCACCAGGGCTTGAGGTTGAGGTAGAGGATGCTGAGGTCGATGCCGGCGCCAGCGAGGGTGATGGTGGTGTTCATCGGTGGACTCCGGTGAGGGCGGTGACGGGGTCGTAGAAATCGATGGCGCCCATGACGCCGATGAGCGTGACGACGATTCCCGTCCGGGCGATGAGCTGGCGCAGAGTGCCGCTGGCGCGCCGCTCGGCGGCAAGGGCAGCGCCGAGAGGGCCGAGGCTGAGGGCGTAGGCGACGGGGATGCCGAAGCTGCGGGACTCGTGGACGGTGTAGGCCCAGGTGGTGGCGATGCTGTAGCCCCAGGGCATCTGTAGGAGGGCGATGACGCCGCCGACGAACGTCTGCACGGGCCGTACGTGCGGGGCGAGTACTTCCCAAAGGCGAGTCCAGAAGCTCGGTTCGGGATCTGGCTGGGGTCCGACGAGGTCGACGACGACCCGTACCTCGAGCGGTGTCGCCGGGGGCGTGGGTGGCAGCCAGTCCCTCGGCGGGACTGGGGGCGGGATGACCGGGGGCGGCGGGGGTGGGGGAGCAGCGGTGCGCCACGGTGGGAGGTCCGTCGTGCCGGGAGGCGCGGGGAGCAGTGGCGGGGCGGTCGGGATGGGCTGGCCGGCGGGGATGACGCGGGTCGGCGTGATGGGCTCGGGCACAGTGTCACCGGACCCAGACAGCGAGGATCACGGCGACAACTGCCAGTCCGGCCGCAATCTGACGCAGGGCACGGGGGGCATCCGAGTCGCAGGCGAGCACGATGAAGACCAGGACGGAGAACAGCAGGGCTTCGAACACGGTTGCCTCACTTCGTGAAGAGGGCGGCGATGGTGACGACAGATACGGCGATGAGGGCGGGGAGTACGGCGCGGCCAGATGCGCGGAGTGCGCAGGCGATGAGGCCGGCGGCGGCGAGGAAGGCGTCGATGGGCCAGAGCCAGGGGAGGATGGTCATGCGTATCCGCCCCCGCCCTTGCCGACGCCGTCGATCACCAGCTGCTCCTGGCCCGCCTGGCGCGCACGCCTGGCTTCGCGGGACAGGACCGTGCGGACGTACGCGGGGTCGACGGGAAGGCGGCTGAGACTCTGAGCCCGTTTGGCGATGTCCGCGGCCCGTGCATCCGGTCCGAGGCATGATGCGGCGTCCAGGATGGCTCGTGTCTTGGAGACCGGCGGCAAGGCTCCGACCTGCGGCGCATCGTGAGGCGCAGCACCGGCATCAGTCGGCGCATCGCCGCGCTGCACGGTGATGTGTGGCCTGTCTTCGTGCAGGACGAGAGCCACCTGGACGGCGTCCACGATCACGCCGTACCGGATGAGCAGCGAGGCGAGTTCGCTCGGCGTCAGTCCCGGCTGCGATTCGTGCACGATCTCGATGGCCTTAGCGGGGTCCATCGCGGAGAACCGCTCACGCAGCCTTTCGGTGGCGGTGTACGTCCGTGTTGGCTGCGGGCGAGGCTCAGGCTCTGCCGGCGGGCCGGTAGGGCTGACCACGTGTTCCACCACGTGCTTCTTCGTCCGGGCCCACGCCTCCTCCCGGGCCAGCAACCAGCCCCAGACGCCAAGGCGAGGCAGCGTCGCGGGCTTCTCGCCGTCCTCGGCGCGAAGGCGTGAGCGGGTCGCAGACCATGACAGCCCTGCGAGGAGGAGAAGGGCGACGGTGGGCGTGGCGAAGAGCAGGAAGGCGCCAGTGCCGCCATGGATGAGGTTGGCGTGGAGGCGGTTGAGGTAGATCGAGACGGCGGCGAGGCCAAGGGTGGCGCAGTGTGGGCCAAGGGCTGAGCGCCGTTCGCGGATGGCCTGCCCTGCGAGGAAGAGGCAGGCCATGGCCGTGCCGTCGAAAACGGCGGCCGTGCCGATGGCGAGGAGATGGGGGACGCCGTATTCGCCGTGGGCGACCGTGTAGAGGGACCAGCCGGTCATGCCGGCCGCGGCCCCGCCGATCGGAATGAGGCTGGCCCACCAGACGATTCGGGCCCTGAAGCGGACCTTCAAGCGTTTCACGTGCTGCTCCTGGGCGGAGGAGGGCCGGGCCCGGCGAGGAGAGTGGCGGGCCCGGCGGTCGGGGGGATCAGCGGTGCTCGGCGCAGGCCTTGCTCGGCCACTCACACGACTCGCACCTCAGCTGCGCCTGGCAGGTCCGGCAGCTGATGGAGGGCTCCATGTGTCGGGTGCAGAGAGTGGCGACGAACGCGCCGGCAACGTTGCTGTGGGTGGAGTGGAGTGCCTTGACGGCGAGGTGCAGGGGATCGATTGCGCCGCACGCGTCGGTGAACACCTCGAGGACTTGGTCGTCGGCGTTGAAGACGGCGTAGATCATCAGCTGCGCGCCTTGCTGCGGCTGAGGCGCTGCCGCTTCACCTCGACGGTGCGAGCGCCGGATCCAGCCTGGTAGTCCCCGGCGCAGGCTTCGGGCGTGGCGGGCTCGTCAACGATCGGGTGAGAGCGGCCGGTGGGGTTGTGGTCGTCTTCGGCCGGGGTGTGGGTACGCTCCATGGCGGACCACTCCTTCGTCGCTGTTGTGGGTGGTCTGGCCCCGGTCCATGTGGCGTTGCAGCGCCGGGCCGGGGCCGACTCATGAGCAGTGCGTGGACTGCCTTCCCTCACTGTAGGGGGTTCCCCTACAGTGAGGGAAGCGGCCCGCCCGAAGAAAGAGGCCGGATTTGAGCGAGGAGGCGAAGCGAGTGTTCGACGCCCTCGATGAGCTCGAAAAGATTGCCGACCCAAAGGCGCGGGCCGTCGCGCTGGGCGAGGTCCTCAAGCGCATGCCGAGTCAGAACAAGCGCCTCAAAGAAGCGCGGCAACAGGCCGTGAACGAGCTGCTCGCCCGTGACGGCGCGTCCCTGCGCTCGGTTGGCGCAGAGCTCGGCATCAGCTTCTCCACTGTGCAGGACATCGCCAAGGGCTACTCGGGGTCAGGAAAGAGCCGGCCGAAGCAGCAGAACCTGGGCTCCGGGGAGCAGCAGTCTGAGTAACTCCCGAGCAATCGGACGGTGCGTCTCCCTAGACTGGCTCGGTCTCCACGGAAGGAATGATCACAAATGCGACCCGCGCGATTCCAGGAGTTCGCCGTCAAGGCCCTGGCTCAGGCCCCAGACATCCGGACGGTGGAGCCGTGGAACGAGGGCACAAGACGACCCTCAGGCCTGAAGATCGAGTTCACGACCGGAGCACAGATCTGGACAGGCATCACCTACGCCCGTGCCGATGGAGAGAAGTTCGAGGACGCGGACGGCAACCCCGTCGACGAGGCCCCCGTGGATGGTGAGCCGCCGGCCGAGGTCTCGCTGCCCGAGCTGGTTCAGGGCGGGAAGATCCCCGTCAAGGGCGCGGAGCTGTATCTGGTAGGGGCTCTCATCAACTCAAGGAACCCGGAGATCGCCGAGGCGTACGGGTACTCTCACGGGACCTCCCCGACCATGTACCCGGGGTTCGGGGTGAACTTCCACAATGGCTCGCGCATCTTCTGTGTCTTCGAGTACGCCCTGCGGTCCGGGCAAGAGCGGCCGAGCGGGAGCCGTGAGCTGCCAGAGGCGGTCTAGCAGTTGATCTTTGCTAACCCCCATTATCTGTGCGTCTTCCGATGGACGCTCGATGAGGAGGGGTTCATGCGGTTCGATCCAGGGATGTGTGCTGGGAACTGCCCGGCCTGCGGCCAGGTCGTGGGGGCGGAGCCGGGTGAGCAGGTGGCGCACCACCAGGCACCGGACGATCGGTCCACGTGCCCGGGGAGCGGCCAGACCGCCCAGTAGTACGGAGCCCCCGCCTCCTGTCCTGAGGCGGGGGCTCCGTGCTGTCTGGCAGCTACTCGCCAGCCGGCGCCTCCGACGTTTCCGTGGTGCCGAGGAGGCCGCCGGGGTCGATGCGGCCATCATCGCCGACGACGCCCGCGTCGCGTAGGCCCACGCTGATGACGAGTGCTTCGTAGTCGTCCTTTCGCAGGGGCTCGCAGGCGGCCGGCTTGGTCTTGTCGCCGTCGGACCGGTCGGCGATTGCCTGGGCGCAGCGCGTCTCGATCTCGGCCCGGGTGGCCTGGTTGGTGCAGCCGGCAAGTGCTGCGAGGAGGACGGTTGAGGCGGTGATGCGTGCGCGCATGAGCTTCCTCTGGTGGTGCGGTTGAGGGGCGCATCATGCGGCGCCGGTGATGCGGCGCGCCGAGCTGTGGCGGAATGGTGCCCGAATGTTCGATTGGAAAGAATTTTCGGAAAGATCTTCTTTCGCGGCTACTGGGTGGCGCATCCCGATCTTCGCCGTCAAACCCGGCTAGCGTCACCTCATCCCAACCAAAGCGAGGTCGGCCCATGACGTCCATTCGTACCTACAACGGCACCATCTACCTCTGCGCCTCGTGTGGCCAACCCTCCTTCGAAGACCCGCAAGTTGGCCCAAGCCACTTCAGTGAGCAATGGGACGGGATTCACTGCCCGCGGTACCCACTGGCAGGAGCCCGGATCAAGGTGGAATGGGACTGGGAGTCACTCCGGGACCTGAAAGTGAGGTATCCGGACACGCACCCGGACAGCCCACGCCGACGGACCAACAGCGCGGTGTAGTGGACCGGTCGTGACCACGCGCTCCTGCACCCGGTTGAACGTGCCGTGGACGACGTTACGCGCCTGTGGGCGCTGATTGAGGACCAGGGCGAGCGGCTGCCGCTGGCGACGCTGGGCGAGATGCGGGCCGTGGTGGCACTGCTGCAATCCTGCGCGGTTGGGGAGGGCGCTGCAGCGCAGGTGGCGGACGAGTTGGCCGGGCGGCTGGCTCGCCGCCTACCCGCGGACGAGTAGTTCCCGGACACCTCCCGGACGTGTCCGGGGCCTCTACTCCACCTGAAGCGCCCGGCCCGCCCGGTCGTGGGCCGGGCGGGCCCGGTCGAGCTCTACTGCTCGTCGTTGGCTTCGGCTTGCACGGCGGACGTCAGGTCCTGCATAGCCTGGGTGGCCTTTTCAGCGGCTTCGGTCACCTCTTCGATGCCGTCAGCGAGGCGATCGAAGGGCGGCTGTGAGTTGCGCTCGGTCATGGGTGCTCCTTGAGTTGAAGATGCGGTGATCGAGTCTGCCGACGTGCGGATGATCGCGGGCGTATTCGATCAAACATGCCCGGATACGTGTTCGTGTTGTGATAGTGGCGCGCCCCGCAGAAGAGTTCTGCCAGCACAGTGCACAAGCGGCGTGCGGTGGGTCACACGAGCTGCTCGTCGAGGAGGATGCGGCCCGGATACGGCTCCGGACCGCATCCGCCGGAGCGGGGCGGTCAAGTCGCGTGTGCGGCGGCGTGGTCGTCGGCGAGACGCTGGAGCTCGTCAGTGGTGTTGCCGGTCGCGCAGATGGCACGGTCGTTGCCCTGCTTGACGCTGAGGCGCCATTGCCTACCGATGTGGACGAGGGTGTACTTCCAGGCACCGTCACTGCTCGTTGCGTGATATGCCCCGTCTGGCCATTTGGCCTTGCGCCAGGTCAGGTTGGGCCACGAAAGACGCATGATCCCCTCCAGGGGTCTGAGGGCCCGGCGGCGAGTGGCCGCCGGGTGGAGAAGCGGCTTCAGGTGCGGCGGCGGGCGGCCTCGGCGATGCAGGCGGTGCGTAGTTGGTTCTCGTAGAGGGCGGCGGCGTGCAGGCTGTCGATGTCCGGCGCCTGGACGGTCAGTCCGGGTGCAACGCGAATGTAGTGGACGCTCCCCGTCTGGTCTCCGTCGGCCACGACGCCGACCTGGCCGGCCTCGTTCATGAGCAGGACGACCGTGGCGTTCACCGTGTGGCGTCCGAGCTTGTATGTGACTCGTTCGCCGACGAGAGGGCTCTCCGGCATGGGCTTCTCCTTGCTGTTCGCGTTGCTGGTCTGGGCCGTGTGCTGCGCCGTGTAGTTGGTCTATGCGGCCTCCGTGAAGAGGGTGCGGTCGGTGAAGTGTCGGGTGGCCTTGTAGGTGCGGAGCGCGGTGTACAGGGCGGGGTCGGCGGGGGCGTAGACGTGGACGTGAATCCACTTGCCGGTGGTGCGGTGCTGCGCCCAGACCATGAGGGGCTCGGCGCCGAGGTGGGCGGTCCGGTAGGCCTTGGCGACGTGGCGGCCGTACCAGGAGCGCTGGCCGTCGGGGAGGTCGGCGCCGAGGCGGTCGAGGATGTCGCCGGTGCGGAGGAGGCGGCCGGTGTCGACAAAGTGGGCGACGAGGCCGGAGAGGGTGCGGTAGCCGAGGGCCTTGGTGGCGCGGAGTGCGGCGGTGATGGTGCGGCGGATGGCGGTGAGCTTCACGGTTCCCCCTGACACTTGGTGTACGTACACCATAGCGCGAGGTGTACGTACACCACAAGGGGTTCTCTGGATTTCCTGTACGTACACCGCGTACTGTTTGCCCATGCCAAACGCCCCCCGCACCCAGCACCGATCAGTCCGGATCTCAGACGAGGACTGGGCCGACCTGGCCGCCCGCGCCCCCGGCGGCGACCGCGCCGGCGTCATCAAGGACTTCATCGCCTGGTACCTCCGACGGCCCGACGCCAAGCTGCCCCAACGGCCGCCCGCCGGCCCTGGGCCCGAGTCCCCGGCGCACGGCAAGTGATCAGGCCATAAGCGGCGTGAGGGCTCCGAGCTGGCGATAGGTTTCCACGCATGGACGAGTTGATTGCCTATGGCGGCACGGCCGAGGGGTGCCCGGTCGAGTGGTGCCCAGTGCGCTGGGACAGGGCACCTTTTGCGAGTGATGCAGAGGCCGTCGCGCATCTTGCTCAGCACAGCATCAATGACCTGGCTTGGTCACTGCTCACCTACAAGGCGCTGGTGCAGCACATCCTCGGCGCTGTCGACCAGCCCGGAGGTATCCGCACGGAGCAGCACATGGAAGAGCTGATGCAGGATGTCGACGACACTGCGGCCCGGTCGCCTGCCCGCCCGCAGTAAGCCGGCAGTGATGTCCTGGCTCCGGAAGGATGGTGATGTGGTGAGCGTCGACCTGGAGGCGTTCCTCCGCGCCCGCTTCGACGAGGACGAGCGGGTGGCCAGCGCAGCGACGCCCGGCCCGTGGCGCTACAACCCCGACAAGGTATGGAACCTGCCGGGCCAGCACTTCGGAGAAGAGTTTGTGGCGGCTGGGACGGTGGACAAGCCCATCTGCGTAGCCGGCACCGGGCCAGCGGATGACCCGAAGAGTATGGCTGACGCTGCCCACATCGCCCAGCATGACCCGGCCCGCGTCCTCGCCGAGGTCGAGGCTAAGCGACGCTTGATCGAGGACACCTGGGGCGGACCGGACCACGAGGACATGTGGCTGCATCACATGCGGCTGCTCGCCCTGCCGTACGTCGATCACCCGGACTACCGCGAGGAGTGGCGGCCCTGAGGGTCGTTGCAGTCGCACCACGTGCTTCGCGGGCCGGGTGATGGTCGTACGGGCCAGACGGTGGCGTAGCGCTCGGCGCAGTGCCACCTGCTCCCCGGGGTGTGGTCGGCGGGCCAGGAGCAGCGGACGGGCCGCCATCGGTACCAGCGCCATGACGGGCACCGCCGGCCGGGCCTACTCACCGCTGTCTTCCGCTGGTTCGGAGTCATCTCGGGCCGTGTCGAGGTAGCGCTGGAAGGTCCCGCAGGTGCACCAGTGGGTCTCGTGGATGAGGCACACGTCAGCGTGTGTCGGGTCGCTCATGGTCGCGCGTCCTTTGAGTGGCAGGGGCAGACGTAGGGCGCCTTGCAGAACTTGCAGACCGCAGGCGTCTTGCTGCCGCTGAGTCCGGTGTGGCGCTGGCAGTAGCCGTGATCGCCGTGCAAGCAGCTGGTGGAGAGGTAGACGTGGTGGCTAGCCACCCGATGCGCTGCGCGGAGCAATGCTCCGGGGAGGGCGCGGCGGAGGCGGAGCCCTATCCGGATCGTGTCCGTGCTGGTCATGCGGCTGTCCGCTCGGTGTAGGTGTCCAGGAGTCCGCGGCGGTAGGCGATGGCCACGGCGTGGGTCTTGCCACGGGCGCCCAACTTGATGTTGATGCGCAGCAGGTGGGTCTTCACGGTGTTCTCGGACAGGAACATGCGCGCGGCGATGCTGGCGATGTAGTGGCCGTGGCTGACGGCTTCGAGGATCTCGAGTTCGCGGTCGGTCAGTGGCGCGCCGAGTTGGGGGCGGGTCGGGGTGGCCATGGTCAACCTCCGTTGTTGTCGAGGGCGGTGGTGATGCGGTCGGCGATTTCGGTGGCGCCGCACTGCCAGAGGCAGCTGGCACCGGTCTCGGCGAGCTGGGCGGCCAGGGCGCGGATCTGCTCGAGGGTGGCCGCGGCCTGGCAGTGGGTGGCGTAGCAGCCGGTGCTGTGCTTCGGGGCGTTCGTCTGGTGTGTAGAGGTGGCGCCAGCGGCCTTCGTCGTCGACGGGGCAGGAGCGGCACTGCACGCCGCCGAGGGCGGTGATCGAGTTGTGCTTGTCACCTCGGTGGCCGCACAGGCAGAGCGGGGCGTTGTCGCTGGTCATGAGTCCTGCCGGCGCGGGAGGGCGGGGCGCTCGTGGCCGGCGGTTTGTGGTGCCTCGAGGAGGCTGAGGACCTGGGCCTGCACAGTGTTGTCAGCCAGCTGGCCGGCGTATGCGCGGATCCGGCTGAGCCGCTCGCGAAGGTCGCGGTTCTCGAGGCCGAATGCCAGGACGAGGCTGCGCCGCTGCGCCAGGGCGGCCGTGAGTACCTCCATGGCGCGGTCGCGGACGGCGAGGACGGCGTCTGTGATGGCTTCGGTGCGGTGGTCGGGGGGTGCCCATTGGGCCGCGCGGATGGCGTCGGCGTACTGGCGGCGGATGGGGTCCGGCGGTGTCCGCAGGCTGTCCGGCTCATCGTCCCCTGGGAGGACGTCTGTGCAGGTGGGACACGATCCGGACAGGGGCAGCGGTGTGTCCGGACGGGTGTCTTCGGGGTCGGCCCAGATGATGCGGGTGGCGCCGGCGTGGCCGTGTACGGCCATGGCGTCCTCGAGGCGGTCCCAGGCCACGGTGGAGGGGTGTGGGCCGCGCCATCGGACGGAGACCGTGCCGTCGGGCCACACGATGCCGTCGGCGACGATGCCGGTGCCGCTGACGCCGCTGATGTCGTGGTCGCGCTGCAGGACGAATGGCTGGCCGAACTCTGCTGCCCGCGGCGGGTTGTTCATGGTGCCTCGCTCTCGGTGCCGATGTGGCGAATGGCTGGATGGGTGCCGGACGGACGATCTGAGCCGCCAGGCGGCCCGGGGGCGTTCGCGGCGTCCACGGCGCTCAGATGGCCGTCTAGGCCCCTTCTGGCGGCTCTTGCGGCTGGCGCGTCTGGTGTCTCTGGGCCTTGCGTTGGGCGCGGGCCATGGCGCGGCGGGTAGACCGGTTCGGCGGAGCTGGGTCCGGAGCGTCGTCTTCGACGACCACCTCGATACGCACCACGCGGGTCTCCCAGGTGCGCCCCGGGGCGGGCTTGTGCTCGCCCCGGGGACTGCTGGATATGCCGCTCACGGCGCGCCTCTGGTACTGCGGCGGCCGAGGATGGCGGTCAGGATGATGGCGATCTGGCCGGCTGCGGCGGCGATGGTGGCGATCAAGTCCCGCGTGCTCACTGGTCGGACTCCGTGTCCACGGTTTCGGTGGTGGTACGTCGCACGAATCGGAACCGCGCGTCCGGATAGCACGCCCGCAGGTTGGCCATGCGCTTGAGCGCCACAGTGCGGTCGTAGCTGCTGTCAATGGCCCCCCACCCAGATGGGAAGAGCTCCTGCACGCGCCACTCGTTCTGTTCCCAGAGCTGTTCGGCGTCATGGTCGGTCATCGGTGTCCTTCGGTCGGGCCCGGCCGCGGTCGGCGGCCGGGCGGCGAGTGTCATGAGTTCTCGGGGGCGGGGCCGGCTGGTCGTCAGCGGTCAGGTACCTCGCCCATGTGCCGCAGCTGCACCAGTGGCCTTCGTGGGCCAGGCAGTGCTCGAAGTGCGTCGGGTCGGGGTTCACTGGTTTCTCCTGACCTCGGTGGTGCGCCGGTCGATGGCGGCGATCCAGGCGCAGGCGACCGCGGCGACCTGGACCAGCTCGGCGCGTAGCTTCTCCGGGTTGCCCTCCGCGAGCGCCTCGTAGACCTCCTCCAGCAGCACGCCGTCCCATGCGGTGTGAGTGTGCGGAGTGTCCGGGTGCTGGGTGCAGCGGCCGGGGGTCACGGCTGGCGTGGCGCGTTCCTTGTTCACGTCCTTCCAGATGTCGGCGCGGCTGGCGTAGTAGTGCTGCGTGACGACGCCGATGTCGCGGGGGTCGATATCGGGGTGGTTCTGCTCGCCGAAGTGGGCGTCCTGGCGGACGCGTTCGGCGTCGATCTCGGCGGCGATTCGGCCGAGGCCGGGTGTGGTGAACAGGTGCGGGTAGCTCATCGGGTGTTCCTCTCGGCGCGCACGGTGCCGGCTGCGGCCCGGCAGCACGGCCGGTCCTGGTCCCAGTGCCAGGCCGGCATCGGCTCGCCGAGGCGGTCGAGCCGGAAAAGACGGACCATGTCGCCGGTGATGGGCTCGCGGCAGTGGTCGCAGCGGTAGTACTCGGCGTTGTCGGGCTGTGTGTCGTCGTGGCAGGTGGTCATTGCAGGCTCCAAAGGGCGGGTTGGTGCGGGACGAGAGGGAGTTCGGTCTGACCCGGGATGTCCGGGGCAGACGTGGCAGTCGGGTTCGGCCGGACCGCCTGACGCTCTGTGCGGCCGCTGGAGCGCCTGAAACAGACCGGGCCGATCCCACGGCCCGCGAGGCCGGATCGGCCAGCAGACGCCCACACAGACGGCACCGCGGGCTCGTCATGGCTCGCTGAGGGTCGTGCAGTTCTCGTTGTGCTCCTGGCCGACTGTGTGCAGCCACAGCTCGCAGCACCACGGCCATTGCCCCTCCGCCTCTGCCGGCCGATGCGCGATCAGGGGGGCGGCACGGTTGGCCTGGACGAGCACGACACGCAGCCGCTCCTCACGACGCTCGTGACCCGCGAGGACGGCGAACAGCACGGCGGCCACGGTGTAGGTGGCGGCCTGGCGCCACTGGTCGCTACGGCCGACCTGAACGGCGGCGGCGGTCATGAGGATGGCGCCGGTCGCGGCTATGGCGGTGCCAGTTCGGTGGTTCATGAGGGTGCCTCCGGTTGTTGCGGTTAGGCGTTGGGCGGGTTGTGGAGGTCGTCGACTGTGTTGCGGAGCTCGGTCAGCCAGTGGCGGAGGTTGACGAGGCTTTCGCCGTTGGTCTCGGTCCAGTTGTCGGCTTCGACGCTGATCTGGTCGGTGAATTCGCGGTGTGCTTCGAGTTCGGCGTAGAGGCGTTCGAGGTCGGGGTCGGTGAGGTCGTCGAGGCGGATGCGGTCGGCCATGGTGTGGGCTCCTGGGCGGTGGGTTAACGGCAGATGGCGCACTGGTGGCTGGCGTCTGTGGACTCATGGCATCGGTCGACGCAGTGGCGGCAGAACGGGGTGGTGCTGTGGCGGGCGCGGCCGTCGAATCGCTTGTCGGTGGGGTCGAAGGGCTGGTTGCACCGGGCGCAGGCTTCGGATTGGGCGGGGCCTTCGACGTTGACCATCTCGGCGGCCTTCTGAGCGGACAGCGTGTCGTCGCAGGGCCAGGGGTCGCCGTCACGGCTGCAGAGCCTTGGGTTGTCGGGGTCTGGTGTGTGGTGCATGGAGATTTCGACGAGCAGCCAGAGGAGAGCGTCGTCACGCAGGCAGGGGCTCGTGCGCAGGGTTTCGGCGGCGGCGCGGATGATGTCGGCGGGGTTACTGGTCATGGTGTGGGCTCCTGGTTCGGGTGTCGGGTGCTTCGGTGAGGGGGCCGTGGTCGGCGACGAGGGTGCGCCAGCGGATGAAGTGGCTTCCGGTGGTGGTCCAGCGGGTGCCGATGCGTTTCCAGAGGCGGCCGGTTCGGTCGTGAACGGCGTGGACCTCTGGCGGCGCTTGGAAGCTGCCGGGGCCGTCAGGGCGCCAAGTGCGGCGGTGGGATGCCTCGGTCATGCGGCGTTCCTCGCGGGTCGGCGCCGGTCGGGGCCGGTGAGGCTGACGACCGTGGTGGCTTCGGCGAGGCGGGATGCGAGGCGGTCACCGAGCCGGGTGACGAGGTCGGGACCGGTGGGCTTGCCGCGGTCGCCGAGGGGCGCTCGGACGGGCAGGTTGGTGGTGACGATCAGCGGAAGGCACTGGTTGTAGCGCTCGTTGATCAGCCGGTACGTGGCCTCCTCAGTCCACTCGGAGAGCTTCTCGGTGCCGAGGTCGTCGAGGAGGAGCAGCGGCACGGTCGACAGGCGCCGGATCTCGTGCTCCATGCCTTTGTCGGAGCCGCCGGGGCGGAGTCGGCCGTACATGTCGGGGGCGGTGGTGGCGATGAACTCGAAGCGGTTCGGGCCGGCGGCAGCGATGCGGCGGAGGGCGCCGTAGGCCTGGTGGGTCTTGCCGGTGCCGATGGCGCCGATGAGGACGAGGAAGCCGGCGTCGCGGATGTCGGCGGCGGCGCGGTCGGCCCAGGTTGCGATGTCGGGGTGGGTGACGGTGGCGCGCTGGTAGCGGTAGGGGGTGGCGTTCTCCCAGCGGGCGAGGGCGAACTGGGCGCGTTGGCGGCGGTGGTAGTCGGGGTGGCCGGGATCGTCGGGGGTGAGGGTGGTGTCGGTGGGGCCGGGTGGGGTGTCGGGGCTGTGCTGGGCGATTCCTGCCATGAGGCGGGCGAGCATTGAGGGGCGATGGTCGCGGAAGGTTTGCGGTTCTCCCATGGTCAGAACCCTTGGTCGTTGAGGTAGGCGGATTCGGGTGGGCACTGGAAGGGCTGGTAGCCGCCGGAGACGGCTCGCAGCTGCGGGCGGTGGGCTCCGGGCAGCGGGAGGGGCGGTAGCTCGCTCCAGCCGCGGATGAAGTACCGGGCGGAGTCGACCGGGGTCCTCGATGCGGCCTTGACGGCGTGGTCGACCATCGCGGGGACGCCGGTCTTGTCGATGAGCGCCAGGACGGGGAACCAGCCGTTGCCCTTGAAGGGCCAGCGGACGATGACGCCTGCTGCGGTGAGGCCGTCGACGAGCGGGCGGGCTGCTTCTGGGATGCCGTACCCGTGGGCGTCGGAGGCGGGCGCCTCTTGCCTGCTAGCTGAGGGGGTAGTTGAGGAGGGGTAAAGAGGGGTAGGCGTCCCGGATTCCGGGACACTGACGTCCCGGATTTCCTGACACTGAGACGGATCAGTGTCCGCGTTTTCGGGACACTGGGCCTCGCCGTCAGTGTCCGGGTTTTCGGGACGCTGAGTGTCGTCAGTGTCAGGAGAACCGGGACACTGGGGAGGGCGCTCAGCGTCAGGGATTTTCGGACACTGAGGGGTCTCGAAGGTGGCGATCTTGTACTTGGCCGAGCCGTTCTTCTGGCCAGCAGACAGCTTGGTGAGAGCCCCCTTGGCCGTCAGGGACTTCAGGACGGCGTAGAGCTGAGAGCGACTGACCTTGGCGCCGCGCAGGACCTCCGGCCGTTCCACGCTGTTCCACGTGATGCGGGTGTCGTCGTTGGCGTCCTCGGCCAGGACGACGAGGAGGAGCTTCTCCCGGTGCGTCAGGGCCTCGGGCGCGCCCTGGAGCGCCTCGACGATCAAGCGGATTCCCACGGGCTGTCTTCTCTCGCTTCGTGCTGATCAGGGCAGGTCGAGGAAACCCCAGCTCAGGGCGGGCTCCGCGTGGCCTTGATATGAGAATAGCGTTCGCGGTCGAAGTTCGCGACCGCTGTGCGCGATCGCGTGGCAGGAACGCGATCGCGCATGGCAACATGGGCGCCATGGATGAGCTGGACGCAAAGATCGAGACGGCGGCGAAGAAGCGTTCGCGGGCAGAGAAGGCCTTCAACGCGGCCGACGCCGAGCTGCGTGCGCTCCTCGTCGAGGGCCGGGCCGCCGGCAAGGGGCCGTCGCACATGGCGAAGCTCACTGGCTTCACGCGTGAATGGGTGGCGAAGATCGCGCCCGACCCGAAGCGCGCTGCCTGACCGGAGCTCCACCTCGCCCCATCGACCTCTCACCGCGTGCCCCCGCGTTTAGCGCCTTTGGGCACGCCCTTTGGTCGCATCGTCACGCCGGCCTCGAGCAGCAGGGCTCGCGCCAGGGTGTACGACCGCCCCATCTCCGCGGCCAGACCCTGCGCCGTGGCACCGGCCTCGTACCGACGCGCCAGACGCGCCGCCGCCTCGGAACGGTCAGCGCCGGTCAGGTGCCGGCGCTTCGGCTGCGCCCGGCCGCTCACCGGGCCCGTCCTTCCATCGCGGCCCGGCCGATCGCGTCCAACTCCAGCGCGGTCTGCACCCGTGCACGCCGGTTGGCCCGCACGCGGCGAGCATGCTCCGCGTTCGCACGCCGACACGGCGAGCACCGACAGCCCTTCTCGTACCGAGAACGCGTACCGTGGGTGAGGACTCGGTTGTTGCCCTCGCTCAGACACTTGCGGTCATGGCAGATCCGGCACAGCACCTGACACTTCGCGAGTTCCGCGAACCGTCGAACAGGCGACCAGGTCCATATGTTGTGTGAGACTTTGTCCGCCGGGGTTATGTGGTCGATTTCGAGGCTCTCGGTTGAGCCGCAGACGGCGCATGACTTCCCGGCGAGATAGGCAGCGCGGTTGCCTGCGCGTTTCTTCACCGCCCAGGCACGCTGGTACGCCCGTTGCTTGTCCTGATCCTTGTACGGCATGACCGCTCACCCCTCTTCGGAGTCAGTGAATCGAGCGCCCGGAACGAGATTCGAACTCGCACTGAACCGCTTTTAAGGCGGCTGCTTCTACCAGTTGAGCGACCCGGGCCGGTGCGCCCTCCGCGGGGGCGCGTGGGGACTTCAGCTCAGATCGGGAATGACCAGCCACCCCGGATCGGGGATTTCGTCAAGGCCGATTGCCTCGGCGGCCTTGACGAGCTGGTCGTTCCAGATGGCGCACTGCTCGGCGGTGGTTCGGCAAATGGTCGCCTTGAACTCGCCCAGCTCGACCTCGGTGCACTCGGTGACGAGGAAGGTCATGTCCTGGTCGTAGTCGCCGGCCTGGATATGGCCGACGTCAGGGAAACAGGGGTCCGTGAGCTGAGCGTCCAGGCGGTCGGCCATTTCACACGGGCTGCCCGTGTCGGGAATCCGGAAGCCGTACGCAACGTAAGTGGAGCGGTACATGCCCACGTGTTCTCCTCGAGTTGGTTGGTGCGCCCGGGGCGGGGGATGTGGGTGTCACCCCACCCCGGGGCCGCGATCGGTCAGGTCAGAGGACAGTCGGGTTGGTGGTTGTTGATGGCGTTGGCGATGGCGAGTACGCCGGTACCGGAGGCGCTGGTCGTCCAGCCGCACCCGCACCTGTAGTCAGCCGTCGGAACCCGGAGCCATGGCCCGCGGAGGGACCATTTGTTGCTGGGCTGTCCGAGGTCGACATGCAGGCCGGCAAGTTCGGCAGGCGGCCAGCGGGCTGTCATGCCGCCTGCTCAGCCCGGATGGTTTCGTCCTCCATGTGGCTGGGCTCCACACACCCCCGTAGGCCGCAGTGCGATGTGACCCTGCCCTGGGGCTCGCGATGGTGATGAACACTGAAGGCAACCCGGTAGGCCGAGCAGTTCCGGGAGCCGACACGCAGCACGGGCGTACCGCGCCTGGCGAAATACCCCGTCCACTGCAGATGGCCGCCAGGAAGCGGTTTCGTTCGGGAGAAAAACAGCGACGTCACATCGTCGCTGTTCGGAGCGGCGCGGTGTTTGCGTTCTTCCAAGCCGCCCCACACTTTGTACTCCTGGCCGGAAGTCAGCGCCCATGACCCGCACTCGAGGGCAACAGGGCAGCGGCGGCAGATTTCCTTTGCGTCCTCGGTTTGTTGCATGGCGTGGGCGTCGTGGCCGACAGGGAAGAACAACTCGGGGTCGACCCCCTGGCAAGCTGCGGAACTACGCCAACCCCATCCGAGCCTTGTGGCGTCGCTGCTGAATGAGTTCATGCGTCCGTCCTCTGGCGTCGCTTCTCCAGGATTTTGCAGGCTCCGCAGTACGCGCGGCCGTCGGCCTCGTACCGGCCGTGATCGACCTGGTCATGGCCGTGGCGACACAGTGCTGGTCGTGCGTGGCCGCCTTTGAGATACCTCAGTTGCTCGCGGGTTCGCATGCGGGCGGTGGCGTCGTCCACGTGGTCGGGGGCCACGCAGTGGGGCATGCCGCAGTCGGCTCGCGCATATCCTTCGGGATCACGCCCATTGCGGATCCGAAATGCGATGCCAGCTGCGCTGTACGTCTTTCCCCGATACCGGAGAACCGGTGTTCCACTGCAGCTGGCCGTCCCCCCTGTCCACTTGAAGTGCCCGCCAGGGGCAGGTTCGATGCTGGCTCGCCACTTCTCCTCGAGGGTGAGAGGCTGCTGCGGAACATCGGGAATTCCGAGTCCCTGACGGATACGCCCCACCGTCTGCCGTTCCATGTGCAGTTGCTTTCCGATGGCCGTGTTGGTGAGGCCTTGCTGGAGGAGAGCACGTACGGCTTCGAACTTGGGATGTGTCATCGTGCTGCCTCCGGTCGGAGCTCGGGCCAGCGCACCTTGGCCAGTCGCGCGCGCTGGGCAGCTGGCAGGGTGACCTCGGCGTGCCCGTAGTGGTCGAGGCCGGCGGCCCGCAACCACCACGCATCGCACCGATCACCACCCGGGTCGTGGGAGAAGGAGACGCCAGCGGCCAGGTAGGCGGCCGCGGCCATGCGCTCTTTGGTGGCGCGCCCGTAGTCCGAGGCGTAGGACTTGAGCGTGGCCGGGGCGACCAGGGCGTACGGGACGTCGCAGTCCAGCAACTCGCCCTTGACGATGCCGTGCACGTGCGCGGTGATGCCTGCGCCCATGGCGTGCTTAGGCAGGTCCTCGATCACGGCAACGTGTGGCTGCTGGGAGATGAGGATGCGGCGGATCTCGTCGCGGATGGTCAGGAGACGCCGGTCGCCGTCGCGCCGGTGGGTGGGGATCACGTAGGTGGTACCACCGGGGAGGGCAATGCCTGTAGAGGTCAGTGAGAGGTCGAGGCCCAGAATGCGGGGGGCGGGGCCCGCCCCGGCCGCAGCCGGGACGGACGTGCGGGTGACGGTCATTGGGCACCGTCCCCAGCGTCGTGGGCGGCGATCGCGACCTGGTCCTGCTCTGCGGTGCCCACCCGCGCGGTCGACGGACGGTACCGATGACGACCGGGCTGCCGCTGCCGTTCACTACGCCATAGCCCGGCGGACCAGCGGCCGAGCCATACCAGGGCCCTGGCGCCGACGAGGAGCAGGAGGAGCAGGCCAGCGAGCCAGCTCAGGAGACCGGTGAACAGCAGGGTCAGCACCAGGGGCGTGTCCGGGAACGTCATGACGCCGCCTCCTGTGACGTCAGACTCCGGGTGACCTGGCATTCCGCACAGCGTGCAGTGCCGGCCTGGTCATCGATCTCATGCGGCATGTGAAGCCTGCCGCACGGGCCGCAGGCGAGATAGCGGACCGCGTACACGTTGGTCAGGTCGAATCCCGCATACGGCGGGGCGGGCGCCAGTCGGGCGTGGCTCAGTTGGTCCGTGACCGGCATCAGGCGGCCGTTCACTGCCCACGCCACCGCCGTCAGCGCCCCCAGCTCCAGGCCGGCCATGAGGATGGTGATCACGATGCCACCCCCGGCTCACGACCGGGCAGCTTCGCCAGCGTGCCTGCTTCATCCACCCGCAGGCGGCACTCGGCGTCGTGCTCCACCTGGAACTCGTGAAGCCGACGCTCGAGCGCTGCGCAATGGCGCGTGAGGTCGTGCACCGTCCTGCCACCGGGCGGTACCGGCCTCGGCCGCCGGGCATCCATGAGATCGAGCCGGTAGCGAGCACACCCACGGGCCAGGCGATCCCGCCGGCTGGCCAGACGAGCAGCTTCCGCACCCTGCTCCTGCTGTGTTGTCCGCAGCAGCCCATCGAGCCGCTGGACCTGGCCTTTGAGGCGCCGGACCTGATCGTCAAGGTTCCGAACGTCCTCCTCCGCGACCGCGAGCAGTGCCCGCATCTCCCGGCGCCCAGCCCGTTCAGCATCGCGCTCAAGTTCCAGCCTCTTGGCTTCGGCTTGGAGCGTGAACACCTGCCTCCACCGCTGCCGGAGACGGCCTCGGGCGTCCTCGTATGTTCTGCGGCTAACGAACATCGCGGGCCTCCTGTGCGGGAATGAGCGGCCACGCGCCCTCGACGACCGCGGCCGGGTCTTTGCGGCGGAAGTACTCCTGCAGTGATGCGGCCTGTTCGGCCGCCCAAGCGACCTGGGCGGCGTGCAGCTCATCGAGCGACATCGCGGCGAGGCGGGGGTGCCGGCTGCCCTGCCTCCACGCGACCCGGCACGCGGCGATCGCATCCGCATCAGCGGAGTGCGCCCCATCCAGCGGCACCTCGTAGTGCTCGCACAGGGCCGTCAGCGTGCGGGAACCCTTCCGGTACCGGTCGAGCTGCCTATCGATCACGAGGGGATCGACGACCCGCAGGTTGCCGCCGAGGAGCTTGCCCAGTGTCGTCATGCCGTACCGCCGGGCCTCGCGGTCCAGGACGGTCACGTCGTACCGCGCATTCATCGCCACCACTGGAATGCCGGCGAGTGCGACCTGAGCCAGGGCGGCGAGCAGATGTTCCACTACCTCCCGCAGATCCGTGCCCTCCCTGCGGGCCCGTTCCGTCGTCACCCCATGGATCGCGGCGGCCTCGGCGGGGATTTTTTCGCCGTCAACGTCCGAGAGCCAGGTCGCGGAGTTTGTGGGGTGGCCGCCGCCGACCTGGACCACGCATGCGGTCACGATCCGCGCGGTCTCCGGCTCCGGGCTGGTGGTCTCCAGGTCGAAGCCGCACAGGCGACCGGTGTGCCAGCTCACTGGCCACCCCCAGCAGCACGCTCCTTACCGATCCGCACGACCATCGCGCCGATCTGCTCTTCCTCGCCGACCTCGTTCGTCACCAGCGTTCCCAGCTGCCGCGTGCTGTTCAGCTCGTAATGGATCTGCCGCAGCCGCCCGGCACTCGTGTGCGGATTACAGATCTCGTCCACGTAGCTCGCTGCCGACCGGACGGGAGACTCCGCCCGCTCGAACTCCATAGCGTCAGCGTCCCGGTCCTCCGTCGGCACCAGGCCCGCCGACAGCAGGAGCGTCCGCAGCGCGATGGACTGAGCCTTCGGGGTGGACCGGCCTCCGGAATCCGATGCTTCGCCGGCCGCCTGGGTGTCGAAGTAGTCACCGGCTGGGCCGAAGATCCGGTAGGTCACCAGCACGGTGCACTCCCGCTTGACCCCGCCGTTCTTGGTACTGATGTCCCGGTACTGTGGTTCGATCTTCACCGGAGCGACGACGACACCGTGTTTGCGGCAAGCCGGGCCGAACGCGTTCAGAGCCAGGTCGACGCCTCGGAAGTTGAACCGTCCGGCGTTGCCGCCATCGAAACGTTGGTCCTTGCCGATCGCCCGGACTTCGCCCATGACCCGCGACCAAGCGACGACAGCCGGTGCGGCTTCAGCATCCTTGCTGAGGTCACCGAGGTCGGGCTCGCTCAGGTTCGGTGCTGGGAGGACCCCAACTGCATTGACCGCCTGCTCAGTGCTGACCGGCGTCCGGCCGGCCGCGGCGGCTGCGTTCTCGCGCAGGCCCATGTCAGATGTCCCCCTTGTACTGCTGTGCAATGGCGATGCGCTCGGTCGGATTCGGTGCGACGCATGCCGCGTAGGCGTCCGGATAGCGCTCGGCCATTAGCTCGAAGTCGACCTTCGGCGCTGCGCTCGTGGGCTCCAGCGAGTACGCCCGCTCGCCGTCGAGGCGGGCCTCCTGCGCGGCTCCGAGCGCGGCCACAAGCCTGGCCTTCGCCTCGTTCTTCGACTTCCTTGCGGCGGCCTCGGCGCGCCGGTGCCGGGTGTAGTCGAGGAGCGCGTAGTAGGCGTCCGGGTGCATGTCGACGTCCACGGAGCCGGAGCGGGTGGGGTGGACACGGCGCAGCACCCTGGTGACCGCATCGCCGTCCCCGGTTGGCTCCGGTGGCACCTCGGCCAATACATGCTCGGTCCAGAACCGGTCGACGGCGACGACGATGTCCGCCATGACGTCGCGGTACTGGTCGGCGCGAATGACACCCTGGTGGTAGTCGTTGCCGCCGATGAGGACGGCGTAGTGCATGTGCTCGTAGCCGTTGACGATGATCTGCCACAGCACCTGGGCAGTGACGTCGTCGGGGGCTCCGGCGTGCCACTGTGCGGACTTGAACGCCGAACGGGTCTTGCACTCCAGCGCACAAGGAGCCTGCTCGTCCTCGGCGAGCGGGCATTCGGTGACGCGCCGGTCGAGGGTGGTCATCCAGTGCGGGTGGTCGGCGTGAGCGACGAGCCCGACACGGCGGATGACCGAGCGGGACTGCATGGCCCAGCGGCGAGCGACGTTCTCCTCGTTGACGGTGCCCCAGTAAGCAGCCTCGCCTGCGTCGTCGACGTCGTAGCCGAGCTTGTCGTAGTAGACCTTGACCGGCGGGTTTTTCTCGACGAGGCCAAGGATCGCGGGAACGTCGGAGGAGCCGATACCTGCGCGCCGTGTCTGGAGCCAGAGTTCGCGGTCGGCGTCGGCGGGGAGGATGAGGCGGCCGGTGGGAGAGACCCGCCGACCGGCGGCCGGGGCCGTAGTCCCGGCCAGCACGGACTCAGGCACCGGCGGCCTCCTTCACACAACGGGTGAAGTACCGACGCCCCGGCGTCTCATGCAGCGTGAGATAGCCACGCCGCGCGAGCGTCTTCAGGTCGTTCCGCGCGGTCGCCAGGTTGGGCGCGATCCCAAGAGCCCGGTACAACTGGTGAACCTTCGGCGGAGTCCATTCCCCGTCCTTCTCCGTGACGACGGCCAGAAGCATGGCCTGCCGCGTCGCAGCACTGGACGTCTCGTCGAGGACATTCATGCCGCCTCCCCACGCTGCTGCGGCACCCGCGGCCGGACCAGCGACATCAGCCGCTCAGCCAGAGCCACCACCTGCCGCCCGTACACATGCAGCCTTCCGCCGCCGATCGACTCCAGCAGGCCCTCCAGCCGCTCATCCCGCTCATGGCCGGCGTGCGAGTCAACGCCGGTCGCGGAACGGTCGAGTTCGGCGATGTCGGTCAGGAGCTCACCGACGCCCTCGGGGTCCTCCTCGAAGTCCCGCGCCAGCTGGAGCAGTCGTTCGGTGACCATGTGGCTCACGTCGAGCGCGGCGCCGCCCGACAACCGGGTGACGTAGATCCGGAAGGGGCCGTCGACCGGCATGCGCTCGTTCATCGGGTCACCGCCGCGCGGATGTAGTCGAAGACCAGCTCGCCCTCCGGCAGAACCGCCGAGACCAGCACCGCGACCGACGAGCCGTCGGCCCGCCGCGGCGTCGACGTGTGCAGCGTCCATACCTCGAGGCCATCGCCCGATGGCCTGACCTTGATCTCGCCGCCCAGCGAGGTGAGCCAGTCCCCGATGTCGTCGACGTTATTGACCACCACGTGGACGGCATGCGGACGAGGGAAGATCGTGGGCGCGTGCAGCGATGTGCGGTTGAGGAGGCTGGTGACGGCCACCTCGTTGTCCCGCTGGACCATGAGGCCAGCTGGAGGGCGTTCGGTAGGCTGAGAGTTCACGGTGATCCTCTTTCGTTGGTGTGAGAGGTGATCCGTATGGGGTCGCTCGGCCGGCAAGCACAGAGCGGCCCCTTCATTGCGTTGATCAGGCGCGGCGCAGTGATCCGCGACCGGGCAGCGGCCTCAGGGAAGCCAGCGGATGTACGCCCCCTGAAGTGGGCCCTGCCGTGACCAGAGGGCCGGACGTCGGCGAGTGGTGGAACTGCGCGTCAATCGCGTCCAGATCCGCACTGCTGAACGTGACGACGCGCCCCTTCTTCGAATGGGGCAGCTTCTTGATGTGGCGGCGGAGCCAGGTCTCCTCGACGCGCAGAATCTCCGCTGCTTCGGGGTAGATGTATCGCACCTCGTTCATACGGCGGCCTGCTCGGGCAGCGGCGCAATGCCTCCTGCGGGTGCAGGGGCTGATCGTCCGACCGGGATGAAGAGGATGGGCAGATCCACGCCAATCGCTTGGCTGACCGCGTGAGCAGTGGCTGGTGTGACGCAGTTCTGCGCGCCGCTGACCAGGTTGCCGACCGTCCCCACCGCGATCTCCGCGCGCTCGGCAAGCTCGCGGACTGTGACCCTCTGCCCGGTGCCAGTGCGTTGCATGAGGCGTATGAGCAGGTCTCGCTCGGGTAGCAGGTACAGGGCGTCACGAGGCGGCATGTTCACCTCCAAGTTCAACTTGTTCGTTTCGATGAACAAGACCAGCATGGCAGGGGGTGAACGTCTTGTCCATCGAAATGAACAAGGAGTTTGGATTGCGTCAAGTTGCCTCGATGCCCTGGCGCCCCGTGTCGTGCAGGATGGACACTCTGTTCAGCTAGTGGGATGGCGCAATGCTCTGAACAGCACGGACGACAGCGTTGTCACCCGAGCACCATGAACACCAGCAGCAAGAGAACCAACCTGGGATGGCAGGATGACCACCATGGTCGAACAGGACGAAACGACGCCCGCCGAGCGGACGCACCTGTCCGATCTCGTCCGGCACCGCCGTGCCGAGCTGCGCCTCAGCCTCCGCGCGCTCGAAGCCCGCACCATCGCCCCCGAAGGCGGTGAACCGGTAGTCAAATTCGGATGGATCAACCGCCTCGAGAAGCACCTCCCCGTCAACCCCCCACAGCTCCCAGAGCTCCAGGCGCTCGCCCGAGCCCTCGAGCTGCCCCTTGGGCGCCTCCAAGACGCCGCCGGCGCGCAGTTCCTCGGCATCGACACCGTCTGGAGCGCATCAGGAGAGGCGCGAGCCCTCGTCGAACAGGTTGAGAAGTTCACCCCGAAGCAGCGAGAGCAGCTCGCCAAACTGCTAGCCGCCTTCGAATCCTCCCCCCGGCCCGAGTAAGGGCGGCCTAACCTGCGATTTTTATGAGCAGAACCAGTAGTTCAAAGCTGTTCGACCTGGCACCATGAGGGTCCGCCTGGGGGGCGCGAAGATCGGATCCTTGTACCTGGGCTGATCCAGCCTGCGATCAGCCCGAGTGCACCCATGCCTACGGGGGACACATGGCAGATGAGGCAGCGGACAGGCCGAGAGCGAGCGCGCGATTCGAACTGAGCGATCTCCTTCCCGACGGCGTGATCGAGGCCCCCATGGAACGTGCAGGAGAGTTCGTCTGGTTGATCCGCCAAGGGCTCATGGCCCCCGAACTGATTGATGAGATGAACCGGCGGCTGGAACACATCGTCGGCAACGGCCTCTGGGAGCAGAAGTGGGACGGCCCCTCCGAGCCGCCCCACCCCGACGAGGATGCCTAAGCCCCACGCACCACCCTCAACCGCTGCTGAACCGGGACCGACAGCATGGCCTCGACGACGTCACTGATCTCGTCGTCGAGGCCCTCCAGCAGATGCCCGTACCGGTCCACCGTCGTCGAGATCGACTCATGCCCCAAGCGGGTTTGGATCTTCGGCAGCGGCATCCGCGCCGCGATCAGCCACGCCACATGCGTGTGCCGCAAGTCGTGAAGCCTCGGACGCTTCGACAACCCCTTCGTCATCGCCTCCTTCACCGCCGGCGCCCACTTCCGGTTGTAGAAGTTCGCATGGCGCCAGTGCTTGCCCATCACCGTCTGGAACACGAACGCGCGGTCGCCAAGCCCCGCGGTGCGCCGCCGCAGCATCTCCACCTGACTGGGTGACAAGCGAAGAGTCCTGCGAGCCTTCTTCGTCTTGGGTGGCCCAAGGTAGAACGCACCCCCCTCGCTCCCCTTCTCCGCCTTCTTCCACGCCCGGACGACCCTCGCCGTCGGTCTGTCGCCGTCCAGCGTCAGATCGCGAACCTGGAGCGCTGATGCCTCCCCCCAGCGCATGCCAGTGCTCACGAGCCAGTCCACCATGTCTACGGCATCCGGGTCCTTGATCTGGTCCCGGATGAACTCGAACTCCTCCCGCTCGAGGAAGCACATCTCTTCGTCGACCTCGTTGTCGACCCGCGGCAGGTTCGTCCCCTTGCAGGGGTTCGTCGCCCGCAGCGGCGGGTCCGCTTCGGCAGCGGCCTGGAAGACGCAGAAGGCGAGCCCGTGGCGGTTCCGGATGCTCTTGGGGTCAGCCTTGCGGTACAGCCACTCTCCGGGCTTCTCAGGGTCCTTCAGGCCGTCCTCCTGGAGGCGCACCCAGTCCACGATGTCGTCTGCCACCACGTTGCAGACCGTGGCCGGGACGACCAGGCCGGCCGCGGTCGTATGGGCGATCCGGGACAGGTGGAGGCGGAGTTCTCTCTCGTAGTCGTCGCGGGTGCGCTTGTCCACGCCTGTGAGCCGCTTCACGTACCGGTACGCGAAGTCGAGCAGCGGCTGATCCCCCGGGATGGGCTTCTCTTCCACGAACCCCTGACCGCGGACCCAACCGTGCGGCCAGTGCTGTCCGTGTGCATTCACAAGATCGCGGAACTGCTCGGCCGGCGGGAGATCTCCGAAGTTCTCGGTCTGGATGCTGCCGCCGCGACCCCCGCCGTCGCGCCAGCGAACCTGGTAGGTGATTGATCCGTCCTTCTTGGGACGCTCCACGATGCTCGCCATGCCGCGGACCCTAGGCCGCCTGACGGCTTGTCGGGTACCCGTCGGGTTCCCACGATTCAGAAACGACAAGGCCCCTGACCTGTCTTTGCAGGTCAGGGGCCTTGTCCCTGAGGGTGAGTAACGGGACTCGAACCCGCGACATCCTGGACCACAACCAGGTGCTCTACCAGCTGAGCTATACCCACCGTGTCCGGTGCGTTTCCCACCGGCCGAGAAAAAGTGTACAGGGTCCGGAGGGGTGCTCGCTCCCAGCTTTCGTCGTGCCGGGAGCGAGCTACGTCACTATGCCTGAACAGGCAGGACGTGCTTGGCCGCGATGGCCTTCGCCGTGTCGGAGTCCGGGCCGGGCTGCGGCACGAAGATCGCCTCGCGGTAGTAGCGGAGCTCGGCGATCGACTCGCGGATGTCGGACAGTGCCCGGTGGTTGCCGTTCTTCTTGGGGCTGCCGAAGTAGGCACGCGGGAACCAGCGGCGGGCCAGCTCCTTCACCGAGGACACGTCCACGATCCGGTAGTGCAGGTGGCTCTCCAGCGTGGGCATGTCCCGGAGCAGGAATCCGCGGTCGGTGCTGACCGAGTTTCCGCACAGCGGGGCCTTGCCCGGCTCCGGGACGTGCTCGCGGACGTACTCCAGTACCCGGCGCTCCGCTTCCTCGAGCGTCGTTCCCTCGTCCAGCTCCGCGAGCAGCCCGGAGGCCGTGTGCATCTGGCGCACCACCTCGGGCATGGTGGCGAGCGCCTCGGCGGGCGGGCGGATGACGATGTCCACGCCGTCCCCGAGGATGTTCAGCTCAGAGTCGGTGACCAGGGCGGCCACCTCGATGAGCGCGTCGTCCGACAGCGAGAGCCCGGTCATCTCGCAGTCGATCCACACCATGCGATCGTTCATACGTCTCACCCTACGGGGCGCTCCCGCTGACCGGGCAGCCGTGGGGCGTAGAGATCGGTATCCGGTTTGCCGGGATCGGCGGGATTGATCGCATGCCCTCCGCCATGGCTCGGCGGATGGTTGATATGCCCGCTATGTCCCACATGTGGTGGTGGAGCGCCCAAGGGCGCGCCCGTCACCGCATGCGCGGCCGGAGCCATGGCTGTGCGCCGCATTCCCATGAGCGACGGCTCGCCGGACCGGGGCTCGACCGGCTCCGGCCGGTCGAACCGGTCGCCGCGCTCCCCCCGCTCCGCACGCTCCGCGCGATCACCGCGCTCCGGCCGGTCGGCACCGTTCTGCGGCCGACGCGCCCGGTAGGCCGCCCGGTAGGCGGCCGGGGACGACCCCAGCTGCCTGCGGAAATGGCCGCGCAGCGCCACCGGCGAACGGAAGCCGCAGCGCCCGGCGACCTCGTCCACGGAGTAGTCCGAGGTCTCCAGGAGCCGCTGCGCCTGGAGCACCCGCTGAGTGATCAGCCACTGCAGCGGGGCGCTCCCGGTGAGCGAACGGAACCGCCGGTCGAACGTGCGACGGCTCATGTACGCGCGGGCGGCCAGGGTCTCCACGTCGAACTGCTCGTGGAGGTGCTCCAGCGCCCAGGCGACGACCTCGGCGAGCGGGTCGGCGCCGATCTCCTCCGGTAAAGACCTGTCGAGGTAGCGCTCCTGCCCGCCGCTGCGGCGCGGCGGGACGACGAGGCGGCGGGCCAGGGCCCCCGCGGCGTCGGCGCCGTGGTCGGTGCGGACGATGTGCAGGCACAGGTCGATGCCTGCCGCGGTGCCCGCGGACGTCAGTACGTCGCCGTCGTCCACGAAGAGCTCCCGCGGGTCCACGTGGACCGACGGATAGCGCTTGGCGAGCGTGGGCGCGTACATCCAGTGGGTGGTGGCGGGCCGGCCGTCGAGCAGGCCCGCGGCGGCCAGTACGAAGGCGCCGGTGCACAGTCCGACGATGCGGGCGCCCTCCTCATGGGCCCGGCGCAGCGCGTCGAGCGCGGCGGCCGGTGGCGGCTGGGTGATCGACCGCCAGGCCGGTACGACGACGGTGCCGGCCCTGGAGAGCGCCTCCAGTCCGTATGGTGCGGTCAATTCCAGGCCGCCGGTCGTTCGCAATGGCACATCTTCGCCCGCGCACACCAGCAATCGGTAGCGGGGGACTCCGGCGTCCTGTCGGTCGATTCCGAAGACAGAGAGCGGAATGGAGCTTTCGAAGATGGGGCCGCCGCTGAAAAGCAGCACGGCGACGATCTCCCGGCGGCGGCGTCCGGAGAGCTTGCGCGCGGCCTCCGGTGCGGTCGTGGAGTCCTGGCTCATGGCGCTAAGCCCCCCTCGGCGGTCGAGTCCTCTCGGTCCTGCACGTTTCCCCTCGGTCCTGAACGGTTCCCCCGCCGGTCATGGCCAAGATCGAATCTACTGCGTCGTTCGGAGACGCGGTGACCAGTTCACCACCCGCCTCTAAGTCGACATGACAACTTGGCGCGAAGCGTTCGATCACGAAGCGTTGCACTTGCAGGCCCCGGTGAAAAGTACGCCTCTCGCCCATGCCCACTGTCCGTAGGCGGCAACCGCCCTGCGGGGTCGTTTCCTTGCTGGTCGACCGGCTGTTGGAGGGGTCTTTGGCCAAGCTGTGAAGTTCGGCCCCAACTTGGCTGAAAACCTACGGGTGCAGGCGTGCGAGGGGGTCAGTCGACGGGGGATCCGGCGCCCGGATGACGTCCCCCGCGGTGGCTCCCGCCACCCGTGCGGCCATGCCTGCCGCGGTGCGGAACCGACTGTTCCGAGGAGACCCTGGCGGCCGTGCGCGCGGACTGGCGGAGCAGCGCGTGGCAGACGCAGGTGAGGGCCACCAGGCCGGCCGCGGTGCCGGCCGCGCCGCCGAAGGACTGACCGCACATCAGCAGGACGACGGGGACGAGGGCGCAGCTGAACGCCGCCCAGCGGACCACGTCGCTCACCGGATCGGGGGACTGCCCGTCGGCGCTGTCCTCGCGGGCGTCATCACGGGTTCCGGGCACGAGCGGCTCCCTGCTGGCGGCTGCTGGCGGTCGTACGCGGTACTACAACGGCGGGCCGGGGGCCTGGGTCACTGGGGAGTGGGTACCAGTGAGTAGAGCCGGGGCCATTGCGCTACGCGCCGCGCTCGTGCATGCTCCGGGGAACGCCCGCCGGGGCCCGTCCCCGTGCGGCGACCCCTGGGCAGGCAGCGAGTGTCGCCGTACCCTGGGGGGTAAGCACTTGAAAAGATGAATCCCGGACGGATTCGGCCGTCCATGATCCATCCGAGTGCGCACCCCTCGACAACTCCAACCAGTCCACCGCCGATCCCCTCGACACGAGGCTTCCTTCGCCGAGACACCGATGGCCGGTCACGAATTCTCCGAACCCGCGGACCGCAAGCGGATCGCCGATCAGACGGCGCATCCCGAAGCGGCGGAAGAAACACGTCATTCCTGCGATCCGGCGTTCCAGCACGGCGTCGTGGTGGGCTTCGACGGTTCCATGTCGAGCGAGCGAGCGCTTGCGTATGCAATCGGAATGGCCCGGCGCTCCGGCTCGGGGCTGATCATCGTGCATGTGGCCAACCGGTTGCCGACGACCGTCTGGGCGGGCTGTGAGCCGCCGGTCTTCGTCGATGTCCCCGATCACCGCACCGAGGTGCTGGGCCTGGAGCTGGCCTGCGCGGATTATCTGTCCGAGGTGCCCTGGATCCTGGTGGAACGCGGCGGCGACATCTGTCATGAGCTCGAGGAAGTCGGGCGGGAGTACGCGGCCGACGCGATCGTGGTCGGCTCCACGCACGGCCTGGTCGGCCGGATCTTCGGCTCGGTGGCGGGCCGGCTGGCGCGCCGTGCGCAGCGGCCGGTCGTGGTGATCCCGTAGTCGTGCTTCCGCAGCCGTGATCCCGTAGTGATCCCGCAGCCGTGGTCCCGTAGCGGCCGGGCCGGCTGGACACGTCCCGGCGGAACGTCAACTTCCTTGCGCCGCAGTGCGGATGGCCACGAAAACGGCTTGACAAGCCACCGAAATCTACTGACGCGTAGAGGTGGGGCGCGCCCCGGGCGCGGGTAGGACTTGGGCACGCGACGCTGTCGTGCCGCCGGACGGGAGGTGACGGTTCCCGGGACCGGTGGCGGCACCGCCGGCGCGAGGGTGACGCCGGCACAGGGGAGGCGGTCCTCCCGTGCGCGTGGTGGCACGCACGGGAGGACCGTCCTCTCGGACCTGTCGCGGACAGGTGCGGACAGGTACGAGAGGGCTTGCGGGGCCCGCGCGGGGCGCGGGCCGGGCGGAGTGCGCGGCCGGGAGCCGCTCGCCGCGGACTACTCGACCGTGACGGACTTCGCCAGGTTGCGCGGCTTGTCGATGTCGCGGCCCATGGCCTTCGCCGTGTAGTACGCGAAGAGCTGCAGCGGGATGCCCATGAGGATCGCGTCGAGCTCGTCCTCGTTCTTCGGCACCACGATCGTGTGGTCGGCCTTCTCCTGCTCCTGGTGCGCGACGGCGAGGATGCGGCCGCTGCGGGCCTTGATCTCCTCGAGCGCGGCGCGGTTCTTCTCCAGCAGCTCGTCGTCCGGGACGATGGCGACCGTCGGCATCGCGGGCTCGATCAGGGCCAGCGGGCCGTGCTTGAGCTCGGAGGCCGGGTAGGCCTCGGCGTGGATGTACGAGACCTCCTTGAGCTTCAGCGAGGCCTCGCGGGCCACCGGGTAGCCCCGGACGCGGCCGATGAACATCATCGACTTGGCGTCGGCGTACTCCGCGGCCAGCTTCTCGATCTGCTCCTCGTTCGCCAGGATCTCCTCGATCTGGCCGGGCAGCTTGCGCAGGCCCTCGATGATCCGCTTGCCGTCGGCGACGGACAGGTCGCGGGTGCGGCCCAGGTGCAGGGCGAGCAGGCCGAAGGAGACCACCATGTTGGTGAAGCACTTGGTGGAGACGACGCAGACCTCGGGGCCGGCGTGGACGTAGATGCCACCGTCGGTCTCGCGGGCGATCGCGGAACCGACCACGTTCACCAGGCCCAGCACGCGGGCGCCCTTGCGCTTGAGCTCCTGGACGGCGGCGAGCACGTCGTAGGTCTCACCGGACTGGGACACCGCGATGTAGAGGGTGTCGGGGTCCACGACCGGGTTGCGGTAGCGGAACTCGGACGCCGGCTCGGCGTCGGCGGGGATGCGGGCCAGCTCCTCGATCATCTGGGCGCCGATCTGACCGGCGTGGTACGAGGTGCCGCAGCCGAGGATCTTCACCCGGCGCACGGCGCGGGCGTCGCGGGCGTCGAGGTTCAGCCCGCCCAGGTGCACGGTGGAGAAGCGGTCGTCGATGCGGCCGCGCAGGGCGCGGTCCACGGCGTCGGCCTGCTCGTGGATCTCCTTGTGCATGTACGTGTCGTGGCCGCCCATGTCGTACGACTCGGCCTCCCACTCCACGGTGGTCGGCTGCGCCGAGGTGGAGGAGCCCTCGGTGGTGTACGTGCGGTAGTCGTCGGCGCGCAGGGTGGCCATCTCGCCGTCGTCGAGGGTGACGACCTGACGGGTGTGGCTGACCAGGGCGGCGACGTCGGAGGAGACGAACATCTCCTTCTCGCCGATGCCCAGCACGACGGGGGAGCCGTTGCGGGCCACGACGATGCGGTCCGGGAAGTCGGCGTGGAGGACGGCGATGCCGTAGGTGCCCTCGATGTGCTTGACGGCCTCGCGGACCTTCTCCTCCAGCGTGCCGGCCTCGGAGCGGGCGATGAGGTGGGCCAGGACCTCGGTGTCGGTGTCGGAGACGAAGACGAAGCCCTCGGCGGTCAGCCTGGTGCGGAGGTCGGCGGCGTTGTCGATGATGCCGTTGTGGACGACGGCGACCTTCTCGTCGGCGTCCAGGTGCGGGTGGGCGTTGACGTCGTTCGGCGCGCCGTGGGTGGCCCAGCGGGTGTGGGCGATGCCGGTGGTACCGGCGAAGCGCTTGGGCAGACGCGCCTCGAGCTCGCGGACGCGGCCCTTGGCCTTGGCGGACTTCAGGCCGCCGGCCTTGCCGCCGGCGTGCAGGGCTATGCCGGCCGAGTCGTAGCCGCGGTACTCCAGGCGCTGCAGGCCCTCGAGCAGCAGCGGCGCGACATCACGCTTGCCGATGTATCCGACGATTCCACACATGGATGACCCTCCCAGGTAGACGATCAGTGGCGCTCAGGCAGTGGCGCTCAGGGCGACGACGGGATGGAGAAACGACGAGGCGGCCGTGCGGGGCCGCCTCACCTTCCGTCCCGGCTGCTGGTTCAGCCGTAGACGATGCGGCGCAACTGCCGCAGTGAGAGTTCCGGTGGTGCCACGGCGCGGTGCGGCAGCTCGGCCGCGATCCGCTCGAAGATCTCCGTGTTGTTCAGTCCGCCGGACTGCAGCTCGCGATGGCGGCGGCGGACGAACTCCTCGGTCGTCTCGTCGAAGTACGCCAGCACGTCGAGGACCACCCGGGCGGCCTCGCCGCGCTGAAGCGGCGTGCTGCGCACCAGGTGGTCGACGAGGTCGTCATGGGACATGCGGCGTTCGAGCACCCGTTGATATTGAGGGCTGTGGAGGGCTTTCGCAAGAATCCTGCCCGATTTCGGGCAGGACGGGGACTGAATGTGAGGTAAATCAGCCAGAAAGGCCCGAAGATCGCCCGATTCGGTGGCGTGATCCCGGTGTATCCGCCGCGTCAGGGATGCGACAACAGAAGGTAAACGATCTTGATCGCTGTACGGACACCGACAAATACTCCTCGCATGATCTTCTGGTGACCGCGCGCACCGACCGTCATGGAGTGATCGCAAGTGAAGAAGGCACACATGAGCACACCGCGTAACCCGTCCACCGGTCTCGTGATCGGTCTGGCGGCCTTCAACGCGGCTCTCACCACGTTCGCCGCCGCGGTGACGTGGCGGAGCGGCCCGGCCCCCTGGGGGGCGGCGGCCGTGATCTCGCTGGTCCTTCTCCTCGTGGTCGTTCCCGGACGCCGGAAGTCCTGACCCGGCCGGGAGCCCACCGGCTCGCCGGCGTGCACAAGCAAGGAACCCAAGTGAAAATCTCGCACCGTCTTGTCTCCGCGGCTGTGATCGGCATGACGCTCGTGGGCACGACCGCCTCGCAGGTCCAGGCGATGTCCCTCAGCGCGCCCGCCGTGACGGCGACCCCCCAGGTCCTCTCCCCGGAGCTGTCCTCCTTCAAGGACAAGGTGCAGAACTTCGCCGACCAGGCGAAGCTGCTCAAGGACGAGCAGGCGCGGAAGTGGCTCGACCGCTTCAACGCCGACGTCAAGAAGAACAAGGTCCGTACGCACCTGCCCGCCGGAGCCTCGCTGCAGGCCGAGGCCGCCTCGGTCTACCGCCTCGACAGCGGCAACACCCAGGTCTCGCTGCCCATATCCGGGCAGGTCCGCGGCGCGAGCGTCAACGCGGTCTACGACTCCAAGGGCAAGCTCGTCGAGACCCTGGAGATGCAGCTGACGCACGACGAGCGCACCGGTCACGCCCAGGTGTGGCGCGACGGTACGCGCATCGCGTCCAAGACCATCACCGCGGCCGAGCTGCCGAAGGACATGCCCGCCGAGGCGAAGGCCGACAACCCGGCCCTGCGCGGCTTCAGCTGGAAGAAGCTCAACAACTGCCTCGCCTCCGCCGGTGTCTCCGGCTGGACGCTGGCGCTCCTCGGCACCGCCTGCGGCGCCGTCTGCGCGGGCACCATGGGCGCCGGCTGCGTGCCGTGCCTGACCGCCGCCGGCGGCCTGGGCGCGGGCACGGTGTGGTTCTGCGTCGGCAAGGCCACCAGCTGATCACGCCTGTCCATGACGGAACCGGGCCCGCTTGTCCTCAATTGCGGTGAGGGCAAGCGGGCCCGGCCCGTTCCGGGAGTCTAGCCGGGGCGGCCGGAGCCGCCCCGGCCGTGCCGGCGGGCGTCAGCCCTCGAGCCCCAGCTCGCGGGCGATGAGCATGCGCTGGACCTCGCTCGTGCCCTCACCGATCTCCAGGATCTTGGAGTCGCGCCACATGCGGGCCACGGGGTACTCGTTCATGAAGCCGTAGCCGCCGTGGATCTGGGTGGCCTCGCGGGCGTTGGTGACCGCGATCTCGGAGGAGTAGAGCTTGGCCAGCGCCGCCTCCTTCTTGAACGGCTCGCCGTGCACCAGCCGGGAGGCGGCGTCGCGCCAGGCGATGCGGGCGGTGTGGGCACGCATCTCCATGTCCGCGATCTTGAACTGGATGGCCTGGTTGGCGCCGATCGGCCGGCCGAAGGCCTGACGGGTCTTCGCGTACGACACCGACTCGTCCACACAGCCCTGGGCCAGGCCCGTGGCCAGGGCGGAGATCGCGATCCGGCCCTCGTCCAGTATCCGCAGGAACTGGGCGTAGCCGCGGCCCTCCTCGCCCAGCAGGTTGGCGGCCGGCACCCGGACGTCGGAGAAGGACAGCTCGCGGGTGTCCGAGGCGTTCCAGCCGACCTTGGAGTAGGGGGCGGCGACGGTGAAGCCGGGGGTGCCGGAGGGGACGATGATCGCGGAGATCTGCGGCCTGCCGTCGGGCTTGCGACCGGTGACGGCGGTGACCGTGACCAGGCCGGTGATGTCCGTGCCGGAGTTGGTGATGAAGCACTTGGTGCCGTTGATCACCCACTCGCCGGTGGTCTCGTCGAGGCGGGCCGTGGTGCGGGTGGCGCCCGCGTCCGAGCCGCCGTCGGGCTCGGTCAGGCCGAAGGCGCCGAGTATCTCGCCGGAGCAGAGCCGGGGCAGCCACTCGCGCTTCTGCTCCTCGGTGCCGAAGCGGTAGATGGGCATCGCGCCGAGCGAGACGCCCGCCTCGAGGGTGATCGCCACGGAGGAGTCCACCCGGGCGAGCTCCTCGAGGACCAGCCCGAGGGCCAGGTAGTCGCCGCCCATCCCGCCGTACTCCTCGGGGAAGGGCAGCCCGAACAGGCCCATGCGGGCCATCTCCCGCACGATCTCGTACGGGAATTCGTGCCGCTCGTAGAAGTCGCCGATCTTGGGGGCGACGACGTCGTGCGCGAACTCCTCCACGGTGCGGCGGAGTTCCTCGTGCTCGGGGGAGAGACGGTGGTCCAGCATGGCTTACGGCTCCTGGTGGGAGAGGGCACGGACGGTGCGGGACGGGCTGGGTCGGCCCAACTGGCCTGCCATCCACACGCTTGTGGCGGTGAGACGGCCGAGGTCGACCCCGGTGGTGATCCCGAGGCCGTCGAGCATCCAGACGAGGTCTTCGGTGGCGAGATTGCCCGTGGCGCTCTTCGCGTACGGGCAGCCGCCCAGGCCGCCGGCGGAGGCATCCACGGTGCTCACGCCGTGCCGGAGGGCGGCCAGGGTGTTGGCGAGGGCCTGGCCGTAGGTGTCGTGGAAGTGCACGGCGAGGCGCCCGGCGGGCACGCCCGCCTCGTCGAGCGCGGCCAGCAGCGCCGCGACGTGGCCGGGGGTGGCGACGCCGATGGTGTCGCCGAGGCTGAGCTCGTCACAGCCCAGGTCGAGCAGCCGGCGGCTGACGCGGACCGTCCGCTCGATGGGCACGGCGCCCTCCCAGGGGTCGCCGAAGCACATTGAGAGGTAGCCGCGCACCCGCAGCCCGGCCTCACGGGCCGTCGCGACGACGGGCGCGAACATCTCCAGCGACTCGTCGACGGTGCGGTTGAGGTTGGCCTTGGCGAACGACTCGGTGACGCTGCCGAAGACGGCGATCTCGCGGGCGCCCAGGGCCAGCGCGCGCTCGAGCCCGCGCTGGTTGGGCACGAGGACGGGCAGGCGGGCCCGTACGTCGTCGAGCATCGGCAGCAGCTGCTCGGCGTCGGCCAGCTGGGGGACCCACTTGGGGTGGACGAAGCTCGTGGCCTCGATGGTGCCCAGGCCCGCGTCGGCCAGGCGGCGGACGAACTCCGCCTTGACGGCCGTCGGCACGACGGCCTTCTCGTTCTGCAGGCCGTCGCGGGGGCCCACCTCGTGGATGCGGACGTGGGTGGGCAGCTCCGGGTCGGGCACGGCCATGGGCAGTCCGTCGATCATGACTCCTCCAGGGGCGCGGCCGGGGTGACGACGGCCAGGACCTGGTCCATCGCCACGGTGGTTCCGGCGCTCACATCGAGCTCGGTGACGGTGCCGGCGTGCGGGGCGGCGATGACGTGCTCCATCTTCATCGCCTCCACCACGAGCAGGCTCTGGCCTGCCGCGACCTCGTCCCCGACGGCCGCCTTGACGACGGTGACCGTGCCGGGCATGGGCGCGGTGAGAGCGCCCGCGTGGGCGGCTGCGGTGCCGCCGGCGAGGGCGGCGCCGACGGGGTCGTGCGGGGTCAGGTGCCAGGCGTCGCCGTCCCTGCCGAGCCAGGTGCCCCGGGGCCCCTCGGCGACGGCGAAGGCGTGGGTGAGGCCGTCGAGCTCGAGGGCGGCCCGGCCTTCCCGGGCGGGCAGCGGCCTCGCGCCGACCGGACCGGCCTCGCCGACGGCCACCTCGCCGCCGCGCACGCGGACCGTCACCGGAGCCTGGCCCGGGACGCGGAAGTGGTGCGGCGTCCAGGCGGGGGTGCCGCCCAGCCGCCAGGCGCTCGGGACCGAGAAGGGGTCCGTCCACTCGCCGCTGCCGGCCTGCTGCCCGGACAGCTCCGCCTGGGCGTGCAGCGCCCCCGCCGCATAGACCTCCTCCGGCACCGCCTGCGGCACCAGCGACGCCGCGTCGCGATCGACCAGGCCGGTGTCCAGGTCGCCGGAGACCACGTCCGGGTGGGCCAGCAGGCGCCGCAGGAAGCCGATGTTGGTGTCCACGCCCAGGACGGTCGTCGCGGCCAGCGCCGCCCGCAGGCGCCGCAGCGCGGTGGCCCGGTCGGGGCCGTGCGCGATCACCTTCGCGAGCATGGGGTCGTACGACGTGCCCACCTCGCTGCCGAGCGAGAGGCCGGAGTCGACCCGTACGCCCTCGCCCGCCGGCTCGTCCAGCGCCAGCACCGTGCCCGCCGAGGGCAGGAAGTCGACCCGGTCGCCGCTCACCCGCGCCGTCTCCGCGCAGACGCGGGCCTCCACCGCGTGGCCGGAGAACCTCACGTCCTCCTGGGACAGGCCGAGCGTCTCGCCCGCGGCGACGCGCACCTGCCACTCGACCAGGTCCAGCCCGGTGATGAGCTCCGTCACCGGGTGCTCGACCTGGAGCCGGGTGTTCATCTCCATGAAGTAGTAGGAGGAAGGGTCGTCGCCGGGGACGATGAACTCCACCGTGCCCGCGCCCGCGTAGCCGCAGGCGCGGGCGGCCTGGACCGCCGCCGCCCCCATCGCCGCGCGCGTCGCCTCGTCCAGCAGGACGCTCGGCGCCTCCTCGATGATCTTCTGGTGGCGCCGCTGCAGCGAGCACTCGCGCTCGCCGAGATGGACGACGTTGCCGTGGCCGTCGGCCAGCACCTGTATCTCGATGTGCCGCGGCCGGTCGACCCACCGCTCGACCAGGAGCGTGTCGTCGCCGAAGGAGCCGCGGGCCTCGCGGCGCGCGGCGGCGATCTCCTCGCCGAGCAGCGCCTCGTCGCGCACGAGCCGCATGCCCTTGCCGCCACCGCCGGCCGACGGCTTCAGCAGCACCGGCATCCCGATCTCCCGCGCGGCCTCGATCAGCCGCGCGTCCGTCAGACCGCTGCCCGAGGAGCCGGGGACGACGGGCACGCCCGCCGCGCGGACCGTCTCCTTGGCGCGGATCTTGTCGCCCATCAGCTCGATCGCCTCGGCGGGCGGGCCGATGAAGGCGAGCCCGGCATCGGCGCAGGCGCGGGCGAAGGCGGCGTTCTCGGCGAGGAAGCCGTAGCCGGGGTGGACGGCCTGGGCGCCGGTGCGCGCGGCGGCGGCCAGGAGCCGCTCCACGGACAGATAGCTCTCGGCGGCGGCCGCCGGGCCGATGCGTACGGCGGTGTCGGCCTCCCGGACGTGCCGGGCGTCGGCGTCGGCGTCGCTGAAGACGGCGACGGAGCGGATGCCGAGCGCACGCAGCGTACGGATGACCCGTACGGCGATCTCGCCCCGGTTGGCGACAAGGACAGTCTCGAACATGCTCCGCCTCACATCCGGAAGACGCCGTAGCCGGGTTCGCCCAGGGGGGCGTTGGCACAGGCGGTCAGGGCCAGGCCCAGCACCTGCCGGGTCTCCAAGGGGTCGATGACGCCGTCGTCCCACAGCCGGGCGGTCGCGTAGTAGGCGTTGCCCTGGGTCTCGTACTGCTCGCGGATGGGGGCCCGGAAGGCCTCCTCGTCCTGCGTGCTCCATTCCTCGCCGCGTGCCTCGAGCTGGTCGCGCTTGACCGTCGCGAGCACCGAGGCGGCCTGCTCGCCGCCCATGACCGAGATCTTGGCGTTGGGCCACATCCACAGGAAGCGCGGCGAATAGGCCCGGCCGCACATCGAGTAGTTGCCCGCGCCGTAGGAGCCGCCTATGACGACCGTCAGCTTCGGTACGCGGGTGCACGCCACGGCCGTCACCATCTTGGCGCCGTGCTTGGCGATGCCGCCCGCCTCGTACTGCCGGCCGACCATGAAGCCGGAGATGTTCTGCAGGAAGACCAGCGGGATGCCGCGCTGGTCGCACAGCTCGATGAAGTGGGCGCCCTTCTGGGCGGATTCGGAGAACAGGATGCCGTTGTTGGCGACGATGCCCACGGGGTGGCCGTGGATGCGGGCGAAGCCCGTCACCAGCGTCTGCCCGAACTCGGCCTTGAACTCGGCGAAGCGCGAGCCGTCGACGAGGCGGGCGATGACCTCGCGCACGTCGTAGGGCGTCCGCGAGTCGACCGGCACCACGCCGTACAGACCGGCGGGGTCGGCCTTGGGCTGCTCCACCGGCTCCACCGGCCAGGGCAGCGGGCCCCGCTCGGGGAGGGTGGAGACGATGGTCCGGACGATGCGCAGGGCGTGCGCGTCGTCCTCGGCGAGGTGGTCGGTGACGCCCGACACCTTCGAGTGAACCTCGCCGCCGCCCAGCTCCTCGGCCGTGACGACCTCGCCCGTCGCCGCCTTCACCAGCGGCGGGCCGCCCAGGAAGATCGTGCCCTGGCCGCGCACGATCACGGCCTCGTCGCTCATCGCCGGCACATAGGCGCCGCCGGCGGTGCAGGATCCCAGGACCGCCGCGATCTGCGGGATGCCGGCGCCGGACATCCGTGCCTGGTTGTAGAAGATCCGCCCGAAGTGCTCGCGGTCGGGGAAGACCTCGTCCTGCATGGGCAGGAAGGCGCCGCCGGAGTCGACGAGGTACAGGCAGGGGAGCCGGTTCTCCAGCGCGACCTCCTGGGCGCGCAGGTGCTTCTTGACCGTCATCGGGTAGTACGTGCCGCCCTTGACGGTGGCGTCGTTGGCGACGATCACCGTCTCGCGGCCGGAGACGCGGCCGATGCCGGCGATGACGCCCGCGGCCGGCGCGGCCCCGCCGTACATGCCCTCCGCCGCCAGCGGGGCGATCTCCAGGAAGGGCGAACCGGGATCCAGCAGGGCGTCCACCCGGTCGCGCGGCAGCAGCTTGCCGCGCGCGGTGTGCCGCTCGCGCGCCCGCTCGCCGCCGCCCAGCCGCGCCGCGGCCAGCCTCTCCCGCAGCCCCGCCGCCAGCTCGCGGTGCGCGGCCTCGTTGGCGCGCCAGGCGTCGGACGCCGGATCTGCGGCGCTCCCCAGCACCGGTGCCTGCTGCATGTACTCGAGCTCCCTTGCTCAGTTAATGAGCGTTAACACATTGTGGTTTCAGGTTAACGACCACTAACGCCGCTGTCTAGAATTGATTTTTGTGAACGACGCAGCCACCAGCACCCGCCCCGCTCCGCCCACGCGACGCGAGCAGATCCTCCAGGAGGCCGCCCGGCTCTTCGCCGAGCGCGGCTTCCACGGCGTCGGGGTGGACGAGATAGGAGCCGCTGTCGGCATCAGCGGCCCCGGGCTCTACCGCCACTTCGCGGGCAAGGACGCGATGCTGGCCGAGCTGCTGGTGGGCATCAGCGGCCGACTGTTCGCCGGTGGCCGGAAGCGGGTCGCCGAGGCCGCCGAGGCCGGCGCGGGCCCGGCCGCGGTGCTCGACGCGCTCATCGACGGGCACATCGACTTCGCGCTCGACGACCGGGCGCTGATCACCCTCCACGACCGCGAGCTCGGCCAGCTCCGCGACACCGACCGCAAACTGGTGCGTTCGCTGCAGCGTCAGTACGTGGAGCTGTGGGTGGAGGTCGTCCGCCGCCTGCACCCGGGTGCGGCCGAGGCCGAGGCGCGGGCGGCCGTCCACGCCGTCTTCGGGCTGCTGAACTCCACTCCGCACCTCGGCCGCCCCGGCGCCCTGCCCAGCCGGGCGGCCACGGCGGCCCTGCTGCGCCGGCTCGCGCTGGGGGCGCTGGCGGCGCTCTCCTCCTGAGCCGCCGGCGGTCCGCCCGCCGCCGGACCGTCGCGATCACGCCGAAAGGATCTGGACAGCGCCACTACCTGCCGGTAGCTTCGCTGAGCAAGCGCTTATACAGCCCGCAGCCGGGAGGGGAAGCAGCCATGCGGCGCACCGTCTTCAGCGAGGACCACGAGGCTTTCCGGGACACGATCCGCGACTTCATCGCCGCCGAGGTCGTCCCCCACTACGACGAATGGCGCGAGGCGGGCGTCGTGCCGCGCGACTTCTACCGCAGGCTCGGGGCGCTGGGCGTCCTCGGCATCGAGGTCCCCGAGGAGTACGGCGGCGCCGGCCAGAGCAGCTTCAAGTTCCAGGCCGTCATCACCGAGGAGTGCGCCCGCGCGGCCGTGAGCTTCGGCGGCGCCGGCGTGCACACCGCCCTGTGCCTGCCCTACCTGCTCGCCTACGCAACCAAGGAGCAGAAGCGGCGCTGGCTGCCGCCCTTCGTCTCCGGCGACATGATGACCGCCATCGCCATGACCGAGCCCGGCACCGGCTCCGACCTGGCCGGCATGAGGACGACCGCGAAGCTCTCCGAGGACGGTACGCACTACGTCCTCAACGGCGCCAAGACCTTCATCACCGGCGGCGTCCAGGCCGACCGCGTCCTGGTCTGCGCCCGCACCGCCCCGCCCACCCCCGAGGACCGGCGCGGCGGCATCTCCATCCTCGTCGTCGACACCGCCTCCGAGGGCTACGCCGTGGGCCGCAAGCTGGACAAGCTCGGCCTGCACACCTCCGACACCGCCGAACTCTCCTTCACCGACGTCAAGGTGCCGGTCGAGGACCTACTCGGTGAGGAGGGCAAGGCCTTCACCTACCTCACGCACAACCTGCCGCAGGAGCGCCTGGGCATCGCCTTCAGCGCCTACGCGCAGTCGGCCGCTGCCGTCGCCTTCGCCCAGCGGTACGTCGAGGACCGCACGGTCTTCGGGCGGACGGTCGCGTCCTTCCAGAACACCAAGTTCACGCTCGCCGACTGCCGGTCGGAGGTCGACGCGATGCAGGCGGTCGTGGACCGGGCCCTGGAGGCGCACGACGCGGGCGAGCTGACCGCCGCCGACGCCGCCTCCGCCAAGCTCTTCACCACCGAGCGCGCCGCCGTCGTCATCGACAAGTGCCTCCAGCTGCACGGCGGTTACGGCTACATGATGGAGTACCCCATCGCCCGCCTGTACGCGGACACCCGCGTCAGCCGCATCTACGGCGGCACGAGCGAGGTCATGCGTTCCATCATCGCCAAGTCGATGGGCCTGTAGGGGCGGCCGACACCGATGAACGAGCCACTCACCCCCCTCGACGACCTCCTCGGCCTGCTCGACCTCGAGCCCATCGAGGAGAACATCTTCCGCGGCGCCGCCGGCCGCGCCACCATCGTCCCGCGCGTCTTCGGCGGCCAGGTCGCCGCGCAGGCGCTCGTCGCCGCCGGGCGCACGGTTCCGGCGGACCGGCAGGCCCACTCGCTGCACTCGTACTTCCTGCGGCCGGGCGACCCCGAGGTGCCCATCGTCTACACCGTGGACCGCATCCGCGACGGGCGCTCCTTCACCACCCGCCGCGTGGTCGCCGTGCAGCACGGGCAGCCGATCTTCCACCTCTCCGCCTCCTTCCAGCGCGAGGAGGAGGGGATGGAGCACCAGGAGCCGATGCCCGGTGCGCCGGATCCGCTCACCCTGCCCACCGCCGCCGAGATGCTGCCCGGTTACGCGGACCTGCTGGGCGGTCCCGACGCCGTCGAGCGCATCCTGGAGGCCCGTGACGCGGTGGACCTGCGGTACGTGGACGAGCCGCCGTTCGCCAGCGTCGGCGAGCGGCGCGAGCCCAAGTCGCAGGTTTGGTTCCGGACGAACGGCAAACTGGCCGACGACCCGCTGCTGCACGTCTGCCTGGCCACCTACGTCTCCGACATGACGCTGCTGGACTCCGTGCTGCTCGCCCACGGGCGCGGCGGCTGGGCCGTGGGCGACGTCGTCGGCGCGAGCCTGGACCACGCGATGTGGTTCCACCGGCCCTTCCGGGCCGACGAGTGGCTGCTCTACGACCAGGAGAGCCCCACCTCCCAGGGCGGCCGGGGCCTCGCGCGGGGCCGGATCTTCACGCAGGACGGGCAGTTGGCCGTTTCCGTCATCCAGGAGGGTGTGATCCGCGTGCCGCGCGGCTGACCGCTTACCCTCTTGGGGTCGGTCAGCGCCTGGAGGGGGAACGAAGTGGCACGCAGTCGGGCAGCCATGAGCAATGCGGTGCGGGGGCTGCTGATGGCCGGCGGAGTGGCCGTGATCGCCGCCGGAGTCGTCTTCCTGTTCTTCGGTCATGCCCGGGTCGTCGAACTCACCGGCAGCGCCAGGGTGATGTCCGGCCTGGGTCTGAGGGCGGCCGAAGCCGCCGTGCTCTACGGCGGCTCCTGGCTGGCCGTCAAGGGATGGAACGGCCGCTGGGGCAAGCAGGAGGCCTAGGGGGTGTCCGATGGGTCGGCACGGGCCCTGCGGCGCCCGGCACGGCGCCTCGCCGCGTTGTCGCATCAGCCAAGGACGCCCAGTCCGAGGCCGATGCTCCGCCTTGCGATCCACCGCACCGGACACCGCAGGACCCGCGCCGACCCATCGGACACCCCCTAGGGCCTGTCCGATGGGCCGGCGCGGTCCCTAGGCCTGCGGCAGCCCCGCCGCGCTCAGCAGGTACGCCGTCATCGGCTCGTAGAAGCGCGGGTCGGCCACGTGGTCGTCCAGCGGCACCGCCACCTGCAGGGTGCCCTCGGACTCGGCGAGGAAGAGGGCCGGGTCGTTGCAGTCCGCGAAGCCCACTGCGTCGATGCCGCGCTGCGCGGCGCAGCCCGCCCAGCCGTGGTCGGCGACGACCAGCTCCGGCAGCGGCCTGCCCTCCCGCTCCAGGGCGTCGAGGATCGCGGCCATCGGGGCGGGGGAGTGCGTGTGCCAGAGGGTGGCCCCCCGCTCGTACACGGCCACGTCCGCGACCTGGTGGACCGCGCCGTCGTCCGCCCACAGCCCGGTGGGGACGGAGACGATCTCGCAGCCCGCCGCCCGCAGCGCGGCGGCCGTCATGCGGTGCACGTCCAGCAGCCCGCCCGGGTGGCCGGTGGCGAACAGCACCCGCTTGCCGTCCTCCGCCGCCTTGTGCAGCAGGGTCGCCGCCCGCTCCAGTGCGGCCACCGTCAGCTCCGGGTCGATCGTGTCCTGGCCCATCCGGTGCTCGAGGTCGTCGCTGACCCCGCAGCGCTCCGCCATGACGGCCAGCACGTCCTGCTCGTCCCGCCACCGGTCACCGAGCTCCACACCCAGCCAGTACAGCCGGTCGCCCTGGGCCAGCCTGCGGTAGTGGTCGAGGTTGTTCTCCCGGGGAGTGGCGACGTTCCCCGCGATGCGCGTACGGACGAGGTGATCGATCAGTTCGGTACGGCTGGGTGGTATCGGCATGGGCTCATTCTCCCCCGGGCGCGCGCGATGGACGTGGTGTCCATATGGCCGGACGGACCCTTCACTTCCGTACATGTGCGGAATCCGCCTCCCTGCCTACCCTCGGGTACGTCCCACAGCGGCCGCCCGACGTTGACGCGACCGTGACCCGTCGGCGCCCCGTCCGTGATCCGAGAGGCCCCAGCATGAGCACCCCCGCCCCCCGTGAACCGCGCGGCCCCGTCGACTCCTCCCGCATCCCGCGCTACGCGGGCCCGGCGACCTTCGCCCGGCTGCCCCGCCTCGACGAGGTCGGCACCGCCGACGTCGCCGTCGTCGGCGTGCCGTTCGACACCGGCGTCTCCTACCGCCCCGGCGCCCGCTTCGGCGGCAACGCCATCCGCGAGGCCTCCCGCCTGCTGCGCCCGTACAACCCGGCGCAGGACGCCTCGCCCTTCGCGCTCGCGCAGGTCGCGGACGCCGGTGACATCGCCGCGAACCCGTTCAACATCGACGAGGCCGTCGAGACCATCGAGGGCGCGGCCGACGACCTGCTGGCCACCGGTGCCCGCATGATGACGCTGGGCGGCGACCACACCATCGCGCTGCCGCTGCTGCGCTCGGTGGCCAAGAAGCACGGCCCCGTCGCCCTGCTGCACTTCGACGCGCACCTGGACACCTGGGACACCTACTTCGGCGCCGAGTACACCCACGGCACGCCGTTCCGCCGCGCCGTCGAGGAGGGCATCCTCGACACCTCCGCGCTCTCCCACGTGGGCACGCGCGGCCCGCTGTACGGCAAGAAGGACCTCACCGACGACGAGAAGATGGGCTTCGGCATCGTCACCTCCGCCGACGTCATGCGGCGCGGCGTCGACGAGATCGCCGACCAGCTGCGCCAGCGCGTCGGTGACCGGCCGCTGTACATCTCCATCGACATCGACGTCCTGGACCCGGCCCACGCGCCCGGCACCGGCACGCCGGAGGCCGGCGGCCTGACCTCCCGCGAGCTGCTGGAGATCATCCGCGGTCTGTCCTCCTGCAACCTGGTCTCCGCGGACCTGGTGGAGGTGGCCCCGGCGTACGACCACGCCGAGATCACCTCCGTGGCGGCGTCCCACGCCGCCTACGAGCTGACGACGATCATGTCCCGGCAGATCGCCGCCGCGCGCGGCTGATCGCGGAGCGGGGCGGCCCGGCGGTTCCGGCAGCGGCGTAAAGACCGCGTAAGTCCGGGCCGCGGTCGCGACAAGGGCCCGTAAGGACACGGCCACGGGGCGTGCCCGGACGGTTTGCTGAGGCGGTCATTCCACACCGCCCGCGAACCGTCGAAGGCCACCCCGCTGATGCTGCATCTGGCGCCCGAAGCACCCCGACAGGACGTCGCCCCCTCGCCCCGGGGCCGGGCCGGCAGGCGCCGGCACCGGCGCGTGGAGGGCGGGCTCGTCGACCCCCGGCAGATGATCGCCTGCTTCCCGGAGGCGCTGCGCAAACTGCACCCCCGGGTGATGGTCAAGTACCCGGTGCTCTTCGTGGTCGAGGTGGGGTCCGTCCTCACCACGCTCTCCGCCGTTCTCGACCCCTCCGTCTTCACCTGGCTGATCAGCGTCTGGCTCTGGCTCACCGTGGTCTTCGCCAACCTCGCCGAGGCCGTCGCCGAGGGCCGCGGCAAGGCCCAGGCCGAGACGCTGCGCCGCACCCGCAGCACCACCGTCGCGCGCTGCCTGCGCACCTGGCGGGTGGGCATGGACCGGCGCGACTGGGAGGAGGAGCGGGTCCGGGCCGGTGACCTGCGGCCGCACGACTTCGTGGTCGTCGACGCGGGCGAGGTCGTCCCCGGCGACGGCGAGGTCGTCGACGGCGTCGCCGCGGTGGACGAGTCGGCCATCACGGGCGAGTCCGCGCCGGTCATCCGGGAGTCCGGAGGGGACCGCGCCGGTGTCACCGGCGGCACCCGGGTGCTCTCCGACCGGATCATCGTCCGGATCACCTCACGGCCCGGCAACACCTTCCTCGACCGCATGATCGCCCTGGTCGAGGGCACCAGCCGGCAGAAGACCCCCAACGAGCTGGCGCTGAACATCCTGCTCGCCTCGCTCACCGTGATCTTCATCCTGGCCGTGGTCTCGCTCCAGCCCATGGCCGGCTGGTCGGGGGCCCCGCAGAGCATCACCGTGCTCGTCGCCCTGCTCGTCACGCTCATCCCGACCACCATCGGCGCCCTGCTCTCCGCCATCGGCATCGCCGGCATGGACCGCCTCGTCCAGCGCAACGTCATCGCCCTGTCGGGCCGGGCCGTCGAGGCCGCCGGTGACGTCGACACCCTGCTGCTGGACAAGACCGGCACCATCACCCTCGGCAACCGCCAGGCCGCCGCCTTCGTCCCCGTCAAGGGCGTCGCCGCCGAACTCCTCGCCGACGCCGCCCAGCTCGCCTCGCTCGCCGACCAGACGCCCGAGGGCCGCTCGGTGGTCGAGCTCGCCGAGCGGTACGGAATCCACCACTCGGGTGCGGACTTCGCGCACGGGCGCTTCGTGCCGTTCTCGGCCGAGACTCGGATGAGCGGCGTGGACTTCGCCTTCGAGGGCGACTTCTGCCGCATCCGCAAGGGAGCCGGCAGCGCGGTCCTGGAGTGGGTCGGCCGGCGCGGCGGCCATGTGCCCGAGGACGCCCGGTGGATCGCCGACTCCATCGCCGCCGGCGGCGGCACGCCGCTGCTGGTCGCCATCGAGGATCCCGAGGGCGTCCGGATGCTGGGCGCGGTCCACCTCAAGGACGTCGTCAAGCCCGGCATCGCGCAGCGCTTCGCCGAACTGCGGGCGATGGGCATCAAGACCGTCATGGTCACCGGCGACAACCCGCTCACCGCCAAGGCCATCGCCGCCGAGGCCGGGGTCGACGACTACGTGGCCGAGGCCACCCCCGAGGCCAAGCTGGCCCGCATCCGCCAGGAGCAGGCCGGCGGCAACCTCGTCGCGATGACCGGGGACGGCACCAACGACGCCCCCGCCCTCGCCCAGGCCGACGTCGGCGTCGTCATGAACACCGGCACCTCGGCCGCCAAGGAGGCCGGGAACATGGTGGACCTCGACTCCAACCCCACCAAGCTCATCGAGATCGTCGAGGTCGGCAAGCAGCTGCTCATCACGCGCGGCGCGCTCACCACGTTCTCCATCTGCAACGACGTCGCCAAGTACTTCGCGATCGTCCCCGCGATGTTCGGCGGCGTGGCCGGCTACGAGGGCCTGGAGAAGCTCAACATCATGGGCCTGCACAGCTCCACCTCGGCCATCGCCTCGGCGATCATCTTCAACGCCCTCGTGATCGTCGCCCTCATCCCGCTCGCACTGCGCGGGGTGCGCTACGCGCCCTCCTCCGCACACGCCCTGCTGCGCCGCAACCTGAGCCTGTACGGGCTGGGCGGGCTCGTCGCGCCCTTCATCGGGATCAAACTCATCGACCTGCTGATCCAGTACATCCCGGGAATCTGACCCATAGCCCCCGGGGCTCCGACCCGCCGCGTCCCGGAGCCCCGGGCCCGTCTTTACGCGTACCTGACCGGCCACTTTTGTTGCGGCGGGATGAAATCCGCAGCCCAGGGCGTTGGGGCCTTCCGTCAGAACAGGGGAGCGGGGCAGCGGGAGGTCTCGGGTGGCGGCGACGGATACCGGTCAGGGCTGGGCCAGGCGGCTCGCGGGCTACTGCTGGCGGTACCGCGGAGCGGTACTCCTCGCGCTGGGCTCCTCGCTCGCCGGCATGGCCGTCATGGCGCTCGTACCGCTGATACCCAAGCTGATCATCGACGACGTCATAGGCTCCGGCGAGCGCCCGCTCGCCCCCTGGGCCACACTGCTGATCGTGGCCGCGGTCGTCGTCTACGGCCTCACCTACCTCCGCCGCTACTACGGCGGCAGGCTCGCCCTCGACGTCCAGCACGACATGCGGACCGAGATGTACGCCGCGATCGCCCGCCTCGACGGCAAGCGGCAGGACGAGCTCTCCACCGGCCAGGTCGTCGGCCGGGCCACCAGCGACCTGCAGCTCATCCAGAGCCTGCTGTTCATGCTGCCGATGATGATCGGCAACATCCTCCTCTTCCTCATCTCGCTCGTCGTGATGGCGGTGCTCTCACCGCTGCTGACCGTGGTGGCCCTCGCCGTCGCCCCCGCCATCTGGTTCCTCGCCCAGCGCAGCCGCGTCAAGCTCTTCCCGGCCACCTGGTACGCCCAGGGGCAGGCGGCGGCCGTGGCGGGCGTCGTGGACGGCGCCGTCACAGGCGTGCGGGTCGTCAAGGGCTTCGGCCAGGAGGCCCAGGAGGCGGACAAGCTCCGCGAGGTCAGCGGCCGGCTCTTCGCCGGCCGGATGCGCGTCATCCGCCTGAACTCCCGCTACACGCCCGCTCTGCAGGCCGTGCCCGCGCTCGGCCAGGTGGCCATGCTCGCCCTCGGCGGCTGGATGGCCACGCGCGGACAGGTCACGCTGGGCACCTTCGTCGCCTTCTCGACCTACCTGGCGCAGCTCGTGGGCCCGGTGCGGATGCTGACGATGGTCCTCACCGTCGGCCAGCAGGCCCGCGCGGGCGTCGAGCGCGTGCTCGAGCTCATCGACACCGAGCCGGTGGTCAAGGAGCGCGCAGGGGCGCGCGAGCTGCCCGCCGACGCTCCCGCGACGGTCGAGTTCGACGACGTGACCTTCGGCTACGACCCCGAGCGGCCCGTCGTGGACGGACTCTCCCTGCGCATCGAGCCCGGCGAGACCGTCGCCGTGGTCGGCGCCTCCGGCAGCGGCAAGTCGACGCTCGCCCTGCTGCTGCCGCGCTTCTACGACGTCACCTCCGGCTCCGTCCGCGTCGGCGGGCACGACGTGCGCGAGCTGACCCTGCCCTCGCTGCGCGCGGCCATCGGGCTCGTGCCGGAGGACAGCTTCCTGTTCTCCGACAGCATCCGCGACAACATCGCCTACGGCGTGCCGGAGGCGACCGACGAGCAGATCCGCTCGGCCGCGCGGGCCGCGCAGGCGGACGGCTTCATCACCGCACTGCCGGAGGGCTACGACACCAAGGTCGGCGAACAGGGCCTGACGCTCTCCGGCGGCCAGCGCCAGCGCATCGCGCTCGCCCGCGCGATCCTCACCGACCCCCGCCTGCTGCTGCTCGACGACGCCACGTCCGCCGTGGACGCGCGCGTGGAGCACGAGATCCACGAGGCGCTGCGCGGCGTCATGGCGGGCCGTACGACCCTCCTGATCGCCCACCGCGCCTCCACCCTGGGCCTCGCCGACCGCATCGCGGTGCTCGACGCGGGCCGCCTGGTGGACATCGGCACGGCACAGGAGCTGCAGGCGCGCTGCGAGCCGTACCGCCGCCTGCTGACGGACCCCGACGAGCTCGCCGGCGTCGCCAAGGACCCCGCGGGCCTGGCCGGCGCGGGCCCGGAGCCGGACGGTCACGCGCGGGCGCTCGCGGGGGCCTTCGGCGGTGAGCCGGCGGCCGGCGGCCTCGACGGGCGTCCGACCGGGGCCCGGCGGGATTCCGCCGGGCGCGCCACGGTCGACGGCATCACCCCCCATCTGTGGGTGCGCAAGGACGCCGGTGACGGGGGCGAGGCGCACGGCGCGCTCGCCGACATGCCCGCCACCCCCGAACTGCTCGCCCAGGTGGACGCCCTGCCGCCCGCCAGCGACACCCCCGGCATCGACGAGGAGCGCGCCGCCCGGCCCGAGGAGTCGTACGGGCTGCGGCGCCTGCTGCGCGGCTTCGGGGCGCCCCTGGCCGTCAGCCTGCTGCTGGTGGCCGTCGACGCGCTGGCCGGCCTTCTGCTGCCCGTCCTGATCCGGCACGGCATCGACCAGGGCGTCCAGCGCCTGGCGCTCGGTGCCGTGTGGGCGGCCTCCGGGCTCGCGCTGCTGGTGGTGGCCTGCCAGTGGGCGGCGCAGATCGGTGAGACCCGGATGACCGGGCGGACCGGCGAGCGCGTGCTGTACTCGCTGCGCGTGAAGATCTTCGCCCAGCTGCAGCGGCTCGGCCTGGACTACTACGAGCGCGAGCTCACCGGCAAGATCATGACCCGGATGACGACGGACATCGACGCCATGTCGACGTTCCTGCAGACCGGGCTGGTCACCGCCGTCGTCTCCGTCCTCACCTTCTTCGGCATACTCGTCGCGCTCCTGGTCATCGACGTGGAGCTGGCCCTGGTCGTCTTCGCCACCCTGCCTCCGCTCGTCATCGGCACGGTCTACTTCCGCCGGCAGAGCGTCAAGGCCTACGAGCTGGCCCGTGAGCGTGTCGGCCTGGTCAACGCCGACCTGCAGGAGAGCGTCGCCGGGCTGCGCATCGTGCAGGCGTTCCGCCGGGAGCGGGCGGGCGGCGAGCGGTTCGCCGGGCGCAGCGCCGAGTACCGCCACGCGCGCGTGCACGGCCAGTGGCTGATCTCGGTGTACTTCCCCTTCGTGCAGCTGCTGTCGTCCGTCGCGGCGGCCGCGGTGCTGATCGTGGGCGCCGGCCGGGTGAGCGACGGCACGCTGACGACGGGCGCGCTGGTGGCGTACCTGCTCTACATCGATCTGTTCTTCGCGCCGGTGCAGCAGCTCTCGCAGGTCTTCGACGGCTATCAGCAGGCCACGGTCTCCCTGGGCCGGGTGCAGGAGCTGCTGCGCGAGCCCACGACCACGCCGGTGGCGGCCGACCCGGGCGAGGTGCGCAAGCTGGCCGGCGAAGTCGTCTTCGACGACGTGCGGTTCCGCTACGGCGGCGCCGACGGGGCCGAGGAGGCCTCCGCCGCGCTGGACGGGATCCGGCTGACCGTACCGGCCGGGCAGACGGTGGCGTTCGTCGGCGAGACGGGCGCCGGAAAGTCCACGCTGGTCAAGCTGGTCGCGCGGTTCTACGACCCCACCTCGGGGGCCGTCCTCGTCGACGGCCGGGACCTGCGCGACCTGGAGCCGGTCTCCTACCGGCACCGGCTCGGCGTCGTCCCGCAGGAGCCCTACCTCTTCCCCGGCACCGTGCGCGACTCCATCGCCTACGGGCGCCCGGACGCGAGCGACGCCCAGGTGGAGGCGGCGGCACGGGCGGTGGGGGCGCACGAGATGATCGCCACGCTGGACGGGGGCTATCTGCACCCGGTCACCGAGCGCGGCCGCAATCTCTCCGCCGGGCAGCGGCAGTTGATCGCCCTGGCCCGCGCCGAGCTGGTCGACCCGGACATCCTGCTGCTGGACGAGGCCACGGCCGCCCTGGACCTGGCGACCGAGGCGCTGGTCAACCAGGCCACCGACCGGCTGGCCGGCCGCCGGACGACCCTGGTGGTCGCGCACCGGCTGAGCACCGCCGCCCGCGCCGACCGGGTGGTCGTCCTCGACGGCGGCCGCGTCGTCGAGGACGGTACGCACGCCCAGCTGCTGGTGAAGGACGGCCGGTACGCGGAGCTGTGGCGCACGTTCACGGGCGAGGCGGTACCGGCCTGACGGGGAAACCTGTAGGTTGAGCCGGCATTTAATGATCTTGATCCGGGCAACGGGGGAACACATGCGCAAGCTGGTCTACTACGTCGGCATGACCATCGACGGCTGCATCGCGGGGCCGGAGCACCAGTACGAGTTCATGCTGTCCGTCCTCGACGAGGACTACACGGCGGCGATGACGGGGGGCTACTCCGACACCCTGCCCTCGCACGTGCGCCCCATGCTGGGCCTCGGCCCGGACAACCGGGAGTTCGACACGGTCGTCATGGGCCGGGCCACCTACGAGCCGGGCGTGAAGGAGGGCGTCACCAGCCCGTACGCGCACCTCGAGCAGTACGTGGTCTCCAAGTCCCTCACCACCAGCCCCGACCCCGACATCACGGTCTTCGACGGTGACCCGGTGGAGCTGGTGCGCGAGCTCAAGGCGCGCGAGGGCAAGGCCATCTACCTGTGCGGCGGGGCCAACGTCGCCGGGCAGCTGCGCTCGGAGATCGACGAGCTGGTGGTGAAGATCTACCCGTTCGTGGCGGGCGACGGCATCCGGCTGTTCGACGCCGAGTTCTCCCCGGAGCGGTACGAGCTGAAGGAGTCGCGCACGTTCGCCAACGGCGCGGTCGTCGTCCGCTACGCCCGGCCCGCCCAGTAGCGGGAGGAACCGGTCGAACCGGGCCGCGCGCCGAGCAAGATCGTGATCTTCTTCGATTGGCTCTGGCGTGGCGCAAGTTGCCCCGGTAGGTTCGCGGCGACCTTTGCGAACCCAGGGGAGGGCGCATGCGCAAGGCTCTCAGAGCGCTGCTGGCGCTGACGATGTCCATAGGGGCAGTCGGCGCCGGCAGTGCGACGGCAGGTGCGGCAACGACCACCGACACCGTGCCGGACATAAAGCAACGCATCCTGAGCATTCCCGGGATGAGTTTCGTCGAGGAGAAGCCCTACGAGGGCTACCGCTACCTCGTGCTCAACTACAAGCAGCCCGTCGACCACAGGAACCCGGGCAAGGGGACGTTCGAGCAGCGCTTCACGCTGCTGCACAAGTCCGCCGACCGGCCCACGGTCTTCTTCACCTCCGGCTACAACGTCAACACCACCCCGTCGCGCAGCGAGCCGACCCGGATCGTCGACGGCAACCAGGTGTCGATGGAGTACCGGTACTTCACCCCGTCGCGGCCCAAGCCCGCCGACTGGTCGAAGCTCGACATCTGGCAGGCCGCCAGCGACCAGCACCGCCTCTACACCGCCCTCAAGCCGGTCTACAACAAGAACTGGTTGGCCACCGGCGGCAGCAAGGGCGGCATGACGGCCACCTACTTCCGTCGCTTCTACCCGAACGACATGAACGGCACCGTCGCCTACGTCGCGCCCAACGACGTGGTCAACAACGAGGACTCGGCGTACGACCGCTTCTTCGCGAACGTCGGCGACAAGGCCTGCCGCACCCAGCTGAACTCGGTGCAGCGCGAGGCACTGGTGCGCCGCGACGAGATCGTTGCCCGCTACCAGAAGTGGGCCGACGCCAACGGCCGGACGTTCAAGGTCGTCGGCAGCGCCGACAAGGCCTACGAGAACGTCGTCCTCGACCTGGCCTGGGCCTTCTGGCAGTACCACCTGCAGAGCGACTGCAAGACGGTGCCCGCCACCAAGGCGTCGACGGACGACCTGTACAAGTTCGTGGACGAGATCTCCGGCTTCGACGCCTACACCGACCAGGGCCTGCAGCAGTACACCCCGTACTACTACCAGGCGGGCACCGAGCTGGGCGCCCCGACGTTCAAGTCCCCGCACCTCAAGGGCCTGCTGCGGTACCCCGGCATCTACGCGCCGCGCAACTACGTGCCGCGTGACATCCCGATGACGTTCCGCGACGGCGCCATGGCGGACGTCGACCGCTGGGTGCGCGAGAAGAGCGAGCGCATGCTCTTCGTCTACGGCCAGAACGACCCCTGGAGCGCGGAACCGTTCCGCCTCGGAAAGAACGCCGAGAAGCGGCACGACTTCCGGTTCTACGCGCCGGGCGGCAACCACGGCACCAAGATCGCCGACCTGGTGGCCGACGAGCGCGCCAAGGCCACTGCCGAGGTCCTGCGCTGGGCGGGCGTCGCCCCCGCGGCCGTCCAGAAGGACGACCGCAACGCCAAGCCGCTGGCGCCGTTCAACTCCAAGCTCGACCGGCAGAACGCCGACCGGCAGACGCTGCGACCGTAAGGCCGGACGATCGCATGTTCTAGGACAGGCGGCGGGCGCACCCCACGGGTGCCCCGCCGCCGACCTGTACGTACAGGTCCGTCGCCGACGGGCAGTCGTCGCGGGCGGGGGCCGTGGACTCCACCCGGAACTCCGGCTCACGCCCCCGTGAGCCGTCGCACGCGGTCTCCTTCACCACCCCGTGCCGCTCGGTGTACACGCAGTCGCCCGGCACCGTCAGCGGGCCGCCGCCCATGCCCGGATCCCCCGGGTGCGGCGGCCGCAGGTTCCGCATGCAGGCGTAGCCCTCCGGGACGCTCTCCGACTCAGACGTGCCGGCGTCGACGGCCGTGATGTGCAGGACGAAGTCCGTGGTGTCCGGGCAGCGCGGACCGCCGGCCCGCGGGCCGTAGTAGCGGGCGAGGACGCTCGCGGTGGCCTGCCCGCCCCCGCAGTCCACCTCGCCGAAGGCAGGCCGCCCACGGCCCGTACAGGCACCCGCACCCAGGAACGTGGCGCCGTGCCCCGGACCGGCCGGCAGCACCTCGCCGCCCTGGGCGACGGTCTCCGCCCCGGAGCGTCCGGCGGCCTGACAGCCGGTGAGCGCGTACGACCCGTACAGCACGGCCAGCGCGAACAGCGCCTTCGGCAGCGCACGATGGCGCATGATCCCCCCAAAACACCTTACGAGCGTCCAGAGTTACCCGACAGCCACCGGCGCACACCAGGCGTGCGGGAGGCTTCGCGCAGGGTGACCGCACGCCCCCTGCGTCCGGATCGCCGCCCGCCGGCCGGGCGGTCCGCCACCGGTGCGACAAGAGGGGGTGCACCGGCGGCGGCGCGCTGCCGTCCGCAGGCGGCGGAGAGGGTGGTCAGCAACGCGGCCAGCGGCGGCGCCGACACCGCTCTGCGGAGACCCAGCGGCAGCACACACCTTGGACGGGCCGCGCGCCGGGGCGGTTCCTGCGGGGTGCGCGGCGCGACACGGCCGCCTTCTCGCGCGCCCGGCCGGAGCGGGCCGCTGCCGGTTGGGGAACACCCGTCAGAACGTGCGCTGCGGCCACTGCTCGCGCAGCAGCCGCACCGTCTCGTGGATCGCCGGACGGCGGGCCGCGCCCGCTCGCCAGTAGGCGAACAGCCGCCGGACGGGAGTGGGCTCCAGGGGCAGCGCCAGCACGCCGTCGGGCAGCCGGCCCCGGCCCAGCCGCGGCACGAGCGCGATGCCCAGCCCCGCGGCGACCAGCGCGACCTGGGTGTGGTTCTCGGCGACCTGATAGGCGAGGTCCGGCTCGCTCCCGGCGGCCCGCAGGGTACGGACGAGCCAGTCGTGGCAGACCGTACCGGGCGGCTGGGACACCCAGCGCTGGTGCGCCAGGTCCGCCTCGCGCAGCGGGCCCAGCCCGGCCAGTGGATGGCCCGCCGGCACCAGCACGTCGCAGAGGTCGTCGCCGATCCGGGTCCGCTGAAGGCCGTCCGGCGCGGGCAGCGGTTCGGTGTCCCACTCGAAGGTGACCGTCAGATCGAGCACGCCCTGCGCCACCATGCCGACGGACAGATGCGGGTCGACCTCGGCCAGGCGTGCGTCCAGGGAGGGGTGTTCGCGGCTGAGCGCGGCCAGCACGCCGGGCAGCAGCCCGCGCGCGGCCGAGGCGAACGCCCCGACCATCAGCCGGCCCGTCGGCAGCCCGCGCCGCTCCTCCAACTCCGTCTCCGCCCGTTCCACCATCACCAGCAGCTCGCGCGCGGTCTCCGCCAGGCGGACGGCCGCGTCGGTCAGCACCACGCCCCGCCCCCGGCGCTCGAGCAGGGTCGTGCGGGTCTCGCGCTCCAGCTTGGTGACCGCCTGGGAGACGGCCGACGGCGTGTAGCCCAGGGCGTCGGCGGCCGCGACCACCGAGCCGTGAACGGATATGGCGTGCAGTGCCCGCAGCCGGGACAGATCCAGCATGTCCTTCGCCCCCATCGGTGACCACCAGTGACCGCACCGCCCATCATTGAGCGTTGCTGAATCCCATCATGAAGAAACCCGCGCTGGTGCTACATGGTCGCCGCGGATGATCCTCGTCGCATGCGTCCGCTGCACATGGCCCTGGCCGTCTCCGTCGCCGCCCTGTGGGGCGTCAACTTCGTCGTCATACGCGTCGGCCTCGACCACTTCCCGCCTCTGCTCTTCTGCGCGCTGCGCTTCCTCGCGGCCGCGCTGCCCGCCGTCTTCTTCGCCGGGCGGCCGCCCGTCAAATGGCGGTGGATCATCGGCGTGGGACTGGTGCTCGGAGTGGGGAAGTTCGGGCTGCTGTTCGTCGGGATGCACGTGGGTATGCCGACCGGACTGGCCTCGCTGGTGCTGCAGGCACAGGCGGTCTTCACCGCGCTCTTCGCCATGCTCGCCCTGGCCGAACGTCCGGGCGGCGTACGGCTGCTGGGCATGGCGATCGCCCTGGTGGGCATCGCCGTGGCGGCCGTGGACGAGGGCACCTCCGGCTCCCTGGCCGGCTTCGCCCTGGTCGTCGTCGCGGCGGCCTGCTGGGGCGTCTCCAACGTCCTGACCCGCAAGGCCCGGCCGTCCGACGCGCTGCGCTTCACCGTGTGGATCAGCACCGTCCCGGTGCTGCCGCTGTTGCTGCTCTCCCTGGTCTTCGAGGGCCCGGCCGCCGACGCCGAGGCGCTGCGCTCGCTCGACTGGAGCGGGGCCGGCGCCATCCTGTTCGTCGCCTGGGTCAGTACCGTGCTCGGTTTCGGCGCCTGGGGCTTCCTGCTGCGCACCTACGACGCCTCGGCCGTCGCCCCCTACTCGCTGCTGGTGCCCGTGTTCGGGATGTCCTCGGCGGCGCTGCTGCTGGGCGAGGGCGTCGGACCGCTGCGTTGGTGCGCGGCGGCGCTGCTGGTGGGCGGTGTCGGCCTCACCTCCCTGGCGGGGCGGCGGCGACCAGCCCCCGCAGGTACTCCGCTCCCGGCCCCGCGAGCTGGGCGAAGTCGGCCACCTGTGGATGCCAGCGCTTCTCGTACTCCCAGCACAGCCAGCCGTCCCAGCCCGCCCGCCTGAGCGTCCCCACGCAGGCGCCGAGCGGCAGGACGCCCGTGCCGAGCTGCAGCGGGGTGGTGTCGTCGGCCGAACCGACGTCCTTGACCTGGACGTAGCCCAGGTGCGGGGCAAGCGCCGGAAAGCTGACGCCCGGCTCCTCGCCGCCCAGCCAGGTGTGCAGCACGTCCCACAGCGCCCCGATGCTGCCGTGCCCCACCGGCCCCAGGATGCGCACGGCATCCTGGGCGCGGCGGTGGGAGTCGTGGGTCTCCAGCAGGACGCGCACGCCCGTGTCGGCGGCGAGCGGCGCGATCGCCCCGAGCCGGCGTGCCGCGGCCGCGTCGGCCTCGGCGGCGGGCCGCGTGCCTCCGCCGGGGAAGACCCGCACGTACGAGGCCCCGAGGTCGCCCGCGAGGCGCACCAGGCCGTCCAGCTCCGCGAGCACCGGCTCGTCGGGCCCGGCCGCGGCGACCTCCGCGTAGCCGGCCACCGCCAGGACCGCGACGCCCGCCTCCGCGAACTCCAGGTTCGCCGCGGTCCGCTGTGCGGGCGTGCTGCCGAGGTGAAGCGGTTCCTCCGGATGGGCGCGCAGTTCGACGCCGTCGTAGCCGTACGCGCTCGCGAGCCGCACCACCTCGGGCACGGGGAGCCCGGGGGTGCCGAGGGTGGAGAAGGCCAGTTTCATGCTGATCGGTTTCCCCGCGCGGGGGCGGGGGATGCCTCGCGGCCCGAAGTCGTACACATGTGCCGCGACCTGGGGTTCGGCACTGTAGGTAACGGAATCATAACGCCTCGGAATCGCTGCAACCCTTCGCGGCCCTGGTGGGTCGTTAAGGGCATCAGGCTTCCTGGGGAGGGATCCGGGGGGATTCGGAGGAAGCCGGACCGAGGGGGGAACACGAGGGGCCCGGTCGTCGGACCGGGCCCCTCGAGTCGTTTCCGGCCGGACTGCTGGTGCCGCGGCGAACCGGAACGACGGTTATCCACAGGCCCGAACGTCTGTCGGACCTCGGCTGTACCGTCGGGGCATGGTGCAACTGGCTGTGGTCGAAGGGGTTCTCGAGCGGATCACCTACGCCAACGAGGAGAACGGCTACACCGTCGCGCGCGTCGACACCGGGCGCGGCGGCGGAGACCTGCTCACGGTGGTCGGCTCGCTGCTCGGCGCGCAGCCGGGGGAGTCGCTGCGGCTGGAGGGGCGTTGGGGCTCCCACCCGCAGTACGGCAAGCAGTTCACCGTCGAGAACTACACGACGGTCCTGCCCGCCACCATCCAGGGCATCCGCCGCTATCTGGGTTCCGGCCTGATCAAGGGCATCGGGCCGCGCATCGCCGACCGCATCGTCAGTCACTTCGGCACGGACACCCTCGACATCATCGAGAGCGAACCCGCGCGCCTGATCGAGGTCCCCGGCCTGGGCCCCAAGCGCACGAAGTCGATCGGTGCCGCGTGGGAGGAACAGAAGGCCATCAAGGAGGTGATGGTCTTCCTGCAGGGCGTCGGCGTGTCGACCTCGATCGCCGTGCGCATCTACAAGAAGTACGGCGACGCCTCGATCTCCGTCGTCCGCAACCAGCCCTACCGGCTGGCCGCGGACGTCTGGGGCATCGGCTTCCTGACCGCCGACCGCATCGCCCAGTCGGTGGGCATTCCGCACGACAGCCCGGACCGGGTCAAGGCGGGCCTGCAGTACGCGCTGTCCCAGTCCACCGACCAGGGTCACTGCTTCCTTCCCGAGGAGCAATTGATCGCCGACGCGGTGAAGTTGCTGCAGGTGGACACCGGCCTGGTCATCGACTGCCTCGCCGAGCTGGCCGAAGGCGGTCCGGACGGTCCGGACGGCGTGGGCGTAGTCCGCGAGAGCGTCCCCGGCCCGGACGGCGGCGAGCCGGTCACCGCCGTCTACCTCGTGCCCTTCCACCGCGCGGAGCTCTCCCTGGCCGGACAGGTGACGCGGCTGCTGCGCGCCGAGGAGGACCGCCTCGGCGTCTTCCGGGGCGTCGACTGGGACAAGGCCCTGGCCTGGCTCGCGGGGCGCACCGGGGCCGAACTGGCGCCCGAGCAGCAGCAGGCCGTCCGGCTCGCGCTCACCAGCCGCGTCGCGGTCCTCACCGGCGGTCCCGGCTGCGGCAAGTCGTTCACCGTGCGGTCGGTCGTGGAGCTGGCCCGCGCCAAGAAGGCCAAGGTGGTGTTGGCCGCGCCCACCGGCCGGGCGGCCAAGCGGCTCTCCGAGCTCACCGGCGCCGAGGCGTCCACCGTGCACCGGCTGCTGGAGCTCAAGCCCGGCGGCGACGCGGCCTACGACCGGGACCGGCCGCTGGACGCCGACCTGGTGGTGGTCGACGAGGCGTCGATGCTGGATCTGCTGCTGGCCAACAAGCTGGTCAAGGCCGTGCCGCCGGGCGCGCACCTGCTGCTCGTCGGGGACGTGGACCAGCTGCCCTCGGTGGGAGCGGGCGAGGTGCTGCGCGACCTGCTGGCGGAGGGCAGCCCGGTGCCGGCGGTCCGGCTCACCCGGATCTTCCGGCAGGCGCAGCAGTCCGGAGTGGTGACCAATGCACACCGCATCAACTCCGGGGTGCCGCCCATCACTCGGGGGATGACGGATTTCTTCCTCTTCGTCGAGGAGGACACCGAGGAGGCCGGCCGGCTCACCGTGGACGTGGCCGCCCGGCGCGTCCCCGCCAAGTTCGGGCTCGACCCGCGCCGTGACATCCAGGTGCTGGCCCCGATGCACCGCGGCCCGGCGGGGGCGGGCACCCTCAACGGGCTGCTCCAGCAGGCCATTACGCCCGCGCGGCCCGATCTCGCCGAGCGGCGCTTCGGGGGCCGGGTCTTCCGCGTGGGCGACAAGGTCACCCAGATTCGCAACAACTACGAAAAGGGGCAGAACGGCGTCTTCAACGGCACGGTGGGCGTGGTCACCGCGCTGGACGCCGTCGAGCAACGGCTGACCGTCCGCACGGACGAGGACGAGGAGGTCGGCTACGACTTCGACGAACTCGACGAACTCGCCCACGCCTACGCGGTGACCATTCACCGCTCGCAGGGCAGCGAGTACCCGGCCGTGGTGATCCCCGTCACCACGGGTGCCTGGATGATGCTGCAGCGCAATCTGCTCTACACCGCCGTAACCAGGGCAAAGCGGCTCGTGGTGCTGGTGGGATCCCAGCGTGCGCTGGGCCAGGCGGTGCGTACGGTGTCGGCCGGGAGGCGCTTCACGGCGCTTGATCACCGGCTCTCGGGGGGTGGTGGAGGTGGCGTTCGTCTCTGAACGGTTTACCAATCCGGGCGAAGGGGGCAGGATGGGCAGGCTGGGCGGCACTGAGTGCCGTCTTTAGGCCCTATGGCCGACCCCGAGTGCACGTACATCGTCCAAATGGGGGAAGGTAGGGGTAGTCAGGGCACCTCGAAGAAGAGGCACAACGTCGGTGAGGGATGACGTGAGCGACAACTCTGTAGTTCTGCGGTACGGGGACGGCGAATACACCTACCCGGTGGTCGGCAGCACCGTTGGCGACAAGGGCTTCGATATCGGCAAGCTCCGCGCCCAGACCGGTCTGGTGACCCTGGACTCCGGGTACGGCAACACCGCCGCCTACAAGTCCGCGATCACCTACCTCGACGGCGAGCAGGGCATCCTGCGCTACCGCGGTTACCCGATCGAGCAGCTCGCCGAGCGCAGCTCGTTCCTGGAGACGGCGTTCCTGCTGATCAACGGTGAGCTGCCCACCGTCGACGAGCTGGCGACGTTCAAGGGCGAGATCACCCAGCACACGCTGCTGCACGAGGACGTCAAGCGGTTCTTCGACGGCTTCCCGCGCGACGCCCACCCGATGGCCATGCTGTCCTCCGTGGTCAGCGCGCTGTCGACCTTCTACCAGGACAGCCACAACCCGTTCGACGAGAAGCAGCGTCACCTGTCCACGATCCGGCTGCTGGCCAAGCTGCCGACGATCGCGGCGTACGCGTACAAGAAGTCGATCGGTCACCCGATCGTCTACCCGCGCAACGACCTCGGCTACGTCGAGAACTTCCTGCGCATGACCTTCTCGGTGCCCGCCGCGGAGTTCGAGCTGGACCCGGTCGTCGTCAGCGCCCTGGACAAGCTGCTGATCCTGCACGCCGACCACGAGCAGAACTGCTCCACCTCGACCGTGCGCCTGGTGGGCTCCTCGCAGGCCAACCTCTTCGCGTCGATCTCCGCGGGCATCAATGCCCTGTGGGGCCCGCTGCACGGCGGCGCCAACCAGTCGGTGCTGGAGATGCTCGAGGACATCCAGCGCAACGGCGGCGACGTCGACTCCTTCATCCGCAAGGTGAAGAACAAGGAGGACGGCGTCCGCCTGATGGGCTTCGGCCACCGCGTCTACAAGAGCTTCGACCCCCGGGCGAAGATCATCAAGGCGGCGGCGCACGACGTCCTCTCGGCCCTCGGCAAGTCCGACGAGCTGCTGGACATCGCGCTGAAGCTGGAGGAGCACGCGCTCTCGGACGACTACTTCGTCTCGCGCAACCTCTACCCCAACGTGGACTTCTACACCGGTCTGATCTACCGGGCCATGGGCTTCCCGACCGAGATGTTCACCGTGCTCTTCGCGCTCGGCCGCCTCCCCGGCTGGATCGCCCAGTGGCACGAGATGATCAAGGAGCCGGGCTCCCGCATCGGCCGCCCGCGCCAGATCTACACGGGTGTCGTCGAGCGCGACTTCGTGCCGGTCGAGCAGCGCTGATCCGGCGGTAGACGAGCGAAGGGCGCCCCGCACCGGTCTCCGGTGCGGGGCGCCCTCGTCTGTATGTGTTCTGTGTCCGGGCATGTGAAACCGGCATGTGAAAAGCGCCCCGTCTCCGATCCCCCCACGGGTCGGAGCGAGGCGCTCTTCTGTCCCGGCTCGGATTCCCCCCACGGGATCCGGCCGGGAGCCGACGGACGCGATCTGCCGGGACGCGCACATACGGGAGGGCCGCTCAAAGCTCCCCGGGTACGTGTCCCGGCCACGCGTAGCCGGTCCGTCCCCCAAGACGATCCAGCACTGCCTGGTTAGACCAATGTCCCCCCGCGATGGTTACCTGCAAATCGCTGTGATCTAGGTCTCCCGGCAAAAGGGGACGTCAGGGGCGCCTCAGGCGCGGCCGACGAGCTCGTAGCCGGCCTCGTCCACGGCGGCGCGCACGGCCTCGTCGTCCAGCGGGCCGCCGGTGACGGTGACCAGGCCCGTCGCCGCGACGGCCTGGACCGAGGTGACGCCGGCGAGGGCCGAGACCTCGCTAGTGACCGCGGACTCGCAGTGGCCGCAGGTCATGCCGGTCACCTTGTACACGGTGGTGGTCATGGTGCACTCCTCGCTCGGTGAATCGTTTCGCGTACCGTTCGGCAGCGACAACACCTTACCCCCCGGGGGTATGCCCGAGGGGTGGGGGTGAGAGGAAATACGCCGTGGGCGTCAGGCTCTCGGGCGCCGGTTGCGGTTGCCGGGCCGCGTGGCGACCCAGGTGCGGATGGTGTCGGCGAACCAGTACGGCTTGCCGCCCTCGTTGAGGTCGGGGGCGGGCATCAGCCCGTGTTTCCGGTACGACCGCACGGTGTCGGTCTGTACGCCGAGGTGTGCCGCGACGTCCTTGTAGGACCAGAGTCGACGGTCGGTCATCTCTCGCGCCTCTCCGCCGCGCCACGGCCACGGAGGGGGGTCCGTCGGGGGAGCCGGGGCGCTGCCTTCTTGATCGTCAGACTGTCCCCGGAGAACGACGGAGAGTGATCAGGCGGGCGCGGCTGTCGGCCTCCTGTGACGGAAGGCTCGCGCGGGCGTGACGCCCGTAACAAGGAGATGACTTGGTAACAGCCGTGGCCGGGTACGACCCGGCTGCGCGACGCACGCCCGCCGCGCGAAGCGAGCCCGCCGCGCCGCCTAGCCGACGTCGGCCAGCCGCACCGGCCGGTTCTCCCGTCGCGAGACCTCGCAGGCCTCGGCGATGTGCAGTGCCCGCAGCCCCTCCGCCCCCGGGCACGGGCTCGGCGCCCCCTCCCGCACCGCCCGCACGAAGGCCGCCAGCTCCGCTCGGTACGCCCCCTCGAAGCGCTCCAGGAAGCCGCCCCAGGGCCGCGCGGGCGCCCCGGGCCCCTTCGGCTCGGCCGAGGTCAGCGGGGACCGCCCGGACAGCCCCACGACCCACTGGTCGCGTTCCCCGGACAGCTCCGTCCGTACGTCGTACCCGGCGCCGTTGTAACGGGTGGCGGTGGCCGTGACCAGCGTGCCGTCGTCGAGGGTGAGGAGCGCGGCGGCGGTGTCCACGTCGCCCGCCTCCCGGAAGAAGGCCGCGCCGCCGTTCGAGCCCCGCGCGTACACCTGGACCACCTCGCGGCCGGTCAGCCAGCGCACCGCGTCGAAGTCGTGGACCAGGCAGTCCCGGATCAGCCCGCCGGACTGCGGCAGGAACCCCGCCGGCGGCGGCACCGCGTCCGAGGTGACGCACCGGATGGTGTGCACCCGCCCCAGCGCCCCCGACCGCAGTGCCCGGCGCGCCGCCAGGAACCCGGCGTCGAAGCGCCGCTGGAAGCCGATCTGCAGCAGCGTGCCGGCCGCCTCCACCTCGCGCAGCGCCGTGACCGTGCCCGCCAGGTCCAGCGCGACGGGCTTCTCGCAGAACGCGGGCAGCCCGGCGCGGGCCGCACGAGTGATCAGGTCGGCGTGCGCGGCGGTCGCGGCTGTGATGACCACGGCGTCCACGCCGCTGGAGTTGAGGACCTCGCCCACCGTCCGGGCGGCCCGGCCGCCCACGGCCCGCGCGAGCTCCGCCGCGCGCGCCGGATCGGCGTCGCCGACCACCAGCCCGGCGACCCCGGCCGTGCCGGCCAGTGCGGCGGCGTGGAAGGCGCCGATGCGCCCCGCGCCCAGCAGCCCGATCCGCAGCCCGTCGTCCGCCACCGTGCTCAGCCCCCGTAGAGGGCGGGGCGCGGGGCGAGCGTGACTGTCGTGCGTTCGCCGGTGGCCTGGGCGCACACGCCCGCCTCGCAGACGGCGGCGGCCGCGTAGCCGTCCCAGGCGCTCGGGCCCGTGACCTCGCCGCGCCGCGTGGCGTCCACCCAGGCCTGCACCTCGCGGTCGTAGGCGTCCGCGAAGCGCACCACGTAGTCCTGGGGGATCTCACCGCCCCAGCGGCCGGCGGCGTTGACGTACAGCCCGTCGTCGTCACCGGCGCGGGCGGTGCCGTGCTCGCCGACCGCCTCGCAGCGCACCTGGTAGCCGAAGCCGCAGTTGACGAAGATCTCGACGTCGACGACCGCGCCCCCGGCCGTCTCGAACAGCACCAGCTGAGGGTCACTCAGGCCCTCGGGAGCGACGGCCGACGGAGTGGGCCGCAGCACGGTGACGGCGATGATCTCCTGGCCCAGCAGCCAGCGGGTGGCGTCGATCTCGTGCACGACGGAGTCGCTGATGGTCATCGTGCTGGTGAAGCCGGGCCCGGTGGCCACGTTGCGGTGGACGCAGTGCAGCATCAGCGGCCGTCCGAGCACGCCCGCGTCCAGCACGGCCTTCAGCTGCCGGAACCGTGCGTCGTAGCGCCGCATGAAGCCCACCTGTGCCCGCCGGTGGCCCAGCCGGGCCTCCGCCCGCACCACCCGCAGCGCGGACGCGGCGTCCGGCGTGAGCGGCTTCTCGCACAGCACCGGCAGGTCCCGGGCGAACGCCTCGAGCAGCGCGGCCTCGTGGGCCGGGCCGGGGGAGGCGATCAGGACGGCGTCCACCCCGTCGTCCGCCATCGCGGCGGCGGCGTCGGTGTAGGCGGCGCAGCCGTCCACCCGCCGGGCCGCGGCCTTGGCCCTCTCGCCATCGATGTCGACGACGGCCGCCACGCGCGCGTCGCTGATGACCTCGTCGATGCGCCGGACGTGGTCCGAGCCCATCCGGCCGGTGCCGATCACGGCCACGCCCAGGGTTCCGTCTCGCGTCATTGCTCGATCCTCGGGGAGGGACGTACGGGGGTCACGCGCCGCAGGAGCGCAGGAAGGCGCGGGTGCGCCGGGCGATGGGCAGCGGCTGGTCGGGCGGGCAGGGGTACATGTCCTGCTCGACGATGGCGAACAGGTCCACGCCCAGGCCCTGCGCCGCGGCCAGCACGGGCTCCAGCGCCGGTACGCCGCGCGGCGGTTCGCACATCACGCCCTGCCGGACGGCCGGGCCGAAGGGCGTGCCCGCCTCGATCACGCCGGCGAGGACGGCCGGGTCCACCTGCTTGAGGTGGAGGTAGGCGATGCGCTCGCCGTAGGTCTTGATGAGCTCGACGCTGTCGCCGCCGCAGTAGGCGTAGTGGCCGGTGTCCAGGCAGAGGCCGACCAGCGCCGGGTCGGTGGCGTCCAGGAAGCGCGCGACGTGCGCCTCGGTGTCGATGTGGGTGTCGGCGTGCGGGTGGACGGCGATGGTCAGCCCGTAGACGTCGAGGACCTCCCGTGCGAGGCGTTCCATGCCGGTGCTCAGGTGGTGCCACTGCTCGGCGGTCAGCTCGGGGTTCTCGAGGATCTCGGCGGTCTTGTCGTCGCGCCAGAAGGAGGGGATGACGACGAGGTGGCCGGCGCCCGTGGCGCGGGCGAGCCCGGCCACCCGGGAGACCTGCTCCCAGGTCTCCTCCCAGACGGCGGGGCCGCGGTGCAGGGCGGTGAAGACGGTGCCCGCGGAGACCCGCAGGCCGCGCGACCGGGTCTCCTCCAGCAGCCGGTCGGGGTCGGTGGGCAGGTAGCCGTGGGGGCCCAGCTCGATCCACTCGTAGCCCGCCTCGGCGACCTCGTCCAGGAAGCGCCGCCAGGGCACCTGCGCCGGGTCGTCGGCGAACCACACGCCCCAGGAGTCGGGCGCGGACCCGATGCGGATCCGGTCCAGTACGGGGGGACGGGGCGGAGGTGCGGCGGCGGGGTCCATGCGGCGGCTCTCCTCTCGCCGGTCGGCGCTGACCGGGGAAGGCTTAAGGATGCCCGTAGCTTCCTGGCTGGGCCGAGGAGTGTCAAGGTTTCGTCCGGACATACGGACGTAACGTCAATACCACCCTCGGGACGTCCTTATGTAAGGACAAATACTTGACAGGGTCGTGCGTGCCCGGCTACACCTGAGCCCCTACACCTGAGCCCGGAGCGAGCCGAAGCGGAGGGGAGACCATGACCGGTCCGTACGACCTGATCACCATGGGCCGGCTCGGGGTGGACCTCTATCCGCTCCAGGCCGGGGTGCCGCTGGCCGAGGTCGAGACGTTCGGGAAGTTTCTCGGCGGCTCGGCGGCCAACGTCGCGGTCGCCGCCGCCCGGCTGGGCCGCCGGACCGCTCTGATCAGCCGCACGGGCGACGACCCCTTCGGCGCCTACCTGCACGACGCGCTGCGCGGCTTCGGCGTCGACGACCGCTGGGTGACCCCCGTGGCCGCCTACCCCACGCCCCTGACCTTTTGCGAGATCCACCCGCCGGACGACTTCCCCCTCTACTTCTACCGCCGCCCCAAGGCCCCCGACCTCGAGATCCACCCCCACGAGCTCGACCTGGACGCCGTCCGGGCGGCCCGGATCTTCTGGATGACCGGCACGGGCCTGAGCGAGGAGCCCAGCCGCGCCTCGACGCTCGCCGCGCTCGAGGCGCGGGCGAAGAGCGGGACCACCGTCTTCGACCTGGACTGGCGGCCGGTGTTCTGGGGCGAGGAGGGCGCGGCGGCCGCCCGGCCGCACTACGCCGCCGCTCTCGCCCACGCCACCGTGGCCGTCGGCAACCTCGACGAGTGCGAGGTCGCCACCGGCGAACGCGAACCGCACGCCGCGGCCCGCGCCCTGCTGGCTGCCGGAGTGGAGCTCGCCGTCGTCAAACAGGGGCCCGCGGGCGTCCTCGCCGTCCACCGTGACGGCACCCACGCGCGCGTGGCGCCCGTGGAGGTCGAGGTCGTCAACGGGCTCGGGGCGGGCGACGCGTTCGGCGGGGCGCTGTGCCACGGGCTGCTCGCCGGGTGGGACCTGGCACGTGCGGTGCGGTTCGCCAACGCCGCCGGTGCGATCGTCGCCTCCCGGCTCGCCTGCTCCTCCGCCATGCCGACCCCTGACGAGGTCGCGCGGCTGCTGGACCGTTCCACCGTGGTGGAGACCGCGCCATGACCGTCCGCATCGCCGACCTGCCCCGGGTGCGCAGCCGGCACCCCGAGGCCGTCGCCGAGGCCGCCGCCCGCCGCGCCCGCCGCCCCCTCCTCGGCGACAGCGGCCGGTTGATGATCATCGCTGCCGATCACACCGCGCGCGGCGCGCTCGGCGTCGGCGGCCGCGACCTGGCGATGGCCAACCGGGCCGACCTGCTCGAGCGGCTGTGCCTCGCCCTCTCCCGGCCCGGCGTGGACGGCGTCCTTGCCACCGCCGACATCCTCGACGACCTGCTGCTGCTCGGCGCCCTCGAGAACAAGGTCGTCATGGGCTCGATGAACCGCGGCGGCCTCTTCGGCGCCTCGTTCGAGATGGACGACCGCTTCACCGGGCCGCGCGCGGACGACATCGTCCGGCGCGGCTTCGACGCCGGCAAGCTGCTGCTGCGCATCGACTACGACGACCCCGGCTCGCTGACCACCATGGAGTCCGCCGCGCGCGCCATCGACGCCATGGCCGCCCACCGGCTGCCCGTCTTCGTCGAGCCCTTCCTGTCCCGGCGCGTGGACGGGCGGGTGCGCAACGACCTCAGCGCGGAGGCCGTCACCACCTCCATCGCCATCGCCTCCGGGCTGGGCGCCACGTCCGCGTACACCTGGCTGAAGGTGCCCGTCACGGACGACGCCGCGGACATGGCCCGGGTGATGGAGTCCTCGACGCTGCCGGCCGTGCTGCTCGGGGGCGACATCGGGGACGGCCCGGAGCGGCAGGAGGCCGCGTACGAGCGGTGGCGGGCCGCGCTGCGCCTGCCGACGGTGCAAGGGTTGGTGGTGGGGCGCGCGCTGCTCTACCCGTCCGACGGGGACGTGGCGGCGGCCGTGGACACGGCGGTGGGTCTGCTGTGACGCCGCGACGGGAGACGCCCGAACCGGGGAAGCCGGGCCCGGGGACGGCGCCCGGCCCCAGGACGCCCGACCCGAGGACGCCCGACGCAGGAGAGGACGAGCACATGATGTCGCTGGATCGCCACGTACCGGCCGGCAGTGCCGCCGGCGGGGCCTACGCACTGGACATCGCGCCCGAGCGCGCCGGCTGGCGGTACTCCTCCCTGCGCGTGCTGACGCTGGAGCCCGGCGGCGCCCACGCCTTCGCCACCGGTGACAGCGAGTGGATCGTGCTGCCGCTGCGCGGCGCCTGTGCCGTCGCCACCAACGACGTGAGGTTCGAACTGGAGGGGCGCGAGAGCGTCTTCACCGCCGTCAGCGACTTCGCCTACGTGCCGCGCGACGCCCACGTCCGTCTCACCTCCGCCCGCGGCGGCCGGTTCGCGCTCGCCGGGGCCCGCTGCGAACGGCCCCTGCCCGCCCGCTATGTGCCCGCCTCCGCCGTACCCGTCGAACTGCGCGGCGCCGGCGGCTGCTCCCGGCAGGTCAACAACTTCGCCGCGGCCGACGTCTTCGACTGCGAGCGGCTGATCGCCGTCGAGGTCCTGACCCCGGGCGGCAACTGGTCCTCCTACCCGCCCCACAAGCACGACGAGCACCACCCGGGTGAGGAGTCGGAGCTGGAGGAGATCTACTACTTCGAGATCGCCGACGGCCCCGGCGGCGAACCCGGCCTCGGCTACCAGCGGGTGTCGCCCTCGCGCGAGAAGGGTACGGACGTCCTCGCCGAGGTCCGCGCCGGCGACGCCGTGCTGATCCCCGACGGCTGGCACGGCCCCTCCGTCGCCGCGCCCGGCCACGACATGTACTACCTCAACGTCATGGCAGGCCCCGGCGCCCGGGAATGGCTCATCCGCGACCACCCCGACCACACCTGGATCCGCGGCACCTGGCCCGGACAGCACACCGACCCCCGACTGCCGTTCTCCGCCGCGCCCCAGGGAGGGCCCCGATGACGACCCGCCGGCTCACCGTCGCCCAGGCCCTGGTGGAGTTCTTGGCCCACCAGTACACCGAGCGCGACGGCCGGCGGCGGCGCCTGATCGCCGCCTGCTGGGGCATCTTCGGCCACGGCAATGTCGCCGGCGTCGGGCAGGCGCTGCTGGAGACGGGCCGGGCGCTGCCGTACCTGCAGGGCCGCAACGAACAGGCCATGGTCCACGCGGCCGTCGGCTACGCCCGCCACAACGACCGGCTCTCCGCCCACGCCGTCACCACCTCCATCGGCCCCGGCGCCACCAACCTCGTCACCGGCGCCGCCCTCGCCACCGTCAACCGCCTGCCCGTCCTCCTGCTGCCCGGCGACACCTTCGCGACCCGGCCCGCCGACCCCGTCCTCCAGCAGCTCGAGCACCCCGGAGCGGGCGACGTCTCGGTCAACGACTGCCTGCGCCCGGTCTCCCGCTGGTTCGACCGGATCACGCGGCCCGAGGCGCTGATCCCCGCCGCCCTCCAGGCGGCCCGCGTGCTGGCCGATCCCGTCGAGACGGGCGCCGTCACGCTCGCCCTGCCGCAGGACGTGCAGACCGAGGCCCACGACTGGCCGGAGGACTTCTTCACCGACCGCGTCTGGCACGTCCGCCGACCCGCCCCCGACCCGGCCGAACTCGCCGCCGCGGTGGCGGCCGTACGCTCCGCCCGGCGCCCCCTGCTGATCGCCGGCGGCGGTGTCCACCACAGCGAGGCCGAGGACGCCCTGCGCGCCCTCGCGGACGCCACCGGCATCCCCGTCGCCTCCACTCAGGCGGGCAAGGGCTCGCTGCGCCACGACCACCCCTGCGACGTCGGCGGCATCGGCCACACCGGCACCGCCGTCGCCGACGCCCTCGCCCGCGCCGCCGACCTCGTCATCGGCGTCGGCACCCGCTACAGCGACTTCACCACCGCCTCCGCCACTCTCTTCGCCGCGCCGGACGTGCGCTTCGTCAACCTCAACATCGCCCCCTACGACGCCCACAAGATGGCCGGGCTGCCGCTCGTCGCCGACGCCCGCAGCGGGCTGGAGGCGCTGACCGCCGGGCTCGCCGGCCACCGCGTGGCGGACGCCTACGCCAGTGCGTACACCGCCGGCAAGGCGGAGTGGGAGACGGCCGTCACGCGCGCGTACTCGCCGGTGGACGGCCGGGGCGACGGGGCCCGTCCCACCCAGGCGCAGGTGCTCGGGGCGCTCGACTCCGTCGTCGGCGACGAGGACGTGATCATCAACGCGGCGGGCTCGCTCCCCGGCGATCTGCACAAGCTCTGGCGGACCCGCTCCCGCCGCCAGTACCACCTCGAGTACGGCTACTCCTGCATGGGCTACGAGATCCCGGCGGCCATCGGCGTGCGCCTGGCCGACCCCGGGCGGCCGGTGTGGGCGCTGGTGGGCGACGGCACGTACCTGATGCTGCCGACCGAGCTCGTCACCGCCGTGCAGGAGGGGATCGCCATCAAGGTGGTCCTCGTGCAGAACCACGGCTACGCCTCCATCGGCGGCCTGTCGGAGGCCGTCGGCGGCGAGCGGTTCGGCACCGCCTACCGCTTCCGGGCGCCCGACGGCACGTACACCGGCGACCCGCTGCCGGTGGACCTGGCGGCCAACGCGGCCTCGCTGGGCATGTCCGTGCTGCGTGCCCGTACCGCTCGCGAGCTGCGCGCCGCGCTGGTGGAGGCGCGCGCCTCGGACCGGCCCACATGTGTCTATGTGGAGACCGAAACAGGCGACACAGTGTCCGGCGCGCCCGGTGCCCAGGCGTGGTGGGATGTGCCTGTCGCCGAGACCGCGACCCGCCCGGCGGCCGTGACGGCCCGGGAGGAGTACGACCGCAACGCCGCCGCCCGCCGACGTTACCTCTGACAGCAGGAGAGGCCGCAGCAGATGAAGACCGTCAACCACTGGATCGACGGCAAGTCCGTCGAGGGCACCTCCGGGAACTACGGGCCGGTGACCGACCCGGCGACCGGCGCCGTCACCACCCGGGTCGCGTTCGCCTCCGCCGAGGAGGTCGACGCGGCCGTCGCGGCGGCGAAGGCCGCGTACGCGACCTGGGGCGGTTCCTCGCTGGCCGCCCGCACGGCGGTGCTGTTCCGCTACCGCGCGCTGCTGGACGCCCACCGGGACGAGCTGGCCGCGCTGATCACCGCCGAGCACGGCAAGGTGCACGCCGACGCGCTCGGTGAGGTCGCCCGCGGCCTGGAGATCGTCGAGCTGGCCTGCGGGATCACCACGCAGCTCAAGGGCGAGCTGTCCACGCAGGTCTCCAGCCGGGTGGACGTCGCCTCGATCCGGCAGCCGCTGGGGGTCGTCGCGGGCATCACCCCGTTCAACTTCCCGGCCATGGTGCCGATGTGGATGTTCCCGCTGGCCGTCGCCTGCGGCAACACCTTCGTCCTCAAGCCGAGCGAGAAGGACCCCTCGCCCGCGATCCGCCTCGCGGAGCTCGCCGCCGAGGCCGGTCTGCCGGACGGCGTGCTCAACGTCGTCAACGGCGACCGGATCGCCGTCGACCGCCTCCTGGAGCACCCCGACGTCGCCGCCGTCTCCTTCGTGGGCTCCACCCCCGTCGCCCGTCACATCCACACCACCGCTTCCGCTCACGGCAAGCGCGTCCAGGCGCTCGGCGGCGCCAAGAACCACATGCTGGTCCTGCCCGACGCCGATCTCGACGCGGCGGCGGACGCCGCCGTCTCCGCCGCCTACGGCTCCGCCGGCGAGCGCTGCATGGCGATCTCGGCGGTCGTCGCCGTGGGCGGGACCGGGGACGAGCTGGTGGCGAAGATCCGCGAGCGGGCCGAGAAGATCAAGGTCGGTCCGGGCGACGACCCCGCGTCCGAGATGGGCCCGCTGATCACCAAGGCCCACCGGGACAAGGTCGCCTCCTATGTGCGCGGCGCCGCCGCCCAGGGCGCGGAGGTCGTCCTGGACGGCACCGGGTTCACGGTCGAGGGCTACGAGGAGGGCCACTGGATCGGCCTGTCGCTGCTGGACAAGGTGCCGACCACTGCCGACGCCTACCGGGAGGAGATCTTCGGCCCGGTGCTGTGCGTCCTGCGCGCGGAGACGTACGAGGAGGGCGTGGCCCTGATCAACGCCTCGCCGTGGGGCAACGGCACCGCGGTCTTCACCCGCGACGGCGGCGTCGCCCGCCGCTTCCAACTGGAGGTCGAGGCGGGCATGGTGGGCGTCAACGTGCCCATCCCGGTGCCGGTGGGCTACCACTCCTTCGGCGGCTGGAAGCACTCGCTCTTCGGCGACCACCACATCTACGGCAACGACGGCGTGCGCTTCTACACGCGCGGCAAGGTGGTCACCACCCGCTGGCCGGACCCGGAGGACGGCGGAGTGGACCTGGGGTTCCCGAGCCACCGGTAGGCCGGCCGGCGATTCGGCGAGACCGGTCGCCGGTCCGACGAGCGTCCTGATTGACCGTTATGAGGTGATTGGGGTCGTAAGCTCGGCCCCATGACCTGGTCGAGCGCGCTGAAGGACACCGCACGCGCCGGGCTGACGATCGAGCGGACCCACCTGGAGCCGCTCGTCGCCCTGCGCGGCGCGTGCGGCGTCGCGATCGTCATCGGCCTCATCCTGTGGCTCGGCACGCCCCAGCTCGCCGTGTCCTCGGCGTTCGGCGCCTTCGCTTCCGGGCTGGCCACCTTCCAGCGCAGCTGGCGGCCGCGCCCGGTGCTGGCGCTCGGCGTGGCGGTGGCGCTCGGCTTCAGCACGTTCGTCGGCTACGTCGCCATCGCCGACCCCGTGGTGTTCGCCGTCCTGCTGGCCGTGTGGACCCTGCTGGCCGGCATGGCCTGGGCGATCGGGCCGGTGTCGGGGATGGTGGCCTCGCAGATGGTCGCCGTCATGCTCTTCACCGTCACGCTGCCGACCTCCGTGCCCGGCGCCCTGCACCACGCGGCCCTCATCGTCTTCGGCGGGCTGACGCAGGCGGCGCTCATCGTCGTCTTCCCCATCCGGCCCTGGGGACGGCAGCGCGACGCCCTGGCGGACGCGCTCGCCGCCGAGGCGGACTACGCCCGCCGGCTGCGCCACGACCCGGTCGCCCGCTTCGACCCGCAGCCCCTGATGGACGCCCGCAGCGCCGCCGCCCTGACCCCCCGCCAGGCCAGGCGCCGGCCGGGCCAGCTGGCCGGCCCGCGCGGCCTGGCCGAACGGCTGCGGCCCGTACTGGCCTCGCTCGCCGACCCCGTGCTCGGCGCGCCCCCCGAGGGGCCCGAGCGGGACCGCGCCCGCGAGCTGCTGGGAGCCGCCGCCTCCGTGCTGGACGCGGTGGCCCACGCCGTCCGCTGGGGACGGCCGGTGAAGGTCACCCCCGAGGTCATGGCCACCCTCGACGTGCCCGACGAGAGCCGGCTGGTGCTCACCGGTGCGGCCCGCCGCTCCGGGCTGCGACTGATGGTGCTGCTCGCCGACGTCGTCGAGGCCGCCGACGAACGCGTCGAGTCCACCCGCCCCACCACCCCCGAGGAGCGCCGCCACCTGCTGCGCCCCTCCGTGCCCCGGCTGGTGCCCGTCGGCCTGCGCGCCCTGCGGCGCGAGGCCCGCTGGTCCTCGGCCATCGGACGGCACGCGGTGCGGGTCACGGCGGTGGTCTCGGCCGGCTACGCCCTGGGCACCGCGCTGCCGCTCGGGCACGGCTACTGGGCGCCGATGACCTCGGTGATGGTCATGCGGCCCGACTTCGCCCAGACCTACTCGCGGGGCGTCGCCCGCTTCGCCGGCACGGTCGTCGGCGTCTGGCTCGCCGGCGGGCTGATGGTGCTCATCCACCCCGGCATGTACGTGTGCGCGGGGCTGGCGGTGCTGTGCATCGGGCTGATGTACCTGCTGATGCGCACCGGCTACAGCGTCGCCTCCGCCTGCATCGCCGCCTACGTCGTCTTCCTGCTCGGCATCGCGGGCGAGGGCTGGTCGCAGACCGTGTGGGCCCGCCTGGCGCTGACCCTGCTGGGCGGGCTGCTCGCGCTGACCGCCTACGCGCTCTTCCCCGCCTGGGAGACGCTCCGGCTGCGCGACCGGCTGGCCGACTGGCTCGCCGCCAACGCCCGCTACTCCCTCGCGGTGCTCGCCGTCTACGCCCGCCCCGGCGAACGCAAGCCGCGCCGGGTGCGCGAGTCCCTGCTGGACTCGCGGGCCGCCCGGCTGGAGTGGGAGGAGGCGGTGGCCCGCGCGGAGAAGGAACCGGTGCGCCATCGCGGCATGTCGCGCCGGGCCGAGCGCGCGGCGGAGTCGGCGCTGGCCACGATGGGCCGCGCCACGATGCTCATGGAGGCCCACCTCCCGGACCGCGACGCCGAGGCCTCGCCGGGCGCCGGCGCGTTCGCCGCCGCCCTGCGCGCCGACCTGCCGGACGCGGTGACGGCCGTACGCGAGCGGAGCCGCCCGGACTGGTCGGCCGTGCACCGGGCGCACGACGCGTGGCGGGCGAAGGCGGGGGAGGAGGGGGTCGCGGTACGGGCGAGCGAGCTGCTGCTGGACGCGCTGGAGGAACTGTCCGAGGCGCTGTCGCCGGGACGGCGGCGGTGAGCGGTGAGCCGGGGCGGCGCCGCGGTGAGGTGGGGTGGTGCGGCGGTGAGGTGGGGCGGCGCCGCGGCGCGGCGATGAGTGCGCGTCAGGGTGTGAACAGCCGGTCCAGGTGGGCCTCCGCCAGGGCCATCGCCTGCTCCGGCGTCTGCACGTCGAGCAGCGTGAAGCTCGTCAGCCCGTCGACGAGGCAGATCAGCAGCATCGCCTCGGTCTCCGGGTCGCGGTCCGCCGCGACCTCGCCCCGGTCCATCGCGCGCCGGATCTGATCGGCGAACATCCCCCGCAGGAGCGGAACGCCCTCCTTGGCGTGGCCCCGCAGTCGTTCGTCGTGCACGGCCTGCATGAAGTACGCGATCTGCACCAGGTTGCCGCTGCGGCTCTTGTCGTCCATCGGCAGCATCTCGGCGACCGACTCGCGCAGGATGGCGCGGGGCGACGGGACGTCCCCCAGGGCGCCGATCCGTTCGCGGATGCGCCGTCCCGCGAGCTCGTTGATGTGGTCGAGCGCAAAGATGATCATGTCGCCCCGGCTGCGGAAGTAGTGCTGCAGCTGTCCGAGCGAAATGCCCGCCTCGGCCGCCACGTCGCGCAGGCTCGCGCCGTCCAGGCCGCGCGTGGTCGCGATGCGCCACAGGGCCTCGGCGATGCGTCTGCGCCGTTCGTCGTGATCGACACGCTTGGGCATGATCGGTGCCTCCGATTTTTACAGGTCAACTGTATTGCCATAGCCTGCCGCTTGGCAGTACAACTGACTTGGAAAGGACGGGGGACATGGTGGCCGGAAACCAGCACCATTCTCAAATCGGACGGCTCCGGCCACCACGTCACCGTGTCGGTCCCCGCGCCCGCCGCTGGTGGGCCGCGCAGGCCTGGCTCGCCGTCAGCGGGCCCCTGCTCCTCGCGGCCGCGGCGCTCCTGGTGTGCTCCGTCCTGTTCTTCCCCGTGGCCTTGCCCTGGCTGGCCCCGCTCGTGGGTGCCGTCCTCGTGCTGCCCGCCCTCGTCTACGCCCTCGCCATGCCGGCCGGGCGCTACCGGGCGACCGGCTGGGAGCTGGGGCGGGCGGCCGTCTACGCGGCGGGCGGCTGCCTGTGGCGGCGGCGCCGGATCGTCCCGCTGGCGCGGGTGCGCGAGGTCGCCGTGCGGCGCGGGCCGCTGCAGCGGCGCTACGGGCTGGCCACCGTGACCGTCACCACCGGATCGAGTGCGTCCGACCTGCGCATCGCCGGCGTGCCCGAGGCGGACGCCCGCCTGCTCGCCGAGCGCATCGGTGCGGCCGCCGGAGTGCGGGCGGAGGTGGCGGCGTGAAGGTCCTCGCCACGGCGGATCCGCGCCGGCTGCGGTACGCACCGCTCACGTTCTGGGTCTGGGGAGGAGTCCTCATCGCGGTGGGCACTCTGTGGAAGATCCTCAAGGCGCTGCGCATCCAGCCCTGGCGACTGGGCTTCGTCCAGCGCCTGGCCGACGGGTTCGGCAGCGACGCGCTGTGGGTGTCCCTGCCGCTGGCCCTGCTGGCCATGACCGCGCTGGGCGTGGCGGGCTCGCTGGTGCTGTACGTCCTGAACTGGTCGCGGTACCGGCTGGAGTGGACCGCCGCGGGCACCCTCACCGTCCGGCGCGGCCTGCTGGGCGGCAAGCCCGTCTCCATCGACCCGGACAAGCTGTGCGGCGTGTCGCTGCGCGAGCCGCTGCTGCTGCGCGCCGGCGGCGGGGCGTCCGTCCGGGCCGTCGCCGGCGGCCTGGGCAACCGGGACCAGAACCGCACCCGTAGCGTCGTGCTGCCGCCGTCGGCGAAGGCGGAGGCCGAGCGCGTGTGCGCGGGCGTGCTCGGCGAGAGTGTCGACGTGGCCGGGCTGCGTCCGCATCCGCGGGCCGGTCTGCGGCGTCGGGTGGTGGGCGCCCTCGCCTGGTGGGTGCTGCCGGTGGTCGTGGTGCTCGCGGTGCTGGGGTGGCTGCTCGCGCTGCCGGTGCTGCTGTACTGCGCGGCGGGCTGGGCGCTGGCCGCCTCCCCGGTGGCCTGCGGGCTGGCCCGCGACGCCTACCGGGGGCTGGGGCACGCGGTGCGCGGCCGCTATCTCGTCGTGCGGTCCGGGACGTTCGGGCGGGAGACCACGATCCTCGACCGGAGTGCCGTACAGGGGTGGACATTTACGGATACGCCCTTTGCGCGGCGCTCAGGTGTGGTCACTCTCACTGCGGCGGTCGCCGCGGGGGAGGACGGATACCGCATTCGCGACATGTCGGCGGCCGAAGCGGCCGAGTTCGCGGAATATACGACTCCGGGGATCATGCGTGAGTTCTTGATCCGCACGGATATCTGAACGAACTGTCGTACATTCGCACCCAACTTTTTGTTATCTGCGGGCCGACCCCCGGTCTCCAAGGTGTCGGATCGATCGCCAATGTGGCGGGTGCGGAAAGAGGTGCGGGCGTGAAGAGTGTGAACGTGGCCGTGATCGAGGCGGCGCGGGCCGGTGACATCGCGGCACAGGACGAGCTCGTCGCCACCCACCTGCCGCTCGTCTACAACATCGTCGGCCGCGCGCTCAACGGCCACGCGGACACCGACGACGTCGTCCAGGACACCATGCTCCGCGTGATCAACGGCCTTGGCGGGCTGCGCGATCCGGAGAGCTTCCGCTCCTGGCTCGTGGCGATCACCATGAACCAGATACGCAGCCACTGCCGGGACGCCCGCCCCGAGGCTCCCGTCAGTGGCCTGCAGGACGTGGTCGGCGAGGTCGCCGACCCCGAGGCCGACTTCGTCGACCTGACCATCGTGCGGCTGGGGCTGCAGGGCCAGCGCAAGGAGGCCGCCGAGGCCACCCGCTGGCTGGACGAGGGCGAGCAGGAGGTCCTGTCCCTTTGGTGGCTCGAGGCCGCCGGCCAGCTCTCGCGCGCCGAGGTCGCCGCCGCGCTCGACCTCACCCCGCAGCACACCGCCGTACGCGTCCAGCGGACCAAGGCGCAGCTGGACGTCGCCCGCGGCGTGGTCCAGGCGCTCGCCGCCCACCCCCGCTGCCACCGGCTCGCCGAGACCACCGCCACCTGGGACGGCGTCCCCTCCGCGCTGTGGCGCAAGCGCATAGCCCGGCACGTGCGCGAGTGCGGCCGCTGCACCGGCGCCCTGGTCGCGCTCGTCCCGGCCGAGGGGCTGCTCGTGGGCCTCGCCCTGGTGCCCGTCGGCGGCGCGCTGCTCGCCCGGTGGGGCGGCTCCACGACGCTCGCGGCGCAGCCGGTCGGCCACGCGGCCTCCCCGGGGGCGGCCGCGCACGGCCGCCGTGCGGGCGGGCGCCGGGCCGCCGGACGCGGCCACCGGGCGGGCGGTACGTCCCGGACGGCCAGGCGGGCGGCGATCGGCGCGGGCGTGCTGGCACTCATAGCCGGCGGGGCGCTGGGCGGCAGCCAGTTCTTCCAGGACTCGACGCAGAAGACCGTCAGCACCGAGGCCGGCGGCTCCACCAGCGGCCTCAAGCAGCTCAACGCCGGCGAGCCCTCGCCCCTGTCCGTCACCCCCTCGCAGTCGGGCAAGCCCAGCGCGTCGGCGTCGGCGTCGGCGAGTCCCTCGCCCAGCGGCAGCGGGACGCCGTCGGCCAAGCCCTCGTCCGCGTCCGCGGAGCCGAGCAAGGCCGCCGAGACCACGGCCGCCGCGGCCCGTCCCACCAAGCGCAAGGAGAAGGCCCCCACCGGCAACCCCGGCGGCGGCCCGCTCGCCCAGCAGGTCGTCAACCTCGTCAACGCCGAGCGGGCGAAGGCCGGCTGCTCGCCCGTGAGCTCCAACAGCCTCCTGGACGCCGCCGCCCAGGGCCACTCCGACGACATGGCCGCCCGGAACTTCTTCGACCACACCAACCCCGACGGCAAGGGACCGGGCGAGCGCGTCACCGCCGCCGGCTACCGGTGGAGCACCTACGGCGAGAACATCGCCTACGGCCAGCAGACCGCCTCCGCCGTCATGGACTCCTGGATGAACAGTTCGGGCCACCGCAAGAACATCCTCAACTGCTCCTTCAAGGAGATCGGGATCGGCATCAACAAGGCGCCGGGCGGCCCGAGGTGGACCCAGGTCTTCGGCGCCCGCTAGAGCGTGTCCGATGGGCCGGCACGGGTCCTGCCACCGGCCCGTCGGACACGCCCCGGCGGCCTCAGCGCCGCCGGGCGCCGCCCTTGAGCGTGGCGCGCAGGTACTCGCGGTTCATCGTGCTGATCGCGGTGAGCGGGATGCCCTTCGGGCAGGCCGTGGCGCACTCGCCGGTATTGGTGCAGCCGCCGAAGTCCTGCGCGTCCATCGCGCCCACCATGTCGAGCACCCGCGACTCCCGCTCCGGGGCGCCCTGCGGCAGGACGTTGAGATGGACCACCTTGGCCGCCGTGAAGAGCATCGCCGAACCGTTGGGACAGGCGGCCACGCAGGCGCCGCAGCCTATGCACTCGGCGTGCTCGAAGGCCAGATCGGCGACGGGCTTGGGCACCGGCGTGGCGTGGGCCTCGGGGGCCGAGCCCGTGGGGACGGAGACATGGCCGCCCGAGCCGATGATCCGGTCGAAGGCCGAGCGGTCGACCACGAGGTCCTTGACCACGGGGAAGGCCGCCGCCCGCCACGGCTCGACGTCGATCGTCTCGCCGTCGTGGAAATGCCGCATGTGGAGCTGGCAGGTGGTGGTGCGCTCGGGGCCGTGGGCGCGGCCGTTGATGACCATGCCACAGGCCCCGCAGATGCCCTCGCGGCAGTCGTGGTCGAACGCGACCGGCTCGTCGCCGGCGAGGATCAGCTCCTCGTTCAGGTGGTCGAGCATCTCGAGGAACGACATGTCCTCGCTGATGCCCGTCACCTCGTACGTGGTCATGGCCCCGGCATCCTCGGGGGTGCGCTGGCGCCAGATGCGCAGGGTGAGGTTCACGCGTAGCTCCGCTGGGTGGGGTGGACGTACTCGAAACGCAGGTCTTCCTTGTGCAGCACGGGCGCCCGGCCCGGCCCCGTGAACTCCCAGGCCGCCGCGTAGGCGAACTCCTCGTCCCGGCGCGCGGCCTCGCCGTCGGGCGTCTGGCTCTCCTCGCGGAAGTGGCCGCCGCACGACTCCGCGCGGTGCAGGGCGTCGAGGCACATCAGCTCGGCGAGCTCGAGGTAGTCGACGATCCGGTTGGCCTTCTCCAGCGACTGGTTGAGCTCCCGGCCCGTTCCCGGAACCCTGATCCGGCGCCAGAACTCCTCGCGCAGCGCCGGTATGCGGTCCAGCGCCTTGCGCAGCCCGCTCTCGGTGCGGGCCATGCCGCACTCGTCCCACATCAGCTCGCCCAGCTCGCGGTGGAACGACTCGGGGGTGCGGTCGCCGCCGGCCTCCAGCAGCCGGCGCAGCCGGTCCTCCGCCTCGGCCAGGGCTTCCATGGCGGCCGGGTGGTCGTGGGGGACCTCGTTGTGGGGATGGCGGGCGAGGTAGTCGTTGATGGTCGAGGGCAGGACGAAGTAGCCGTCGGCCAGGCCCTGCATCAGCGCCGAGGCGCCCAGGCGGTTGGCGCCGTGGTCGGAGAAATTGGCCTCGCCGATGGCGAACAGACCCGGCACGGTGGTCTGCAGGTCGTAGTCCACCCACAGGCCGCCCATCGTGTAGTGGATGGCCGGGTAGATGCGCATGGGCACCTCGTACGGGTTCTCGGCGGTGATCCGCTCGTACATCTCGAAGAGGTTGCCGTACCTGGCCTCGACGGCCGGGCGGCCCATGCGCGCGATGGCGTCGGCGAAGTCCAGGTAGACGCCCTGGCCGCCGGGGCCGACGCCGCGCCCCTCGTCGCAGACGTTCTTCGCGGCCCGGGAGGCGATGTCGCGCGGGACGAGATTGCCGAAGGCCGGGTAGATCCGCTCCAGGTAGTAGTCGCGCTCGTCCTCGGGGATCGCGGCCGGCGGGCGGGTGTCGCCCTTGGCCCTGGGCACCCAGATGCGGCCGTCGTTGCGCAGCGACTCGCTCATCAGCGTCAGCTTCGACTGGTGGTCGCCCGAACGCGGGATGCAGGTGGGGTGGATCTGGGTGAAGCAGGGGTTGGCGAAGTGGGCGCCCCGCCGGTGCGCCCGCCAGACGGCGGTGGCGTTGGAGTTCTTGGCGTTGGTCGAGAGGTGGAAGACGTTGCCGTAGCCACCGCTGGCCAGCACCACGGCGTCGGCGAAGTACGTGCTCACACGGCCGGTGACCAGGTCGCGGGCGACGATGCCGCGCGCCCGCCCGTCGACGACGATCAGGTCCAGCATCTCGGTGCGGGCGTGCATCTCCACGGCGCCCGCGTCGATCTGGCGGCTGAGCGCCTGGTAGGCGCCGAGCAGCAGCTGCTGGCCGGTCTGGCCGCGCGCGTAGAAGGTCCTGGAGACCTGGACGCCGCCGAAGGACCGGGTGTCCAGCAGGCCGCCGTACTCGCGGGCGAAGGGCACGCCCTGCGCCACGCACTGGTCGATGATCTCGACGGAGATCTGGGCGAGACGATGGACGTTGGACTCGCGGGCCCGGAAGTCGCCGCCCTTGACCGTGTCGTAGAAGAGGCGGTACACGGAGTCGCCGTCGTTGCGGTAGTTCTTGGCGGCGTTGATGCCGCCCTGTGCGGCGATGGAGTGGGCCCGGCGCGGCGAGTCCTGGTAGCAGAACTGCACCACGTGGTAGCCCTGTTCGGCCAGCGTTGCGCCGGCCGCGCCGCCCGCCAGGCCGGTGCCGACGACGATGACCGTGTACTTGCGGCGGTTGGCGGGGTTGACCAGCTTCGCCTCGAAGCGGCGGCGGTCCCAGCGCTCGGCGATCGGCCCGCCGGGAGCCGCGCGGTCGGCCAGCGGCTCGCCGACGCTGTAGTGCAGGTACTCGCTCATCTCAGCTCACGACTCCCGTCAGGACACCGATGGGCACGGCGATGAAGCCGCAGGTCAAAAGCACCGCGAGGGCGTTGGCGACGGCCTTGAGGGCCCGGTCGCGGCGTGGGGAGCCCGCACCGAGCGTCTGGGCGGCACTCCAGAAGCCGTGCCGGACGTGCAACCCGAGGGCGAGCATCGCGGCGATGTAGAAGGCGGAGACGTACCAGCGGTCGAAGGAGGCGACGAGATTCTCGTACGGGCGGCCCTCCTGGGCGTTGGGGTTCACATCGAGGGTGGTGAGGTCGAGGACGTGCCAGACGATGAACAGGCCGAGGATCACCCCGCCCCAGCGCATGGTGCGGGTGGCGTAGCTCGTGCGGCGCGGCCGGTGCCGGTACTTCGCCGGGCGCGCCGCCAGGTCGCGTCGGCTGAGCTGGTACGCGGCCACACCGTGCAGGACGACGGACGCCGACAGCGCCACCCGCGCGAGCCACAGGAACCACTCGCGGTGCAGGAACGGCTCGCCGATGGTGCGGATCCAGTGCCCGTACTCGTTGAACTCCCCGGCCCCGAAGAACACCTTCAGATTGCCCATCATGTGGGCGACCAGATACGCCAGCATGATCAGTCCGGTGACGGCCATGACCGCCTTCTTGCCGACGGTCGAGCGCCACACGGAGCGGATGAGGGACGGAGGCCGGTCCGTCCGGGTCGCCAGTGCCATGACGCCGACGCTAGGGCGGGCGCCCTTGATGCGTCCAAGACATGATGAAGCTGGTTTCCATAGACAACCCCTATCTATCGTGGCCGGGTGCAACTTCAGCAGCTCCGCTACTTCGCCACCGTCGCCGAGATCCGGCACTTCACCCGTGCCGCCGAGGCGCTGCACATCGCCCAGCCCTCGCTCTCCCAGCAGATCAGGTCGCTGGAGAGGGAGTTGGGGGCCGAGCTCTTCCACCGCGCCCGCGGCAACATCACCCTCACCGACGCCGGGGAGGCCCTGCTGCCGCTGGCCCGCCGGATCCTCGCCGACACCGAGACCGCCCACCGCGAGGTGCAGGAGGTCGCCCAGCTGCGGCGCGGCCGGGTGCGCCTGGGCGCCCCGCCCAGCCTGTGCGCGAGCCTGGTGCCGGACGTGCTGCGCACGTACCACGCGCGGTTTCCCGGCATCGAGCTGCACGTCGACGAGGGCGGCTCGCAGGACCTGGTGCGCCGGCTCGCCGATGGTGGTCTCGATCTTGCCCTGATCATCACTCCCCTCGGAGGTGGTGCCCCGGCGCTGGTGACGACGGAGCTGCTGCAGGAGGATCTCGTCGTGGTGTCCGCCCCGTCCGGGCCCCCGCCCACGCGCCGCAGCCGGATGCGGGTGGGGGAGCTGCGGGATCTGCCGATGGTGATGTTCCGGCGCGGCTACGACCTGCGCGAGATCACCACCGCCGCGTGCCGTGCCGCCGGCTTCGAGCCCTCCTTCACCGTCGAGGGCGGCGAGATGGACGCCGTCCTGGGTTTCGTCCGCGCCGGTCTCGGGCTCGCCGTCGTCCCCGGCATGGTCGCCGCCCGTTCCGGCCTGCGCGTCACCCCCTTCGAGGGCGACCGGATGCGCCGCACCGTGGCCGTCGCCCACCGCAAGGACGCCCCACCCCCGCGCGCGGCCCGCGAACTGCGCAGGGTGCTGCTGGAGCACCTTCACGTGCCGGAGGAGCCGCCGCGGCTGTGATCGGCCCGCGGAGAGGTCTCGCTCCGTCCGCGGGTGGATGCCCGCTCAGCCCGTGCCCAGGTCTCCGGTTCAGCCTGTGGCCAGGTCCGCGTTGACGATCGCGCGGAGCGCGGCGAGATGGGCGTGGTAGGCGGCCCGGCCCTGCTTGGTGAAGCGCAGCCACACCCGCTGCCGCGTGTCGCGCACGCCCTTCCGCTGCTCGACGTAGCCGGCCTCGGCGAGGACCGTGACGTGCTTGCTCAGCACGGACGGGCTCACGCCCAGCGTGCCGCGCATCGTCGCGAACTCGATCTCCTCGACGGCGTCCAGCGCGGCACAGATCCGGAGCCTGTTCGGCGCGTGGATGGTCTCGTTGAAGCCGTCCTCGGGAGCGGTCACTATGCGGGTATGCCCTTCTTGCGGGAGTTCTTCTCGAGTACCAGGATGCCTCCTGCGACGAGCAGGGCCGCCGGCACCCAGACCCACGGCATACCGGCCTGGCGCTCGAGGACGAGTGCGGCGATGTACACCGAGATGCCCATGATCGCGCCCACGGTCAGCTGACGCCCCGTTTTCGGCGTGGCCCGGTGCATGACGCCCATCCTGCGCACCTGCACCACCACGAACGTCATCATGCCCACGAACACGATGCCCACGGCGGTGATGTCGAACGGGTCGGGCAGCAGGTTGGTCAGGAATATCGCGGCCACGAACGCGGACATCGTCGCCTGGTACCAGCGGCCGGGCGTGATCGATCCGACCGCCGCCTGGGCCTCCTCCACCAGCGCCAGGGACTCGGCGGCGCTCTCCCGCGTGGGCATGGACGGCATGGAAGGCCGTGCGTTCTCATCAGTTGCCATGACGGAAAGTGAAGCACGCTGTTTCCGTCATGGCAACTGTAGAGTTTCCGCTGTGGAAAACCTGGCGGGGGTCGTGACGGGTGACCCCCACAGGGGTCACCCCCACACCCCCCGCCCCACCATCACCCCGGCGAACGCGGCCCCCACCCCGCACACCACGCTCGCCGCCGCGTTGAGTACCGCGTAGCCCCGCGCCCCGTCCTGAGCCAGCCGCAACGTCTCGTAGGAGAAGGTCGAATACGTGGTCAAGGCCCCGCACAGGCCCGTGCCGAGGAGCAGCCGCAGCCGCTCGTCCGGCACCGCGCCCGCCAGTACGCCCAGCACCAGGCAACCCACCACGTTCACCACGAACGTCCCCCACGGGAAGACCGAATCGTGGCGGGACTGGACGAAACGGTCCGTGAGGTAGCGCAGCGGGGCGCCGGCCATGGCGCCGGTGACGACGAGGAGCCAGTTCACCCGGGGTTCTCCGCGGCACGGACGCCACCGCGCACGACATCGACCTCGTCGAGGGTCACCGGGCCGGACCCCTCGCCGACCAGCTCGTCGAGCACGGGAAGGAAGGCCCGCACCCGCTCCGGCACGTCCACGATCACCACCGCGACCGGCAGGTCCTCGCTCAGGGACAGCAGCCGGGAGGTGTGGATCAGTGACGAGGCGCCGTAGCCCTCGACGCCCCGGAAGACACTGGCACCCGCGAGTCCCGCGGCATGGGCGCGGTGGACGATCTCCGAGTACAACGGCCGCCCGCTGGCGGAGTCCGATTCGCCGACGTACGCCGTCAGCCGCAGAGCCTTGACCGAACCGCTCGCCCGACCGTCCGCTGAATCGCTCGCCGAACCGTTCGCCTGAGCGCCCGCCGAATCGCCCGCATCACCCAGGGCCCCGCCCACGTCCCTCATCGGGCGGTCCTCCGCCCGATCAGCCGACGCGTCCCCGTCGCCCCCAGCCACACCGCCGCCATCGCCGCGAGCACCGTCCCCGCCGCGTACGCCAGGGCCGTCACCACGCGCCCCTCCGCCACCAGCTCCTCGATGTCGACCGCGTACGTGGAGAACGTCGTGAAGCCCCCCAGCACCCCCGTGCCCAGGAACGGCCGCGCCAGCCGGTGCGGCGTGCCCGCCTCCGTGATGGTCACCAGCAGTACTCCGATCAGCGCGCAGCCCACAGCGTTGATCCCCAGCGTCGTCCAGGGGAACGCGCCGGGCGTCGTCGGCCACAACAGCCCCGCGCCGTAACGGGCGGCCGCTCCCGCGCCTCCGCCCAGGGACACCGCGCACACCACCGGCCACTGCCCGGACGGCGCCCGGCGCCGTGCGGGGGCGGGCGGCGCACCGGGTTCCGTCACCGCGGCCGGCTGTCCGATACCCATCGCCCCAGGCTAGCCCAGGGGCCTCCCGCGTCCCCTCAGCCCACGGGCCCCGCCACGGCCGCCAGGCACGCCTCCGCCCGGTCGGCGTCCATCAGCCACTCCTGATAGTCGGAGGGGTCGGCGAAACCGTTGACGTACCGGTGCGCGAGCTCCGGATGGCGGGCGGCGGCCGCCAGGACGTGCTGCACGTGCTCGGGCATCGGCGCGTCCAGCACCATGTTGGTGAAGGCCGCGGTGTGGCGGGCGTGCTCCCACCAGCCGGCGAACGTCTCGTGCATCCACGCCCGGTCGAAGGGCCGCTCGCCCCGCTCCAGCACCGACTCCAGGTATCGGCCCGCGCAGCGCGCCGCGTTGTTCGACCCCTGCCCGGTGATCGGGTCGTTGAGCACGACCGCGTCCGCCATGCCGAGGACGAAGGATCCCGGGGCGACCTCAGCCACCGGATGCCGCACCACCGGCGTCAGACTTCCCGTCAGCCACGCCCCCGGGTCCGTCGGCTCCGCGCGCGCGAACAGCTCGTACTCCCAGGGCGCGTACGAGCGCAGCAGCTCCAGCGAGCGCGTCAGTGCCGCGTCCGGTCCCGAGACGTCGCCCCAGCAGTCGAACGGGCTGCCCGGACGGCCCTCCCACAGCAGGATCACGCACGGCCCGGAACCGGTGAGCGCCGGCAGGACGAAGAACTCCCCGACGTCCGGAAAGCCCCACATCCGCAGGTAGGAGGGCGGCAGTTCCGGATCCGGCGCCGCACCGTGCACGTACAGGCACGCCAGGGCGCGCCGGGGGCTCTCGTACGGACTGTGCCGCGCGTCGCGGCCGAACACCCGGCCGAGTGGGCCGTGTCCGGAGGCGACCACCGTCAGATCGTGCCCGGCGGCCAGCGCCGCCAGGTCGTCCGGGGCGACCTCCCGGTACTCCACCCGGCCACCGCGGTGCTCGAACAGCTCAAGCCAGTGCGCGGTCTTCACGCGCTGGTCGACCGACTGCGCCGGCTCGTCGAGGGGAGCGGTGATGGCACGCTCCGGCACGCGGACGCCCGGCGGGTCGACGGGACCGATCCGCACGCCCTCGATCCGGGGCGTCAGCTCGTCCCACATGTTCAGCCCCGCCGCCCGCTCCAGGGCGAGCGCCGGCCCGTACATCAGCTGCGTGGACATCACCCGCCCGCCCCGCACGCCGTCGGGCGTACGCGCGGAGACCACGGTCACCTCGTATCCGCCGGCCGCCTGCAGTCCCAGGGCCAGCTGCAGTCCCGCCTGACCCGCGCCGACGATCGCAATCCTGCGCATGGTTGCCTCCGAAAAACCGGATTTCCGTGGCTCGCACCCGATGTAACCCCTCACGATGCGCCCTGTACAGACGGCACGCGAGGGGTGTCCCAACCGTCACCCGGCCTTCGCGGATGGCAGGAAACCGGCGCTTCCCGCCGCCCGCGCCGGGGTAGTCGTCTGGCCGGTCACCTTCCGCCGGTCGAGAACGGAGCCACCCGCCCGTCGGGGTCGGTGAAGGCCGCAGCCGATCCATGGAGGGACACGATGACGAAGCAATCCCGTCCGCCTCATCCGGTGGCAGCCCGTACGGTGTCGCCCAGGCTCCAGCGGGCGAAACTGCTCGACCGGGTCGAGGAACGGCTGCGCACCGTCCTCGAGGAGGAGCAGCACAAGTGGCGCACCGCGGACGCGCGCGGAGCCGCTCTGATCGAGTCCCTCGCGGAATTCGTGGCCGCCGGCGGGGACCGGGCGCGCCCCCTCGTCTTCCTCACCGGCTATCTCGCCGCCGGCGGCGACCCGGAAGCCCCCGAGGCCGCTGACACCGCCGCGGCGCTCGAACTGCTGGACACCTGCACCCTCATCCGCAGCGACGTCCGCGACAACGCGGCCCTGCGCAGAGGCATACCCACGCTGCACGTCAGCCGGGCGGCCGAGCACGAGCGCGGTGGCTGGGCGGGTGAGGCCCGGCGCTTCGGCGAGTCCACCGCAACCCTCGCCGGGGACATCGCCCTCGCGCTCGGCGACCGGCTCATGGCCCCGCTGCCGGCGGAGGCGCGCCGGATCTGGGACGAGCTGCGTACGGAGCGCGCGATCGGCTCGTACACCCACCACGCCATGGCCGCCGAATATCTCGAGGACCCGTGGCCGGGGCGCTGCTTGAGCGGCTGCGACCAGGGCTGCGCGGCCGGCTGGTACGCCCTGCGCCACCCCCTGCGGCTGGGGGCGGCGCTCGCCGGCCGGCCGGACCTCGACGGCCCCTACGAGGCGTACGCGCGTCCGCTGCACGCCGCGTGGCGGCTGCGCGGTTTCCTCGACGGAGGCCCGGAATACTCCTGGGACGCGCAACTGCTGCGCGAGATCCTGCTGGAGCCGGAGGAGCGGGACGTCGCCGAGGACCTCATCCAGGAGCTCGTCGAGCGCGCCTGCCGCACCGCCGAGCCACTGGCGCTGGCGGCCGGGTGGGGCGAGGAACTGGCCGCCTTCGCCGACCGGGTGGCGTCTCAGGAAGGCTGAAGCGGCTGGAAGGGCTGACGCGTCGCGGGAGGAATGACGCGGCTCAGGCGGCGGCCGGCAGGCCGTCACGCGGCACCGCGATCGCCGTCACGATCAGACCGTCGCGCGCCAGCCAGCGGCCGCTGAAGCCGGACAACCGGTTTCCGGTCACCTCCAGCAGGGGGTCCGGCGTCAGCAGCCGGGCCGTGAAGGTGCCCGCCACCGCGTCCACCTCGATCACGGCGTCCTCGAAGTCGAGCCAGCGGTGGGTGAGCGGGAACCAGGCCTTGTAGACGCTCTCCTTCGCGCTGAACACCAGCCGGTCCCAGCACACCCCGGGCCGCTCGGCGGCGAGCCGGGCCAGCCAGCCGTGCTCCTCCGGGCGCGTGACCAGCTCGCGCACTCCGCCGTTGGGCAGGGGCTGGTTGGGCTCGGCGTCCAGTCCTATCGTCAGCATGTCGGCGGCGTGCGCGACGGCCGCCGCGCGGTAACCCGCACAGTGCGTCATGCTGCCGATGACCCCCGCCGGCCACTGCGGGGCGCCACGCTGGCCGGGCACGATCGGGGAGGGCGCCAGGCCCAGCCTCCCCAGCGCGGTGCGCGCACACGCGCGTACCGTCGTGAATTCCCTGCGTCGCTTGTCCACCGCGTTGGCCAGCAGCGCTTCCTCTTCGGGGAAGAGCGCGGGCGGGTCCTCGGGATCGTGGAAGGACTCGGCGGACTCCACGCCCGCCGGGAGCAGCGCGCCGATCATTTCCGCCGGACGCGGGCCGGCCTGAGACAGTTCACCGTGATTCACGGAAGGAACCCTGCCAGCCGTGGTGCCGGTGCGGAAACCCCCATTTCTGTTCATCGGTGCGCATCGGGCATCACCCGGACGCTTCATGGACGAAACCTTTGTGACGTTCGCACGTTGATCCGGACTCCCGGCCGTCACCGACCGGGTGCTCGTCCCGTACGACCAAGCAAAGGTGTCTCCCCATGTCACGAATCGCCAAGGCAGCAGTCGTCACCGCCGCCGTGGGCGCCACTCTCGCCGGTGTGGCCGGCGGCGCGGTCGCCGACTCCGGAGCAAAGGGTGTGGCGGCCGGTTCCCCCGGTGTCATCTCGGGCAACGTCATCCAGATCCCGATCCACATCCCGATCAACCTCTGTGGCAACACGATCGACATCGTCGGCCTGCTGAACCCCGCATCCGGCAACATCTGCATCAACAACTGACCGGTGACCGCTCGACGCGGTTGACCAGCGGCTCCGGGACGCTCCCCGACCCGGAGCCGGACACGTGTGTATGGCGCCCCCGGCGGCTCGTCGGCGGGCGCCATACGCCGTTCGGTACCGGCCTCGTAGGATCATTTGCTCGACCACCGGGCGGGGCAGGGCGGGTTGGGGGCTGGGGCACATGGGTGACGGCATCGACAACAGCATCGAAGGCGGCACGTTCCACGGGACGGTGGTGCAGGCGCGGGACGTCCACTACCACCCCGCCGCCATCGCGACCCGGGCCCCACGGCTGCTGGGCGCCGCGCCGGAGGTCTTCGTCGACCGCGACCCGGTCTTCGCCGCACTCGCGCGTGCCGCCGCCGAACGCTCCGGGCGCACCGCCCCCCTGCTGGTGGTGGTGACCGGCCTGCCCGGCATGGGCAAGACAGCCACCGCGCTGCGCTGGCTGCACCAGCTGGGCGACGACTTCCCCGGCGGCCATCTGCAGGCCGACATGAGCCCCCAGGGCCCCCTCAGGCCCCGCGACCCCGTCGCCGTGCTCGAGGGCTTCGTCCGTGAACTGTCGGACCGTCAGGACGGCAGGCCCACCGAGCCGGACGAGCTCGCCGCCCACTACCGGTCGCTGACGGCCGGCGCGCCCACCCTGGTGCTCCTCGACAACGTGGTCAACGCCGGCCAAGTGCGCCCGCTGCTGCCCGGCCACCCCGGGAGCGTGGTCGTCGTCACCAGCCGCTCCGCGCTGACGGGCCTGCGCGCCTCGCACCCGCGCACGCTGACGGTGACCCTGGAGGCCCTGGACGCGGTGGCGGGTGCCGACCTCTTCCACGCCGTGGCGGGCCGCGCGGACGTGCTGGACCGGCCGGCCCTGGAGGACGTGCTGAGCGCGTGCGCGGGGCTGCCGCTGGCCGTTCGGATCGCGGGCGCCAGAGCGGGTGAACTCCTCGACGCGGGGGAGGATCCGGCCGTACTCGCACGCGAACTCATCGACCGCCGCACCCGCCTGGAGGCGCTCGCCGTGCCGGACGACCTCTCCGTACCCCAGGTCTTCGACGCCGCCCACGCCTCCCTCCCGCACGGCGCCGCCGCGCTCTACCGGGCGCTGGGGCAGCACCCGACGCCGGAGTTCTCCCGCGACCTCGTCCGCTGGACAGCCGGTGAGGCGGCCGGCGGGGACGCCGACACGGACGCCGACGCCGACGTACGGACCCTCGTGCGGGAGGGTCTGCTGGAACCGGCCGGCACCGGACGGCTGCGGATGCACCGGCTCGTGCACGACCACGCGCGCGCGGCCGCCACGAGCGCGGAGGCGGAGGCGGCCACCGGGCGGTACGTCGAGTGGTACCTGCGGCGGGCGGCCGCCGTCGAACGCTTGACCTCCGGCCGCTGGCGCTACGGGCCGCTGTTCGCGAGCCCCCAGGAGGACAGGGAGGCGTTCGGCGGGGCCGACGAGGCCCTCGACGCCATGGAGGCGGACCGGGCGAACGTGGTCGCGGTGGCCGAGCTGGCGCACGGCACGCACCGCTATGCGCAGACGTGGCAGCTGTGCGAGGCGCTGCGCGGCTTCTTCTTCCGACGCAAGTACCACGCGGACTGGATCGCGGTCTGCGTGCTCGGCCTCGAGGCCGCCGAGCGGGGGGACGACCGTCTGGCCGTGGCACGGATGCACTTGGAGCTGGCCTTCGCGTACACCGACGCGCGGACGGGGCCGGCGGAGGAGCACTACCGGCATGCCCTGCGGCTGGCCTCCGGCGCCACCGACGCCCCCGGCAGCAGCACCGACGGCAGTGCGCACGCGCGGACCGTGTCGTCCGCGCTGGAGGGCCTCGGGCTGCTGGCGCTGGGTGCGGACGACCCCGGTGCGGCCGCCGAGTACTTCCGGCGGGCGGTCGAGGCGCTGGAGGACACCGACCACCCGCGGGGCAGGGCCCTGCTCACCCTCCACATGGGACGGGCGCGAGGCGCCGAGCACCGTCACGAGGAGGCGGCGGCGCTGCTGCTGCGGGCCCGCGAGCTGTTCGCGGCACTGCAGGACCGCTACAACGAGGCCAAGTCGCTGTGGCACTACGCCCACGCGCGCGTGCGGGCCGACCGCCCGGACCAGGCCGTGGCCCCGCTGGACGAGGCCGCCGCCCTGATGCGGGAGTGCGGGGCGCCGCAGGACGAGGCGGGGATCCTGCTGCTGCGCGGCGACGTACGGGCCGCCCGCGGCGAGCGCGCCGGTGCCGAGGCGGACTGGCGGACGGCGGCGGAACTGTACGAGCGGGTGGGGAGCCCCGCGGCGACCACGGCCCGGGAACGGCTGGGTTCGGCCGGCCAGGACCGCACCGGACCGTCGGACACGCTCTAGTCCCGCCCCGGCCCCTCGGACACGCCCTGGGCCCCCGCCCGGCTCAGGCGGAACGAACCGCCGCCCACGGACACCTCGACGCCGTCGTGTCCGGCCAGCGCATAGAGCACCGACGCTGCGACGGCCGTGCCGTCCACCGGCGCCGCGCCCTCCCACCGGGCGGCCGTCCGTTCACCGCCGGGGCCGAACGCCAGGCAGCTGCCCGGCGCTTCACCGGCGAACGCCACCAGGCCGCACCCCGGATGCCGCCGGAGGACACGCTCGGCGGCCTCCCGGAACGTTTCGCCGGCCGCCGGAGGGCGGGCCAGGACGACGTCCGCGGTGCGTGCCCAGCGCGGGTCCGGCTCACCCTCCGCCGCCACCAGGTGGGGGTCGGGGAGATGACGGACGACCGTTCCCTGGAGCTCGGCGGGATAGCGGCGCACGGTCACCGTTCCGCCGTCGACGTCACGGGCGTCGACGTACACCGGCGGAGGGGCCGGTTCGCATCGCTCGACGGGCAGCGGCAGGGGGAGCGCGACGGGCCGGGGGAGGGCCGGTAGCTCCGGCTCCGGCAGCTCCATGCGGGAGTAGTACAGGCGCCGCAGCAGCTCCGCCGAGCGCATGGGGCGGGAGGTGACCAGTGCCCCGATGCCGTCCAGCCGTTCGTCGCCCGGCCGGGCGGCCGCCGCACGCCGCAGCTGCCGCTCGACGGGCTCGCCCGGTGCCAGACGCGCCAGCGCCGCCCCCAGACGGTCCATGGGCGAGCCCGCGGCCACCACCTCGTCGCCGAACGCGCCGAGGAGGCCGGGGACACCCAGCGCGGCCGCGTACAGGGCCAGCGAGCCGTGGTCCCCGATGAACGCGTCGGCGGCCACCAGGGCCGCCTTCCAGGCGTCGGTCTCCGGCGACGGCAGGATGAGCCCGGCGCGCAGGCAGGGCGCCAGCCAGGAGCGCACCTGCCAACCGCCGTGCGCGTACCAGACGTTGGGGTGCACGGCCGCCAGCACCCGGTACTCGTCGCGCGGCAGCTCCGCGAGGGCGCGCCGCACCACGTCGGTGTTCACGCCGAGGAGGGAGTGCGGGCCCCAGGTCGAGGTGAGGACGAGCAGCTTCTGGCCGGGGCGCAGGCCCAGGGCCGCGCGGTACTCCTCCCGGAAGGGCAGCGAGGCGCGCAGCCGGTCCATGCAGGGGTCTCCGGCGACGACGGACCGGGGGACGGCCTCGGGGCAGCCACGGCGCAGACGCTCACGCTGTTCGTCGTGCGAGAGGACGATGGCGGAGGCAATCAACTCGCCGTCATGAGTGAGCCATTCGGCATCAAGGCCGAAGGCTTCCGGCTTCCGGCTTCCGGCTTCCGGCTTCCGGCTTCCGGCTTCCGGCTTCCGGCTTCCGGCTTCCGGCTTCCGGCGCAAGTATTTATTGTATCCGGCACCGTGCGGCGCACCCACGAGAGGTGCGTCGATCTCCTGCAGTTCACCGCCGCGGCTGCTGCTCACCGCGAGGTCGAATTTCGTCCGCTTCGCCTCTTCCCAGGGTATGCAAGGGAGTTCGCGGGCGGTCATGAATTCCCGTATGCCCGCGTCGAATGCCGATGAGCCCGTGCAGGTGAAGAGGACCTGCACCCGGGGATCGCCCTCGAACGGCTCGAGCAGGTCCAGCAGCCGGGTTGCGGACGTGACGTTGTGGATGATGCCCAGAACCGTGCGGGCGGGCGCGGCCGTGGCCCAGTCCGCGGCGTCCTGGCGCAGCAGGACGTGCGAGGCCCGAGATCGTCCCGCGTCCGGCACCGCCGCTCCTCGATCTCGTCCCGCAGATTCCCGGCAGACGATACCGGGTGCCTGTGCGGTGATTGCGATGCGCAGTACGATCATTACTTTGTGTATATATGCAAGTTCGTGGGGGAGTGTGTAGACGAGGGGGGCTGAGATGAGGGCTGGTGGTTCGGCATCGAACAGGGCTCAGGAAGCCCGGCGGCACGAGCGCGAGCTGCGTGAGCAGCTGCGGGCCGCGCAACGGGAGGCCCGGCGGTGGGAGGCGGCGAGCGAGGGCGAGCGCAAGGTCGCGGCCCAGCTGCTGATGCTCACCCGGCGCGGCTGGCGGCTGCTGGTGGACCGGCGCTGGCCGGGCACGCGCGCGGCCAACGTGGACATGCTGCTGGTGGGGCCCGGCGGCGTGTTCGTCATCGACGTCAAGAACTGGCGGGCGGTCCCCGGCGCCTCCGACGGCCATCTCACGGCCGGACGGCAGCGACGGGACGGGGAGATCGGCAAGCTCCTGGCCGTGACGCGGGTGGCCGAAGTGGCGCTCGCGTCCATCGGCCTGTCGCCCGTGGCGGTCCAGCCGCTGATGGTCTTCGCGGGCCGCTCCTTCGACGGTGCGCTGGACAGGGTGCGGCTGCTGGGCGAGCGGGAGGTGGGGCCCGCGCTGTTGGCCGAGCGTCCCCGGCTCACCGCGGCCATGGTGCGTGCGATCGCCGACCATCTGGAGGTGGTGTTCCCGGCGTACGAGGGCTCGTACGTGCCGGACGGTCCGCCCGTTCACCGGAACGGTTCCGACCGCCCGTCGCGCGACGGGCGCGTCGACGGGCACACCGGCCGGGACGCCGCTTCGGACACCGCCTCGGACACCGAAACGGACGACGCCCTCTTCGACATCGCCGGTCTGCGCGAGGCGGCCCTGGAGGGCGCCCGCCGCGCGCCCATCGAGCAGTGGATGACCTTCCTGCACCCGGACCAGGTGGCCCTCGTGCGGCGCAACTGGGCGGGCCCGGCCCGCGTCAGCGGCCCGGCGGGCACCGGCAAGACCGTCGTGGCGCTGCACCGCGCCGCCCATCTCGCGCAGCGCACGACCGGGCGGATTCTGTACGTGACGTTCGCCAGCAATCTGCCGAGGGTGCAGAGCACGTTTCTGCGGGCCATGTCCCCGGCCGTCGTCGACCGGGTCGAATTCCGCAGCCTGCATTCCTGGGCACGGAAATTCCTCGCCGAACGCGGAATCCCCCACCGGCTGCACGGCGGCCGGGTGGAGGACGCGTTCAGCAGGGCCTGGCTGCGTCGCGGCCGGCCCAGCGTGCTGGCCACCCTCGACCCCTGCCCGCGTTATTGGCACGAGGAGATCGACTGCGTCATAAAGGGCCGGGGCATCACCGGATTCGAGGAGTACGCGACCCTGCGCCGCCAGCGTCGCCGCGCCGCCCTGCGCCGGCCGCACCGTGAGGCGGTCTGGGCCCTGTACGAGGAGTACGAGCGTGTGCGGACCGAGCGCGGCGTGCACGACTTCAACGACATCCTCAGCCTGGCCCTGGCCGAGGCGCGCGCCCGGCCGGGCCGTTCCCCCTACGCGGCGGTCATCGCGGACGAGGTGCAGGACCTCACGCTCGTCGGCGTGCGCCTGCTGCACGCGCTCGTCGGGGACGCACCCAACGGCCTGCTGCTGGTGGGCGACGGCCAACAGGCCGTCTACCCCGGCGGCTTCCGGCTGTCCGACGCCGGCATCGACGTACGCGGCGACCGGGGGCAGGTGCTGCGGACGAACTACCGCAACGCCAAACGGATCCTCGACGCGGCCCTCGCGGTCGTCGCCGAGGACGCCTTCGACGACATCGACGGCACCCGTCTGGCGGGTCTGCGCGACGTCGACCTCACCTATCCCGGCGGCCGGGTCGTCCGGTCCGTCTCCGTCACCCCGGCAGAGCACGACGCGGCTCTGCTGGCCGCCCTGCGGGCCGCCGGCGAGGACCACTGGCCCGACTCGGCGGTGCTGTGCCGCACCCGCCGCGAAACGTCCCGCTACCAGCGGCTGCTCGGTCAGGCGGGCATCCCGCTGTGCTCACTGGAGCGCTACGACGGCCGGCCGGTCGCCGCCGTGAAGCTCGGCAGCTACCGGCGGGCGAAGGGCCTGGAGTTCAAGCACGTCTATCTGCCCGACCACGATCCAGCCCCCCGCCCGTCGCCCGCCGGCGAGAACGACATCGCCCTCGAGCGCGAGGAACTCTCCCGCACACAGCTCTTCGTAGCCATGACCCGGGCACGGGACACCCTCTGGCTGGGCTCGGTGGCGCATTAGGGCGTGTCCGGTCGGCTCGGTGGTGGCGCCAGGACGCGTCCGGTCGGCCGGTGGCGCGCTAGCCGTCCTCGCCCGGCATCGGCATGGGTGCGGGCCGGGCCTCGCGCAGGCGCTCGGGCGTCCAGTAGGCCTCGGCGGAGGCAGGGTCCTGGCCCGTGTGGTGCCCGCTGGTGCTCGCGTCCGGCGGTGCCGCGGGACGCTCGGACGGGCCGGACCTCAGGGCGACGGCCGCGCCCACCGCGGCGACGGTGACGGTGACGGCCAGGAGCTTGCGGAGGGTGGAGCGTTCCACTGCGTACCTCCCGGGACGGGACGGAAACGGGTGAGCCCCGTCCGGGCAGGGTACCGCCGCCCGGACGGGGGAACGATGGTGCGAGGAAGGGGACTTCGCGTCAGGTGACGCCGCCCTGCGCGTCGAGCATGCCCTTGACGCCGTTGTCGAAGTACGGGCTCTCGTTGTAGCCGTCACTGCGCAGGGTGCTCATCACGCCGTTGGCGTAGCCGAGGCCCGAGCTGTTGTTGTACTGGCGCAGCCACGGTCCGCCGCTGGCGCCGGGCCCGAAGCCGCACTTGATCTTGAGGTTCCAGCCGGCGGCCGAGGTGCGGCCCTGGCAGTACCACTGCAGCTTCCCGCCGCCCTTGTTGCTGGGGTAGGCGAGCGCCGTGATGTCCTGGCTGCGGTTGTAGTTCCAGCTCAGTCCGTGTCCGCCGGTGACGTTGACGAGCTTGCGCCCGTTCAGCGGCCAGGTGGTCACCATGCCGACGTCCCGGCCCAGATCGCTCCTGTCGATCCAGGTGTTGAACGTGCGGAGCTGCTTGGCGGAGAACGTGCCGAACGGCCGGTTGCCGTCGCGGTAGCGCGGCACGTACGTCCAGTTGGTCATCCAGGTGCCGCCCCTGCCGCCGTGGACGCAGTGCCCGGCGGTGAGGACGAGCTGCTTCGAGGCGCTGTTGAGGGCGCTGGCGGAACAGGAGTAGTTCTTTCCGTCGCGCGGATTGTGGAAGAACACCTTGCCGACGGCCGCCGATTCGGTGACGCGGAGGTCCGCCCGGTTTCCGGCGGAGGGCGCGGCCGGCGGTACGGACCCCGCCTTGCCGGCGGGCTGCTGTCGTCTGTCCTGAGCGGGCGTTCCGGCGGTGTCGCTCAGCGGAATGGCGTTGCGCATCCTCTCCGCCGTCCAATAGCGCTCCACTTCCTTCGCCGCGCTCTGGGAATCGACCCGGGCGCCGTTGGTGAGCCGTGCCGCCGAGCTCGCCGTGGAATCGGCGGACCGCCCTTCCGAGGACTGGGCCTGGGCCGTGCCCAGGCCGCCCGCGGTGAGCAGCGCCGCTGCCGTGACAGGCAGGACGGCGAGGTGTATTCGTCGGGTCCGACGCATGTTTTCGCTACCCCCGTTCAAGGTCGCGTGCCGTTCGATCGTGTTTTCACGGGAACGACTGGTCGAGACAGACCCTCGTCCTCGAACGAGTCGGCGTCCATGGCATTCACCAAAGGGGCACAAGTGGGAAGCTCGGAACCCGCCAGCCGGAATTCAACCTTTCGGGAAAGTCCGGACCAGGGAATCGGATTCTGCAATTCAGAGGCGGAAGCGGCAGTTTCGTGCGGCCGGAAAAGCGGAAGGCCGGCGACTTCGACGGATCGAAATCGCCGGCCTCCGGCCGTCGCGCATGAGCGTCAAGAGGCCTTGGCCTCCTCCGCCAACCGGCTGTCGTACGACGCCCGGGAGGCGGCGACCTCGTTCTGGTGCTCCTCGGTCCAGATGACCAGGGAGCGGATGGTGTCGTGCAGGGTCACCCCGAGCGGGGTGAGCTCGTAGTCCACCCGCGGCGGCACCACGGGGTGCACGGTACGGATGACCAGCCCGTCGCGCTCGAGCTGGCGCAGGGTGACCGTCAGCATCCGCTGGCTGATGCCGTCGATCTCCCGGCGCAGTTCCGAGAAGCGCAGGCTGCGACGGTCCAGCAACGCGATCACGAGCAGCGACCACTTGTCGGCGACCCGGTCGAGGATCTGGCGCACCTCGCAGCCCTCGCGGGCGTCCCATTGCCGGACCTCGTAGTCGGCCTCGGTACCCGTGCAGTGAGTCGGTGACTTCAAAGTGCCTTCTTCCATAGCGATTCACCCTGCCCGATGATTCCAGTGGTTACAAGAGGGAACCACGGGCATCCGCTCGTAACTCCCCTTGCGGGCCGCCGCTTTCAAGGAACTCTCAAGGAGTCCTCATGGAATGCGTCCGGCCGCGCGAGCGATCCCCCCTCGTCCTCACTCTTTCCGTCCCCGCAAGGAGCTCTTCCGTGTCCACACTGCAATCGACATCGGGCAGCGGCACCGACCGCATGAGCGGGCGCGCCTGGGGCGTGCTGTTCGTGCTGTGTGGTGCGATCTTCCTCGAAGGCATCGATGTGGCCATGCTCAACGTGGCGCTGCCGTCGATCCGGGCCGACCTGGACATGTCCACCGGCATGCTCCAGTGGGTCATGAGCGCCTACGTCCTCGGCTACGGCGGCTTCATGCTGCTGGGCGGCCGGGCGGCCGACCTCTTCGGCCGCCGCCAGATGTTCATCTTCTGGCTCGTGGTCTTCCTGCTCTTCTCCGGCCTGGGCGGCTTCGCCACCGAGGGCTGGATGCTCATCGTGGCCCGCTTCGTGACCGGTGTCGCGGCCGCCTTCATGACGCCCGCCGGCCTGTCGATCATCACCACGAGCTTCGAGGAGGGTCCGCAGCGCAACAAGGCCCTGCTGGTCTACTCCGGCACCGCCGCGGGCGGCTTCTCCATCGGCCTGGTCGTCGGCGGCCTGCTGGCCTCGGCCAGCTGGCGCTGGGTGTTCTTCGCCCCGGTCATCCTCACCCTCCTCATCCTGATCACCGCCCTGGCCCTCATCCCCAAGTCGCCCCGCCCGGAGCGCAATGGTCAGGGCGTCGACCTGGGCGGCGCCATCAGCGTCACCGCCGGCATCCTGCTCCTGGTCTTCGCCGTCGAGCGGGCCACCCACGTGTCCGCCGCCGTGACGGTGGGAACGGTCGCCGCGAGCCTGCTGTTCTTCCTGGTCTTCGTCCTGATCGAGCGCAAGTCCGCCGCCCCGCTGATCCGGCTGGGCCTCTTCCGCAACGGTTCGCTGATCCGCGCCAACCTCGCCGGACTGCTCTTCGCCGCGGGCTTCTTCGGATTCCAGTTCGTCGCGGTGCTCTACCTTCAGGAACTGCGCGGCTGGTCGACCCTGCAGACGAGCTTCGCGCTCATCGTCATCGGCATCGACGCCATTCTCTCGCCCACCCTCACGCCCAAGCTGGTCAACAAGTTCGGCAACGCCCGCGTCATCTTCGGCGGTCTGCTGCTGGCCTCGCTGTCCTACGCGCTGTTCCTGCCGGTCGGCCTGGACTGGACGTACCTGGCGATGTTCCCGAGCCTGATCATCCTGGGTCTGGCCTTCTCCCTGGCCTACGGTCCGCTGACGATCGTGGCGACCGAGGGCATCGACGAGGAGGAGCAGGGTGTGGCCGGCGGTCTGCTCTACACCTCCTTCCAGTTCGGTGCCGCGCTCGGCCTCTCCGCGGTGACCGCGGTCCAGATCGCGGCCACGGACGGCACGTCGCCCGCCCAGCAGCTCGACGGATACCAGGCGGCCCTGATCGTGCCGCTGGCCGCCGCCCTGCTCGCCGCCTTCATCAGCGCGTTCGGTCTGCGCAGCCGCTCCGGCGCAGCGGACGCGGCCCCGGCCGAGGCCGGCCCGGTCCGCGAGCCCGTCGACGCGTGAGCCGTACCCACCGGGCTCGCTAGAGCCCACCCCTTCGGCGCCCTGCCCCGGCCGCACCAGATGCCCGGGGCAGGGCGCTTCCTCATGTCACCGGCTGTGGGCCGGAATTACCGTTCCCGGTAATTCCGGCCCACAGCCGGTTTTTTGTGGTTGCTGTTTGGTTTCCGGGTCGAGAGAGGTTCGAGAGAGGCCTGAGAGAGGGTTGTTACTGGTTCATGACTGGGGGGCGAAAGAATAAGTGCAAGGAAAAGCAGGGGCGTTCCGGTTCCCGCTCCTGCGAATGCTTTCCGCTTTACTCCATCGAATCCGTCGGCAGACGGGACGAAGACTCCCAGGAGGCATGATGAGCACGACCGACAGCGCCGTTGCCGCGGTACTGGACGAGGTGAAGGCCCTGGTCCCCACGCTCCGGGAGAGCGGGGCCGAGGCCGAGGAGCGGCGCTGGATCCCGGAGGAGAACATCGAGCTGCTCGACAAGGCCGGGGTCTTCCAGCTGAACGTCCCGCGCCGCTTCGGTGGCCTCGAGGCGCCGGTCGCCGACCAGGTGAAGATCCTCGCCGAGATCGCCCGCGGTGACAGCGCCACCGGCTGGGTGTCGATGATCTGGGTGTCCAGCTCCTGGGTGCCGAGCCTCTTCCCCGACCGGACGCAGGAGGAGGTGTACGCCGGCGGCTCGGTCCGCGTCTCCACCGGCTTCACCCCCACCGGCACCCTGACGCCCACCGAGGACGGTGCCTTCACCCTCAGCGGCAGCTGGAAGTGGATCTCCGGCTCCCGCGGCGCGAACTGGGCGCTGCTCGCGGCTCTGCTGCCCGGCCCGGACGGTACGCCCGCCCCGTTCGCCGCGCTCGTGCCGTTCTCCGAGCTGACCATCGCCGACGACTGGCACACCTCGGCCGCGGCCGGCACCGGCAGCTCCACCGTCACCGCCGACGCGGTGACCGTCCCCGCCCGCCGCGTCGTCAGCCTGCTCGAGGTGCTCGACGGCAGCACCGGCGACCGCTCCAACACCGGGGCCACCGGGCGCAACTACGCCTTCATCCCGTTCTTCATGGCCCAGGGCGCCTCGGCCTACATCGGCATCGCCCAGGGCGCGTACGAGCTGTTCCTGGACCGGCTGCCGGGTCGCGGCATCACGTACACCTCCTGGACCGACCAGAGCCAGTCGCCGGTCACCCAGATCCAGGTCGCGGGCGCGGCCAACAAGATCGCGGCGGCCGAGGCGCTGCAGGAGACCTGGCTGCGGCTGCTCCAGCGGCACGCCGACGCCGGCACGGCGCCCTCGCTCGAGGAGCGGGCGGCGGTGCGCGGCAAGGCCGCCTACGCCATCCAGCTCGCCAAGGAGGCCGTGGACGAGCTCTTCGAGGCCAGCGGCGCCTCGGTGATCATGCGGGACGTGCCGTTCCAGCGGTACCACCGCGACATCCAGGGCCTGGCGCTGCACGCGCTGTTCGCCTTCCGGACCAACCAGGAGGTGCACGGCCGGGCCATCCTCGGCCTCGCGCCGGACACCCTGTTCCTCTGATCCGACCCCCTGGAGCCGTTGAAGGCTCCACCCCTTGGAGCCGTTCCGGGCGGCGGTGGCACGCTGCCGCCGCCGCCCGGCCCCGCCTTCTTTCCCCCGCGGAATCCCTCCCCTGCGGAATTCCCGGAACCCCGACTGCGGAAAGGCTGCTGTTGCCATGACCGACAAGAACATCGTTGTGCTGGGCGGAACCGGCAAGACCGGTCGCCGAGTGGTGAACGGACTGCGGGAGCGCGGCGCGAAGGTCCGTGCCGCCAGCCGCTCCGGAGAGGTCCGGTTCGACTGGGACAACATGGACACCTGGGAGCCGGCCCTGGCCGGCGCCGAGGCCGCCTACATCGTCGACATGCAGGACAAGCCGGGGGCCTCGGACGCCGAGGGCCTCATCCGGGACCTGTCGAAGCAGGCCGTGTACCTGGGGGTGCGGCGGCTGGTGCTGCTGCAGGCCCGGGTCACCGAGGACGTCGGCGGCAAGTCCCTGATCGCCGGCGAGCGCGCGGTCCAGGAGTCCGGGGCCGAGTGGACCGTGCTGCGGCCCAACTGGTTCGCGCAGAACTTCAGCGAGGGCGTCCTGCTCGACGGCATTGTCGCGGGCGAGCTGTCCCTGCCGGCCGGCAGTGGCCGGGAACCGTTCGTGGACGTCGAGGACATCGCGGCGGTCGCCACCGCCGCGCTGCTGGACGACGGCCACGCCGGGCAGGTCTACGAGCTGAGCGGGCCGCGCGCGCTGAGCCTGGAGGAGGCCGTCGACGAGATCGCCCGTGCCACCGGCCGCAGCCTGCGCTACGTGCCGGTCTCCCACCAGGACTACGTGGCGGAACTGGTCTCGTTCGGGGTGTCGGAGGACTACGCCGTCTTCGTGGCCGACCTCGTCGCCCAGATCCGGGACAACAAGAACGCCACCCCGACGGACACCGTCGAGCGGGTCCTGGGGCGCGCGCCGCGCGACTTCTCCGCCTTCGTGCGGGACGTGGCCCCCACCGGCGTCTGGAACGGCTGAACCGCACACCGGCCTCCACCACCGCCTGCGCGCGGGTGTGGAGGCCGGTGCCGGTGCCGCCGGGCACGCGTGCGTGCCTCACACGGCGATCGGGGTCCGCTCCTCCTCGTCCGCGGCGGGCGTCAGTGTGATGGTGACCGCGCGCCGCTTGCTGCCGGACCAGTGCGGGCGGCGCTCCAGCAGGCCGGGCCGTGCGGTGACCACGACGAGCAGGGCCGCGCCGTCGCCCGGCCGCGCGTCCGCCAGCGACTCGAGGCAGCCGAGCAGCGCGTCGTCGGCGAGGTGGACGTCGTCGACGGCCACCACCAGCGGCTCCACGCGAGCCGCCGCGGCCGTGAACTCCCGCCAGGCGTCCAGCACCTCGCCGGTGTCGTACGGGCGCAGGGCCGCTCCCACGGCCGACAGCAGCGGCAGCAGCCGGTCGCCCAGCCGCTGCCGGGCGGCCGGATCGGACGTCTGCAACCGGAGCGCGGCGGACAGCTTCTCGTGCGCGGTGTCGATCGAGTCGCCGGGCAGGATGCCACAGCAGGCGGCGAGGACCTGGGCCGGTACCGCCAGCGGCCCCGGGTCGCCCCCGGAGGGCTCGTGCGCCCGCACGAACCGGGCCGCCGTTGCGTACCCGCCGGCGGCGCGGCGCTCGAACTCCGCCAGGAAGCGGGACTTGCCCGAGCCCGGCTCGCCCAGCACGGTCACCAGGTGGGACAGGGCGCGGTGCCGGGACCAGTCGAGCAGCCCGGTCAGCAGGTCGAGTTCGTGCTCGTAGTCCCCGGCGGCCTCCACGCGCGCGTACTCCCGCAGCACTCTGGGCGCGCCGCGCACTCCCAGCACCTGCCAGGCGTCCGTGGGGCCGGCGACCCGGCGGAAATCGAGCACGCCGGAGGTGTCGCGACGGGTCGGGCCGCAGACCCACACCTGGCCGTCGGGCACCTGCGCCAGCAGCGTGCGGCCGTCGTCGAGCAGGGTGCCGACGACGGAGGGCGGTGAGCTGTCGATGCCCAGGTCCCCGTCGTCCCCGGGGTGCCGTCGCACCAGCGCGTGGCCCTTGGTCACCGCGGCGGCCACCGTGGCGCCCCGGTCGGCGGCGAACCGCTCGTGCACCGCCAGCGCCGTACGCACCGCCCGCTCGGAGGCGTCCTGCTCGGCGTGGATGCCGAACAGCGCGAGGGTCACGGAGCCGATGTTGGCCACGAACGTGCCGCCGCAGCGCTCGATCTCGTCACGGACCACCGAAGCCAGCCCGGCCAGCGCCGAGTCGACGGCCCCGGGGCTCGAGGCGTTGCGCCCGGCCGGCCGGGCGCACACCAGCAGGGCGCTCACCCGCATGCGTTCGGTCGCACCGGCCTCATCGGGGCGCCGCCGGCCCGTGCTCGGGCGTGTGGACGCGGCGGCCGGCACCGGCGTGACGGCTGCCGGCGTGACGGCTGCCGGCGTGGCGGGAGCGCCGGCTGCCGCGGGAACGGCGGCGACAGCGGCCGGTTCGGGCGTGGGCGCGGGGCTGCCGGCCGCCATCAGGGACGGGTCGTGGTTGAGGATGGACTGCTGGAGCATCTGCAGCCCGCGGCCCGGCATCAGCCCCAGGCCCTCGCCCAGCGAGGCGCGCACCCGGTCGTAGAGGTTGAGGGCGTCGGCCTGCCGTCCGCAGCGGTAGAGCGCGAGCATCAGCTGCCCGCAGGAGCGCTCCCGCAGCGGCTCGCCGTCGACCATCGCCTCCAGCCGCCCGAGGACCGCGTGGTGGCGTCCGCAGGCCAGCTCCGCCTCGAAGAAGTCCTCCATCGCGTCCAGACGCGACTTCTCCACCGCCGTCAGCTCCGGCCAGGCGATCCCGGTTTCCACCAGGTCGGCCAGGACCGGGCCGCGCCACAGGTCGAGCGCCCCGCGCAGCAGCCCCGCGGCGGCCTCCGGGGTGTGCGCCGCCAGTGCGGCACGACCCGCGGCCACCTGCTGCTGGAACGTGAAGAGGTCGACCCGGGTGGGATCCACCTTGAGCACGTAGCCGGGCGCCTGTGTGAGCAGCTGCACCGTGCCGGAGCCGTCCGGGCCGGCGGAGAGCGCGCCGCGCAGGGCCCACACCGCGTTCTGCAGGATCTTGCGCGCGGTGACCGGCGCGTCGTCGCCGTCCCACAGCGCCTGGAGGAGTTCCCGGGTCGCGACGACGCGATTGGCCTGCAGCAGAAGACGACCCAGCGTGGCGCGTTGTTTTGTTCCCCCCAGCGTGACCGGTGTTCCCTCCGAAATGACTTCGAGCGGTCCCAGCAATCCGAACTGCATCGGTCCCCCGTTCGCAAGAAAGCACATCGAGAGTGTTCTCGGGGGCATGGTGGCATGAGTTTCTTGAGGTCGTCTTGAGGATTTCGCACGCCGGATTATGCGTTACCGGGGGACACAGGGGACGCCCGGCCGGCCGCGGCCATGTACCCGAAGGAAGGGCCGGGGAGCCGTCGTTGCGGTCGCCCTGACGGGCGCGGGGGCTCTGACCAGCGCGTCAGCTGTCCGCCCCAACCTCGGTATCTCGGCGGTGAGTCGGTGACTTCAAAGTGCCTTCTTCCACCCCCGATCCCGGCCATGCATCCTGAGGGCGGACCGGGTGTGAACGACATCTATATCTGTGACGACTTCCGAGGAACCGCCGTGGCCGCAAAAGTGGAGTCCTTTTCCGAAATCGAGGACAAGTTCTTCGAGTACATTCGGGACATCGTTTATTGCAACATGATCACTGTTGATAAGAAGCAGCGCCCGCGCGCCCGCGTCCTGCTGCCGATCTGGGAAGTGGTCGACGGAAAGCCGGTCGGCTGGCTCGCCGCGTACAAGACCCCGGTGAAGGTCGCGCACCTGGCGAACAACCCGCACACCACGTATTCGTACTGGAACCCCCGGCAGAACGCCGTGTTCATCGACAGCGTCTCCACGTGGGTGGAGGACCAGGAGACCAAGACCTACGCCTGGAACCTCTACCGCAAGGGCAGCCCCGCCGGCGTCGGCTACAACCCGCTGAACTTCTGGCGGGAGGGCCCCACCGACCCCAAGTACCACGTGCTGCGCATCGACCCCTGGCGGGTGCAGGTGCTGCGCGGTTCGGATCTGAGCAGCCGGATCTGGACGGACCAGGACCAGCGCTGACGGCGCGGGGTCAGCGGTACCGCTCAGCCGGTCCTAGGCGTTCGCCCCCGGCGTGCGGGGCCGACGGCAGGAAGGTGGCGCGGACGGCGGGCTGTTCATGGACGCCGTCCGCTGCGGAGGTCTTCGTGGCGCGGCCACGCCCGCCGCTCGCCGGTCCGGGCCGCCGGACGGCACGCTCGCGCGGCCGCCGCCCGCGGCCTGCTCTAACGCCAGGCGCCGGGGTTCCGGCTCGCCGGCGCTCTCCGCGTACGCCGCGGGCGGCGCCAGCACCTCCTGATGCAGCCGCTGGATCTCCGCGGACGGCTCCAGGCCCAGCTCGTCGCGCAGGATGCGGTGCATGTGCCGGTAGGCCTGCAGGGCCTCGGCCCTGCGCCCCGCCTGGTACAGGGAGGCGATCAGGTGACCGTGGAAGGACTCGTTGAGCGGATAGTCGTGGACCAGCACCCGCAGCTCCGCGATCGACTCGCGCTGCCGCCCCAGCAGCCCCCACGCCTCGATGCGCAGCTCCAGCGCCCGCACCCGGATCTCCTCCAGGCGGGCGATCTGGCTCGCCAGCAGATCACCGGCGGGCACGTTCACCAGCAGCGGTCCGCGCCACATCGCCAGCGCCTGGCAGAGGGTGGCGTCCGCGCTCTCGTACCGACGGGCCCGCAGGTCCGCCCCCGCCTGCGTCACCAGCCGCTCGAACACCTTGACGTCGACGGACTCGCTGTCCACGCGCATCATGTACCCGCCCGACCGCAGCGTCAGCAGCCGGTCCTGATCGGCGGGCCGCCCCGCCTCGGTGAGGAGCTTGCGGGCGTGGTGGATATAGGTCTGCACGGTGTTGAGGGCGCTGCGCGGGGCGCCGCCCTGCCACAGCTCCCGGATCAGGGTCTCCGCCGGCACGATCTCGTTCGCCCGCATCAGTAACAGGGCCAGGGTCTGCGACACCTTGGGCGTCCCCGCCCCCCGGACCTCGCCGTCCTCGGTCTCGATCTCGAACGGGCCGATCAGCCTGAACCTCACGACGCACCTTCTTCCCTGGGGCCGGGCCCTGAGAGTAGGCGTGGTTGGCCGGAACCTTCTTTGCCATTTCTTGAGAGTGTCAAGTTACCGGGAGGTAGGTATCTTTTCTTTCCGGAATTCTGCATTCCGAATGGATGTCGTGGTTCTGCCGCCGCCTTGCGGCGCGCTCGGGGAGGGGTGACGCAGGGTGCCCGCAGGCATGCGAAAGGCCCCGGCGCGCCGGGGCCTCGTAGGTTTCCAGGGGGTGCGGACACCCCTCTTTCTCGCCATTCCCGCTGGTCGTGGCGGGTGTGGCGCCCCCGGCAGGACTCGAACCTGCGGCCAAGCGCTTAGAAGGCGCCTGCTCTATCCACTGAGCTACGGGGGCCGGTGTGTGCGGCGGTCGCGGACGGCTGAAGCCCCGGGCTCGGTAGTGCCGTGACCTTGCCGGGGACAAGGATAGGGCTCCGCGTACCTCGTCCCGGTTGCTTCACCTCCGTGACACGATGTGGAGGTTCGGTGAAGCGGTCCTGATAATCGCAGGCAGGTGCGAATTTCGCATCGTTTTTGACGCCACTGGCGCCGGGTGTTGTGCACTCGTTATGCCTGGGCCCCTTGCGCCACGCCTCGCGCGCCAAGGGCTATACGCTTCAAAATCACACCAGAATTGGGCATTCTGCACGTGTGGCGACCTTGGACGTACGGCCCCGACTGCTCGACGCGCTGTCCGCACTGCGTGACCGCGTGGACGCCGCACGCTTTCCGCTCCCCCTCCCGGGCGCCGCCCGCGCCCGCCGGAACCGGGCCGAGCTCCTGGCGCAGCTCGACGACTACTTGGTGCCCCGCCTGTGCGCCCCCGAAGCGCCGTTGCTGGCCGTCGTCGGAGGGTCCACCGGGGCGGGGAAGTCCACTCTGGTCAACTCGCTCGTGGGGCGCCGGGTCACTGAGGCCGGGGTGCTGCGGCCGACAACTCGTACGCCTGTCCTCGTCTGCCATCCGGACGATCACCACTGGTTCGCCGGATCGCGCGTGCTGCCCCGGCTGCAACGGGTGTGGGTGCCGGTTCAGGAGTGCGCCGCCGCGGCGTACGAGGCCGAGGCGGTGGACGACGACGCGGCGGAAGGAACGGAGCACGAGCCCTTCGCCCTGCGCATCGAGACCGACCGGGCCCTCCCCCTCGGACTCGCCCTCCTCGACGCGCCCGATATCGACTCGCTCGTTGCCCACAACCGCGATCTGGCCGCCGCGCTGATCTGCGCCGCAGACATCTGGGTACTCGTCACCACCGCGACCCGGTACGCCGATGCGGTGCCCTGGCACCTGCTGCGCACGGCCAAGGAGTACGACGTCACGCTCGTCACCGTCCTGGACCGGGTGCCGCACCAGGTGGCCGTCGAGGTCAGCCGGCAGTACGACGCGCTGCTGGAGAACGCGGGCCTGGGCGACGTGCCCCGCTTCACCATTCCCGAGCTGCCCGAGTCCGCCGACGGCAGCGGGCTGCTGCCCGCCACCGCCGTCGCGGGGTTGCGCGCCTGGCTCGCCCAGCGGGCCGAGGACCCGGCCGCCCGGATGGTGGCCACCGCCCGTACCGCCAGAGGGGTGCTCTCCTCACTGGGCTCGCGACTGCCCGGACTGGCCGGAGCGTCGGCCGTCCAGCACGCAGCGGCCGTACGGATGCTGCAGAGCGTGGAGGAGGCGTACGGGCGCGCGGTCGAGCGCGTCCGGCGCGAGATCGCGGCGGGGGAGGCGCTGGCCGGTGACGCGCTCACGCACTGGCGTGGGCATCCCCACGACAGCACCCCCGACGAGCTGCTGACCGCGCTCACCGGCTCCGTCATCGCGTTGCTGACGTGCGCCGCCGACGCCGCCGACGAGGAGATTGCCGCCGCCTGCGGTGGCGATCCGGCCGCCGACGCCGCCCTCGGGCCCCGCGACCCCGACGGTGCGAGCGGCCGCATCGGGGTGGCGGTGCGCCGCTGGCGGCGCTGTCTGGAGGAGATCGCCCAGGAGGAGGTGCGGGCGGCCGAACGCGACCGCGGCAACGAGGCCGAGAAGACCGCCGCGCTGCTGGCGGCGGCGCTGCTGGGCGGCGGCCGGGCGAGCTCCGCGGGGGACACCCTGGCCAGGACGTTCGGCGCGGCGGTCGCGCTGCGGCTGCGCGACCGGGGCGGCGAACTGCTGGCCGACTGCCTGGAGAAGGTGTTCGACAGCGAGCGGGACCGCAGGACGGCGCCGCTCGAGGCGCTCGACCTGACCCCCGACCACCAGGTCGAACTCATCGCGGTGCTGTCCCTACTGCAGAAGGAGAGATGACCGCCGTGCCGTCAGCAGATGACGTGGGCCGCTTCTGGAACGACGGCCTGATCGCGCGCCGCGGCCGCTCCGACGGCGGCGTCCGCCCCGGCGACGAGCCCGAACGGCTGGTCCCGGTCACCCGCCCACTGGTGCCCACCGGGCCCCGCGTCACCACCTCGCCCGCCGGCCAGGCCCTGCGCCCGCGCCTGGACGCGCTGCGCGAGCTGGTCGGCCTCTCCCGGGCCCGGCTGGACCGGCGCACGCTCGCCGAGGCCGGACGGGTGCTGGAGGAGGCCGCGGCCCGCCACCGGCACTCACTGGACCTGACGGTGGTGGCGCTGGCGGGATCCACCGGCAGCGGCAAGTCCTCGCTGTTCAACGCCCTCGCGCGGGCCCAGCTCTCGGAGGCCGGAGTGCGCCGGCCCACCACCGCGATGCCCGTCTCCTGCGCCTGGACCGACCGCGCCGACGGACTGCTGGACCGCCTCGGCATCCCCGCCCGCGCCCGCCGGCAGCCGGTGCGCCCGTACGACCCGGCGCTCAGCGGCCTGGTCCTGCTGGACCTGCCCGACCACGACTCCGCGGCGGTCGGCCACCGCGAGCAGGTCGACCGGCTGCTGGGCCTGGTGGACGCGGTGATCTGGGTGGTGGATCCGGAGAAGTACGCGGACGCGGTGCTGCACGAGCGCTACCTGCGGCCGCTGGCCGGCTACGCGGAGGTGACGTTCGTCGTGCTCAACCAGGTGGACCGGCTGTCGGCGGACGCCGCGGACCAGGTCCTGGACGACCTGCGACGTCTCCTGGACGAGGACGGCCTGGCACTCGGCGAGCACGGCGAGCCCGGAGCCGCGGTGCTGGCGCTGTCGGCGCTGACGGGCGAGGGCGTCGGCGAACTGCGCGAGGCGCTCGGCATGTTCACCTCCCGGAGGTGCGCGGCGGAGCTGCGGCTGGCGGCGGACGTGGACGGGGTCTCGAGCAGGCTGCGCAAGGCGTACGTGGCCGACGGGCGGCCGGGGCTGACGCAACGGGCGCGGCAGGAGTTCGAGGACCGTCTGGCGGAGGCGGTGGGCGCCCAGGCCGCGGGGCTGGCGGCGGAACGGGCCTGGCGGCGGGACGCCGAGCGGGCCTGCGGCACGTCGCTGAAGCGGGTGCGCGGCTGGCACGACCGGCTGTTCCTGGGCGCCCGTGCCCGCGCTCGCGCCGACGAGGACGCCGAGCTCGGCGGCTACCCGGTGGCTCCGCGCCGCACGGCCTCGCGGCCGCTGGTCGAACGGGCCGTGCGGGCCCTGGCGTACGAGGCCTCGGCGGGGCTGCCCGGACCCTGGGCGCAGGCCGTGCGCGAGGCGGCGGCACGCGGCGCGGAAGGGCTGGCGGAGGCGCTGGACGAGGTGGCGATCGCGGCCGCCGAGACCGCGGCGACAGGTGCGGGCGGCACGGCGCGAGGGGTACGGCCCCGCTGGTGGGCGGCGATCGCGGCGGCGCAGTGGTCCCTGCTGGCCATGCAACTGCTGGGTGCGGTCTGGCTGGTGGGCGTGTTCACCGGCGACTTCGGTGGGCCGTGGTGGCTGTCGGCGGCGCTGCTGGCGGGGGGCAGCCTGGGCGGTCCCGTGCTGGCGTGGTGCGGCCGGATCGCGGCCCGGGGGCCGGCGCGCGGGTACGGGCTGGAGACGGAGCACCGGCTGCGGGGCGCGGCGGCGGGGTGCGGCCGGGCGCGGGTGCTGGAGCCGGTCGCGGCGGAGCTGCTGCGCTACCGGGAGGTGCGGGCGCAGTTCGTGATCGCGGCGGGGGAGGCCTAGGCGTGTCCGATGGGGCGGTACGGGCCGTGGCTGCCTGGAGGGGCGCTGGTTGCCCGGGTGGGTGACGGAGTTGTCCACAACCACGGTGGCCGTCCACAGGCCCCCGTGGGTGCCGGCGGTCGAGGGCACCATGAACCCCGGGAACGAACGACGGGGGAGGCGTTCACAGTGAACGAGACATTGGTGACGGTCGTGGGCAACGTGGCCACGCAGCCCGATTTCCGCGAGGCGGCGAACGGCGCGGCCGTCTCCCGGTTCCGGCTGGCGGCGACCGTGCGCCGCTGGGACCGGCAACAGGAGGAGTGGGCGGACGCGTACACCAGCTTCTACACGGTGTGGGCGTGGCGCACGCTGGCGGCGAACGTGGTGGGTTCGGTATCGGTGGGCGAACCCGTCATCGTGCAGGGAAAGTTGAGAATCCAGGACCAGGAGCGCGAGGGGAAGCGCTGGGTCTCGGCCGACATCGACGCGGTGTCGATCGGGCATGACCTCACGCGCGGTACGTCGGCGTTCCGCAGAGTGTCACCGGCCCGGCCGCTGCCGCTCGAGCCGGTGCGGGTGGCGAGTGGCGGTCCGGGCGGTCTCGAACCGGCGGGTGCTGCGGCGATGCCCGGTCCGGCCGTGGCGACGCCCCTGTGAAATGCGGTGTTTGTCCCAGGGATTTATCGACAATTCCGGATCGCATCCGCCCCGGTGGTAACGATTCCGATTCGGATCGGGCCTGCGAAGGCATGCGCGGGGATCGGCTTCTGACCGCTCCTTAAGATCCCCTCCGTAGCAACGGGGGCTTCTGAGTTTTGAGTTGCCCGGTGGGGCGCGCCCGCGAAGGTCCGTGCGGACCTTGGTGTGAGCCGCGCCCGCCCGAAAGGAAATCCATGAACTCTCTGAAGAGGCGGGGCGTGAAGCGCCTTGCCGTGGCGATTCTGACGACAGGCCTGACCGTGGGCGGCGCCATCGCGACGGCCGGTGACGCGACGGCAGCCGGGACCCCGCAGAGCCGGAGCGGCCAGGGCGGGGTGACCGCCACGCTCGGCCGCGTCACGGCGGGCGGCGGGGCCGTGGTGTACGACCGGCGCAAGACGGGCAACGTGATGGCCGGGCTGTTCGAGATGAAGGTCGACGGCGGCGGCACGCTCCAGACGTACTGCGTCGACATCCTCACCAACACCGTCGACGGGGCGAAGTACAAGGAGACGAGCTGGAGCGAGTCCTCCCTGCACGCCAACAAGAACGCGGGCAGGATCCGCTGGATCCTCGAGCACTCCTACCCACAGGTCAACGACCTCGCCGCGCTCGCCAAGGCCTCCGGCGCCGGCACCCTCGACGCCAACACCGCGGCCGCCGGCACCCAGGTCGCCATCTGGCGCTACTCGGACAACGTCGACGTCGAGGCCCGCAACCCCGCCGCCGAGAAGCTCGCCGACTACCTCCACAAGAGCGCCGAGAGCGCCGAGGAGCCCAAGGCCTCCCTCACTCTCGCCCCGCCGGCCGTCTCGGGGAAGTCCGGGCAGCGGATCGGCCCCGTCACCGTCCGCACCGATGCGGGCAGTGTCACCGTCACCCCCTCCGGGGACGCCGCGAGCAAGGGCGTGAAGGTGGTCGACAAGGCCGGCAAGCCGGTCACCACCACGTCGGGCGGCAAGGAGCTCTACGTCGACGTGCCCGCCGGCGCCCCCGACGGCTCGGTCTCCCTGAAGGCCACGGCCGCCACCAAGGTCCCCGTCGGCCGCGCCTTCATCGGCGACCACACCAGGACCCAGACGATGATCCTGGCCGGCTCCAGCGAGAGCACCGTCTCCGCCACCGCCACCGCGAACTGGGCGAGCAAGGGTGCGATACCCGCCCTGAGCGCGAGGAAGAACTGTGCGAAGGGCGGCGTGGAGGTCACCGCCGACAACAAGGGCGACCAGCCGTTCACCTTCGAGCTGGAGGGTAGAAGGCACACGGTGCGGCCGGGCGGCTCGGAGACGGCGCTGGTGAAGGTCGGCGAGGACCAGGCGTACAAGTTCACGATCACCGGGCCGAACGGCTTCTCCAGGACGTTCTCCGGAATCCTGGACTGCAGGACCGCCGAGACCGGCAGCACCGGCGGCTCGAGCGGCGGCGCCGGCAGCACCGGATCCCCCTCCTCCGCCACTCCCACCCCGGCGTCCGCGAAGACCACCGGCGGCTCGGGCGGCTCCACTACCGGCTCCACCGGCTCCACCACCGGTGGTGACCTGGCGAGCACCGGCGGCAGCAGCACCACTCCCGTCATAGCGGGCGTGGCCATCGCCCTCATCGTGGCCGGCGGCGGCGCGGTCTTCGCCCTGCGCCGCAAACACACGGCCGCGGGCGAGTAGCCCCGGGCGCGCGGCGCGTCGCGCACGGTCGGTGACCGGGGGAGTTCCCACGGTCACCGGCACGTCGCCGCAACGCGTTTCCGCCCAGGGCTACCGGTACGGCAAGATGGGGTGTATCTGCCCTCACGCGGCGGAGCCGCAAATTGGCCCTTCTCGATTGCCGGACGGTTTCTCTTGGCTGAGTACATCTACACCATGCGCAAGACGCGCAAGGCGCACGGCGACAAGGTCATCCTCGATGACGTGACGCTGAGCTTCCTGCCCGGTGCGAAGATCGGTGTGGTCGGCCCCAACGGCGCCGGTAAGTCCACCGTGCTCAAGATCATGGCCGGTCTCGAGCAGCCGTCCAACGGCGACGCCTTCCTCTCGCCCGGCTACACCGTGGGCATCCTGATGCAGGAGCCGGAGCTCGACGAGAACAAGACCGTCCTCGAGAACGTCCAGGACGGCGTCGCCGAGGTCAAGGGCAAGCTCGACCGGTTCAACGAGATCGCCGAGCTGATGGCGACCGACTACTCCGACGCGCTGCTCGATGAGATGGGCAAGCTCCAGGAGGAGCTCGACCACTCCAACGCCTGGGACCTCGACGCCCAGCTCGAGCAGGCCATGGACGCCCTGGGCTGCCCGCCCGCCGACTGGCCGGTCGTCAATCTCTCCGGTGGCGAGAAGCGCCGCGTGGCGCTCTGCAAGCTGCTGCTCGAGGCCCCCGACCTGCTGCTGCTCGACGAGCCCACCAACCACCTCGACGCCGAGTCCGTGAACTGGCTGGAGCAGCACCTGGCCAAGTACGCGGGCACCGTCGTGGCGATCACCCACGACCGGTACTTCCTCGACAACGTCGCCGAGTGGATCCTCGAGCTCGACCGCGGCCGCGCCCACCCCTACGAGGGCAACTACTCCACCTACCTGGAGAACAAGGCCGCCCGTCTGAAGGTCGAGGGCCAGAAGGACGCCAAGCGCCAGAAGCGCCTCAAGGAAGAGCTGGAGTGGGTCCGCTCCAACGCCAAGGGCCGCCAGGCCAAGTCCAAGGCCCGCCTCGCCCGTTACGAGGAGATGGCGGCCGAGGCCGACAAGATGCGGAAGCTGGACTTCGAGGAGATCCAGATCCCGCCGGGCCCGCGCCTGGGCTCCGTCGTGGTCGAGGTCAACAACCTCTCCAAGGCCTTCGGTGACAAGGTCCTCATCGACGACCTGTCCTTCACCCTGCCGCGCAACGGCATCGTCGGCGTGATCGGCCCGAACGGCGCCGGCAAGACCACGCTCTTCAAGATGATCCAGGGCCTGGAGAAGCCGGACTCCGGCACCATCAAGGTCGGCGAGACCGTCAAGATCTCCTACGTCGACCAGAGCCGCGCCAACATCGACCCCAAGAAGACGCTGTGGGCCGTCGTCTCCGACGAGCTGGACTACATCAACGTCGGCCAGGTCGAGATGCCCTCGCGCGCCTACGTCTCCGCGTTCGGCTTCAAGGGCCCGGACCAGCAGAAGCCGGCCGGTGTGCTCTCCGGTGGTGAGCGCAACCGCCTCAACCTGGCGCTCACCCTCAAGCAGGGCGGCAACCTGCTGCTCCTCGACGAGCCGACCAACGACCTCGACGTCGAGACCCTCTCCTCGCTCGAGAACGCGCTGCTGGACTTCCCCGGCGCCGCGGTGGTCGTCTCCCACGACCGCTGGTTCCTGGACCGGGTGGCCACCCACATCCTCGCCTACGAGGGTGACTCCAAGTGGTTCTGGTTCGAGGGCAACTTCGAGTCGTACGAGAAGAACAAGATCGAGCGCCTCGGCCCGGACGCGGCCCGTCCGCACCGTGCCACCTACAAGAAGCTGACCCGGGGCTGATGCACCGACTGTGCTTCGCCGACGCCGGGGAGGCGGCCGATCTGGCCGCCTTCCTGGCCCGGCTGATCCACTACGACCGCGCCGCCGCGGTACGGCTCCAGGCGGGCGGCGGGGTCCTCGGCGTGTTCGGACGCCCGCCGTCCTTCGAGGTCCTCGCCATCCGCACGGCCCGGCTGGCCGCCGACGCCACGCTGGACGTGACCGTCTCGGCCGGCCAGCTCGCCGACGCGCTCGACAACGGCGACCCGAGGGCCGGCGGCGGCCTGGAGGTCGTGGTGCCCGAGGCCGTCACGGGCCCGCCCTGGGCCGGCGTCCTGCCGCCGCGCGGCGGCTGGCAGCGCGTCGAGCCGTTCCCCGGCGCGGCGGACGTCCGCGGCGCGGTGGCGGCGGCGGTAGCGGAGTTCCGGGCCCGCGACGAGGCGCTGCCCGAGCAGCGCCGCACCCGCGCCGAGCGCGACCGCATCGGCCGGGAGATCTGGTCCCGCACCCTGGGCGACACCGGCCTGCCGCTGCGCGCCGCGCACGCCGCGCAGTCGCTGGGCTTCCTGCGCTCACTTACGGCCTCCGGACGGGCGCCCCGGCCGGCCGGGGCGACGGGCCCCGCGCCCGAGCCGCTGGCCCTGTTCGCCGCCCGCGGCTGGCTGCGCCTGCGCACCCCCTACGGCTCCGTGGCCGTGCGCACCGGCGGCCTGCGGGACCTGACGGTCACCCCCGCCTGAGCCTCACCGCCTGAGCCTCACCGCCTGAGCATTCCCGCCTGAGCCTCACCGCGTGAGGCGGGCGGCCGTCAGTCCCGGGTGTTGACCATGGACGCGGCCGCGTACGTCAGGTAGCTCCACAGCTGCCGCTCCAGCTCAGGCGCCAGCTCCAGCTCGTCCACCGCGTCACGCATGTGCCGCAGCCACGCGTCGTGCGCGGCGCGGTCGACCGTGAACGGTGCGTGGCGCATCCGCAGCCGCGGGTGGCCGCGGTTCTCGCTGTAGGTGCGCGGGCCGCCCCAGTACTGCATCAGGAAGAGCACCAGGCGCTCCTCGGCCGGGCCGAGGTCCTCCTCCGGGTACATCGGCCGCAGCAGGGGATCCCCGGCCACGCCCTGGTAGAAGCGGTGGACCAGGCGCCGGAAGGTCTCCTCGCCGCCGACCTGCTCGTAGAAGGTCTGCTCCTGAAGCGTGCCGCGCGGAATCTCATTCACGCCTCCATGGTCTCAGACCTCCCGGCCGAGGACCGGCGGCTTAGGACTCTTCCGGCCCGCGCGGCCCTCCCAGCCCCCGCACGCCTCCCGGCTCCCCCGCCCCGTCAGCCCCGCCGAACCGTGATCGTCGTCCAGGCCCCCACGTGTACCCGGTCGCCCTCGCGCAGGGGGACGGGCACATAGGGCTGGATGGGGTCCTCGGAACCGTTGACCGTGGTGCCGTTGGTGGAGTCCTGGTCGACGACCGCCCAGCTGCCGTCGGGCTGCTGCACCAGCATGGCGTGCTGGTGGGAGACGCCCGGGTCCTCCGGCGGACGGGACAGGTCGATGTCCGGCGACTCGCCCGTGCTGTGCCGGCGGCGGCCGATGGTGACCTGGTGGCCGCCGAGGGGGAAGCGCAGCTCGGGGGAGTACGCGGGCAGGTTCAGCCCCGCCGCCTCCGGGCCGCTGCGGTTCATCATCGACAGGAAGTACTCCCGGTCGGGCGCGACGACCGCCACCCAGCCGCCGGTCTGCGCGGGCACCCCGGACGACGGCGGCACCGGCCGCGGCCCGCCCTCGGCCGCGCTCCGCTCGCCCTGGTGCTCGTAGGAGTACGGGCCGGAGGCGGCGGCCGGCGCGCCGGGCGGGGAGAGCACCCAGTCGTCCTCGCCGCCGAACGTCTGCGAGGGGCCCGGCGGCGGCAGGGGCTCGGCCGGGCGGTTGACCCGGGACGGGCGGGAGCCGTGGTAGTCGAAGCTCTGCGGGGGCTGGGCGTGCTGCGGCGGGGGCGGCGGCGCCGACTGGAAACCCTGCACGGGCGGGGGCGGCGGCGCGTAGGGGTTGGCCGTACGGGTGGCGAAGTTGTAGCGGCACTCCTCGCAGAAGGGCGCCTGCGCCTCGCGGGGCGTGCGGCACTGCGGGCACAGCTCCGCCTGGACGGTGGGGTCGCCGGCGAATCCGTAGCCGCCGGTGCCGGACGGAGGCGTGGACGGCGGGGCGGACGGCGGCGGGGGGACGGTGGCAGGCGCGCCGGCCGCCGGCATCCGGTGGCCGCACACCTCGCACCAGTCGTCGGCCCCGGACTGGTGGCCGTTCGGGCAGGTCGGCATGGCGGTGGATTCCCCCTCGTCATTTCTTGACGCGAACGGTCTTGGTGGAGCGTGTCTCGAGCGTCATCTCCGCTTCCTCCGAGACCTTCGTCTTCAGCCGCACAGTACCGTTCGCGGCGTCCACCACGTCCACCACCTTGGCGAGCAGCTTCGCGGTGTCCTCGTGGCCGGAGCGGCTGGCCAGCTGCACCGCGCGGCCGAGCTTGGCGGTGGCCCCGTCGAGGTCCCCGGACTTGCGCAGGTCCAGTCCCTGCTGGATGGCCTGGGCCAGCTCGGCCTGGCCCGTGTAGTGCGCGACCTGCGGGTTGATGGACGTCGAGGCCACCAGGTCGTCCGTCCACACCGCCCGCACCAGGCCCTGGGCCAGGACGTGCGGCGGGACGCCGTCGGGGGTGGGCAGGACCAGGGAGACACGGGCGGCCAGCATCTCCTGGCCCACGTGGGCGCTCGGCACCCGCACGCACACGTGGTAGTCCCGCGACTCGTCGCCCCAGGCCCCGGTCGGGTAGTCGCCCGTGCGCGGACCGGCCTCGGTCCGGCGGTCCGTCAGTTCCTCGACCGTGGGGGCGACCTGCTTGACGAACAGCACCTCCGCGCCCTGCGGGGTCCACAGCCGCAGGGAGACGTCGCCGATCTCCTTGCCCATGACGGCCTCCATCATGGCGGTGAAGTCCGTGGCCAGTCCGGCCGGGTCGGCGACGATGTCGGCGCTGCCCAGCAGGGCCGAGGCTATGCCGGTGACCTCCTTGACCTCCCAGTCCGTCCCCACGCCGCGCGCGTCGCAGGTGAACCGGCCCGCGCACGTCCGCAGCGAGGCCCGCAGGGCGTCCGGCTCCTCGTGCTCGTTGCGCCCGTCGGTGAGCAGGATGCCGTGGCGTATGGAGGCGTCGGAGGAGGACAGCAGCCGGTCGGCCAGGCGCAGCCAGGTGCCGATGGCCGTGCCGCCGCCGGGGGAGAGCTTGCGCAGCGCCTCCTTGGCCTGCCGGCGCGTCATGGCGTCGGCCACCGACAGCCGCCCGCCCGTGGGGTAGACCTCGCGGGCCTGGTGGGTGCCGGCGATCACCGCGAAGGCGACGCCGTCGCGCAGCGAGTCGATGGCGGCGGCCGTGGCGTCACGGGCGTTGCGCATCTTGGCGGGCGGGTAGTCCATCGAGCCCGAGCAGTCGACCATGATGACCACCGCGGCGTCCGGATCGGCGGCGCCCAGGGAGACCGACGCGGGGGACAGCGACGGCAGCAGCGGCGTCTCCCCCGTGCCGTCGCCGGCGACGACGGTGACGATCGCGTTGACCTCACGGGCCCCCTCGGGAAGGTTGACGTTCTGGAAGACGTCCACCGAGAACCGCGGCACGCTCGGCTTGGAGAAGTTGGCCATCCCGATCCGCTCCTTCGTACTCCACGTGGTCACATGGGCGTGCGTCGGGCGGACCCCGGTGCGGCACCGCGCGGGCACCGCGTACCGATCCCCCCGTGGTCCCTTGAGGCCGTCAGGCCGATCCTGCCCCCTCGGGCGGGGCGGGGAACGGCAGCACGGCCACTGTTACGTTGTCGTGGCCCCCTCCGTCCAGGGCGTGCGTCAGCAGACGGCGTGCGCACTCCAGCGGCCGTGTGCGGGCGTCCGGCGGCACGACGGCCGCCATGTGCTCGGCCGATTCGGCGTAGTTCCACAGGCCGTCGGTGCACACGATCACCACGCCCGGCCGGTCCGGGTGGTACGAGGCGGTGTGCGGCTCCACCTCGTAGGCGTCCGCGCCCAGCCAGCCGGTGATGGCGTGGGCGCGCTCGTCGGCGTATGCCTCGGCCTCCGACATCAGGCCCGCCGCCACCATCTGCGCGGCCCACGAGTCGTCCTCGGTGAGCCGGGCGGGCTGGGTGGAGCGGTCGTCGGGCACCCAGTAGGCGCGGCTGTCGCCGACCCAGCCGACGGTCAGCAGGTCGCCGGTGACGACGGCGCTGACGACCGTGCAGGCGGGGGCGTTCTCCTGGCGGTAGCGGTCGTGCTCGCGCGGCTGGTTGTCGTTGGCGGCCAGGGCGGCGACGGCCCCGGCGGCCAGCAGGATCGCCCGGTGCGTGGCCTCGCGCGGCGGCGTGCCCCCCTCCAGCTCCTCCAGCAGGGCGACGTGCGCGGCCGCGCAGGCCGCGGCCGACGCCTCGTCGGGGCGGGCCGCGGACGACACCCCGTCGCTGACGACCGCGACGACCGTCCGGCCGCCGGGGAGGTCGGTGGTGGACACGGCGTACGCGTCCTCGTTGCGGTGGTGGCGCAGGCCGCGGTCGGTGACCGCGGCGACGCCTGCCGACTCGTGCTCCATGTGATCCCGTTCGCGCGGTTGTGCGTGCCCGCAGTGTTCGCAGTACCCGTCGTTGTCGATCATGCCCGACCGGCAGGCCGCACAGGCTCTGCCGGGGCCGCCGCAGTGCGCCGGCTGCGCGGGCACCGCACCGGCCGGCGGGGCGAGATGGTAGTCGTCGGCCCCACGCGCCACGGGGGTGTCCGGCGCTCGCCACCCGGCACCGGACAGTGCTTCACCGGGAGCGGGCGGCACCGCCGCCAGGTCCGCTCCGCAGCCTCCGCAGAAGTTGTCGGCGGGCTCCAGTGGCTCGTGACAGACGGGGCACGCCGTCAGCTGTGGGGGCAGTTGCGACATCGATCACACCCATGTCCTGGGGCGGTAACGGTTGGCCCGTTCCACCAGTTCGATCCGTTCCTCACCGCGCTGGGCCAGCCGTGCGAGCACGCGGTACGAGCGTTCCAGCCCGAAGCGCAGGCCCCGCTCGTCCAGGCCGCTGCCGAGCAGCACCGCCGTCGGCGGCGCTGCGCCGGCCGCGGGCGCGCCCTGACCGCCCGACAGCACCCAGTCCAGCGCGGCGCCCAGCACCTCCGTCGACAGCTGTTCGCGCCGCACCGCGTCCAGGCCGAAGTCCGCGAGCCGCTCCACTTGGCCGGCGGCCGCGGTCAGATCCGTCAGCAGCGCGTCGCGCGCGGACCGCTGCCGCAGCCGGGCCCGGACCGCCGCGACGCGCGCCGCCGTGTAGTGGATGGAGGCCTCGGGGACGGACTCCAGCGCGCTCACCGCGCCCGCGCGGTCGCCGGTGGCCAGCCGCACCCGGGCCAGCGCGAAGGCGGCGCCGACGAAGCTCGGGTCGGTCGCCCACACCAGACGGTAGTACTCGGCGGCGTTGTCCAGCTGGCCCAGCACCTCCGCGCACACCCCCAGCGCCAGCTTCGGCGCCGTCTCACCGGGGAACGCGTCGTAAACGGCGTCGAAGGAGAGCGCCGCCGTCTGGTGCGCGCCGACCGCCAGGGAGTGCACACCCCGGTACCAGACGGTGCGCCAGTCGTCGGGCCCCGCGGCCTCCAGAGCGGCCAGGGCCTGCCCCGCTGGGCCGTCCTCGCCGAGCTCCAGCTGCGCCCGCACCCGGCGCAGTCGCAGCTCCGGCGAGTCGGCCGGGGCCGCCCGCAGCGCCGCGTACAGCTCGGCGGGCCGCCCGGCGACCAGGCCCGCGAGGAAGCCCGCGTTGGGGTCGGAGCCGTCGACGAGGGGGACGGGCAGGGCGAGGGCGGTGGCACGGGCGTCCAGCGGCACGACGGCGGGCACCGACGGGCCGGCCGGCAGCGCCGGGTCCGGCGCGGGCCCGGCCGCCTCCCGGCCGGCGGGACGCTCGCCCAGCGCGGAGACCTCGCCCGTCCACGCCTCGAACAGGCGGGTGTCCACGACCCGCGGCTCCGGCCCGAACAGCGTGGACAGCGCCGGCCGCGGCGTGCCCGTCTGCAGTGCCACGACCTCCCGCAGGACGCCCGTCAGCTGGTCCGCCATCTCCTCGGCGGAGGCGAACCGCCGGGCCGGGTCGGGGTCGGTGGCCCGCACGAGCAGCCGGTAGAAGGACTCGTAGCGGGTGAAGACGTCGATGTTCTCCGGGTCGGGCAGGCTGTCGGCGAAGACGTTCGTGTAGCCCTGGAAGTCGAAGGTGAGCACCGCCAGGGTGCGCGCCACCGTGTACAGGTCGGAGGCGACCGACGGGCCCACCTCCGCGACCTCGGGGGCCTGGTAGCCGACCGTGCCGTAGATCGGGCTGTCGTGGTCGTCCATCCGCCGGACCGCGCCCATGTCGATCAGCTTGAGCTGGTCCTGCTGCTGGATGGCGTTGTCGACCTTGAAGTCGCAGTAGAGCAGGTTGCGGCTGTGCAGATGGGCCAGCGCCTCCAGCGCCTCGATCCCGTACGCGCACGCCTGCTCCACCGGCAGCGGATCGCGCCGCCCGTCCGGCCGCCGCCGCTCGTTGGCGATCTCCTTGAGGGACTTGCCGCCGACGTACTCCATGACGATGTAGCCGTCGAGGCTGCCGGTGCGCTGGTCCAGATGTTCGACGAAGTTGTAGATGCGCACGATGTTGGAGTGCTCGATCTCGGCCAGGAAGCGCCGCTCGGAGACGGCGGCGGCCAGCGCGTCCTCGTCGCCGGTGTCGAGCAGGCCCTTGAGCACCACCCAGCGGTCGGAGACCGCCCGGTCGATGGCCAGGTAGATCCAGCCCAGCCCGCCGTGCGCCAGGCACCCGGCGACCTCGTACTGGCCGCGCACCACGTCGCCCGGGTGCAGCTTGGGCACGAACGAGTAGGGGTGGCCGCACTTGGTGCAGAAGCCCTCCGTGCGGCCGGGCCGGTCACCGCGCGAACGGCCCACCGGCACGCCGCAGTCGCTCCTGCTGCAGAACCGCTTGCGCTCGGGCACCTCCGGCGTCTCGAGCACCGCCGCGCGCGGGTCGGGACGCGGCATGCCCGGCATCCTGACCAGACCCGCGCCCAGCTTGCTGCGCCCGGACGAGGCGGCGCCGGACTGCCGGCTGCGCACCGACACCGAGGGCGGCGCCGTGCCCTGCGTGCCGTCGGAGCCGCGCGTCAGCGAGCGCGAGAGCCGGCCGGGCACCGACCTGCGCGAGGAGGACGAACGCGCGGACGACCGGGACGAGGGGCGCGACGAGCCCGAGGACCCGGAACCGGACCCGGAGCCGGACGAGGACCGGCCCGAGGAGCCGCTGCCCGCGCCGCCCTCCGAGGAACCGCCCCGCCCGCCCGCGCGGGTGACCCCGGTGGGGGGCGAGCCGAGCTGCCCGCCCGGCGAGACCACCGGAGCGAGCCCGCACTCGCCGCAGTACAGCTCGCCGCCGCCGACGTCCTCGTAGGAGCCGGCGCACTCCGGCCGCTGGCAGTCGGTGCCCGTCATCATTCCCCCCTGCCCTCGGCGGCCCCCGGGACGGCCGACCGGGCGGGCGGGGCCGCCGCCTCCGCCACGGCCTGCTGGAAGCGCAGCACGGCCCCCTCGGCGGCGACCAGGTCGCACGGCGCGCTCCACAGCATCCGGCGCGCCGCGTCGTACCGCTCGACGACGAAGTGGTCCTCCGCCAGCCCCAGCCGGGCCGCCTTGGCCCGGTAGGCGTCCAGGCGCCCGCGCAGCTCGGCGCGGACGGCCAGCGGCGCGGTCACCGCCGTCAGCGACTCCCGGGCGCGCAGCAGCTCCTCCTCGGCGCGCTGCTCCAGGCTCTCCAGCATCGGCGAGAGCCGGTGCCACTGGGCCGCCCGGCGCAGCTCGGCGGCCGCCGAGAGCTGTTCGTAGAGCGCGGTCGGCGGGCCGGAGACCGCCGGCACCTCGAAGGCGGCGATCTTCGAGAGGACCTCCACGCGCGCGTGGCGCGCCTCGCCGAGGGTGCGGTCGGCGCGGGAGAGCACGTCGCGCACGCGCATCAGCCGCTTCTCGGCGTCCTGGCGGACGTCCAGGACGGCCTCGATGTCGCGGCGCACGTCCTCCAGGGCGCGGGCGGCGCGGTCGTAGCGGCCGGTGTCGGGACGGCCCGCGCCGGGCGCGGAGCCGTCCGGGGCGGGGGCCCAGAAGGCGAGCGGATCGGCTATCACCTCGGAGCGCAGCGCGGCCAGTTCCCCGGCGATCCGCTCGAGGTCGTCGCCCGAGGGGTGCTCGCCGGGCCGCACGCCGACCGAGTGGGCGAGCGCACGGGCCCGCTGCAGGTCGGCGGCGAGCAGGTCGATGCGGGCGGGCAGCGCGGACCAGACGGAGTCGGCGGCGACGACCACGTCCAGGGCGCGCGCGTACCAGCTGTTCATCCGGTCGACCAGCTCGTGCAGGCTGAGCCGTTCGCTCAGCTTGGCCGAGGCGCCCAGCAGGGCGGCGGTGGCCGACGGGGGGCCGGCCGGCAGCGTGATGCCGGAGCCGCGCAGCAGGTCGGTGAGTTCGGACAGCTCGCCCTGGGTGGGCCAGCGGCGGCGTGCCCGCAGCTCGCGGGCCGCCTCCAGTGCGTCGCTGTAGGCGTCGAAGTACACCCACAGCTGGGTGATCAGCGCCTCGGTGACCTCCCACCGGCTCCTGGTGACGCCGGTCAGCCGCGCGCCCTCCAGCAGGCGCCGGCCGGCATGGTCCTGGAGGGCCAGCAGCGAGGACTCGACGGCCTCGTGCTCCGCGCCGAGCCTCGTCAGCGCACGGTCCACCTCCTCACGGCTCAAGGCCGGCCCGGTGGGCCCCGCGACCGCCATCGATCCCCTCTCCTGTCCGCGGCCCCGCCGCGCACGAACGCTGTGACTCCGTCAGTCCCTCAGTCCTTGTACTTCGGTTCCGGAGGGGCGGTGATCCCCTCGATCCCGGCCGCCAGCCACTTGCGGTAGGCGACCATCCAGGGGCTCTCGCCGCCGCCGCGGCGGTAGTCCTCCAGAACCGCGTTGACCCGGCGTACCAGGTCCTGGTCCCTGAGGTTCATCGCCACGCCGTAGGACTCGGTGGTGAACGGTTTGCCGACCAGTCGCACGGACGGGTCCTGGGCCGCCTGCCCGGCGGCCAGCGCGCTGTCGGTGACCACCGCGTCGACCCGTCCGAGCTGGAGCCGCACCAGGCAGTCGAGTTGATTGGGCACGGTCAGCACCGTGGCACCGTGCGACTCGTGCTTCAGCTCGCTCTCGCCCGTGGATCCCTTGGCCGTACAGACTCTCTTCCCCTTCAGGCTCTCGTCGAACGCGGTGACCGGTGACCCCTTGGGGGCCAGTACCTGCTGCCCGGCCTCGAAGTAGGCCGTGGAGAAGGCGACTTGCTTGATCCGGTCGCAGTTGATGGTCATGGTGCGCGCGATGATGTCCACCTTGCCCTTTTCCAGGGCGGGTATGCGTTGGTTGGTGGGGATCGCCAGAAAGGTGACCTTGCCGGGGTCGCCGAGGACCGCCTTGGCGACGGCGCGCACGAGGTCGATGTCGAAGCCGCTGAGCTCGCCCGTGGCCGGGTCGCGGTAGCCCCAGCGGTAGCTGTTCTGGTCCACGCCCGCGATCAGCCGGCCGCGGTTCTTGATGCGCTGCACCGCCGGCCCGTCGGCGGTCGACGGCCGCAGGCTCGCCTCCGGGTCGGCGCACTTGGCGGGCGCCCGGACGGCCGCCGGCGCGGACGCGCGCGTGGCCGGCGGCTGCCCGCTGACGGTGCCGCCCGCCGGTGCCGCCGGCCCGGCCGCGGCCGCCGCCGCGCACACCACGGCGGTCGTCGCCGTCCGCCATCCCCTGCCGCGCCGCGGCCCGCCCATGGCCCCGCCTCCCCCGCTCACCGGTACTCCGACAGCCTGCGCCCGATGCCGAGCACGGCGGCGGCGGCGCCCAGCACGGCCAGGACGGCGGCGCCCGCCGCCAGGCCTGTCAGCGCCCCCCGCCCGTCGTCCGCCGCCCGCCGGAACTCGCCCTGTTCGAGGGCCAGCGCCCGGCTCAGCTCGGTGTCCACCCGGTCGAACGATTCCCCTGTGCTGCCCTTCTGGCCGATCACCATGGGCAGTGCCCGGTCGTAGTACCCGCCGTCGTCGGCGGCGCGGGCCTCGCGGTGCCGCCGCAGCCACTGGTGCGCGTCGTCGACCGCCTTGACCACCGGCGCCCGCCCGCGGTCGCCGTCGGCCAGCGCGCGGGCCCGGCCCAGCAGGCTGTCCGGGGCGGGCTCGCCGGAGGCGGACGCCCCCACCAGCCGGCGCATGCCGGCCCGGTAGCTCGTCTCGTAGGCGTCGTCGCCCTCGGCGGTGAGGACCGCGCCGCGCGCCACCAGGGTCAGGCTCTCGTCGCCGCGGGCCTGCAGCGAGGCGATGCGGGCCTCGTTGAGCACCTGCAGGGAGCGGGCGCCGTGCTCGTAGGAGGTGGTCAGCCCGGACCGGGCCACGGCGTGCCCGGCCACCAGCCACAGCAGCACCACCGTGCCGGCGGCGGTCGCGGCGAGCAGGCCGTGGTTGAACACCCGGTTCGTCAGGAGGTAGTTGCGCCGCTGGGCCCAGCCGAGGGCGCCCAGGGCCAGCAGGCCGGTGGCAAGCGCGGCCCACGGCCAGGACTTGGCGTCGTCGTAGTCCGAGCCGAGCCGGCCGGTCTCGGCCTCGTAGAGCGCGCGGGCGGCGGGCAGCAGGTCCTCGCGCATCCGGTCGCCCGCGTGCCGCAGGTAGGCGCCGCCCAGCGGCAGCCCCTGCCGGTTGTTGGCGCGGGCGGATTCCACCAGGCCGGTGTAGACAGGCAGTTGCTCGTTCAGAGTGGCGATCTGACGGGCCGTCCGGTCCGAGCCGCCGGTGTTGGCGGCGGCCTTCACCAGCAGCGCGGAGGCGAGCGCGATGTCCTTCTCGTAGCGGGCGCGGACCGCGCGCGGCTCCTGGCCGCCGGCGAGGAAGCCGTCGGCCGCCGCGGTGTCGGCGTCGGCGAGGGAGCGGTAGATGGCGGCGGCGTCGGCGCTCAGCGGCTGGCTGTGGTCGACGACGGCGTCGGAGGCGTCCGCCCGGTCGCTCACCTGCCAGGCGGTCGTCGCCCCGAAGGCCACCAGCAGCGCCGCCAGCACGGCCCCGATGATGCGCAGTCTGCCGGGTTCGGTGGTGGCCGAGGCTCTCAGGCGGTCCAGGCCCTCGCGCCACGCGGTGCGCCGGGCGCCCGGATCCGGCTGCGGTTGTGACACGTGACCTCCCCCTCGGTCGCCGGCGGCGCCCGTCACCCCGGAGCGGCGGAGATACGGGTGCCCGGCCAGCAGTATGGCCGCAGGGACTGACAAACACACCGGTCATGCATCGATCTTGAGCGGATCGCGGTCTTCCCCGGGGTGTCCGTGTCGGCCTTCCCTCCTGTTCACGCCCGGGACGGCTGTTCGGTTCCCGTACGAGGCGAATGCGGCGGGAAGCGGGGCGGAAACACAGCGGGGGTGGCGGGCCGCGGCCCGCCACCCCCCATGGGCGTGCGCCGAGGGATCAGCTGTCGTACGTGTAGAACTTGGTGTGGTCCAGCATGTCCGCCGGGGTGACGTTGTTCCACGGGCGCATGGTGTCGTTGAGGTCCACGACGTTGGCCGTGCCGGCGGCCGGCAGGTACGGCGAGGTGGGGTGCATCCGCTGCCAGTCGGCCCACAGCTTGTCGATGAAGCAGTGGTGCAGCCAGAAGACAGGGTCGTTGGGGGAGACACCGGTGGCCATCTGGCCGCCGATCCACACGTGGACGCGGTTGTGGAGGTTGACGCCGCGCCAGCCCTCGAGGTGGTTGCGGAAGCCGTCGGAGGCGCTGTTCCAGGGGGCCATGTCGTAGGTGGTCATGGCCAGGACGGAGTCCACCTCGGCGCGCGTGGGCAGCGCGCGGACGGCGGAGCCCAGCTCGCGCTGCAGATACGGCCGGCTGTCGACGGAGACGTTGATGTTCCACTGGCCGGTGGAGTAGGCGAACGGGCCGGTGGTGACCTGGGAGTCACGGCTGCGGCCGGTCCCGCCGAGGAAGTCGGCGCCGAATATGGAGGCGGTGGTCGTGCGGTCGGCCGTCCAGTCCCAGTAGGGGAGCGTCACGGAGGAGTCGATCTTCTGGAGCTCCTGCTCGAACTGGATCAGGAAGCGGCGGTGCCAGGGGAGGAAGGAGGGGGAGCGGTGACCGACGCGGTCACTGGTGTCTCTGTCGCTCATGATGAACTCGTTGTGCGTGCGCACGAAACCGTCGTAGACGCCGTTCTTCTTCAGCGCCAGCACGGCGTTGACGAAGTTGCGCTTCTCGGTGGCGGTCAGGGTCGCCTGGTTCTTGCGTACTGCCATGGGAATCGTGTCCTCTCGGGTCGGGGCGGGTCGGCCGGCAGTGGCCGGAATCAGGCGATGGCGATCGGGACGAGCGTGGCGCCCTGGAGCTTGTCGACGGCGGCGCGGGTGAGCGCCAGCGGGTCGGAGAACGTCTGGTAGTGGTTGACGACGCTGATCCAGCTGCCGTCGGCGTTCTGCATGACGTGCAGCTCCTTGCCGTCGACGGTCACGGCGAAGCCGCCGTGGTGGGCCTCGTGGCCGCCGGTGGCGGGCTTGCCGACTATGCGGCGGCCCTTGTACGTCTCGTCGAACGCCTGGGGTCCGTGGCCGCCGTGACCGGAGTGGTCCGTGGGCTTGGGGCCGGGCTCGGCCGTGGCGGCGACGGCGGCCGTTCCGGCCAGCGCGGCACCGGCGACGGCGACGGCGGTGCCGCGCAGGACGAAGCGGCGGGAGACGGTCTTGGGCATGGGTATCCCCCCTCGGGATATGGGTGGTCGGGAGCAGGGGCTGCCACGAAGCCGTCGGGATGCCCTTTAGGGCGGATTTCGACGGCTGTTGGTCGTATTTCGTGATCAATCCGTGCGTCGCCGGATGCTTGCACGAGCCCCGAGGAGGGAAGAAATGGTTGCCTCGAATACGGACATTGGGTAAATGAAAGGTCAACCAACGCCAGGGGAGGAATTTCAGGCGCGTCCCGTTATTGACGCCGCTGTCAGGAAGTTCGCGACGCCGGACCGGCCCGGGGTGAAGGATCTGCGGTCAACGGCACGCGGCGGTGACGTCTCTCACTTTGTGAAGATGACGTGAACACTCCGCACAGCCGTGGAATCCGGCCAGTCGGCACGGACTCCACGGCAGGGCTCCACGGCACGGCCGGCACCGACTCCACGACAGGGACTCCCCGGGCCCGCCGCGGCCGGTCAGGCGTACTGCCCGCGCAGCCTGGCGTACGCGCCGGCCGGCGCACCGGACCGGTCGAGGGCCAGCAGCGCCGCGCCCAGCACCGGAGGCGCGGTGACCACCCGCGGCACGGCCCGCGGGGCCCGCTCGGCCAGCAGGGCGGTGATCCGTTCGTGCAGCAGCGGATGACGGGCCGCCAGCACCCCGCCGCCCAGCACCACCGGAACGTCCGCCTCCAGCAGCTCCAGCCGGCGCAGCGCGGTCACGGCCATGGCGACGACCTCGTCCGCCTGCCGGGCCACCAGGGACCGGGCGACCGCGTCCCCGGCCGCGGCCACCGCGAAGAGCACCGGCGTCAGTTCGTGCCGGCGCGGCCGGGCGATCCGTCCCAGGTGCAGGGCCTCGATCAGCTCGGCCATGGAGGCCAGGCCGAAGTGCGCGGGCAGCGCCGCCGCGAGGGCGGTGGGCTCGCCCCGGCCGTCCTCCGCCCGCGCCGCCCACCACAGCGCCTCCTCCGACAGACCCCCGCCACCGCCCCAGTCGCCGGAGATCCGGCCGATGGCCGGGAAGCGCGCGGTGCGTCCGCCGGGCGCCAGCCCCACGCAGTTGATGCCCGCCCCGCACACGACGGCGACCCCCCGCGGCTCGCCGCCGTCCGGCAGCCCGGCGCGCAGCAGGGCGAACGTGTCGTTGACGACGGTGACCGCAGGGCCCCACCCGTACGACGCGATCTCTGCCGCCAGTTCTTCCTCCTCCACCGGCAGATCGGCGTTGGCCAGGCATGCCTGAACGTGCGTCACCCGCCCGAGGACGTCCGGCCCGGCCCGCCGTGCCGCCTCCGCGACGACGGCCGCCAGCTGTGCCACCGCCCGCGCGGCGCCGGCCACCGGCGGCTCGAAGCCCCCGCCGCGCGCCGAGCCGAGCACGGTGCCGCCGGTGTCCACCAGCGCCGCGTCGGTCTTGCTGTTGCCCGCGTCGATGGCGAGCACCACCCCGCTCAGGCCCACGCCAGGTGCTCCCGGTTGTGCGCGAGGAGATCGTCGGTCAGTCGGTCCGCGTACTCGATCTGCCCGATGAGCGGATGCGCCAGCAGGGCCTCGAACACCCGGTCCCGGCCGCCCTTGAGCGCCGCCTCCAGCGCCAGGTGCTCGTACGCCGTCACCCCCGCGACCAGCCCCGAGTACAGCGCCTCCAGCGGCCGTACGGGCAGCGGGTGCGCGCCGGCCGCGTCCACGGTCGCCGGCACCTCGATCACCGCGTCGTCGGGCAGGAAGGGCAGGGTGCCGTTGTTGAGCGTGTTGACCACCTGGACGTCACCGGTGCCGGTCAGCAGCGCGGCGGTCAGGGCCACGGCGGCCTCCGAGTAGAACGCCCCGCCGCGCCGCGCCAGCAGTGCCGGCTTCTCGTCCAGCGCCGGATCGCCGTACAGCTCCAGCAGCTCCCGCTCCATCGCCGCGACCTCGGCCGCCCGCGAGGGCTTGCCGCGCAGCTCCCGCACGACGGCGTCGTGCTGGTAGAAGTAGCGCAGGTAGTACGAGGGCACCACCCGCAGCCGGTCCAGAACCGCGCGCGGCATGCGCAGGTCCGCGGCGATGGCGTCGCCGTGCCGCGCCAGCAGCTCCGGCAGGACGTCCCGGCCGCCGACGCGCACCGAGCGCTCCCAGGTGAGGTGGTTCAGGCCGACGTGCTCCAGCGACACCTCCTCCGGACGCACATCCAGCAGCCGGGCGAACTTGCGCTGGAAGCCGATGGCCACGTTGCACAGACCGACCGCCCGGTGGCCCGCCGTCAGCAACGCGCGCGTGACGATGCCGACCGGGTTGGTGAAGTCCACGATCCAGGCCCCGGGGCTGCGGCGGCGCACCCGCTCGGCGATGTCGAGGACCACCGGGACCGTGCGCAGCGCCTTGGCCAGGCCGCCCGCGCCGGTCGTCTCCTGCCCGACGCAGCCGCACTCCAGCGGCCAGGTCTCGTCCCGCAGGCGGGCCGCCTGCCCGCCCACCCGCAGCTGCAGCAGCACCGCGTCGGCGCCGTCCACGCCCGCGTCGAGGTCGGCGGTCCAGGTGACGCCGGCGGGGTGGCCCTGCCGGGCGAGGATCCGCCGCGCCAGCCCGCCGACCAGCTCGAGGCGGTCGGCGGCCGGGTCGATCAGGACGAGCTCCGTGACCGGGAGCACCTCGCGCAGCCGGGCGAAGCCGTCGACGAGTTCGGGGGTGTAGGTCGAGCCGCCGCCGACCACTGCGAGCTTCATACGCGCCTCATGGGAATTCAGCCCTTTACTCCGGTGAGAGTGACGCCTTCGACGAAGGCCTTCTGAGCGAGGAAGAAGATGACGATGACCGGGGCCATGACCAGGAGGGTCGCGGCCATGGTCAGGTTCCAGTTGACGCTGTGGGCGCTCTTGAACGACTCCAGCCCGTAGCTCAGCGTCCACGCGCCGGGGTTCTGGGCCGCGTAGATCTGTGGCCCGAAGTAATCGTTCCAGCAATAAAAGAACTGAAACAGGGCGACCGCGGCGATGCCCGGCCGGGCCATCGGCACCACGATGCGCAGCAGCGTGCGCAGCTCGCCGCAGCCGTCGACCCGGGCCGACTCCAGGTACTCGGTGGGAATGGTCAGCAGGAACTGGCGCAACAGGAAGATGGAGTACGCGTCGCCGAACGCCAGCGGAATGATCAGCGGCCACAGCGAACCCGACAGGTGCAGCTGCTGCGCCCACACCAGGTACATCGGGATGACCACGACCTGGGGCGGCAGCATCATCGTGGAGAGGACCAGCAGCATCGCCGTCCGCCGCCCGCGGAAGCGGAACTTGGCCAGCGCGTAGGCGACCGGGACGGCGGAGCACACGGTGAGGAAGGTGCCGGCTCCCGCGTAGAGCAGGGAATTGCGCCACCAGCCGAGGAATCCGGGTGTGGCGAAGACCTCCGCGTAATTGGACCACCGCCATTCGTGCGGCCACAACTCGCCGCTCATCGCCTGCTCGTCGCTCATCACGGAGGTGAGGAAGACGAAGACGAAGGGCAGGACGAAGAAGAGGGCGGCGGCGACGGCCGTGGTGTGCACGGCTATCCAGTGCAGGGCGCGTTTGCGGGTCATCGCGGGTCAGCCCTCCGTCAGCAGTCCGGCGTTTCTGCGCATCAGCAGCGAGGTGACGGCCATGGCGACGGCGAAGAGCACGAGTGAGAGCACGCACGCGGCGCCGGTGTTGAAGTTCTGGAAGCCCAGCGAGTAGACGAGCTGCGGGACGGTGAGCGTGGAGTGGTCGGGGTAGCCGGGCTGGATCGCCGAACCGGGGCCGACGCTGACCCCGGACGCCAGCTTTCCGGCCACCAGGGCCTGCGTGTAGTACTGCATGGTCTGCACGACCCCCGTCACGACCGCGAACATCACGATCGGTGTGATCGACGGCCAGGTCACATAGCGGAACGTCGCGAAGGCCCCGGCTCCGTCGAGCTCGGCCGCCTCGTACTGCTCCCTGGGCACGTCCAGCAGCGCGGCCATGAAGATCACCATGAGGTCGCCGATGCCCCACAGCGACAGCAGCACCAGCGAGGGCTTGGCCCAGTCGGGGTCGTTGAACCAGTTGGGCGCGGTGACGCCGAGCGCGGACAGGGCCTCGTTGACCGGCCCGGTACCCGGGTTGAGCAGGAAGACGAAGGCCACGGTCGCCGCGACCGGCGGGGCGAGGTAGGGCAGGTAGAAGGCGGTGCGGAAGAAGCCGGCACCCGTCTTGATCTTGGTGATGAGCAGCCCGGTGCCCAGTCCGAAGACGACCCGCAGCGCCACCATGACCACCACCAGCCACAGCGTGTTCCACAGCGCCGGCCCGAACAGCGGCATCCGGCCGAAGACGTACGCCCAGTTCCGCAGGCCGACGAACGAGGGGGCCTGGATCTGGTTGTAGTGCATGAAGGAGAAGTAGACGGTGGCGATCAGCGGGTAGCCGAAGAAGACGCAGAAGCCGATCAGCCAGGGGGAGAGGAACCCGAGGGTCCGCAGCCGTGCGCGGAGGTGTTTGCGGCGCAGCGCGGGAGCGACGGCGGGCGTCGCAGCGGGCGAAGCAGCGGGGGCGGGCTGGGCCATGGCGGCGGCTTTCAGTCGGCGGACTGGAGGTTGTCGTCGTCTATCCGGCGGTCGAGGCGGCGCAGCCCCTTGTCCAGGTCGCGGACCCTGCCCGCCTCGACGTCGTAGGCGAAGTCCTGGAGCGAGAGGATGTACTGGCCGCCGTTGACCGAGGGCGGCATCCCGGTGCTGTGCGGGTGCCGCGCGATGGCCAGGAAGGTGCGGAAGGCGGGGTCGGCGTCGAGGCCGGGCGAGGCGAGCGCGGCCTTGGTCGAGGGGACGTTGTGAATGGCGTTCGCGAAGGCGACGACCTGTTCGGTGTCGGTCGTCAGGAACTTCACCAGTTCCCAGGCCGCGTTGCGGTGCTTGCTGCTGTGGGCGACGCCGATGACCGTGCCGGTCAGGTAGCCGCGTCCGTAGGTGTCGGCCCGGTCGTCCGGTACGGGCATGGGGGCGGTCGCCCAGCGGAATTTCGGCCCGGCCTCCTTCAGCATCAGGCCGCGCCATTCGCCGTCCAGGTGCATGGCGACCTTTCCGGTGAGAAAGGCGTTCTGCGAGGACATCTCGTCGCCGAAGCCGGTGCGGAAGTTCTCCAGCGGGCCGTAGCCGCCGAGGGCGGATATCAGCTCGCGCTGGAAGGTGAGGAACTCCCTCGCGGCGGGCTCCCGGGACAGCCGGGCCTTGCCCTTGTCGTCGAAGTAGCGCGGGCCCCACTGGGCGAAGAAGCGGTCCGGGCTGTTCAGGTAGAACCGGAAATTGGGCATGAAGCCCAGCTGCCGGTACGAGCCGTCGCCGGCCCGTTCGGTGAGCCGGACGGCGGCGTCCTTGAATTCCGAGATCGTGCGGGGCGGCCGGGTGATGCCGGCCCTGTCGAAGGCGTCCCGGTTGTAGTACATCCCGTACGCGTCGGCGAGGAGCGGCAGGGCGCACTGGACGCCTCGGTAGGAGGTGTAGCCGAGGAGCGTCCGGGGGAAGATCCGCTCCTTGTCCAGGCCCGATTTCCTGAGGAAGGGGTCGAGGTCGGCCCACATGCCCGAGGAGCAGTACTGGCCGACGTTGTTGGTGGTGAAGGACGACACCACGTCGGGCGTATGGCCGCCGCCCGCCCGCAGGGCCTGGTTCACGGTGGCGTCGGTGACGTTCCCGGTCGCCTTCACCCGGATGCCGGGGTGCCCCCTCTCGAACCGGGCGATCGCCGCGTCGACCGCCTTCACCTCGTTCTTCTCCGACCAGCCGTGCCAGAACCGAAGGGTGACGGGCCCGGCGGGGTCGCCCCCGTCGCTGCCGGTGGAGGGGTTGGCGCAGCCGGCGAGGAGTAACGCGGCGGTCAGGAGCAGGGGGACGAGCGGTCGGCGCAGGCCGTGGTGTGACCCGGATCCCCGGGGTAACCGGGGGCGGATGCGAATGCGTGGCATGGCGGTACTTCCTTGGGCGGGGAGGGCGGGAAGCGACGCGATGTGCTCGTAGCGCTCGGAGTGTTACGGAAGGAACGGGCGGCCGGGCGTCTCAGGCGGTGTCGAAGACCGTGTTGCGGGCGGCAGCCAGCGCACTGTGCAGCGCGCCGATCAGGATCGGACAGCCCTCGACGGTGCTCAGCCGCAACCGCGGCCGGGGCAGGGCCAGTCCGGTCAGCTCGATCTCGACCAGTTCGCGCAGGCGCTCGCCGCCGGCCCCGCAGACCTCGCCGCAGAGCACCACGAGCCCCGGGTCGACGACGGCGATGATGGCGGCGAGTCCGGTCGCGATGCGGGCCCCGAGCTCCGTGAAGAGCGCGTCGCCCGCGCCCGGCACGGCCGCCGCCCGCGCCAGGGCCTCGGGGGCCGTGGCGCCGTCGATGCCGTGCTCACGGGCGAGACGGACCACCGTGGGCGAGCCCACCAGCATCTGGAAGCCGCCCCCGCCGTCCGGGCCGACGGTGGCCTCGGGCCCGCCGCGCGCGAGCGGGGCACCGGGCAGCGGCATGTAGCCGACCTCGCCCGCGCCGCCCGTCGCGCCGCGCAGCAGCCGTCCGCCGAGGACGATCGCGGCGCCCACGCCCTCGTCGATCCACAGCAGCACATAGTCGTCGGCCTCCCGCGCGGCGCCGACGTACCGTTCGGCGAGGGCGGCGAGGTTGACGTCGTTCTCGATCACGACCGGGGTGCCGATGAGCTCGGCGAGCTCGGCGCGCAGCGTGCGCGAGTGCCAGCCGGGCAGGTGCGGGGCGTACCGCAGTGTCCCGGTGCCGGGGTCCAGCGCGCCCGGCGTGCCGATGACCGTGTGGTGCAGGGCGTCGTGGGCGAGCCCGGCGGCGGCGAGCGCGCCCCCCACGGCCTCGACCACCAGCTCGGCGGTCCGTACCCGTACCGCCTCGGCCATGGCAGGGGCGTCGATCCGGTGTCGGCCGACGACGGTGCCGGTGATGTCCGCGACGGCGGCGGTGATGCCCTCCTCGTCGACGGAGAGCCCGGCCACGTGTGCGATGCCCGGATCGATCTCGTACAGCTGCGCGTTGGGCCCGGGACGGCCGGTGAGGCTGCCGGTGGTGCGGACCAGCCCGGCGGCCGCCAGTCGGCCGAGCAGCTGGGAGGCGGTCGGCTTGGACAGGCCGGTCAGCTCGCCGAGGCGGGTGCGGGTGAGGGGGCCGTGGGCCAGGAGCAGATCGAGCGCGGCGCGGTCGTTCATGGCCCGCAGCACCCGTGGCGTCCCGGGGACTCCGGTTCCGGCCATGCTGTGCTCCCGCCCGTCTGTAAGGAAACTTTCCTGTCGGTGCAGGGACGGTATGACGCGTTCCGCTACGGCGTCAATAGCCCGGTGACGGTCGTTCAACCGCTCGGCGCGCAGCGTTCAACGGCCCGCCGCCGGCCTGTGCTTGACCCCGCTCGCGAAAAATCATGCGACGCCGGCCGTGTTCCGCTGTTAGTTTCACGCCACATGGAACAACTCGGCGAAAATGCCATACGTGCCTCCTTCGTCAACTGCTCGAAGGGCGAGGCCCGCAGGATCAGCCTTCCCCGGGGGCTTGCCGAACTTCCCTGGGAGGACCTGGACTTCCTGGGCTGGCGCGACCCGGGCGCGCCCGACCGGGGCTACCTCGTCGCGGTGCGGGAGGGCAGGGCGATCGGCATCACCCTGCGTGTACCGCAGGGCGGCCCCCGCAGCAAGGCGAAGACCACCCTGTGCTCCCTGTGCCTGACCGGCCACCCCGGCTCGGGCGTCTCGCTGCTCGCGGCCCGCAGGGTCGGCGCCTCGGGCCGGGAGGGCAACACCGTCGGCGCCTACATCTGCGCCGACCTGGCGTGCCCCCTCTATGTGCGCGGCAGGAAGGTGCCGGAGATGTCGATGCGGTACAAGGAGTCGCTCTCGCTGGAGGAGCGCCTGGCCCGCATGAATGGCAACCTCGACGCGTTCCTGGACAAGGTCCTGGCGGAACACGCCGTCACCACCGGCTGAACCGTCACCACCGCCTGAACCCGTCACCACCGGCTGACGTGAAAGGCCCCCTCACCGTCCGGCGAGGGGGCCTTTCAGATCACTTGCCCAGCGTCACGCCCGGCGGCGCCGGCGGTATCGGCGCCGTCGCCTGGGCCTGCGGCGAGGCGGGGTTGGCCATGACGGACGGGGGCGCGACGCTCGCCGCCGGATCCACCGGGACGGTCTCCAGCTCCGGCTCGAGCGGACGGCCGACGATGCGGATGCCCTCCGCGTCCAGCGCCCGCTTGATCCGCCAGCGCAGCTCGCGCTCCACGCCGAGGGCCTTGCCCGGCATGGTCTTGGCCGACACCCGGATGATCACCGAGTCGAGGTAGATCGCGTTCAGGCCCAGCACCTCGACGGGCTCCCACAGCCGCTCGTTCCACGGCTCGGCCTTGTGCATCTCCTCGCCCGCCCGGGTGATGACCTCGCGCACCCGGTCCAGGTCCTCGTCGGAGCGCACCTGGACGTCCACGCCCGCCGTCGCCCAGCCCTGGCTGAGGTTGCCGATCCGCTTGACCTCGCCGTTGCGCACGTACCAGATCTCGCCGTCGACCCCGCGCAGCTTGGTCACCCGCAGGCCGACCTCGATCACCTCGCCGGAGGCCACCCCGGCGTCGATCGTGTCACCGACCCCGTACTGGTCCTCAAGGATCATGAAGACGCCCGAGAGGAAGTCGGTGACCAGGTTGCGGGCGCCGAAACCGATGGCGACGCCGGCGACACCGGCGCTGGCCAGCAGCGGAGCCAGGTTGATCTTGAGGACGGACAGGACCGTCAGCGCCGCCGTTCCCATGATCAGGAACGAGGCGACGCTGCGCAGCACCGACCCGATGGCCTCCGAGCGCTGCCGGCGGCGCTCGGCGTTGACCAGCAGGCTGCCCAGAGCCGTGCCGTCGACGGCCTGGGCGGTGCGGTTCATCCGCGCTATGAGCCTGGTGATCGCGCGGCGGATCAGCGAGCGCATGGCCACCGCGATCACGACGATCAGCACGATGCGCAGGCCGTTGCTGAGCCAGATGGACCAGTTCTCCTCGACCCATCCCGCGGCGTCGTTCGCCGTGCGTTGGGCCTCGTCCAGCGATGTGGGACGGGGCGTCGAGTCTGCGGCCAGGGCAGCGGACCAGAACACAGCAGGAACCCTCCGGTGTGGGACTGCGCCCGCGACGAGGAGCGATGCGGGCGGACCCACCACACTAACGGGGCAGACAGGGTGCTCCGTTGTTGTGTTCGAGATGGGACGGGTCTTGCGCGGGGATGACTGTGGTGGGTCGCGCCGAGCTCCCCGGTGTGCTCCAAAACACCTGAGACCCGTTACCCGGTGATGGTGGCGCTTGTGCCAGGGGCCAGGGGACACTTGCAGGAGATCGTCCCGGCGCGAGCCACGCGCCGCCGGCGTACAAGGAGGCACCCGTGCCGCATGTCCTGGTCCTCAACGCGTCGTACGAGCCGCTCGGCGTCGTACCGCTCCGCCGCGCGCTCATACTCGTCCTCAATGAGAAGGCCATCAGCCTCGAGGACTCCGGCGCCTATCTGCACAGCGCGACCTGCACCATCCCCGCACCCAGCGTCGTCAGGCTCAAGCGCTTCGTGCGGGTGCCCTTTCGGGGCCCCGTCCCGCTCACCCGCCGTGCCCTCTTCGCCAGGGACGGCGGGCGCTGCGCGTACTGCGGTGGCGTCGCAACCAGCGTCGACCACGTCGTGCCGCGCAGTCGCGGCGGGCAGCACGCCTGGGAGAACGTGGTGGCGGCCTGCCGCCGCTGCAACCACGTCAAGGCCGACCGGCACGTCTCCGAGCTCGGCTGGCGGCTGCGGCATCAGCCCGCGCCGCCGTCCGGCCTGGCCTGGCGGATCATCGGCACGGGCCATAGGGATCCGCGCTGGCTGCCGTACCTGGAGGCCTACGGCGCGGAGGACGCGATGGCCCGGATCGACGGCATTTCCGCCTGAGACGACCGGGCCATCGTCGTACGGGGAGCGGTGTGACGCGTTCCGCACGACGATGGCCCGGCCCGGGGCCGCCGGCCGCTAGCGGCCCGCGTCGCCCTTGCCCGGCTCCTGCACGGCGTACGCCTCCACCGACCACAGCGAGTAGCCGAACCGGGTGGCCCGCTTCTCGCCCTGGACGCGCACGAAGCGCGTGTCCGGCGCGTCCATGCGCACCGACTCCATGCCCCCCTTGCCGTCACCGACCGCCGCCGCGTCCCGCCAGGTGCGCCCGTCCGGGGACACCTGGATCCGGTAGCGGCGCGGGTGCGCCTCCTGCCAGTGCAGCACCAGGCGGCCCAGCCGGACCGGGCGGGCCAGCTCCAGCTGCCACCAGGCGTCGTCGGCGTGCGGCGAGGACCAGCGGGTGCGCGGGTCGCCGTCGAGCGCCGCGGAGGCCGGGAAACGGGCCGTCTCCTGGCCCGAGGCCGTCGCCCGCCCGCTCCGCGCCAGGTCCGGCCCGCCGGTGGGCGGGTACGCCCGGACGGTCACGGTCCGCTCCTGGCCGGCCAGGCTGACCGGCACCGTGAAGACCCGCGCGGGCCCGGCCGGCACCGTGAGCTCGATCCGGGCCGTGGTCACGCCGCCGCGCACGGCGGTGACCGTCTCCGGCGCCTTGACGGTGACGCCCTGGGGGGCCTTGACGGTGAGCTTCTCGTGGACCGTCTCCGGGCGCTGGTTGATCACGCGGGCCTCGACGACGGCCGGGCGGCCGCCGATCTCCGCGTCCGCCTCGCCCCGCGCGACCTCGAAGACGGCCGTACGGGTGTCGGCGAACCACGGGGTGAACTCGTGCACCGCCGGCGGGGCCGCCGCCGCGTCCCCGCTCCACACCACGCGCAGCGCGTCCGCCCGCAGCCCCTTGCCCGGCAGCTGCGTCCAGCCGTCGGCGGCCACGGCCCCCAGCGGCTGCCAGCCCTTGTCCGGGTCGTGCGCCTCGACGGTGCCCGCCGAGCCGCTGCCGGGCTCGGTCAGCAGGGTGACCACGGTCAGCGGATGCGGCTCGGGCAGTCGTACGGACAGCGGGACGCCCGGCTTCGGGCGCTCGGCGGTGGCCGGGTCGCCGTCGGTGGCCCGGCCCGCCGTGCGCAGCGGCCGGTCGACACCGGTCCAGCCGTTGGCCCTGGCCAGCGCCTGGTCGAGGAACGGGGTCAGGACGCCCTTGCCCACGGTCACCCGGCCGGCGCCGATCCGGCCGCGCAGCCGCTGCACGTCCAGCTGGGCCCGCCAGGCGGCGGCGCCGTCACCGCGCGCGTGGGCGGTGAGCATGTCCACCGCCCGCATGCCCGCCTCGCCGTGCCGGGCCAGCTGCTCCAGCCACGGCCGCACCTCGCCGCCGAGGGCCGGGGCGAGCGTGGCCTGGGCCCCGGCCATCGTCCGGAAGGCGGCCCGCAGCTTGCCGGCGGCCGCCTCCAGCCTGCCCCGGTCGGAGGCGGACAGCGCGGCCCAGAACTCGTCCAGCAGCGGCCGCAGGTACGCCGACTCCTCGCCGCCGAGCACCGACGAGGCGTCGTTGCCGGCCAGCGCCCGCAGCGCCTCGCGGGTCGCCGGCTGCGCCGAGGCACCGCCCGCCAGGTCGTCGACGGCGGCCCTCCACGACTCCTCCGGACGGTAGGCGCGCGGGTTCCAGGCGTAGTCGGCGGTGGTGAACAGCGGGATGCGGGAGGCCGTCGGCTGGGCGGAGGCGTTGGCCAGCAGCGCGGCCGAACCGGCGGCCACGGCGGGCTCCCGGCCGGTGTAGGGGCCCAGGAAGATACGGTCCTGCGCGAAGTCGTTGACCGGGTAGTTGTCCATGGTCACCAGCGGGTGGCCGAAGGCCGCGCGGGCGTCGGCCAATTCGCCGCCGGTGATGGTCTTGGGCACCACCCCCACGCCCGTCCAGGCCACCTCCACGCGCGGGTCCAGCGCCTTGGCCAGCGCCCGCCGGAACGCGGTGCGGCCGTCCTGGTAGTACTCGGTGGGCAGCAGCGACAGCGGCGCCGCCGCGTCGCCCTTGGCCGCCAGGTGCCGGGCCAGCTCGCCTGCCACCCTGGCCTGCGCCTCGGCCGCAGCCTTCGGGCCGGAACCGAACTTCTCGGCGTCCGCGTCGCAGTGCCACTCGCTGTAGCTGACGTCCTGGAACTGCAGCTGGAAGGCGCGCACCCCCAGCGCCCACATCGCGTCGACCTTGCGCTTGAGCGCCCGTACGTCCCCGGCGGAGGAGAAGCACATCGCCTGACCGGGGGAGACGGCCCACCCGAGCGTCACATGGTTGCGGCGGGCCCGCTCGGCCAGCTCCCGGAACTCCGCGCGCCGCGCGGCGGGGTAGGCGTCGCGCCAGCGGGCCTGGCGGAAGGGGTCGTCGCCGGGCGCGTAGAGGTAACGGTTGAGCTTGTTGCGGCCCATGAAGTCCAGCTGGGACAGCCGCTGCGGATGCGACCAGGGCTTGCCGTAGAAGCCCTCGGTCAGCCCGCGCACCGCCGTGCCCGGCCAGTCGCGGATCACCGCCCCGGCGAACGAACGCCCGCCCTCGCGCTCCACGGCCAGCTGCCGCAGCGTCTGCGCGGCGTGGAAGAGCCCGTCGGTGCCCATGCCCGCCAGCGCCACCGCCGGCCGGCCGCCGACCTGCCCGGTGGCCAGCCGGTAGCCGCCCCGCGGCAGGTCGGCGACGGGGGGCGCGCCCAGCGCCCGCAGCGCGTCGTCGGCGGCCTGCCCGTCCGCGTAGACGATCAGCCCTCCGGGCGGCGGGGTGCCGCCGGGCTGGGCGTCGACGACCGTACGGGCGCCCATCGAGCGCAGCACCTCGCGCAGCGCCTCGAGGGCGTACGGGTCGGTGCCCTGCTCGGCCATCAGGGTGACCTCGTCACCCACTCGGACGTACGAGCCCTGGGCGCGTGCCGTCTGCGGCCGCGGCCACACCGGCGGCAGGCCGTTCGCGCTCTCGCGCTCCGGGGCGTCGGCGCCGGCCGCGCCCGCGGCCGCACCGGGGCGGGGGTCGGCCAGGGCGTCACCGGCGTTGCCCAGCAGCCCGCCGAGGAGTGCGGCCGCCAGCACCGTGACCCCGGCCCGCCGGGAGCGTCCCCCGGCGGGGGCGGGCCGGCCGAGCCGGCCCGTGCCGACGGCACGGCCGGGCCGCGCGCACGACTCGTCCGCGTGCGAGGGGTCGTCCGCGTACGAGGGGTCGTCGCCCGGGAACCGCACGGCTTTCTCCTTGCCCCTGGTGTCACGCCCGATGAGCGACGAGCCCATCACCAGGTGCGGGACGTGTCAACGCAGCTGCCCGAACTGCCGGTAATGCCCCGCGCGTCGTGGAACCGAGCCGAAACGGAACCGAAACCGAAGCCACCCGAAGGGGCGTCAAACCGACATCGGGGAACGGAAGGTGTCGGCAGCGGCGGCACATGGGTAGGGCACAGGGAGCCGGCACGGGGGCCACCACGGAGGTGTTCGATGGGACGAGCGCGCCTTGCCGAACTGCACGGTGTCGCCACCACCTACGAGCCCGCGCCCGGCCACAGCGCCAAGGTCTCCGAGGACACCGTCGTCGCCGTCCTCGCCGCCCTGGGCGTCGACGCCTCCACCCCCAGGGCCGTCCGCGACGCCCTCGAGGCCCACGAGGCGGCCGCGCGCGGCCGCCTGCTGCCCCCTGCCGTCGTCCTCCGCCGGGGCGGAAAGCGGAATCTGCCGGAGCTGCCGGAGGGGACGGCGCTGCGGGTCGACACCGAGGACGGCCGCTCCCTCGACTGGGACGGCACCGCACCGCTGCCCCTGGGCGGCCACGTCCTGCGCGTCCGGGCCCCCGACGGCCGCACCGCCGGCGCGCCCCTGATCGTCGCCCCCGAGCGGCTGCCCACGCCGCCCGCGCGCGGCCACGGCTTCCTCGTCCAGCTCTACTCCCTGCTCTCGGCCCGCTCCTGGGGCATGGGCGACCTCGGCGACCTCGCCGAGCTCGCCGCCTGGGCCGGCCGCGCCTTCGGCTCCGACTTCGTCCAGGTCAACCCCCTGCACGCGGCCGTCCCCGGACCGCCCACCGACCCCTCGCCCTACCGGCCCTCCTCCCGCCGCTTCCCCGACCCGGTCCACCTGCGGATCGAGGAGATCCCCGAGTTCGCCCACCTCACCGGCCCCGCCCGCCAGGAGGCCGACGCACTCCTCGCCCGCGCCGCCGGGCTGCGCGAGGGCGTGCTGCGCCGCTCGGCACTGATCGACCGGGACGCCGTGTGGGCCCTCAAGCGCCGCGCCCTGGAACTGCTGCGGACCGTGCCGCTGGGCCCCGGCCGGCGCGCCGCCTACTGCGACTTCCTCGCCGAGCAGGGCCAGGCCCTCGACGACCACTCCACCTGGTGCGCGCTGGCCGAGACGCACGGCCCCGACTGGCACACCTGGCCCGCCGGCCTGCGCGACCCGCGCTCGGCCCGTACCGCCCGCGCCCGCGGCGAGCTGCTGGACCGCGTCGACTTCCACTGCTGGCTCGCCTGGCTCACCGACGGGCAGCTGGCCGCCGCCCAGCGGGCCGCCCGCGAGGCCGGCATGCGCGTCGGCCTCGTCCACGACCTGGCCGTCGGCGTCCACCCCGCGGGCGCCGACGCCTGGGCGCAGCAGGACGCCCTCGCCGCCGGCATGTCCATCGGCGCGCCTCCCGACGCCTTCAACTCCCGTGGCCAGGACTGGGGGCTGCCGCCCTGGCGCCCCGACGCCCTGGCCGCCACCGGCTACGCCCCCTACCGTGAGCTGCTGCGGGGCCTGCTGCGGCACGCGGGAGCGCTGCGGATCGACCATGTGATGGGGCTGTTCCGGCTGTGGTGGGTACCGCAGGGCTACGAGCCGCGGCGCGGCGCCTACGTCCGCTACGACGCCGAGGCCATGCTGGGCGTCCTCGCGCTGGAGGCGCACCGCGCGGGCACCGCTGTCATAGGCGAGGACCTGGGCACGGTCGAACCGGGGGTGCGCGAGACGCTCGCCGAGCACGGGGTGCTGGGCACCTCGGTGCTGTGGTTCGAGCGGGATTACGAAAACGGAGGAGCCGGGGGCGCGCGGCCCGCGCCGCTGGAGCCCGAGCGGTGGCGGTCCGGCTGCGTGGCCACGGCCACCACCCACGACCTGCCGAGCACCGCGGCCCGGCTCACCGGCGACCATGTGGAGCTGCGGCACCGGCTGGGGCTGCTGACCCGGCCGCTGGCCGTCGAGCAGCGGGAGGACGCCACGGGCCTGGCGGAGTGGCTGGCCCTGTTCGGCCGGCTGGGGCTGCTGCCGGAGGGGCCCGGCGACGAGGAGGCGGCCGTCAAGGCCGTCCACCGCTTCCTGCTGCGCACCCCCGCCCGGCTGGTCGGCGTGTGGCTGCCCGACGCCGTCGGGGACCGGCGGCCGCAGAACCTGCCGGGCACCTGGGACCAGTACCCGAACTGGCGGCTGCCGCTCGCCGACGCCGCCGGGCGACCGCTGTCGCTGGAGGAGCTGGCGGCCTCGCCCCGGCTGCACGCGCTGATGGAGGACCTCCGCAAGCACGGGGCCGGGGCCGCCGGACGCCGATAGGCCACCCCGGGCGCGCGGGCCCGGCGGCTGTCCGATACGTTGAGGCCGTGAGCAATAAGGTCAACAAGAACGCCGTGCGCGCCGGTGCCATCTCCGCGGGCACGCTGCTGATGCTGCTGATGTCGTCCCCCGCGTTCGCGCTCACCCGCGACGACGGTGACGACCCGGGTCCGGGCCTGAGCGTGATCAACACGCTCGGCCTCTACGTGGCCGCGCCGATCGTGCTGTTCGTGGTCATCGCCGCCCTGACGATGGTGCTGGCCCGGGGTTCGGACAACCCCCGTACGCACGCCGCCCAGACCCACCACCCGCGCCCCTCGCGCTGAGGCCTTTCAGCCCGACACACACTTCCAGCCGGTCCCGGCTCTGCACACAAGCGGAGCCGGGACCGGCTTTTTGCTGCTCAGGGGCGGGATGAACGATCAGACTTTACGTCGTCTTTAACTTACGGTGTCGTAACCTACGGGGCCGTAAGTGCCGTAAGAAATCCCCCTGCGCAGGAGCCGTCCGTGACCATAGCCCCCTCCCTCCGCCGTGGTCAGTGGAGCGACGCCAGGCTGCTGTACGCACTCGAGGAAGCCGTCGAGACCGAGCTCAACCGCCACCTGAAGGTGGCCAGGGAATGGATGCCCCACGAGTACGTGCCCTGGAGCGAGGGCCGTGACTTCGACGGCGTCATGGGCGGCGAGGCCTGGGCCCCCGAGCAGTCCAAGGTCTCCGAGATCGGGCGGATCGCCCTCGTGGTCAACCTGCTGACCGAGGACAACCTCCCCAGCTACCACCACGAGATCGCCACGCTCTTCGGCCGCGACGGCGCCTGGGGCACCTGGGTGCACCGGTGGACGGCCGAGGAGGGCCGGCACGGCATCGTGATGCGCGACTACCTGCTCACCTCACGGGCCGTCGACCCGGTCGAGCTGGAACGTTTCCGCATGCGGCACATGAGCGAGGGCTTCGAGTCCGACAACCGCCACAGCATGCTGCACTCGGTCGCCTACGTCGCCTTCCAGGAACTGGCCACCCGCATCTCGCACCGCAACACCGGCCACCACTCGGGCGACCCCGTCTGCGACCGCATGCTCGCGCGCATCGCCACCGACGAGAACCTGCACATGGTCTTCTACCGCAACCTGCTCGGCAGGGCCTTCGAGCTGGCGCCCGACCAGACCATGTGCGCGGTGCGGGACGTGGTCACCGGCTTCCGGATGCCGGGCCACGGCATCCCCGGCTTCGAGCGCGCCGCCGCGCAGATCGCCATCGGCGGCATCTACAACCTGCGCATCCACCACGACGACGTGCTCCAGCCGGTGCTGCGCTTCCTGAAGGTCCTCGAGATCACGGGCCTGGGCCCGGAGGGCCTGCGCGCCCAGGAGGAGCTGGGCCTGTTCATGGGCGGCCTGGACGATCAGGCGAAACGATTCGACGAGCGCCGGGCCGCCCTCCTGGCACGGAAGGCGGCCCGGCAGGCCTGAGGCCGGACGTCAGGCCTGCCGGGCCGGACGTCAGACGGCGGCGGCCGCGTCGGCGGCCTGCGCCTTCAGCGCACGCTCGACCCCGGCGCGGGACTCGGTCACCAGCCGCCGCAGCGCCGCGTTCGGCTCGGCCGAGGCCAGCCAGGCGTCCGTGGCGTCCAGGGTGGCCTGGGAGACCTGCAGCGCCGGGTAGAGGCCGATCGCGATCTGCTGGGCGATCTCGTGGCTGCGGTTCTCCCAGACGTGCTTGACCACCTCGAAGTACTTCTCCGCGTAGGGAGCGAGCAGCTCGCGCTGGTCGGCCTGCTGGAAGCCGCCGATGACCGACTCCTGCACCGCGTTGGGCAGCTTGTCCGAGTCGATGACCGAGGCCCAGGCCTCGGCCTTCGCCTCGGCGGTGGGGCGGGCGGCCCGTGCCCAGGCGGCGTGCTCCTCGCCCGCCGAGGTCCTGTCGCGCTCGAGCTCGGCGGCGATGGCGCTCCCGTCCGCCCGGCCCGTCGCGGCCAGCCGGCCGAGCAGGTCCCAGCGCAGCTCGGTGTCGACGGCCAGGCCCTCGATCGTCTCGCTGCCGTCCAGCAGCCCGGCGAGCAGGCCCAGCTGTTCGTCGGTGCGGGCGGTGGCGGCGAAGGCCCGCGCCCACGCCAGCTGGTGGTCGCTGCCCGGCTGGGCGGCGCGCAGGTGCTCCAGGGTGGCCTCGGTCCACTTCGCCAGGCCCGTCTCGCGCCAGGTCGGCGCCGCGTACAGCTCGAGGGCGGTCTTCACCTGGCGCTGCAGCGACTGCACCACGCCGATGTCGGACTCCTTGGCGACGCCGGACAGGACCAGGTCGAGGTAGTCGCGGGTGGCCAGCTCGCCGTCGCGGGTCATGTCCCAGGCGGAGGCCCAGGACAGGGCGCGGGGCAGGGACTGCTCGAAGTCGCCCAGGTGCTGGGTGACCGTGGCCAGGGACTCGGAGTCCAGGCGGACCTTGGCGTACGACAGGTCGTCGTCGTTGAGCAGCACGACGGCCGGACGGGCCCTGCCGACCAGCTGCGGGACCTCGGTCCGCGCGCCGTCGACGTCCAGCTCGATGCGGTCCTCGCGGACGAGCCTGCCGTCCTTCAGCTCGTACAGGCCGATCGCGATGCGGTGCGGGCGCAGGGTCGGCTCGCCCTTGGCTCCGGCGGGCAGCGCGGGGGCCTCCTGGCGGACCGCGAAGGCGGTGACGACGCCGTCGGCGTCCGTGGTGATCTCGGGACGCAGGATGTTGATGCCGGCCGTCTCCAGCCACGCCTTCGACCAGGCCTTCAGGTCGCGGCCGGAGGTCTTCTCCAGCGCGCCCAGCAGGTCGGACAGGCGGGTGTTGCCGAAGGCGTGCGTCTTGAAGTAGGCCTGCACGCCCGTGAAGAAGGCGTCCATGCCGACGTAGGCGACGAGCTGCTTGAGGACGGACGCGCCCTTGGCGTAGGTGATGCCGTCGAAGTTGACGAGCACATCGTCCAGGTCGCGGATCTCGGCCATGATCGGGTGGGTGGACGGCAGCTGGTCCTGCCGGTACGCCCAGGTCTTCATGGAGTTGGCGAACGTCGTCCACGAGTGCGGCCACTTGCTGCCCGGCGCGTAGGCCTGGCAGGCGATGGAGGTGTAGGTGGCGAACGACTCGTTCAGCCACAGGTCGTTCCACCACTCCATCGTGACCAGGTCGCCGAACCACATGTGCGCCAGCTCGTGCAGGATGGTCTCCGCGCGCACCTCGTACGCGGCGTCCGTCACCTTCGAGCGGAAGACGTACTGGTCGCGGATGGTGACCGCGCCCGCGTTCTCCATGGCGCCCGCGTTGAACTCCGGCACGAAGAGCTGGTCGTACTTGGCGAAGGGGTAGGCGTAGTCGAACTTCTCCTGGAACCAGTCGAAGCCCTGCCGGGTGACCTCGAAGATCGCGTCGGCGTCGAGGAACTCGGCGAGCGAGGGCCGGCAGTAGATGCCCAGCGGGACGACCTGCCCGTCCTTCTCGTACGAGCTGTGCACCGAGTGGTAGGGGCCGGCGATCAGCGCGGTGATGTACGTGGAGATGCGGGGCGTGGGCTCGAAGCGCCATACGTTGTCGGCCGGGCGCTCGGGCGTGGGCGAGTTGGAGATCACCGTCCAGCCCTCGGGGGCCTTCACGGTGAACTGGAACGTTGCCTTCAGGTCCGGCTGCTCGAAGGAGGCGAACACCCGGCGGGCGTCGGGCACCTCGAACTGCGTGTAGAGATAGGCCTGCTGGTCGACAGGGTCGACGAAGCGGTGCAGACCCTCACCGGTGTTGGTGTACGCGCAGTCCGCGACGACCTTCAGCTCGTTGCGCCCGGCCACCAGGCCGGACAGCGCGATGCGGCTGTCGTGGAAGACCTCGGCCGGCTCGAGCGCGGTCCCGTTCAGGACGACCTCGTGCACCGTCGGGGCCACCAGGTCGATGAAGGAGTCGCCCGCCTCGGCCGCCTCGAAGCGCACGGTGGTCACGGACCGGTAGGTGCCCCCCTCCTGCGCGCCGGAGAGGTCGAGGTCGATCTCGTACGCGTCCACGGTCAGCAGCCGGGCGCGCTGCTGGGCCTCCGCGCGGGTCAGGTTCGTTCCGGGCACCTGGGCGTCTCCTTAACATCACGCAATCACGACGTTCCCGGCCATCCTTCCACGGCGTCGCCGCGCGTGGCGGTGCGTACGCCGACAGCGGATGCGGAAGGGGGCGGACCCCATGGGCCCGCCCCCTTCAACGAGGTGCGAGAGCGTCAGCCGCGCAGCTCGGCGGCGACCAGCTCGGCGATCTGGACGGCGTTCAGCGCGGCGCCCTTGCGGAGGTTGTCGCCGGAGAGGAAGAGCGCCAGGCCGTGCTCGACGGTCTCGTCGACACGGATGCGGCCCACGTAGGAGACGTCCTTGCCCGCCGCCTGCAGCGGGGTCGGGATCTCGGACAGCTCGACGCCGGGCGCGTCCTTCAGCAGCTCGTAGGCGCGCTCGACGCCGATCGGACGCTCGAAGCGGGCGTTCACCTGCAGCGAGTGGCCGGAGAAGACGGGCACGCGGACGCAGGTGCCGGAGACCTTGAGGTCCGGGATCTCCAGGATCTTGCGGGACTCGTTGCGGAGCTTCTGCTCCTCGTCGGTCTCGAAGCTGCCGTCCTCGACGATCGCGCCGGCCAGCGGCAGCACGTTGAAGGCGATGGGGCGCTTGTAGACGCCGGGCTCGGGGAACTCGACGGCGTCGCCGTCGTGGGTGAGCTCGGTGGCCCGGTCGGCGACCTTGCGCAGCTGGCCGTCCAGCTCGGCGACGCCGGCCAGCCCGGAGCCGGAGACGGCCTGGTAGGTGGTGGCGACCAGGGCGGTCAGCCCGGCCTCGGCGTGCAGCGGCTTGAGGACCGGCATCGCGGCCATGGTGGTGCAGTTCGGGTTGGCGATGATGCCCTTGGGGCGGTTCGCGATCGCGTGCGGGTTGACCTCGGAGACGACCAGCGGGACCTCGGGGTCACGGCGCCAGGCGGAGGAGTTGTCGATCACGACGGCGCCCTGCGCGGCGACCTTCTCGGCCAGGGCCCGGGAGGTGGCCCCGCCGGCGGAGAAGAGCACGATGTCCAGGCCCGACCAGTCGGCCGTGGCCGCGTCCTCGACGGTGATCTCCGCGTCCTTCCAGGACAGCGTGGACCCGGCGGAACGCGCCGACGCGAACAGGCGCAGCTCGCTGACGGGGAAGTCCCGCTCGGCGAGGATCTTGCGCATGACCCCGCCGACCTGACCGGTGGCTCCGACGATTCCGACCCTCACGAGGACTCCCTACTCACGTACTGCGCGGCTGAACAGCTCCCATCATGGGGTCCTGCGGTGCCCAAAAGTCCAATCGATTGTCCGAAGGACGGACGAGGGGCGGACGGGGGACGGATGGGAGGCGGGCGAGTGACGACGGGGGACGGACGGGGACGGGACGCGGGGCGGTGCGGGCGCTTCCGCCCGCACCGCCCCGCCCGTCCCACCGGCGATTACGGCTTCGCCGTGACCGTCAGCGTGTAGGGGTTCTCCAGCAGCGGGGACGTGCGGCGCGACTCGACCTCGATCTCCCAGACGCCGGGGACCGGGTTCTTGTAGGTGCGCAGGTCCGGGCGGCAGGTGTTGTCCGGGTTGGGGTAGTTCGGGTAGCAGTTGACCGTGGAGGTCTTGTCCGCCGGAACGCCGTAGGGGCTGATGGCGATGAACCGGGTCTGGCTGCCCTCGGCCAGGCCGCCCATCGCGACGTCCAGCGACGTGGTGCCCTTGGGCACGGTCACGAAGTACGACGTGTGGGCGTTGCGCGTGGCCTTGCCCGACGTCTTGAACACGTTCGCGGTCAGCGGCTCGGCGGCGATCACGGTCGTCATGATCTGCTTGTCGGTGCCCTCGGTGCGCTCGTCGTCGACGGCCAGGATCGCGCTGTGGATGCCGGCGGTCTTCGCCTTGGCCTTGACCTTGACGGTCACGGGCTGGTTCAGCGGCAGCTTCACCTCGTCGTCACCGGCGAGCTTGAAGGTGCCGTCGTTGTTGACCCACTCCAGCTCGTGCCGCACCGGCTTGTCCGGGCCGGAGGTGCGGGTGATCACGACGTCGTACGTCCGGGTCTCGCCGGCCTTCAGGCCGCCCTCGCGGTCGTAGAGGCCGGTGCCGAAGCCGGGCGTCTTGAGCCGGCCGGACAGGGCGGTCGCCACGGGGGCCTTGACCGCGTACTCGTGGGCGGTGGCGCCGTCGCGCAGGGACTCCCACGCCTCGACGATGTCGATCAGGCCGGAGCCCTGCTCGTACGCCTGGAAGCCCTTGATCTTCTTGGCGGTGCTGGTGAGCGCCGTGCGCAGGTCGGCCGGGGCGAGCTTCATGTTCTTCTGCTTGGCGGCCGAGATCAGCAGCGCCATCGCGCCCGTGGCCTGCGGGGAGGCCATCGAGGTGCCCTGGAGCATGCCGTAGCCGGGCGGGAGGTCGTAGCCGGCCTCCTTGACGGGCGCGCCGGGCTCCCAGGTCGGGGTGGTGTTGACGGACGCGCCCGGGGCGGTGATCGTCGGGGTGAAGCCGCCGTCCTCGCGCGGGCCGCGGGAGGAGAAGGGCATCATCGCGTACTTGGTCTTCACCTCGGAGCCGTAGTTGGCGGCCCAGGTCTCCTTGGAGACGGACGCGCCGACGCTGATGACCTTGTCGGACAGGGCCGGGTCGCCGATGGTGTTCAGGCCGGGGCCGCTGTTGCCGGCGGAGATCACCAGCTGGACGCCGTAGGTGTCGATGAGGCGGGTGTAGAGCTCGGAGCGGGCGTTGTTGCCGTCGTTGAGCGCGGGCAGGCCGCCGATCGACATGTTGACGATGTCGACGCCGCGGTTGACCACGAGGTCGATCATGCCCTCGGTGAGCGCCACGTTGGTGCAGCCGCCGGTCCAGGTGCAGGCCCGGGAGGAGACCAGCTTGGCGCCGGGCGCCGCGCCGTTCATCTTCCCGCCGAACAGGCCGTTGGCCGCGGTGATGCCCGCGACGTGGGTGCCGTGCTCGGACTCGATGACGCCGATGTTGACGAAGTCGGCCTTCTTGCCGGCCCAGTCGCCGCCCTTGGGGTCCATCGGCACGTCCTTGCGGATCTGCACGACGAAGGGGATGCGCTCGGCGATCGGGGTGCCGGGGTCGTCCTTGCCGAAGTAGCCGACCTGGAAGCCGTCCTTGTACGGCTTCATGTCGGTGTCGTTGCCGAAGTTCCCGTCGTCGTCGAGGTCGACGCGGACGGTGCCCTTGGCCCGGTCGTAGAGGACGGCCCAGGAGTCGGTGGTGTCGCCGTCCCGGTTGAGGTCGCCCTTCATGTCGCCGCCGGTGGTCTCGCTCTCGCGGAAGAGGGCGACCTGGTAGGAGCCGGAGGCCGGGGCGGTGTAGGTGCGGCCGTTGAACGAGAAGCCGGGCCCGGAGACGTCGGAGGTCATCGGCAGCCAGGTGCCGTCCTCGTCCACCAGCGGGTCGGTCGCGGTCACCCAGTCGACGATCTTGCGCTCGCCCGTGGTGGTCTTCTGCAGCGCGGGGTGCTCGAGGTCGATGCCGGAGTCCAGGATGCCGATGGTCACGCCGCGGCCGTCGGCCTTGGGGTGGTCCTCGGTGAACTCGACGGCGCCGGTCTCGAAGGCCGGCTGGTAGGGGTTCTTCGCCGGGGTGTTCTTGCCGGGGGCCGGGTACGTCCGGTCCTTGGCGAGCTTCGGCGCGCCCTGCGCCGTGTCGGCGCGCGGGGTGGGGTCCGGGAGCCGGATCTCCTGCTTGAGGTCGATGCCGTGCACGGCGTCGAGCTTCTTCGCCTCGTCGATGGCGGCGTCGGCCCGGTCGGTCGGGACGGTGACGCGGACGTAGCCGAGCTTGTCGTAGGCCTGGCCCACCGAGGCGCCCTTGATCGCGTCCAGCGTGCCGGCGACCTGTCCGGCCTTGCCGGGCTGCGTGGCGATCATCATGGTGACGGTCTTCTCACCGTCGGCCTTGGCCTTGGCCAGCAGGTCCGCGTCCTGCGAACCGAGCTTGTCCGAGGCCGACTTGGCCGGTCCGGGCCGCGGTGCCGGGTCGTCGGCGAGCGCGGGGGCGGCGCCCGTCGCGGTGAGGGCGGCCACGAGCGAGGCGGCGACGGCTATTCGGGCGGCGCGTCTCGCGCCCGGCGGCGCGTTCCGGGGGTCGGGGGTGGTGGTCATGGGTATCCCTGACTGAAGTGATGAAGAAGAAACAAAAGGGGAAACAGAAAGTGCACAGCGCTGGGCACCACGGCATGGGCGTCCGGAAAGCGGAGGCCGATGACGGATCACTTTGATGGAAGTGGCGGCGGTTTGGGGAGAGTTGTCAGGGCAGGAACATAAGGATGGCGTAAACCCGCCACACGCCACGCGGGATGAAGCGGGACGGAGGCCGTGAAGCGGTCAGAGGCGTTCCCGCAGCTCAGCTGCTGTACGACAAACGGACTAAAGCACTGCCTGGTGAGCGGCGCGAGGGTTCCCCTCGAGGGTGAACGCTGAGTGAGCGTCAGCACTCCAGGGGACGAGTGGTGTATGTCAGTTCGCAGTAGCCAAGATCCATGTGAGGTGATCGGCGGCGACCGTTGCGGTCATGTTCACGCCCAGGTCATTCGCGCTGCCAACGATCCTCACTGACCGGGCCGGAAGCCCGCCCGCACGTCCGCCAGCCTTCGCGTTCGCACTCGGGGAGACCGCCATGCACCGCAGATCCCGCAGAACCGCAGACTCGCAGCTCGACCGCCGTTCCTTCCTGGCCGCGGCGGGAGCCGTCACCACGGCCACCGGTCTGGGCCTGGCCGTGGGCATGGACGCAGGACCGGCCGCCGCCACGCCCGGCGACCCCACCCCCGCTCCCACGCCGGGAGCGCAGGCCCAGGCCACGGCCACCACGGGCACCGCCGCCCCCACCGGCGCCGGCACCACCCTGGTCACCGTCGCCGCCCCCCGCGGCACCAGCGGCTACCGGCGCCTGGGCGAGGGCCCCGGCTGGCCCAGGGTCGTCCGGGCCGACCTGGCCGAGGGTCAGTCCGGCCGCGAGGACCGGCGCACCACGCTCGCCAGCTTCGTCCAGTTCACCGACCTGCACCTGACGGACGTACAGCATCCGCTGCGCTACGAGTTCTTCCGCTCGGCCGGCTCGGGCGGCTGGCGGCCGCACGAGGCGCTGACCCTGCCCGGCGTGGTCTCGCTGGTCGAGCGGGTGAACAAGCTGCGCCGCGGACCGGTCACCGGCCACCCCTTCGCCTTCATGGTCACCACCGGCGACAACGGCGACGAGAACGCCAAGATCGAGGTCGAGTGGTTCCTCACCGCCCTCAGCGGCGGCCGGCTCAACCCCAACACCGGCGACGCCCGCCACTACGAGGGCGTCCAGAACAGCGGCCTCAAGCTCTACTGGCACCCCGACAGCGCCCTGCGCGACCAGGACAAGGCCGCCGGCTACCCGCGGATCGACGGCTACCTCGCCGCCGCGACCCGCCGCGTCACCAGCCCCGGCCTGAACATCCCCTGGTACTCCACCTTCGGCAACCACGACGGGCTCTCCGGCGGCTGCTACCCGGCGGCCGGCACCTTCATCTCCGAGGTCGCCGTCGGCAACAAGAAGCTGCAGTACATCCCGCCCGCCGAGGCGAAATGGCTGATCGAGGGCGAGGTCAACGGCGTCGACCCCAAGGGCGAGCGCATAAGGGAGATGCTCAGGAAGCACAAGAAGGACATGCGCACGGTCACCGCCGACCCCCGCCGGGTGCCGCTGACCGCCCGCCAGTACGTGGCCGCCCACCTCGACCCCCGGTACACCGGCCGCGGGCCCGTCGGGCACGGCTACACCCGCGCCAACCTCGACTCGGGCAACCTCTACTACACCTTCCGGGTCTCCGACCGCGTCATCGGCATCAGCATCGACTCCACCGACCCCGGCGGCCACTACCAGGGCTCGCTCGGCACCTCACAACTCGACTGGCTCGACAGGACTCTGAAGGAGCATCGGGACCAGTACGCGCTCGTCTTCAGCCACCACCCCAGCTGGAGCATGAACAACATGACGCCGGACCCCGCCCGTCCGGCCGAGAAGCGGCACAACGGCGACGAGGTGCTCGCCCTGCTGCGCAAGCACAACAACGTGCTGGCCTGGATCAACGGCCACAGCCACCGCAACCGCATCCGCCCGCGCGGCACCTTCTGGGAGATCGCCACCGCCTCGCACGTCGACTACCCGCAGCTTGCCCGGATCATCGAGATCACGGACAACAAGGACGGGACGATCTCCCTGTTCACCACCCTCATCGAGTCGGCCGCGCCCTACCGCACCGACTTCCACGACCTGTCCCAGACCGGGCTCGCCGCCCTCTACCGCGAGCTGGCCTTCAACTCCCCCGGCTCGGACACCTCCCTCGCCGGCGCGCCCACCGACCGCAACACCGAGCTGCTGCTCCCCAGTCGCTGACGGTCTCCGCCGGCGCCCCTACCGGGGCAGCACCACGAGGTACGCGGCAGGGCCGCGATCGGCGGACGCCACCAGGGCGGTGCGCACGATCGCGGCCTGCTCCTCGAGCGCCTCGTGGTCGCGCAGCCCGCGCGGCGTCACCTGGACGACCGTGATGCCCAGCCGCTCCAGGTACTCCCGCTTGCGGGACTGCTCCGACCAGACCGGATCGTCGCCCTCCTGCCGCGGCCCCCGGGTGTCGATCTCCAGCGCCACCCCGTGGTCGGGCCAGAACGCGTCCACGCCGCCCAGGCACGGACCGCCCGGCAGCCGCAGCTCCACGTTCCACAGCGGGGCCGGCAGCGCCTGCTCGCGCACCATGTCGTACAGCCGGCCCTCGGCGACCGAGCGGCTCTCGGCGAGCAGCGCGTCGACCGCCTCCACCACCTGCGGCCGGTTCAGCAGCCGGGCCCGGCCGAGCTCCCGCACCAGCGCCGAGGCCTCGCAGTGCCCGCCGCGCACGGCCTCGGTCAGCAGCCGGCGCACCTCTGCCGCGTCGGTCAGGTGGGTCACGGCGTCGGCCACCGCGCGGGCGGCCGGGGCGACCGGCAGGCCGGTGAGCGTCACCGGGCGGGGCAGCGAGTGTGCCCGGACCACGCGCACGAACCCCGTCGAGCGCAGCCGCCGGGTGCGCGGCACCAGGACGTCGATGTGCTCGAGGGAGAGCAGCGAGGGCACCGAGGTGAAGCGGTGCAGGGCCAGCGCCGCCGCACCGGTGATCATCGCCTGGCCGTAGGGGGCCGGCTCGGGGGTGCGCGGGCCGCCGGGCCCCGGCTGGCGGGGCACCTGGGCGCGCGGAAGGGTGTACATCAGGGCCGCGTGCAGCCGCTCCTCGCTGGTGGCGGGACCGGTGTGCAGCAGGTAGACGCCCGGCAGCAGCTGCCGCCACGGCCCGCCCTGGCGGCAGCGCTCACCGGCCTCGGAACCCGTGACGCCGTGCTCCCGCAACTGACGGGACGTCATGACGCGGTGCCGGACGTCGGACAGGTGGTACAGGGGGCGGGGGGAGAGGGGGGTGTTGGGGTTCATGCCCCGGCCATTCCCGCTCCCGCCCCACTCCCTAACCGCTGTTACGTACCCGTCGGGATTTCCGGACAACCCCGTGTTCTTGCAATGGATTTGAAGGTTTCGTGAAGACCCGTGACGACGGTGGTGAGACGCCTACCGGGCGGCCGCCACGTCGCACTCCTGCGCGCGCAGGGCGCGCGCCAGGTCGTCCCGCGCCTCCAGCACCAGCCGCCGCAGGGCAGGCGGGGCATCCGCGTGCGTGGCCAGCCAGAAGTCCGTGGCCGCCAGCGTTTCCGGGCTGTCCTGCAGGGACGGGAACAGGCCGCGGACGACGGCCATGGCGATCTCGATGGACCGCTCCCGCCACACGCGCTCGATCACCTCGAAGTAGCGCGGGGCGAAGGGCGCCAGCAGGTCGCGCTGGTCCGGCTGCCCCCAGCCTGCGATGGTGGCCTCGGCCAGCGCGTTGGACAGCGCGTCGGAGTCCACGACCGCCGCCCACGCCTCGGCCTTGACCTCGGCGGACGGACGGGCGGCCAGGCAGCGCACCTGGTGCCTGCGGCCGGAGGCGGTGTTGTCGCGGGCCAGCTCGGCTGCCACCGCCGGCTCGTCGGCCACGCCCCGCGCGGTGAGGGTGCCCAGGAACGCCCAGCGCAGCTCCTGGTCGACCTCGAGCCCGTCGATGCGCGCGGTGCCCTCGAGCAGGCCGCGCAGCAGCTGCAGGTCCGCCTCCGTGCCCGCGAGCTGCGCGAAGAACCGCGCCCACGCCAGCTGGTGGCCGCTGCCGGGCTCGGCCAGCCGCAGCTCGCTCAGCGCGCTGCCGGCCAGCTCCCGGCAGGCCGCCTCGCGCGAGTCGGGGGCCGCGTAGTGGGTGAGCGCGCCGGTGGCCCAGGACTGGACCATCTGCAGCACGCCGATGTCGGTCTCGGCGCCCGCGAAGCGCCGCACCAGCTCGAGGTAGTCGCGGCTGGGCAGCAGCCCGTCGCGGGTGAGGTTCCACAGCGCGGACCAGCACAGGGCGCGGGCCAGCGGGTCGGTGAGGTCGCCCAGGCGCTCGCGCAGGGTGGCCAGCGAGCCCTCGTCGAAGCGGATCTTGCAGTACGTCAGGTCCTCGTCGTTGACCAGGATCAGCTCGGGCCGCTCGGCGCCCGCCAGTTCCTCGACCACCGTGCGCGGCCCGGCGACGTCGACCTCGGCACGGGCGTAGCGCTCGAGCGCGCCGCTCGCCTCCCGCCTGCGGTACAGCCCGACGGCCACCCGGTGCGGGCGCAGCTCGGGGTGCGATTCCGGGGCCTCCTGAAGGATCGCCAGCTCCGTGATGCGGTCGGCGGAGTCGTAGGTGGCCAGCGGGGTGAGCGAGTTGACGCCGGCCGTCTGCAGCCAGGACCGCGACCAGGCGGCCATGTCCCGGCCGGAGGTCTCCTCGAGCACCTCCAGCAGGTGCTCCAGGCGGGTGTTGCCGTAGGCGTGGCGCTTGAAGTAGCGGCGGGCGCCCTCGAGGAAGGCGTCGCGGCCCACGTAGGCCACCAGCTGTTTGAGGACCGAGGCCCCCTTGGCGTAGGTGATGCCGTCGAAGTTGAGCTTGGCGTCCTCCAGGTCGTGGATGTCGGCCGTGACGGGGTGGGTGGAGGGCAGCTGGTCGGCGCGGTAGGCCCAGGACTTGCGGTTGTTGGCGAAGGTGATCCAGGCGCTGTCGAAGCGTGTTGCCTCCACCTGCGAGAAGGAGCCCATGAAGTCGGCGAACGACTCCTTGAGCCACAGGTCGTCCCACCACTCCATGGTGACCAGGTCGCCGAACCACATGTGCGCCATCTCGTGCAGGATGACGTTGGCCCGGCGCTCGTAGGCCGTGCGCGTCACCTTGCCGCGGAAGACGAACTCCTCGCGGAAGGTCACGCAGCCCGGGTTCTCCATGGCCCCGATGTTGTACTCCGGCACGAACGCCTGGTCGTACTTGCCGAAGGGGTAGGGGAAGTCGAAGTGGTCGTGGAAGAAGTCCAGCCCCTGCTTGGTGACGGTGAAGATGTCGTCCGCGTCGAAGTGGCGGGCCAGGCCCTTGCGGCACAGCGCGCCCAGCGGGATCTCCTGCACGGTCCCGTCGGCGAACGTGCGGCTGTAGTGGTCGCGCACGACGTGGTAGGGGCCGGCCACGACGGCCGTGATGTAGGTGGAGATCGGCGCGGTCGGCACGAAGCGCCAGGTGGCGGAGGAGACGTCGGTCTTCTCCGGCTCCCCGTCCTGCTCGCCGTTGCTCAGCACGGTCCAGTCGGCGGGCGCGGTCACCGAGAAGGTGAAGGGGGCCTTGAGGTCCGGCTGCTCGAAGTTCGCGAAGACGCGGCGGGCGTCGGCGGGCTCGTACTGGGTGTAGAGGTAGACCTCGCCGTCCTCGGGGTCGACGAAGCGGTGCAGGCCTTCGCCGGTGCGGCTGTAGGCGCACTGGGCGTCGACGACGAGGACGTTCTCGGCGGCGAGGCCGTCCAGGGCGATCCGCGTGCCGTCGAAGACCGCCTTGGTGTCCAGCTCGCGGCCGTTGAGGGTGACGGAGGTGACCGAGGGCGCCACCAGGTCGGCGAAGGTGCCGGCGCCGGGCTCGGCGCAGCGGAAGCGGACCGTGGTCACCGACCGGAACGTCCGCGGCTCGGGGCCCGGCCCCACAGCGGACCGCAGATCGAGCGCCACGTCGTAGGCGTCCACGGTCAGCAGCCGGGCCCGCTCGCGGGCCTCCTCGCGGGTCAGGTTCTCACCGGGCACGTCGCGGCTCCCTCGTCTTCGACACGTCGTCTTCGTCACGTATTTCGAACATCAGGAATCATGGCACGGTGCGTGCTGGTTGAATCGCTGACCGTCCACCCAGTTCAGAGACGTCAGAGGAGATTCGCGTGACCGCGGAGAGAGTGACCGCCGACTTCTGGTTCGACCCCGCCTGCCCCTGGGCCTGGATGACCTCGCGCTGGATGGTGGAGGTCGAGAAGGTGCGCCCGGTGGACGTGCGCTGGCATGTGATGAGCCTGGCGGTGCTCAACGAGCACAGGATCGACGAGGTGCCCGAGCAGTTCCGCGAGTTCCTGCGGGTCGACGCCTGGAAGTCGGTGCGGGTGTGCATCGCGGCGGGCAAGGAGTTCGGCGACGAGGCGGTCGGCCGCCTCTACGCCGCGCTCGGCACCCGCTTCCACAACCAGGGCCTGCCGCAGAACCGCGACACGATGCTCGCCGCCCTGGAGGAGGCCGGCCTGCCGGCGCGCCTCGCGGACGCCGCGGACACCGACGCGTACGACGCGGACCTGCGGGTGTCCCACAAGGAGGGCATCGACAAGGTCGGCGAGGACGTCGGCACCCCGGTGATCGCCGTCCCCGGCCCCGAGGGCACGGAGGTGGCCTTCTTCGGCCCCGTCGTCACTCCCGCCCCGAAGGGCGAGGCTGCGGCCCGGCTGTGGGACGGCACCTTGCTGGTCGCCTCGACGCCGGGCTTCTACGAGATCAAGCGGACGCGGACGCAGGGGCCGGTCTTCGACTGACGCGTCCGGTGACCCGTCCGGTGACCCGTCCGGTGACCCGTCCGGTGTCTTGAGGGACCGTAGAACGGGCGACCCCGCGAAAGGTCCCTTAATGTCCCGGTATGGACCAGGTCGACCTCTCCCGGCCGCTCGGCCGTGACGGCGGCTGGGCCGAGGCCGAGCCGCCCTGTGGCAACGCCGGCCACGCGGAGCTGCCCGTACGCCCGTACGACCTGCTGACGCTGGCCGGCGGCCACGCGCTGCGCGTCCTGTGGTCGCTGCTGGGGCTGCGGAACGCGGCGGGGGTGCTGCGGCACTACCTGCGCGGCACCGGTTCCCCCTACCGGGTGGACGCCGAGGCGCTGCTCGCCCTGCCCGTCGTGCGGGAGGCGGCCGAGGCGCAGCTGGCGCAGTGGCGGGTGGAGGCCCTGGCGCGGTGGCGCGCCGGGGCCCGCGCGGCCGCCGCGTACCCCGCCGACAGCGGCTGGCGCGACGTACTGATCACCCGGCGCGTGAGCGCCGACTGGTGGCTGGCCCTGCGCTGCGTGGAGTTCCGGCTGACGGGCACGGTGCGGGTGACCGCCGAGGGCGCGACGGCCGTCGACTACCGTTTCGCTGCGCAGAAGGCGTGGAACTTCGACCGGGGCAAGTCCGAGCTGGGCGTGCCCTTCACTCCGTTCGCCCGGTTGCACGAGACGGGGCTGGCGAGGGAGTTCACGGTGACGGGAGAGGCGTTCGGGAGGGCCTGACGGCCTTCCGGCGGTCTCCTGGTGGAATGGGGGCAGGCCCCCGCGCGATCCGAACGCGCGGGGGCCTGCCCGGTGCCTGCCACGTGAAGGGTGAGAAGACGATCACGAGCAGGCGGTCTCGGGGGCTCTTGAACAGCCCTCAAGGAGCACTCGAGGAGTGTTCAAGTGATCAGGGCGCCAGGATGATGGAGCTGCCCTTCTCCTTCGCGGCGAGGTAGCGCGCGTTGACGTCCTGCCAGTTGACGACGGCCCACATGGCGTCGATGAAGTCGACCTTCTGGTTCTTGTACTGCAGGTAGAAGGCGTGCTCCCAGGCGTCGAAGACCAGGATCGGGACCGAGCCCTGGCCCACGTTGCCCTGGTGGTCGTAGACCTGCTCGACGATCAGGCGGCCACTGATCGGCTCGTAGGCGAGCACGCCCCAGCCGGAGCCCTGCGTGGTGGCGGAGGCCTTGGTCAGCTGCGCCTTGAACTTGGCGAAGGAACCGAAGGACTCGGCGATGGCGTCCGCGAGCTCGCCCACGCCGTCCTTGTCCAGGGGCTCGCCGCCGCCGTCGCCGGTCATGTTCTGCCAGTAGATGCTGTGCAGGATGTGGCCGGAGAGGTGAAAGGCGAGGTTCTTCTCGAGGCCGTTGATCGCGCCCCACTGGTCCTTGTCGCGGGCCTCGGCGAGCTGCTCGAGGGTGTCGTTCGCGCCCTTGACGTACGCCGCGTGGTGCTTGTCGTGGTGCAGCTCGATGATCTTCGCGTCGATGACGGGCTGCAGCGCCGCGTAATCGTAGGGAAGTTCGGGAAGTGTGTAGATGGCCATGCCGAGCCCTCCGACTGCTTATTGCAATTAACTTGCAGGTAGACGCTACCAGTAAGTACTCGTCAGAAGCGGTAGAGGGGGCGGGCTTCGGTCCAAAGACGGAGGCGGGGTAGGTCCTGAAGATCAGGACCTACCCCGCCTCGGGGAGTGGGTGGTCGACGGTGCCGCTGCCGGGCGTCAGGTGCGTGCGGCCGCCATGCGCTGGCGCACGTATCCGGTCACGGCGAGGACGAGCGTGAGGCCGCCGGTGAAGTACAGCTGGAGGCGGGTCTCCTCCTCGCGCAGCATCAGGGCGAGCACCCCGATGATCCCGGCCAGGGCCAGCCAGGTCAGGTACGGGAAGAGCCACATCCTGACGATCAGCTGGTCCTTGGGGATGCGGCGCCGGCCCACCAGCTGGGAGACGGCGATGAAGCCCCAGACCACCAGGGTGGCCGCGCCCACCATGTTGAGCAGCCACTTGAAGATGGTGGTCGGCCACCAGTAGCTGAGCAGCACCGCGAGGTAGCCGAAGGCGGCCGAGGCGATCACCGCGTTGCGCGGGACGCCGCGCTTGACCTTGCCGAGGGCCTTCGGCCCCTGGCCGCGGGTGACCAGCGAGAAGGCGATGCGCGAGGAGCCGTAGATGTTGGCGTTCATCGCGGACAGCAGGGCGATCAGCACGACCACGTTCATGATCTGGCCGGCGGCGGGGATCTCGAGGTGGTTGAGGACGGCGACATAGGGGCCCTTGACGACCGACGGGTGGTCCCACGGGATCAGGGTGACGACGATCAGCAGCGAGCCGACGTAGAAGAGCGCGATGCGCCACATCGCGGTGCGCACAGCCTTGGCGACGCCCTTGCGGGGGTGCTCGGACTCGGCCGCGGCGATGGTCACCGTCTCCAGGCCGCCGTAGGCGAAGACGGACGCGAGCAGGCCCACGACCAGGCCGTTGACGCCCATCGGGAAGAAGCCGCCGTTACCGGTGAGGTTGTCGGCGCCGGGGGCGTCGGTGCCGGGCAGCAGGCCGAGGACGGCCAGGACGCCCAGGACCAGGAAGACCGCGATCGCCGTGACCTTGAGGGTGGCGAACCAGAACTCGAACTCGCCGAAGTTGCTCACCGCCGCCAGGTTGGACACGGTGAACATGACCATGAACAGGGCCACCCACATCCATGACTCGGTGCCGGGGAACCAGCCGGTCATGATGGACGCCGCGCCGATGCCCTCGGCGGCGACGGCCACGCACAGCAGGGTCCAGAACACCCAGCCCGAGGTGAAGCCCGCCCAGGGCCCGATCGTCCGGTCGGCGTGCACGGAGAAGGAGCCGGAGGCCGGGTTGGCCGCCGACATCTCGCCGAGCATGCGCATCACGAGCATCACCAGCAGCCCGGAGGCCGCATAGGCCAGCACGATCGACGGTCCGGCGGCGGCGATGCCCGCGCCGGACCCGACGAAGAGCCCGGCGCCGATGACGCCGCCCAGCGCGATCATCGACAGATGGCGCTGCTTGAGCCCGTGCGACAGGGGGGATTCCGCCTGCGGGTCCACCGGGACCGCATCGGGCGCGGGGGTGCCGCACGCCGCCGGCGGGGAGGGTATACCAGTCATGATCGTGAGTGCCCCGTTGAGTGAGAGCGGAAAAGTTGCCTCAGTGTCGGGGCGATGTTGGCTGAGGACAATACCCCTTACACAGGTATCCGATATTCGGACAGATGTATGACCGTCCGTGTCTGACATATCGGCAAAACCGGAACCTGGCTCTTGGGAGCCGGGTTACCGGGGGGTGGGCCGGTGGGGCCCGGTGGGCCCGATCGGGCCCGGTGCGGGTCCGGCCGGGCCCGGTGCACGTCGGCCGGCTCGGCCGGTTCGTCCCTGGGCCCGGTGACCGTCCGCTGGGCGGACGGCCGCCGTCCCCTACGACGACGACGCGTCTACGACTACGACGCGTCGTCGTCGGCCCGGCCGGCCGAGGCCGTGGCCCCGGTCCGCCGAAGGCGGAGCTCCCGCAGGAACGCCACCACGAGCACCGCCCCCGTCGCCGCCGCCGACCACGCCAGCTGCGGCCGGGCGCCGTCGTCGGTCAGCATCAGGACCAGCACGCCGCCCATGCCGGCCAGCGCCGCCCACGTGAGATAGGGGAAGCACCACATCCGCAGCGTCAGCCGCTCCGGCATCTCGCGCTCGATGCGCCGCCGCAGCCGCAGCTGGGAGACGGCGATCAGGCCCCAGACGAACAGCAGGACGGCACCCACCGCGTTCAGCAGATAGTGGAAGATCGAGTCCGGCCACTTCAGGTTGAGGACGACCGACGCGAAACCGAACGCCACCGACGCCAGCACCGCCCGGCGCGGCACGCCGCCCCCGGACACCTTCAGCAGCGAGCGCGGTGCCTCGCCCCGCTCGGCGAGCGAGAAGACCATCCGCGACGAGCCGTAGAGGTTGGCGTTCAGCGCGGACAGCAGCGCCACGAACACCACGATGTTCATGATCTGCCCGGCCGACGGCACCCCGATGTGGTCCAGCACGGCCACGTACGGGCTCTGCCCCGGCTTCATGGCCGACCACGGCAGCAGGGTGACGATGACCAGCATCGAGCCCACGTAGAAGAAGAGGATGCGCCACACGGCGCTGCGCACCGCCCGGCCCACGGCCCGCGCGGGGTCGTCGGACTCGGCGGCGGCGATCGTGACGACCTCCAGGCCGCCGAAGGCGAAGACGACGGCGAGGACGCCCGAGACCACACCGGCCCAGCCGTTGGGCAGGAAGCCGCCCTGGCCGGTGAGGTTGGACATCCCGACCGCGTCGGTGTCCGGCAGCAGCCCGAAGATGGCCAGCAGGCTCAGCCCGAGGAAGAGGACGATCGCCCCGACCTTCAGCGCGGCGAACCAGAACTCGAACTCGCCGAAGTTCTTCACGGCCGCGAGGTTCGCGGTCGTGAAGACCAGCATGAAGATCAACACCCAGCCCCACTGCGGCACCGACGGCACCCAGCCGTGCGCGATCTGCGCGGCACCGGTCGCCTCCACGGCGAGCACGACCACCAGCAGGAACCAGTACAGCCAGCCCACCGTGAACCCGGCCCACCGGCCCAGCGCGCGCTCGGCGTGCACCGAGAAGGCGCCGGAGGCGGGCATCGCCGAGGAGAGCTCGCCCAGCATCCGCATCACCAGCATCGCGAGCGCGCCCGCGATCAGGTACGAGACGATGATCCCGGGCCCGGCCACGGCGATCCCGGCACCCGAGCCGACGAACAGGCCGGCGCCGATGACACCGCCCAGCCCCAGCATCGTCAGGTGCCGCTGCTTGAGCCCGGCGGCCAGCGGCTCTTTCCCGCCGTCGGCCAGTGGCTCGGCGACAAGCTGTGCGTCGTGCATGGGTGGTACTTCCGGATCTGTGCGTGGTGCGGCGCGAGGCGCGCGGAAAAACGCAGAGCGCGCACAAACGCAAGGAGCGGTTCCAGATTCCCCCGGCCGGGTGGCCCCAGCCAAGCCGCACAGGGCCTCTCGTGACAAGCATCACGTTTACGCAAGCAACTTCTTCCCGTTACGGACCCGACCCACGCACGGCGCGCGGAACCCGCCAAAGCTCGGCGGTCCGCCTTGTCACTGCTGTCCGGTGCTCACGGGATCACGCTCGGCTAACGTCGGGCTGTCCTTTACTTGTCCCCACCACGCGGAGTACCGATGGCCACCGCTACCGCCCACGTCACCCGTACCCGTACCGGTACGGTCCTCGCCGATCTGCTGCCCGCCTCCACCGCCGGCCGCGCCCGCGTCCGCGACGCGGCCCTGATCCTCGGCGGCGCCGCGCTGACCGGCATCACCGCGCAGATAGCCGTGCCCGTCCCCGGCTCCCCGGTCCCGGTCAGCGGCCAGACCTTCGCCGCGCTGCTCGTCGGCACCGCCCTCGGCGCGCGCCGAGGCTTCCTCTCCCTCGCCCTGTACGCCGTGGCCGGCATCGCGGGCATGCCCTGGTTCGCCGAGGCCAAGTCCGGCGCCGCGTTCCCGTCCTTCGGCTACGTCCTGGGCATGCTGCTGGCCGCCACCGTCGTCGGCGCCCTGGCCCGTCGCGGCGCCGACCGCTCCGTGCTGCGCACCGCGGGCACGATGGCGCTGGGTTCCGCGATCATCTACGCGGTCGGCGTCCCCTACCTCGCGCTGGCCGCCCACATGCCGCTCACCGAGGCCGTGGCGGTGGGCATGACCCCGTTCCTGATCGGTGACGTCCTCAAGGCCGCGCTGGCCATGGGCGCGCTGCCGGCCGCCTGGAAGCTGCTGGGCAAGCGGGGCTGAGCACCTCCTTTTCCTACGTACTACCTACGGGCCGGGCCCGCATCCCCAAGTCGGGGGTGCGGGCCCGGTTCGTATGCGGCGGACGGCGAGGAGGTCTCAGTGGCGGCCGCCGCTCCGCCGGCGCGTCAGCCAGAGGCCGGTCGCGCCGGCGGCCAGCAGGAGGGCGGCGACGAGAGCCGCGAGGATCAGCAGCGTGGGCGAGGCGCCGGTACGGGCCAGCTCGTCCTCGTCGTAGTCGTCGGTCGCGGTGGCCGCGGGCTTGCCCGCGCTCTTGGTCGGGGACGGGGCGGTGGTGGCCGGACCGCCGGTGCGGCCGGGACCGGTGGTCGGCGCGGCGCCGCCCGTGGTCCTGCTCGGCGCGGCGGTCGGGGCGGTGCTCGGTGAACCGCTCGGTGAAGCGGTGCCGCCGCCGCTGCTCGGTGTCGCGCCGCCGGGGGTCGCGGCGGATCCGGAGGGGACGTTCTTGGTGCCCAGCAGCAGGGGGGTGTCGGGCGCGTCGGAACTGGTGTCGGTGGTCCCGAAGTGCACGGGGCCCTGCTGCCACAGCAGCGTCTTCGTGTCGCCCAGGGTGACCGGCAGACAGACCTGGCCGGCCTTCCGCAGGTCGAACGCCGCCGAGACGCGATACGTGCGGCTCTGGCCGGCCGCGAGTTTATCGACGGCGCAGGTGTATCCGCTGTTGGAACCCGGCGGGAGCTGTCCGGTGGGAATGGCCGTGCAGCCCTCCACGGCAGTGATGCGCAATCCCTCGAATCCCACGACCTTCAGCTTGATCGCGCCGATTTCCTTGGCCTCGCCATTACGGACCGTCGCGGTCAGACTGGTGTTCCCCGTCTTTTTGTCCACAGATATCTTCTTCGGCAGCTGTGTGCTGACCTTGTAGCCGGCGGGCGCACTGGCAGCCGGGCTGCCGCCCTGGCTGCTGCCCGGGGCGGGTTCGTCCGCCAAGGCGCTGAACGGCAGCAACGCCACCGCCGTCACGGCCACCGGCGCCAGGCGGCGCATTCGCGGATAACTTCGGAACATTTTCGCTCCCCCCTATCTCCGCTCCCTGCGGAAGTATTTGAATAGGTACCACAAGATTCCAATGTCCGAAGGTGCGGAAAGGTAATTCCGCAATGGGGGCGGGCCTGGTGGGGAATTCGAGTGGTGAGATGCAGGGGCGGCTCGTGGTGGGCCGTTACCGGCTGCTGGAATTGATCGGGCGCGGCGGAATGGGGCGGGTGTGGCGCGCCACCGACGAGACGCTGGGCCGGCGGGTGGCGGCGAAGGAGATCCGCATCGACGGGCTCATGGGGGAGGAGAGCGCGGTCCAGCGGGAGCGCAGTCTGCGGGAGGCGCGGGCCACGGCCCGTATCGACCACCCCAACGTGGTGCGCGTCTACGACGTCGCCGAGGAGGACCAGCGGCTGTGGATCGTGATGGAGCTCGTCGACGGCCGCTCGCTGGAGCAGGTGCTGGTGCGCGAGGGTCCGGTCGCCCCGCTCGAGGCCGCGCGGATCGGGCTGGGGCTGGCGCGCGCCCTGCGCGCGGTGCACGCGGTCGGCGTGCTGCACCGTGACATCAAGCCCGGCAACGTCCTGCTCACCGCGCGCGGCCGGATCGTCCTCACCGACTTCGGCATCGCGGCGATGCAGGACGCCGCGGCCCTGACGATGGCCGGAACCCTGGTCGGCTCCCCGGACTACATGGCGCCGGAACGGATCGAGGGGCGGCTGCAGGGCCCGCCGTCCGACCTGTGGTCGCTGGGCGCGACGCTGTGCGCGGCGGTGGCCGGTCACTCGCCCTTCAGCCGCGCGACCACCATGGCCACTCTGCACGCCGTCCTCTACGAGCAGCCCGAGATCCCGACGGCCGGGGGCCCGCTGCGGGAACTGCTGGCCGGCCTGCTGCTGAAGGAACCCGCCCGGCGGCCGAACCTCGACACCACGGAGGAGACCCTGGCCGCCCTGCTGGAACCCCCGCCCCCGGAGCCGGTCCCGCACCCGCCGACGGCGGTCGCCGTCACCGAACTGCCGCCGCTGCCGTCGCCCGTGGCCCCGCCGGCGCCCGCGCCCGTACCGCCTGCGCGGGGCGCCCGGCGCGGGCACCGGACGGCCGTGTTCACCGCCGGCGCGGTGGTGGCGGTCTCGGTCGTCATCGCCGTGATCGTCCTGGCGATGCAGGGGACGGACAAAGGAGAGGGGGGCACGGCGGCGGGGGTGACAGGCGGCACGAGCCGTCCCTCGGTGAGCTCCCCGGCGCCCGCGAAGCCCACCGCGTCCGCTCCGGCGTCCGCTCCGGCGTCCGCTCAGCCATCCGCTCCCGCCACCGCCCGCCGTACCGAGGACGGTTTCAGCTGGGTACCGCCCGCCGGCTGGAACCGCACCCAGCAGAGCCCGAGCGACGTGACCTACACCTCGAAGGACGGCGGCATCGAGCTCTCGGCCAAGCAGGGCCGAAAGACCGAGGATTTGCTGACGCACTGGCAGCGGTTCGAGGAGGGCTTCCACGACACCCCGGGCTACCGCAAGATCAGGCTGGAACGGACGACGTTCTCCGGCAACCCCGCGGTCGTCTGGGAGTACGCCTTCCTGCAGAGCGGGCAGCAGCGGCAGGGCCGTCAGCTGGGGTTCGAGGAGGGAGGACGGACGTACCAGGTGAGCGTCTGGTACGCCGACGCCGCCGAGAGCACGGCGCTGGCGGTCTACGAAAGGACGAAGGGGTCGTTCCGCGTCGGCTGACGACGCGGTACGACCCCTTCGGGGTACGACCCCGTTACTGCGTTACTTCGTTACTTCCCGGCGCCGGCGGCCGCGCGGTGGCGGCGGTCGACGACCAGGCCGATGACGAGGACGAGCACGCCCACGAGGGTGGAGAGCAGGACCTGCTGACGGTTGTCGCCGCCGTCGTAGACCATGTAGCCGAGCACGAAGGTGATCATGCCGATGGTGGCCCAGGTCAGGTACGGGAAGAGCCACATCTTCACGAAGTGGCGCTCGGGCATCTCGCGCTTGATGATGCCGCGGAACTTCAGCTGCGTGACGCAGATGACCAGCCACACGAAGAGGGCGATGGCACCGGAGGAGTTCAGCAGGAACTTGAAGACGGTGTCGGGCCACACGTAGTTGAAGATCACCGACAGGAAGCCGAAGACGACCGAGCCGAGGATCGCGGCCATCGGCACACCGCGCTTGTTGACGACGGCGAACGCCTTGGGGGCGTCACCGCGCTGGCCGAGGGAGAAGGCCATGCGGGAGGCGGTGTAGAGGCCGGAGTTCAGGCAGGACAGCACGGCGGTCAGCACGATGACGTTCATGACCTGGCCGGCGTGCGGGATGCCGATCGAGTCCAGGGAGGCGACGTAGCTGCCCTTCTCGATGATCTCCTTGGAGTCCCACGGGAGGAGGGAGACCACGACGAGGATCGAGCCCAGGTAGAAGACGGCGATACGCCAGATGACGCTGTTGGTGGCCTGGCGGACGGCGCGCTGCGGGTCCTCCGACTCGCCGGCGGCGAGGGTGACGATCTCGCTGCCCATGAAGGAGAAGACGACCATCAGCACACCGGTGAGGATCGCGCCGGGGCCGTTGGGCAGGAAGCCGCCGTGCGCGGTGAGGTTGTCCAGACCCGCGCCCGGGTTGTCCGAGCCGGGGAGCAGGCCGAACATCGCGAGCCCGCCGATGACGATGAACGCGGCGATCGCCACGACCTTGATGCCCGCGAACCAGAACTCGAACTCGCCGTACGAGCTGACCGACGCCAGGTTGGTCGCGGTGAGCACGACCATGACGATCAGGGCCCAGGCCCACTGCGGGACGGACGGTATCCAGCCGTTGAGGATGGCGGCACCCGCGGTCGCCTCGACCGCCAGCACCACGACCCAGAAGAACCAGTACAGCCAGCCGATGGTGAAACCGGCCCAGCGGCCGAGCGCCCGGTCCGCGTAGGCGGAGAACGAGCCGGAGGTCGGGTTGGCCGCGGCCATCTCGCCCAGCATGCGCATCACGAAGACGACCATGGCGCCGACGAGTGCGTAGGAGAGGAGGATGCCGGGGCCGGCGGCGGCGATGCCGGAACCGGAACCCACGAAGAGGCCGGCGCCGATCACACCACCAATGGCGATCATGGACAGGTGACGGTTCTTGAGACCGGCCTTGAGACCGTCCCCGCCCGCCTCCGGGGCGTGGCCGGGATCGCCGGTCGTCGACCCCTTCGTCATGGTCGGCGGTGTCGCGCTCATATGCACGTTCCTTCGGGTTGTTCCTTTGGTTCTCGGGTTACGAGCCACCGCATTAGAACTTTTCGAAGGTGACTTTAGGAAGACCTGAATCCATTTCGTTGTGTTCACTCAGCGTTACCGGTCGCGTCACCGGTGCCCCTGCTGACCGGCCGGGGCCCGCGTTCATGCCACACTCGGGGCATGCGCGTGTACCTCGGCTCCGACCATGCCGGCTACGAACTGAAGAACCACCTCGTCGAGTGGCTCAAGGCCCATGGCCACGAGCCCGTCGACTGCGGTCCCCACATCTACGACGCCCAGGACGACTACCCGCCGTTCTGCCTCCGCGCCGCGGAGCGGACCGCCGCCGACGCCGACAGCCTCGGCATCGTCATCGGCGGCTCGGGCAACGGCGAGCAGATCGCCGCGAACAAGGTCAAGGGCGTCCGGGCCGCGCTGGCCTGGAGCGAGCAGACGGCCGCGCTCGGCCGCGAGCACAACAACGCCAACGTGATCAGCATCGGCGGCCGGATGCACACCCAGGAGGAGGCGACGAAGTTCGTCGAGATCTTCCTGGCCACCCCGTACTCGGGTGACGAACGGCACACCCGCCGCATCGAGATGCTGAGCCACTACGAGACGACGGGCGAACTCCCCCCGATCCCGGCCCACCACCCGCAGCAGGACTGAGGGTTTCAGGACGTGCCCGCCGCCACGCGGCGGCGGGCACGCCGGCCACCGGCTCGAGGCCAGAACCGACCCGAACACGTCGGAGGAAAGACCCCCATGCCCGAAGGGCATACGATCCACCGCCTGGCGGCGGACCACACCGAGGCCTTCGCGGGCCGAACGGTGCGGGCGTCCAGCCCGCAGGGCAAGTTCGCCGACAGCGCGGCCCTGGTGGACGGCCAGGTCCTGGAGACGGCCGAGGCCCACGGCAAGCACCTCTTCCTCGGCTTCGCCGGGCTCGGCTGGGTCCACATCCACCTCGGCCTCTTCGGCAAGTACACCTGGGGCGCGGGGCAGGCCCCGCCGCCCACCGCGACGGTGCGCCTGCGCCTGGCGAACGCGGACTCGTACGCGGACCTGCGCGGGCCGACCACCTGCACCCTGATCACGGACACCGAGAAGCAGGCGATACACGACCGCCTGGGCCCGGACCCATTGCGCCCGGAGCACGACGGCGAGCCCGCGTACGCGCGCATCGCGCGCAGCCGCACCACGGTCGCGGCCCTCCTCATGGACCAGAAGATCGTGGCGGGCGTCGGCAACGTCTACCGCGCCGAGGTCCTCTTCCGGCACGGCATCGACCCGTACCGCCAGGGCCGTGAGCTGGCCCGGTCCGAGTGGGACGGAATCTGGTCGGACCTGGTGGCGCTGATGCGCGAGGGCGTCCGCAACAACCGCATCGACACCGTGCGCCCCGAGCACACGCCGGAGGCGATGGGACGTCCGCCCCGGGTGGACGACCACGGTGGTGAGGTGTACGTCTACCGCCGTACCGGGCAGCCCTGCCACATCTGCGGCGGAGAGATCCGCACGGCGGACCTGGCGGCCCGCAACCTCTTCTGGTGCCCCGACTGCCAGAAGAACTGACGAGACCGACAAGAACCGACAACCAGAAGAACTGATAAACGGCCACATGCCCCGGCGTGCGCGGCACTCCGCGCGCGCCCGTGAACACCGACAAGCGCAACCGCACACCATCTGTTGCGTATGAGCCGTAGGTGAACTCTGTTGCGGGCGGCCGACAATGCAACGCCCGCGCCACGCCGCGTCCACGCAGGTCCACGGCCAAAATCGGGCCACGGCAGCCTATTGCCGTTCAAACGAACGAATTTCGCATATGGTTGCTCTCCGGGTGGCCGCCCGGCGCCCTCACGGCAGCCGTGTCGGCGCGGCGTGAATCGACGCACCGCCGAATGGGTGGATAAGGTCCCGATGCAATGACTGGCGGTGCGGAGACCCCGACGGCCCGGATGCGCAAAGCACTGCACCGGGCCCGAACGAGCGTGCGCAAGGCCGGTGTCGACTACTTCCGGGGCGACGGCTCCGACTGGCTCGCCCTGACCGCACTGCTGGCGTCGATCCCGGCCCTCGCCTGGGGCACGATCGCCCAGCCCGAGTGGTGCGCGCCGGCGGCGCTCGTCCTGCCCATCGTCGCCGGCGGACTGCTGCTGCGCCCCGCCAGCCTGCTCGGGCTGTACGCGGCGGCGGCAGCGGCCCTCATCACGGAGTCGGCGGTCCTGGACGGCCACCACCGCGGCACCGACAGGGTCAGCCCCGGCACCATCCTCGTCGTCGCGGCGGTCGGCCTCCTCGGGCTGCTCATCGCACAGTTCCGCAGCCGGGTCGGGGTGCCCTGGCGGCGTGGCGGAACGATGCTCTTCGACCTGCGCGAGCGGATCCGCGTCCAGAGCAAACTGCCCAAACTGCCGCGCGGCTGGCACCGCGAGATGGCCCTGCGCCCGGCCGGCGGCCAGTCCTTCTCGGGCGACTTCGTCGTCGGCGCCCGCACCAACGGCGGCCGCACCCTGGAGGTCGTCCTCACCGACGTCTCCGGCAAGGGCATGGACGCGGCCTCCCGGGCCCTCCTGCTCTCCGGCGCCTTCGGCGGCCTCCTCGGCTCCCTCCCGCCCCACGACTTCCTGCCCGCCGCCAACGGCTACCTCCTGCGCCAGGACTGGGACGAGGGCTTCGCCACCTCCGTCCACCTCGTCCTCGACCTGGACACCGGCGACTACGAACTCCTCTCCGCCGGCCACGTCCCCGGCCTCCACCTCAGCGCGGGCTCCGGCCGCTGGGAGGAGAAATGCGCCGAGGGCCCACTGCTGGGCGTCTACGACGGCGCCGAGTTCGACCCGGTCAAGGGCACGCTGCGCCCCGGCGACGTCCTGATGCTCTTCACGGACGGCCTGGTCGAGACGAACGAACGCGACCTGACGGAAGGCATGGACCGCCTCACCGGCGAGGCCGACCGCTACGTCACATCCGGCTTCCACGGCGCGGCCTGGCACCTGATCGAGGCGGTGGCGAAGGACGTCAACGACGACAGGGCGCTGCTGCTGATCAGCAGGGACTGAGGTCTGAGGGACTGAGACCGAGGGACTGACCGGCAGGGCCGACGCACCGCCGGGATAGGTTGGGCGGATGCCCACCTCACCGCCTGTGATCCTCCTGCTGTCCGGAAGCCTGCGTGCGGGATCGTCCAACGAGGCCGCGCTGCGCACGGCACAGGCCGTGGCCCCGGCAGGGGTACGCACCGTCCTCTACGACGGGCTGCCAAGCCTCCCGCACTTCAACCCCGACGACGACCACGACCCGCTGCCCCGCCCCGTGACGGAGCTCCGAGCGGCCATGGCCGAGGCCACGGCCGTGCTGATCTGCGCCCCTGAGTATGCGGGCACGCTGCCGGGGTCGTTCAAGAACCTGCTCGACTGGACGGTCGGCGGCACCGAGATCTGCGACAAGCCCGTCGCCTGGGTGAACGTCGCGCCCGCCGGCCGCGGCCAGGGCGCGGACGCCACGCTGCGGACGGTGCTCGGCTACACCGGGGCCGGCATCGTCGAGGAGGCGTGCGTGCGGATTCCGCTGGGCCCGGGGGCGGCCGGCGCGGACGGAACCGTCACGGACCCGGGCGCGCGCGAACAACTCGGCAGGGCGATCGGCGACCTGCTGGCCGGGGCGGCCCCTGCGACTGCGACGGGCGGGCTTTAGGGCCGTCCGGGGCCGATGGGTCAAGGTCGTGCACTGCCGGCTTCGCCGGACGACTCCAGGACCTCCTTGAGAGCGGCCAGGCGCTCCTTCCAGAACGCCTTGTACGTCGCCACGGCTTCCGCGTCGGAGAGCTTGGTGTGGGAGAGCGAGATCTGCGTCTTCGCCTCCGACTTGATGACGAGGTACACGGAGACGCGGCTGCTGCCACCGTCCCAGTCGGCGGTCACGGACATCGCGGGCCGGTGGGTACGGACGGCGAAGTCCGCGTCGGGGAGCCATGCCCGTCGCTGTGCGTCGTCCACGAACGCATCGATGACCCGGCCGGCCGCGGCGTTGACGGTCTTGTTGCCACCGGCCTGGTAGTCGCCCGCACACGTCTGGCCCACCTCGCGCAGGCCGCGCTCCTGCTCGTAGCCGACCGTGATCGAATGGGCGTACCACCCGGGGACGTCGTGCGTCTGCGTGAGAAGGCGCGCGATGGCGGAATGTCCGAGTCCGACGGCTTCCGCTTCGTCGAGGACCGTGAACCATTCGGCCCAGCCCCGGCCGGTGTTCTTGCGCAGGGAGTCGTCCGACAGACGCTCGACGATGCGCTGCCCGGCTCGCGAGCCGGAGCTCTTCCCGCTGGTCACACGACGACGGTACCGCCGGAGCGGGAGCGGTGGCGGGTCGGCGACCACCTGCTTAGCGTGTGGTGGGAGACAGCGACACGCGACCACGGCCGGCCAGGCCACCGTCGGGCAGGCCACCGACCATGGAGGAGACGGGATGGCGAAGCCCAGGCGGGGGGAGGAGCGTGGGGAACGGTCGCCGACGGCGCATCAGCCCATGGAGCCGGTGGAGCCCACGGAACCGCTGGAACCGTTTCATCCGCTCGAGCCCGTGGTCCCTGCCGGCCCGCACGAGCCCATGGAGCCCGTCCAGCCCGTCGAACCGGCGGAACCCGTCGAGCCGTCCAAGCCGGTGGAGCCGTACGAGCCGGTGGAGCGGAGGAACGCTCGGATGGGTGCGGGGAAGCACCGGCCATGCCCGTAGACCCGTCTATCGCGGCGCTGCTGAAACAGTTCGGCCTCGACGGGCCGCAGCCCGTCACCCAGCCCTCCGTCGCCGAGATGCGCGCGGCCGACCGGGCGCTCGCGCTCGCCGTCGCGCCCGATCCGCCGATCGAGGTCGGTTCGGTCACCGACGACACGGTCGCCGGGGTGCACGTACGCGTCTACCGCCCCGAGGCCGCCGCCGACAACGGCAGCGGCACGGTACCGATGCCGACGGTCGTGTACTTCCACGGCGGCGGCTTCGTCGTCGGCGACCTCGACACCCACGACGGCGTCTGCCGCAGGCTGTGCCGGGACGTGGGCGCGGTGGTGGTCGGCGTCGGCTACCGGCTGGCCCCGGAGTTCCCCTTCCCGTCCGGGTTCGACGACTGCGTGGCGGTGACGAGCACCGTCGGCGACCACCTCACCGACTACGGCGGTGGCCCGCTCGCCGTGGCGGGAGACAGCGCGGGCGCCAACCTGGCCGCCGTGGTGGCCCTGGCCTTCCGCGACGAAGGACGCCCCCTGGCGGCCCAACTGCTCGCCTACCCGGTCACCGACCTCAGCGGCAAGGGCGGCCACCCGTCGCGCACACGGAACGCCACGGGATACGCGCTGACCACGGCCAGGATCGAACGTGTCACCGAGCTCTACCTTGCCGGCGCACCCGCCGCCGACTTCCCCCCGGCCTCACCCCTCCGCGCCGGCAGCCACACGGGCCTCGCACCGGCCGTCATCGGCTGCGCGGAGTACGACCCGCTGCGCGACGAGGGCCTGGCCTACGCCGACGCCCTCATCGCCGCCGGGGTGCCGGTCAGGAAGCACATGTACCCCGGGCTCATCCACGGGTTCGTCAGCTTCGCCGCCAGGTCGAAGGCGGCGGACGCGGCGGTGGCCGAGATGTTCACGGAGTTCGGCGAACTGCTGGGCGCGTGATCAGCGGGGGAGGTCCTTGGAGACGAACGAGCCCATGCCGGGCTCGGTGTAGATGAGACCTTCGGCGCGCAGGGCGCGGTGCACCTTGTGGGCGGTGACGCTGGCGATGCCGAACTCCTCCGTCAGTTGGAGCACTGACGGCACGCGGGTGCGGGGCTGGTAGGTGCCGTCCTTGATGCGCTGACGGATCACCTCGGCGACCTGGCGCCAGCGCGGAATATCCGGAGCGAATTCGATCACATACGTAAGGTATGCAAGCCATGGCGCACTAGTCGAGACACATAATGGTCATCGCGATGCAGCCTGCTATATCACGCTCTACGCTCACGTGACGTACCGGACCCCGGCGACCGCTGACTCGGCCCCGGGGCATGGCCAACGCTGCTCAAGGAGCGTCGACATGCGAGACCTTATCCGCCGTCTGACCGCATGGGCGAGGGGGCCTCACCAACCCCCCACCCCACAGCCGCAATCCCCGGCATGCCACCACATCGTGCTGACCGCGCACGGCATCAACGTCGTGCCCCGGCACCGCCACGCGCACCCGCACCCGCACAGGCCGGAGGCCGGCCGGTGAAGGGGGAGTGCTACAGCCTGACGGCCCCGGCGGCGCCGACGACGGCTCGCCTGGCCCGCGAGTTCGTGACGGCCGCACTGGTGGCGGCCGACCGCCGGCTGCTGATTGAGCCCGCGAGGATCTGCGTCTCCGACACAGTCGCGAACGTCGTGCGGCACGCGCGCGTGCCGGAGCTCACGGTCGAGCTGACGGCCGGGGCGAACGGTGTGGTCGTAGCAGTCCGCGATGACGATCCGGGGAGACTGCCCTGGCCGCGCAGGCCCGGCGAATTCGGTGAGGGCGGCAGAGGGCTGACGCTCGTACGGCACCTGGCGCACGCGTCGGGTGTGACGTGGGTGTGGGACGGCCTGGAGCTGGTCGGCAAGCAGGTGTGGTTCGAGCTGCGCGGAGGCGGGGCGGCGCTGAGCGCGTAGGGAAGCAGAAGCAGGACGGGCCGCGCCCGGGACGGCATCGTGCCGTCCCGGGCGCGGCCCGTTGTCAGTGGTGCCTGACAGAGTGTCGGTGTCGGTGTCGGCGTGACTTTCACAGGCACGTAATGACTGGCGTGATCCTGTAACAGAGTCCCCGTCAGCGGCGTAAGCGCTTTGTGATCATGTTGATGATGTTGATAGACATGTTCGAAGCTAAGTGACGTATGTGGCGCATGGGGGTGAGCTCGTGAAGTTCGACATGGGAAACACGGCCCTGTCCGGACTGGTTTCGAAGACGCGTGGGTCGAATGAGGACCTGGGCGGTCTGGTTCGGCTGCTGGTTCAGGCCGCACAGCCGCTCGAGGGGAAGTTCAACGGCGCGGGCAAGCAGGCCTTCGACCTCTTCAAGACGCATGCGGACGGGATTGCCAAGGACCTGAACGGTTCGCTGAGCGCGATTCTGGGCGGCCAGTCGGGCATGGACGCGGCGTTCGGTACGGGTGACCAGGAGTCGGCCGACAACGCGCGCCAGCAGATGGCGGCGGCGAACTTCGACGCGGCCCGTTTCTCGGGTCGCTAGGCAAGGGGGAATCTGATCATGGCGGGTACGGGCGCGGGCGCGGACCGGCGGAGCTACGACGGCAGTGCCTCGAGCGAGGTGCAGGGGTCGCTGGCGGGCATCATCGGGCGGATCGAGACGCTGCTGACCGAGCGCGACGCGGCCGTGAAGGCCGCGATGGCCGACTTCAAGGCCGACGGCGTCTCCGACGAGTACCACGGCAAGGAAGTGCGCTGGAACAAGGCCGCCACCGAAGTGCGTCAGATCATCACGCTGCTGCGCTCGACGATGGAGAAGAACGACGGTACGGCGCAGTCCACGCTGGCCAAGGCCAAGTCCGCGGTCGACAACATCGGCTGACGCGCCGCGAGTCCTGCAGTTCTGCGTAGAGGGGGGAGTAGGTCGTCATGTCGGGCAAATGGAACATTGATATCGCCGGTGTGAGCTCGGTCCTGGGTACCGTCGGTGAGGTGGCGGGCAAGCTGCAGGGCGAGTTCACGTCCTACTCCAACGCCATGAAGAACGCGGGGACGCACGCGGGGACCATCGCCAAGGGCGGTAAGGCGCCCGAGGGCGGGGGCGGCCTGGTGGCGGCGGCGCTGGCGGAGTTCGCGAAGAAGACGCAGGACGACCTCAAGTACGTCGCGGTGCGGACGACCAAGTCGCTGACCGGTGCGGCGGAAGCCACGAAGGCGTACGCGACCGGCGACATGGAGATGGCCGCCAATACGCAGAAGTCCTTCTCCCAGGCGCCGACGCCGGAGGAACTGGCCGGCAAGGCCAAGTGGCAGCAACAGCAGGGCCAAGGGCACGGCCAGGGCCAGGGGGAGGCTAAGGCGTAATGCTCGACCCGAGCGAGGTTCCGCAGTTCACGGGAAACCTGGAGGAACTGGACAAGGACGCCGGAACGCTGAAGAAGGGCGCGGGGCACATCCGCGACACCGGCGCGAATATCCACACCAAGTTCCAGGCGCTTTCGGCTCACTACCACGCGCCGGAAGCGGCCACGCTCTTCGCGACGACCCTGCCGGTGCGGGACAAGGCGAAGGATTTCGGGGACGACCTGGAGAAGGTCTCCTCGGCGCTGACCTCCTACGCGAGTGAGGTCAAGCCGCTGGCCGAGAAGCTCAAGAGGCTCAAGACCGAGGCGGAGAACTTCGTCAAGTCCGTCAAGGACGACAAGGACTGGGAGTACGACGAGAAGAAGATCGCCCACCAGAAGCGGATCCGCAGCGACATCGACGAGACGGTCGCGGCGTTCTACGCGGCCGAACGCAACGCCGCGAACAAGATCACCGGACTGGTGAAGGGCGGCACCAAGTGGATAGCCGACGACGGCACCCACAAGAAGGGCATGTACGGCTTCACCGCCGATGACCTCAAGCACGCCAAGGTGCCGTGGGGTCAGCCGGAGGAGGAGAAGCACCACTGGTACGAGGTCGGCCACTGGGTGAAGTCGTTCGTCTGGGACGGCCTGATCATCGACGGCGTCGTCGGCACGGTCAAGGGCCTGGGCACCCTGGTCGGTTTCGACGGCTGGGACGCGATGAAGAACGCGTGGAAGGGCCTGGGCATGCTGGCCGTCGGTGTGACGGTCTACGCCATCCCTGCGACCCGGATGATCCCGGACTCGATGCTGCCCAAGTTCGTGCAGGACTCGAAGAAGGTCGCCCGCGAGGCCGGCAAGGCGATGGTCGCCTGGGACGAGTGGGGCAAGAACCCCGCGCGTGCGGCGGGTGCGGTCACCTTCAACGTCCTGACGACCATCACGGGCGCGGGCAACGTCGCGAAGGCGGGCACGGTCGGCAAGATCGCGAACGTGGCGGGCAAGGCCGGCAAGATCATCGACCCGATGACCTACATAGGCAAGGGCCTGGGCAAGGGCATCGAGGGCGTCAAGGTCACGATCCCGAAGGTCGGCGACCTGATGTCGGGCCTCAAGACCAACCTCGGCGGCCCCCAGGCCGTCCCGGCCGGCCTGAACGTGCCGCACGACGTGCCGTCGGTCAGGGTCGGGGACTCGCACGGCGCGACTCCGGCCACGTTCTCCGACAACTCGGTCCGCTTCCCTGACGGAACGATTCTTCACGAGAACGGCACGATGGTCGCGCCGTCGGGCACCCCGCACACGAACCCCATCCCGGTCGAACTCTCGGCTGCGGACCGCGTGGCCCACCAGCAGATCCCGACGCCGTCGACGGCCACCTCCACTCCGTCGCACGTGGCCGCCCACGCCGACCAGCCGGTCCTCGTCCACGCGGGCGGCGGCAGCAGCGTCGACAACGCCGCCCATGCCGGCGGAAACGGCGGCCTCGCCGACAACGCGGGCGCGCCGCGGACGGGCGGCCACTCCGGAGAAACGTCACTTCCGTCGGCGGGCCGTGGCGGCGACGCCACAGCCGGATCGCACGCCCCGTCCTCCATGCACACGGGCGGCGGTGCGGACAACATGGCGTCGCACGGCGGTGGCCGAGGCGCGGACGGCGCCCACATGGGCGGCGGAAGCGCGGACAACGCGGCAGCGCACACCGGTGGCCGTGGTGTCGACAACGCTGCCCACGCGGGCGGCGGGCACGGGAACAACCCGGCGCCCCACACCGGCGGTGGCGGCCGAGGTGGGGAGTCGTCCCTGCCTCCGGGCGGCCGAGGCGCGGGCAACGTCGCGGCGCACTCCGACAGTGGCCTGCCGGGCCCGACTCCGCACGGGCACGAACCTCAGGTGGCAGCAGCCGGCGCGGGCAAGCCGGACCCGCACGACCCGTCGACCCCGCACTCGTCCGAGCCCCAGGCGGCCGCCGCCGGAGCGGGCAAGCCGGACCCGAGCACGCCCGGCGGCCGCAAGCCCGGCGCGGACGACGTGCCGGCCCCGCGCGATCGCGAGCTGGCGAGCGTCGGCGCGGGCCGGGCCGCCACGGAGACGGCGGCCCGCGTGGGCGAGAACGCGCCGGTCAAGGTCGGCAGCGACGTCCACGCGCCTCAGGGGCAGCCTGCTCACGCCAACAGCGGCGCCGGCGCGGCAGAGACGGCGGGTCGCGCCGGGGACAACACGCCCCGAGCGAGCCACGAGTCCTCGAGTGGGGCGGGTGGCGGCGCAGGCCGCACCCCGTCGGGCCCTGCCCATGACCTGCCGACGAACCCGGCCACCCACGCGGCCGGCCGAGGCGCCGAGGCCGCCACCCACACGGGCGGCCACAGCACCGAGACCGCCGCGCGCGCCGACAGCGGCTCGCACACGCCGACCGGTTCCGGCGGGCATGGCCCGGAGGGACAGCCCGGCTCCCAGGGTGACGAGGCGGCACACCAGGCGGACACCGCGTCGCATCAGACTGACGATGCGACCACCACTCCGCGCACCAGCGGACGTGGTGATGACGCGACCGCGGACGGGCAGCGTCCTGCTGCGGATGGCTCCGACGCCAAGCCGACCCCCAAGCCGTCCACGCCGGAGGCCGTCGCCGACCAGGTGTGGAAGGCCAACAACAACCAGGAGTGGTTCGACAGGTACTACCGGCCGACCGACGGTCACCGCTGGAGCACCACTGCCCGGGACGAAAACGGATACAAGCTCCCCATCCTGCGGAAGGATCCGAATACCGGCCTTTGGTCGAACAAGTTCCCGCCGTCGGAGGACCCGACGTTCAAGTGGGAGCAGGACCGTCCGGGCGATCTGAAGAAGATTCCTCCCGGCCGGCTCGACGACCTCGAGGCGGCGGCCAAGAAGCGTCAGACATCGCTCGACGATCTGAAAAAGGCGGAGGACGACTTCAAGGCTGCCGAAAAGGCCTACGACGCCACTGGCAAGACGGACGACGCTCTGAAGGCAAAGCTTGACGAGGCGGACGCGAAACTGTCCGCCGCGCACAGAGTGAAGACGGATGCCACCGAGATGTTCGGTGAGAATGCGGCCGAATATCACGCCGTACCGGAGCACTATGGCGATGTGAAGCGCATCGACGACAGGGCGCGCGGAAACGACCGCTTCGACCAGATATACGAGACCAAGGACGGCCGTTATGTCGTGGTCGAGGCCAAGTCCGCGCCGGGGACTGAACTCAAGGACCGCTGGGGCGCGGGACCGCACAAGAAGCGTCGCGTCGCGCAGGGAACCCGCGAATATTTCGAAACAATCCTCATCAAAATGGTGGACCGGGGGGAGATCGAGCTCGCCGACAAGCTGAGCGATGCCCTGGACGCAGGCAAGCTAGACTATGTGCTCGTCAAGGGGAATCCCAACGGCGAAAAGTATGCAGGCTACATCATGAACCATTTCGACATCGATTAAGGAAGGGCCTCGAATGGCAGTCACGGTACCGCGCCACAAGTTTCCCGCTGATGATGCGGCGCAACGTGCCGAGCGGCTCGACGCCAGCGTCATGCGCAAGGTCGAGGCCCTGGAGGGGTCGCCGCGCGGATTCAATATGGCGTTCCATTCGTCGCTGCTCGCCGCGAATACGCACCTGGCCGTGAACGCCGACGCCTCCCTGCTCCCGACATGGGAAGCGGTCACCGCCGCGATGCAGATCGGTTCTGCCCTTTTCGCTTCGGCAACCACCACCGAAGAGACGGTGGAATGCCGGATCGCGCACAAGGTGCGCACGATTCCAGCGACCGGCACCACCTACTCCACAGATGCCGGGAACTGGGTCACGGCATTCTTTCTCGCTGTCATCTGCCGTGAGAGGGACCGGGTCACCGAGCTGGCCAAGGTCCCGGTTTCCCTGCTGCGGGATTCCGGCGCGGAGTACGACGAGTACATCTACCCCTGGGTGGAAACGCTCCAGACGTGGCGGCTCGGGGGCGACATCGGCGAGAAGCTCGTCGCCGCGATGGACGGAACGGACCCCGACGTCCTCCAGGTCACCGATCGCGAGACGATGCTGAGGATCATCTACCCTCCGATCAACCTCTTCTACCGCTACATCGCCGGCGACCAAGAGGCCTTCAACGCCGAACTGGCCAAGGCTGTGCAGTGGCACAAGGACTACTGGACCAGCGACGATGAGCGGGCGAGCGAGTCCACCGGGCAGGTCGCCTGGGAGCTGCTGGCCATCACGTGCCTTGCCTACGACGCCGGCTTCCCGATCGAGGTCGAGTCCGACTACCTGCCCAAGCACCTGATCGAGCGCAGCTGGCTCGGCGAGTTCGACACATGACAGCCGGCCGTGAGCCGGAGCCGCCGGCCATCGTGGACCCCTCGGTGGCCGGGCGGCGGCTGACGGCGGAGTGGTACGGCACCTGACCAGGGGCGGCAGGAATGAGGAATCAGTGGTGACAGACGCCCTCCGCGCGCGTATTCGTGGGTGTCTGCTCGGCGGTGCCGTCGGGGACGCCCTCGGGAACCCCGTCGAGTTTCTCTCGCTCTCCGCCATTCGCTCCGCGTACGGGCCCGCCGGCGTCACCGGCATGGTGGCCGATGGTGAGGGTGTGGTCGGGCGGGTCACCGATGACACGCAGATGACGCTCTTCACGGCGGAAGGGCTCGTCCGCGCCGAGGCTCGTGCGCAGGGCAAGGGCATCGGCGGGGCGGAGGTCTCGTGTGTGCGGCACGCCTACCTGCGGTGGCTCGACACTCAGGACCATCCGGCCCCGCCGTCCGCGCGTGACCGGCTCGACGTCGTCCGGTCGGGGTGGCTGCGGCTGCAGCCCTGGCTTTACGCGCGACGCGCGCCCGGCAATGCCTGTCTGTCCGGGCTGAGGCTCGGGCTGGGGCAGGAGCACCGGCCCGACCCCCGCTGGCCCCTCGACGGCACGCCGGGCCCGGTCAACTCGCAGTCCAAGGGCTGCGGGACCGTCATGCGCTCTGCTCCCTTCGGGCTCACCGGCGCGTCCGCGCGCGACGCCTTCGAGCTCGCCGCCTGCTGTGCGCAGATCACGCACGGGCACCCCACCGGCTACTACGCGGCGGGCGCCTTCGCCGCGATCGTTCGTCATCTCCTCAACGGCGACTCGCTCGAGGGCTCCGTCCTGCGGGCCCTGGAACTCCTCGCCCGTTACCCGGGCCATGGCGAGACGACCGCCGCCCTTCGCGCGGCCCTTGCTCTTGCCGCCGATGGCAGCGCGCCCACCCCGGAGAAGCTCGAGACCCTCGGCGGCGGCTGGATCGCCGAGGAGGCCCTCGGCATCGCCGTCTACGCCGCCCTCGTTCACCAGGACTCCGTCGCCGCCGCACTCCTCCTCTCCGTCAACCACTCCGGCGACAGCGACTCCACCGGCTCCCTCTGCGGCAACCTCCTCGGCGCCCTGCACGGCGACTCCGCGCTGCCGTCGTACTGGCTGGCGCAGACCGAAGGACGTGCCGTCGTCGCGGAGATCGCCGACGATCTCGCGTCCATGTTTCACGGACCGGTCCCGGACCACGGTGAATCGCTCTTTCCGCGTGAACGCTATCCGCACAACTGACGCCGACGACTCGGTGCGCGTTGCACGCGTAATTCAACGTTGATAGACATGGCGCGTCGGTGCGGGCCCAAAGCCGCACCGATTCCGGTTTATTTGATTGATTCGGGGGACATTCGTGGCGACTCCGCCGCAACCGCAGCCTCAGCCGTTCCCGGCACAGGTACCGCCTCAGCACTTTCCGCCGCAGCAGCCCGGCTTCCAGCAGCAGCCCGGCAATGCGGCCCAGCCCGGCTTCCCCCAGCAGCCCGGCTTTCCGGCTCAGCAGGGCTTCCAGCCGCAGCCCGGATTCCCGGCCGCCCAGCCCGGATTCCCGGCGCCTCACCCCGCGCATGCGTACTGCCGAATCTGCGGCGGATTCCCCGCCGCCCAGGTGACCGTCCGCGGCCATCAGGGCATTTTGATCATGATGCGGTTCCTCACCCTGAATGGTCCGTTCTGCCGCACCTGCGGCACCGCCGTGCGGCGTGAAATGACCGGCAAAACGCTGGTGCAGGGCTGGTGGAGCCCCATCTCGCTCGTCATCCTGACGCCGTTCACCCTGCTCTGGAACGTATTCGTCAGGTTCAAGCTGAACCAGCTCCAGCCCCCGGTCCCCGGCCAGCCCGGCACGCAGCTCGATCCCGGGCTGCCGCTGTTCAAGCGTCCCGTCGCGCTGGGGCTGTTGATACCCGTGCTCTGGGTCGCGTTCATGGCCTTCCAGGCCGCACGCGGATCGTAGGAACGCAGGGTCACAGGCGGGGGGGCATAGCGACGAGCGACGAGGACAAGAGAGGTGCCGGTACTCCATGGGCGGCCTTGACGCATTGCTGTACGTCGACTTCGACGGCAACCCCGCCGACGACATCGACGACGTCATCTACGGCGCCGTCGAGGACCCCCGCCACCTCCAACGCGTCCCTGGATTCACGGCGTTGATGAACGACGTCACTGCCCCCGAGCTGGAGCGATTCGTCGCCTGCATGGTGCTGACCGCGTGGGGAGAACGGGCCGGCTACGAAGCCGTGCTGCGGGCCGCCGCCGACCCCAGGAACGAGCGGAACACGCCCTGGTACGACTTCAGTGTCGACCGCAAGTTCTCCGTGGACAGCACCTTCGCGCAACTGGCCTGGGCCGTCGGCCTCGGCGGCGACCTGGCCGAGGAGAAGGGGACCACCGGCCTGCGCATCGAGGCGCTGCGCGCCCTGGTGCGCATCGCGGACAGCGAGTACTTCGACGAGAAACTTGAACCGGAGCTGGACGAGGCCGCGCTCGCCGTCATGCTCGACGACGTCGAGGAGACCATTCGGCGCGGGGTGCGGTCCCTGGTGGCCGGTGATCAGGTCCGGTTCGACCGGCCTACACAGCTCGTCGACCTCGCCTGCGCCGTGGCCCTCGTCGACGCGCCCCTGGCGGTCGACCTCGCCATGGAGGTGATCGCGGTCGCCTCCTACCATCGGGTGCTGAACCACGCCATGGCCATCGTCGACCGCGCGGACGGACCGGACAAGCGCCGGTTCGCCGAGTATGTGCTGACGGTCGGCGACGCGGACATCCGCGCGCGGGTAGCCGAGGCACTGGAACAAGGGGACCGCCCATGACCACACCCATGACCCTCGCCGAGGTCGAGGCCCTCGCCCGCCGTGCGCACGCCGCGCAGACCGACAAGGCCGGCCGCCCTTACGCCGAGCACCTGGCCGCCGTCGCCGATGGCGTGCGCGAGCGCGGCGGGAGCCAGGCGCAGATCGCCGCCGCCTGGCTGCACGATGCCGTCGAGGACGGTGCCGTGACCGCCGAGTGGCTGGCCGCGGCCCCGCTGCCCCAGGCCGCCAAGGACATCGTCCTGGCCGTCACCAAGCGGCCCGGCGAAGCCCTCGAGGACTACGCCGCCCGCATCCTCGTCACCCCCGGCGCACTCCTGGTCAAGGCCGCTGACCTCGCCCACAACGCCGACCCCGACCGCCTTGGCGCCCTCGACGACGCGGCCACCCGCGAGCGGCTGCGCGAGAAGTACGCGCGCGTGCGCGCTCTGCTCGGGCTGAACGACCCCGACGACTGGCTGCTCCTGGCCCAGCTCCACCGCGACGACGCGCGCGCCTGGCGGACCCTGCGCGAGGCGGCGGCCGCGCTCACCGACGAGGACCGCGACGTGCGCTGGAGCGAGGGCGGGCAGCGGCCCGACGGCGCCTACCAGCTGCGGTACCCGCTCTACAGCGAGCGTCTGCTGCGCGTGGTCGGCGCGCTCTCCGGCGTCGGTGCCGTGACGCCGAAGTACCGGTGGATGGACCACCCGATGCCGAAACTCGCGCCGGACGGAACGTTCGCCGGGGGCGCCGCCGAGGCCGTCCGCGCGGCCACCGCGATCGTGCGCGGTGAGCGGTTCTGCGACGGCAGGATCGGGACCGCCGTGCGGGACGGGCTGCTGGACGCCGTGCCGGCCACCCTGCTGGCCTGGTACGACGAAAACGGGGAAAGATGACGAAGGATTACGACAGCCAGCTACTGGAGTCGGTGACGGTACGGCGCCGGCGAATGCGGGACGCACTGCTCCACGGCGCCCAGCGGGCCCGCCGCAGTGCGGACGAAAAGCTCGGCAAGGTATTCGCCGGAATTGCCGTCGCGGCAGTGCTGTGTGCCGGTTGTGTGGGGTGGTCGTTCATTCAGCACACTCTGGCCAAGCAGAAAGAGCAGCAGAAACAGCAACAGCAGCGCTATGCGCCGGTTGCTACGCCGTCGCTCTCCTCACCGTCGGTTTCCTCGTCTCCGCCGGCCCCTTCACCCCCGGCGGTGTCCTCGTCGCCGCCGGCGCCGGCTTCCGAGCCGGAGCCCTCGACTTCGCCGCGGCCGCGCACCCGGCCGTCCCACAGCGCATCGGCAAAACCGAAGCAGACGCGCAAACCGACCACCGGATCAACCCCCAAACCGACCCACAAAGTGACGGAGTCGCCCCGATGATAGGTTCTGGCGCGTGGTGAACGTGGGGGCAAAGCAGCGCACGGAATTGAGCAGGATCACTCTCGTCGGAGAACGACGAAGAGTCGATCTTGTTTTGCCCGCCGACGAGCAAATCGGCCGGCTTCTCCCGGACGTTCTGCGGCTGCTGGACGACGACCACAGTGGCGGCCGTCCCATGGCCCGTCATCTGATGACCGCTGAAGGAACGGTTCTTCCGCAGGACGGCACCCTCGCGGACGCCGCCGTGCCCGACGGCGCGGTGCTGCGGCTCGTCCGCGTCGACGACGCTCCCTCCGCTCCCGTCGTGCACGACGTCACCGACGAGGTCGCCGAGGACCTGGACGTACGCGCCTGGCGCTGGCGCCCCGAGGCGCGGCGCTGGACCGCGGGCGCGACCACGGTGGCGCTGGCCGTCACCGCCGCCCTGCTCGCCCGCGCCAGCCTCGGCCCGGCGGCCGTGGCTGTGGGCACGGCCGTCGCGGCCGTCCTCGTGGCAGCCGCCGGGGCCGTCACCGCCAAGGCCGGCGGCCGCGCACTCGGGATCACCCTGATGCTGACCGGCGGCGCGCTGGGCCTGGCCGCCGCCTGGGCCGCGGCCGACGCGCACGCCTGGTCCGGGCCCGCCCGGCTCGCGGGCGTGGCCGCCGCGCTGACCGTCACCCTGGCGCTGCTCGGGCTGTTCTCGCCCGTCGGGCGCGGCGGCCTGACCGGCGCCGGCGCGATCGCGGCGACCGCCGCCGTCTGGGAGGTCGTCTGCCTGTTCCAGGACGATCCGGCCCGGGTCGGTGCCGTGCTCGCCGTCGTCTCCGTCATCGTGCTCGGCCTGCTGCCGCGCCTGGCGCTGATGGCCGCCGGGCTGACCGCGCTCGACGACCGCCGCTCCGGCGGTGCCTCCGTCAGCCGCCACCAGGTCGAGACCGCCCTGGCCGCCACCCACCGGGGCCTGGCGCTGGCCACCGTCGTCGTTGCCGCGTCCGCCGCGGCGGGCGGCCTGCTGGCCCTGACCGCGCCCACCGGCTGGACCGTCGGGCTCGCCTGCGGCCTCGCCGTCGTCCTGCTCTCCCGCTCCCGGGCGTTCCCGCTGGTGGCCGAGGTCGTGGCGCTCCTCGTGAGCGCCCTCGTGCTGCTGGTGCGCCTGGCGATGCTGTGGATCGACCACACCGCCGGCACCCCGTACGGGCCGCTGGCGGCGCTGTGCACGGCGGCCCTCGTACCGCTGGGCGTGCTGGCCGTGCGGCCGCCCGAGCACGTACGCGTCCGGCTGCGCCGGGCCGTGGACCTCGTCGAGACCCTTGGAGTGATCGCGCTCTTCCCGCTCGCCGTCGGGGTCTTCGGCGTGTACGTACGCCTCCTCCACCAGTTCTGAGTTGCGGGAGAGACGCATGTCCCAGGACGACTGGCAGGGCGACGTCCTGCGCAATCTGCGCAATCTGACGGACGACATCAAGGAGCTGGACAAGCTCGGGGAGGTGGCCGCGAGGCGCGAGGCCGAGGCCTCCGCCCCCGTGCCCCCGGCGCCCGCACCGGCACCGGCACCCGAGCCCGCCGCCCCACGGCCGCTGCCCAGCCCCCTCACCACCGAGATCCCGCTCCCCGAGGAGCTGATCAAGGGCAAGCCGCTCAGCGGCGACTCCGCCGTCAAGCGGACCTCCCGCTCGCTGCGCCGGCTCGTCGGCTCCTCGGCCACCCGCGATGTGGACGAGGCGACGCGCGTCGCCCAGGCGCTGCAGCAGCCGCTCACCACGGGCCGTCAGATCGCCGTGACCAGCATCCGCGGCGGCGCGGGCAAGACCACCGTCGCCGCCCTCCTCGGCCGCACCTACGCGCACTACCGTCAGGATCCGGTGCTCACCCTCGAGGCCGACGCCGCCCTGGGCACCCTCCCGGCCCGGCTCGGCGCCACCAGGGTGAAGTGGACGGCCGCCGACCTGGCCCGGATCATCGACCCGTCGATGCGGATCACCGACGTCATCGGCTACCTCGTCCAGCTCCCGGACCGCGGCTGGCTGCTGCCCGGCAGCCAGGGCCGCGTCGGCAGCCGGCTGGAACTGTCCGAGTACCGCTCGGTGATGGTCGCCCTGCGTCGCTACTTCGGCATCACCGTCGTCGACTGCGAGACGCTGCCCAGCGAGCTGTCCCGCACCGCCCTGTGGGCCGCCCAGGCCCGGGTGCTCGTCGCCCCCGCCACCGTCGAGGGCGTCATCAGCACCCGCGCGGTGCTGGACTGGATGGCCTCGCTCGGCAGACCCACGATGCTCGAGGGAACCGTGGTGATCGTCGCCGCGTCGTCCCCCCATATGACGCTCGACGTGAACGCGGCGAGCGAGCACCTCGGGCTCGACGGCGTGAAGGTGCTGATGCTTCCCTACGACCGGCACCTGGCCGCCGGCGGTCCCATCCGCGACGAACTCCTGGGCCAGGGCACCCGCGAGGCCGTCACCGAACTCGCAGCCGAGGTCCTGACCCGAGCCATGAGCAGGCGACGCACCCGATGACCACCCGCATAGTCCACCGCCCCGCGCGCACCACCCGGCCCCTGGCGACCCCGGAGGCCCGCACCATCGAGCCGCCGCCGAACCTGCCCGAGGGCAAGACGGGCGGCGCCCTGCACTCCCTGATGCCCATCGCGGGCGTCATGAGCTCCGTCGTGATGATGACGGTCATCCGCAACAGCCAGTTCGCCGCCCTCGGCGCGATCGTGCTGGTGGTCACCGTCATCGGATCCGTCGCCATGCTCCTGTCGCAGCGCGGCAAGGCCCAGCGCACCCGTCGCCAGCAGCGCGAGCGCTACCTGGACTACCTCGAGGAGCTGCGCGACGAACTGGCCGCCGAGGAGCGCGAACGCCGCGCCGCGGCCCGCGTGCTCGACCCGCCGCCCGAGGCGCTGTACGACATCGTGCGCGACCCCGCCCGGCTGTGGGAGCGCCGTCGCCTGGACGCCGACTTCCTGCGGGTGCGGGTGGGCACCGGCGAGATGCCCGTACGGCCCGTCACCGTCGGCAGGCCCGGCGGCAGCAGCGTCCTCACGCCGCCCGACCAGTTCATGCTCAATGAGGCCGGGGCGCTGAAGAATCGATTCTCCACCGCTGTCGACCTCCCCCTGACCGTGCCCCTGGACCGCGTCGGCAACGTCAGCGTCGTCGGCGACCGCGAAGGCGTCCTGCGCGTCGCCCGCGCCCTGCTCACCCAGGCCGCCGTCGCCCACGCCCCCGACGACCTCGGCCTCGCTCTCGCCTGCCCCGGCGAGCGGATGGCCGACTGGGCCTGGCTCAAGTGGCTCCCCCACACCCTCGACCCCGAGGAGCACGACGGGCCCGTCAGCGCCCGCCGCATCGCCCCCTCCACACCCCAGCTCGCCCGGCTCATCCACCGCGACCTGCGCGCCCGCGCCTCCTACGCCGCCGAGGTCCGGCGCGGCCTGGCCGGCCGGGACGCCCTCGACATGGCCGGCCGACTGCTCGTCGTCAGCGACGAGTACGGCACCGACGCCCGCGACCTGCCGCGCCCCGACGACGCCGTCACGCTGCCGGACATGGGCGTCACCGTGCTGCACCTGGTGGCCGAGCGCGTACAGGAACCCGGCCAGGTCTCCCTGCGCATCACCGTCGACGGCGACCGCGTCCACATGGAGGACCTGCGCCCCGCCCAGCCGCTGACCGCCCACGGCACCGCCGACGCGGCCACCGCCGCCGGCGCCGAGGGCATCGCCCGGCTGCTGGCACCCCTGCGGCTGTCCGCCGAATCCCTCGTCGACGCGCCCCTGTCGGGCCCCGTCGACTTCATGGAACTCCTCGGCATCGACGACCCGGCCGCCCTCGACACCGGCCGGCTCTGGCAGCCCCGCGGCGAACGCGCCTTCCTGCGCGTCCCCATCGGCGTCAGCGACAGCCGCGAACCCGTCCTGCTCGACCTGAAAGAGTCCTCCGAACTCGGCATGGGCCCCCACGGCCTGTGCGTCGGCGCCACCGGCTCCGGCAAGAGCGAACTCCTGCGCACCCTCGTCCTCGCCCTGGTGGCCACCCACCCACCCGAGGATCTGGCCATGGTCCTCGTCGACTACAAGGGCGGCGCCACCTTCGCGCCCTTCGCCGACCTGCCGCACGTCGCCGGCGTCATCACCAACCTCGAGAACCAGGCCGGCCTCGTCGAGCGCGTGCACTCCTCCCTCGCCGGCGAGGTCCAGCGCCGCCAGCAGGTCCTCAAGGACGCCGGCAACGTCGCCGACATCGGCCACTACGCCGCGCTGCGCGAGACCCGCCCCGACCTCGACCCGCTGCCCCACCTCTTCGTCGTCATCGACGAGTTCGGTGAACTGCTCACCGCCAAACCCGACTTCATCGACCTGTTCCTGTCCATCGGCCGCATCGGCCGCTCCATCGGCGTCCACCTGCTGCTCTCCAGCCAGCGCATCGAGGGCGGCAAGCTCAGGGGCCTGGACACCTACCTGTCCTACCGGCTCGGCCTGCGCACCTTCTCCGCCGACGAGTCCCGCACCGTCCTCGACACCGCCGACGCCTTCAACCTGCCGCCCATCCCCGGCTTCGGCTACCTCAAGGTCGACGTCAGCGCCTACGAGCGGTTCAAGGCCGGCTTCGTCTCCGGCCCCTACCGCGGACCCACCCGGCGCGACACCGAGGACGCGGGCCTCACCGTCCTGTCCTACCCCGACTTCAACACCCTCGGCGAACCCGAGGACGGGCCGGCTTCCGGCGCCGAGGAACCGGCCATGCGCCACCGCAACCCCGGCCCCACCGTCATGTCCGTCGTCGTCGACCAGCTCCGTGAGGCGGCCGCCCCCACCCGCGCCATCTGGCTGCCGCCCCTGCCCCGGGCCATCGCACTGGACACCGCCGCCGGCCCCCTGCAGGCCGGCGCCCGCGGCATGCAGCTCTCGGCGCGTCCCGGCCCGCTCAAGGTGCCACTCGGCATCCTCGACGACCCCGCCAAGCAGTGGCAGGGCCAGTGGATCCTCGACCTCACCACCGCCGGCGGCCACGCAGCCCTCATCGGCGGCCCCCAGTCCGGCAAGACCACCCTGCTGCGTACCCTGGCGCTGTCCCTCGCGCTCACCCACACCCCGCGCGAGGTCGGCATCTACGGCCTCGACCTGGTCGGCGGCGGCCTCGCCGCCCTGAGCGGACTGCCGCACGTCGGCGGCATCGCCGGCCGCGCCGACCGCGAGCGTGCCGCCCGTACCGTCGAGGAAGTGCGCGGCATGCTCGCCGAACGCGAGGAACTCTTCCGCGAGCACGGCATCGACTCCGTCGAGCGGCTGCGCGAACTGCGCGCCGACGGACGGCTGCCGGAACTCGCCTCCACCGAGATCGTCCTGGTCATCGACGGCTTCGGCGCCCTGCGCGACGACTTCGCCGAGATCGAGGACGCCGTCACCGATCTCCTCAAGCGCGGCGGCGGCTACGGCATCCATGTCGTGGCGTCCATGCTCCGCTGGAACGACGTCCGCATCGCCACCCAGGCCACCTTCGGCACCCGCGTCGAACTGCGCCTGAACGACGCCGGCGACAGCAGCATCGACCGCAAGCTCGCCGAGACCCTCGGCGCGGACGAGCCCGGCCGCGTCCTGACCGACGGCAAGCTCTTCGCGCAGACCGCGCTGCCCCGCATCGACTCCCTCGCCGCCACCTCCGAGCTGGGCCCCGCCGTCGAACAGGCCGTCACCGTCATCGCCTCGGCCTGGTCCGGCGAGGGCGCCCAGCGGGTGCGCGTCCTGCCCGCCCGCATCCCGGCCGCCTCGCTGCCCTCGACGACCACCGAGCCCAACCGGGTGCCGATCGCACTGGACCAGACGGCCCTCGCCCCCGTCCTGCTGGACCTGTTCCAGCGCGACCAGCACCTGATGATCCTCGGCGACAGCGAGTGCGGGAAGACCAACCTGCTGCGCCTGGTCGCCCAGGGCCTGATGGAGCGCTACTCCGACGACGAGCTCGTCTTCGCCGTCATGGACCCGCGCCGCGGCCTGCGCACGCTGGTGCCCGAGGAGTACCGCGGCGGCTACGCCCACAACTCCCGGCTCTGCGGCGCCCTGGCCACCGGCATCGCCACCGAGCTCGAGAAGCGCATGCCGGACGACACCCAGGACGCCCTGGCGTCCGGCACCTGGTACTCCGGTCCGCGCATCGTCATCCTCATCGACGACTACGACATCCTCACCACCGCCGGCCAGCAACCGCTCGCGCCCTTCCTGCCGTTCATCCCCTCCGCACAGGACATCGGCCTGCACTTCGTGGTCACCCGCCGCGTGGCCGGCGCCTCACGGGCGCTGTACGAGCCGTTCCTGATGACGCTCCGGGAGAGCGGCACCACCGCCGTCGTCATGACCGGCGACCGGCAGGAGGGCCAGCTCTTCCCCGGCGTCTACGCCGCGTACCAGCCCCCCGGCCGGGGCACGCTCGTACGCCGCGGCGAGCCGGTCCGGCTGATCCAGACGGCGCTGGCGGCCGACGACGACACCGACACCACGGGGGCGTAACCCATGACCAAGGACGTGATCGCGCTCACCGAGCGCATGCCGGACGCCTGGAGCGTCCTGGCCGGACTGCTCGCCGGCGGCCCGGACCTGCGGATCCACACCACCGCCGACGACGCCGTGGTCCAGCTCTGCGGCGAAGAGGGCCGGCCGCTGGTCTCCATCGAGGCCCCCTTGCTGCTGCGCGTCCCCGGTGAGGCCGCCCGCCTGCTCGGCGTCGACGAGCGGGAACTCGGCGACGGCCCCCTGTGGTGGATCGAGGCCCGCGCCTCCACGGCCGTACCGCAGGCCGAGCCCCTGGCCGGCGTGTTCGCCGCGCGTCTGGCCCACCTGCTCGGCGGCCGCGTCTGGCCGCCCGGAGCCCCCGGCACGGACGACGCGGGCACGCCCGTCGACACCTCGGGCATCACCGCCGTCCCCGGGCCCGCCGCCGCCCAGCCGGCCGTCGACGTGCTCACCGACCGGACGGCCGTCGTCCTGCAGGATCGTCCGGTCATCGCCATGACCACATGGCTCTCCGAGGCCCTGCGGGCCGCCACCGCCAGCGACCGGGGCCTGCAGATCGTCACCCCCGGCCACTGCCGACTCTCTCTGGCCACGCGCGCGTTGCTGACCGCACCGCCCTCGCGGTGGGTCGTGCAGGACGAGCGCATCGGCTACTACGACGGGCTGTCCGGCGCGGTGCTGCGCTGGCAGGACGGCGCCTTCGCCCCGGCCCGTGACGAGAACGGCGAGACGCCCGTCGCCCCCGCCTTCGGTGAGGTCGGCCCCACCGACGAGCGCCAGCTCCTGCTGTCCTTCCGCACCCGCCACCAGCCCGACGACGAGCTCGTCCTCGGCGGCGCCCTGGAGACCGCCTGGCAGGCCCTGACCGGCGGGCCGCCCGCCGGCTGGGGCACCGCCGAGCCCGCGAACCTGCCCTGGTCCCGCCGGCAGCTGACCCGACTGGCCCACGAGCGCGCCCCCCAGCCCACCTGGACGGTGGCCGTCGGCACCCCCGAGCGCCCCGCCCACGCGACCCTGCGCGTGGTGCGCACGGCCGAGGGTGTCGAGGAGGACGTCACCCTCGCGGTGGGCTACGGCCCCGGCGAGGCGCCGCCGCTCGAGGAGCTGCGGAAGCTGGCCGAGGTGCTGGTGACCGGGCACGGCGTGGAGTCCATGCTGTGCCAGCTGCGCGAGGCGCGGCGCGACCTGAGCGTCCCGCCCCGCTTCGAGCGGCCGCCGGTGCCGTTCGCGTTCGTCCTGGGCCCGGGGGAGGTCCGCACGGTGGGCCGCGACCACGCGAGCCGCACCCCGCTGGAGGAGCCCCCGGTGCGGCTCGGCCCGAGCACCCGGCCGGGCTTCTACTACCCGCTGGGCGACGGCTCCTCCGCTGCGGGCTGGACGGCCTTCGAGCAGCTGGTGCGCTACCTGCGGACGTCCGAGGAGAGCTGAGAAGACGGGAGGAGGCCCCGGCGTCGTCCGACGCCGGGGCCTCCTCCGCTTCCGCACACCTCTACTTCTTCACTTCTTCCGGCTTCGTCACTTCTTCCGGAACGCCCACTCCATCCGCGGCTCCATCACGAACCGGAACACCCGCCGCACCGGCTGGGTGCACAGCAGCGTCATCATCGCGATCGCCAGGACGGTCACCAGGACCTCGCCGACCGGCTTGCGGATCCAGTCGGCGGCGTCGTACCACTCCCACCACCGCGACAGCTTGATCAGGAAGCCGTGCAGCAGGAAGCCGTACAGGGTGCCGCCGCCCAGCGCGGTGAACCACATCTTCCGGCGGGGCACCCAGGCCAGGAAGCAGGCCGTGAGCACGGCGGCGACGGCGAAGAGGGCCAGGAGGACGAGCGGGGCGGTCCAGGCGGACTCGTGCAGGCCCTGGGCGCTGTCGTTGTGGAAGAACCACTCGGTGTTCAACTGCGGCGGGCTCCAGTACGCCACCGCGATCGCCGCGGCGAAGACCGGCACGGCCGCGATCCGCACCCAGCGCCGCCGCACCAGCTCGAAGTGCTCGCGCCGCATGTGCAGGCCCAGCACGAAGAACGGCAGGAACTGCAGCACCCGCTGCAGGTCGAAGTCGTTGCCGACCTCGGGGGAGACCGCGGCGAGCACGGCGATCACGCACGCGACCGGCACCGGCCAGCGGATCACCTTCCAGAGGGGCGTGGTCAGCCGCCAGACGAACAGCGCCGCCAGGAACCAGTTCAGGTACCAGGGGTTGGTCAGCGAGACGGGCTCCGGCGGGGCGTCGTCCTCCGCCCAGTGCTGGAAGTACGTGTAGCCGAACTCGAAGATCAGATACGGCACCACCACGCCCGTGATCAGGCGTTTCACCTTGGCGGGGCTCATGTCGAAGCTGCGCGAGAAGTAGCCCGATATGAGGATGAAGGCCGGCATGTGGAACGCGTAGACCGTGTAGTACAGCGCGGTCGCCGCCTGACTGGTGTACGTCAGCGGCTGCCATGCGTGCCCGAGGGCGACCAGGACGATCGCCAGGTACTTCGCGTTGTCGAAGAACGGGTCGCGCCCGGCCGGGGCGCCGGCCGCCGCGACCGGTGGCGTGGGAGCGGGGGCCACTGTGACAGGTGAGGCGGTGGGGGACATTCGAGGCACCCTAGCGGCGGATGCGGAGCCCGTAAAACCCCTGGCCGCCAGGCCCTACCCACGGCCGGACCTGCAGTTGCACCTCCAGCCGGAGCTTCAACCGGAACCAAACCGGAGCTTCAGCCGGAACCCTGCCGGGCCTTTAGTCGGACTTTTGCTCCGAACGCATGGAATCCGCCACTCCGCGCTGCCTGCGATTCCTGTCCACGTCGCTGACAGCGTCCCTGGTCCGAGCCGACGAATCGTCACGGCATCGCACCGGAGCGTGAGTTGATGGCACGATGGTGGTGAGCGGGCCGGTCGTCCTACCGAAGGTGTGATCAGTTGTGGCCATTTCGCTGTCAGTGGTGCTGCTTCTGGCGATCATCCTGGTGGTGATGATCCGCAGCAACAACATCAAGGCGGGGCCCGCGATCGTCGCCATCCTCTTCGGCTTCTTCCTGGCCTCCACGGGCATGGCGCCGTCCATCCAGCGGTTCCTGGACTCGATCGCCCAGACCATAAACGGCATCAAGTTCTGAGGGCACGCGGGGAAAATGCGAAACGCCTCCGGCGGAGCCGGAGGCGTCGTGACGCGCAAGCGTGGAGCGGGCGACGGGAATCGAACCCGCGTAGCCAGTTTGGAAGACTGGGGCTCTACCATTGAGCTACGCCCGCGTGCGCCGCCGAACGCCCGATCGCGTGGCGGCACGCAGTGCATCGTAGCGGGTCGGGGCCGTGCGCCGCACGCCACCCCCGCGACCGGGTCCCTGGCCCCCGTCGGCGACCCCGTCCGTGCCCCGTCGGTCATCACGTCCGTCATCCCGCCCGCGCGCCCCCGCGCCCCGGTCCGTGCTCCGCCCGCGCCCCGTCCGTACTCCGCTCAAGCGGCATCCGACACCCCCGGGGGCATGTACCCTACGTCTCGCACCGACGGGGTGTGGCGCAGCTTGGTAGCGCGTCCGCTTTGGGAGCGGAAGGTCGTCGGTTCGAATCCGGCCACCCCGACCAGCAAGATCACATTGTGGGGCCCATCCTGCTTGCGGTTACTATGCAAGCTGCGCGTCTGTGTGTCTCTCTACCGGGCGCGATCCGCTGAACATCAGCAGAATCCAAGAAGTCAGCCCCAAGGAGACCGAACCGTGAAGAGCGCCGTGGAGACCCTGAACCCGACTCGGGTTCGGCTCACTGTCGAGGTGCCCTTCGAGGAGCTCAAGGCCAGCCTCGACGCGGCGTACAAGAAGATCAACAAGCAGGTCACGGTGAAGGGCTTCCGCCAGGGCAAGATCCCGGCCCGTGTCATCGACCAGCGCTTCGGCCGCGGTGCGGTGCTGGAGGAGGCCGTCAACGACGCCCTTCCGAAGTTCTACACCGAGGCGGTCAACGAGGCCGACCTGAACCCGCTGGGCCAGCCCGAGGTCGACATCACCGAGCTGAAGGACGGCGAGCTGCTCTCCTTCACCGCCGAGGTCGACGTCCGCCCGACCCTGGAGATCCCGGACTACTCCGGTATCGAGGTCACCGTCGACGCCGTCGAGGTCAGCGACGAGGACGTCGAGAAGTCCGTCGAGCAGCTGCGCGACCGCTTCGCCACCACCTCCCCGGTCGAGCGCGCCGCCGCCGAGGGCGACATCGTCACCGTGGACCTCGAGGCCAAGGTCGACGGCGAGGTGCTCGAGGACGGCGTCGCCTCCGACGTCGACTACACCATCGGCTCCGGCCAGCTGCTCGAGGGCATCGACGACGCGGTCAAGGGCCTGGAGGCCGGCGGCTCCGCCACCTTCACCTCCCAGCTCAAGGGCGGCAGCGCCGAGGGCAAGGACGCCGAGATCAAGGTCGACGTCAAGGCCGTCAAGGCCCGCGAACTGCCCGAGCTGGACGACGACTTCGCCCAGCTGGCGAGCGAGTTCGACACCCTCGAGGAGCTCAAGGCGGACAGCCGCAAGCGCCTCGAGCGGATGAAGAAGTTCGACCAGGCCACCCAGGCCCAGGAGAAGGTCCTCGACGAGCTGATCAAGCTGGTCGAGGTGCCGATGCCCGAGAAGCTGCTCGAGGACGAGGTCAATACCCGCAAGCACAACCTCGAGCACCACCAGCTCGGCCAGATCGGCATGACGCTGGACAAGTACCTGGAGATGCAGGGCAAGTCCGCCGAGGAGTTCGAGGCCGAGCTCAAGGAGCAGGCCGAGAAGGGCATCAAGACCCAGTTCATCCTCGACGAGATCGTCAACAAGGAGAAGGTCTCGGTCGGCCAGGAGGAGCTCACCGAGCACCTCATGCGCCGTGCCCAGTCCTCCGGCATGAGCCCCGACCAGTTCGCGCAGGCCGTCGTCGAGCAGGGCCAGGTCCCGATGCTCGTCGGTGAGGTCGCCCGCGGCAAGGCCCTCGCGACCGTCGTCGAGGCCGCCACGGTCAAGGACTCCAACGGCGAGGTCGTCGACCTCGAGGACGAGGACGAGGCCGCCGAGGCCGTCGTCGAGGCCGCCGAGGCCGGCGACGAGAAGACCGAGGCCTGAGCCGAGCCGATCGGCCTCAGCTGATCCGCAGGGGGGCGTGAGGAATCCTCGCGCCCGCCCGGACGGAGCCTTTACGGACGGGCCCGGACGCCGTCCCCAGCCGCCACCCGGCGGAAGGGGACGGCGACCGGGCCCGCCGTGCTCCACGGGGGCGGCGGGCGTGGTGCCGCAGGGCTGTGGCCCCCGTCGAACCTGCGCTCAGAGCGAACAGTTCCTGATGCGGGATGGCGCCTGCCGACCAGCGCGTTAGGGTCCGTAGATACGAGGGCAGGGGAAGACTTGGCAGTGCGCCGGACGCGGTCCGGCCGTGCCGGCCCCGGTCCCCAGAGAAGACGCGGAGACGGCCCGTTGCCGTCAGAGACGAGCAGGTGGATACGTGACGAATCTGATGCCTTCCGCCGCCGGTGAGATCGCCATCGGTGGTGGCCTCGGCGACCAGGTCTACAACCGGCTGCTCGGGGAGCGGATCATCTTCCTCGGCCAGCAGGTCGACGACGACATCGCCAACAAGATCACCGCGCAGATGCTCCTCCTGGCCGCGGACCCGGCCAAGGACATCTACCTCTACATCAACAGCCCCGGCGGCTCGGTGACGGCCGGCATGGCGGTCTACGACACCATGCAGTACATCCCGAACGACGTCGTCACCATCGGCATGGGCCTCGCCGCCTCCATGGGCCAGTTCCTGCTGACCGGTGGCACCCCGGGCAAGCGCTTCGCGCTGCCCAACACCGACATCCTCATGCACCAGGGCTCCGCGGGCCTCGGCGGCACCGCCTCGGACATCAAGATCCAGGCCGAGCAGCTGCTGCGCACCAAGAAGCGCATGGCCGAGATCACGGCTCACCACACCGGCCAGACCGTGGAGACGATCATCCGCGACGGTGACCGCGACCGCTGGTTCACCGCCGAGGAGGCCAAGGAGTACGGGATCATCGACGAGATCATCACGCACGCCTCCGGCGTTCCGGGCGGCGGCGGCACCGGGGCCTGATCCCCGCGTTCCGGGCCTCGTCCCGGGCCCAGGGGCCCTTCAGGGGCCGCAAGGCCCTTCCAGGGCCCGCGCGGGGCTCCTTCCCGGGCCCGCGCGGACCCTCGTCCCGGCAGTACCGCCGTTCAGCCGTACCCCAGCCCACAGACCGCCACCAGGATGGTGAACACCCGCATGAACATCTCGTCCCCCAGCGGCCTCTACACCGGCCCCCAGGCCCAGGCCCAGTTCTCCGGCCTGCCGGCCGAGGGCCGCTACGTGGTCCCGCGCTTCGTCGAGCGCACCTCGCAGGGCGTGCGCGAGTACGACCCGTACGCGAAGCTCTTCGAGGAGCGCGTGATCTTCCTCGGCGTCCAGATCGACGACGCCTCTGCCAACGACGTCATGGCGCAGCTGCTGTGCCTGGAGTCGATGGACCCCGACCGCGACATCTCGATCTACATCAACAGCCCCGGTGGCTCGTTCACGGCCCTGACGGCCATCTACGACACGATGCAGTTCGTGAAGCCGGACATCCAGACCGTCTGCATGGGCCAGGCCGCCTCCGCCGCCGCGATCCTGCTGGCTGCCGGTACCCCCGGCAAGCGGATGGCCCTGCCGAACGCCCGCGTGCTCATCCACCAGCCCTCCAGCCAGACGGGCCGGGAGCAGCTCTCCGACCTGGAGATCGCCGCTCAGGAGATCATGCGCATGCGTACGCAGCTGGAGGAGATGCTGGCCAAGCACTCCACCCAGCCGATCGAGAAGATCCGCGACGACATCGAGCGCGACAAGATCCTCACCGCTGAGGACGCGCTGGCGTACGGTCTCGTCGACCAGATCGTCTCGACGCGCAAGTCGTCCGTGTCGGTCTGATCCGGATCCGGCCGGTCGGGCGTCGCCCACCGGCCGGAACGGTCTCGGCCACCGTGCCGCCGACGACGGGTTCTCCCTTGGCCGAGTAGGGCCAAGGGGGGCCCGCACGGGGGGCCCGGCAAGGTACCGTCGATAGGCAAGCACCCGGGTCCGCAGAGCAAGGCGGATCCCAGGCGAAGGGGAAGCACCTCGTGGCACGCATCGGTGACGGCGGCGACCTGCTCAAGTGCTCGTTCTGCGGCAAGAGCCAGAAGCAGGTGAAGAAGCTCATCGCGGGTCCTGGTGTGTACATCTGCGACGAGTGCATCGACCTCTGCAACGAGATCATCGAGGAAGAGCTCGCGGAGACCTCCGAGGTGCGCTGGGAGGAGCTGCCCAAGCCCCGGGAGATCTACGAGTTCCTCGAGGGCTATGTGGTGGGCCAGGAAGCGGCCAAGAAGGCCCTGTCCGTGGCGGTCTACAACCACTACAAGCGTGTCCAGGCCGGCGAGAACGGCGGCCACAACCGCGACGACGGCATCGAGCTCGCCAAGTCCAACATCCTGCTGCTCGGCCCCACGGGTTCCGGCAAGACGTTGCTCGCGCAGACGCTGGCCCGCATGCTGAACGTCCCCTTCGCCATCGCCGACGCCACGGCCCTGACGGAGGCCGGCTACGTCGGCGAGGACGTCGAGAACATCCTGCTGAAGCTGATCCAGGCCGCCGACTACGACGTCAAGAAGGCCGAGACCGGCATCATCTACATCGACGAGATCGACAAGGTCGCCCGTAAGAGCGAAAATCCGTCGATCACACGGGACGTGTCGGGCGAGGGCGTCCAGCAGGCCCTGCTCAAGATCCTGGAAGGCACGACGGCCTCCGTCCCGCCGCAGGGCGGCCGCAAGCACCCGCACCAGGAGTTCATCCAGATCGACACGACGAACGTCCTGTTCATCGTGGGCGGCGCCTTCTCCGGCCTCGAGAAGATCATCGAGTCGCGGGCGGGCGCGAAGGGCATCGGCTTCGGCGCGACCATCCGCTCCAAGCGCGAGATCGAGGCCAGCGACCAGTTCCAGGAGGTCATGCCGGAGGACCTGGTGAAGTTCGGGATGATCCCGGAGTTCATCGGCCGGCTGCCCGTCATCACCTCCGTCCACAACCTCGACCGCGAGGCGCTGCTCCAGATCCTCGTCGAGCCGCGTAACGCCCTGGTGAAGCAGTACCAGAGGCTCTTCGAACTCGACGGTGTGGAGCTGGACTTCGACCGCCCGGCCCTCGAGGCCATCGCCGACCAGGCGATCCTGCGCGGCACGGGCGCGCGCGGCCTGCGCGCCATCATGGAAGAGGTCCTGATGTCGGTGATGTACGAGGTCCCGTCGCGCAAGGACGTCGCGCGGGTCGTCATCACGGCGGACGTGGTGCAGTCGAACGTCAACCCGACCCTGGTGCCGCGCACGCGCGGGAACGAGCCGGGGGAGCGGCACGAGAAGAGCGCGTAGGTTTCTTACGAACTGAGGGGGCGCCCGGCCTGTTGGCGGGGCGCCCCCTCTTATGGTGCCGGTGTGTCAGAGCTCGTCGTTGAAGATGTCTTCGGCCTTGGAAACGACGAAGGCACGATCCATCCAGTCCGCCAGGATATCGAGGTAGGTGCAGGACGTGACGCGCTCTCGGATCTCATCAGGCACGGGGATCCCCCGCTTCTCCAGGACGTGCAGCACCATCTGCGCACGTTCTTCCACCCGTCCCTCTGCTCGTCCCTTGGCTTCGCCGTCCAGGAAGGTCTTCTCGATGAGGGTGCCACGTCCGGGGAAGTAGCTGCGGGGCATGAGGTTCCTCCAGATGTCTCCTGCCGGGGTTTCTCCCAGGCCGATTTCCAACAGTTCCGCGTAGTAAGCGACGGACTCCTCGTCGGCCATTGCCAGGGCACGTGCCAGCGCCTCCAGTATGGTCGGAGCTTCCTTACTGCGGGCGTGAGTCATGGCCGAGAACGTCGCCAGCGCCAGGTTCCGGGCGGCCCGCTCCGGGTCGGTGATGACCGGAACGTTCACGGGTCCAAGAACCAGAGGGTGTACGGACAGCGCGGTCCAGCCCTCGGGGCCGAGCCGGAAGGGACCGGCCGCCCAATTGGCCGTCGCCTTGTCGTGGCAGACCACGAGAAGGAGCGCGGGACAGGCGTACTTCGCCATCAGAAAGGACAGGTAGTACGCCCAGCTGACCGCCTTGGCCGGGTCGCGGCGCCCCTGTGCCTCGATGGCCAGGAGGAAACCGCTGCTGCCGTCGGGTGGCTCGATGCGCAGCACGCTGTCCACGCGCCGCTCCAGCGGTCTGATCTCGGTGGCATCCGCCGTGAGCACCTCCACTGATGCCTTCGCCGGAAACGGTACGTCCAGGAGCCGGAACACCGGCGCGAGCAGCTCCGGACAGTCCTGGAAGATCCGGTGCGCTGCCTCGTGGTGCGAAGTAACCATGGCCTGACGGTAGGACTGCCCGCGGAGGGCCGTCCGGCGGTCAGGGGGCGTTCACTCGTTCGAGTGCCCGATGTGTCGCAGAGCCTCGCTGTGTGCCGAGTCGAGCGCTTGGTCGGCGGGAACGGGGAGATCCGGTGCGACGCCGACGCCCTCCCAGTTGGTCCCGGTGACGGTGCTGATGGTGCGGGCGCTGGGAACGGTGACGGTGATGTGTTCCGTGACGGGGTAGCGGGCGGTGGGGTGGGCGCCGCCGCGGGTCGTCTCGCCGACGAGGACGGCGCGGCCGTGGGCCTGCAGGGTGTACGCGATGTCCTCGCCGGCGGAGAAGGTGGTGGCGCTGGTGAGGACGTACACGGGCCGGTCGAGGTAGCGCGGCGCGGGGAGGTGGGAGGAGGTCCAGTACTGGCGGGTGGTGCCGCCGGCGCGTTCGTAAATGTCGTTGAGGTGCGTCGAGTCGTCGGGGAAGAAGTAGCTGCACCACATGGCGGCGCCCTCGGGCGCGCCACCGCGGCACTCGCGCAGGTCGAGGACGAGCGCCCGGGTGCCCGCCACCATCTCCATGGCGGCGCCGATCGTCCGGGCCCCTTCGCTGGGATAGGCGACGCGCCGGACGTCGATGTACCCGACGCCCCCGTCCAGGAACTCGAAGCGCCGCACGCCCTGGTTCTCGTTCCGCATCAGCGCGAGAAAGGCGGCCTTCCCGTCGTCCTCGTCGACGGGGTCCATCGACTGCGGCTCGTCCTGCCACAGCAGCCGCAGGTGCCGGTCGGGGCAGGCCTGCTGGAGGTCGGCGGTGACGGTCTCGCAGAGGGCGGGGCCGGAGAGCCCGTCGTACGCCCCGGCGGCGAGGCGGGTGCGGAGGGCGGTGTCGATGGCGTCGACGCGGTCGGGGAAGACGTATCCGGCGGCTATGCGGTCGAGGGCGCGGTCGACTATGTGGGCGGGGGATGGGGCATCGGTAGGCATGGCCGGTGATCGTAGCTGGCCGGTCGGCCAGTGGGCTCGGGAATTTCTGCCAGGTCGCGGCCGCTGCCCTGGGTGCCTACCTACCAGTCGGCGGGCCACGGGAAAGCTGAGTAGTGGCCTGAGTAGGAGTGCTCAGGGCGGGGGACGGGGTCGGCGGGGATGCTGGGGGCATGACGACGCCCGCTCCCGCCCCTGCTCCTGCCCCCGCTCCCGTGTGCCCGCCGTCGTACCCGCCGCAGCCCGGGTACGCGCCCGGCTTCGGGCCCGCGTTCCCGTCCCCGTTCCCGCCGCCGGTTGCGGCACCGGTTCAGGCGGCGCGGCCAGGGAATCGCCGGGCGGTGGTCGCCGGTGTCGTGGCGGTGGTCGTTCTCGTGCTGGCGGCTGCCGGGGTGGGCGGCTGGTGGCTGACGCGCGGCGAGGACGGCCCGCTGGCCGGGCGGCCGCGGGTGACGGACGAGGCGGCAGGCCTCTCCTACGCGATACCCGATGGGTGGAAGCACGACGAGGGGAAGAAGCTCATCAATGCCTTCACGTCGTCGATCACGAGGAAGGGCGGGGACGAGAAGGGCGGGGACGAGAAGGGCGGCGCCGTGGTCCTCGCCGGCCGGGCCGGCGGGATCCCCGAAACGGACCTGCAGCGGCAGGCCGAGCGGGCGGCCCGCTCGAACGCCGAGTTCTTCTACCCGGACGGCAGCTCGACGAGGGAGGCGTCCCGGCCGACGGCCGTGAGCGGCCGCCCCGCGCACACCGTGGTGCTGAAGGTGAACGACGGCAGGGGCGGCGTCGCCCACCTCCGCATGACCCTCATCGCGGTCTCCGACAGCCGCTCCGCCTTCCTCCTCGGACTCACCCAGCCGGCCGGACCGGCCGAGCGCGAGCAGGTCGACGCGGTGCTGGAGAGCGCGGCGGTGAAGTGAAGGCGCCCTACTTCAGCGGCCCTTTGGCCTTGAGGTCGTAACCGCCCGCGATCACTGCCGCGTCGGGGGCCGGCGCCATGCACTTGGTGAGCTGCTCGCCCTTCCTGGCCCCGGACAGCCCGATCCGGCTCGGCTCGCCGCCCTTGCCGGCGACGTAGAAGCTGACGCCCATGCGGACGTTCGGGTCGAGCTCCTTCTGCCAGGGGTGATCGGGGCTGGTACGTACGAGCGTGCCGGTGACGGTCGCGTTGGGGCCGCCGGACGTCATGCAGTCCACCTTGAAGTCACCCCAGTAGACCTTCGGCCGCTCGCCGTTGAGCGGGTCCACCTTGTGGTAGATGCGGAACGTGCCCGAGGACTCGCTCGGGAGGGTATGGCCCGCTGAGGGGAACGTGCTGCGGGCGTCGACGGTGATCCTGATGTCGTGGCCGGGCGCGGGGAAGGCCATGCGGGCCGAGCCCTTGATGGAGGCGGTGGTGGTGGCCGTGGCCGGAACCGTGGCCGTGACGGCGGCCGGGGTGTCGCGGGCGGGGTCGGCCGACACGGCGGGGGCGACGCCCACGGTTGCCGTCACGGCGGCCGCTGCGGCGAGGAGGGTGGCGAGGCGAAGGGTCGTTCTGTTCACGTGGATGGCTCCGATCCGGGAGGCGTGCGCTGCTGAGAGATCAGTCGCCTTCGATCCTGGTCGTCGCCCCAAGTCACCTCATCCGTCGGCCGAATGACGTGCGTGGGTGGTCCTCCTCCGGATGGGGGAGCGTTGCCGCCTTGGCGCTAGGTGGTGGAGTCCTGGGCGGTGACGAACGATCCCATGCCGGGAGTCGTGACGATCAGGCCTTCCTTCCGAAGGGCTGCGGTCACCTTTCGAATCGTCACCCGAGCAACGTCGAACTCCTGCTCCATCCGCACCTCGGAGATCAGGTGGTTCGGCGGGTACTCGCCAGTGCTGATACGCCGTCGGATGACGTCGGCGATCTGAATCCACTTGGGACGCGTCGGGTCGTACTCCATCACGGCAGGGACTGTATATGTTCGCACTCAATCGAACATATAGACCCGAACGGGTAGCTGGCTATATATAGGGGCCTCAAGGTGGCTACCGTGGCACTCGTCACAGGACCCCCGCGACCGTCCGACCGGCCCGGGGGCATGGCCACCAGTTTCCAAGGAGCTGATGACATGCGGGACTCTATCGCTCGCCTCTTCCGCCGGGTAAGGGTCGCGTTGGCGCCCACACCGGCGGCAACGGTCGAGGTTCCAGCCGCAGCGCCGCCGCCGCAATCGTCGGCGGTCCACGTCCTGGTCACCGCCCACGGCATCGACGTCCGGCGCCGCCGCGCCGAACCGGTCGTCTGCCGCTGCCCTGCCCCCGAGCGTCAAACCGCCCTCGAGCTGGGTGCGTTCGTCGTGGACGCGCGCCGCGACAAGGTCGGCCAGGTCATGGGGCACGAGGGGCCGCGGCTGCAACTTCGTCCGCCGCGGGGTGGACTGGAGTGGGAGGCGGCACCCGAGGACGTGCGGCCCGTGACCCTCGTGGAGATGGCCGGAAGGTGGGAGAAGTGAGCGCTCACACCGTGATCCGGTGGGCCGACTGGACGATCGGCCCGGACGTGGCGCCGGAGGCCCCGGCCGTCGACTTCGAGATGCAGTGCATCGCGTGCGGCGCCTCGTCCGGGCCGGGGGAGGAGTTCGAGGCCGCGCGGGACTGGGCCTTCCGACACGTCGGCCGCAGCCCCTCCCACACGGCGTTCCGCGAGGTCATCCACCGGCCCTGGCGGGCGACGCTCGTCAGGTGAAGCGAACGGCCGCCGCGACCACGTGATCGTGGTCGCGGCGGCCGTCCGGCCTATTTCTCCTTGCGGACTGCTGCTGCAAACTCGGCAGTCGCCTACGTGGCGGAGGAGACGAACTACTGAGGCTTAGTGATACCGGCAAGCGAAAATCACGTCGTCGTACTTGACTCCGAGCAGTCTCAGGCCCTCTTGGCAGTGCATGTTGCTCTGTATCACGTCATCCATGGGACTGTTGGAGGCTGAAGCGCATGCGGCTTTGATGTTGGGGCCGACGATGTAGCCCTCTGACTGCAAATACGACCGACACTGCGCGGGCGTGGCCTGGGCTTCAGCGGTCACAACGAGCTGTAGCGCCCCTGCAGCCAATATCGTGCCTGCAGCTACTGCCATTCGACGTATTCCCCTGCGCATCTGCGGCACCCTCGCTTCTGTCCATCTGCGCCCAGCCTGACGGTATCGCCAGGTCGACGAAGAACTTGATCAACCCGGAGGAAGCTACTTGCGCCTGGTAAAGGCGGCCAGTAGTGATTGAGCCAATTGATGGCTGTTGGTGGTGAGTGGCTCGTGCAGCAGCGGCTGCGGGTAACGGCCGTTGCGACGGCAGGTTGGCTGCCGCAACGGCCGTGACGGTCACTTCTCCTTGCGGACCGCGTTGCGGATCTTGGCGGCGGCCTCGGAGAGTTCCTTGGCGGACATGACGTTGCCGCTCGCCGAGGTGGCCGTGCCGGCGAAGCCGCCCGTGGTCTTGGTGACCTGGTGCTCGACGATGCCGATCGCGCTGCTGTCACCCCAGATGCACGTGCTGACCTCGGTGTGCGTCGACGTGCTGCTGTAGGACTTCTCCGCCTTCTGCGTCAGGCACTTCATGACCGCACCGTCGAAGTCGCCCGGGTGGTACACGGCGGTCGGGGAGACGAGGACGGGCTTCATCCCATACGTGGACGCGCTCCGCGACTGGTTCTCGTCCATCTTCGCCAGCATGGCGTCGACCGACTTGTTGGGATCGGCGACCTCACCATAGACGCCCGTCACCCGCAGCTTCTGCTTCTCGGGGTTGGCGTACGAGCCCTTCACGCCCGTCCCGTTGACGATGCCCATTTCCTTGATCTTGGCATCGTTGCTGAGGTTCTCGGGCGACCGGGATCCCGTCTTCGACTTCGTGTACTTGCCGTCGAACAGCGTCTCCGGCATCTCCATCGTGTACGGCTTCACCTTGCCGTCACCGTCGCCACCGGACGTGAAGAACAGGATTCCGCCCACAAGCGCGCCGACCACGACGACCGCGCCCACCGCGATGCCGATCGCCCTGCCCTTGCCGCCGCCCTGCGGCGGCACCGGCGGCGGATACGGGCCCGGCATGCCCGGGTACTGACCCGGCATCCCCGGCTGCTGGCCGTAGTACGGCGCCGGCTGCTGCTGCGGGCCCCAGGCTCCCGCCTGCGGTTGCTGAGGCGGTATCGGCGGTTGCGGCGGGCCGTACGGACCCGGCTGGTTGTAGCTCATTTCAGACCCCCGTCTGTCTTTCTCGAGACCCTCAGGCCTACTTCTCCTTGCGGACCTCGTTGCGGACCTTGGCCGCTGCCTCGGAGAGTTCCTTGGCCGACATGACGTTGCCGGTGGGCGAGCCCGCGCCGCCGGTGAGGCCGCCCGAGCTCTTCGAGACCAGGTGCCGGACCATGCCCACAGCGCTCTTGTCACCCCAGATGCAGACGCTGACCTCGGCGGAGCTGGTCATGGTGCCCACGGAAACGGTGGACTTCTTGGTCTCGCACTTCATGACAGCGCCGTCGAAGCCGCTCGGGGTGAAGGCGGTCCACGGAGTGACGGTTTCGACCTGTGCCTTGAACTGGGACTCGTTCTTCTTCGCGCCCTCGTCCATCTTCGCGATCATGGCGTCGACCGTCTTGTTGGGGTCGGAGAGCTCGCCGTACGCACCCACCACGCCAAGGATCTGCTTCTGGCCGTTGGTGTAGGTGCCCTTGACGCCGATGCCGTTGGAGATGCCCATCTCCTTGGCCGTCTTGTCGTTGGTGATGTCCTCGGTGTCCTTGGCGGTGTCGGCGCCGGGAGCGGTGTTCTTGGAGTACTGGCCATCCAAGAGCTTTTCCGGCAGCACCATCGTGTACGGCTTCACATCACCGTCACTGCCCCCGCCGCCCATGAAGAACACGATCCCGCCCACGATCGCGCCCACCACGACCAGCGCGCCCACCGCGATCCCGATCGCCTTGCCCTTGCCGCCGCCCTGCGGCGGCACCGGCGGCGGGTACTGGCCCGGCATCTGGCCCGGCATCTGGCCCGGCATGCCGGGGCCCGGCTGCTGGCCGTACGGGCCGGGGGGCTGCGGCTGGCCCCAGCCGCCCGGCTGCGGCTGCTGCGGCGGGGCGCCGTACGGCGCCGTCGGCGCCGGGGGCTGCTGCGGGTAGCCGTAACCGGGGGCGCCGGGCTGGCCGTACGGGTTCGGCTGCTGTGGGGGCTGGCCGTAGGGGCCCGGCTGCTGGGGGTAGCTCATCGTGTCCTCTTCGGATGGGGGTGTGCGCGACAGTGGTGGGGGCTCACGCGACAGATGGGCAACATCCTTCCCGATGGCTTATCCCAGCCTTACCTCGGGGCGGCAACGGTTTCGGAACAGTCCGGTCCGCGGCCGCTACGGAATCTCCACCCGCGTCTCGCGGCGCAGCTTCGCCGTCGTCTCGGCGGCGTCGGTGAGCGGAATGTCCTCGTTGTTGAGGACCTTCGACGCGTCGACCACGAAGACGCTGCCGACCGTGCTGTGGTCGGCCCAGATGCACAGCGGCATCCTGACCGCCCTGGTCGCCGACGCGCTCTCCTTGAACTCCGTCTTCTGGCACTTCATCACGGCGCCGTCGTCGAGCCCCGACGGGGTGACCTTCTCCGGCTTGCCCTCGAGCTTGGTCTTGCTGTCGTCCTTCGACGCGAGCGAGACGCTCAGGAACATGCTGTCGACGGTGGACTCGGGGTTGTCCACCTGACCCCAAATTCCGCTCAGCCGAAGCGCCTTGCGGGTGAGGGCGGTGCCGTCGTTCTTCCACGCGCCCGCCATGCTCTGCGCGTCCTTGATGCCGACGATGGCCAGGCTGCTCTTGTCCTTGCCCGCGAAGCCGTCGTTGCTGCCGCTGGCGTCGTACTTGTACTCGCCGAGCACCGTGTCCGGCGTGGTGAGCTTGTAGCGCTTGCCCGCCGCCGGAGTCGCCGACGGGGCGGCGCTGCTCGCGCTCGCCGACGGGCTGTTGCTGCCCTTGGCCTTGGGGTCGTCGGAGCCCTTGTCGTCCTTGTCGCCCAGCAGGACGAAGCCGCCGCCCACGATCGCGCCGACCAGGACGACCGCGCCGATCGCGATGCCGATCGCCTTGCCCTTGTTGCCGCCGCCGCCCTGCGGCGGCATCGGCATCGGCGGCGGGTACTGGCCCGGCATCTGGCCCGGCATGCCGGGGCCCGGCTGCTGGGCGTACGGGTTGGGGGTCGCGCCCGGCTGCCCGTACGGGTTCGGCTGCGGCTGCCCGAAGCCGCCCGGCTGCGGCTGGCCGTAACCGCCGCCCGGCTGCTGCCCGTACGGGTTCGGCTGCTGCGGCGGCATCGGGGGCTGCTGCGGCGGTTGCTGGGGCTGCTGGGGAGGTATGCCGTCGTACGGGTTCGGCTGCTGATCGGTCATCGTTGCCTTCACGCTCTCCCCGCCACGAGGGTCGCGGCGGAATGTTGCGCGCCATCCTCTCCGATGGCGCGGCCCTTTACCGCATCACTTCTTCGGGATCTCCACGCGCACGTCCTGGCGGACCCTGGCGGCGAGCGCGGCCGCCTCGTCCATCGAGACCTCCCTGCCCCCCATCGCGGCCCCCATGTCGACGGAGAACACGGTCGCCGTGGTGCTGTGGTCGGCCCAGACACACAGGTGCATCACCAGCGGCTTGCCGGTCGGCGTACTGGCGGAGACCGCGCGGGCCTTCTGGCACTTCATCACGGCGTTCTCCAGACCACTGGGGGAGACCGCCTGCGGGCTGCCGGTGAGCTCCAGTGTGGCGTCCTTCTTGGCGTTCGCCACGCGCATGGATGTGAACATGTTGTCCACCACGGCTTCCGGCTTCTTGATCCGGCCCCAGGCGCCCATGAACCGCATCTGCTTTCCGGTGAGTTTGGAGCCTGATGTCTGGTATGCGGCCGAGAGGGGCTCGGCGTTGGCCACGCCCATCGTCCGCAGGTCCGCCTCCGCTTCCGAGCCGAGCACCGGCAGCCGCGCGTCGGGGTCCTTGCGGTACTCCCCGGCGGCCACGTCCGGCGCCGTCAGCTTGTACCGCTTGCCGTCGTCGGGGACCGAGCTGCCGCCCGCGAAGAAGAGGAAGCCGCCGATCACGACCGCGCCCACGACGATGACTGCGCCGAGTGCGATGCCGATGGCCTTGCCCTTGCCGGAGCCGTTCGGCGGGATGGGTGGCGGGTAGGGGGCCGGGTGCGGAGCCGGGTGCCCCGCCGCCGGGTAGCCGTACGCCCCGGGCTGCTGACCGTACGCCCCCGGCTGCTGACCGTAGGGCCCCGGCTGCTGGGGTACCCCGTACGGACCAGCCTGCGCCGGATAGCCGTACGCGGGGGCGCCGGCCTGCCCGTAGGGGTTCGGCTGCTGCTGCGGCAGCGGCGGCTGGCCGTACGGGCCCGGCTGCTGGTGGCTCATCGTTGCCTCTGCGTCTCGATGCGTCTCGACTGACATGGGACTGACGTGGGACCGACATGGGACAGATATGGGTACGCCATCCTTCACGATCGTTTGCGCGCGCTGCGCGGCGGGGCGCGGGCGGGCTGGGAAACGGGTTCGTGAGCTGTCACCCCTGCCCCGTAGAATTCCGTCCGTGACCGAGAACACTCAGCAGACGCCAGACAGCACCCCCGGACTGCCGACCCAGTACGCGCCGGCCGCGGTAGAGGGACCGCTGTACGAGCGCTGGGTAGAGCGGGGCTACTTCGAGGCCGATGCGAAGAGCGACAAAGAGCCGTACACCATCGTCATCCCCCCGCCGAACGTCACAGGCTCCCTCCACCTGGGCCACGCCTTCGAGCACACGCTGATCGACGCCCTCACCCGGCGTAAGCGCATGCAGGGCTACGAGGTCCTGTGGCAGCCCGGCATGGACCACGCCGGTATCGCCACGCAGAACGTGGTCGAGCGCGAGCTGGCCAAGGAGGGCAAGTCCCGCCACGACCTCGGCCGCGAGGCGTTCGTCGAGCGCGTCTGGCAGTGGAAGGCCGAGTCCGGTGGTCAGATCTCCGGGCAGATGCGTCGTCTGGGTGATGGTGTCGCCTGGTCGCGCGAGCGGTTCACCATGGACGAGGGCCTGTCCAAGGCCGTCCAGACGATCTTCAAGAAGCTCTACGACGACGAGCTGATCTACCGCGCCGAGCGCATCATCAACTGGTGCCCGCGCTGCCTGACCGCCATCTCCGACATCGAGGTGGAGTACCAGGACGACGACGGCGAGCTCGTCTCCATCCGCTACGGCGAGGGTGACGCCTCCATCGTCGTCGCCACGACCCGCGCCGAGACGATGCTCGGCGACACCGCCGTGGCCGTCCACCCCGAGGACGAGCGCTACAAGCACCTCGTCGGCACCGAGATCGAGCTGCCGCTGACCGGCCGCCGCATCCCGGTCGTCGCCGACGAGCACGTCGACCCCGAGTTCGGCACGGGTGCCGTCAAGGTCACCCCGGCCCACGACCCGAACGACTTCGAGATCGGGCGGCGGCATGATCTGCCGTCGATCACCGTTCTCGACGAGCACGGTGTCATCACCGCCCACGGGCCCTTCCTCGGCCTGGACCGCTTCGAGGCCCGTTCCGCGATCGTCGGCGCCCTGCGCGCCGAGAGCCGGATCGTCGCCGAGAAGCGCCCGTACACCCACTCCGTCGGCCACTGCTCGCGCTGCAAGACGACGCTGGAGCCGCGTCAGTCCATGCAGTGGTGGGTGAAGACCGCCCCGCTGGCCAAGGCCGCCGCCGACGCCGTCCGCGACGGCAAGGTCAAGATCCACCCGCAGGAGATGGAGAAGCGGTACTTCGACTGGGTCGACAACCTCCACGACTGGTGCATCTCGCGCCAGCTGTGGTGGGGCCACCGCATCCCGGTCTGGTACGGCCCGGACGGCGAGATGGTCTGCGTCGGCCCGGACGAGCAGCCGCCGGCCGGCGAGGGCTGGCACCAGGAGACCGACGTCCTCGACACCTGGTTCTCCTCCGGCCTGTGGCCGTTCTCCACGCTCGGCTGGCCCGAGAAGACCGAGAGCGTCGAGAAGTTCTACCCGAACTCCGTCCTCGTCACCGGCTACGACATCCTCTTCTTCTGGGTCGTCCGGATGATGATGTTCGGCCTGTACGCGATGGACGGCACCCCGCCGTTCCACACCATCGCCTTGCACGGCATGGTCCGTGACCAGTTCGGCAAGAAGATGTCGAAGTCCTTCGGCAACGCGGTCAACCCGCTGGACTGGATGGACAAGTACGGCTCCGACGCCGTCCGCTTCACGCTCGCCCGTGGCGCCAACCCCGGCGTCGACGTGCCGATCGGCGAGGACTGGGTCCAGGGCTCGCGCAACTTCGCCAACAAGATCTGGAACGCCACGCGCTTCGCGATGATGAACGGCGCGACGGTCGAGGGCGAGCTGCCGCCGGTCGAGCAGATGTCGGCCACCGACCGCTGGATCATGTCGCGCCTCAACGCGACGGTCGCCGAGGTCGACGCCCACTACGACGACTACCAGTTCGCCAAGCTGTCCGACGCCCTCTTCCACTTCGCGTGGGACGAGGTCTTCGACTGGTACGTCGAGCTGTCGAAGACGACCTTCATGGCGGGCGGTGAGCAGGCCAAGGTCTCCGCGCGCGTGCTCGGCGAGGTCCTGGACGTCACCCTGAAGCTCCTCCACCCGGTCGTGCCCTTCGTCACCGAGACGCTGTGGACCACGCTCACCGGCAAGGAGTCGGTCGTCATCGCCGACTGGCCGAAGGCTGTGTCTGTTCCTGGGGCTGAAGCCCCGGGCGGTTTCCGTGACACCGCCGCCGAGGCGGAGATCGAGCAGCTGCAGCAGGTCATCACCGAGGTCCGCCGCTTCCGCGCCGACCAGGGCCTCCAGCCCGGCCAGCGCGTCCCGGCCCGGCTCGACCTGGCGGGCACGACGCTCGCGGCCCACGAGGACGCGATCCGCCAGCTGCTGCGTCTGCAGCCGGCCGAGGACGGCTTCCAGGCCACCGCGACCCTTCCGATCGCCGGTGCCACGGTCGCCCTCGACCTGTCCGGCACGATCGACGTCGAGGCCGAGCGCAAGCGCCTGACCAAGGCGCTGGCCGCGGCCGAGAAGGAGAAGGCGCAGGCCACGGCCAAGCTGGGCAACGAGGCCTTCCTGGCCAAGGCCGCCGAGGTCGCCGTGGAGAAGATCCGCACGCGCCTGGCGACGGCCGAGTCCGACATCGAGCGGATCAGCGCTCAGCTCGCATCGCTCCCGGGCGCCTGAGGCCCCGAGGCCTGACGCCCGACCACTGATACAGCTGATACAGCGCGGCCGGGTCGTCCCCACACTGGTGGGGACAACCCGGCCGCGGCTGTATTCCGGCAGATCGGGCCGTGTCAGCGCTCCCTCATCGGCCGCGCCGCGCCTCCCACGGCTTCGTACGCCCCGGATCCCACATGGGCCCCCACGGCCCCTCCACCGGCTCCTCCTCCACCCGGTCGAGGGGCCTGTGCTGGTTCCGGTCCCGGCGGTCGCGTACGGGCGCGAAGAGCACGTACGCCGTGGAGACCACCACGAACCCCAGCCGGATCAGGCCCTTGGCGGACTCGTCGGGCACCACGAACACGCTGCCGTAGAGCACGATCAGCGCGATCCAGCTCCACCACGGCACCAGCCGCCGCTGGCCGCACACGTCCCACAGCAGGGTGCCCAGCAGCACGGAGGCCGTGTAGTAGGTGTAGACGCTGGGGTCGAGGACGATGCGGGCGTTGGCGCCCAGCAGCACCACCGCCGCCCACCGGCCGCGCCAGACGGCGATCGCGCCCAGCCCCAGGCCGAGCGCGGCCTGCGCGGGCCGGGCCCAGTCGGGGGTCTCGGGGGTGTTGCCGCCCAGCCAGCGCAGCGCGGACGCCGGGCTGTTGGGGATGGTGAACTTCGCGGCGGCGAAGGACTGCGGGTCGACGAGGAAGAACGGCAGCCAGGCGACGGCCACCAGGCCCACGCACCACAGGCCCGCGCGCAGCCAGCGGTCCCTGGGCAGGGCGAGCAGCAGCGGCAGGAAGGCCAGCGCGGTCGGCTTGGAGTCCAGGGCGAGGGCCATGCAGATGCCGGTGGCGGCGGCGTTGCAGCGCGTCAGGTAGCGGACGGCGAGCGCGGTGAAGAACAGCGCGAGGACGTCGTCCAGGTGCGCGAAGCGGACCGAGACCTCGATCCACATGGGGATGAAGGCCAGGCCCGCGATCAGGACGCGCTGCCGCAGCCGCTGGTGGTTGGTGCCGGTGCCCAGGAAGTGGCGGGCGGCGCTGCGGCCGGCGAGGACCAGGATCACCAGGCCCAGCGCCGACATGAACGCCTCGGCCAGCACCTGCCCGACCTCGGCCGGGAAGGGGTTGAACAGCCCGGCCACCAGGAAGCTGACGGGCCCCATCTGCAGCTCGGGGTGGCGGGCGTAGAGGTTGAGCCCGCCGTCGCCCGAGGAGCCGCCCTCGTAGATCAGCTCGCCGCCCGTGCGCAGGTAGTGCCAGGAGAAGCCGCCGCTGGGCTCGACCACGACGAACCAGAGCGCCGCCCACGCGGTGAGCAGCAGCAAGTGCATCCGCGAGCTGAGTTCCGGTATTCGCACAACGCTCCGTTCCGCCACCCGGAACCGTTCCGGGCATGGATATCACCGGCGGTCAGATGGCGGAAGCGGACGTAAAGTTGTGCGATCGGACGTTTCTGTGATGGATCTCATCGGGCCCCGCGGGGCGTCAGGCCTCGATGGCGACCGGGCCCGACTCCACGTGCTCGGCGTTGCGCCGGGTCTTGGCCCAGCCGTTGCGGCCGCGCAGCATCCGGACGAAGCCGCGCGCGGACGCCGGGAAGAGGTGGTACGCGTACAGCCACAGCGCCAGCCCCCACAGCAGGGCGGTCAGCATCGAGCGGTCGGACGCGCGCTCGCGCCGGTAGACCGGACCCCAGAGCACGAACGGCAGCACCGACACCACGGCCAGCGCCAGCACCAGCGGCCACAGGGCCAGCATGCCGCCGAAGGCCTCGCCCACGCCGTCCCGGGCGGCACTCAGGCCGAGGAGGACGAACATCACCGCGCACAGCGCCAGGGTGACGAGATGGGCGACGGGCTGCAGGAAGGTGTAGAGCGTCTCCAGGACGCCCTTGCCGCCGTAGTGGCGGGAGGAGACGATGCGCGGCGCGTAGCGGACGCACTGCAGGTTGCCCTGCGCCCAGCGGGTGCGCTGGGTCAGGAAGCGGCGGCCGTGCGGCAGGCCCTCCTGGGAGACCCAGGTGTCGGCTATGTGGGCTATCCGGTCGCCGGTGAGGATCATGTGCAGGCCCAGCTCGTAGTCCTCCAGCAGCGCGCCGCGCTGCCAGGGGCGGCGCTCGGCGGCGGCGATGCGGTCCAGGGAGGCGAGGCGGGTGAACTGGCCGTTGCCGCCCAGGCCGACGGAGCCGGTGCGGCCGCGCAGCAGCTGCATGCCGGCGTTGGAGACGGAGAACTCCATGTCCTGCATGCGCACCAGCAGCCGGGCGAAGGCGTTGCGCACCCGGCCCCGGTCGGCCAGCGGCCGCGGGTCCTCGGTGTTGCGCATCCGGACGCTGACCTGCACCCCGCCGATCTCCGGGTCGCCGAAGCCCTGCGGGCCGCCGACGCGGGCCAGGGCGTGCGGGTCGAGCTGCCCGTCGGCGTCGATGACGCACACGACGACGCGCTCGCGGTCGGTGTCCTTGGACAGGAACTGGTTCAGCTCGTCGTAGGCGGCGTTCAGCGCGGCGCCCTTGCCCTGACGGGCGTTGGGGCGGTGGCGGCGCACCAGGTGCACGCGGCGGTCCTCGTCGGCGAGGCGGGCGACGATGGCGCCGGTGGCGTCGTCGCTGTCGTCGTCGATGACCCACACGTGGGCGGCGGGGTGGTCGGCCCGCAGCCGTTCCACGGTCGTGCCGACGACGGCCTCCTCGTCCCGGCACGGGACGAAGAAGTGCCAGTCGAACGCGTCGGGGTTGCCGTTCTCGACGGCGGGGCGACGCGTGTACGCGTGCCGGGCGCCGGCCCAGTAGAGCAGGAAGCAGAGGAGGAGGAAGAAGGGGAAGGCGAGGAGGAGGGGGTGGGAGAACATGAGGGTAGCTCCGTGGGCGGGCTTCAGAACACAGCAGCCCGTCCGGCGTTCGAGGACCGGGGTCCGGGGCGGAGCCCCGCCACGCGGCGGAGCCGCACATTGTCACTGCGGGAAGGGGCGGGGTGGGGGAAGAATCAGGCGGCGGCAACCAGCCGCTGCGGCGCGGTGATCGCGGCCAGCAGCCCGGCGATCCGCTCCGACGCCAGCCCGTCCCCGAAGGGGCTCGGCAGCGACGCCAGCCGGGCCAGGCCCGCAGGGCCGGCGGCGAGCCGGCGCCGCGCCGCCTCCCCGATGGCGGGCCCCGGCTCCACCAGGTCCGCGAAGTCCCCCATCGCCTCCGGCCGCTCCGTCGAGCGCCGTACGACCACCAGCGGCCGGCCCAGCACCGTGCACTCCTCCTGGATGCCGCCGGAGTCGGACACCAGCAGCGCGGAGTGCCGGGCCAGGGCCAGGAACTCGGAGTAGCCCAGCGGGGCGCTCACCGTCAGGGGGGCCAGCAGGTCCGTCAGGCCCGCCGCCTCGATGCGGGCGCGGGTGCGCGGGTGCAGCGGCAGCACGACCGGCCGCTCGGCGGTGGCCAGGGCGGCCAGCTCGGTCAGGATGGCGCGCAGGGCCTCGGGGGAGTCGGTGTTCTCGGGGCGGTGCACGGTGGCCAGGACGTAGCCGTCGGCCGCCAGGCCGTGCCGTGCCAGGAGCGCCGCGCGCTCGTCCGCGCCGGGCAGCTGGTTGCGTACGGCCTCGACGACGGTGTTGCCGGTCACGGCGATGCGGGTGTCGTCGGTGCCCTCGGCGAGCAGGTTGGCCCGGTTGTCCCCGGTGGCGGCGCACAGCACGTCGGCGATGCGGTCGATCAGGACGCGGTTGTGCTCCTCGGGCATGTCGCGGTCGTGGCTGCGCAGCCCGGCCTCGACGTGCAGCAGGGGTATGCCGCGGGCGTTGGCGGCCAGGGCGCCGGCGAGGGCGGCGTTGGTGTCGCCCTGGACGACGACGGCCAGCGGCGGCTCGGCGGTGAACAGCTCGTCCAGCTGTGCGAGGGCGGCGGAGATCTGCACGGCGCGCGGCTGCCCGCCGACGCCGGTGAGGAAGGTCGGCTCGGGCAGGCCCAGCTCGGTCAGGAAGCGGCCCGACAGCTCCTCGTCGTAGTGCTGCCCGGTGTGCACCAGGTGGGCCGCGGGGCCCAGCAGGCGCACGAGGTCGGTGAGCTTGACCAGCTCGGGACGGGTACCGAGGACGATCGCGACACTGCGCGGGGGCAGGGGCTGCACGGGGGACTCCTGGGGCTGCTGGCATGCGGTGACAGCACCAGAGCCTGGGGTGCCTCGGTTGCACCCGTGGGGGGCCTTCGGTTGCCGGACGGTTGCGACCCGATGATCGGTGACCTAGGTCCCGGCCGGGTCAGGGACCTTCGTCCCGCGCGCCGCCGTCCTCCCCGCCCCGGTAGCGGTAACCCAGGCCGCGCACGGCCTCCAGCGGGTCGGCGGCCTCGTCCCCGGCGGCCTGGCGCAGCTTGCGCCGCAGCCGCAGCACCGCGAACTTCACCCGCTCCCGCCCCGTGCCCTCCGGGTCGTCCCACACCCGGTCCAGCAACTGGTCGGTGGTGATCACCCTGCCCCGGTTGCGGACGAGCACCTGCAGCAGCCGGTACTCGATGTCGCTGAGCCGTGCCTCGTGGCCCTGCCAGACCGCCGAGCGCCGCTCGGGCACCAGGCGCAGCCCGTCGCCGCCGTAGGTCTCGCCCGCCCAGCGGGTGGGGGCGCTGCGGCGCAGCAGCGCCTCGACGCGGGCCAGCAGCTCGTCGTTGCCGAACGGCTTGGGCAGGTAGTCGTCCGCGCCGGCGCGCAGGCCGCGCACGCGGTCGCTCTCGGCGCCGCGCGCGGTGAGCAGCAGGACGGGCAGGTCGCTCATGTCCCGGGTGCGCTCGAGCACCTCCCAGCCGTCGAGGCCGGGCAGGCCGATGTCGAGCAGCATCAGGCCCGGTCGTTCGGCGAACAGCAGCCGCAGGGCCTCGCGGCCGTCGTCGGCGAGCGTCACCTCGTAGCCGGCGCGGGTGAGCAGCACGCGCAGGGCCAGCCCGAGGTCCGGGTCGTCCTCGACGACGAGGACGCGCGTCACGGCGCGGCCTCCCCGCCGGAGGGTGCGTCTTCGGCCGGGGCCCGGCCACCGGCCGCCGCGTCCCCGGACGGGCCCGCCACCGGCCCCCCGATCGGCAGCCGGATGCGGAAGACCGCCCCTTCGCCCTCCCGGCCGCCGGCCGAGATGGTGCCGCCGTGCTGCTCGACGACGCTGCGGCCGATGGCCAGGCCCAGGCCCGTGCCGGGGTAGCCGCCGGAGCGGGCGTTGGACGCCCGGACGAAGCCGGTGAAGATCTCGTGGCGGGCCTCCTCGGGGATGCCGATGCCGGTGTCGGCGACCTCGATGTCCCAGTGCGCGCCGCGAGGCGCGGCTGTGACGGTGACGCGGCCGCCTGCGGGCGTGAACTTGGCGGCGTTCTCCAGCAGATTGCCCAGCACGTGCTGGAGGCGGTGCCGGTCGCCGCGCAGGGCGGGGCCGCGCTCGCAGTCCAGTACGGCGAACAGGCCGGCGCGCTCGATGGCGCCCATGTGGTCCAGGAGGGTGTCCTCCAGCATGTCCGGCACGTCCACGGGCGCGAACTCCAGCTCGGGCCCGGTGGCCCGCAGGCGGGTGGTCAGCAGCAGGTCGGAGATCACCCGCTGCATGCGCTGGGCGTTGCGCCGGATGGCGTCGAGGAAGGAGGTCTGCTCGGCGGTCAGCGTGCCGAAGGCGGGGTCGGCGAGGAGTTCGCCGAAGCTGCTGATGGAGGAGAGCGGGGTGCGCAGCTCGTGCGAGGCGGCGGCGGTGAAGGTGTTGCGCTGCCGGGCCAGCTCCGTCAGCGCCCGGTTGTCGCGCTCGAGGTCCCGCTCGCGCCGTTTGGCGTCGCTGATGTCCGTGAACATCCACAGGGCGCCCAGATACTCGTTCCCCTTGCGCAGCGGCTCCACCTCGCGGCGCAGGACGCGCCCGTCGTCCAGCGCGATCTCGGCCACCCGGTGGACGTGCCGGCCGGGGGAGAGGCCGGGCCGGCCGTCCGTGCCGAACATCGCCTCGAACTTCCGGTTGACCGCGAGCACCTCGTCGGACGGGCTCTGCAGCAGCGCTCCCGCGGGCAGCGCCTCCAGGACCGCCTGGAGCCGGTCCCGGTCCTCGGAGGACGTCATGGCTCTCACCCGCCGAAACCTCGCTCAACGGACTCTTCCCGGAAAGGACAACAAAACCGTATGCCACGGTGGACGCACGCGCTCCCGGTGTCGTGGCGGGTGCCCCGGGCCTCCCCGCGCCCCCGGTCCGTAGACTGGGCGGCGTGAGCGAGCGCCCCCTGAACGACGACAACGGCGATACCGGCCCCGACGAATTCGCCGAAACCGGTGCAAACGGTCCGGCGGACCGCTTCGACGAGATCGTCGAGGCCGAGACCGACCGCGACCCCGACCTCGCCGTGATCGAGGCCGGCAGCCGCACCCTGCGCACCCAGGCCGGGCCCCCGCAGGGCGACGGCGTGCCCGCCCGCCCGGAGGACCCCGAGGTCGACCGGGCGCTGCGCGAGGTGGAGGCCGAGCTGGCCGACCGCTGGGGCGAGACGAAGATCGACCCGTCGCTGGCACGCGTCGAGGCCCTGATGGACATCCTGGGCCAGCCGCAGCGCTCGTACCCCGCGATCCACATCACCGGCACCAACGGCAAGACGAGCACCGCGCGCATGGTCGAGGCCCTGCTGGCCGCCTTCGACCTGCGCACCGGCCGCTACACCAGCCCGCACGTGCAGTCGATCACCGAGCGGATCAGCCTGGACGGCGCCCCCATCGCGGCCGAGCGCTTCATCGAGACCTACCGCGACATCGAGCCGTACGTCCGGATGGTCGACGAGCGCGAGGAGCACCGGCTCTCCTTCTTCGAGGTGCTCACCGGCATGGCCTACGCGGCCTTCGCCGACGCCCCCGTCGACGTGGCCGTCGTCGAGGTCGGCATGGGCGGCACCTGGGACGCCACCAACGTCGTCGACGGCAGCGTCGCCGTCGTCACCCCGATCGCGCTCGACCACACCGACCGGCTCGGCTCCACCCCCGGCGACATCGCCGCCGAGAAGGCCGGGATCATCAAGTCGGGCGCCACCGTCGTGCTCGCCCAGCAGCCGGTGGACGCCGCGCAGGTGCTGCTCAAGCACTCCGTCGAGGTCGACGCCACCGTCGCCCGCGAGGGCATGGAGTTCGGCGTCACCGGCCGCGAGGTCGCCGTCGGCGGCCAGCTGCTGACGCTGCGCGGCCTGGGTGGCGAGTACGAGGAGGTCTTCCTCCCGCTGTACGGCGCCCACCAGGCGCACAACGCCGCCGTCGCGCTGGCCGCGGTCGAGGCGTTCTTCGGTATCGGCTCGCAGCACGCCCGCACGCTCGACATCGACACCGTCCGCCGTGCCTTCGCCTCGGTCACCTCCCCCGGCCGCCTCGAGGTCGTCCGCCGCAGCCCCACCGTGGTGCTGGACGCCGCGCACAACCCGGCGGGCGCCGCCGCCACCGCCGACGGCGTCACCGAGGCCTTCGGCTTCAGCCGCCTGATCGGCGTGGTCGGCACCAGCGCCGAGAAGGACGTCCGCGGCGTGCTCGAGGCCTTCGAGCCGATCTTCGCCGAGGTCGTCGTCACCCGGAACTCCACCCCGCGCGCCATGGACGTGGACGAGCTGGCGGCGCTGGCCGTGGAGGTCTTCGGCTCCGAGCGCGTCCAGGTCGAGCCGCGCCTGGACGACGCCCTCGAGGCCGCGATCACCCTCGCGGAGGAGGAGGGCGAGTACGCGGGCGCCGGTGTGCTGGTGACCGGTTCGGTCTTCACGGTCGGCGAGGCCCGGCTGCTGCTGGGAAGGGGCTGACATGAGGACGCTGTGCGCGAGCACCCTGATCGGTGAATTCTTCGTCATCGGCTTCGCGGGCCTGGTCGCCATGCAGACCTCGGACCTGTCCACGGGCACGGTGTGGGCCGTCAGCGGCACGGCGATGGTGCTCAGCGTGCTGCTGTGCGGGATGCTCACCCGGCCCGGCGGCGTCCAGCTGGGCTGGCTGCTGCAGATCGGCCTGATCGCCAGTGGCCTCGTCGTCCCGATGATGTTCATCCTCGGCGCGGTCTTCGCCGGCCTGTGGTGGGCGTCGGTCCACTTCGGCCGCAAGATCGACGAGGCGAAGGCCCGCTTCGCCGCAGCGGCTGACGCCGCCTAGGGCCTGTCGTCACATTGCCGTCGTCGCCCGCGGGGCAGACGGGAATGTGACGACAGGTCCTAGTCCTGGTTGTGGGTGGGCGGGGGCACCCCTGTACCCTTCGCCCACCGCATCTTTTGCCTGCCTGCAAGGAGCCGCAGTATGAGCCAGCGCACCCTCGTCCTCCTCAAGCCCGACGCGGTCAAGCGGTCGCTGGTCGGCGAGATCGTCGGCCGCATCGAGCGGAAGGCCGGCTGGACGATCGCGGCACTGGAGCTGCGCACCCTGGACCGGGCCACGCTCGAGCAGCACTACGCCGAGCACGTCGGCCGTGAGTTCTACGAACCGCTGATGGGCTTCATGTCCTCCGGCCCCGTTGTGGCCATGGTCGTCGAGGGCGAGCGCGTCATCGAGGGCGTGCGCGCGCTGGCCGGGCCGACCGACCCCATCTCGGCCGCTCCCGGTTCCATCCGTGGTGACTTCGGCACCATCACGCGCGAGAACCTCATCCACGCCTCGGACTCCGAGGAGTCCGCCCAGCGGGAAATCAAGATTTTCTTTCCCGGCCTCGCCTGATAGCCGATCAGCCGAACGTCCATTCTGATCAGGGGCGACCGATTTTCTTTTCGGTCGCCCTCTGGCATATGCGCGCCGAACGAGGGAACCTCTCACTCCGACACGACGTCACCATTACTGGGGCCAGCTCGTGTTCCGCCGACAATGGCGGAGGAACCCTCGCACCGCGTTCGAGTGGGCGAGACTACGATGAAGCTTCCGCGCCCCGCAGCGCACCACACCTGCCGACCTCAAGTAAGCAATCGCTCAAACTGGGAAGGCCAGACGTATCCTCATGGGGAACAACATGTCGTTCATCGGCCGTGACATGGCTGTCGACCTCGGGACCGCCAACACGCTGGTGTACGTCAGAGGCCGCGGGATCGTCCTCAACGAGCCGTCAGTCGTCGCGATCAATACCAACACCGGTGGGATCCTCGCGGTAGGTGCCGAGGCCAAGAAGATGATCGGCCGAACCCCGGGGAACATCGTCGCGGTCCGCCCGCTCAAGGACGGCGTGATCGCGGACTTCGAGATCACCGAGCGGATGCTCCGCTACTTCATCCTCAAAATCCACAAGCGCCGCTGGATGGCCCGCCCGCGCGTCGTCGTCTGCGTGCCCTCCGGCATCACCGGCGTCGAGCGCCGCGCCGTGATCGAGGCCTCCACCCAGGCCGGCGCCCGCCAGGTGCACATCATCGAGGAGCCGATGGCCGCGGCCATCGGCTCGGGCCTGCCCGTCCACGAGGCCACCGGCAACATGGTCGTCGACATCGGCGGCGGCACCACCGAGGTCGCCGTGATCTCCCTCGGCGGCATCGTCACCGCGCAGTCCATCCGGGTGGCCGGCGACGAGCTCGACAACGCGATCATCCAGCACATCAAGAAGGAGTACAGCCTCCTGCTGGGCGAACGCACCGCCGAACAAATCAAGATCACCATCGGCTCGGCCTACGACCTGGAACAGGACGAGCACACCGAGATCCGCGGCCGTGACCTGGTCAGCGGACTGCCCAAGACCGTCGTCATCTCCGCCGCCGAGGTCCGCAAGGCCATCGAGGAGCCCGTCAACTCCATCGTCGACGCGGTCAAGACCACCCTCGACAAGTGCCCGCCGGAGCTCTCCGGTGACGTCATGGACCGCGGCATCGTTCTCACCGGCGGCGGCGCTTTGCTGCGCGGCCTCGACGAGCGGCTGCGCCGGGAGACCGGCATGCCGATCCACATCGCCGAGGACCCGCTGGACTCCGTCGCGCTGGGTTCCGGCAAGTGCGTGGAGGAGTTCGAGGCCCTCCAGCAGGTGCTGGACGCCCAGCCCCGCCGCTAGCCGGCAAGGGGGCGCACGCCCCCGGCTCCCGGCGCGCCGAAGGCGCCCGGACAACCTGATATACAGGCAGAACGCTTCCGACGACCGCCCGGTCCCGCAGCCGGGCGGTCCCACGAGAAGGGCCCGCCGCCGCACGTGAGGGACACACGAGAGAGCCGGCTGCTGCTGGTGCTGCTGATCGCGATCGCCTTCGCGCTGATCACGGTCGACATCCGCGGCGGTGAGCAGTCCCCGCTCGACGGCGCCCGGCACGCGGCGGCGTCCGTCCTCGGCCCGGTGGAGGAGGGCGTGGCCGCCGCCGTCGACCCGGTGGGCGACGCCGTCGCCGCCGTCCGCGACTCCGGCGACCGCAGCAGCCGCATCTCCGAGCTCGAGCGCGAGAACACCGCCCTCAAGCAGCGCCTGGGCAGCGACGACCGCAACCGCGGCCGGCTGCGCGAGCTCGACGCCATGCTCAAGACCGCCGGCCGCGGCCAGTACGGCATCAAGGGCGCCCAGGTCATCGCCATAGGAGCCGCGCAGGGCTTCTCCTGGACCGTCACCATCGACATCGGCAGCAACGACGGCATCCACCGCGACATGACCGTCCTCAACGGCGACGGCCTCGTCGGCCGCGTCACCACCGTCGGCCCCTCCACGGCCACCGTGCTGCTCGCCAGCGACCCCAAGTTCACCGTCGGCACCCGCATGGAGAAGAGCGGCGAACTCGGCTTCGCCAACGGCCAGGGCGACCGCTCCCTGCGCGTCGAACTCCTCAACGGCAAGGCCTCCGTCCACGAGGGCGACCGGCTGGTCACCTTCGGCTCCAGCAGGGACAAGCCGTTCGTCGCCGGCGTCCCCGTCGGCGTCGTCACCCGCGTCGACCCCGCCGGCGGCGGCCTGACCCGCACCCTGCAGGTCCGTCCCTTCGTCGGCTTCAGCAAGCTCGACATCGTCGGCGTCGTCGTCGAGGCCCCCCGCGAGGACCCGCGCGACACCGTCCTGCCGCCCAAGCCAGAGGCCCCCAGACCCGCCCCCACCGTGACCGTGACCGTCACCCCCTCCCCGAGCGCCAAACCCCAGGACTGACCGATGCGCCTGAACCGGATCCTGCTCTCGGCCGCGCTCGTGATGGTGGCCCTCGTCGTACAGGTCAGCGTCTTCGCCCGGCTCCACCTCCCCGGCGCCGTCCCCGACCTGCTCCTGCTCGTCGTCGTCGGCCTCGCCCTCGTCTACGGGCACACCGCCGGCGCCCTCGTCGGCTTCGGGGCCGGCCTGCTCGCCGACCTCGCGCCGCCCGCCGACCACGCCACCGGCCGCTACGCCCTGGTGCTGTGCCTCATCGGCTACCTCGTCGGCCTGGTCCGGCCGGACAACGGGCAACTGCGCTCGGTCGCCGTACCCATGCTGGCCGTCGTGGGCGCCGCCATCACCTCCACGCTGCTGTACGCGGGCGTGGGCTCCCTCGTCGGCGACACGGCGGCCCGTCATGTGGGCCTGACCGGACTGGTGTTCACCGCCGCGCTCTACGACCTGCTGCTCGCGCCGTTCACCGTGCCGCTGATCATGGCCCTGGCCCGGCGCACCGTCGCCGACCCGCTCACCGGGGACGGCACGGCCGTCGCGACCGCCGGCGAGGGCGCGTACAACCGGATGTCGGGCGGCAACTTCCGCATGGGCCGCTTCGGCCGCAAGGGGCGCCTGGGCGGCCGCACCAGCCGGATGGGCGCACAGCGCACCGGGCTGCTGCCGAGGCCGGCGAAGAAGCTCAAGGGGGTCAAGCGGCTTTGACCAATCTCCCCGAGACCGGCCGGGCCTCGCGCATCACCATCCGGCTGGTCGTCATCCAGATCCTGGTCTTCTCGCTCCTGCTCACGCTCGGCGGGCGCCTGTGGTACCTGCAGATCCGCAACGGCGACCAGTACACCGCCGAGGCCGCCGACAACCACATCCAGCAGGTCGTCGCCCCCGCCACCCGCGGCTCGATCCTCGACGCCCGCGGCGTGCCGCTCGCCGACAACGAGACCCGCCTGGTGGTCTCCGCCAGCCGCACCGACCTGATGAAGATGAAGGACAAGGGCCGGACCGTCCTCGCCCGGCTGGCCGGGGTCCTCGCCATGAAGCCCGAGGACGTCGCCGCCAAGGTCCGGCTGTGCGACGCCAAGACCCCCAAGCCCTGCTGGGCCGGCTCGCCGTACCAGCCCATCCCCATCACCGACGAGGCCACCACCCAGCAGGCCCTGCAGATCCGCGAGCGCCAGGAGGACTTCCCCGGCATCACCGCCGAGCCCACGGCGGTGCGCCGCTACGCCGGGCCCGGCGGCTCCAACACCGCCCAGGTCCTCGGCTACCTCTCGCCCGTCACCGACGAGGAGATCGCCAAGGCCAAGACGTCCCGCTCCCCGCTGCTGCGCTCCGATCAGATCGGCCGCTCGGGCCTCGAGCGGCAGTACGACGCGGAGCTGCGCGGCAAGGCGGGCGTCACCCGCTACGAGGTGGACAACCTGGGCCGCGTCATCGGCAAGGCCAGGAGCGACAAGGCCGTCCCCGGCGCCAACATCGTCACCAGCATCGACGCCCGCGTGCAGGCCATAGCGGAACGCGAGCTGGACCAGGCGATGAAGGACGCCCGCAAGGAGATGGACCGCAACACCGGCGTCCCCTACAAGGCCGACGCCGGCGCCGTGGTCGTCCTGGAGTCCAGGACCGGGCGCGTGGTCGCCATGGCCTCCAACCCCACCTACGACCCCAACGCCTGGGTCGGCGGCATCTCCGGCAAGGACTACAAGGAACTCACCGGCAAGGACTCCAACTACCCGCTGCTCAACCGCGCCATCCAGGGCCAGGCGGCCCCCGGCTCCATCTTCAAGGTCATCACCACCACGGCCGCGGTCAACGCCGGGTACGCCTTCGACGACGGCTACAACTGCTCCAGCTCGTACAGCATCGGCAACCAGGTCTTCAAGAACTTCGAGTCCCAGAGCCACGGCTCCATCAACCTCGGCCGGGCGCTGGAGGTCTCCTGCGACACCGTCTTCTACGACCTGGCCTACCGCCAGTGGCAGAAGGACGGCGGCAACAAGCCCAAGAACCCCGCCGACTGGTTCTACAGGACCGCCCACCAGTTCGGCCTCGCCAAGGAGACCGGCATCGACCTCCCCAACGAGGTCCGCGGCCGCGTCCCCGACCGCGAGTGGAAGAAGAAGTACTGGGAGGCCAACAAGGACGCCTGGTGCAAGCAGGGCGGCAAGGACGACAGCTACGCCGGGAAGATCGCCAAGGAGAACTGCGAGTCCGGCATGCGCATGCGCGCCGGTGACTCCGTCAACTACTCCATCGGCCAGGGCGACACCCTCGTCACCCCCATCCAGATGGCCACCATCTACGCCGCCATCAGCAACGGCGGCACCCTGTGGAACCCCACCGTCGGCAAGGCCGTCGTCAGCCCCGACGGCCGGAGCGTCCACACGATCAAGCCCGTCTCCCACGGCAAACTGCCGTTCGACGGCAGGACCCGTGACCAGATCGACGCGGCCCTCGAGGGCGTCGCCACCCGGGGCACCGCCGCCTGGCGGTTCGAGGGCTGGCCGCAAAAAGAGATCCCCATGCACGCCAAGACCGGCACCGCCGAGGTCTACGGCAAGCAGACCACCTCGTGGTTCGCCACCTACACCTCGGACTACACGATCGTGATGACGATCTCCCAGGGCGGCACCGGCTCCGGCGCCTCCGGACCGGCCGTACGCAAGATCTACAACGGCCTCTACGGGGTCGACGAGAAGGGCAGGATCGACAAGGAGAAGGCGCTGCTGCCGCGCCCCGAGGCCGGGCTGCCGAAGATCGAGAAGGACGGCACCATCGAGGCCCAGCCCATCGCCTCGCCCACGCCCAGCCCCTCGGCGTCCGCCTCGGACGGCTCCTCGGCCCCGCCCTCGGACGCACCGGCCTCGCCCGAGCAGTCCCCGTCCCGGAAGGAGGACGAGGACCGGTGAGTACCGCCGGCGGCTACCGCGTCCGCCGCTTCAGCCCCGAGCGCGGAGCCTGGTCCAGGCTCACCGCCCGCGACTCCGTCCTGCGCCGGCTCGACTGGGTCATGCTGCTGGCCGCCCTCGCCCTGTCCGGCATCGGCACCCTGCTCGTCTACTCCGCCACCCGCAACCGCACCGAGCTCAACCAGGGCGACCCGTACTACTTCCTCCTCCGCAACCTCCTCAACACCGGCATCGGCCTCGCCCTCGCCGTCGGCGCGGTCTGGCTCGGCCACCGGGCACTGCGCGGCGCCGTGCCGATCCTGTACGCGATCTCCGTGCTCTTCACCCTCGCCGTGCTCACCCCGCTCGGCGCGACCATCAACGGCGCCCGCTCCTGGATCCAGCTCGGCGGCGGCTTCTCCATCCAGCCCTCCGAGTTCACGAAGATCACCATCACCCTCGGCATGGCGATGCTGCTGGCAGGCAAGGTCGACGCGGGCGACCGCCGCCAGCCCGACCACCGCACCGTCATGGAGGCCCTCGGCCTCGCCGCCCTGCCCATCGTGATCATCCTGCTGATGCCGGACCTCGGCTCGGTCATGGTCCTCGTCGTCATCGTGCTCGCCGTGCTGCTGGCCTCCGGCGCGTCCAACCGCTGGATCCTGGGCCTGGTCGGCACCGGCGTCCTCGGCTGCGTCCTCGTCTGGCAGCTCGGGGTCCTCGACGAGTACCAGATCAACCGCTTCGCCGCCTTCGCCAACCCCGCCCTCGACCCCGCCGGCGTCGGCTACAACACCAACCAGGCGCGCATCGCCATCGGCTCCGGCGGCCTGATGGGCGCCGGCCTCTTCCACGGCTCCCAGACCACCGGCCAGTTCGTCCCCGAGCAGCAGACCGACTTCATCTTCACCGTGGCCGGCGAGGAACTGGGCTTCGTCGGCGCGGGCGCCATCATCGTCCTGCTCGGCGTGGTCCTCTGGCGCGCCTGCCGCATCGCCCGCGAGACCACCGAGCTCTACGGGACCATCGTGGCCGCCGGGATCATCGCCTGGTTCGCCTTCCAGAGCTTCGAGAACATCGGCATGACCCTCGGGATCATGCCCGTGACCGGCCTCCCGCTGCCGTTCGTCTCCTACGGGGGATCGTCGATGTTCGCCGCCTGGATGGCGGTCGGCCTGCTCCAGTCGATCAAGGCCCAGCGCCCGATGTCGGCCTGACCGGACGGGGCCGGACGGGGCCGGACGGGGGGCCGCGACCAGGCCGGGAAACCACCTGGTCGGCCCCCGGATCGCGCACTAGATTCGGCTGTATGGCGGACACCCTGAGGGAGATCGAGCGGAAGTACGAAGCCAGGGGCGACGCGGGCGGCACGGCCCGGCTGCCCGACCTGAGCGGGGTGGCGACCGTCGCCACCGTCACCGACCAGGGCACGGCCGAACTCGACGCCGTCTACTACGACACCGCCGACCTCCGCCTCGCCGCGGCCGGCATCACCCTGCGCCGCCGGACCGGCGGCAGCGACCCCGGCTGGCACGTCAAACTGCCGGTCGCCCCCGGCGTACGGGACGAATTCCACGCCCCGCTGAGCAACGGCCTGCCCCGCTCCCTCGCCGCCCTCGTCCGCTCACGGACCCGCGACGTCCCGCTCGCACCCCTGATACGCATCGCCTCCCGCCGCGACGTCCGCCACCTCCTCGACAAACGGGGCACGCTCCTGGCCGAGGCCGGCACCGACGCGGTCACGGCCACCCTCCTCACCGGCGACGGGGCGAGCACCGCCTGGACCGAGGTCGAGGTCGAACTCGCCCAGGACGGCGACCCCGCCCTGCTCGACGCCCTCGAACCGCACCTGCGCAAGGCCGGACTGCGCCCCTCGGACGCACCGAGCAAGCTCGCGCGAGCCCTCGCGGAGACGGGCGTACGAGCCCCCGCGCGCAGCGTGAAGCAACCGGGCGGCAAGGCCTCGGCGGGCGACCACCTGCTGGCCTTCCTGCGCGAACAGGCCGAGGCCGTCGCCGCCCTCGACCCCGGGGCCCGCCGGGGCACCGAGGACGCCGTCCACCAGATGCGCGTCGCCACCCGCCGGCTGCGCAGCGCCTTCCGCACCCACCGTAAGCTCCTCGACCGCCGGATCACCGACCCGGTCGGCGAGGAACTGAAGTGGCTGGCCACCGAGCTGGGCGTCGACCGCGACCGCGAGGTCCTCACCGAGCGGCTGCGCGAACGCCTCGACGAGATCCCGCGCCCCCTGGTACGCGGCCCCGTGCGGGCCCGGCTGCGCACCTGGTCCCACGGCAGCCGCACCGGCTCCCGCCGCCACCTGACCGCCGTCCTCGACAGCAAGCGCTATCTGACGCTCCTCGACACCCTCGACGCCCTCCTCGCCGACCCGCCCCTGCGCGCCGCGGCCGCCGGCCCGCCGCGCCCGGCGTTCGCCAAGGCCGTGCTCGCCGACTACGCGCGCCTCGCCGGCCGCGTCGAGCACGCCCTGGCCACGGAGCCCGGCCAGGCACGGGACATCGCCCTGCACGAGGCGCGCAAGGCGGCCAAACGCGCCAGATACGCGGCGGAGGCGGCGACGCCCGCGCTGGGCGGGCCGGCCAAGCGCTTCGCCAAGCAGATGAAGGCCGTCCAGACGCTGCTGGGCGACCACCAGGACAGCGTCATGGCGCGGGGTGCCCTGCTCACGATCGCCGCTCAGGCGGAGGAGGCGGGGGAGTCCGCCTTCACGTTCGGGGTGCTGTACGGGCGCGAGGAGCAGCAGGCGGCCCAGGACGAGCGGGAGCTGCCGGCCCTGTGGGAGAAGGCCTCGGACCGGCGGTGGCGGGAGGGGCTGGGGGCGTGACCTGGCCTCTCGGGCCCGGGGAAGATCGCGTGCAAGGGGCGATTCCAGGCACGTTACGCTTGAGAGTCGCCCTTTGCCCGCTCACGAAGGTTCGCCCAGATGACTGCCGAATCGGTCTTCCCACAGCTCGAGGCCCTGCTCCCGCATGTGCAGAAGCCCATCCAGTACGTCGGCGGAGAGCTCAACTCCACGGTCAAGCCCTGGGACGAGTGTGACGTCCGCTGGTGCCTGATGTACCCGGATGCCTACGAGGTCGGGCTGCCCAACCAGGGCGTCATGATCCTGTACGAGGTCCTCAACGAGCGCGAGGGCGTCCTCGCCGAGCGCACGTACAGCGTGTGGCCGGACCTCGAGGAGCTGATGCGCGAGCACGACGTGCCGCAGTTCACCGTGGACAGCCACCGGCCCGTCTCGGCGTTCGACGTCTTCGGCCTGAGCTTCTCCACCGAGCTCGGCTACACCAACATGCTCACCGCCCTGGACCTCGCGGGCATTCCGCTGGAGTCCAAGGACCGCACGGTCGACCACCCGATCGTCCTGGCCGGCGGCCACGCGGCGTTCAACCCCGAGCCCATCGCGGACTTCATCGACTGCGCGGTGATCGGCGACGGCGAGCAGGCGGTCCTGGAGATCACCGAGATCATCCGGGCCTGGAAGGCCGAGGGCCGTCCCGGCGGCCGCGACGAGCTGCTGCTGCGCCTCGCGAAGACCGGTGGTGTCTACGTGCCGCGCTTCTACGACGTGGAGTACCTGGCCGACGGCCGGATCGCCCGTGTCGTCCCCAACCGCTCCGGCGTGCCGTGGCGCGTGTCGAAGCACACCGTCATGGACCTCGACGAGTGGCCGTACCCGAAGCAGCCGCTGGTCCCGCTCGCGGAGACCGTTCATGAGCGGATGTCGGTGGAGATCTTCCGCGGTTGCACGCGCGGTTGCCGTTTCTGCCAGGCCGGCATGATCACGCGCCCCGTGCGGGAGCGAAGCATCACCGGCATCGGCGAGATGGTGGACAAGGGACTCAAGGCCACCGGATTCGAGGAAGTGGGCCTTCTTTCCCTCTCCTCCGCCGACCACACCGAGATCGGCGACATCGCCAAGGGCCTGGCCGACCGGTACGAAGAGGACAAGATCGGTCTCTCCCTGCCCTCGACCCGAGTCGACGCATTCAACGTCGATCTGGCGAACGAGCTGACCCGTAACGGCCGCCGTTCCGGTCTGACGTTCGCCCCCGAGGGCGGCTCCGAGCGCATGCGCAAGGTCATCAACAAGATGGTCTCGGAGGAGGACCTGATCCGGACCGTCGCCACCGCCTACGGCAACGGCTGGCGCCAGGTGAAGCTGTACTTCATGTGCGGCCTGCCCACCGAGACCGACGAGGACGTGCTGCAGATCGCCGACATGGCGATGAACGTGATCCAGAAGGGTCGCGAGGTGTCGAAGTCCAACGACATCCGCTGCACCGTCTCCATCGGTGGCTTCGTGCCCAAGCCGCACACGCCGTTCCAGTGGGCGCCGCAGCTCTCCGCCGAGGAGACCGACGCCCGTCTGGAGAAGCTGCGCGACAAGATCCGCGGCGACAAGAAGTACGGCCGCTCGATCGGCTTCCGCTACCACGACGGCAAGCCCGGCATCATCGAGGGCCTGCTCTCGCGCGGTGACCGCCGCATCGGCGCCGTCATCCGCGCGGTCTACGAGGACGGCGGCCGTTTCGACGGCTGGCGCGAGCACTTCAGCTACGACCGCTGGATGAAGTGCGCCGAGCGGACGCTGCCCGAGCAGGGCGTGGACGTCGCCTGGTACACCACGCGCGAGCGCACCTACGAGGAGGTCCTGCCCTGGGACCACCTGGACTCCGGTCTGGACAAGGACTGGCTCTGGGAGGACTGGCAGGACGCGCTCGACGAGACCGAGGTCGAGGACTGCCGCTGGACGCCGTGCTTCGACTGTGGCGTGTGTCCTCAGATGGACACTTCCATTCAAATCGGACCCACGGGTAAGAAGCTCCTGCCGCTCTCGGTCGTCAAGTAACCGAGGGGACGTATGTTCGAGCAAGGGCCCTGCCGGGTTGGCGGGGCCCTTGTTGCACGTACTCTAGGTAGCAGTACGACCGCACTCACGAAGGAATCAGACCACTGGGCAAGCGACAGCCCGAAGGCCCGCCGCCCGCACCCGCGGTGCAGCGCATTCGCCTGCGTTACACCAAGCGCGGCCGCCTCCGGTTCACCAGCCACCGCGATTTCCAGCGCGCTTTCGAGCGGGCGCTGCGCCGCGCCGAGGTGCCCATGGCGTACTCGGCGGGCTTCACCCCGCACCCCAAGGTCTCGTACGCCAATGCCGCACCCACCGGCACGGGCAGTGAGGCCGAGTACCTGGAGATCCAGCTCGCCGAGGCCCGCGACCCCGCAGTTCTGCGGGAGCTGCTCGACGAGTCGCTGCCGGACGGGCTCGACATCACGGACGCGGTGGAGGCGCACACCTCTTCGTTCGCCGACCGCCTGCAGGCGTCCGTGTGGGAGCTGCGGCTGGAGGGCGTGGAGCTCGCCGACGCCGAGAAGGCCGTCGAGGCCTTCCTGGCGGCGGAGACCGTGGAGGTCCAGCGCCGGACGAAAAACGGGTTGCGGACCTTCGACGCGCGTGGAGCGGTGACCCGACTCGAGGCGCTCGAAGCTCCGGCCGATAGGCCCGGCGACGGTGCCTGTGCGATACTGCGGCTGGTTGTTCGGCATTTGACACCTGCCGTTCGACCCGACGACGTCCTGTCCGGTCTCCGCGCCACGGCCGACCTGGCGCCGCCGGTCCCCGCTGCGGTGACCAGGCTGGCGCAGGGGCTGCTCGACGATGAGACCGGCACGGTGACCGATCCGCTCGCGCCCGACCGCGACGCCGCCCCGGCCGCTCCATCCACGGCCGCCGGGCCGAGTGCCGCGCAGGTGCCGGAAGGTTCCGCGTAAGGACGGCCGTCGAAGCGCTGCCGCGCCACCAGGGAGCCACCCGGTCCGGCAGGCGCACTGACCAGGAGACTTTCGCCGGTGCCGTGACACATTCGGACCCGGCGAGCGAGACGACAGCTCCCGTGCGGCGACCGCGCCCCGGACGCCGGTTACGCGCTCATCACGCGGACCGGCGGGCCGGAACACGGCGTGGCGCCCGGGAGCGTGACGGGAGAACCGCCCGCATGCTCGAATCCATTGAGCCCACCGAGTCCGGGACGCAGAGCGTTCCCGGCGACAACGAGAACAGCCCCAGCGACACGCTGCCGCCGCGGCGCCGCCGCCGTGCGGCGTCCCGCCCGGCCGGTCCGCCGGCCGCGGAGGCGGCCGTGAGCGCTGCCGACACCTCCGCCGAGCCGGCCGCCGAGGCAGCCGCCCCGGAGACCCCGGCGCGTCCGCGTCGCCGGGCCGCCCGCAAGACGGCGGCTCCCGCCGTCGCCACCACCGAGGCCGCCGAGGCGCCCGAGAGCGCCGCCGAGGAGACCCCGGCGCGTCCGCGTCGTCGCGCCACCCGCAAGGCCACCGCGCCCGCCGGTGCGCCGCAGGTCGCCGAGGCCGCTGCCGAGCCGGTCGCCGCCGAGGCCGCTCCGGCCGAGGAGAAGCCCGCCCGTACGCGTCGTCGTGCCGTCCGCAAGGCCACCGCGCCCGTGACCGAGGCCGCTGCCGAGGCGCCCGAGGCCGCCGCCGAGGAGGCTCCGGCCGCTGCCGCGGCGGAGACCCCGGCGCGTCCGCGTCGCCGTGCCACGCGCAAGGCCACCGCGCCCGCCGGTGCGCCGCAGGTCGCCGAGAGCGTCGTGGAGCCGGTCGGCGCCGAGGCCCCGGCCGAGCCGGTCGCCGCCGAGGAGGCCCCGGCCGCCGCTCCGGCCCGTACCCGCCGTCGCGCCACGCGCAAGGCGACCGCGCCCGCCGGTGCCCCCAAGGCCGCCGAGCCGGCCGTCGAGGCCGTCGCCGAGCCGGTCCCGGCCGCCGAGCCCGTCGCCGAGGCCGCTGCCGTCGAGGAGAAGCCCGCCCGTACGCGTCGCCGTGCCACCCGCAAGGCCACCGCGCCCGCCGGCCCGCCGCAGGTCGCCGAGGAGATCCCGGCAGAGGAGGTCGAGGGCGAGGAGCTCGAGGCCGAGGAGGCCGCCGAGGTCGTCGCCGAGGCTCCGGCCGCCAAGCCGGCCCGTGCGCGTCGTCGCGCCACGCGTGCCGTCAGCTCCCCGACCGGTGAGCCGCTGGCGGCCGCGCCGGTCGTGGCCGAGGAGACCGCGCCGGTCGCCGCCCTCGCCGAGACGGCCCCCGCGGTCGTCCCGGGTACCGAGGAGGCCCCGGTCGCCAGGCCCGCGCGGGTCCGCCGCCGTGCCACCCGCCAGGCCGGTTCCGCCGGTGCGGAGGAGGCCGTCGTCGAGGCGCCGGCCGCCGAGGAGGCCCCGGCCACCGCCGAGGCGCCCCGTGCGCGCCGTACCCGCCGCCGTGCGGTCGCCGCGACCACGGCTCCCGAGGCCGCCGCCGAGGCCCCGGCCGAGGAGGCCGCGCCCGCGCGGTCCCGTCGTCGTGCCGTGCGTCCGCCGACCGCCGTCTTCCAGGCGCCGGTGTTCACCGAGCCGATGTTCCAGACGCCCGAGACGGCCGCTGCCGCCGCCGCGGCCGCCGCCGTGGAGGAGCGCGAGCAGCAGGAGGAGGAGCGCGCCGCCGAGGCCGCGCCGCCCGCCGGCCGTCGCCGCCGCCGTCGCCGTGGTGAGCCCGCCGAGGTCGTCGAGGCCCCGGTCGAGGCCGCCGTCGAGCCGGTCGAGGAGGAGCCGGAGGCCGCCGAGGAGGAGGCCGTCGCGTTCGAGGACGAGGAGCAGGGCGAGCGTCCCTCGCGCCGTCGTCGCCGGGGCGGCCGTCGCCGTCGTCGTGGCGAGGCCGCCGAGGCGGACCTCGAGGCCGGCGAGGAGGAGGCCGCCGCCGAGGAGGCCGCCGCCGAGGCCGAGGCCGCCGAGGAGGAAGAGGAGGAGGCCGAGGAGGCCGCCGCTTCGTCCGCGGGCAGCCGTCGCCGTCGCCGTCGTCGCCGCCGCAGCGGTGAGGCCCTGGAGACCGAGCCGGGCGCGGACGAGCCGGAGCGCACGGTCGTCAAGGTCCGCGAGCCGCGCGAGCGTGCCCGCACCGAGGGCGGCACCGGCTTCGACGAGGTCCAGTCCATCAAGGGCTCGACCCGTATGGAGGCGAAGAAGCAGCGCCGCCGTGAGGGCCGTGAGCAGGGCCGCCGCCGGGTGCCGATCATCACCGAGGCCGAGTTCCTGGCCCGCCGCGAGGCCGTCGAGCGCGTGATGGTGGTCCGGCAGAACGGTGACCGCACCCAGATCGGCGTGCTCGAGGACAACGTCCTCGTCGAGCACTTCGTCAACAAGGAGCAGGCCACCAGCTACGTCGGCAACGTCTACCTGGGCAAGGTCCAGAACGTGCTGCCGTCGATGGAGGCCGCGTTCGTCGACATCGGCAAGGGCCGCAACGCCGTGCTGTACGCGGGCGAGGTCAATTTCGAGGCGCTCGGCATGGGCAACGGCCCGCGCCGCATCGAGACCGCGCTGAAGTCCGGCCAGTCCGTGCTGGTGCAGGTCACCAAGGACCCGATCGGTCACAAGGGCGCCCGGCTGACCAGCCAGGTCTCCCTGCCGGGCCGCTACCTGGTGTACGTGCCCGAGGGTTCGATGACGGGCATCAGCCGCAAGCTGCCCGACACCGAGCGCGCCCGTCTGAAGCAGATCCTCAAGAAGATCGTCCCCGAGGACGCGGGCGTCATCGTGCGCACCGCCGCCGAGGGCGCGAGCGAGGACGAGCTGCGTCGTGACGTGGAGCGGCTGCAGGCGCAGTGGGAGGACATCCAGAAGAAGTCGAAGCAGATCTCGACGAGCTCGCCGAGCCTCCTGTACGGCGAGCCGGACATGACCGTCCGGGTCGTGCGCGACATCTTCAACGAGGACTTCTCCAAGGTCATCATCAGCGGTGACGACGCCTGGGAGACCATCCACGGCTATGTCTCGCACGTCGCGCCGGACCTGGCCGACCGGCTGCAGCGCTGGACGTCGGACGTCGACGTCTTCGCCACGTACCGGATCGACGAGCAGCTGATGAAGGCGCTGGACCGCAAGGTCTGGCTGCCCAGCGGTGGTTCGCTCGTGATCGACCGGACCGAGGCGATGGTCGTCGTCGACGTCAACACCGGCAAGTTCACCGGCCAGGGCGGCAACCTGGAGGAGACGGTCACCAGGAACAACCTGGAGGCGGCCGAGGAGATCGTGCGCCAGCTGCGGCTGCGCGACCTCGGCGGCATCATCGTGATCGACTTCATCGACATGGTGCTGGAGTCCAACCGGGACCTGGTGCTGCGGCGCCTGCTGGAGTGCCTGGGCCGGGACCGTACGAAGCACCAGGTCGCCGAGGTGACGTCGCTGGGTCTGGTCCAGATGACCCGCAAGCGGGTCGGCCAGGGCCTGCTGGAGTCGTTCTCCGAGTCCTGCGTCCACTGCAACGGCCGCGGTGTGCTCGTCCACATGGACCAGCCGGCGACCGTGGGCGGCGGCGGTGGCGGCGGCAAGCGCGGCAAGAAGAAGGGCAAGGGTGCCGTCGAGGCGCCCGAGCCGGCCGCGGCGCCCGTCGCCGAGGCCGCGCCCGAGGCCGTCGAGGCTCCGGAGCTGGAGCCCGTGCCGGTGGCCGAGGCGGAGCTGGTGCCGTCGGTCGGCGGTGACGAGGAGTGGTTCGGCAGCCCGGCCGAGGCCGAGGCGGCCGCGGGCGCCCGGCGTGGCCGTACGCGTCGCCGGGCCACCCGCAAGGTGACCGCTCCGGCGGGTGCGCCGAAGGCGGTGGCGCCGGTGGAGCCGGAGGTCGTCGTCGAGGCGCCCGCCGAGGCGGCCCCCGAGCCCGAGCCGGCCCCCGTGCCGGTGGCGGAGCCCGAGGTCGCCGAGCCGGTGGCCGAGGCCGTCGTGGCGGCCGAGGCCGCGGCTCCGGCCCGGCCGCGGCGCCGGGTGACCCGCAGGGCGTCCGCCCCGGCGGGCTCGCCCTCGGCGGCCGAGGAGGCCGTGGTCGTCGTCACCGCGCCCGCCCCGGCGGAGCCGGTGGCGGTCCCGGAGCCGGCCGCGGAGTCCGTGGTGGAGGCCGTGGAGGCCCCCGCCGAGGAGGCTCCCGCCAAGAAGACGGCCCGTAAGACGGCCGCCAAGAAGGCTCCGGCGAAGAAGGCCACCAAGGCCGCCGCGACCAAGAAGGCCGCCGCCAAGAAGACCACGACGGCCAAGAAGACGGCCGCCAAGAAGACGGTCAAGAAGGCGACGACGAAGAAGGCGGCGGCGAAGAAGACCGCGGCCGCCGCCGAGTCCCCCTCGGAGGACTGAGCACCGCCCGGTGGTCCGGGCCCCGCCACGGGGCCCGGACCCCGGTTTGACCCCCCGGTCAAGGCCCCGTAACCTTGACCGTCGGCGTCTGTGTGACGCCACACCACTGAGCAAACACCTCCCGGCCCGCGCGGTTCCGTGCGGCGGGGAGAGGCCGCTCGTCCACTTGGATTGCTCGGGCCCCGGCCCGTGCGAGGCCCGTGCGAGCGGCTGGCATCAGAGGTCCCGTTTACTAGCGAGAGAGTGAGATCCGCGTGTACGCAGTCGTGCGTAGCGGTGGTCGCCAGCACAAGGTTGCTGTCGGCGACATCGTCGAGGTTGACAAGATTTCCGACGCCAAGGTGGGCGACTCGGTCGAGCTCTCGACGCTGCTCGTCGTCGACGGCGACTCCGTCACCAGCGACCCCTGGGTCCTGGCGGGCATCAAGGTCCAGGCCGAGATCGTGGACCACCACAAGGGTGCCAAGATCGACATCCTGAAGTACAAGAACAAGACCGGTTACCGCAAGCGCATCGGTCACCGCCAGCAGTACACCGCGGTGAAGATCACCGGCATCCCGACGGCTGCGAAGTAAGGGACTGAGAACACATGGCACACAAGAAGGGCGCATCGTCCACCCGGAACGGTCGCGACTCCAACGCTCAGCGGCTCGGCGTGAAGCGCTTCGGCGGTCAGGTCGTCAGCGCCGGTGAGATCCTCGTCCGCCAGCGCGGCACCCACTTCCACCCGGGCGCCGGTGTCGGTCGCGGTGGCGACGACACCCTGTTCGCGCTGAACGCCGGTGCGGTGCAGTTCGGCACCCACCGTGGCCGCAAGGTCGTCAACATCGTTCCGGTCGCCTGATCCTTCGGATCACGGCGCCGTAGAGCGATCAAGCGAGGGCGGACCTCCCTTCCCCTACGGGGAAGCGGGGCCGCCCTCGCTGCGTTACAACAGAGACATCCCCGTCAGTATCTGGAGGCACACCGCTATGACCACCTTCGTGGACCGCGTCGAGCTGCATGTCGCCGCGGGTAACGGAGGCCACGGCTGCGCCTCCGTACACCGTGAGAAGTTCAAGCCGCTCGGCGGCCCCGACGGCGGCAACGGCGGCCGGGGCGGTGACGTGACGCTGGTCGTGGACCAGTCCGTCACGACGCTTCTGGACTACCACCACAGCCCGCACCGCAAGGCCACCAACGGCAAGCCCGGCGAGGGCGGCAACCGCTCCGGCAAGGACGGCACCGACCTGGTGCTGACGGTCCCGGACGGCACTGTCGTCCTCGACCGGCGCGGCAACGTCCTGGCCGACCTCGTCGGCGAGGGCACCACCTACGTCGCCGCCCAGGGCGGCCGCGGCGGCCTGGGCAACGCCGCGCTGGCCTCGGCCCGCCGCAAGGCGCCGGGCTTCGCGCTGCTGGGCGAGCCGGGCTACGAGCAGGACATCGTCCTGGAGCTGAAGACCGTCGCCGACGTGGCGCTGGTCGGCTACCCGAGCGCGGGCAAGTCCTCGCTGATCTCGGTCCTCTCCGCCGCCCGGCCGAAGATCGCCGACTACCCCTTCACCACGCTGGTGCCCAACCTGGGCGTGGTGACGGCCGGCTCGACCGTCTACACCATCGCCGACGTCCCCGGCCTGATCCCCGGCGCCAGCCAGGGCAAGGGGCTGGGCCTGGAGTTCCTGCGCCACGTCGAGCGCTGCTCGGTGCTCGTGCACGTCCTCGACACGGCGACGCTGGAGTCCGAGCGCGACCCGCTGTCCGACCTCGACGCCATCGAGGCCGAGCTCAAGGAGTACGGCGGCCTGGAGAACCGGCCGCGGATCGTCGTCCTCAACAAGGTCGACATCCCCGACGGCAAGGACCTCGCCGACATCATCCGTCCGGAGCTCGAGTCCCGCGGCTTCCAGATCTTCGAGGTCTCTGCCGTCTCCCGGGAGGGCCTGAAGGAGCTGTCCTTCGCGCTGGCCGGCATCGTCGGCCAGGCGCGCGCCGCGAAGCCGAAGGAGGAGGCGACCCGCATCGTCATCCGCCCGAAGGCCGTCGACGACGCGGGCTTCACGGTCACCCTGGAGGAGGACGGCCTCTACCGCGTGCGCGGCGAGAAGCCGGAACGCTGGGTGCGCCAGACCGACTTCAACAACGACGAGGCCGTCGGCTACCTCGCCGACCGCCTCAACCGCCTCGGTGTCGAGGACGAGCTGATGAAGGCCGGTGCCCGCGCGGGCGACGGCGTGGCGATCGGCGCCGAGGACAACGCGGTCGTCTTCGACTGGGAGCCCTCGATGGCCGCCGGCGCCGAGATGCTCGGCCGCCGTGGCGAGGACCACCGCTTCGAGGCGCCCCGCCCGGCCGCGCAGCGCCGCCGCGACCGCGAGGCCGAGCGCGACGAGGCGACGCGCGAGTACGAGGGCTTCGACCCCTTCGCGTAGGCCCCGGGTTCGCGCAGGCCCTGGGCGGCACGCGCGAGCCGCGGAACGGACATGACGAAGGCCCCGGGAGGATCTCCTCCCGGGGCCTTCGTGCTGTGGCGTTCACGCCGTGGGCGTCACGCCGTGGTGACGGGCTCCCCGGCCGCGCCCTCGCGGGGCGAGGGGATCTCCGAGGTGCGGGTCTCCATACGGGCCCTGCGCTCGTCCGCCTTCGCGCACAGCGCCAGCGCCGCGGCGTTGAAGCGGACCAGCGACGGCGGGTCGGACGGGCCGAGCAGCTGGACCTTCAGCTCGGCGCGGGCCGCCGCGAGGCCGTCCAGGCCGGGGTCGCGGACCGCGGCGAGCAGGCCGGGCACCTCGCCGGCCTCGGGGGTGAGGATCGTCGCCGCGCTGACCGTGGGGAAGTTCGCCCGGAACTCCTCCTCGCCCATGCCGCTGGTGTTCGCGACCGCGTACGGCTTCTCGCTGATCAGGTAGTCCGACACGACGCTGGAGACGTCGCTGATCAGCAGGTCGGACTCGTTGAAGCAGCTGAAGAGCGCGGGGCGGGCGGTGGTGATGATCTGGTGCTCCCACTCCGGCAGCGAGGCCCAGTACGCGGCCTCCCAGGCGGCGGTGGCGGCCTCGACGGTCGCGGCGCGGCCCTTCTCCGGGGTGCCCTGCAGCAGCATCCGCTCGATCTCGTCGGCGCTGTCGCGGAACGTGCTGGTGGTGAGCTCGTCCAGCTCGGCCGTGCGGCGCGCGAGCTCCGCCGCGGCGTCCGCGCCGGGGCGCGGGCCGGAGCGGCGGGTGTTGGCCTCGCGGATCATGGCCTGGATGCGCTCGTTGGCCTGGCCGGCGCGCGGGTCGACGGAGCCGGTCATCGGGTGCGGCTTGTACAGCAGGCGCACGGCCGGGTCGGCGAGCAGCGCGCGGACGATGTTCTCGCCTGCGAGCATGACCGAGGTGTTGCCGGGGTTGCCGTCCCAGCCCTCCCACGTGGGGGCGTACAGAACGGTCGTGTACGCGCGCGTGGCCGCGCCGGTGTACGGCTTGATCGGGGCCAGCTGCGGGCGGCCGACCTCGACGACGTCCTTGTCCTCGACGCCGATGTCGGCGAGCTGGTAGCGGTCGCGGGCGGCGGGGCCGGCGACCCAGATCTCGTCGTACGCCTTGGAGTAGGGGTTGCAGCTGGAAAGCTTGTCGCTCTCGCCATGGTTGATGAACGCGTGCTTGATCGAGGGCATGCGCAGCACCTGCGAGGTCTTACCGGAGTTCGCGGGGTGCAGCATCATCTTGAGCGAGGACTTCTCCAGGGCCATCAGGTGGACGACCTTGGGGATGCAGACGATCGGCACGTCGGTGGCCTCGATCTTCTGCATCATGAAGCGCTCGCGGAGCACGATGACGGGGTTGCCGTCCAGCTCGGCGAGGGTGGAGAGCCACATGTTGGCCTGGTAGGCCGAGGTGGTGCCGCCGGAGAAGTACATGCCGACGGTCGGCCGGTAGTCGGCCAGCCAGCGGTCGAGCCATTCCAGGGCCTGCTGCTCGCGGGCGATGCGCTTCTTGGGGCGCAGCCAGCCGGCGAGGTACAGCGTGCCGCCGAGGGCCAGCAGCAGGGAGACGCCGGTGCCGATGCCGGCCCACAGGGCCCGGTGGGTGCCGGCGGTGACCAGCAGGCCCACCGTGGCGGGGACCGCGAAGCGCAGCAGCCGGCGGCCGTGCTGGCGGGCCAGCAGGCGCGGCGGCGCGGCGGTCAGGCGCAGGCCGGAGGTGTCGATGTTCCGGGTGAGGAACGGCAGCGTGCGGGTGCGCCGGACGAGGATGGCGGTGGCCTGGCAGGCGAGGTGGGCGGCGTAGAAGAGCACGAGGCCGACGACCACCGGCGCGTAGCCGCGCAGCGAGCCGTCGCCGTGCAGCCGCACGAGCCCGATCAGCAGCAGCATGTCGCGCAGCAGCTGCCGCACCATGACGTCGAAGCGGATCTTGCCGAGGACCGCGACGAGACCGGGGTCACGGTGCTGCAGGTAGAGATCGAGCGCGAGACCCGCCGCCGAGGCGGAGATGAGAAGCGGCACATTGGGCAGCAGCGAGCCGACGAGCTGGGTGGCGAAGAACACCAGCATCGCGAGCAGCGCCGCGAGCTGTACGGCTCGGCGGGAGGCTGTTCCGGCAGAAGGCACTGGACGGGCTCCTGGCAGGAGTACTAGGGGTCAGGGGGGAAACCGTCGTGGCGCGCGGAGCCCGCGGTGGACAACGGTCGACCACCGACCGTATGCCGGTCGCTGGTCCAGGAGCAATCTTCCCTCACGGCAACCAGCACAAAATAGGGTCGAACGACCACAATCGTCAGGCGGTAGATTTGCGGGCCTGAGCAGGCATGGAACAGGCACGAACAGGCATGGCGATCACAAGGGTGTGCGTACGTTGACAGGGGCAGGCGAGCTGCACGAGGTCCGGCACGAGGTCGTGGCCGCCCGCAGGATCGTGGTCAAGGTGGGGTCCTCCTCGCTCACCACCGCGGGCGGGGGACTGGACGCGGACCGCGTTGACGCGCTGGTGGACACGCTGGCCAAGGCCGGAGGGGACAAGGAGATCGTGCTGGTCTCCTCGGGAGCCATCGCCGCCGGGCTCGCGCCACTGGGCCTGGAGCGCCGGCCGCGCGACCTGGCCCGGCAGCAGGCCGCCGCGAGCGTGGGCCAGGGGCTGCTGGTCGCCCGTTACACCGCGTCCTTCGCCCGTTACGGCCGCCGGGTGGGCCAGGTGCTGCTGACGACGGACGACACCAGCCGTCGGGCGCACTACCGCAACGCCCGCCGGACGCTGGACCAGCTGCTGGCCATGGGTGCGGTGCCGGTCGTCAACGAGAACGACACGGTGGCCACGGACGAGATCCGCTTCGGCGACAACGACCGGCTGGCGGCCCTGGTCGCCCACCTGGTCCGGGCCGACCTGCTGGTCCTGCTGTCGGACGTCGACGGTCTGTACGACGGCGACCCCAGCCTGCCGGGCACCTCGCGGATCGCCGAGGTCACGGGCCCGGCCGACCTGGAGGGCGTCTCCATCGGCAGCGCGGGCAAGGCCGGCGTGGGCACGGGCGGCATGGTCACCAAGGTGGAGGCGGCCCGGATCGCGGCCGCCGCCGGGATTCCGGTCGTGCTGACCTCGGCCAGCCACGCCGCCGACGCCCTGCGGGGCGCCGGCACGGGCACGTACTTCCACCGCACCGGCCGCCGCTCGGCCGACCGGCTGCTGTGGCTGGCGCACGCCTCCACCCCGCGCGGCGCCCTGACCTTGGACGACGGGGCGGTGCGGGCCGTGATCGAGGGGACCGCCTCGCTGCTGCCGGCGGGCATCGCGGCGGTCGAGGGCGAGTTCAGCGCGGGCGACCCGGTCGAGCTGCGCGACCACGCGGGCCGGGCCGTGGCGCGCGGACTGGTCACCTACGACGCGGCGGAGATCCCCCAGCTGCTCGGCCGCTCGACCCGTGATCTCGCCCGTGACCTGGGGCCGGGCTATGAGCGCGAGGTCGTCCACCGCGACGATCTCGTCGTGCTGCATCGCTGACGGGCGTTACGCAGGGGCGAGAAAAGCCCGGTAAGGCCAGCCTTTCCATGGGGCCTTTCCGTAAAACGGTCACGCGGCCGCCCCCGGACTGGTCAACTTTGATGCAGGGGACCGTGATGGACGCACGGCCCCTCGGCACCACGGCTCCGCCGCACGCGCGCGGAGCAGCGAGCAAGGAGGCCGCCGGTGAGACGAGGGCGCCCAGGGGCGCTGCCCCGAGGGACGGCTGGGCGGACACTGACCAGCGTCGGGACAGGCGACACGGGGGATCGGGCAGGGGACGCCGCCGATGACACGGCCGCCCGGCTGTGGCACGTCACCCTCAGCGTCTCGGGTGCCGAGGCCCCGCTGGGGGAGGTGCGGCGGGCGCTGGAGCAGCTCGCCCACGACCATCCCTTCCTGCTGACCAGCCGCTACGCCAACGACCACGCCGAGATCCGCTACTGGGAGGAGGCGCGCGACCTGCACGACGCGGCGGCCGTGGCGCTGCGGCTGTGGGGCGAGCACCGCTCGACGGCCCGGCTGCCGCCGTGGGAGATCGTCGGTCTGGAGGTCATCGACCGCGAGACCTACCACCAGCGCGTCGCCGAGGGCTACGGTCCCCTGCCGGCCACCCCGGTCGGGGTGCACCCTTTTTGATCGCGTCCCGGAGTTCGCGTCGTGGGCGACTGATCGCGTCCCGGAGTGTGGAATACCGGATGGCCGCGGCCCCCGGCCCGGTTAGGCTGCGGCCATGAGCAGCGTTTTCCCCTCCCCCCTCGCCGACCCGATGCCGCAGTCCCCGGTGCTTCGTGCCGCCTATCGCGCCCGCGCCGCGGCCGCCGAGCTGGCGCCGCTGCCACGGTCGGCGAAGGACGAGGCGCTGCTGGCCATCGCCGACGCGCTGGAGGTCCGTACCCGCGAGATCCTCGAGGCCAACGCCGAGGACGTCGAGAAGGCCCGTGCGGCGGGCACCAGCGAGAGCGTCGTCGACCGGCTGACCCTGACCCCCGAGCGGGTGCGGGCCATCGCCCAGGACGTACGGGACGTGGCGGCCCTGCCCGACCCGGTGGGCGAGGTGGTGCGCGGCTCCACGCTCCCCAACGGCATCGACCTGCGCCAGGTGCGGGTGCCGCTGGGCGTCGTCGGCATCATCTACGAGGCCCGCCCGAACGTGACTGTGGACGCCGCCGCCCTCTGCCTGAAGTCGGGCAACGCCGTCCTGCTGCGCGGCTCCTCCTCCGCGTACGCCTCCAACACCGCCCTGGTGCGCGTGGTGCGCGACGCGGTCGGCGGCGCCGGGCTGCCGGCGGACGCCGTGCAGCTGGTGCCGGGCGAGAGCCGGGAGTCGGTGCGCGAGCTGATGCGGGCCCGCGGCATGGTCGACGTGCTGATCCCGCGCGGCGGCGCCTCGCTGATCCGTACGGTCGTCCAGGAGTCCACCGTCCCGGTGATCGAGACGGGCACCGGCAACTGCCATGTGTACGTCGACGCCGAGGCCGACCTCGACATGGCCGTGGAGATCCTGATCAACTCCAAGGCCAGCCGGGTGAGCGTGTGCAACGCCGCCGAGACCCTGCTGGTGCACCAGGACATCGCCGAGCGCTTCCTGCCGAAGGCGCTGGCCGCGCTGGCCGAGGCGGGCGTGACGGTGCACGGCGACGAGCGCGTCCTGGAGCTCGCCGAGGGCGCGGGCACGTCCGCCACGGTCGTGGCCGCGACGGCCGAGGACTGGGAGACGGAGTACCTCTCGTACGACATCGCCGCCGCCGTCGTGGAGGACCTGGACGCTGCCGTGCGCCACATCCGGCTGTGGACCTCCGGGCACACCGAGGCGATCGTGACCACCTCTCAGGCGGCCGCCCGCCGCTTCACCCAGTTGGTCGACTCCACCACGGTCGCCGTGAACGCCTCCACGCGGTTCACCGACGGCGGCCAGTTCGGCTTCGGCGCCGAGATCGGCATCTCGACGCAGAAGCTGCACGCCCGGGGCCCGATGGGGCTGCCGGAGCTGACGTCGACCAAGTACATCGTCACCGGCGACGGCCATGTGCGCGGGCGGTAGCGCGGGAGGCGGGCGCGGGCGGCAGCGCTTGCGGTAGGCCTAATTCCCGTACCGGCCGCGCGGATTGACCGGTTCGGGTCTACGCTGGACGGGTGCCGGACGACGTGGGGGGCAGGCCGTTCCCGGACGGCGAGGAGCCCGACAGCCACCGCCACGGAGACGCGGACGACGCGTTCGCCTCCGTGGTCTTCGACGAGGAGTTCGTGCGGTCCGCCGCGATCCATGAACCCTCAGCGGTCGAGCGGATGCTCGCCGCCGACCGGGCCCGCGCCGAGGCCGACTCCGCGCGGTCCCGGCCCGGCGGCGGCCCCGCCGACGACGACCCGTACGACGAGGACCGGGCGCCCTCCGGGAACGGCCCGGCCGAGCGCCACACCGACCGGCTGGGCGAGCTGCACGGCCTGACCCGTGATCTGGACCCGGACGACGCCTACGGCCCCTACGGGCGCTACGGCACCGCCCGCGGCCCCTACCGGGGGCATGCCCGCTGGCACCGCCCGGTGGCCTGGGTGCTGGCCGTGGTCATGGGCATAGGCGTGGTGGCCCTCGCCTTCACCGCCGTCTACCGGGGCGCCTCCTCCTCGGAGGGGCAGGACCCCGCCCCGCCGCACGCGACCACCGGGGTGGACGTCCCGGCGGGGGAGCGCCAGGGGCCGTTGCCGTCGGTTTCGGCCGATTCCGAGCCACCGGTGGCCTCCGCCGTGCCTCCGCAGCGCTGACGCCGGCAGGCGGTCGCTTTCGGTCACCCTGGGGCCATCGAAAGGGCCCTGGAGGCCCGCCGAGTGCCATTACTTTCGGTGGTCGGCAGTGACGTTCCGTTGATCTGCGACGGAGTGTGACGGTCGTGGCCACACCTGTGGCGATGCCGCCCACGGCTTGAGATTTCGTCGGAACTTGTCGCGTACCAGGGCGTTTACCAGCGGCTCCGCAGACCTACTCTTGAGATATGAACGGGCCTGGAGACCCCCCTGAGGGCACGCCCGAGGGCCCCCAGGGAGGTGGCGAGGAAGAGTACCGATCCGTCGTCTTCGACGAATCGTTCGTCCGTGCTGCCCGGCTCCAGGAGTTCTCCGCCCGGGAGCGCATGGACGACCACGCACCGGCCGTCCGCACCCGCCATGCCTGGGCGCGCGTCAGCGCCTCCCGGCAGGTGCTGCTCCTGGTGATCCTGATCGCCCTCGCCTTCGGCACGGCGGTCTACATGGGCCTGCGCCACCCCTACAAGGAGCCGAGGCCGCCCTCCGCCGAGCCGCTGAAGATCTCGCTCGTCCCCCTCGCGCCCCGCGATCCGGTGCCGGGAGCGGCCTCCGCGAAGGACCTCTTCGCCGCCAGTCCCGCCGCCCAGTTCCGCAACGGAGCCGAGGGCGTCACCCTTCCGGCCGCACGCCGCACCCAGAATTTCTCCGAGAGCCTGGTGATGGCCGCCCTCGCCACCGCCAAGGAGTACACGGTCAAGTCCGCGCTCGACCCGGCCGTGCTCACCGGCGGCGGCCACCGCAGCGTCCGCCTGCTGCTCGCGCCCTCCCAACTCGAGCAGTTCGACCGCAGCTTGGCCCGGCCGGCCGACGACGGCCGGCACGCGGCCACCGGCTGGCTGGTCCGCTTCGACCCGGCCCAGGTGGCCCTCGCCGACCCGGTCGTACGGACCCACGGCACGTTCTCGATCACCGAGGCGTCCCCGGCCGCGCTGGAGGTCACCTCGGACCACACGTTCGTCTACGCCGTCCGCGCCGCGCAGGCGGCCGGGCCCGCCGACGTGTCGCTGTTCACCGTGCGGCGCACGATGCACTTCCGCCTCGACCGCGACGACCTGCAGGAACACCATGTGCAGGTGCTGCAGAGCAGTCTGCAGGCCGGCCCCGAGTCCTGCTCGGCGGACGACGCGCCCTACCTGCGGCCCCTGCTGGCCGGCCAGAAGGCCGCCCCCGAGGGCCCGGCGGGCACCGACCCGTACGCCACGGGCCCGGCGACCGCCGACCTCTGCGGCACGCTGGCGCCCTCGGCCCTGCCGAGCCCACCGCGCGGCTAGCGAGCGAGCCGGGCCCGCGGAACTACGGCAAGGGGGAGTCGTCCGGGCCGGTGGTCCTCCCCGGCCCCGGCCCCGGCTCGTCCGGGCCGTTCTTCGGCTCCTGGCCGTTCTTCGGCGGGGACGGCCTGCGCCCCGCGAAGGTGTCCCGCAGCCGGCCGCCCAGGTCGCCGGCGCCGCCCGCGATGTCGCGCACCAGCCCCATCAGCGGATCCTTGCTCGAGCGCACCGACTCCGCGTAGTGGCCGGCCGACTCGCGGAAGGAGTCGGACACCGAGGCGTCCTTGTCCTCCGCCCGGCGCGGGTAGTGACCGTCCAGGATCCGCTGATGGTCGCGGCTCTCGGACCACTTCTTCAGCTCCGCCGCCCGCACCGTCGTGAAGGGGTGGCTGCGCGGCAGCATGTTCATGATCTTCAGGACGGAGTCGCGCAGGTCGCCGCCCTTCTCGTACTCGTCCGCCTGGGCGAGGAAGGCGTCCACGTTCATCTCATGGAGGTGGTTCCCCCCTGCGATCTTCATCAGCCCGCGCATCGAAGCCCGCAGGTCCTGGCCCACCAGCAGCCCGGCCCGGTCCGCCGACAGCTCCGACTTGCGGAACCACTCGCGCAGCGCCGTCACGATCGCCATCACCGCGATGTTGCCCAGCGGGATCCAGGCGACCTTCAGCGCCACGTTCGTCAGGAACAGCAGGATCGTCCGGTAGACGGCGTGCCCGGAGAGCGCGTGGCCCACCTCGTGGCCGATGACGGCCCGCATCTCCTCCTCGTCCAGCAGCTCCACCAGGCCCGTGGTGACCACGATGATCGGCTCGTCCAGGCCGATGCACATGGCACTCGGCTGCGGGTCCTGCGTGACGTACATCGCCGGGACCTTCGGCATGTCCAGGACGTAGCAGGCGTCGAGTAGCAGGGTGTGCAGGTGCCCGAACTGCTGCTCGCCCACCCGCACGGAGTCGGACAGGTACAGCAGGCGCAGGCTGCGCTCCGGCAGCAGCCCGCTCAGTGCCTTGAAGACCGTGTCGAAGCCGCTCAGCCGGCGCAGCGCCACCAGGGCCGAGCGGTCGGCGGGGTGTTCGTAGGCGCGCGAGGAGATGTCCGGGAACCGCCTGCGCTCGCCGCCCGGTGGACGCTCCTGGCCGCCGGCCCCGCCGACGCCGTTGCCCGCGCTGTTGCTGTCGCTCATCGCTGACCCCCTCAGTGGGCTGACCGTGGCCCGTCCCCCGGCTTCAGGACCCCAGCCTAGGCCGTGCCACCGACAGGGCTACCGTGGGCACATGCCCGCAATCAACGCTTTCACCACCAGTCCCGCGGTCACCGAGCTGCTCGCCGTTTCCAGGGACGACACCGGCCCCGGCTGGGTGCTGCGCTCGATCCTGATCGTCGGTGTGGTGGGCGTCGTGCTCATCGCCTGGTTCCTGCTGCGCGGCTACCGCGACAAGGACTGAGCGAGGAACTGAGCGACGACCGGACCGGGACCGGACGAGGGCCGGTGGCGACCGGCCGCGGAGTCGGGGTGAGCTTGCCGAGCGCCCCCGCATACGATGTGGCAGAAGTCTCCACCCGATACCGTCCCGGATAAGGTCCTGCCGTGATCATCGCTTCCGCCCACAGCGCCCTCGTCGCCCTCGCCTCCGAGGGCGAGCACGTGGACACCCACAAGAGCATCAGCCCTTACATGACCGGTGGCGCCGCGCTGGTCATCCTGCTGCTCCTGCTCTGGATCACCACCCGCTTCAACCGCGACCGCTGATCCCACCGGTCCCCGGAGAATCGGCGTGTCATCGCGCCCAGTAGGGTCTGCACGCATGGGAGAGCAGACAGGGCCCGTGAAGCGGCGGCTCGGCGTGATGGGCGGGACGTTCGACCCGGTCCACCACGGCCACCTGGTCGCCGCGAGCGAGGTGGCCTCGCAGTTCCACCTGGACGAGGTGGTCTTCGTACCGACCGGGCAGCCGTGGCAGAAGAGCCACAAGCAGGTGTCCCCGGCCGAGGACCGCTACCTGATGACGGTGATCGCCACCGCGTCCAACCCGCAGTTCTCGGTCAGCCGGATCGACATCGACCGCGGCGGCCCGACCTACACCACCGACACGCTCCGCGACCTGCGCGCCCTCAACGAGAACGCCGACCTGTTCTTCATCACCGGCGCCGACGCGCTGGCGCAGATCCTGACCTGGCGGGACACCGACGAGCTGTTCTCGCTCGCCCACTTCATCGGCGTCACCCGGCCGGGCCACATACTGGCCAACCCCGGACTGCCCGAGGACCGGGTCTCCTTCGTCGAGGTCCCCGCCCTCGCCATCTCCTCCTCCGACTGCCGCGCCCGGGTGGCGCAGGGCGAGCCCGTCTGGTACTTGGTGCCCGACGGTGTGGTGCGCTACATCGACAAGCGCAAGCTGTACCGTCACGACGGCTGAGACCGGCCACGGGCGGCCGGCTCCGGCTCGACGGTCATCGAGGGGCGCTGGTGAACGACCGACAGGACCCGTACGCGCAACAGCAGGTGCACGGTTATGACGCCTACGGGCAGCCCGTGTACCGGCCCGACGCCCCTGAACGCGTGTACGACCAGTACGGGCAGCCGGCTCAGCGGTCCCGGGAGCCTCGGCAGCAGGCCGAACAGGAGTGGATCCCCCGGCAGGCGGGCCCGTCCGCACCGGACTTCGCACTGGACTCCGCGTCTGCCTCCGCGTCCTCACCCGCGTCCGCCTCCGCGCCGCCGCGGATTCCGGAGCCCCGGCCGGCCGCCGCCCCGGCGCCCGCCGGTGACTACCGCGCCGAGCAGTTCTCCTTCCTCGAGGAGCCGGACGAGGACTCCCAAGATGTCATCGACTGGCTGAAGTTCAGCGAGAGCCGCACCGAGCGGCGCGACGGGCGCAGGCGCAGGGGCCGCAATCGCCTCGCCGCCCTCGCCGTCGTGCTCGGCCTCGTGGTCGCCGGCGGCATCACCTGGCTCCTGCTGTCCGCAGGTGGCGACGAGGGTGCCGCGCCTGCGGCGGGCGGCGCCCAGCAGCGGGACGTGATCGTCGTGCATCTGCGGCAGACGACCGGCGGCGTGAGCTCGACGGCCCTGCTGGTCGACAACGGGACGGCCCACAGGGCCACCGCTCTCCTGCTGCCGAACGCGCTGGCCGTCGCCCAGGAGGGCGGCGGCGCCACGACGCTCGGCGGCTCCGTCCAGGACGCGGGCACCGGCGGCACCCGGGACGCGCTGAACGCCCTGCTGGGCTCGGGGATCAAGGGCAGCTGGCGGCTGGACACCCCCTACCTGGAGAACCTGGTCGAGCTGGTCGGCGGCATCACTGTCGACACCAACACCACCGTGCCGGGCGCGGAGCCCGGTGAGCGCCCTCTGGTCGACCGGGGCGCGGGCCGGAGGCTCGGGGGGCGGGAGGCGGTCGCGTACGCCGTCTACCGGGCGCCCGGCGAGGGGCAGGAGCGGCAGCTGGCACGGTTCGGGCAGGTCATGCGGGCGGTGCTGGGGAAGATGTCCGGGGACGCGGGGACGGCGACCGGCACGGTCGAGTCGCTGGCCCAGATCCCCGACCCGTCACTGAGCACCCGGCAGCTGGGTGCCTCGCTCGCGCACCTGGCGGAGCGGGCCCGGCAGGGCTCGTACGAGACCCGCGTCCTGCCCGTGCGGCCGGACGGCACGCTCGCCGGGCCGGCGGCCGACTCCGTCGTCAGGGAGGTGCTGGGCGGCACGGTGCGCGCCCCCGGCCGGGACGCCCCGCCCCGGGTGAGCGTGAAGAACGCCACAGGCGGCGCCCCGGCGGGCGGCTCCGCGCGCGTGACGCTCGTCAACGGCGGCTTCACCTACGTCGACGCCGGCGCGGCGAAGGCCCCGCGGAAGGCCTCCGCCGTGCTCTACGCGGACGACGGCCGGGCGGGTGAGGCCAAGGAGGTGGCCAGGACCCTGGGGCTGCCGGAGGGCGCGGTGCGCAAGGGCGAGGGCGCCGCCGGCGCCGACGTCACCGTGGTCCTGGGCCAGGACTACAAGGGCTGACCGGGGGCGGGGGCGGCCGGCGGCGGCCAACGGGGACCGGCGGGGGCCTGGGCCGGCGGGCCGGTCGGTCGGCAGGCAAGGGCGGAAAACCCCCGGAGCGGCACCGGCGGGTCGTGAGACCCTTGAGGCGTACTGACCCTCTTTACGAAAGCATGGCTTGTGACCGCCACGGACCGCTCCATCGAGCTCATCCAGGCCGCCGCCCAGGCTGCCGCCGACAAGCTCGCGCACGACGTCATCGCCTACGACGTCAGCGACGTACTGTCGATCACCGACGCCTTCCTGCTGGCCTCGGCCCCCAGCGACCGCCAGGTCAAGTCGATCGTCGACGAGATCGAGGAGCGGCTGCTCAAGGAGCTCGGCGCCAAGCCGGTGCGCCGTGAGGGCGACCGCGACGCCCGCTGGGTGCTGCTGGACTACGTCGACATCGTCGTGCACGTGCAGCACAGCGAGGAGCGCGTCTTCTACGCCCTCGAGCGGCTGTGGAAGGACTGCCCGGAGATCGAGCTGCCCGCCGACGCCGTCGCCACGCGCGGCAAGGGCGAGGAGCACGAGCGGGACCGGGCCGCCGCGGGCGACCTGGACGGAGGCCTGAGCTGAGCGGCGGCGGGGCCGCCCGCGGCCGCCGGATCGTGTTGTGGCGGCACGGTCAGACCTCGTGGAACGTGGAGCGCCGCTTCCAGGGCTCCACGGACATCGAGCTGACCGGGACCGGCGTCGCCCAGGCGCGCCGGGCCGCCCGCCTGCTGGCCTCGATGCGGCCGGACGCCGTGGTCGCCTCCGACCTCAAGCGGGCCAGGGCCACCGCCGCGGAGCTCACGGCCGTCACCGGGCTCGAGGCCTCCCACCACGCCGAGCTGCGCGAGACGTACGCGGGCGAGTGGCAGGGCCTGACCCACGACGAGATCATGGAGCGCTACGGCGAGCAGTACGCGGCGTGGAAGCGCGGCGAGCCCGTGCGCCGCGGCGGCGGCGAGCTGGAGACCGAGGTGGCCGAGCGGGCCGCGCCGGTCGTGCTGTCGGCCGCCCGGGAGCTGCCGGACGGCGGCACCCTGGTCGTGGTCAGTCATGGCGGCACCATCCGCACCACCATCGGCCGACTGCTGGGCCTGGAGCCCGGCTCCTGGGAGGCCCTGGGCGGCCTCAGCAACTGCTGCTGGTCCGTGCTGGGCGAGGGCGCGCGCGGCTGGCGCCTGCTGGAGCACAACGCCGGGACGCTGCCGGAGCCGGTCCTCGGCGACGACGACTGAGGCACCCGGATGCCGGCCGAGGGACGCCTGGGGCCCGATTTCACATCTGGGCAGGTCGCAGGCTAAAGTTCTTCTTGTTCGCGGGGAACGCGGGGGAAAACCTCCGGGGGATCCGAGAACAGCGGGGCTATAGCTCAGTTGGTAGAGCGCCTGCATGGCATGCAGGAGGTCAGGAGTTCAATTCTCCTTAGCTCCACAGTCCGGACGATCCCGTCCCCTGATCACAGGGGGCGGGATTGTTGCTGTTCCCGCGCGGTGCCGTGGCAGAATCGGACAGCCGGGAGTGAACGCTGCCGAAGGGGAGGGGGTGGGAGCTGACCCATGGGTGCTCACAGCCGAAAGTGCGACTGGTGCGGCAGTGGAACGCCGATCGTCCGCGACATGGAACCGCTCAACTCCGAGTACCAGTACTGGTGTGTGGAGTGCGCGCGGGCGCTGATCATAAAAGGCGACCCGATCGAGACCTACCGTGAGCTCGAGGGCGAGCCGATCTACGGACGGCTGCTCGACGAGCACTGCGCCCTGAAACGGTTCTACTCCTTCGCCACCGCCTGAGGCCGTCGCCGTCACACCCGCAACATCCGGTGGAAATCGGTCAAAACGGGCCCAGGTGGGCCGTGACGGAAACCGATTTGGCGGATAGGGGGGAGGTCCGTGTAATGTTCTCCGTGTCGCCAGGGAGGCCGCAAGGAAACCCCGGCGGAAAACAGAACAAGGGGCTATAGCTCAGTTGGTAGAGCGCCTGCATGGCATGCAGGAGGTCAGGAGTTCAATTCTCCTTAGCTCCACAGGGAAAGAGCGGGTCGTCCGGATGGACGGCCCGCTCTTCGTTTGTCCTCTTCCCGTCGGGTTTCCGCTAGCGGTCCCGCTCCAGGCGCAGGGCCAGCGCCGGGCAGCGGCGTACGGCCCGCCGCACACGGGCCCGCAGGTGACCGGGCACCGCGGCGTCCGCGAGCGCGGGGAATCCGTCCGGCCCGAGGCGTACGAGCTCCGGCAGTAGCCCCGCGCACAGCCCGTGGCCCTCGCACAGGGTCCAGTCCACCGCCAGCCGCTCCACGCGCGCGTCCCCTGCGGCGCCGCCGGGTGCGGGCAGCGGCAGCACGCCCGTCGTGGCCCGCCCGCAGCCGCCGCCCAGGACGTGCGCGGCCAGATCGTCCGTGAACGCCGCCAGGGCGCTCAGCACGAAGCGCGCCGCCCCGTCCGGGTGCCCGCACGCCCCGCGCCCGCGCACGGCGCCCGCGGCCTCCCGTACGGCCTCCAGGGCGCCGCGCCCGCCTCCGGCCACCACGTCCGCCAGCGCTCCCGCCAGGGCCGGCAGGCCCAGCCCGCAGGGCCCGCACTGCCCGGCCGACTCCGCGGCCAGCCAGTGCGCCACCCGGACCGCCTCGCCCAGCGGGCAGGTGTCACCGGGCAGCGGCAGCACGGCGCCGGCCCCGAGGGTCGCGCCGAGGGCCGCCAGCGCGTCCCGCGAGAGCACCGCACCGGCCGCAGTCGTCCCCTCCAGCCAGCAGCCGTGGTAGCCGCCGACCAGCACCCCCTGGGGAGCCGGTACGGCCCCGCACCGCTGCAGCACGTACGACAGCGCTGTACCGGCCGGAGCCTCCACCACACGCGCGCGTGCCACCGCGCCGGAGACGGTGAGCAGGAGGGTGCCGGGCTCGTCCGGGGTGCCGGTCGTGGCGTGGCGGGAGGCGCCCAGGCGGGCGGCGACGGCGAGTTGGGCGTAGGTCTCGGCGTTGGACAGCAGCGTCGGCAGGCCGCTCAGGCCCTGCTCGGCCGCGCGGACGTGCCGGCCCCGGGGGAGCGGGGGGCCGCCGTCGGCGGCACGCAGCAGGGCGGACGACTCGCCGGAGACCATGCGCTCCGGCAGGCGCACGACCCGGGTGCGCACCGATCGGCCGCGCCGGTCGGACAGGCCGCGCTCGCCCAGTGCCTCCTGTACGGAGGCCTCGGTCGCGGTCCGGGTCACCCCGATCACCAGGGTGCCGGCACCGAGCGCCTCGGCGGCCAGCAGGGCGCCGTCCAGCACCAGGTGCGGAGCCCGCCGCAGCAGGACCGCGTCCTTGCGGCAGGCCGGCTCGCCCTCGCACCCGTTGACGACCACCGCCGGAGGCACGCCGCGCCGCCGTGCCGCGCTGCCGGTGGCCCGCAGCTTCCGGGCGAAGGGGAAGCCCGCGCCGCCGCGTCCGCGCAGGGAGACGGCCTCCGCCAGCCGCGTCAGCTCGTCCTCGGTGAGGCGGGGCGCCGTGCCGTGGGCGGCCAGGTGCGCCCGGCGGTCCAGCCGCCCGGCCGCCTCGAAGCCGGCCGTCAGGCGGGGCGGGCCCAGGGCCAGGACGCCGGGCAGGTCGGGCAGAGGGGCGTTCACGGCGCTCCCGGCTTCCCCGGCGCTCACGTCCGCCGTCCCGGCGCGGAATCGGCCGGCGCGGGGACGCTGCCCGCCCGCGCGATCTGCCGGCCGTCGGCGGGGCCGCCGGTCGGCGCGGACGGCGCGGACGGCAGGGGGCGGGCCGGGGGCTCCTTGCCCGCCCTTCCCGCCGCGTGCGCCCCGGCGGGCCGGCGGCGTAAGAGGGCCGGCAGCGCCCCTCGCGCCCGCAGCAGGCGGAACAGCAGCGCTGCGGCCACCGCCGAGAGGCTCAGGGCGTAGCACGCGGTCACCCAAGCCGCCGCGGGACGCCCGGCGTTGAGTCCGTGCAGCACGGCGGCGCACCACGCGCCGTACGCGCAGGCGTGCAGCGAGCGCCAGCGGCGGGCGGTGTGCCCGCGCCCGGCGAAGGCACCCCGCAGGACACCGGTCGCGACTGCCGTCACCATCAGGTAGGCGGCGAGGGAGCCCAGCCCCAGCAGTACGCCGGGGCCGCGCGCGCCGGAGGCGAACGGCACGAGGGCAGCGAGGGCCGGTGCGTGCGCGGCGGCGACCTTGACGGCGACGTGCGCCAGGAGGAAGCCGAGGGCCGCGACGGCGGTGGCCCGGTGCACGGCCTGGGCGAGCAGCCGGGCGCGGGGGGTGAGGACCGGGTGGCCGGCGGCGATGAGCCCCCAGACGACGGTCGCGGTGAGCGAGACCAGGGCGAGCACGCCCCCGGTCTCGTCGAGGAAGCGGGGCAGGTCCATGCCCCGGCACGTTAGGCAGCTGTTCGAGAGCGGCGGGGCGCTTCGCGCAACCCCGGTGCGCGGCGGCGCGGCGCTGCTAACGTCGGCGGTGCCCTTGCCTCGGTGCGGTACCTTCCGCCGCTGCGGTAATCTGAGCCCATGCGTGCCGTACGCCTCCTGCTTAGCGAGCCGCGCTGATCAGCACCGACCGGTGACTTCCGGTCGGCATCGGCGCGGCGTCCCCTCCTGTGCGAGGGGCTTTTTCATTTGCGGCGCAGGCAGAGACGACGATCGATGGAGCTTAAGGACGATGAGCGAGACCCCCACCGCCGCCGAGGTGGCCGCCCCGCACCGCTACACGGCCGCCCTGGCCGCGGACATCGAGGCGCGCTGGCAGGACTTCTGGGACGCCGACGGCACGTACGAGGCGCCCAACCCCGGCGGTGAGCTCGCGGGCGACCCCGAGGTCGTCGCCCGGCCCAAGAAGTTCATCATGGACATGTTCCCGTACCCGTCGGGCGCGGGCCTGCACGTCGGTCACCCGCTGGGCTACATCGCCACCGACGTCTACGCGCGCTACCACCGCATGACGGGCCACAACGTCCTGCACACCCTCGGCTTCGACGCCTTCGGCCTGCCCGCCGAGCAGTACGCGGTGCAGACCGGCACCCACCCCCGGGTGTCCACCGAGGCCAACATCGACAACATGAAGGCGCAGCTGCGCCGGCTGGGCCTGGGCCACGACAAGCGCCGGTCGTTCGCGACGATCGACCCCGCGTACTACAAGTGGACCCAGTGGATCTTCCTGCAGATCTTCAACTCCTGGTACGACGAGGAGGCGAAGAAGGCCCGTCCGATCAGTGAGCTGATCGACCGGTTCGAGAGCGGCGAGCGCGAGGTTCCCGGTACGCGCGCGTGGGGCGAGCTGAGCGCCGCCGAGCGCGAGGAGGTCCTGGGCGGCTACCGCCTGGCCTACGCCTCGGACGCGCCCGTCAACTGGTGCCCCGGCCTGGGCACGGTGCTGGCCAACGAGGAGGTCACCGCCGACGGCCGGTCCGAGCGCGGCAACTTCCCCGTCTTCAAGTCCAAGCTGCGCCAGTGGAACATGCGCATCACCGCCTACGCGGACCGCCTGCTGGACGACCTGGACGCCCTGGACTGGCCCGAGGCCATCAAGCTGCAGCAGCGCAACTGGATCGGCCGCAGCGTCGGCGCCCGCGTCGACTTCGCCGTCGAGGACCACCCCGAGGCCAAGGTCACCGTCTTCACCACCCGCCAGGACACCCTGTTCGGCGCGACCTACCTGGTCGTGGCGCCCGAGCACCCGCTGGCCGTCTCCGACCGCGACAACGGCGGCATCGTCCCCGCCGCCTGGCCGGAGGGCACCCACGAGGACTGGACCGGCGGGCACGCCACCCCGGCCGAGGCCGTCGCCGCCTACCGCAAGGAGGCCGCCGCCAAGTCCGACGTCGAGCGCCAGGCCGACGCCAAGGAGAAGACCGGCGTCTTCACCGGCGCGTACGCGATCAACCCCGTCAGCGGCGACCGGATCCCCGTCTTCACCGCCGACTACGTCCTGATGGGCTACGGCACCGGCGCGATCATGGCCGTCCCGGCGCACGACAGCCGCGACTTCGCCTTCGCGCGCGCCTTCGACCTGCCGATGCGCTGCGTCGTCCGGCCCGCCGACGACCGCGGCACCGACCCGGCCACCTGGGCGGACTCGTTCGACTCCTACGACGCCGAGATCATCGACTCGGCGGGTGCGGACATCTCCCTGGACGGCCTGGTCGTCCCCGACGCCAAGACCCGGATGGCCGAGTGGCTGACCGAGCGCGGCATCGGCGAGGCCACCGTCAACTTCCGCCTGCGCGACTGGCTGTTCAGCCGCCAGCGCTACTGGGGCGAGCCCTTCCCGATCGTCTACGACGAGGACGGCGTCGCCCACGCGCTGCCGGAGTCGATGCTCCCGCTGGAGCTGCCCGAGGTCGAGGACTACGCGCCGCGCACCTTCGAGCCGAACGACGCCGACACCTCCCCGGAGACCCCGCTGTCCCGCAACGAGGACTGGGTCAACGTGGAGCTGGACCTGGGTGACGGCCCCAAGACGTACCGCCGCGAGACCAACACCATGCCCAACTGGGCCGGTTCCTGCTGGTACGAGCTGCGCTACCTGGACCCGCACAACAACGAGCGGCTGGTCTCCGCGGACGCCGAGCGGTACTGGATGGGCCCGCGCGAGGGTCAGCCGCACGGCGGCGTCGACCTGTACGTCGGCGGCGCCGAGCACGCCGTGCTCCACCTGCTGTACGCCCGCTTCTGGTCGAAGATCCTCTTCGACCTGGGCCACATCTCGTCCGCCGAGCCGTTCCACAAGCTCTACAACCAGGGCATGATCCAGGCGTACGTCTACCGCGACGCGCGCGGCATCGCGGTGCCCGCCGCCGAGGTGGAGGAGCGCGACGGCGCGTTCCACTACCGGGGCGAGAAGGTCAGCCGGCTGCTCGGCAAGATGGGCAAGTCCCTGAAGAACGCCGTCACGCCGGACGAGATCTGCTCCGAGTACGGCGCCGACACCCTGCGCCTGTACGAGATGGCCATGGGCCCCCTGGACGTCTCCCGCCCCTGGGACACCCGGGCCGTCGTCGGCCAGTACCGCCTGCTGCAGCGCCTGTGGCGCAACGTGGTGGACGAGGCCACCGGCGAGGTCACCGTCGTCGACGCCGAGCCCGACGAGGCGACGCTGCGCGCCCTGCACAAGGCCGTCGACGGCATCGGCCAGGACATGGCGAACCTGCGTTTCAACACCGCGATCGCCAAGGTCACCGAGCTGAACAACTTCGTGACCAAGCTGCGCGAGGTGCCGCGCTCCGTCGCCGAGCAGATGGTGCTGCTGGTCGCCCCGCTGGCCCCGCACATCGCCGAGGAGCTGTGGCGCAAGCTGGGCCACACCGACTCGGTCGTCCACCGCGACTTCCCCGTCGCCGACCCCGCGTACCTGGTCGACGAGGCCGTCACCTGCGTCGTCCAGATCAAGGGCAAGGTCAAGGCCCGTCTGGAGGTCGCCCCGTCGATCTCCGACGAGGAGCTGGAGAAGGTCGCCCTGGCCGACCCGGCGGTCGTCGCCGCGCTGGGCGGGGCGGGCATCCGCAAGGTCATCGTCCGGGCGCCGAAGCTGGTGAACATCGTTCCGGCGTAACGGCCGGGACAGCGCACCGGGGGTAGCCCCTGAGGGCAGGTCCGGGGTTCCGCAGGAACCCGGGGCCTGCCCTTTGCGTTTACGGTGGAGGGGTACGGGTACGGCCCGTTGATGGTCCGTCGATGGCCTCTTGGACCTTGTTGCAGCTGTTGAGGAGCTGAGGAGCGCATATGGAAGCCGCCGCCGCGATCATCGCCGTGATCTGCGCGATCCTCGTGGCCTTCGCGGTGATCGCCACGGTCAGGGCGGTGCGGGCGGTCAAGCGCGGCGTGGACCGCACGGTCACCCAGGCGCGGCGCACGGTCGAGGACACCCGTCTGAAGGCCAGGCAGTACATCCAGCCGGGCGCGGCGGGCGAGGTCGCCCAACTGCGCGTGAAGCTGCGGACGTCGATGCGCGCCACCCAGGACGTGCTGCGGGCCGGGGTGCCGGACGACTCCTCGCTGTCCGAGTCGATGGCGCTGTTCGAGCGGCTCAGCGCGCACGGCCGCGAGCTCGACGAGGAGCTGCGCAAGCTCGAGGACGAGCCCGACCGCGAGCGCGTCACGGCGCGCCTGCCGGACCTGCGCGAGCGGACCGAGCGCGTCACGGACTCCGCCGACTCGCTGCGCTGGGCGGCGCAGGACCGGGCGCGGCGGTTCGCGGAGGACGACCTGACGCTGCTGAGCGAGCAGATCCGCATGGAGGCGGGGGCGCTGCGGCATTGGGAGGACGGGGCGGAGGCGCCGGCCGCGGGCGGGGCTACCGGTTCTGCGGCTGGGTCTGCGGCTGGTGCCGCGTCTGGTTCTGCGCCTGGTTCTGCGGCGCCGAAGCCTGCGGCTTCGGCTGGGGCCGGGGCGGGCACCGGTGGCGGTCCCGATCCGGAGCGTCCGGCGATCGACGGGCGGAATGACCGGTGGCAGCCCGGGTACTCCTGGCAGAAGACGAAGCGCACGCGTCCGGAGAGCACTGCCTGAGGCGGGCACGTCGCGGCCGGTCCGGAGGCGGTCGGGCCGGAGGCAGTCGGGTCGGCGGCCTCCGGACCGGCGGCGGTGGGCCTGGATGATCGGCCGGAAGTGATCACGCGTATCCGGCTCGTACTGCCGTCCACGCGGCCCGACGGGTAACCTCCGGGGCATGTCCCGCCATGTCGCGATCATCACCGATTCCACGGCCTACCTGCCGCAGCAGGAGATGGAGCGGCACAGCATCACCGCCGTACCGCTGACGGTCGTCCTGGGCGACGAAGCGTTCGAGGAGGGCACCGAGGTCTCCGCCCGGTCGGTCGCCCAGGCCCTGCAGAAACGCAAGCCGGTGACCACCTCCCGCCCCGGCCCCGACGTCTTCGCCGCCGCCTACCGCGAGGCGGCCGCCGCCGGTGCCGAGGGAATCGTCTCCCTCCATCTGTCGGCCGAGCTCTCCGGTACGTACGACGCGGCTGTCCTCGCGGCTCGCGAGGCGCCCGTGCCGGTCCGGGTCGTGGACACCGGCATGGTCGCGATGGCCCTGGGCTTCTGCGCGCTGGCCGCCGCCGAGACCGCGCGGGCGGGCGGCACGCTGGACGAGGCGGTCGCCGCCGCCGAGAAGCGTGCGCACGGCACGGCCGCGTACTTCTACGTCGACAGCCTCGACTATCTGCGGCGCGGCGGCCGCATCGGCGCGGCGCAGGCGCTGCTCGGCTCGGCGCTGGCCGTCAAGCCGCTGCTCCAGCTGGACGGCGGCCGCATCGAGCCGCGGGAGAAGGTCCGCACCGCCTCGAAGGCGATCGCCCGCCTGGAAGAGATCGTGGTCGAACGGGCCAGCGTCGCCCCCGTCGACATCGCCGTCCACCACCTGGCCGCCGCCGAGCGCGCCGCACAGCTGGCCGAGCGGCTGCGGGAGCGGGTGCCCGGCCTGGTGGACCTGCACGTCAGCGAGGTGGGCGCGGTCATCGGCGCCCACACGGGGCCGGGGTTGCTGGGAGTGGTGGTCTCGGCCAGGTAGGCCGCTCGGTGCCGGTGCCGCGCCTCGCGCGCATGGCCCGGCACGGCCCGCCATCCCCCGGCAGGGTGACGGAGTTATCCACAACCGGCCGGTTATCCACGGAAATCCGGGCGCCTCGGCGGGATCGCGCGGATGCGACTACGGTCGCGTTCCATGACTGTTCGATCGCACACCGTTACGGACGTCGGTGTAGGGGCTGGTGTCGGGGCCGATGCCGACGCCCTCGCCGCGGGCCTCGGCTCGCTGCGCGAGCGTGCCTCGGCCGCCGCGACGGCACCCAATGCCCCGCGGGTGCGGGGACGTTGGCGGATGGCCTTGGTGGAGCGGCTGCCGGTGTGGGTGCAATTGCGGTGCGGCATCGAGCCGAGGACGCTCGCCGCGCTGACGGTCGTGCTGGTGGTGTCGGCGGTCTTCGCCACGTACCACTTCTGGGCCGGACGGCCGCAGACGATCCGGGCACCCGCGCGCGAAGCGCAGGTCGCGACCGCCGCGCCGACGGCGGCCGCGGCCGTGCCGTCAGGTGCCTCGGGCGCGCCACCGCCCGGGGGCCGGGCGAGCGCGCGGGACGTGGTGGTGGACGTGGCGGGCAAGGTGCTGCGCCCGGGGGTCCGTCACCTGCCGGCCGGCTCGCGGGTCGCCGATGCGCTGGAGGCGGCCGGGGGCGCCAGGCCCGGTGCGGACACCACCGGGCTCAACCGGGCGCGGCTGCTCATGGACGGCGAGCAGATCGTGGTGGGCCTCCCCGCTCCGTCCGCTCCCGTCGGCTCGTCGAACGGCGTTGGTGGCGCGTCGAATTCGGCTCTCGGGGTGTCGCAAGAGCCTGGCGGACCGGTGCAGGGTTCCGCCGGTCCGCTGAGTCTCAATTCCGCGACGCTGGAACAGCTCGACGGCCTCCCGGGCGTCGGTCCTGTCCTCGCCCAGCACATCCTCGACTACCGCGCCCAGCACGGTGGTTTCCGCTCGGTGTCCGACCTGCGCCACGTCAACGGCATCGGGGCCCGCCGCTTCACGGACCTCAAGCCGCTGGTGCGGCCATGAGCCGGCGGACGGTCGGGGCGCGGCCCGGCGCCGACCAGACCGATGGCGCCGACCGGCCCGATGGCGTCGCGCGGCCCGATGGCGTCGCACGGCCCGATGACGTTGCGCGTCACGGCGTCCTTGCCCGGCCCGGCGGCATCGCGCGGCAAGAAGGCCCGGCGGACCTGCGGTTGGCCGTGCCGGCGCTCGCCGCGTGGGCGGCGGCAGCGCTCGCGCTGACCGCGGACGGTGGAGTGGTCGCCGCCGGGTGCGTGGTGGCCGTACTCGGGGCCGGTGCCCTCCTGGCGGTCAGGCCACGGGGCATGGCGGTGGTGGTCGCGGCCGTGCTGCTGTGCGGCTCCGCCGGCGCGGCGGCCGGAGCCCTGGCGGGCGCCGACTCGCGCCGTGGGCCGCTGCCGGAGCTGGCGCGCCGGTACGCGCAGGCCACGGTCGAGGTGACGGTCACCGGGGATCCACGGCCCAGCAGGCCGCGGGTGCGCGGGGCGGTCCGCAGTGAACCCGCTGTCCTGGTCGAGGCCGAGGCGACCCGTGTCGTCACAGAGGACGACGGTGCGAGTGCCGTCGCCGTGCGCACGCCCGTGCTGCTGATCGCGCCCCGGTCCTGGGTCGGGCTGCTGCCCTCCACGCGGGTCAGGGCCGAGGGCAAGCTCGCCCCGCCGTCCCGGGAGGGCGACCGCGCCGCGGCCGTCCTGCGTGTCGGCGGCGACCAGGGCCCACCCGAGGTCATCGAGCGTCCCGGCGTGCTCCAGCGGGCGGCGGCCCGGCTGCGGGCGGGTCTGCGGGAGGCGACGGACGATCTCACCCCGGACGCCCGTGCGCTGCTGCCCGGACTGGTAGTCGGCGACACCTCCCGCGTGCCACCGGACCTCGAAGCCGCCTTCCGGGCAACGGACCTGACGCATCTTCTGGCCGTGAGCGGCGGGAATTTCACCGTGCTGCTCGCCCTGCTCATCGGGCCCGCGCACCTCGCCTCACGGGCCGAGCGGCGGGGGCTCGCCGGGCGGCTCGGCATCCCACTGCGGCTCACCGCGCTGCTGGGCGGCGCTCTGGCGCTGGGGTTCGTGGTGGTGTGCCGCCCCGAGCCGAGCGTGCTGAGGGCCGCCGCGTGCGGTCTGATCACGCTGCTGGCCCTCGGCACCGGGCGGCGCCGCAGCCTGCTGCCGGCCCTCGCGGCGGCCGTACTGCTGCTGGTGCTCTGGGATCCGTGGCTGGCCCGCAGTTACGGATTCCTGCTGTCGGTTCTGGCCACCGGGGCACTGCTGACGCTCGCCCCGCGCTGGAGCGCCGCCCTGCGGCGGCGTGGGGTGCCGCCCAGGATCGCGGAGGCCCTGGCCACGGCCGGTGCGGCTCAGGCCGTGTGCGCGCCGGTGGTCGTGGTGCTGGCAGCGCGGGTCAGCCTGGTGGCGGTGCCCTGCAATCTCCTCGCCGGGCCGGCGGTCGCCCCCGCCACGGTGCTGGGCTTCGCCGCCCTGGCAGTGGCGCCCGTGGCGATGCCCGTCGCCAGGGGCCTCGCCTGGCTCGCCGGCTGGCCCGCCGCGTGGACGGCGACGGTGGCCCGCACAGGAGCGGACCTGCCCGGCGCCGAGCTGGGCTGGCCGGGCGGTGTGGCCGGCGGGCTGCTGCTGAGCGCCGTCACCGGGGTCGTACTCCTCGCCGGCCGCCGGGTGCTGCGCAACCCCTGGGTCTGCGCGGGCTGCGCCCTGCTCCTGCTGCTGGCGGTCGTCCGCCCGGCCCCGCTGACGCGGGCCGTCACCGGCTGGCCACCGCCGGACTGGCGGCTGATCGCCTGCGATGTGGGGCAGGGCGACGCGCTGGTCCTCGCCGCCGGTCCTGGCACCGCTGTCGTCGTGGACGCCGGGCCCGAGCCGCGCGCGGTGGACCGCTGCCTGAACGAGCTGGGCGTCGAGAAGGTACCGCTGCTGCTGTTGAGCCACTTCCACGCCGACCACGTCGACGGCCTGCCCGGGGTGCTGCGGGGCCGGGCGGTCGGGATGATCGAGACGACGCCGTTCGCGCACCCCCCGGGGCAGGCCGCGTTCGTGTGCCGCGAGGCGCGGCGGGTGGGGGTGCCGGTGGCCGACGCGGTGCCGGGGGAGCGGCGGCGTCTGGGCGAGCTGTCGTGGGAAGTGCTGTGGCCGCCGCCTCCGGGAACGTCGGCCGTCGCGGAGGAGGGGCCCAACGACGCCAGCGTCGTCCTCCTCGTCCGCACGGCCGGTCTGACCGTGCTCCTGCTGGGCGACCTCGAACCGCCCGCACAGCAGGAGTTGCGCGAAGCGCGCCCGGACCTGCCGCCGGTGGACGTCCTCAAGGTCGCCCACCACGGCTCCGCCTACCAGGACGCGGAGTTGCTGGGCGGACTGCGACCGCGCCTGGCGGTGATCTCGGCGGGTGTCGGCAACCCGTACGGACACCCGGCGGCCCGTACGCTCGCGGCGCTCAGTGCGCGCGGCACCGCGGTCGTGCGCACCGACACCGACGGCAGCATCGCGGTGACGGGGACAGCGACGGGCGGGGCGGCCGCCGTGAGCCGTGGCCGCAGGCAGGGGGCGGCGGCTACTCCGCCTCGAGCCAGCCCTCGTACTCCTCGGCCAGTTCGCGCAGGGCGGTGGTGTCCAGCTCGCCGTCGGGGTCCTCGAGGACCACCAGCCACTGGGCGTCCTCGGCGTCGTCCTCCCCGGCCAGGGCCTCGCGCACGATCTGGGGCTCCTCGGGCAGGCCGAAGCGCTGCCCGGCCTCTTCCGCCGCCTCTTCGGCGGCGTCGCGGTCGGGGAGCACCAGCAGGTGCCGTACGGAGTCGGAGGAGGTGTCGGAGTAGGGGTAAGCGCTGGTCACCCGCCCATTGTGCGGTACGGGGGAACGGCCGGGCGCGGGGGTGTGTCAGCGGCGCATGGGATGCTGGACGCGATGGCCAGGAAGACAGCAACCGACGACCTGCTCGCCCCCGTCACGCTCGCCGTGGGACAGGAGGACCTCCTCCTCGACCGCGCCGTGCGGGAGGTGGTGGCGGCGGCCCGCGCGGCCGACGCCGACACCGACGTCCGCGACCTCACCCCCGACGCGCTCCAGCCCGGCACGCTGGCCGAGCTGACGAGCCCGTCGCTGTTCGCCGAGCGCAAGGTGGTGATCGTCCGAAACGCCCAGGACCTGTCCGCGGACACGATCAAGGACGTCAAGGGCTACCTCGGCTCGCCCGCCGAGGAGATCACCCTCGTCCTGCTGCACGCGGGCGGCGCCAAGGGCAAGGGCCTGCTGGACGCGGCGCGCAAGGCCGGGGCGCGGGAGGTCGCCTGCCCGAAGATGACCAAGCCGGCCGACCGCCTGGCGTTCGTACGGTCGGAGTTCCGTGCGACCGGGCGTTCCGCCACGCCGGAGGCCTGCCAGGCCCTGGTGGACGCGATCGGCAGCGATTTGCGGGAGCTCGCCAGCGCCTGCGCGCAGCTGGTCGCCGACATCGAGGGCACCATCGACGAGTCCGTCGTCGCCCGCTACTACACGGGCCGGGCCGAGGCCTCGAGCTTCACCGTCGCCGACCGGGCGGTGGAGGGCAGGGCTGCCGAGGCCCTGGAGGCCCTGCGCTGGGCCATGTCGACCGGCGTCGCGCCCGTGCTGATCACCAGTGCGCTGGCGCAGGGCGTCCGTGCCATCGGCAAGCTCGCCTCCGCGCCCCGCGGGGCGCGCCCCGGCGACCTGGCGCGGGATCTAGGCATGCCGCCGTGGAAGATCGACCGGGTGCGGCAGCAGATGCGGGGCTGGTCGGCGGACGGCGTGGCCGCCGCGCTGACCGCCGTCGCCGAGGCCGACGCCGGAGTGAAGGGCGGCGGGGACGACCCGGAGTACGCCCTGGAGAAGGCGGTCGTCGCCGTGGCGAGGGCGGCTCGCAGCGGCCGCTCCTGAGCGGCCCGGTCGCACGCAGAGCCCCCGCCCCTCAGGGCGGCGGGGGAGCAGCGCGACAGCGCCCGCCCCGAGGCCCTCGAAAGGTCCAAGGCGAAAAGCCCGAAGGCCCCGTGCCGCCCTGGGGAAGGGCGGGCACGGGGCCTCGGGATCGTTCTGTGAGCCGTGAGGCTCATGCCGCACCCGCGTGGCGAACGACCGGGGGCGGCGGGGTGCCGGTCCGGAGCGGTAGAGGGGCCGCTGAATCCGTTACCGGCGAGGGTCGGGGCTCACGCCCCGGAAAGGCTTCAGCCCTTGAGGGCGGCAACCTGCTTGGCCAGCGCCGACTTCTTGTTGGCGGCGGCGTTCTTGTGCAGGACACCCTTGCTGGCGGCCTTGTCGAGCTTCTTGCCGGCGAGGGCGACGGCGGCGGTGGCCTTGGCGGCGTCACCGGCGACGATGGCCTCACGGGCCGCACGGACGGCGGTCTTGACCGAGGACTTGACGGCCTTGTTACGCAGGCGCGCCTTCTCGTTGGTCTTGATCCGCTTCATCTGGGACTTGATGTTCGCCACGAAAAGAGCCTTTTCAGGTTCGTTGGATTTCGATTGCGTGCCATGTACGTGTGAGAGGCACGACAGGCACAGTGGACCAGGCTACCAGTACGCCCTCGGGCGTCCCAAACCGGACCGTACCCGCCGCGCATGGGACCATGGGGGAGTCGTATACCCGACTCCCGCCGAGACCAGCGTTCAAACGCCGAAGTCACCGAATGGATCCTGCGTGCCCGCGACCCCTACCAACGTGCCGGAGCCGAGCCGTACCGACCCGGCTCTGATCCGTAACTTCTGCATCATCGCGCACATCGACCATGGCAAGTCGACGCTCGCCGACCGGATGCTCCAGCTGACCGGCGTGGTCGACCAGCGGCAGATGCGCGCGCAGTACCTCGACCGGATGGACATCGAGCGCGAGCGCGGCATCACGATCAAGTCCCAGGCGGTCCGTCTGCCCTGGGCGCCCACCGAGGGCGAGGAGAATGAGGGCACGACCCACATCCTCAACATGATCGACACGCCGGGCCACGTGGACTTCACCTACGAGGTCTCCCGCTCCCTGGCCGCGTGCGAGGGCTGCATCCTCCTCGTGGACGCCGCCCAGGGCATCGAGGCCCAGACCCTCGCCAACCTCTACCTGGCGATGGAGAACGACCTCACGATCATCCCGGTCCTCAACAAGATCGACCTGCCTGCCGCCCAGCCGGAGAAGTTCGCCGCCGAGCTGGCCAACCTCGTCGGCTGCGACCCCGAGGACGTGCTGCGCGTCTCGGCCAAGACCGGTGTGGGCGTCCCCGAGCTGCTGGACAAGGTCGTCCGCGAGGTCCCGGCCCCGGTCGGCGTCAAGGACGCCCCCGCCCGCGCGATGATCTTCGACTCGGTCTACGACGCCTACCGGGGCGTCGTGACCTACGTCAAGGTCGTCGACGGCACGCTCAGCAAGCGCGAGCGCATCAAGATGATGTCCACCGGCGCCGCCCACGAGCTGCTCGAGATCGGCACCAACTCGCCGGAGATGACCGCGGCCGACGGCCTGTCCGTCGGCGAGGTGGGCTACCTGATCACCGGTGTGAAGGACGTCCGCCAGTCCAAGGTGGGTGACACCATCACCCAGCTCAGCAAGGGCGCCACCGAGGCCCTGGGCGGCTACAAGGACCCCAAGCCGATGGTGTTCTCGGGCCTGTACCCGCTGGACGGCTCGGACTACCCGGAGCTGCGCGAGGCCCTGGACAAGCTGCAGCTCAACGACGCCGCGCTGGTCTACGAGCCGGAGACGTCGGCGGCGCTGGGCTTCGGCTTCCGCGTCGGCTTCCTCGGCCTGCTCCACCTCGAGGTGGTCCGTGAGCGCCTCGAGCGCGAGTTCGGCCTGGACCTGATCGCCACCGCGCCGAACGTGGTCTACCGCGTGGACATGGAGGACGGCGGCGAGCACACCGTCACCAACCCCAGCGAATTCCCCACCGGCAAGATCGCCCAGGTCCACGAGCCGGTCGTGCGCGCCACGATCCTCGCGCCCAGCGAGTTCATCGGCGCGATCATGGAGCTGTGCCAGACCCGCCGCGGTGACCTGCTGGGCATGGACTACCTCTCCGAGGACCGCGTCGAGATCCGCTACACCCTGCCGCTGGCCGAGGTCGTCTTCGACTTCTTCGACCAGCTGAAGTCCAAGACCCGCGGCTACGCCTCGCTCGACTACGAGCCGACCGGCGAGCAGACCGCCGACCTGGTCAAGGTCGACATCCTGCTGCACGGCGACAAGGTCGACGCCTTCTCCGCGATCACGCACAAGGACAAGGCCTACGCCTACGGCGTGCGCCTGGTCGCCAAGCTGCGCGAGCTGATCCCGCGGCAGAACTTCGAGGTGCCGATCCAGGCCGCGATCGGCTCCCGGGTCATCGCCCGTGAGACGGTCCGCGCCATCCGCAAGGACGTCCTCGCCAAGTGCTACGGCGGTGACATCTCCCGTAAGCGGAAGCTGCTGGAGAAGCAGAAGGAAGGCAAGAAGCGGATGAAGATGGTCGGCAGCGTGGAGGTCCCGCAGGAGGCCTTCATCGCGGTGCTGTCCAGCGACGAGAGCGGGGAAAAGGGCAAGAAGTAGTGCCCGCCCATTGACCGCGGAGTGATCGTCGAGTGCCTGTTCCCGTCAGGGGGCGGGCACTCCTCGTCGTTTTCCGCGCTTTTCGCCCCGCCGCATTCCCTGTACAGGTACTTTTCCGGCGGGGCGGCTCCCGGGCCGGGTCGCGATCGTCGCGGGACGCCTTCCCAGGGCTCTTACGCAAAAGGCCCGTCGGCTCTACTCTGATCACTGCTTGAAAAGGTTACTCGCGAGTCACCAGCAACGAAGCGGGCCCCGGAGGATGCCGTGAGCGAGACACAGACTTTGATCGAGAACCGGCCGCCCTCCGTGGCGCACCTCTTCTTCGAACGGGTCGAGGCGACACCGGACGCGGAGGCCTACCGCCGCCCCGTGCCGCCCGCGTCCGGCCACGGCCCCGACGACTGGGAGTCGGTCACCTGGGGGCAGGCCGCCGAACGTGTCTTCGCCATCGCCGCCGGCCTGATCGACCTCGGCATACTCCCCCAGGAGCGGGTCGCGCTCGCCTCCGCCACCCGGCTCGACTGGATCCTCGCGGACCTCGGCATCATGTGTTCCGGCGCCGCCACGACCCCCGTCTACCCCAGCACCAACGCCGACGAGAGCGCCTTCATGCTCTCCGACGCCGAGTGCCGCGTGCTGATCGCCGAGGACGCCGCCCAGCTCGCCAAGGCCCGCGAGCGCCGGTCCGAACTCCCCTCCCTCGCCCACGTCGTCGTCATCGAGGCCGCCGACGCCGTCGCCGCCGAGGACGACCCGGAGGGCTGGGTCCTCTCCCTCGCCGAGCTCGAGAAGCGCGGCGCCGCACTCCTCGAGCGCGACCCCGGCGCCGTACGCGCACGGGTCGACGCCCTGCGTTCCGAGGACCTCGCCACCCTCATCTACACCTCCGGCACCACCGGCCGCCCCAAGGGCGTACGGCTGCGCCACGACGCCTGGTCGTACATGGGCCGCGCCATCCAGGCCACCGAGCTGATGCGCCCCGACGACGTGCAGTACCTGTGGCTGCCGCTCGCGCACGTCTTCGGCAAGGTGCTCACCGCCGGCGCCATCACCGTCGGCCACGTCACCGCCGTGGACGGCCGCGTCGACAAGATCGTGGAGAACCTGCGGGTCGTCCGCCCCACCCAGATGGCCGCCGTGCCCCGGATCTTCGAGAAGGTCTACAACGGCGTGGCCGCCAAGGCCCGCGAGGGCGGCGGGGCCAAGTACAAGATCTTCCGCTGGGCCGCCGAGGTCGCCCGCGAGTACGCCAAGGCCGAGCAGGACAACTACCGCCGCACCGGCAGCCGGAGCGTGCCCTTCGCCCTGGCCGCCAAGCACCGCGTGGCCGACGCACTCGTCTACGCCAAGATCCGTGAAGCCTTCGGCGGCCGGCTGCGCGCCTGCGTCTCCGGCGCCTCCGCCCTCGCCCCCGACATCGGCTACTTCTTCTCCGGCGCCGGCATCCACATCCTCGAGGGCTACGGGCTCACCGAGACCAGCGCCGCCAACCTCGTCAACCCCGGCGAGGCCTACCGCACCGGCACGGTCGGCAAGCCGCTGCCCGGCACCGAGGTCCGCATCGCCGACGACGGCGAGGTGCTGCTGCGCAGCCCCGGCGTGATGGAGAGCTACCACGGGCAGCCCGAGAAGACCGCCGAAGTCCTCGAGTCCGACGGCTGGTTCCACACCGGCGACATCGGCGAGCTGTCCCCGGACGGCTATCTGCGCATCACCGACCGCAAGAAGGACCTCATCAAGACCTCCGGCGGCAAGTACGTGGCGCCCGCCGAGATCGAGGGCCGGTTCAAGGCGGTGTGCCCCTATGTCTCCAACGTCCTGGTGCACGGCGCCGACCGCAACTTCTGCTCCGCGCTGATCGCCCTCGACGAGCCGGCCATCCTCGACTGGGCCAAGGAGCACGGCATGGAGGGCAAGCCCTACGCCGAGGTGGTCGCGGACGAGCGGACCACGGAGCTCATCGACGGCTATGTGCGGCAGCTCAACGAGGGGCTCCAGCGCTGGCAGACCATCAAGAAGTTCCGGCTGCTGCCGCGCGACCTCGACGTCGAGCACGGCGAGCTCACCCCCAGCCTCAAGCTCAAGCGGCCGGTGGTCGAGCGCCAGTACAAGGACCTGATCGAGGAGATGTACGCCGGCGCCCGCGAGGCGTGACGCGAGGGGCCGTTTCCCCCTCGTAGCACTCGTAGCGGCTCACTTACGCAACTCGCTCCACGTGAGCACGGCCGGTCTGTCAGTCTGTCGGTGGTGAAATCCGCACTATGCCGTAGCGGTCAGGAGCACCACCGTGAGGACATCACCAACCGGCGGCAATGACCAGGTGATCGCCCGCGCGCCCGCCCGCAGGACCCCTGCGGGAAGCGAGTCCGGAACGGGCGCGGGGCCCGACGAGAACACCGGCACGAGCACGGGCAGGAGCACCGACAAGTGCTCCGACAAGAGCACCGAGAAGAAGACGGGCACGAGATGCGGCGCGCCCGGCGCGCCGCACCACGCCGACGGGCCGGACCCCGGAGGCGCCCCGCCCACGGCCCGCACCAGCCTGCCCGGCGACGCCCGCGCGCCCTCCGCGGCCCGCCGCTTCGTCCGCAGCGTGCTCGCCGCCTGGAACGCCCACGACCTCGTCACGGACGACGCGACCCTGCTCGTCAGCGAGCTGGTCACCAACGCCGTGGTGCACGCCGGGACGTCCGTGGACCTCGAGTGCCGCCTCGACCCGGCGCCCGGTGGCAACCTCGTCGTCGAGGTCACCGACCACCACCCCGCCCGCGAATTCCGCGCCCGCCCGCGCCGGGCCGGCGGCGACCGGGGCGTGCCCGCGCACGGCGGCCGTGGGCTGCGGCTCGTCGCCGAGCTGGCCGAGACCTGGGGCACGGCCTACCGCCGCACCGACAAGACCGTCTGGTTCCACCTGGCCACCCGCCCGCCCGACACGGGCACCGACAACGCCGCCGTCTGCGAACAGGCCCTCCTGCGCGACCTGCGCGTCGCCCAGATCCTCGCCCCCGCCCCGCGCACCGGCCCGCCCGCCCGCCGCCTCGGCGACCGCGGCCAGCACCGCGCCCTGTCCTTCCTCGCCGAGGCGTCCGAACTGCTCGCCGGCCAGTTCGACGAGGACATGGTCGCCTCCCTCGCCACCCAGCTCGCCGTCCCCCGCCTCGCCGACTGGTGCGCCGTCTGGCTCGACGGCGACGGCGACGGCGCCCTTGGGCACGCCGCCCGCCCCGCTGCCCGCCTGTCCTGCGTCTGGCACGCGCGCGAAAGCCGCGTCGAGCCGCTGCGCCTCGTCCTCCAGCGCACTCCGCCCGCCCTCCCCGCGGCCGGCGGCGCCGCCCCCTGGCCGTACGGGCCCGACGGCACGGCACTGGCCTGCCGGCTCGTCGCGGGCGGCCGGGGCGTGGGCACCCTGCTGCTGGGCCGCGACGGGCCGCCCGCCCCCGGCGGCGACATCACCGCGCTCACCGAGGACTTCGCCCGCCGCGTCGCCCTCGCCCTCGCCTCCGCCCGCCAGTACACCCGGCAGGCCACCATCAGCCGCATCCTCCAGCGCGGCCTGCTGCCCCGGGGCGTCGCGGCCATTCCCGGTGTCGACCGGGCCGTCGTCTACGAACCCAGGGGCGACGCCTCCGCCGGCGGCGACTTCTACGACGTCTTCGCGGTCGGCGGCGGCCGCTGGTGCTTCGCCCTCGGCGACGTCTGCGGCAGCGGCCCCGAGGCCGCCGTGACGACCGGGCTCGTCCGCCCCTGGCTGCGGCTGCTGGCCAAGGAGGGCTACGGCGTCGCCGACGTGCTCGACCGCCTCAACCGGATGCTGGGCGAGGAGGCGGCGGAGGCCGAGGCGGGCTCCGCACCCCGCTTCCTGTCCCTGCTGTACGGGGAGCTCACGCCCCGCGCGGGCGGCGCGCGCTGCACCCTCGCCAGCGCCGGTCACCCACTGCCGCTGCTCCTGCGCCCCGACGGCTCGGTACGGCCGGTGGCGGCGCCCCAGATGCTGCTCGGCGTCGTCGACGAGGTCGGCTACCGCAGCGAGACCTTCGACCTGGCCGCCGGCGAGACCCTGCTGTGCGTCACGGACGGCGTCACCGAGCGCAAGTCCGGAAACCGCCTCTTCGACGACGGCGACGGCCTCGCCGCCGCCCTCGCGGGCTGCACGGGCCTCACGGCCGAGGGCGTCGCCGCCCGCATCCGCCACGCCGTCCACGGCTTCGCCCCCACCCCGCCCGACGACGACCTCGCCCTGCTGGTGCTCCGGGCGGAGTAAGCCGGCGCGTGCTGGACAATGGAACACATGCCTTCCGTACTGCCCGATGGTGAGCCCATGCCCGAGGACGGGGCGCTGCCCCGCCACGCCATCGAAGGCTCCGGGCAGCGGCCCCTCGGCTTCTACCTGCACGTGCCCTACTGCGCCACCCGCTGCGGATACTGCGACTTCAACACCTACACCGCGAGCGAGCTGCGCGGCTCCGGCGGCGCCCTCGCCTCCCGCGACAACTACGCGGAGACCGTCGCCGAGGAGATCCGGCTGGCCCGCAAGGTCCTCGGCGACGACCCGCGCCCGGTGGAGACGGTCTTCGTCGGCGGCGGCACCCCCACGCTGCTCCCGGCCGCCGACCTGGGCCGGATGCTGGCCGCGATCCGCGATGAATTCGGGCTCGCCCCGGACGCCGAGGTCACCACGGAGGCCAACCCCGAGTCCGTCGACCCGCGCTACCTCGAGGAGCTGCGGGCCGCCGGCTTCAACCGGGTCTCCTTCGGCATGCAGAGCGCCCGGCAGCACGTCCTGAAGATCCTCGACCGCACACACACGCCGGGCCGCCCGGAGGCGTGCGTGGCCGAGGCCCGCGCGGCCGGCTTCGAGCACGTCAACCTGGACCTGATCTACGGCACGCCGGGCGAGAGCGACGACGACTGGCGGGCGTCGCTGGACGCGGTGCTCGGCGCCGGCCCCGACCACGTCTCGGCGTACGCCCTGATCGTCGAGGAGGGCACGCAACTGGCCCGCCGCATCCGGCGCGGCGAGGTGCCGATGACGGACGACGACGTGCACGCCGACCGCTACCTGATCGCCGAGGAGATGCTCTCCGGCGCGGGCTTCGACTGGTACGAGGTCTCCAACTGGGCCACGAGCCCCGCCGCCCGCTGCCGCCACAACGAGCTCTACTGGCGCGGCGCCGACTGGTGGGGCGCGGGCCCCGGCGCGCACTCCCACGTAGGGGGCGTGCGGTGGTGGAACGTCAAGCACCCGGGCGCCTACGCGCAGGCCCTGTCCGAGGGACGTTCGCCGGGGGCCGGACGTGAGGTCCTGGCCGACGAGGACAGGCGGGTCGAGCGGATCCTGCTGGAGCTGCGGCTCGAGGAGGGGTGCCCGCTGTCCCTGCTGAAGCCGGCGGGCGCGGCGGCGGCCGCGCGGGCACTCGCGGACGGGCTGCTGCAGGCGGAGCCGTACGCGGCCGGACGGGCGGTGCTGACCCTGCGGGGGCGGCTGCTGGCCGATGCGGTGGTGCGGGATCTGGTGGACTGATTACCTGTTCGGGTGAACTGACGCGCATAGGCCGTGCGCCCGCCTACGCTCTCCATAGGCTGCCGTGAAAAGACACGCGGCGGATGTGGAGGACCACGGAGATGACCGCTGTGGATGAACGCCGGATGACGGAGATCTTCGAGAACCTCGAAGTTCCCGAGGGCATCAGGGCTGAGCTCCTCAGGGGGGAAATCGTGATGATGGCCGCGCCCAACTGGGTGCACAACGACATCGTCGAAAGGGTGCAGGCGCAGATTCCGTTCGACCGTTGGCAGCGGAAGACTACGCAGGCTCTTGATATTCCGGGCGAAGAGAGTGAGCCTCAGCCTGACCTGGTGGTTCTTGAACGAGAGGCGTTCGAGGCGCCCGACAGCCTCATCCCCTCCCCAGATGTCACGATGGTGGTGGAAGTGGTCTCCAAGACCAGCGGAGACCGTGACTACGGGGTCAAGCGCTCCATCTACGCGGCCGGACAGGTGCCCGCCTATCTGATCATCGATCCGTTCGCTGCCCAGTGCCTTCTGCTGACGGACCCCGTTGGCACAGGCTACGAAGCCGCTTACCGGGCGCAGTGGACCACTAAGTTCGGTGATCCGGTTCCCATTAGGGTGCTCGACCTGACCCTGGACACATCCCGGTTCAGGACCCTGGAGCGCTGACCCCCACCGTCACAAAGTCGATCAGCTCCTCGACCCGCCCGAGGAGCTCCGGCTCCAGGTCCTTGTAGGACGAGACCGCACCCAGAATCCGCTGCCAAGCGGCCCCCGTGTTCTCCGGCCACCCCAGGGCCCGGCACACGCCCGTCTTCCAGTCCTGCCCCTGCGGCACCCGCGGCCACTCGGGGATGCCGACGGCCGACGGCTTCACCGCCTCCCACACATCCACGTACGGGTGGCCCACCACCCGCACGTTCTCGCCCGTGACCTCCGCCGCGATCCGGGACTCCTTGGAGCCCGGCACCAGGTGGTCGACCAGGACGCCCAGGCGCGCGTCCGGGCCCGGGGCGAAGGAGCGGACGACGGCCGGGAGGTCGTCGATGCCCTCCAGGTACTCCACGACCACGCCCTCGACGCGCAGGTCGTCGCCCCACACCCGCTCCACCAGCTCCGCGTCGTGGCGCCCTTCTACGTAGATGCGCCCCGCGCGCGCCACCCGTGCCCGCGCGCCCGGCACCGCGATGGAGCCGGACGCCGTGCGCTGCGGCCCGCGTGCGGCCGGTGCCGTGGGGCGTACGAGCGTCACGACGCGCCCCTCCAGCAGGAAGCCCCGCGGTTCCATCGGGAAGACGCGGTGCTTGCCGAACCGGTCCTCCAGCGTCACCGTCGGGCCCTGCGCCGTCTTCTCGCAGCGGATCACCGCCCCGCAGAAGCCCGTGGTGACCTCCTCCACCACGAGGTCCACCTCCGCCGGCACCTCGGGCGCGGGCGCGCTCCGCTTCCACGGAGGGGTCAGGTCCGGTCCGTACTCTCTGCTGCGCATGCGCGCCATTGTGGATCATCACCTGCCGAAGCGGGCCCGCAACGCCTCACGCTGTCCCCGGACGAATTCCGCGTCCACCACGGCCCCGTGCCCCGGCACGTACACCGCGTCCTCGCCGCCCAGCGCGAGCAGCCGGTCCAGTGCCGCCGGCCACGCGCGCGGCAGCGCGTCCGGGCCGGCCTGCGGCTCCCCGGACTCCTCCACGATGTCGCCGCAGAAGACGACGTCCGGGGCGCGGTCCGAGCCCGGCACGAGAACGGCCAGGTCGTAGGCCGTGTGCCCCGGCCCGACGTTCGCCAGCAGCGCCCGCCGCCCGCCGCCCAGGTCCACCAGGACCTCGCCGGACACGGCGTGCTGGGGCGGTACGAGCAGTTCCACCGCCTCCGCCGCGGCCTCGCGCGGCACCCCGTACCGCATCGCCTCGCGCCGCAGCTCCTCGCGCTCGCGCCGGCTGCGCAGCAGTTCGCCGAGCCCCACCGCCCCGTACACCTGCACGCCCGAGAACGCGGCGGTGCCCAGGACGTGGTCGAAGTGGGGGTGCGTGAGTGCGATGTGCGTCACGGACCGGCCGAAGATCTGCTGCACCTCGCGCCGGATCCCGGTGCCCTCGCGCAGGGACGAACCGGTGTCCACGACCAGCACCCCGTCCGGGCCCGCGACCGCCCCGACGGTGGCGTCCCAGCCCGGCAGCCTGCGGCGTACGACACCCGGCGCGAGCCGTTCCCAGTGCGCCCCCGCGCCGCCGGATTCCCCTTGCGTCTCCATACCGTGACGCTAACGGCAGACCGGTGCCGTTGCCCGCCCGGACGGACGCCGGACGGGCACGGGACGGGCACGGGACGGGACGCCGGACGCCCGCGGGAGCGGCGTCCGAGGGCGCGCGGCGAGGACGGCCCTTGCCCTGGCCGTGGTGCCCGGCCGTACACTGGCTGGAGGGTTTTGGCACTCTTGACCTTTGAGTGCCAGGGACGGGGGCCTTCCGAAGTCCCCCGTACGAGCCCTTGCACAACCCGTACAACACGTACAACCCGTACGACGGCTGAACCACTGGACCGACTGGAGGTGCGCGCGATGCTGAGCGAACGCAGGCTCGAAGTGTTGCGCGCCATCGTCCAGGACTACGTGGGCACCGAGGAGCCCGTCGGCTCCAAGGCCCTCACCGAGCGCCACCGCCTGGGGGTGTCCCCGGCCACGGTGCGCAACGACATGGCCGCGCTGGAGGACGAGGGTTTCATCGCCCAGCCCCACACGAGCGCCGGCCGCATCCCGACCGACAAGGGCTACCGCCTGTTCGTCGACAAGCTGGCGGGCGTCAAGCCGCTGTCGACGCCGGAGCGGCGCGCCATCCAGAACTTCCTGGACGGCGCGGTCGACCTGGACGACGTGGTGGCCCGCACGGTACGGCTGCTGGCGCAGCTGACCCGGCAGGTCGCGGTGGTGCAGTACCCCTCGCTGAGCCGTTCGACCGTGCGTCATGTGGAGCTGCTCGCGCTCGCTCCGGCCCGGGTCATGCTCGTACTGATCACGGATACCGGACGGGTCGAGCAGCGCATGATCGACTGCCCGGCGCCGGTGGGGGAGAACGCGCTGGCCGACCTGCGCGCGCGGCTGAACAGCCGGGTCGTGGGGCGGCGCTTCACGGATGTGCCGCAGCTGGTGCAGGACCTTCCGGATTCGTTCGAGCAGGACGAGCGCGGAACCGTTTCTACGGTTCTCGCCACCCTGCTCGAGACGCTGGTTGAGGAGACCGAGGAACGGCTGATGATCGGCGGCACCGCCAATCTCACTCGTTTCGGTCATGACTTCCCGCTGACGATCCGGCCCGTGCTGGAGGCGTTGGAGGAGCAGGTCGTCCTGCTCAAGCTGCTCGGCGAGGCCAAGGACTCGGGGATGACCGTGCGCATCGGTCACGAGAACGCCCACGAGGGACTGAACTCCACATCGGTCGTCGCCGTCGGCTACGGTTCGGGCGACGAGGCCGTCGCCAAACTCGGCGTGGTCGGACCGACCCGCATGGACTACCCCGGAACGATGGGAGCGGTACGCGCAGTGGCACGTTACGTCGGACAGATCCTGGCGGAGTCGTAAGTGGCCACGGATTACTACGCGGTCCTGGGCGTACGGCGCGATGCCTCGCAGGACGAGATCAAGAAGGCCTTCCGCCGTCTCGCGCGCGAGCTGCACCCGGACGTCAACCCGGACCCGAAGACGCAGGAGCGGTTCAAGGAGATCAACGCCGCTTACGAGGTGCTCTCGGACCCGCAGAAGAAGCAGGTCTACGACCTCGGTGGCGACCCGCTGTCCTCCTCGGGCGGCGCGGGTGCCGGTGCCGGCGGCTTCGGCGCGGGCTTCGGCAACTTCTCCGACATCATGGACGCCTTCTTCGGCCAGGCCTCGCAGCGCGGCCCGCGCTCGCGCACGCGCCGCGGCCAGGACGCCATGATCCGGCTCGAAGTCAGCCTCCCGGAGGCCGCCTTCGGCACCACCAAGGACATCCAGGTCGACACCGCGGTCGTCTGCACGACCTGCAGCGGCGAGGGCGCGGCCCCGGGCACGTCCGCGCAGACCTGTGACATGTGCCGCGGCCGTGGCGAGGTCTCGCAGGTCACCCGGTCCTTCCTGGGCCAGGTCATGACCTCCCGCCCCTGCCCGCAGTGCCAGGGCTTCGGCACCGTGGTGCCGACCCCGTGCCCGGAGTGCGCCGGCGACGGCCGCGTCCGGTCGCGGCGGAACCTGACCGTCAAGATCCCCGCCGGTGTCGACAACGGCACCCGCATCCAGCTCGCGGGCGAGGGCGAGGTCGGCCCCGGCGGCGGCCCCGCCGGCGACCTCTACGTGGAGATCCACGAGACCCCGCACCCGGTCTTCCAGCGCCGCGGCGACGACCTGCACTGCACGGTCACCATCCCGATGACGGCGGCTGCGCTCGGCACCAAGGTGCCGCTGGAGACGCTGGACGGCGTCGAGGAGATCGACATCCGGCCCGGCACCCAGTCCGGCCAGTCGATCCCGCTGCACCAGCGTGGCGTCACCCACCTGCGCGGCGGTGGCCGCGGCGACCTCATCGTGCACGTCGAGGTCACCACGCCCACCAAGCTGGACCCGCAGCAGGAGGAACTGCTGCGGCAGCTGGCGAAGATGCGCAACGAGGAGCGCCCGATGGGCGAGTTCAAGCCGGGGCAGCAGGGGCTGTTCTCGCGCTTGAAGGACGCGTTCAACGGGCGGTAGGCCCTGACTCCCGTTCCGGACGGGCCGCGCATGCGGCCCGTCCGGCGTTTGCGGGCACCGACCGGGGCGGGCCGGAAAGAACCGCCCTCCGCGCGGCGCGCGGTCCGGCGCGGGCCGGAAAGAACCGCCCTCCGGGCAGCCCGGTCGGTTTGTGACACGATGTGGTCATGGCTCCGTTGCCCGGACTGACCAGACTCTTCGAGCACCCGATCGTGCAGGCCCCCATGGCGGGCGGCGGCTCCACCCCGGCGCTCGCCGCGGCTGTCAGCGAGGCCGGCGGCCTCGGCTTCCTCGCCGCCGGGTACAAGACGCCGGCGGCGATGTACGAGGAGATCAAGCAGCTCCGCGCCCGCACCTCCCGCCCCTTCGGCGTCAACCTCTTCATGCCGCAGCCGCCCGCCGCCGACCCGGCCGCGGTCGAGGTGTACGCCGAGCAGCTGGCCGGCGAGGCCACCTGGTACCGCACCCCGCTGGGGGAGCCGGACCAGAGCTGTGACGACGCCTACGACGCCAAGCTCGCCGTCCTCCTCGAGGACCCCGTGCCCGTCGTCTCCTTCACTTTCGGGTGCCCCTCGCGTGCGGCCGTGGACGCCCTCGCCCGGGTCGGCACGGTGACGATCGTGACCGTGACCTCGGCCGCCGAGGCACGGGCCGCGCGGGAGGCGGGCGCGGACGCGGTGTGCGTCCAGGGCGTCGAGGCCGGCGGCCACCAGGGCACCCACCACGACGACCCGCACGCGGACGGCGTCGGCGCGGGGGCCGGGTTGCTGCCGCTGCTGGCCGAGGTCCGCGAGAGCGTGCCGATGCCGGTCGTCGCGGCGGGCGGGCTGATGCGCGGCGACCAGATAGCCGCCGTCCTCGCCGCGGGCGCGAGCGCCGCGCAGCTGGGCACGGCCTTCCTGCCCTGCCCGGAGTCGGGGGCGCATCCTCTGCACAAGCGGGCCCTGAGCGACGCGTTGTTCGTACGGACGGAGCTGACCCGGGCCTTCACCGGGCGCCCGGCGCGCGGCCTGGTGAACCGTTTCATCCGAGAACACGGCCCCTACGCACCGGCCGCGTACCCGCAGGTCCACCACCTGACCTCGGGCCTGCGCCGGGCGGCCGCCGCGGCGGGCGACCCGCAGGCCATGGCGCTGTGGGCGGGGCAGGGCCACCGGCTGGCGCGGGAGCTGCCGGCGGGCGAGCTGGTGGGCGTGCTGGTCGCGGAACTGGCCGCGGCGTGCGGGTCGCCGGGTTGCTGACCGGGTTCGCCGATGTGGTGCGTCGATGTGGTGCGTCGATGTGGTGCGTCGATTCGGGTCGTTGACGCGGATTCGGCGATCGATTTGTTGATCAGAAAGTCCGAGAGAGCGAGTACGTCATGACAGCGCCGGTGTTCCTGGTCGAAGAGGGCTCCCTGACGGGCGTCTTCCCCGGCACCGTCTTCCCCCTCGGCGGGTCCGAGGGCCGCCACGCGGTGTCCGTGCGACGGCTGCGCGTGGGCGAGGAGATCGTCCTGACGGACGGCGACGGCACGGGCGCCTTCGGCACCGTGGCCGCCGTCGAGGGCAAGGACCACCTGGAGGTCGCCGTCACCTCCGTACGTTCCGAGCCGCTGCCGCAGCCGCGCATCACGGTCGTCCAGGCGTTGCCGAAGGGCGACCGCGGCGAACTCGCCGTCGAGACGATGACCGAGACCGGGGTCGACGCCATCGTGCCGTGGGCGGCCTCGCGGTGCGTCACGCAGTGGAAGGGCGAGCGCGGGCTGAAGTCGCTGGGCAAGTGGCGGGCGACGGCGCGGGAGGCGGGCAAGCAGTCGCGTCGCCTGCGCTTCCCGTCGGTGGCCGAGGCCATGACGACCAAGCAGGTCGCGGCCCTGCTGGCCGATGCCACGTTCGCGGCGGTGCTGCACGAGGAGGGCAGCACGCCGCTGGCGACGGCCGAGCTGCCGGAGACCGGCTCCATCGTGCTGGTCGTCGGCCCGGAGGGCGGCGTCTCCCCGGAGGAGCTCGCCGCGTTCGCCGACGCGGGCGCCCACCCCTACCGCCTGGGCCCGAGCGTGCTGCGCACGTCGACGGCCGGTACGGCGGCTGCGGCGTTGCTGCTGGGACGCACGGGGCGCTGGGGCTGACGGGGGCTTGGAGGGGGGAAAGGGCCAGGTGGGACTGGCCGTCAAGGCCGGCCGAACGACCGAATGACTGAATGACCGGGTGATTGATTGACGGGGGGAAGGGTGGGCTGGAAGGACACATGGCGCAGCTCCATGGGCGTGATTACGAGCGCATGCTCGACCTGGCCGTAGCGGTTCTGGAGAACGACGCCACGGAGTCGGCGTGGCACCTCGTCACCGGGCACCTGCTCGAGGCGATGGGGTGCGACTCGGCGACCTTCTCGGTGGTGGACGTCGCGGAGGGGACGGGGCGCATCGAGGGGTGGGCGCCCGCGCGGATCGGCCGGTTCGTCGGCGATCTCGTCCCGCGGCGGGTCCGCCAGCACCACCCGCTGCTCGCGTACACCGCGAGCGGTGCGCACGCGCCGGTGACGGTGAGCGAGATCTGCGACGGCTGGCGGCAGACCCAGTGGTACCAGGAGGCCCGCCGGGACTTCGGTGTCACCCAGCAACTGGGCCTGCCCGTTTCCGGCAGCTCGGGCGCCCCCGGCACGGTACGGCTGGTTCTGATGGGCCGCGACGGCCGGTTCAGGACGCACGACCTCGCCTTCGCCGCCCGTGTCCAGCCGTTGCTGGCCACCGTGGGCAACCATGTGCAGGAGCTGAACCGGCTGCGCGGCAGCGCGCCGGCCCTGACGACGGACCACCCCTCGCGGCACGGTCTGACGCCCAGGGAACTGACGGTGCTGGGTCTGCTGGCCGAGGGCCTGACGGCGCTCGGCATCGCGCGGCGCCTGGCGATCTCCCCGAGCACGGTCAACCGGCACCTGGAGAAGATCTACCGGAAGCTCGGTACGAACAACCGGGTCTCGACGGTGCTGCTGGCGCAGGAGGCGGGGCTGGTTCCGGCGCGGGCCGGCTCGGGCGGGGCCACCTCCGCCCTACCGGCGTCGGTGCGGGGGCGGGTCGGCGCCCCGTAACATGCGGTGACAGGGGGCTACCCCGCGTACGGGCGCCGGGGCGGATCGGGGGGTGGATCAAGGGGAAGGCAGCCGCCATGCCACAGCTTCACGCGCGGGACTACGAGCGGATGCTCGACCTCGTCGTCGCGGTGCTGGAGAGCGGCAACCCCGAGTCGCTGCGGCACCTGATCGCGGAGCACCTGCTGCAGGCCCTCGACTGCGGTACGGCGATCTTCGCCAGCATCCCCCGCGAGTCGGCCCCCACGGGTCAGGCCGAGGGCTGGGCGCCGGCCCGGCTCGGCGCCGACGCCATCACCGACGTGGTCCGGCGCCGGACGCAACAGCGCCATCCCGTGATCGGCTACCTCGCGGCGGGCGAGCTCGCGCCCGTGACGATGAGCCAGATCTGCGGCGACCACCGGTGGCGCCACTCGGAGTGGCGCAGCGAGGCCTACCGGGACTACGGCACCACCGACCAGCTGGCCCTGCCCATGCCCGCCGAGGACGGCTCGCTGCGCACGATCTCGCTGGCCCGCGACGGCGAGTTCACCGAGCACGACCTCGCCTTCGCGGTACGGATCCAGCCGCTGCTGGTCTCCGCCGACCGCCATGTGCGCGAACTCCACCGCCTGCGCGAGGCCGCCGCGGCGGCGGCCGCCCGCCCCGCTGCCCGTGCGCTCGCCCCACCGACGTCCCACGGCCTGACTCCTCGCGAACTGACCGTCCTGGGCCTCCTCTCCGAGGGCATCACGGCCACCGGCATCGGCCGCCGCCTGACCATCTCCCCGCACACGGTCAACCGTCACCTCGAGAAGATCTACCGCAAGCTGGGCACCAACAACCGGGTCTCCACGGTACTGCTGGCCAAGCAGGCGGGTCTGGTGCCCTGACGGCTTCCGGCATGGGCAGTTCTTCCCATGGCGCCGCGACCTCCCCAAACGCGATGATTCCGGGGTAACGGGGGACACGGGAGCGCCGACGCCGGCCACGGGGGGATCGACGTCGGCGCTTCTGCCCTATGCACTGGATCCATCAGCAAGTGATCTCTGGCGGCAGGGCCGCAGGACCCGCACAATTCACGGCATGACCAGCATCGTCGATGCAGCCTGGCGCGACATCATCACCACTGCCGGCGAACCTTCCCGACCGGAAGGATCACCGCTGCGGGAACCGTTCGCCGAGCTGGTCCGGGTGGCGCATGCCGAGCCGCTGCTACGTCAGCTCCACCCCTGGACCGGTATGTGGGAGCTGCACTTCAGCAGGTGCACAGAGATCCGCTACACCTGGGACATCCCCTATATCGGCACACTGGGGGACGGCTGGTACTACGTCGAAGGACCGAGTCGGAGCAGCCCGCGGATCGCCGAGACGGACAGCGCGCAGGCCGCGGTAGCGATGGTCGTCGATCGCCTACCACCACACTGCGGCCCGGCCTTCATCGGCAATGCCGAGGAACTGGCCGCCTACGAGAAGGCACGGGACCTGTGAGCCTGTGGGTACGGACCCGGCCCGTTTGCCGGGTCGTCCCGGCGGCCTAACGCGGCGGGTTGCCGGGCGGCTTCGGCATGTCCGGTATGTCGGTGGGCCAGCCGGTGGGGGGCTTGGGGAAGTCCGTGGGGAAGTCGTCCGGTGGGCCGCTGGGGAGCGGGGGGAGGCTCGGGGGCGGCGGGGCGGGCGCGGGGGTGGTGGGGTCCAGGGACGGTTCGTGCTTCCGGATCTTGTCGACCTCGTCGACCGCGTCCGACATGAAGCTCGTGGCCACGAAGAACACGGCCGTCGCCCCCAGACACAGCAGCGTGGCGAAGCCGAGAAAGGCCAGCTTCAGGCGGAACTTGGCCCTCGTCCCCCGGTCGCCCGGCGGCAGGGCCGTCGCCCGGTCCGGCCGGCCCTGGGGGTAGCGCACCGGGACGGTGTCCCCGTCGAAGACCGTGGCCGGTCCTTCCTCCTCGAAGCGCAGTGTCCGCCCGTCCGGGGTGGTGAACTCGTAGACGTGGCTGAGTGTGCTGTGGGTGTTCTCGCGCAGGCCGCGCCGCCAGGTGGTCCGCGTCTCGTATGTCCGCAGGCAGCGGCCCTCGACGGTGACGCCCCTGTACCAGGCCGCGTTGAGGCGACGCCGATTTACGATCACACCGATCGCGGCGGCGAGTGCACCGGCTGCCATCAGCGCGGGCAGGGCGGGCAGGACGTATCGCAGCATGAAACCTCGCGGAGTCGGCGGGAGCGGTCGGCGGAGGCCGCGTCCTGGTCCGTACCAGGCAGCCCGTAAGTGATCTTGACGCTTCGAGGTCCCGAGAGCAACACCGTTCGGCCGCGAACGACCGGGCCGCCGAGGAGGGAACTCCTCGGCGGCCCGGCCTCTTGGCGCCTCGCCTGTGCTAACAGGCGTCGATGTACCAGATGGGGCGCCAGTTGCCGTTCTTGTCCGAGGAGGGCGCTCCGGGCGTCGCGTAGACGAACTCCTTGTGCTCGCCGTACATGATCGCCACCGTGCCCTCGGTCTGGTTGTTGTACCAGGATCCCTTGCCGGTCAGGCCGTCCGGGATCTCCTGCAAGTAGCAGTCCTTGAACCTGAACTTCAGCTCCTTGAAGTTCGGCTTCTTGTAGCCGCAGAAGTAGCCGTACGGGCAGTCCCTCGGGGCGAACGCAGCCGCCGACTCCGATGAGGTCTGCGCGGAAGCCGATGTGACCGATGTGAACGTACCCGCCGAGGCCGCCAGGACGGTCGCCGCACCGGCCATGAGCGCGGTGCGCCGCACGCGGGCGAGTTTGAAGGAAAGTGCCACGACTGTCCCCTTCCGGGAGAATGGGAGAGTTCTGACCGTCGTTGAGCACTGCGCAGCCTACGGAGGCCGCCGACCCGGGTCGTCCAACGCACAGTTGACCCTCTTCGTAAACTTCTGCGGTAGTGCGGCGGCCCACCGAATTCGATGGCGGATGCGGCGCTTTGTGCACATACTGCGCTGCATGACTGCTGTGGAGAAGCCGGCCCTGAACCCGGTCCTGACCGTCGGCGGCAACGACGCCGAGCTCACCGAGCGGCTCGAGAACGAGCTCGACGACTTCAACGACGCGGCCACAGGCCACCTCCCGCACGACGAGTTCTCCGTGAAGGCGACGGACGACGACGGCGGGCTCATCGGTGGCCTGACCGCCTGGACCTGGGGCGGGCTCTGCGGCATCGAGCTGCTGTGGGTGCGCGAGGAGAGCCGGGCGGACGGCTGGGGCGCCAAGCTGCTGCTCGCCGGCGAGGCCGAGGCCGTGCGGCGTGGCTGCGACCGCGTGATGGTCTCCTCCTACACCTTCCAGGCGCCCGGCTTCTATCAGCGGCACGGGTACACCGAGGTCGGACGCGTGCCGGGCGTGCCCGGCGGGCACGCGGACGTGTACCTGTTCAAGGTGCTGGGGGAGGGGTAGGTCGCTACCGAATTGGCCCAGGATCCCGGCGTCGAAATGGCCTCGTCAGCGGGTCAATCAAGATCGTAAAGTCGTGGTCATGAACGAGGAAACGACCGCCGCCCCCTTCCAGCCGGTACTGACCCGCTGTGCCGACGCCGAGACCTGCGCCGACCCCAGCAGCGTGATGACCCTGCTCGGCGAGACGAGCGGCGCCGCCGGCTTCACGAGCTACCGGTCCACCTTCGCCGAGGGCGCGGTGGGCGCGCCCGCCCACTTCCACACCAAGGCGACCGAGCTGTTCTTCGTGATCAGCGGATCCCTGCGGGTGCTGGTCGGTGACGAGATCACCGTCCTCGACGCGGGCGACTTCCTCGCCGTCCCGCCCCACACCCCGCACGCCTTCGCCGCGGCCCCCGGCTCCGAGGCGGACGTCCTGTTCGTGTTCACCCCGGGCATGGGCCGGTTCGACTACCTGCGCCTGCTCGGCCGGGTGCTGCGCGGCGAGGCCGACCCCAAGGAGATCGCCGAGTCGGGCGAACGATTCGACAACCACTACGTCGACAGCCCGGTGTGGCGTGCCGCGCTGGAGGGCTCCGCGTGAACCTCACCGACCGCCGCATCGTCATCACCGGCGCCGGCCGCGACTTCGGCCGCGCCCTCGCCCACCACTTCGCCGGCCTCGGCGCCGAACTCTTCCTCGCCGCCCGCACCCTGGAAGCCGCCGAACGCACCCGCACCGAACTCCTCGACCGCGGCCACGAGAAGGTCCATGCCTTCGCCTGCGACCTCACCGATCCCGCCGCCATCCGGGCCTTCGCCCAGTCGGTCGCCGAACGTACCGACCGCATCGACGTCCTGGTCAACAACGGCGCCCGCTGGCTGGAAGGCCCCGATCTGCTGTCCGCCTCCGACGAGGACGTGGCCGACACCCTCGCCTCCGGCGGCACCGGCACCATCCTGGTCACCAAGAACCTGCTGCCCCTGCTGCTCGCCTCCGACCGCCCCGACGTGGTCACCATGGTGTCCAACTGCGGCGTGCCCGGCGTTCAGCACCCCAGCGCCCACGAGGCGTACTACGCCGCCAAGCACGCCCAGCGCGGCTTCACCGAAGCCCTCTCCCACCGCCTGCGCCCCCAGGGCGTGCGCGTGATCTCCCTGTTCCCGCCGGACTTCGACAGCAGCCGCGATCCCCGGTCCCCGGAATGGGACGCCACCCCGCGCGGCGCGCACGACCCCCTGGCCGCCCAGTCGGTGATCGACTGCATCACCTTCGCCATTCAGCAGCCGCGCGACTGCTACATCAACGCGTTCCACTTCGAGGAAATGGCGGGCTCACACACCTAGCGGGTGGCCTGTGCGGTTCGGGCTGCCGCCCGGTCGAGGGTGCCGGCTTTTATGCCGGATATGAGGGGGCGGAGTCTTTGGGGGGTGGTGGTGAGGATGACGTCGGGGGCGTCGCTCTCGCGGAGGTGGATCGTTCCGGCGGCAGCTGCGTTTACGTAGACGCAGGCGTCGCCTTCGCCGCTGTACGACGACTTCTGTCCGGCTATGTCTGCTGCGAGGTAGAGGCAGGCGTCGCCTTGGGCACTGTACGAAGTCTTCTGCCAGTTGAGAGAGGTCACGTCACTCTCCTTCCAGGGATTGCACGATTCTGTGAATCAGGTCGCGCGAGAGTTTCTCGCGAAGTGCGACATCTTCCATGCGGTCGAGTACAACGCGGTATCGCTCGAGTTTGGCCTCCGAGTCGAGCAGCGTGGACCCCACCTCGGTGTCGAGGTGCACGGCATCGAGCTGCTTGACAGCGCCGTGCGCGTACAGGACGGACTGGCCGGAGCCCGGAAAGTCTCCAGCAGCGAAGGGGATGACGAGAACGGTGACATGCTCGTGTTCCGACATCTCCAGGATGTGGCGAAGCTGGCCGAGCGTCGTGGATGCTCCACCGAATCCCATTCGTAGTGCCGCCTCATGGATGATGGCCGTGTACGGAGTCGGCCTCTCCTGGTGGAGAACGACCTGACGCTTGATGCGGTGAGACACACGATGCTCGACTTCGGGCGGTGAGAAGGCAGGTACGGCCTGCCTGAAGATCGCACGCGCATGTTCCGGTGTCTGGAGCAACCCGGGCAGGTGGGCCACGTATGCCCCTCGCAGAGAGGTTGCGTGATGTTCGATCTCTGCGAGGTCGAGTAGGGCCGGAGGCAGAATGCCTCGGTACTCCTCCCACCAGCCTCGTTTCCGTTCACCGGTCATCGCGGCCAGCGCGTCGATCAAAACCTGATCCGAGCAGTCATAGCTACGGGCAAAGGCGCGCACCCTGTCCGCGCTGACTCCGTAGCGGCCCGCCTCGATGTTGCTGACCCGCGACTGGGTGATTCCGATTCGCGCAGCCGCCTCGGTGGCGGACAGATCCGCTCGTTCGCGCAGCCGTCGCAGCTCGGTGCCAAGGCGACGGCGTCGAACGGTCAGTGGGGGAGTGCTCGGCGGCATGGTGTTCCTCGCGTTACTCGTACACGTGCTTGTTCAGTCACTCGATCCGGTCTAGCGGGCTACGGTTCATTGATTTCATGGAATGCAGTCCATGAATGACGCTACGGTCTCAGCCAACCACTTCACGCCAACTCCACCTCCCGCCAGGAGACTTCATGGCCACCGTATCGCCGTCGCACCCCTGGACGTACACCCTCGAACTCCCGCACGACCCCCGCTCGCCCGGCGTGGCCCGGCTCGCGCTGCGGGCCGTGCTGCACAGTCACGGCATGTCGGATGTCGCCGACGTCGCCGAGCTGCTGGCCAGTGAGCTGGTCACCAACGCGTACGAGCACACCGACGGGCCCTGCTCCGTCCGGCTGCGCGGGCGGGTGGGGGAGAGGGTTCGGGTGACGGTGTGGGACACCAGTCCCGTCGTGCCCTCGGAGAGAAGCGGTGGGGCCGACAGTGAGGCCGGGCGGGGGCTCATGCTCGTGCGGCAGTGGGCCGACGAGTGGGGGAGTTGCCGCCAAGCCTCACGTCACGGCAAGGCGTTGTGGTTCGAGCTGCTGTCCCCCGGGCGCACGCCCCGGTGCGGAATCTGCGTCTTTCTGTGCACCGCCCAGCGGCGGGCCGTGGACAGGGGGCGCACCCGGCAGGCCGTGGACCTGACCGTCGCCGTACGACGGCACCAGGCGGAGGCCCACCCGTGCTGACATCCGGCTGCCCTCACCCCTCGGGGTGGACGCACGACGCCGACGGCAGTCACCGCTGCGAGCGCTGCGGTACCCGGCGGTTCGGCGACTACGCCGCTCTTCGGCCGCCCGGCCTGCCCGCGGCGGTCCCGCAGAGGCCGAGCCCGCGGTGCCGCCGCGCGGCGGACTGCGCGGCGGCGTCGTACGTGGCGTACCGGGGCCTCAGCCGCAGGCCCGACCGTTTCTGTCCGGGTCCAGCCGCAGTGGGTCGTCCCGGCCGTTGAGCCTCAGGTCGCGGTAGTCATGGGACTTCAGCCACGCGCACCGGCCCGCCGTCGTCGGCGGGACCGACTTCGGGAAGGCCGTCGGGACGCAGACGTTCGCGGCTCCGTAGTGCCTGTCGCAGCCGGCGATCTGGGCCGGGACCGGGTGTGAACCGCGCTCCTTCCCCGGGCCCTTGGCCTCGTGGCCCGGCTTCCCCGCGAAGTCGTGCACCATCGGCGCCGCCAGCGCCTCCGGCCCGCCCAGGTGGACCCACGAGGCGACCGAGGGGACGCCGTCCGCGTCGACGGCGAAGAGCATGTACCAGCCCGGCGGGGCCAGGTTGGGGTTGCTGGTGACGTTGAGGTCGATGGTGGTGCCGTCGGTGCCGACGGTCATCGGCAGGTCGACGAAGCGCTGGTTGGGGTCCGACGAGTGGGTCACCGCCGCCGGGCGGATCAGCTCGGCCTTGACGACCGGCCGGTCGACCGTGATCCGCTGCGTGCTCGCGTACTGCCACTTGTTGTTCGCCACCGATGTGATCTGCGGCCGGGCGCCCTTGTAGAGGTAGGGCGGGGTGTAGACGGAGATGTTGTCGTTGAAGGTGCCGTTGCCGGGGTTGTCGCCGACCGCCATCACCCGGCCGTCCGGCAGCAGGAACGCCGACGAGTGGTACGTGCGCGGGATCGGGTCGGTGGCCAGACCGCCGCGGAAGGTGTTCGTCGCCGGGTCGAACATCGACGCCTCGTACACCGGGTCCGCCCGGTCGTGCAGGCCGCCGCCCGTCTCCAGCACCTTGCCGTCGGGCATCAGCACCGCCGAGACGTACATCTTGCCCTGTCCGCCCGTCTGCGGCTTGGGGCCCTGGCCCTGGTCGACCGTGCCCTGGGGGAGCAGCGGGCCGGGGGTGTAGCGGGGGTCGGGCGCCTTGAGGTCGATGATGTCGGTCAGGCGGCTCGCCTCGGGGTTGGTGTTGACCTGGCCGCCGCCCATCGTCAGCACGCGCTGGTCCTGGGCGGGCGGCAGCAGCACGCTCATCGACTGGTCGCGGTGGTCCTTGTCCTGCAGCCCCGGTACGTCGGTGATGCGGTTGGCGTCGTAGTCGTAGACGGACGCGCCCGTGCCCGGCGTGCCGTCGCCGAAGACATGGCTGCCGGAGTAGAACAGCCGCCCGTCCTGCATCAGGATCATGGACGGGTACAGGCCCCAGTACGACCAGGTCTGGTTGACCTCGCCGCGCGGCAGCCATTTCTGCTGCTGGTGGGAGAACTTCTCGGCGGTCACGCTGCCCGTCGAGTCCTCCTTGAGGCCGCCGAAGCTGATGACGTCGCCGTTGCCGAGGATGGTGGCCGAGGGGTACCAGTGGCCCTCGTTCATGTCGTTGGTCCTGATGTACGTCTCCGACGCGGGGTCGAAGACATAACTGTCTTTGAAGCCCTCGTAGCCGTGGCTGCCGTCGGCCGCCGGGTAGTCCTTGTTGCCGCTCATGATGAGGACCCGGCCGTCCGAGAGCTGGACGTGCCCGGCGCAGAACATGTCGACGGGCGTCGGGATCGTCCTCATCGCGCCGGTCTTCGGGTCGTACACGGCCGAGGTGAAGGTGCCCGCCTTGAACATGGCGGGGTCGTTGCCGGAGCCGGCCACCAGCAGCACCTTGCCGTTGTGCAGGACGACCGAGTGCATGCTGCGCACGGGGTTCTTGAACGGCATGACCGCCCAGCTGCCCCTGGTGCAGGCCTCACCGGCACTGCAGGCGGCGCCCGTGGTGGGCTGGGTGGCGTCCTGCATGTCGTAGTCGTCGGTGGTGACCGTGCCGGTGCCGTGGACGGACACGCCCCAGGTGATCTGGTCGGTGCCGGGCGGCACGACGGGGGTACGGACGCTCGCGCGTGTGTACGCGGCGCTGACCGGCAGCGTCTTGAGGTCGGTCCAGTACTGCCAGCCGGCCTTGACGTCATGGCGGAAGACGGTGATGGACGCGTCGGGAGTGGTGCTCTTGTACCAGAGGGACAGGTCGTACTGGTGAGACGGCGTCACATTGGGCGCGCACGAGCTGTCCTCGACCATCAGCGCCTTGCGGTCGCCGTCGACGCGGCGCGTGATGGAGAGCGACAGCGCCCGCGTGCCGCTGTGCGCCTGGTCGGTGGTGGTGATCGTGGCGTCGTTGTCGCCCCACCCCGACTTCGCCCAGCAGGTGGGCATGGCGTCGGAGCCCCGTACGGACTCGAAGCCGGGGTTGACCACCAGGTTCGAGCCCGCCTCGGCCGGGCCGGGTGCCGCGAGCAGCAGGCCGAAGGAGGCGCTCGAGGCGAGGAGCAGGGCGGCTGCCGCGCGAGTGCGTCGTCGCCGTCCGGCACGGCTGGTGCGTCTGCGTGCGGTCACGTTCAAGGGCATGCCATCACTTGTCCCTTCTGTCACGGCGGTGCCGTTCTGTCACGGCGGTGCCGTCCGCCGCGGCGGCTCCTGCCGGGGCGCGGGAGGTAGACCAGCGCCTCCGTGGCGGCGTAGCGCAGTACGAAGGTGGTCAGCAGGGCCAGCGCCGTCGCGGGCAGCACGCCCATGCCGAGGCCGCCGACGAACAGCGCGATCAGCGGGATGCGCAGCAGCAGGTCGGCGTTGGCCAGTGCCGCGACGCGCAGCAGCCGGTCCGGCCATCGGCGGTGGGCGCGGCGGTCGCGGAAGAGCACGGCCTCGGTGAGCAGGAAGTTCCATACGACGCCGAATTGGTTCGCCACGATTTCGGACGGCAGGTAGTGCAGGCCGGAGGCGGTCAGCAGTTTCAGGGCGAGCAGGTTCGGCAGGAAGCCGGTGAGCCCCACGGCACCGAAGACGATCACGCGGGTGAGGGGGGACGCGCTGTTCAGGGAGGTGGCGGCGGCCGGGCGGCGGCGACCGGCCGCCGCCGGGGGTAAGCCCTCGGCGGTCCCGGCCCTGCCTGCCTCCGTGGTGGTTCCGGTTCCGGTCACCGGCCCACCGCGTCCTCGGTCCGGGCCTCGCCCCGGCCCACCGCGCCCTCGACCCGCCGGATCTCGATGCGGTCCTCGCCCTCGCCGAAGACCGCCACCGGCTCGGAGTGCGCCAGCGCGGCCCGTACCAGCGGCAGCGTCACGGCGTCGCGCCGCACGGTGGGCGAGGCGACCACGTAGTCGACGTCGCGCCAGCCGCGCGGCATGGTCGCGGTGACCGCCGGGTCGAGGTCGGCCTTGTAGAACCAGACGGCCCCGGTGCCCGGCCGGTATCCGGCGTGCACCAGGTCGAGCCAGATGGCGTCGTCGGCCAGGACGCGGGTGCGCCCCGGATCGGCGACGTTGCCCTCGTCCGCCAGCCAGTCGGCGGCCGCGCGGTAGGGCGCGTTGGCGTCGGTCGTCAGGGCCGCGCGGTCGCCGTCGTACCAGCGGGGTACGACCAGCACCGCGGCCGTCGCGGCGAGCACCGCCACCGCCGTGCGGCGCACCGTACGCCCGCGGCCGCCCTCGCCGGGCCGGGCGCGCAGCAGGGCGCCGGTGACCGAGGCGGCCGCCCCGGCCAGGCACAGGGCGAGGAAGGGCAGCACCTGGATGACGTACATCGCGGGCAGGTAGCCCGTGGGCCGCAGCGCGACGAGCGCGAGGATCACCGTGGCGGTCGCGGGGCCCGCCAGTGCCCGCCCGGTGCGCGACCAGCGGGCGCCGGCCACCAGCACCACCGCCGCGGCCGTTCCGCACAGCGGCAGCACCCGGTCGTAGTACAGCCAGGAGTGCAGCACCCCGTGCGCGCCGGACCCGGCGTCGAGGACGAAGCCGGACCCCGGGCGGCTCATCTGGTACGTGATGCCGTCGATCAGCGAGACGTGCCCGGGGCCGGGGAACAGCTCGTGGTTGAGCAGCGCGAACAGCGGATAGGCCAGGCCGATCAGCCCGCAGGCCGTCACCGCGCCCGTCACGGCGAACTTGCGGGTGTCGCGGTGGCTGTGCCGCCACATGGTCAGCAGCAGGGCGGGCAGGACGACCAGCATCGTCTCCTTGGACAGCACGGCCACCGCCGCGGCCAGGCCCGCCCCGAAGTGGTGCCACAGATGGCGGCGCGGGGAGGCGGCCAGGCAGAAGGCCAGCAGGATCCACATCACCGCGATGTTGTCGAGGAAGATCTCCCGCTGCAGGACCACGGCCAGCGGGGAGAGCCCGAACAGGGCCATGCCCAGCCCCGCCGCCCACCGCCGCAGCCCCAGCCGCCGCCCCAGTACGTACACCAGCACCGCGCTCACCGCCGACACCAGCAGCATCGCGCAGCGCATGGGGGCGACCGACATCGTCTCGGGCGACAGGGCCGCCGGGATCCAGGTGACGAGCGCCAGCTGCAGCCAGCCCAGCGGCGGGTGGTCGTACCAGTAGGTGTAGTGGGCCAGGCCCCTGCCCTCCTGGACCGCCCACGCCTGCGCGAGATAGGTGCCCTCGTCGTCGCTGAGCGCCGGGAAGCCGGTGATGTTCCAGCCCTGCACCAGCAGGATCGCGGCCAGCAGCACGCCGCACACCACGAGGTCGGGGCGGGAGCGGCGCAGCCGCGGGACGGGCTCCGTGCGGGCCGTGGCGGCGGGCGGCGCGGCGACGGCCTCGGCCGGCGCCGACGCCGGCGCCGGGGGGAGGATGGCGGTCACGTGGTGACGTCCTCTCGGGTCAGATGCGCGCCGACGTGCCGGGTCAGCTCCCAGTCGCTCTGCCCCCGCTGCTCCCGCCAGACCGCGCGGACCGCGGCCCCGGCCAGCAGGAGCTGGTAGAAGGGGCCGCCGAGGACGAGCTTGAGGTAGTGGACGAAGCGGACGCGCAGCCCGTACTGCGTGCCGAAGTCGTGCAGACCGACGATCTCGAACACGAAGGTGACCAGCATGGTGACGGCCGGCAGGAAGGTCACCACGGCGACGCCCGCCGGGACGTCGAGGAAGAGGGCGACGGCGATGTTCAGCGGCACGATGACGCCGGTGAACGCCTGGAAGAAGGGCGTCATCAGGGTGTAGCGGGCGAGCATCCGCTGGGCGAGGGTGGGCAGCCGGCGCCAGTCGCGCTTGCGGTAGACCTGCAGGAAGCCCTGGTTCCAGCGGGTGCGCTGCTTGAGCAGGCTCACCAGCGTGCCGGGCGTCTCCTCGCGGGTGACCATCTCGGAGTCGTAGGCGACGACAACGCGCTTGCCCCGGCTGGAGAGCCGCACGCCCAGGTCGCAGTCCTCCGCCAGGCACTGCGGATCCCAGCCGCCGGCCTCGCGCAGGACGTCGGTGCGCACGAAGACGGTGTTGCCGCCCAGCGGAATGAAACCTTTCTCCGCGTGCAGGTGGAGGCGGCTGCGGAACCAGAAGAAGTACTCCAGGCAGTTGCGCAGGCTGTACCAGCTGGAGTGGAAGTTGATCAGCTGCACCCCGCCCTGGACCACGTCCGCGCCGGTGGCCCGGAAGGCGTGGTCGACGTGGGCCAGCAGCTCGGGGTGCACCTGGTCCTCGGCGTCGAAGACGCCCACGACCTGGCCCGCGCAGTGCGGCAGCGCGGTGTTGAGCGCCTTGGGCTTGTTCTTCTTCTCGTGGGTGTCGACGATGACCCGCACCCGGTCCGGGTCCGCGGCCGCCACCCTCTCGGCGACCTCGGTGGTCTCCGGGTCGTCGTGCCCGACGATGACGAGCACCTCGAAGCGGCCGTGCGTGGATTGCAGCAGCCGGGTGACGGTGTGCTCCAGGACCGCCTGTTCGTGCCGGGCGGGCACCAGCAGCGAGAAGGACAGGGCGCCGTCGCCGCTGGGCCGCTCGAAGCGGGTCGCCGCCAGGGTCTCGGGAGTGCGCCAGGCGTGCATCTGCCACCACAGTGTGAAGGCCGCCATCCAGAAGAGGGCGAGCGCCACCACACAGACGAACACGGATGTGAGCAAGAATCCCCCAACCCCCCGGCCCCCGGCCCCCGTCACGCGACTCCCCGGTCGCGTGTGTGTGCTCGGGGGAGAGAGTAAGGGGGGAAGGTGAAACTCAGGTGCGGAACCGATAAATCCTGTGTTTCCGAACGAACGTGGGGTTGATGAGCCCATGGCCCAGAGGCGTTCTTCCCCACGGAACGGGCCGGTGGGACACTCCCCGTCATGGGTGCGTTGAGGCGCGTACGTCCGGACCGGGCGCGGTACGCGGCCGGTGCCGCCGCCCTCGTCGGCGCGGCGGTCGTGGCCCTGACGGGCTGTGAGGCGACGGGGCTCGAGGCGTCGGCCGTGGCCGTCACCACGCAGAAGCTGGCCGCGGCCTCGCTCGACCACCAGGGCGCGAAGGCGGCCTGGCTCAACTGCAAGGGCAAGGCCGAGAACGGCGGCACGGACGCCGGTGGCGCCACCCATCCGGTGACCGTCGTCGGCGTCGACTGCGAGGGGCGCACCGAGCAGGGCAAGAAGATCATCGTCTTCGGGCGGGTCACCGGAATCACCGGCCAGGCCTGTGTGCGCGGCCTGCTCACCGCCAAGGTCGACGGGCGCACCGTGTTCTCGGTGAGCGTGCTCGGCGACTGCTCCCACACCGGTGGCGGAAAGCCGCCCGCCCCGCCGAAGCCCCCCTCGCCCCCGCACGGCCCCCACCCGGGCCCCTCGGCGAGCTGCACCGACAGGGCTCCCGTGCCGGGGAAGTGACGGACCGGACCGGGTCACCATGCCCGTGCGGACGGACCGGTAACATCCGGACCGTACGAGCCATGACCCGGGAGGAGCCACCGGTGGCGGGAGAACCGCAGGCCGACTGCCTGTTCTGCAAGATCGTCAAGGGGGAGGTGCCTGCGACGATCGTCAAGGAGACGGAGACCACCGTCGCCTTCCGCGACATCAACCCCCAGGCGCCCGTGCACTGCCTGGTGATCCCCAAGGTGCACTACGCGGACGCCGCCTCCCTCGCGGCCGCCGAGCCGGCGATCGCCGCCGACGTGCTGCGCGAGGCGGGCGAGGTCGCCCTCCAGGAGAATGGGGACAAGGGCTTCCGCATCGTCTTCAACACCGGCGCCGGCGCCGGGCAGACCGTCTTCCACGCGCACGCCCATGTCCTCGGCGGCCGCGGCTTCAACTGGCCCCCGGGGTAATCCCTTGTCCGTACGCGAACTCGTCGTCCTCGGCACCGCCAGCCAGGTGCCCACCCGGCACCGCAACCACAACGGCTACGTCCTGCTCTGGGACGGCGAAGGCCTGATGTTCGACCCCGGCGAGGGCACCCAGCGCCAGATGCTGCGCGCCGGGGTGGCCGCCCACGACCTGAACCGGATCTGCGTCACGCACTTCCACGGCGACCACTCGCTGGGCCTGGCCGGGGTCGTCCAGCGCGTCAACCTCGACCGGGTGCCGCACCCGGTCACCGCGCACTACCCGGCCAGCGGGCAGCGCTTCTTCAACCGGCTGCGGTACGCCACGGCCTACAAGGAGACGGTGAAGCTGGTCGAGGAGCCGGTGGCGGGCACCGGAGCGGTGCTGGCCCGCACCCCCTCGTACGTCCTGCAGGCGCGCCGCCTCTCGCACCCGGTGGAGTCCTACGGCTACCGCCTCATCGAGCCGGACGGGCGCCGGATGCTGCCCGAGCTGCTGGCGCGGCACGGCATCAGCGGGCCGGACATCGGCCGGCTGCAGCGCGAGGGCTCGGTCGGCGGGGTCACGCTGGACGAGGTGAGCGAGGTCCGGCGCGGGCAGCGCTTCGCGTTCGTGATGGACACCCGGCTGTGCGACGGCGTCCACGAGCTGGCCGAGGGCTGCGACATGCTCGTCATCGAGTCGACCTTCCTCGACGAGGACGAGCCGCTGGCCACCGACCACGGCCACCTGACGGCGGGTCAGGCCGGGCGGGTGGCCGCGGAGGCGGGCGTGCGGCACCTGGTGCTCACCCACTTCTCGCAGCGCTACGACGACCCGTCCGTCTTCGAGCGGCAGGCACGGGCGGCGGGCTTCGACGGTGAGCTGACCGTCGCCCGGGACCTGATGCGCGTGCCGGTGCCGAAGCGGCGCTGACGTCGGCCGTTTACGCGCCGCTGACGTCGGCCGTTTACGCGGCGCTGACGTCGGCGGCGCTTGACGCGGCGGTGACTCAGGGCAGGTAGTACATCGGGTTGGGGAGCTTGTAGGTGCGGTCGGCGTAGCCGCCCGCCAGGTCGCTGTACTGGTCGCCGAAGTTGGCGACGATGTCGTAGCCCTTGGACTCGATGTACTTGCGCGTGCCCGACTTGTACTCGACGGTCGTGCACTTCGCGCCGCACTCGAGGTAGGCGGGCGGGTTCTGCTTGTTCTTCAGGAAGAAGTGGTCGCGGTCGGCGACGGGCTTGTAGCCGACGTTCTTGAGGTTGCGGGCGCTCCACTCGCGCTGGTGCTCGCCACGGCCGGTGACGTAGAAGACCTCGATGCCCTTGGACTTGGCCCAGTTGACGAGCTTGGGCATGCCGAAGACGGCCGCCATGTCGGTCGACTTCAGGTAGGCGTCCTGCGACTCGGGCGTGAAGTGGAAGCCCACGCGCAGCTCGTAGTTGTAGGTCAGCAGGGTGGTGTCGTCCAGGTCGAGGACGATGGCAGGCTTCTTGCCGCCCTTGCGGTCCTGCGCCCGGTTCTCGACGACCTTCTCCAGCTGGGCCCTGGCCTTCTTCTCGATGCCGGCGACCTGCTTGGCGTAGTTGCTGTCCGGCGAGGCGTAGTGCTCGCCCGAGGCGTCGACCGTGTCGCCGTAGAAGGCCTTGATCTTGTCCTGGACCTGGGTGAGGTTGGGGATCTCCTTGTCCGTGCGGGGCACCGAGTGGTCGGCCGAGGCGGCGCCCGCGGTGTAGAGACCGGCGCCGACGGCCAGTGCGGCGGTGGCCGCGGCGATGCGCACGCGGACGGACTTGGGGGAGAGCGACACGTTCTGACTCCTGGATGACACGATGGGTGCAGCGCGAAGCTAAGGCGCCCCGTACGCGCCGGTCAAGGGTCCTCTACGCGCGGAGAAAGATCCTTGGGCGTACCGTGACCATGTCGGACCATGTCGGACAGACCAACGACGAGAAGGGTGGGGCGCAGACCATGGCGCAGGAAGTCCGCGGAGTCATCGCACCGGGGAAGAACGAGCCGGTACGGGTGGAGACGATCGTGGTACCGGACCCGGGCCCCGGCGAGGCCGTGGTGAAGGTCCAGGCGTGCGGCGTGTGCCACACCGACCTGCACTACAAGCAGGGCGGCATCAACGACGAATTCCCCTTCCTGCTGGGCCACGAGGCCGCCGGCATCGTCGAGGCCGTCGGCGAGGGCGTGAGCGAGGTGGCCCCCGGCGACTTCGTCGTCCTCAACTGGCGGGCCGTCTGCGGTCAGTGCCGCGCCTGTCTGCGGGGCCGCCCGCAGTACTGCTTCAACACGGACAACGCGAAGCAGAAGATGACGCTCAAGGACGGCACGGAGCTCTCGCCCGCCCTGGGTATCGGCGCCTTCGCCGAGAAGACGCTGGTCGCCGCCGGGCAGTGCACCAAGGTCGACCCGGCCGTCTCCCCGGCGGTCGCGGGCCTGCTCGGCTGCGGCGTGATGGCGGGCATCGGCGCCGCGATCAACACCGGCGGCGTGGGGCGCGGCGACTCCGTCGCCGTCATCGGCTGCGGCGGCGTCGGCGACGCGGCGATCGCGGGCTCCTGCCTGGCGGGCGCGGCCCGCATCATCGCCGTCGACATCGACGACCGCAAGCTGGAGACGGCACGCGGCATGGGCGCCACCCACACGGTCAACTCCCGTAACACGGACCCGGTGCAGGCCATCCGCGAGCTCACGGGCGGCTTCGGCGCGGACGTGGTCATCGAGGCGGTGGGCCGCCCCGAGACGTACGAGCAGGCGTTCTACGCCCGTGACCTGGCCGGCACGGTGGTCCTGGTGGGCGTGCCCACCCCGGAGATGAAGCTGGAGCTCCCCCTCCTCGACGTCTTCGGCCGCGGCGGCGCCCTCAAGTCCTCCTGGTACGGCGACTGCCTGCCCTCCCGCGACTTCCCGATGCTGGTCGACCTCCATCTGCAGGGCCGCCTCGACCTGGGCGCGTTCGTTACGGAGACCATCGGCCTCGACGACGTCGAGAAGGCGTTCGAGCGGATGCACGAGGGGGATGTGCTGCGGTCGGTGGTGGTCTTCTAGGGCGGGCGACCACGCCGTCGCGGCCGAGTGCCGGGCCGCCCCCGAGCTGCGCAGCGGCGCGGCTGGGGGCGGCCGCCCTGCGGACCTAGGAGATCCTCTGTCCCGGCTTCCGGAGCGTCTCGACGAGTGCCGCGATGCTGTGGTCACGGTGGCCGTCGGCGACGGCTCGTTCGAGGAGCGCGTGCATCGGCTCGTGCCAGGACACATCGATGCCGGCCTCCCGGGCGAGCTCGGGTACGTTGGCGATCCCCTGGTGGAAGATCCCGACGGTCGCGCGCGGCCGGGTGTAGTCGCCGCTGTCGATCTCATCGGCGATGGCCGGCAGTTCGGAAGCGATCATCTCCAGCCACTTGATGGTGAATCGCACCAACGTGTCGGCCTTCAGGCCGCGCGCCGTGACCAGTGCGGCTCCCTGGAAGAAGCCGAGGAGGGCGGGCAGCAGGAGCCCGCCCACGGCCTGCTCGTAGAGCGCGGCCAGATCCGGCTCGTCACCGAGGTGGACGGTGTCCCCTCCCAGCACCCGTAGTGTCGCCTCGTACGTGTCGAACACGGCTTTGTCGCCGCCGTAGTACAGGAGGGTGTCGGGCTTACCGACAGCCGGAGGCACATTCTTGACCGCGCCGCCCAGGAACCGCACTCCTCGCGCCTCCGCCCAGGCGGCCATCCGACGGGCACCGTCCGGCGTCCCGGTGTTGAGGGTGACCAACGCGCGCCCGGCCAAGGCGGCCGAGGCCGGTTCCAGGGCCTCGCGTGTGGCGTCGTGCGTGGTCAAGCAGGCGATGACCAGCGGCCCGGCGGCCACCGCTTCCCCGATCGTGGCGGCGTGACGCGCGCCCTTGGCGACGAGCGGTGCGGCCTTCTTCGCACTCCGGTTCCATACGGTCGTGGGGTGCCCCGCCCCGATGAACGCCTCGGCCAGCGCCGCACCCATCGCCCCCAGCCCGATGACGGTCACCGGCGTGAGGTCGTCTGCAGGCATGCTCAATGCTCAACTCCAGTCAGATCACGGACGATACGTCCGCTGCGGCCCGTTGCCGCTTCATGTTCCGACTGGCACAGATATTTCCTCAAGTACCGACTATTTTGACGGTACTTACACAGGGGTCAGTGGGGAGTGCCGATGAAGAAGAAGACCTTCACCTGCGGGTTCGACGCCGCCCTCGCCGTCGTCGGCGGCAAGTGGAAGATGCTGATCCTGTGGGCGCTCCATAGCGACGGCCCGCTGCGCTTCGGAGAGCTGCGGCGCGCGGTCGACGGCATCGGCGAGCGTGTCCTGATCAACCAGCTCAAGGAGATGGAAGCGAGTCAGTTGGTGCACCGCGAGGAGTACCACCAGGTGCCACCGAAGGTGGAGTACTCCTTGACCGAGTTCGGGGCATCGCTGCTGGACGCCCTCATGCCACTGGGCACGTGGGGGTCGGCCAACATGGAGCGCATCGTCTCGCTCGCCGCCTCCGAGCCCGCGAGCGACTCGTGATCACGTGGGTGGTCGGCCCCGACCGGGGCTTGTGAGTCGCCAGGGCGCGGTCTTTCACCACCGTGCGCCCTGTCACGGCCCTTCATTAATGTGACTATCGGAGCGCACACTTTCGGCCATGGGTCAGAGGCGCTGCTGGAGCGCAGGCCGCTGCGCAACCCTCTTCCGGTACAACGGCCTTCGCATGGATGTCCGGCGCCCACGTCCGTAAGAGCCCATGCTGCCCGGCCACGCCGTGTGGCCGGGGGGAGAGGATCACTCCGCCGAACCAAGGAGGTTCCATGTCCCGCACACTGTCCAGGATCGTGACGTCCGCTGCCGCAACAGGGTGCCTGGTCGCCGCCATGGTGGCCGTCCCCGCATCCGCCCCGGCAGCACCGTCCTGCCCCGCGACCGATGCCGTCTGCCAGTACAGCGGACTGGCCTTCACGGGCTCAACCGACATTGACCGGAACCCGTCGGTCAATACCTGTACACCGGTCAACTTCCCGGGGCCCGACACCGCCTTCGCCCACTCGGTCCGCAACAGGACCGCACATGTCCTCGTCGAGTTCCTCGACGACAACTGCACGGTCCCTGCAGGCGCCAGCGTGCAACCGTTCAGCGACCAGCCGGCCGGCAACTACGGCAGCTACCTGCTCGACTTCGCCGGCTGAGCACCCACTCGCATCCGACGGCGGTAACGCCCTGAGAAGACTCTCGCCTGCTACCCAGCAGGCAACGGCAGGGCCTCTCGATGGCTCAGGGTGCGATCCCATCGAGCCATGTCAGGAGGCCCTGCCTCGCGAGCGTGTGGTCCGGCCCCGCTGGGCCGGCCGTTTCACCCGCGAGCGCCCGTCCTCGTTCTCTCCCGCCGCCGCGGCCTGTCCGCCGCCGCGATCAGCAGGCCGCCCAGGATCGAGGCGTTCGCGAAGAAACCGATCCGGTGCTGTGCCCGCTTGGCCGGGTCGGTTTCCTTCCAGTACGCGTGGCCCGCCAGTGTCGTCGGTACCAGGCTGGCCGCCAGGGCAAGGGCGGAGAGTCTGGGGAGCCGGCCGAGGGCCAGCAGGGTGCCCGCGCCCACGTGGACGGCGCCGTTCAGACGGACCAGGGCCCGTGCGTCCCGTGGCAGCCACGGGACGCGGCGCGCGATGGCCAGGGCGACCGGGGCCGCCACGGGCGCCAGCATCTCGGGGTGCTGGATCGTCTGCACCCCGCTCGTGAGGAACGCCGACGCCAGCAACGGACGCGCGACACTTCTGACCACTGCCATTGCGCCTACGTTCCCGGCGGGCAGGCAATAAATTCCCCGTGCCGCTGCCATTCGCCCGGTCAGGCGGCGTCTTCCACCCTTACCGGCTCCACCAGCACCGTCACGATGCGGTTGCGGCGGCCGGCCGCCGCCTCGGCGGTCAGTCGCAGGGCCGACAGGGCCGGGTCCTTGCCCCGCTCCAGGAGCTCGACCTCGGCCGTCGCGCCCGCGATCGGCACCCGGCCCAGGGACTTGGCCAGCAGTCCGCCCACCGTCTCGACGTCCTCGTCGTCGAACTCCTCCAGGCCGTAGAGACGGCCCAGGTCGCCGATGTCGAGGCGGGCGGTGACCCGGTAGCGGTCGTCGCCGAGCTCCTCGACGGGCGGCAGCTCGCGGTCGTACTCGTCGGTGATCTCACCGACGATCTCCTCGAGGATGTCCTCGATGGTGACGATGCCGGCGGTGCCGCCGTACTCGTCGATGACGACCGCGCAGTGGTTGCGCTGCTGCTGCATCTCGCGCAGCAGATCGCCCGCGTTCTTGGTGTCGGGGACGAACACCGCGGGCCGCATGGCCGTGGAGACCAGCTCGGACTCGGCGTCACGGTTGATGTGCGTCTTGCGGACGAGGTCCTTGAGGTAGACCACGCCCACCACGTCGTCCTCGTTCTCGCCGGTCACCGGGATGCGGGAGAAGCCCGAGCGCAGCGCGAGGGTGAGTGCCTGGCGGATGGTCTTGCCGCGCTCGATGACGATCAGGTCGGTGCGCGGCACCATCACCTCGCGCACGAGCGTGTCGCCGAGCTCGAAGACGGAGTGGACCATGCGCCGCTCGTCGTCCTCGATCAGCGACTCCTTCTCGGCCAGGTCCACCATGGCCCGCAGCTCCGCCTCGGAGGCGAAGGGGCCCATGCGGAAGCCCCTGCCGGGGGTGAGGGCGTTGCCGATGAGGATCAGCAGCCGGGGCACGGGCCCCATGATCCGGGCGAGCGGCAGCAGGACGTACGCCGCGGCGGTGGCGGTGTTCAGCGGGTGCTGGCGGCCGATGGTGCGCGGGGAGACGCCGACGGCCACGTAGGAGACGAGGACCATCACGGCGATGGCGACCGTCAGCGCCTGCCAGGTGGAGTCGAACTCCTCCAGGCACACATAGGTGACGAAGACGCCCGCCGCCATCTCGCAGGCGACGCGCACCAGCAGCGCCACATTGAGGTAGCGGGTGGGGTCGGCGGCCACCGCCAGCAGCCGGGCGCTGCCCCGCCGCCCCAGCCGTACGGCCTCCTCCGCCCGGAACCGGGTGGTCCGGGCGAGGCCGGCCTCGGCGCAGGCGGCGAGCCAGGCGACGACGAGCAGCAGGACCGCGGCGGCGATCAGCTGGCCGGTCACGTGAACGTGGGAGCCGGGGAGGGCCCTTCGATGCCGCGCTCGGCGCGCCAGCCGTCGATGATCGCCGCCTGGAGGCCGAACATCTCGGCCTTCTCGTCGGGCTCCTCGTGGTCGTAGCCCAGGAGGTGCAGGACTCCGTGGACGGTCAGGAGCTGCAGCTCCTCGTCCATGGAGTGCCCGGTGGGCGCCTCCTGGCCCTGCTTCTTCGCCACCTCCGGGCACAGCACGATGTCGCCCAGGAGGCCCTGCGGAGGCTCCTCGTCGTCCTTGGCCGGCGGGCGCAGCTCGTCCATCGGGAAGGACATCACGTCGGTGGGCCCGGGGAGGTCCATCCACTGGATGTGGAGCTGCTCCATGGCATCGGCGTCGACAACGATGACCGAGAGTTCGGAGAGCGGGTGGATACGCATCCGGCTGAGGGCGTAGCGGGCGACCTCGAGGATCGCCTGCTCGTCGACCTCCGTGCCGGATTCGTTGTTGACGTCGATAGACATGGTGTTACCGGGGTTTACTTTCCGTTGCTGCGGCTGTCGTACTCTTCGTACGCGTCGACAATACGGCCGACCAGCTTGTGACGGACGACGTCCTGGCTGGTGAGCATCGAGAAGTGGACGTCCTCGACGCCGTCGAGGATCTCCCGGACCTGCCGCAGGCCGCTCTTGGTGCCGCCGGGGAGGTCGATCTGGGTGATGTCACCCGTGATCACGATCTTGGAGTCGAAGCCGAGCCGGGTGAGGAACATCTTCATCTGCTCGGGGTTCGTGTTCTGCGCCTCGTCGAGGATGATGAACGCGTCGTTGAGCGTCCGGCCGCGCATGTAGGCCAGCGGCGCGACCTCGATCGTCCCGGCGGCCATCAGGCGCGGGATGGAGTCGGGGTCGAGCATGTCGTGCAGGGCGTCGTAGAGCGGCCGCAGGTACGGGTCAATCTTCTCGTAGAGCGTGCCGGGCAGGAAGCCCAGCCGCTCGCCCGCCTCGACGGCCGGCCGGGTCAGGATGATCCGGTTGACCTGCTTGGACTGCAGGGCCTGGACCGCCTTGGCCATGGCCAGGTAGGTCTTTCCGGTACCGGCGGGGCCGATGCCGAAGACGACCGTGTGCTTGTCGATGGCGTCGACGTAGCGCTTCTGGTTGAGCGTCTTGGGGCGGATGGTGCGACCGCGGCTGGAGAGGATGTTCTGGGTGAGGACCTCGGCGGGGGTCTCCACCCCCTTCTCCTCGTCCCTGAGCATGGCGATCGAACGTTCCACCGCGTCCTCCGTCATCGGCGCACCCGTGCGGAGCACCAGCATCATCTCGGCGAACAGGCGCTGGACGAGAGCGACTTCCCGCTCGTCGCCCACCGCGCTGACTTCGTTGCCCCGTACGTGGATGTCCGTCGACGGGAAGGCTTTCTCGATCACGCGCAGGAGGCTGTCCCCGGAGCCGAGGACCGTCACCATCGGGTGCTTGGCCGGGACCGTGAACCTGGCGGTCGCCTGCGATCGTGTGGGTGTCTGAGTCATGGGCCGGCACTCAGGCCTGCTCATCCCCTCTTTCCTGCGTCCTGTATCCGAAGATCCTTGGAATACCAAGGGTACGACGGTGCCCCCTCGGTACCGAAGGCTTTTCCGGTCGCCCGGTACCGAAGGCCTCACGGTCGCCGGAACCCCAGCGTGGGCACCGCCCGGCGCAGTGGCCAGGGCCGGGTGGCGGCGGGCAGGACGTCGTCGAGGAAGGCGTAGCGGCGCAGGGTGGCCGCCGACTGGTCGTCGAAGGAGCGCACGTGCTGCCACCAGGCGGCGATCTCCACCCAGCCGGGCGCGGACAGCGACCCCCCGAATTCCTGGACGGACAGGGCGGCGGACAGCCCGGCGAAGGCGAGCCGGTCCGCCAGCGGCCACTCGGCGAGGGTGCCGGTGACGAAGCCCGCCACGAACACGTCCCCCGCGCCGGTGGGGTCCAGGGCCTCCACGAGGATGGCCGGCACCTCGGCGCTCTCCCCGGTGCGGCCGTCCACCGCGTACGCGCCGCGCTCGCCCATCGTGACCACGGCCAGCGGCACCTTGTCCGCCAGCGCCCGCGCGGCGGCGCGCGGGCAGTCGGTGCGGGTGTAGCGCATGGCCTCCTCGGCGTTGGGCAGGAAGGCCTCGCAGTGCTCGAGGTCGGCGAGGTCCGCCGGGTCCCAGCGGCCGGTCTCGTCCCAGCCCACGTCGGCGAAGATCCGGCTGCCGCGCCGGGCCGCCGTGGCGATCCACTCCTCCTGCTTGCCCGGCACCAGCAGGGCCACGCAGGCCCGCGCGGCGGGCGGGCACTCGGGGGCGGGCTCTCCGCCGGCTACCGCTGGGGGTGCCCCCACCGGCGGCGGGGCCTCGTGCCCGTGCGAGACCATCGTCCGCTCGCCCTCGTACGCCATCGAGACGGTGACGGGGGAGTGCCAGCCGGGCACCGTGCGCGACAGGCCCAGGTCGATGCCCTCGCCCCGCGAGAGGGCCTCCCAGCAGTACTCCCCGTACATGTCGTCGCCGAAGGCCGCCGCCAGCGAGGTGCGCAGGCCCAGCCGGGCCAGGGCGGTGGCCATGTTGGCGATGCCGCCGGGGCTGGAGCCCATGCCGCGCGCCCAGGACTCGGTACCGCGCACGGGCGCGGAGTCAAGGCCCGTGAAGATGATGTCGAGGAAAACCGTTCCCGTCAGATAGACGTCGGTCCGCGGATCACTCTCCGAACGAACCTCTGCGAGCGGGTCGAAAACCGGGGCCGCGCCCTCGTGGCGTTCGACGGGGATCTGCCCGCCGTGGCCGCCTGCCTGCGACGTGACGTGCGGTGTCGTGTGCGGTGAAGGGAACGGCATGCTCGCTCGTTGCTCCTCTCAGGGATGCACGGGTGCGGGTCCGGACAGTCTGCCCGATGCTGCGGTACGTTCCGGCCATGAGGCTGACGATTCTCGGCGGTGGCGGTTTCCGGGTGCCGTTGGTGCACCGGGCCCTGTTGGACGACGCCCGGCGTGACGCGCCGGGCCGCTGCACGGAACTCGTGCTCTACGACACCGATTCGACCCGTGCCAGAGTGATCGCCTCCGTACTGGCCACCCAGTCCGCCGGCGTGCGCGGCGCCCCGTCCGTGCGCATCGCCGACGACCTGGACCAGGCCTTGCGGGGCGCTGACTTCGTCTTCTCCGCGATCCGGGTGGGCGGCACCGCCGGCCGGGTCATGGACGAGCGGATCCCCCTCAGCGAGGGGGTGTTGGGTCAGGAGACGGTGGGCGCCGGCGGGGTGCTGTACGGGCTGCGCACGGTCCTGGTGGCACTGGACATCGCGGAGCGGGTGGCGGCGGTGGCCCCCGACGCGTGGGTCATCAACTTCACCAATCCGGCGGGGATGGTGACCGAGGCGATGTCCACTGTCCTGGGCGACCGGGTGATCGGCATCTGCGACTCCCCGGTCGGCCTGGTGCGGCGCGCCACCCGCGCGCTGGGCGGTGCCGACCCCGACCGGGTGACGTTCGACTACGTGGGGCTCAACCACCTCGGGTGGCTACGGACGTTGACGGTGGACGGGCGGGACCGGCTGCCGGAGCTGCTGGCGGACGAGCGGGCGCTGTCCTCCTTCGAGGAAGGCAGGCTCTTCGGCGCCGAGTGGCTGCGGGCCCTGGGCTCGCTGCCCAACGAATACCTGCACTACTACTACTTCCGCCGCGAGACCCTGCGCTCGGTGCAGGAGGCCGCCAAGACCCGCGGCGAATTCCTCGACCAGCAGCAGAGCGGCTTCTTCCGGGACGCGGCGGCCGCGCCGCACCGCTCGTACGAGCTGTGGGAGCGCACCCGGCTGCAGCGCGAGGTGACGTACATGGCCGAGAGCCGCGCCGCCAGCGGCGGCTGGCAGCGCGACACCTGCGACCTCGACGGGGGCGGCTACGACCGGGTGGCCCTGGCCCTGATGCGGGCCGTCGCCGCCGACGAGGGCGCGCGCCTGATCCTCAACGTCCGCAACGGCCTGACCGTGCCGGCCCTGGACCCCGAGGCCGTCATCGAAACGGTCTGCGTCGTGGACGCCCGCGGCGCGCACCCGGTGGCCGCCACGCGTCTGCGCGAGGACCAGCTGGGCCTGATGCTGCAGCTCAAGGCGGTCGAACGGGCCACGATCCAGGCCGCGGTCCACGAGGACCGCGACGCCGCGCTGCGCGCCCTGGCGCTGCACCCGCTGGTGGACTCCCCGGCGGTGGCGGCACGGATCCTGGCACGGGCGCAGGGGGCGAAATCGGCGGCCGCGGTGGGGTAGTGACGCTGAGGCAGCGGGCGGGCGGGCCGGGAACACGCGCCGGACCGCCCGCACCGCCCGCCCGGTCAGCGCGCCGCGCGCGCCCGCGCCCCCCGCAGCCCCACCGCCGTCAGCACGGCCACCACCGTCACCACCGCCGCGTCCGTGCCCAGGGCCAGCTTGATGCCGCCGAGGGTGGCGGACGCGAAGGACGAGCCGTCCTCGCGCAGATCGGCGACCTGGGCCGAGGCCAGGGCGCTCAGCAGGGGGATGCCGATCGTCATGCCGATCTGCTGCGAGCTGGTGACCAGGCCCGTCGCCAGGCCCTGCTCCGCGTCCGACAGGCCCGACGTCGCCGTCACCCCGTAGGCGACGATCGCCCACAGGTGGCCGACGCAGCCCAGCGAGACCGCGGCCAGGGCCAGCCACGCGCCCGAGGAGACGCCCAGGCCCAGCAGGGCGGCGGTGAAGACCGCCTGCACCACCAGGCCGGTCACCAGCGTGCGGGTCGCGCCCAGGCGGGCGATGACCCTGGGCGCCGTCATTCCCGCGACCGCCGCGAGGGCGCCCTGGACGCCGAAGACCAGGCCCGTGCGGAAGGCCGACAGCTCGAGCACCTCCTGCAGGTACAGGGTCAGCAGGAAGATCACCGTGCTCATCATCGCGAACGTCATCAGCCCCGCCAGGTTGCCCCACGCCACCGTGCGCCGCCGCAGCATCGGCAGGGAGACCAGCGGCTCGGCCGCCCGGGACTCCACGACGACGAACGCGACGAGCAGCACCGCCCCCGCCACCAGCGTCACCACCACGTCCGCGCCGCCGAAGCCGCGCTGCGCCGCCGTGGACAGCGCGTAGATCACGGCCAGCAGGCCGCCGGTGACCGTCACCGCGCCCGGCACGTCCAGCCGGGGCCGGTGGGCGGGGCGGGACTCGGTCAGCAGCCGGGGCGCGGCCAGCAGCACGCCCGCGCCGGCCACCGCCAGCAGCCCCATCGTCGAGCGCCAGCCCAGCGAGTCGGTCATCACGCCGCCGAGCACCATGCCGACGGTGTAGCCCAGAGACATCAGCGTGCCGCTGATGCCCAGCGCCCGGTCGCGCGCGGGGCCCTCGGCGAACGTCGTGGTCAGCAGGGACATCCCGGTCGGCACGATCACGGCCGCGCCCAGGCCCTGCAGCGCCCGTCCGGCGAGCAGGGACGCCGGGTTCCAAGCCAGCGTGGCCAGCACCGAGGCCACGGTGAACAGCGCGAGCCCCGTCAGGAACAGCCTGCGCCGCCCGTACAGGTCGGCGATCCGGCCGAAGAACAGCAGGAAGCCGCCCGACGGCAGCGCGAACGCCGTCACCGCCCACTGCAGGTCGGCCTGGCCCATGCCCAGGTCCCTGCCGAGGACGGGCAGCGCCACGTTGAGGATGGAGAAGTCGAGCGCGACGATGAACTGCGCGGCGCACAGCACCAGCAGGATCAGCTTCGCGCGGGGGGAGAGGGAGGGCGGGGTGGTACCGGGTTCGGCCCGGACGGGGGAGTCGATCGCCATGCGCACACCCTCCGCTCCACGGAACAACCGTGGGGAGTGAGTGCTTATGGTGGTGGTGACACCACCACGAGGGGGAGAGTTGAGCGTCAGGACTCGCCGGCGGCAGGAACTGCGGGACTTCTTGATGAGCCGTCGGGCCAGGGTGTCCCCGGCCGACGCGGGCCTGCCCGACGGCGGCGCCCGCCGCCGCACGCCGGGGCTGCGCCGCGAAGAGGTCGCGGTGCTCGCCGGAGTCGGCGCCTCCTGGTACCAGTGGCTCGAGCAGGGGCGCGAGATCACCGTCTCGCCGCAGGTGCTCGACGCGGTCGCCCGGGTGCTCAGGATGGACGGGCCGGAGCGCCGCCACCTGTACATCCTGGCCGGGCTCAACCCGCCGCTGCCGGAGTCCGCGCACGACCCGGAGTACCTGTGCGACGGGCTGCGCCGGCTGATCGACGGCTGGCTGCCCGCACCGGCGCACATCATGGACCCGTACTGGAACATGGTCAGCTACAACGAGGCCGCCGGGCACGTCATGGGCTTCCGCCCGGAGATCCGGCAGAACTGCCTGATCGACTTCTTCACCGACCCCGTCTACCGCTCGCGCGCCGCGAACTGGCACGAGAACGCCCCGCGCGTCGTCGCCACCTACCGCGCGGCCTGCTCGGAACGCCCCGACGACGAGGGCTTCAAGGAGATCGTGGCGGAGGTCTCCGCCGAGAGCCCGGAGTTCGCCGAGCTGTGGGCGCGCGGCGACGTACGTCCCGGCGGCCTGCTGGTCAAGGAGTTCGAGCACCCGCTGGTCGGCACCCTCCACCTGGAGAGCACCCAGCTGCGGGTGCCCGCCCGGCCGGACCTGACGATCGTGCTGCACAACCCGGTGCCCGGCACCGGCACGGCCGCCAAGGTGAGCTGGCTGAGCACGCCCGAGGGCCGGCGCGGCAGCATGTACTCGCTGGGCGGCCTGCTGGCATCCGGCTGAGGCCCGCCGGGGCGCCGCCCCTATGCTCCGGGTATGACGGATGCCCTGGACCCCGAAGACCGCAAGCTGATCACCCTCGCCCGCGCCGCCCGCGCCCGCAACGCCGTCGCCGAGGGCGCGGCCGTCCGCGACGAGACGGGCCGTACGTACGTCGCCGGTACCGTCGCCCTCGACTCGCTGCGGCTGAGCGCGCTGCGGACGGCCGTGGCGATGGCCGTGGCCAGCGGCGCGAAGTCCCTGGAGGCCGCGGCCGTGGTCTCCGAGGAGGACGCGGTCCCCGACGCCGACCGCGCGGCCGTACGGGATCTGGGCGGCCCGGACACCCCGGTGCTGCTCGCGGGCCCGGACGGCACGCCGGGTCCGGTCGTCACCGCGGGCTGAGGCCGCTGGTCGGCAGGGGCCGGACGATCGGGGAGAATATGAGGCATGGACAACGCCTCCTCCCCCTCCCAGGCCCCCCACCGCGCGGGCTTCGCGTGCTTCGTCGGCCGCCCCAACGCGGGCAAGTCGACCCTGACCAACGCACTGGTGGGGACCAAGGTCGCGATCACCTCCAACCGTCCGCAGACCACCCGGCACACCGTGCGCGGCATCGTCCACCGCCCGGACGCCCAGCTCGTCCTGGTGGACACCCCCGGTCTGCACAAGCCGCGCACCCTGCTGGGCGAGCGGCTCAACGACGTCGTACGGACCACCTGGGCCGAGGTCGACGTGATCGGCTTCTGCCTGCCGGCCGACCAGAAGATCGGTCCGGGCGACCGCTTCATCGCCGGTGAGCTGGCCGGGATCAAGAAGACGCCCAAGGTGGCCATCGTCACCAAGACCGACCTGGTCGACTCCAAGGCGCTCGCCGAGCAGCTGATCGCCATCCAGAAGCTGGGCCAGGAGCTCGGTATCGAGTGGGCGGAGATCATCCCGGTCTCGGCCGTGGGCGACAAGCAGGTCTCGCTGCTGGCCGACCTGCTGGTGCCGCTGCTGCCGGAGAGCCCCGCGCTCTACCCCGAGGGCGACCTCACCGACGAGCCCGAGCAGGTCATGGTCGCCGAGCTGATCCGCGAGGCCGCCCTGGAGGGCGTCCGGGACGAGCTGCCGCACTCCATCGCCGTCGTGGTCGAGGAGATGCTGCCGCGCGAGGACCGGCCCAAGGACAAGCCGCTGCTGGACATCCACGCCAACGTCTACATCGAGCGCCCCAGCCAGAAGGGCATCATCATCGGCCCCAAGGGCTCGCGCCTGAAGGAGGTCGGCATGAAGTCCCGCAAGCACATCGAGGCCCTGCTGGGCACGCCGGTCTACCTCGACCTGCACGTCAAGGTCGCCAAGGACTGGCAGCGCGACCCCAAGCAGCTGCGCAAGCTCGGATTCTGAGCGTCACGCCCCTTCTTCGGCGTCACGCCCCTTCTTTGAGGACCGTGCGGATCAGCTCCCGCTGGTCCTGGGTGAGGTGCGGGTCCGCGAGGTGCACCGAGCGGCCGTCCACGTCGATCTCGTAGTGGAAGCCGTCCGGCACCCCGCGGTGCCGGGGCGGGACGTCCCGGCCGGGCGCGAGCGCCCGGTGGGCCAGGGCCTCCAGATGCGTCGCGTCGGGCCGGCCGCACGTGTCCAGCTCGGCCCGGCGCTCGATGCCGGCGAAACCGCCGGTACGGGTGATGACGATACGCATGGCCTCATCCCTACCCCGCCGGACGGCGTCCACCGCCCCTACGAGGTGGCGACCCCCACCTGGCTCCACGCCTTGAGTACCGCCTGCACCTCGTCCCTCTCCCCGAACAGGGACCGGGCCGCCGCCACCGTCAGCCGGGCGAAGTCCGCGAACTGGGCGTCGTCGGCCAGCTCGCCGCCGGTCAGCGTGGCGTACCAGATCTTTCCGGCCCGCTCCCAGGCGTTGCCGCCCAGGGCGGTGGCCAGCAGGTAGAAGGCGTGGTTGGGGATGCCGGAATTGATGTGCACCCCGCCGTTGTCGCGGTTGGTGCGGACGTAGTCGTCCATGGTGGCGGGCTGCGGGTCCTTGCCGAGGACGTCGTCGTCGTACGCGGTGCCCGGGGCCTTCATGGAACGCAGGGCCGTGCCACTGTCCACGCCCGGCCCCAGCAGCCCGGCGCCGATCAGCCAGTCGGCCTGGTCGGCGGTCTGCCCCAGGGAGTGCTGCTTGATCAGCGCGCCGAAGACGTCGGCGACGGACTCGTTGAGCGCGCCCGACTGGCCGTAGTACTCCAGGTTCGCGGTGTGCTGGACGACGCCGTGGGTCAGCTCGTGGCCGATGACGTCCACGGGGATGGTGAAGTCGAGGAAGACGTCGCCGTCCCCGTCGCCGAAGACCATCTGCTCGCCGTCCCAGAAGGCGTTGCCGTACTTCTCGCCGTAGTGGACGCTGGCGTTCAGCGCCAGCCCGCTGCCGTCGATGGAGTCCCGGCCGTAGATCTTCGAGAAGAGGTCGTAGGTGGCGCCGAGGCCGGCGTAGGCGCGGTTGACCGTCGCGTCCTTGCCCGGCTCGTCGCCCTCGCCGCGCACCTTGGTGCCCGGCAGCGTCTCGCGGTGCCCCGCGTCGTAGATCGTGCGGCGCGGGGTGCCGGAGCCGGTGGCGGCCGAGGAGTCCGCGAAGGCCATGCGGCGCGAGGTGACGCGGCGGCGGGTGCGCAGGAAGCCGTCGTGCTCGAGGGTGCGACGGGCGGGCTCGTGGAAGAGGGGGTCCTCGGACTGGGCGAGTCTGTCGAGGACGTGCGGCGGAACGATGGTGCAGAAAACCGTCTTCTCTGACTTCTCTGATTCGTCCATGCGTGCAATCTGGCACCGGCCCCCGCCCCTGTCATGGGCCGTTACTGCGATTAACACAAACGAGTGGGCGGGTTCCTCTCCCGGCCCGGCCGGCAAGAGCACCCCGTCCCGCATGCTGGAACGCCCCTGCAACGCCTCCCGGGCCTCGCGTAGTGTGCTGCGCATCATGCGTGACGTGCTGCTTCTTCTTAGCCGCCGCGGCGAGGGCCTGCAGATCTAGGCCGACCCCCTCCCCGCGGAGTTCGGTGTTGCCCAGACGCCAGGAAAGAAGCCCGTCGGCCGTATCACGCGGATCACCGAGGAGCCCTCCGCAGATGTCTTCCCCGATCACCCCCTCCGTCGGCCGTCCCACGCCCGTCACCGCGGCCGGCGTCACCCAGCGGCCCTCCGGGATGCCGGTCCACAAGTACCGCCCGTACGACGCCGTGGACATCCCCGACCGGACCTGGCCGGACAACCGCGTCACCGCCGCCCCGCGCTGGCTGTCGACGGACCTGCGCGACGGCAACCAGGCACTGATCGACCCGATGTCGCCAGCCCGCAAGCGCGAGATGTTCGACCTGCTGGTGCGCATGGGCTACAAGGAGATCGAGGTCGGCTTCCCCTCCTCCGGGGCCACGGACTTCCAGTTCGTGCGCTCGATCATCGAGGAGGGCGCCATCCCCGAGGACGTGACGATCTCCGTCCTGACGCAGGCGCGCGAGGAGCTGATCGAGCGGACCGTGGAGTCGCTGCGCGGCGCGCACCGGGCCACGGTCCACCTCTACAACGCCACCGCCCCGGTCTTCCGGCGGGTGGTCTTCCGCGGCTCGCGCGAGCAGGTCAAGCAGATCGCGGTGGACGGCACCCGGCTGGTGATGGAGTACGCCGACAAGATCCTCGGTGACGACACCGTCTTCGGCTACCAGTACAGTCCGGAGATCTTCACCGACACCGAGCTGGACTTCGCGCTGGAGGTCTGCGAGGGCGTCATGGACGTCTGGCAGCCCGAGGCCGGCCGCGAGATCATCCTGAACCTGCCGGCGACCGTCGAGCGGTCCACCCCCTCCACCCACGCCGACCGCTTCGAGTGGATGTCGCGCAACCTCTCCCGGCGCGAGCACATCTGCCTGTCGGTGCACCCGCACAACGACCGGGGCACCGCCGTCGCCGCCGCCGAGCTGGCGATCATGGCGGGCGCGGACCGCATCGAGGGCTGCCTGTTCGGCCAGGGCGAGCGGACCGGCAACGTCGACCTGGTCACCCTGGGCATGAACCTCTTCTCCCAGGGCGTCGACCCGCAGATCGACTTCTCGCAGATCGACGAGGTCCGCCGCACCGCCGAGTACTGCAACCAGATGGAAGTCCACCCGCGCCACCCGTACGCGGGCGACCTGGTCTACACCGCCTTCTCCGGCTCCCACCAGGACGCCATCAAGAAGGGCTTCGAGGCGATGGAGGCCCAGGCGGCCGCCGCCGGGAAGACCGTCGACGACATCGAGTGGGCCGTCCCCTACCTGCCCATCGACCCCAAGGACGTCGGCCGGTCGTACGAGGCGGTCATCCGCGTCAACTCGCAGTCCGGCAAGGGCGGCATCGCCTACGTCCTGAAGAACGACCACAAGCTGGACCTGCCGCGCCGGATGCAGATCGAGTTCTCGAGGATCATCCAGAGCAAGACCGACGCCGAGGGCGGCGAGGTCACCCCGCAGGAGATCTGGTCCGTCTTCCAGGACGAGTACCTGCCCATGGCCGGCAACCCGTGGGGCCGGATCGCCCTGCGCACCGCCCACACCTCCACCAGCGGCGAGGGCATCGACGCGCTGACCGTCGAGGCGGTCGTGGACGGCCGGGAGACGGTGCTGACGGGTACCGGCAACGGCCCGATCTCCGCGTTCTTCGACGCGCTGGGCGCCGTCGGGGTCGACGCCAGGCTGCTGGACTACACCGAGCACACCATGAGCGAGGGCGCCAGCGCCCAGGCCGCCTCGTACATCGAGTGCGTGATCGACGGCCAGGTGCTGTGGGGCATCGGCATCGACCCCAACACCACCCGTGCCTCGATCAAGGCCGTCGTGTCGGCGGTGAACCGGGCGTACCGCGGCTGACGCCGGGCGGCCCCGGTCGTCGGACGGTCCGTCCGTCAACGTCGCGCCACCGAAAACACCGCATCCGGTGGGCCCGGTGGCGCGTACGGCGGCCGGGTGCCGCGATGTACCGGACGAGGTACTGACGCCGCATCAAGGATGTGGCTAACATCACGTCAACGCGGCGACGAGGCCGTGGCGTTATGGAGGTGCGCCGTGATGCACGCGCAAGGCCGACACAGCCCGGACCGGTGTGTGGTGGGCGTACGCACCGTTTGGCGCACCGTCGGAGACGGCGACTTCTTCTGCCCCGGCTGCGGCGGCGACCGCAACTACCACCGCCGCACGGGCCGCCGGCGGCTCGTCGCCTTCGGGGTGCCGCTGCTGCCGCGCGGCCCGGTGGGGCCGATCGTCGAATGCACCGCCTGCCGGGGCCGGTTCGCCATGGACGTCCTCGACCACCCCACCACGACCCGTTTCTCGGCGATGCTGCGCGACGCCGTGCACACGGTGGCCCTGGCGGTGCTGGCCGCCGGGGGCACGGAGGCCCGTACGGTGCGCCGGGCGGCGGTCGGCGCGGTGCGGGCGGCGGGCTTCGCCGACTGCAGCGAGGAGCAGCTGGTCACACTGATCGAGGCGCTCGCCGCCGACACCGGGCGGCTGCCGGGGCGGTACGCGGGCCCGCCGGGCGGGGTGGGCCGCGACGGCTTCGACGCGTGCGGGACGGCGCTGGCCATCGAGCTGCACGAGGCCCTGGAGCCGCTGGCTCCGCACCTGGCCCCGGCGGGCCGGGAGTCGATCCTGCTGCAGGGGGCCCGCATCGCGCTCGCGGACGGTCCGTACCGGCCCGCCGAGCGCGAGGTACTGGCCACGGTGGGGCGGGCGCTGCTGCTGTGTCCCGAGGACACCGACCGGCTGCTGGCGGCCGCCCGGACGCCCTCGTGAGGCAGGCGTCGGCTCGTTCCTAGGGCGGGCGTCAGGCCGTTCGTGAGGCGGGCGTCCGGGCGCGGTCGCGTCCGCGCAAGACCGCGGATTGCGACGTGATCCCCCCGGTTCCGGCCATGACGTGCTCACGTTCGTCAAGGAATTGCATTGTTTCCCCGGCGGACACCCTCAGTTCATCCACAGTTTCCTCAGAATCTGTGATCGTCCGATCGCACAGAGAGAGGAAGCGATGGAAACCGTGCGTCACCTCGCCGCGCACCTGGGCCTCGACCTGGCCGCCGTGTGCCTGCTGACCTTCGCGATCTACTACCCGCGGCACCGGCGACGCGACCTCGTCCCCGCCTACCTCGCCCTGAACGTCGCGCTCTTCACCGTGGTCGCGGCCCTCGCCGAGGTCGGCGGCAACGGCGGCCTCGCCCTCGGGTTCGGCCTCTTCGGCGTACTGTCGATCATCAGGCTCCGCTCGGACGCCGTCCAGCACGAAGAGGTCGCCTACTACTTCACCACCCTGGTCCTCGGCCTGGTCTGCGGCCTGCCGCACCTCGCCATCGGCCTCGCCGCCGCCCTCAGCGCGATACTCCTGCTCGTGGTCTACGCCGCCGACCACCCCCGGCTGTTCGCCCGCGCCCGGCGCACCGTCGTCACCCTCGACACCGTGCACGCCGACCCCGCCGACCTGCGCGCCGACCTCGCGCGGCGGCTCGGCGAGCCGATGAACTGGACGGTCATGGAGATCGACTACGTCCGCGACCTGACGGTCGTCGACGTGCGCTACCGCGAGCCCCGGCCGGGCACCGTCCGGCAGGGCGCCGGCGAGCGGGCCACGGTCCAGGGCGCGCCCGCCTGGGAGACGGTGTGAGCGCCCCGGTCCTCGCCGGCGCGGCGGCGGCCGGAGCCGTCGAGGAGGCCGCCGCCGCGGCCCTGCCCATCCCGCTGGCCGAGGTGAACGCCCGCGCCGAACTGCTCACCCGCTTCGACCGCAGCTACCTCGTCCCCGCCCCCGCCTTCCACCGGCTCGCCGCCCGCCTCACCGACCCCCGCCGTCCCGGCGGCCCCTTCCGTGCCCTGACCATCGGCGACCGCCGCGTCTTCGGCTACCACTCCGTGTACTACGACACCCCCGGCCTGCGCTCCTTCCACGACCACCGCCAGGGCCGTCGGCTGCGCTTCAAGATCCGCGAGCGGGTGTACCAGGACTCGGGCGAGAGACAGTTCGAGATCAAGCTCAAGGGCCGGCGCGGCGACACCGTCAAGCACCGCCGCCCCCTGACCGGCGGCGACACCCCGCTGGACGCCCCCTACCGCGTTTTCCTCGCGGACACCCTGCGCGAGGCCTACGGCATCGACGCCCCCGGCGCGCTCGCCCCCTCCCTGAGCACGGACTACCGGCGGGCCACCTTCGTGGCCGACGGCGAACGCATCACCTGCGACACCGGCCTCCTGTGCACCGACCTGCGCACCGGACGCACCGCGCGCTGCGCCGACGGCCTCGTCCTGGTGGAGACCAAGAGCGCGGGCCACCTGACCGAGGCGGACCTGCTGCTGCACGCGTACGGGCTGCGGCCCGCCGTCTTCACCAAGTACTGCGCCGCCTACGCGGCCCTGCGGCCCGCCCTCCCCGCCAACCGATGGCGCCGCGCCGCCCGCCACGCGTTCCGGAGGGACGCCGGACAGCCCTGATCCCGGGCCTTCGGCACACCCGCGCGTACGGGAGAATGCATCCATGAGCCTCTTCCGCGACGACGGCATCGTGCTGCGCACACAGAAGCTCGGAGAAGCGGACCGCATCATCACCCTCCTCACGCGCGGCCACGGCCGGGTGCGGGCCGTCGCCCGCGGGGTGCGCCGCACCAAGTCGAAGTTCGGGGCGCGGCTCGAGCCGTTCTCGCACGTCGACGTGCAGTTCTTCGCCCGCGGCGGTGAGCTGGTCGGCCGGAGCCTGCCGCTGTGCACCCAGAGCGAGACCATCGCCCCCTACGGCGGCGCGATCGTCACCGACTACGCCCGCTACACCGCCGGCACCGCCATGCTCGAGACCGCCGAGCGGTTCACCGACCACGAGGGCGAGCCGGCGGTGCAGCAATACCTGCTGCTGGTCGGCGGCCTGCGCACGCTCGCCGCCGGGGAGCACGCCCCGCACCTCATCCTCGACGCGTTCCTGCTGCGCTCGCTGGCCGTCAACGGCTACGCGCCCAGCTTCGGCGCGTGCGCGAAGTGCGGAATGCCCGGACCCAACCGGTTCTTCTCGGTGGCCGCGGGCGGGGTGGTCTGCGGGGAGTGCCGGGTGCCCGGATGCGTCGTACCCTCCTCGGAGTCGATCGAGCTCCTGGGCGCGCTGCTGACCGGGGACTGGGCGACGGCGGACGCCTGCGAGGCACGGTACGTGCGCGAGGGCAACGGCCTCGTGGCCGCGTATCTGCAGTGGCACCTGGAGCGGGGGCTTCGCTCGCTCCGGTACGTCGAGCAGTAGGCGATCGTTCCAGGCAATCCAGAACAATCGCACCAGGCAATCCAGGAAACAGGGATCAAGGAGTAGTGGCATCCATGGCACGACGCGGGATTCTGGGCCGTTCCCGACGCGAGTACCGCACACCCACCCCGCACCCGTCGGGCGCGCGGCCGCCGAAGATCCCCGGTGAGCTGGTGCCCGAGCACGTGGCCATCGTCATGGACGGCAACGGCCGCTGGGCCAAGGAGCGCGGCCTGCCGCGCACCGAGGGCCACAAGGTCGGCGCCGAGCGCGTGCTGGACGTGCTGCAGGGCGCGGTCGAGATGGGCGTCGGCAGCATCTCGCTGTACGCCTTCTCCACCGAGAACTGGCGGCGCTCGCCGGACGAGGTGCGGTTCCTGATGAACTTCAACCGCGACTTCATCCGCAAGACCCGCGACCAGCTCGACGAGCTCGGCATCCGGGTGCGCTGGGTCGGCCGGATGCCCAAGCTGTGGAAGTCCGTGGCCAAGGAGCTCCAGATCGCCCAGGAGCAGACCAAGGACAACGACCGGCTCACGCTGTACTTCTGCATGAACTACGGCGGCCGCGCCGAGATCGCGGACGCGGCGCAGGCGATGGCCGCCGATGTGAAGGCGGGCCGGCTCGACCCGTCGAAGGTCTCGGAGAAGACCTTCGCGAAGTACCTCTACTACCCGGACATGCCGGACGTGGACCTCTTCCTGCGCCCCTCCGGCGAGCAGCGCACGTCCAACTATCTGATCTGGCAGAGCGCCTACGCCGAGATGGTCTTCCAGGACGTGCTCTGGCCCGACTTCGACCGCCGTGACCTGTGGCGCGCCTGCCTGGAGTACGCCCAGCGCGACCGCCGCTTCGGCGGCGCGATCCCCAACGCCGTCGAGGACGGTCGGTCGGCCGTCTGAGGGCAGCTGTGGATACGGCACTGCCCCGGGCATCGTCCGATGCCCGGGGCAGTGCCGTATCCACGGCCGTATCAGGTCCGGTCAGCTCTTCGAGCGCGCGCTCGCGCAGTCCCCGCAGGTGCCGAAGATCTCGATCGTGTGGGCCACGTCCACGAAGCCGTGCTCCTCGGCGATGGAGTCGGCCCACTTCTCCACGGCCGGTCCCTCGACCTCGACCGCCTTGCCGCACACCCGGCAGACCAGGTGGTGGTGGTGCCCGCTGGAGCAGCGGCGGTAGACCGCCTCGCCCTCGCTGGTGCGCAGCACGTCGACCTCGCCGGCGTCGGCGAGGGACTGCAGGGTGCGGTACACCGTGGTCAGCCCGACCGAGGCACCGCGGTGCCTGAGCATGTCGTGGAGTTCCTGCGCGCTGCGGAACTCGTCCACCTCGTCCAGCGCCGCCGCGACGGCGGCCCGCTGCTTGGTGGATCGCCCGCGTACCGGGGGTCCGGCGGTCGCCACAGTTGCCTCCTCAAGCCTGGCTCTGAACGCCCATCGCACGTGTTGCCACGCCAATTGTGCCAGGCCCGGCCGCCGGGCCCGGCAGGTCTCGTCAGACCCGGACGTCGTCCGCCGCCCCTGGCTTACCGGCGGTACCGGTGACCTCGGCGGTCTCCAGGGTGCAGTGCTCGGCCGCGGCGGCCCGTCCGGCCCGTCGTGCGGCCAGTGGGGCGGCCACCAGGGTCAGGGCGATGAAGACGCCGATGGCCATCAGCACGATCGTCGCACCGGAGGGCACGTCCACGTAGTACGAGGTGACGGTGCCCGAAAGAGTCACCAGCACGCCGATGGAGACGGCCGTGGCGAACGTCGTCGCGAAGCTGCGGGTGATCTGCTGGGAGGCGGCCACGGGGATCACCATCAGGGCGCTGACCAGCAGCAGGCCGACCACGCGCATGGCGACGGTGACGGTCACGGCGGCGGTGACGGCGACCAGCAGGTTCAGCAGCCGCACGGGCAGGCCGGTGACGCGGGCGAACTCCTCGTCCTGGCAGATGGCGAACAGCTGCCTGCGCAGCCCGACCGTGGTGACGATCACGAAGGCCGCCAGCAGGCAGATCGCCACGATGTCCTGCTCCGAGACCGTGGTGATCGACCCGAAGAGGTAGGTGGTGAGGTTGGCGTTGGAGCCGGTGGGGGAGAGGGCCATCAGCATCACGCCGCCGGCCATGCCGCCGTAGAAGAGCATGGCGAGCGCGATGTCGCCGCGCGCCTTGCCGTACGAGCGGATGAGCTCCATGATCACCGCGCCCACCACGCACACGGCGGTGGCCACCCACACGGGGCTGGTGTTGAGCAGGAAGCCCAGCCCGACGCCGGTGAGGGCGACGTGGCCGATGCCGTCGCCCATCAGCGCCTGGCGGCGCTGGACGAGGTAGATGCCGATGGCGGGGGCGGTGACGCCCACGAGGAGGGCGGCGAGCAGGGCTCGCTGCATGAAGGCGAGTTCGAGGATTTCCATCAGCTGAGCAGCCCTGTCCGGATCGGTTCCGCGGCCGGGTCGGCGTGCGGGTGTACGTGGTCGTGGCCGGGCAGCGCGTGCTGGCCCACGGCCTCGGGCGGCGGACCGTCGTGCACGACGCAGCCGTCGCGGAGGACGACCGCGCGGTCGATGAGCGGCTCCAGCGGGCCGAGCTCGTGCAGCACGAGCAGGACCGTGGCGCCGCGGGCGACCTCCTCGCGCAGGGCGGTCGCCAGCACCTCCTGGCTGGCGAGGTCCACGCCGGCCATCGGCTCGTCCATGATCAGCAGCTCGGGGTCGCCGGCCAGCGCGCGGGCGATGAGCACCCGCTGGTGCTGGCCGCCGGAGAGGGCCTCGACGGAGTCCTTGGCCCTGTCCGCCATGCCGACCAGTTCCAGGGCCTTGTGCACGGCCTCCCGGTCCGCCTTGCGGGTCGGCCCCAGCTTCGTGCGGGCCAGCCGCCCGGCCGAGACGACCTCGCGGACGGTGGCGGGCACCCCGCCGGCGGCGGTGGTGCGCTGGGGGACGTAGCCGACCCGGTGCCACGCGCGGAAGCGGCGGCGCGGGGTGCCGAAGAGCTCCAGCTCGCCGGAGATGAGCGGGACCTGGCCGACGACGGAGCGGACGACCGTGGACTTGCCGGAACCGTTGGCGCCGAGCAGCGCGACGACCTCGCCGCGCCGCACGGTCAGGTCGACGCCCCGCAGCACCGGGCGCGACCCGAGCGAGGCCGTGGCCCCGCGCAGGGATATGACGGGCTGCTCCATGGGGGTCTCCTCGGGGGTGCTCACTTGGTGCCGAGCGCCTTCTGCAGGGCCGTGAGGTTGGCTTCCATGACCTCGAAGTAATCGCGGCCCTTGGAATTGTCGGTGATGCCCTCGAGTGGGTCGAGCACGTCGGTCTTCAGACCGAGGTCCTTGGCCAGGGTCCGGGCCGTCTTGGGGCTGGCGAGGGTCTCGAAGAAGACCGTGCTCACCTTGTGCTCCTCGGCGATCTTGTGCAGGTCCTTCATCCGGGCGGCGCTGGGCTCGGACTCGGGGTCGAGGCCGCCGATGGCCTCCTGGTCCAGGCCGTAGCGCTCGGCGAGGTAGCCGAAGGCGGCGTGGGTGGTGACGAAGGTGTCCGAGGTGCGGTTCTTCAGGCCGGCGGTGAACTTCCGGTCCAGTGCGTTCAGCTTCTCGACCAGGGCGCCGGCGTTGTTGTCGAAGTCGGCCCTGTGGTCGGGGTCGGCCTCGCCGAGGGTCTTGGCGACGCCCTTGGCGACCTCGCCGTACTTCACGGGGTCGAGCCAGACGTGGGGGTCGGCGCCGCCCTCTTCGTCGTGGCTGTGGCCCTTGTGCTCGTCCTCGCCGCCCTTGGCCTCTTCCTTGTGCTCGTCGTGCTCGTCCTTGCCGTGGGCGTCCTTGCCGTGGCCGTGCTCGTGGCCCTCGACCTCGGTGCCGTGCTCCTCGAGGTCGGTCATCGTGGCCGCGTCGGCGACGTGCTTGTTCCCGGACTGCTTGATCGCCGTGTCGACGGCGGGCTGGAGGCCCTTGAGGTAGAGGATCGCCCCGGCGTCCTGGAGGGAGCCGGTCTGCTTGGGGGTGAGCTCCAGGTCGTGCGGCTCGACGCCCGGCTTGGTCAGGCTGGTGACGTCGACGTGGTCGCCGCCGATCTCCTTCGCCAGGAACTCCAGGGGGTAGAACGACGTGACGACCCGCAGTTTTCCGTCCTCGGTCCGGCCGTCGGAACCCGTGGCGGAGCAGGCGGAGAGGGTCACCAGGCCGAGCGTGGCGGCGAGGGCGACGGCGGCGGTGGTTATTCGGCGGCGGGACGGAAGGGGGCGGATCGGACGTACGTTCATGACACTCATTTTCAACAAAAATGGAAACGATTGTCAACAGCGTTCCGGTCCGGGGTCCGGGTCAAGCCAAGGCCAGAGCCGATTTGATGAGAGGGGGTGCAGCGCCGGTAACCTGAACCATTCGCTGTTCGTCGTCGCAATGAAGAGAGCACCGTGGCCGCCGACAAGATCGACACCATCGTCAGCCTGAGCAAGCGCCGTGGCTTTGTCTATCCGTGCAGTGAGATCTACGGCGGCCAGCGCGCCGCCTGGGATTACGGACCGCTCGGCGTCGAGCTCAAGGAGAACATCAAGCGCCAGTGGTGGCGCTACATGGTCACCTCGCGCGAGGACGTCGTCGGCATCGACTCGTCGGTGATCCTGGCCTCCGAGGTGTGGGTGGCCTCCGGCCACGTCGCCACCTTCTCCGACCCGCTGACCGAGTGCACCTCCTGCCACAAGCGCTACCGCGCCGACCACCTGGAGGAGGCCTACGAGGCCAAGCACGGCAAGCTCCCCGAGAACGGCCTGGCCGACATCAACTGCCCGAACTGTGGCAACAAGGGCCAGTTCACCGAGCCCAAGCAGTTCTCCGGCCTGCTCTCCACCCACCTCGGCCCCACCCAGGACTCCGGCTCGGTCGCCTACCTGCGCCCCGAGACCGCCCAGGGCATCTTCACCAACTTCGCCCAGGTCCAGCAGACCTCCCGGAAGAAGCCGCCCTTCGGCATCGCCCAGATGGGCAAGTCCTTCCGCAACGAGATCACGCCCGGCAACTTCATCTTCCGCACCCGCGAGTTCGAGCAGATGGAGATGGAGTTCTTCGTCAAGCCGGGCGAGGACGAGAAGTGGCAGGAGTACTGGATGGAGCAGCGCTGGAACTGGTACACCGGTCTCGGCCTGCGCGAGGAGAACATGCGGTGGTACGAGCACCCGCAGGAGAAGCTCTCCCACTACTCCAAGCGCACCGCTGACATCGAGTACCGCTTCCAGTTCGGCGGCAACGAGTGGGGCGAGCTCGAGGGCGTCGCCAACCGGACCGACTACGACCTCGGCGCCCACGCCAAGGCCTCCGGCCAGGACCTGTCGTTCTTCGACCAGGAGGCCGGCGAGCGCTGGACCCCCTACGTCATCGAGCCCGCCGCCGGTGTCGGCCGCACCATGCTCGCCTTCCTCCTCGACGCCTACGTCGAGGACGAGGCCCCCAACGCCAAGGGCAAGCTGGAGAAGCGCACGGTGCTGCGCCTCGACCCGCGCCTGTCCCCGGTGAAGGTCGCGGTGCTGCCGCTGTCCCGCAACCCGGAGCTGTCCCCGAAGGCCAAGGGCCTGGCCGCGGACCTGCGCCAGCACTGGAACATCGAGTTCGACGACGCCGGCGCCATCGGCCGCCGCTACCGCCGCCAGGACGAGATCGGCACGCCGTTCTGCGTCACCGTCGACTTCGACACCCTCGAGGACAACGCGGTGACGGTGCGCGAGCGCGACACGATGAAGCAGGAGCGGGTCTCGCTGGACCAGATCCAGGGGTACCTGGGCAGCCGTCTGCTGGGTTGCTGACGCGCTTGGGCTGACGCCTGAGCCTTGATGCCGGAGGCCCCGGTTCCCGCGCTGCGGGGGCCGGGGCCTCCGGCTGTTGTCAGGCCTTCCAGCCTGCGGTGTCGAGTTCGAAGTCGAACGGGACGGGGATGTGGACCTTGTCGCCGAACTTCACCTGGGTATGCGCCCGGTAGCCTTCATCGGGGGTCGGGTCGTGGTAAACGGTGACCATGCCCTTCTGCATGTCGATCAGGACGTACACCGGCACCTCGCCCTTCCCGTAGACGTTCACCTTGTCGGTGAGGTCGGTGCCCCTGGTCGAGGTCGATGTCTGCTCGGCGACGAGGGACAGGGCCGATCCGGGTAGGAGGATGGTGTCCAGGTCGACGGCTTCGTCATCGGCCACATGTAGGTCAGGGCCGTACCCCCGTTCCTGCTGAGGGAACACGAAGAGGTTCGGCGTCGTCATGGCCGAGTGGCCTGGAGGGGTGTGGCCGGTCAACTGGTTATGAAGGGACCGGAGAATCGAGAGGTACCGGCCCTTGGACCACGGCGACATGACGATGTTCCCCCCGATGATTTCCGCGCGGTAGCCCAGGGGTAGGTCCTCGTTGGACTCCTCCAGATCGCGGCACAGCTGCTCGAACTTGCTCTCCGGCTCGTCGTCGCTTATCGGCTGGAACGGGGTCTCCATCATGACTGCCATGATGCACCTCCCTGTTGGGTGAGCGTGTTGCCACACACCGTAGTGGCCCGCACTGACAACCGGTGGTGCTGCTTGCACCCAAGGACGGCAGCCAGTACCATCCCGCGCCGCTGACCAGCACGCATACCGTGTGACGCATGCGAATCCCCGCCCCCCTCCGCTGCCCATTCGACGGTGCCGGTCGTGCCGTCGCCCTCCTCGCCGCCGGCGTGCTCGTACAGCTCGGCCCGCTGCTCGTCATGGCGGTGCCCTGGCTGGACGGCGGACCCACGCGGGCTCTGAGCTGTGTCGTGGCCGTTGTGGGGATGGCCGGGGTTCTCGGGGCCGTCTGCCCCGTGTTGAGTCGCATGCAGCGGGCCCGTTTCCGGGCGTGGCCCGGGGTGGAGATACCGGCGCCGGGGCGGGGCTGGTCGTGGCGGCAGGTGGGGTACCACCTGGTGGTGGGGCCGCTGATCGCGTTGGGCGGGGCCTGTGTGCTGCTGCTGTGGGTGGCCGCCGCGGTGGCCGTCACCGCCTTTGCGTGGGTGTGGGCGCTGCCGGCCGATTACGCCGTCCAGGATGTGTACGTCACCGCCGCCGGGCTCGCCGGGCTGTACGCGGCGGCGTGGTTGTCCGGTGTGCTCGCCCGGCTCGACACCCGGGTGGCGGCCGACCGCCTCGGGCCCAGCCGGGCCGAACGGCTCGCGCGCCGCGTCGCGGAGGTCACCGAGAGCCGCGCCGGCGTCGTGGACGCGGCCGACGCCGAGCGGCGGCGCATCGAGCGCGACCTGCACGACGGCGCCCAGCAGCGCCTGGTCTCGCTGGCGGTCGGCCTCGGGCTGGCGAAGGTCACGATGCCCGACCTGCCCGACGACGCGCGCAAGGTGATCGACGAGGCGCATCGCGAGGCCAAGGAGGCCATCGCCGAACTGCAGGACCTCGTGCGCGGACTGCACCCTGCCGTGCTGGAGGACCGGGGGCTGGACGCCGCGCTCTCCGGGCTCGCGGGGCGGGCGCCGTTGCCCGTACGGGTGCAGGTCGACCTGCCGGTGCGGCCGGCGCCCGCCGTCGAGGCCGTCGCCTACTTCGTCGTCTCCGAGGCGCTGGCCAACGTGGTCAAGCACGCGCGGGCCTCGAAGGCGGATGTGAGCGTGCGCGAGGACCGGGGGATACTGCTCGTCGTCGTCTCCGACGACGGCGTGGGCGGTGCCGACCCCTCCGGCGGTACCGGGCTGGCGGGGCTGGCCAAGCGGGTCGCGTCGGTCGACGGCACGTTCTCCTTCAGCAGCCCCGCGGGGGGCCCGACCACAGTGACCGTGGAGCTGCCGTGCGCGCCGTGATAGCCGAGGATTCCGTCCTGCTCCGGGTGGGCCTGGTGAAGGTCCTGGAGACGGCCGGATTCGAGGTGGTCGCGGAGACCGGCGACGCCGAGTCCCTGCTGGCCGCGGTCGAGCTGCACCGGCCCGGCCTCGCCGTGCTCGACGTCCGGATGCCGCCCGGCTTCACCGACGAGGGCGTGCGGGCCGCACTCGAACTGCGGGCGCGCCGGCCGGAGACGGCGGTGCTGCTGCTGTCGCAGTACGTGGAGGAGCGGTACGCCACCGACCTGCTGACCGGTGACACCGCCGGTTTCGGGTATCTGCTCAAGCAACGGATCGCCGACGTCGAGGAGTTCATCGACGCGCTGCGGCGCGTGGCCGCGGGCGGCACCGCCCTCGACCCGCAGGTGGTCTCGCAGTTGCTCACCCGCCGGCACCGCGACCCGCTGGAGCGGCTGACCACGCGCGAGCGGGAGGTGCTCGCGTCGATGGCCGAGGGCCGATCCAACGCGGGGATCGCCGCGCAGCTGGTCGTCAGCGAGAGCGCGGTGGCCAAGCACATCAACAGCATCCTGGCCAAGCTGGACCTGCCGAAGGCCGAGGCCGACCACCGGCGGGTGCTGGCGGTACTGCGGTTCCTGGGCGTGGGCTGACCCCGCCGGACGTGGGCCTCAGGCGTGCAGGCCGCGTACCACCAGGTCGCACACTGCGTCGAACGCGCCCTCGATGTCCGGCTGCGACCACTCCGCCGCGTACGCGGGGTCGTGGAAGCGGTTGCTGGCGTCCCATACGGCACGGGCGGCGGTGGCCGGGTCCACGGGCCGGAACTCGCCCTCCCCGACGCCGCCTTCGATGATCCGGGCCAGCTGCTCGATCATCGTCTCTATGTGCCGTTCGACGGTGGTGCTGTTCTCGCCGACCAGCACCATGTACGTCGCGAACAGCTCCGGGTCGCCGCCGGCCTTGCGGCGCTTGGCGGCGAAGAGCGCCGCCAGCCAGTCGCGCAGCCGGCCCTCGGCCGGGCCCTGGGCGTCGGCCAGCGCGGAGAGCTCCGCGTGCGACTGGTCCAGCCAGCGCTCGGTCACCGCCTCCCGCAGGGCCGCCTTGCTGCCGAAGTGGCGGTAGACGCTGCCGTGGCTGACGCCGAGCGCGCGGGCGACGTCGACCACGGTGGCCTTGGCGGGGCCGTAGCGGCGCAGCACGTCCTCGGTGGCTTCGAGGATGCGTTCTGAAGTCAGCGGTTCGGGGGGCATCTGAGTGCGGTTCCCTTCCAGGGGGCGGGTGACTATACGACCGTACTCGGCTGCCGGCCGGTGGTCGGTTGTGCCCACCCGTTCCGCCCCAGCGGAACGACTGCCCACAACCGGCTCTACAAGCCACCTCCCTCAGTGCTCGCTGTCCAGGTGGGCCATCTGGGATTCGGGGTAGCGGGCGCCGGAGGCGGAGCCTGCGGGGATCGCCGCCTCGATGGCGGTGAGGTCGGCCGGGGTCAGGGTGAGGTCGAGCGCACCCAGCGCTTCCGTCAGGCGGTCTCGGCGGCGGGCGCCGACCAGGGGGACGATGTCCTCGCCGCGCGAGAGGACCCAGGCGATCGCGGTCTGCGCGACGCTCGCGCCGCGCTCCTCGGCGACCTTGCGCAGGGCGTCGACGAGGTCGAGGTTGCGCTGCAGGTTCTCGCCCTGGAAGCGCGGGCTCATGCCACGGAAGTCGTTCGCCGCCAGCTGCCGGTCGCGGGAGAAGTGGCCGCTGATCAGGCCGCGCGAGAGCACGCCGTACGCGGTGACGCCGATGCCCAGCTCGCGGCACGCGGGCAGGATCTGCTCCTCGATGCCGCGCGAGATCAGCGAGTACTCGATCTGCAGATCGGCGATGGGGGCGACGGAGGCGGCCCGGCGGATGGTGTCCGCGCCGACCTCCGACAGGCCGATGTGGCGCACGTGCCCGGCCTCGACCAGCTCGGCGATCGCGCCGATGGTCTCCTCGATCGGCACGGTCGGGTCGACGCGCGCGATCCGGTAGATGTCGATGTGGTCGACGCCCAGCCGCTGCAGCGAGTAGGCGGCGAAGTTCTTCACGGCGGCGGGGCGGCCGTCGTAGCCGGACCAGCCGCCGTCCGGGTCGCGCAGGGCGCCGAACTTGACGCTGGTGAGGGCCTTCTCGCGCCGCGCCGCGCCGGTGGAGCGCAGCGCCTCGCCGATGAGCATCTCGTTGTGGCCCATGCCGTAGAAGTCGCCGGTGTCCAGCAGGGTGACGCCGGCGTCGAGGGCGGCGTGGATCGTGGCGATCGACTCGGCCCGGTCGGCTTCGCCGTAGAGCGCGGACATGCCCATGCAGCCGAGACCGAGAGCGGAGACCTGGGGGCCGGTGGTGCCGAGAGTGCGGTTCAGCACGGGAACTCCTTGGGGGAGGAGGAGCGGGTACCCAAGAAGCGTGACACATGGACTGACAGATTTCAATATCTGTCAGTCCATTCATCGTGTCGGCTCGGCTCAGCGCAGCGTCCGCGGCAGTCGCAGGCTCAGCAGTACCGTCGCCGCCACCGCCACCAGCTGGGCCCCCAAAGTGATCGCCAGCGCCTCGCGCATGCCCGTCGACGGAGCCAGCGACAGGAACAGCGAGCCCATCGTGGCCACGCCCAGCGCCATGAACGCCTGCTGCGTCGTGACCATCACCCCGCTGCCGACGCCCGCCCGATCCACCGGCACCTCACTGAGCACGATCCGCAGCGTCGGCGGGATCAGCAGGCCCTGCCCCAGCCCCTGGATCGCCAGCCCCGGCCCGGGGCCGGCCGCCCCCAGCCCGTCCCAGCCGAACCAGAACGTCGCGACCACCGTGGCCAGCCCCACCAGCTGGATCAGCGACCCCGCCGTCACCAGCCGGCTCCCGTAGCGCGCCGCCAGCCGCGGGCTCGCCAGCGAGCCCGCGAAGTAGGTGGCGCACATCGGCAGCAGGGCCAGCCCCGCCGCCATCGGCCCCAGCCGCAGCCCCTCCTGCAGCACCACCGCCAGGACGAACATGAAGCCGCCCCAGCCGATGGAGAACGGCACGATCACCGCGAGCCCGCTGCGCACCGAGTGCACCCGCAGCAGCGACGGCGGCACCAGCGGCGTCCGCCCGGCCCGCTCCTCGCGCCGTTCCACCAGGACGAGCGCCACCGCGGCGAGCGGGAACGTCCCCAGCAGCACCCACGACCACAGCGGCCAGCCCGTCGACCGCCCCTCCGTGAGCGGCACCAGCAGCGACACCAGCGTCACCGTCAGCAGCACCGTGCCCCACGGGTCGATCCGCGTCGGATTCGCCGAGCGGGTCTCGGGCACCGAGCGCAGGGCCAGTACCAGCGCCACCGCCGCGATCGGCGCGTTGATCAGGAAGATGGACCGCCAGCCGGTCCCGGCCAGGTCCACCGAGACCAGCACCCCGCCGAGCACCTGCCCGACCGCACTCGCCACCCCGGCCGTGCCGCTGTACATGCTCATCGCCTGGGTGCGCCGCTCCCCGCTGGTCGTCGCCTGGATCGTCGCCAGCACCTGCGGCAGCATCAGTGCCGCTGCCGCGCCCTGCGCCACCCGCGCCGCCACCAGCGACCACGCGTCCGGCGCCAGACCGCACGCCACGGACGTCACTCCGAACGCGGCCGTGCCCCACAGGAAGAGCCGTCGCCGGCCCACCATGTCGCCCAGCCGCCCGCCGAGCACCAGCAGCACCGCGTAGGCGACGCCGTAGCCGCCGACCACCATCTCCAGCAGCGCGGGCCCGGCGTGCAGGTCGTGGTCGATCGTCGGCAGCGCGACGTTGACGATGAAGAAGTCCAGGAACGGCAGCGCGGCACCGATGAGCACGGTGAGCAGGCCCAGGCGGCCGATCGCGGGAGAAGCAGCGGGAGAGGCGGGGGAGGGGGAGTCGGAGGGGACGGAGGCCGGGCCCGCCGCCACGGCGGCGGGCGCTGGACGCGGTATTCGGGTTTCGCTCACAGGACAAGACGATGACAGCGCGCGGAGCCGGGTACCAGACGGTCCCTATCCTGGTACAGGAAGTACCTGGCAACCTGATCACGGGTACCGCACCCTGGAGCGCATGACCACGATGGTGATGGAGAGCACGGCCGCCGCCTACGCCGCGGCCCGGCCCGACGAGGTGCGCCGGCAGGAGCTGGCCGCCTTCCTGCGCAGCCGCCGCGAGCGCATCAGCCCCGAGCAGGCCGGACTCCCGCGCGGCCCCCGCCGCCGCACCCCCGGCCTGCGCCGCGAGGAGGTGGCACAGCTCGCCGCCGTGGGCGTCACCTGGTACACGTGGCTCGAACAGGCGAGGGACATCCAGGTCTCGGCGCAGGTGCTGGACTCCGTCTCCCGCGCCCTGATGCTCGACCGGGGCGAGCGCGCCCACCTCTTCGCGCTGGCCAACTCCGTCGACCCGCTGCCCGGCACCGAGTGCACGGGCGTCACCCACGCGATGCGCCTGATGCTGGAGGGGCTGGAGCCGTATCCCGCCTGCATCCAGAACGCGCGGTACGACATCCTCGCCTACAACAACGCCTACCGGTTCCTGATGTCCGACCTGGACGCCGTCCCGCCGGAGAACCGCAACTGCCTGTGGCTGTACTTCACCGACCCCGACTGGCGCGCCGGCATGGCCGACCGGGAGGACTCCACGCGCGCGATGGCCGCCAAGTTCCGGGCCTCGATGGCCGACCACCTCGCCGAGCCCGCCTGGAAGTGCCTGCTCAAGCGGTTGCAGGACGCCTCGCCCGAGTTCCGGCGGCTGTGGGAGCGGCACGAGGTCGTCCAGCCCAGCGTCTACCGCACGCGGCTGCTGCGACAGCCGCAGGTGGGCCTGCTGCGGCTGGACTACACCAGCCTGTGGACCGGCCCCACCCGCGGCGCCCGGGTGCTGACCTTCACCCCCGCCGACGAGGAGACCCACGACAAGCTGCTGCGGCTGCGCGCCCTGACCTCGGCCGGGGACCGGCGGCTCGGGGAAGGGGGACCTTCGGCGGATCGTCCGTTCGCCCGGATGAGGGACAATTAACGGTCCGCCCCATCATCCCCAGACTGCGAGGAAACTCCCTCCATGACGCTCCAGATCGGTCCGCACCCGGTGCAGCCGCCGGTGGTCCTGGCCCCGATGGCAGGGATCACCAACGCGCCCTTCCGCACGCTGTGCCGCGAGTTCTCCGGCGGCAAGGGGCTCTTCGTCAGCGAGATGATCACCACCCGGGCGCTCGTCGAGCGGGACGCCAAGACCATGCGGCTGATCCACTTCGACGGGACCGAGAAGCCGCGCTCGATCCAGCTCTACGGCGTGGACCCGGTGACCGTCGGCAAGGCCGTCCGCATGATCGTGGACGAGGACCTGGCCGACCACATCGACCTCAACTTCGGCTGCCCCGTCCCCAAGGTCACCCGCAAGGGCGGCGGCTCCGCCCTGCCCTACAAGCGGAACCTGCTGCGCTCGATCCTCCACGAGGCCGTCGGCAACGCCGGGGACCTCCCGGTCACCATGAAGATGCGCAAGGGCATCGACGACGAGCACATGACCTACCTCGACGCCGGGCGGATCGCCGTCGAGGAGGGCGTCACCGCCATCGCCCTGCACGGCCGCACCGCCGCCCAGCACTACGGCGGCACCGCCGACTGGGACGCCATCGCGCGCCTGAAGGAGGCCGTGCCGGAGATCCCGGTGCTGGGCAACGGCGACATCTGGTCGGCCGACGACGCCGTGCGGATGATGCGCGAGACCGGCTGCGACGGCGTCGTGGTCGGGCGCGGCTGCCTGGGCCGGCCCTGGCTCTTCCGCGACCTGGTGAACGTCTTCGAGGAGGGCGGGGACGGCACCGGCACGTACACCTCGCCGACGCTGCGCGAGGTGGCCCGCGTGATGCTGCGCCACGCGGAGCTGCTCGGCCAGTGGCTGGAGAGCGAGGAGCGCGGCGTCATCGACTTCCGCAAGCACGTCGCCTGGTACACCAAGGGCTTCTCGATCGGATCGGAGCTCCGTAAGAAACTGGCAATCACCTCATCTCTGGATGAATTGGACGCTCTTTTGAGCGAACTCGACCTGGATCAGCCCTGGCCGACGGGTGCCGACGGCCCCCGCGGCCGCACCTCGGGCCGCAACCGGGTGGTGCTTCCGGACGGGTGGCTGGACGACCCGTACGACTGCGCCACCGTGGGCGCGGACGCCGAACTCGACACTTCGGGCGGGTGACACGCCGTCGAAACGGCGTCGAACACGGCGTGATTCTCGCCACCTCTGATAGGGGGCACGCTCAGATGAGCAGCCAAATCGGGGGTGCACCTTTCCAAGGGGTGGCACTGCGTGCCACCCCTTTTGGCTTCACTTCTTGACGACGAGCTTCGCCGGACGGCGGGTTTTCTCGACAAGGCGTGATCGGACGATGATTTTCGGTCATCTTGATTTCACGACCCGAAGGAGGTGGCTTCAAACCTCATTTGAGCGCGCAACTTTCGATCTGCTGGCGGATGGGTGGTTGCGCCCCCAAGTTGGCGGAGTAGAGCTCCTCAGAAGCCTTCGATCTGGGTACGCTCCCCGCCGTCAGGGCAGCCCTCCCCCAACTGCGTCCCGGGAGGCCCCAGTGAGGAGTCGATTCCCGTGCCGGTATCCGAAGATCGCCAGAAGTTCGTCTACGACTTCACCGAGGGCAACAAGGACCTCAAGGACCTGCTCGGCGGGAAGGGGGCCAACCTCGCCGAGATGACCAACCTCGGTCTGCCCGTGCCCCCCGGCTTCACCATCACCACCGAGGCGTGCAAGGTCTACCTCGAGGGCGGCACGGAGCCGTCGTCGATGCGGGACGAGGTCACCGCCCACCTCGAGGCGCTCGAGCAGCGGATGGGCAAGAAGCTCGGCCAGGCCGACGACCCGCTGCTGGTCTCGGTGCGCTCGGGCGCCAAGTTCTCCATGCCCGGCATGATGGACACCGTCCTGAACATCGGCCTCTCCGACGAGTCCGTGGCCGGCCTCGCGACCCAGGCCGGGGACGAGCGGTTCGCCTGGGACTCCTACCGGCGCCTCATCCAGATGTTCGGCAAGACCGTGCTGGGCGTCGACGGTGACCTGTTCGAGGAGGCGCTGGAGGAGGCCAAGCGGGCCAAGGGCGTCACCACCGACGTCGACCTCGACGCCGCCGACCTGGGGCGCCTGGTGGAGGAGTTCAAGGCCATCGTCTCCAAGGAGACCGGCCGGGAGTTCCCGCAGGACCCGCGCGAGCAGATGGACCTCGCCATAAGGGCCGTCTTCGACTCCTGGAACGGCGACCGCGCCAAGCTCTACCGCCGCCAGGAGCGCATCCCCGGCGACCTCGGCACGGCCGTCAACATCTGCTCGATGGTCTTCGGCAACCTCGGCCCCGACTCCGGCACCGGCGTCGCCTTCACCCGCGACCCCGCCAGCGGCCACCAGGGCGTCTACGGCGACTACCTGCAGAACGCGCAGGGCGAGGACGTCGTCGCCGGCATCCGCAACACCGTGCCGCTCGCCGACCTCGAGCAGCTCGACAAGGCCTCGTACGACCAGCTGATGCAGATCATGGAGACGCTGGAGACGCACTACAAGGACCTGTGCGACATCGAGTTCACCATCGAGCGCGGCAAGCTGTGGATGCTGCAGACCCGCGTCGGCAAGCGCACCGCGGGCGCCGCCTTCCGCATCGCCACGCAGCTGGTGGACCAGGGCCTGATCGACGAGGCCGAGGCGCTGCAGCGCGTCACCGGCGCCCAGCTCGCGCAGCTGATGTTCCCGCGCTTCGACGACAAGGCGACCGCCGAGCTGCTGGGCCGGGGCATCGCCGCCTCGCCGGGCGCCGCCGTCGGCAAGGCCGTCTTCGACTCGTACACGGCCGTGAAGTGGTCGCGCTCGGGCGAGAAGGTCATCCTCATCCGCCGTGAGACCAACCCCGACGACCTCAACGGCATGATCGCCGCCGAGGGCATCCTGACCTCGCGCGGCGGCAAGACCTCGCACGCGGCCGTCGTCGCCCGCGGCATGGGCAAGACCTGCGTCTGCGGCGCCGAGGAGCTCGAGGTTGACACCAAGCGGCGCCGGATGACGGCGCCGGGCGGCGTGGTCATCGAGGAGGGCGACGTCGTCTCCATCGACGGCTCCACCGGCAAGGTCTACCTGGGCGAGGTCCCGGTCGTGCCGTCCCCGGTCGTCGAGTACTTCGAGGGCCGGATGCACGCGGGCGCCGACGACGCGGACGAGCTGGTCCAGGCCGTGCACCGGATGATGGCCTACTCCGACCGCATGCGCCGGCTGCGGGTGCGGGCCAACGCCGACAACGCCGAGGACGCCGCGCGCGCCCGCCGCTTCGGCGCCCAGGGCATCGGCCTGTGCCGCACCGAGCACATGTTCCTCGGCGAGCGCCGCGAGCTGGTCGAGCGGCTCATCCTGGCCGACACCGACGCCGAGCGGGACGAGGCACTGGGTGCCCTCCTGCCGCTGCAGAAGGCCGACTTCGTCGAGCTCTTCGAGGCCATGGACGGACTGCCGGTCACCGTCCGCCTGCTGGACCCGCCGCTGCACGAGTTCCTGCCCGACATCACCGAGCTGTCGGTGCGGGTCGCGCTCGCCGAGGCCCGCGAGGACGCCAACGAGAACGACCTGCGCCTGCTGCAGGCCGTGCACAAGCTGCACGAGCAGAACCCGATGCTGGGCCTGCGCGGTGTCCGCCTGGGCCTGGTCATCCCCGGTCTGTTCGCCATGCAGGTGCGGGCCATCGCCGAGGCCGCGGCCGAGCGGATCAACGCCAAGGGCGACCCCCGCGCGGAGATCATGATCCCGTTGGTGGGCACCGTCCAGGAGCTGGAGATCGTCCGCGAGGAGGCCGAGCGCGTCATCGCCGACGTCGAGGCCGCCACCGGCGCCGGCCTCAAGCTGCCGCTCGGCACCATGATCGAGCTGCCGCGCGCCGCGCTGACGGCCGATCAGATCGCCGAGGCCGCCGAGTTCTTCTCCTTCGGCACCAACGACCTCACCCAGACCGTGTGGGGCTTCTCCCGCGACGACGTCGAGGCCAGCTTCTTCACCGCCTACCTGGAGAAGGGCATCTTCGGGGTCAGCCCGTTCGAGACCATCGACCGGGACGGCGTGGGCTCGCTGGTGCGCGCCGCGGCCGAGGCCGGCCGGGCCACCCGGCCCGACCTCAAGCTGGGCGTGTGCGGTGAGCACGGCGGCGACCCGGAGTCGGTGCACTTCTTCCACGAGGTGGGCCTGGACTACGTCTCCTGCTCGCCCTTCCGCGTCCCGGTCGCCCGCCTGGAGGCGGGCCGCGCCGCGGCGCTGAACGGCACGGCCAGCGACACCCGCTGAGCCGGGCCGGCCGAACGCCGGAGCCGCTGTTGGGATGACCTCGACCCTCAGCCCCCTGCGGCTCCGGACACCAGGAAGGGGCGGCACCCGTGCGGGGGGCCGCCCCTTCCGCCGTGTGCGGCCGGGAACGCCGACCGGCGGGATCGTCGATCCGCGAGATCGTTAACCTGTTCGTAACGCGATGGGTACGCGATGATCACCCGGGCCGCTCCCGGCGGCCCCACGGCATGGCGAAGGGGCGGCGCCCGTGCGGGAGCGCCGCCCCTCTTTACTCCCCCACCGGGAGTTGTTGCCGCCCGCATCGGCTCGGGCGGCAACTCGCGTACTCAGCGGCCGCTTATTCGCTCGCCACCCCCCACGGGAACGAGCGGGGCGGCCCTGAGTGCGTGAATAGCATTTCGCTTCTGCGATGTTCGCCGCGAGTCCTTTCAACTGTGGCCAAAAGGACGTGGTAACACCTCGTATCGGTGTGCATACTCAGTGAGCGGGGGGTGGTTGCGGATGTCTCATGTGGGGGTTTGGTGCTGCGTGTCCATTTCACTGGACTCGATCTGGCCCGGTTGCGCCTGGCCGGCGACCCGGACGTGCTCTGGGAAACCGTATTGAGCCTGCACCGGCTTCGGGACAAACAAGGCGAGTCGATCTTCGGCGATTGGCGCTCGGAAACCCGCGCTCGGTTGAATGGTGAAACTCGGCTTCTGGCGCCGCTGGTTCCGTCCCGTGGTTATTTCCCGGACTTCCTGACACCGCCCGAAGGGTTAGACGGACTGGAGTCCGGCATACAGGCCCTGCGGGCCACCCCGGCCGACCGGGTCCACGACGAACTGAGCCGGCTGCCCACCGTGCGCACCCTGCCGGCTTGGATACGATCGCTCGCCGAGGGCGACGCCAGGGCCTTCGCCAAGCTCATCAACGCCCTGCACACCTACCACCAGGCCGCCATCGCCCCGTACTGGGCGCACATCCAGGCCCAGATCGAGGCCGACCGCGCCGTGCGCGGCCGGGCCCTGCTGGACGGCGGAGCGGACGCCCTGCTGTCCTCGCTGCCGCCCACCATGCGCTGGCGGGCACCGGTACTGGAGGTCGACTACCCCGTCGACCGGGACATGTACCTCAATGGTCGCGGACTGCTGCTCCTGCCCTCGTTCTTCTGCCGCCGCACCCCCGTGACCCTGCAGAACACCGAGCTCACCCCGGTGCTGGTCTACCCCGCGCGGGCCATGTCGGAATCGGCGCCCGCCGCCCCGGCCGCGCCGCGCTCGCTGGGCAAGCTGGTCGGGCACACCCGCTCGGCGGTGCTGGGCTCCATCGGCGGCGGCTGCACCACCAGCGAACTCGCCCGCAGGGTCGGGGTGTCGGCCGCCTCGGCCAGCCAGCACGCGGGCGTGCTGCGCGAGGCCGGGCTGGTGCTGACCCTGCGCAACGGCAGCGCCGTGATGCACACCCTCACCCCGCTGGGTGCCGCACTGCTGCGCGGCGGCCACCGGGGGACACAGGGCAGGGCCCGCAGCCAGCCGTCGCTGCCGGAGCGTTCCACCCCCGCCACGATGCTGCAGTTCCCCGGGGGGTGAGCTCCGGGGCCACGCGGGCCGGGCGGGGCCGGCCGTCTCAGTCGTCGATCCCCGAACGCTCGACTCCCGCCACGATGTAGCGCTGCAGCACCAGGAAGACCAGCAGCAGCGGCACGATCGAGACGGCGGCGGCCACGAACAGCTCGTGGATGTTGACGGTCTGCGCGGTCGTGAACGTCGACAGCGCGACCTGCACCGTCCACGAGCTGCGGCCCTGCCCGATGACCAGCGGCCACAGGAAGGAATTCCAGGCGCCGATGAAGACGATCGTGCCCACCGCCGCGAACACCGGCCGGGAGTTGGGCACCACGACCTGCCAGTACGTGCGCCAGTAGCCCAGCCCGTCGACCTGCGCCGCGTCCTCCAGCTCGCGCGGGAAGCCCAGGAAGTACTGGCGGAAGACGAAGCACGCGAAGGCGCTGAAGAGCGTCGGCACGATCAGCCCACGCAGCGTGGAGACCCAGCCCAGCGACGACACCAGCACGAAGGACGGCACGAACGTGACCGCCGCCGGCACCAGCAGGGTGCCCACCACCGCGTAGAAGACGGCGTTCGCGTGCCGGTAGGGGATGCGGGCCAGCCCGTACCCGGCGAGCGAGGCGAGCAGCAGGGTGCCGGCCGTGGTGACCACCGCGATCAGTGAGGAGTTCAGCAGCGCGTGCGCCATCGGCACGTCCGGGTCGGTGAACAGCTCGCGCACGTTCGACCAGTGCGGGTCGCGGGGGAGGAACGTCCAGCCGGGCGCGGTGATCTCCGCCTCGGAGGCCAGGCCGTTGCGGACGAGCAGATAGAACGGGACGAGGAACAGCACCGCCAGGGCGACCAGCAGCACCAGCCGCAGGGCCCGCCCGGCGCGTACCAGGGCGTTGTCCACGAAAGCTCACTCCTCCTTGCGGCCGAGCCCCGACCAGCGGGCCTGGACGACCGTGACCACCCCGACGACCAGCGCCAGGACCACCGCGCCCGCGCTGCCCAGCCCCAGGTTCTGCTCCTGCCCGAGCGCGGTGTAGTAGAGGTAGATCAGCGGAGGCCGGGCGTAGGGCGGGTAGCCGCGGGCGTCGGAGAGCAGGTTGTAGAACTCGTCGAAGGCCTGGAAGGCCGCCACCACCAGCAGCAGCACCACCGCGACGGACGTGGCGCGCAGCGCCGGGAAGGTGATGTGGCGGAACGTCTGCCACCCGGGCCGGGCGCCGTCCAGGGCCGCCGCCTCGTACAGCCGCACCGGAACCCGCTGCAGCCCGGCCAGGAAGAGCACCATGTAGAAGCCGGTCTGCAGCCAGAGGCGGACGGTGACGACGACGAGCCAGTACCAGGGCGGGTCGGTGGACGACAGCCAGGCCACCGGTTCCGCGCCGAACCATCCCAGCACGGTATTGGCCAGTCCGAACCGCACCCCGTTGAAGACCGACAGCTTCCAGATCACCGCCGCGACGACGTACGAGCAGGCGGTGGGCAGGAAGAAGACCGAGCGGAAGAACGCCTGGGCGACGCGCAGCCGGTTCACCGCCAGGGCCAGGCCCAGTGACAGCGCGTAGGTGGCCGGGACGATGAAGGCCGTGAAGACGGCGAAGGTCACCAGGGAGGACCGGAACGCGCCGTCGCCCAGCACGGCCGTGTAGTTGCCGAGGCCGGTGAACTCGGTGGGGGAGACGGTGTTGTGGGCGTCGAAGAAGCTGAGGTACACGCTCCAGGCGAGCGGGACGTACGTGAAGAAGACGAGCCCGGCTACGAACGGCCCGGTGAAAATCCAGAACCAGAGGGTACGGTTCCGCTGCCCGGAGACGCGCCCGGCGCCCACTCAGCTCTTCTTCCGCAGGCGCCGCAGCTCGCCCTCCGCCGCCCGCACGGCCGTCCGCACCCGGGCGGCGGGGTCGGCGCCCTCCCGGATGACGCGGTTGAGCGCGTCCAGATAGGCGGTCTGGCAGGCCGCCGTCCACAAAAGGGGCGGCGAGGCGAAGCCGTGCTCCCCGGCGAACCGCACCACCTCCGCCGCCGCGCCCTCCTGGAGCCTGTCCGCCCCGGCGACGAGGGAGGCGCGGGCGGGGATGTGCAGGCCGTAGGAGAGGGCGAAGTCCTTCTGGTGGTCGGTGCGTTCGACCCACAGCCACTTCACGAACGCCTTCGCCGCCTCCTGGTGCCCGCTGCGGGAGCTGACCGCCGCCGTCCACGCCCCGACCGGGACGGCCGGCCTGCCGGCCGGGCCGTCCGGCGGGAAGGGCAGCACCCCGAAGTCGTCCCCGAGCGCCTTCCTGATCTGCGGCAGCGCCCAGAGCCCGGTCCACTGCATCGCGGTGAGCCCCTGGGTGAAGGCCGCCGGGTTGAACCAGTCGGTGGGCGCCCCCAGCAGCAGGGACTTCTCCGCGTGCAGCCGGTGCAGCTTGCCGAGGGTACGGGCGGCGGCCGGTTCGTCGAACCCCACCGTGCCGCCGGCGGTCACCAACGAGAGCCCGGCGGCGTACAGCGGTGTTCCGCCGAGGGCGCCCGCGCCGCCGTCGTTGCCGAGGAACAGGCCCTTGGTGTTCCTGTCCGTGAGCTCGCGGGCGGCGTCCACCAGCTCGTCCAGCGTCCCCGGCGGCCGCACTCCGGCCTTGCGGAGGAGGCTCTTGCGGTAGTAGAGCAGCTGGGTGTCGACGAGCATGGGGATGCCCCACACGCGTCCTTCGTAGGTCTTGGTGGCCAGGACGTCCTGGCGGAAGTCGCCCCGCACGCCCTCCAGGAGATCGGTCAGGTCGACGACCTGACCGCCGCGGATCTGGTCCACCGTCGGGCCACTGGCCTCGAAGACGTCCGGGCCGGACGTGCTCAGCAGCGCGGCGGCCGTCTGCTGGTCGTAGTTGCCGGGCCGCCACTCCACCCGGACGTCGGCCTTCCGGTAGGCGGCGGCGTAACGGCCCACCGCCTGCCGGGTGCCCGGCTCACCGTACTGGTGGTACCACTGGGACAGCCGTGGCCCCGAACCCCCACCGCCGCGTCCGGTGTCGGATCCGCACGCGGCGGCGAGGCCGCCCGTCAGTGCCAGGCCGGCGCCGCCGGCCATGAGCTGTCTGCGGGTGATCGGCATGTCGGCTCTCCCCTCGCGGACCGGGATCGATGGGATCAACGATCAGCGATGGAAGGGGATTACGACAGAGGGCCTCCGCCTTCCGGCCGGCCCTCCGCCTTTCCGGCCGGCCTTCCGCTTGCCGATCGGCCCTCCGCCGTCGCCGGGCCCTCCGCTCAGCGCGGTGTCCCCGCCGCGATGCGGAACCGCAGCCGGCAGATCACCGCGTCCGTGTCCCGCCGCACCGCGTGCGCGACCACCGCGCCCCGCTGGTTCTGCAGCAGCCGCTGCCAGACGTGCGCGGGCTCCACCTCGGGGATGAGCACGGTCACCCGGTTGTCGGGGTGCCGGTCGGACAGCTCGCGCACGTACTCCACGATCGGGCGGCCCAGGGAGGAGCGCGAGGGCGCGGGCAGCTCGACCAGGTCGACGCCCGGGTTCCACAGCTCCCAGTCGCGTCGCAGCGACTCCACCGCGCGCCGGCCCTCCGCGTCGGGCTGGGCGACGGTCACGGCCACCACCTCGTCGCCCAGCGAGACGGCGGCGGTCAGCGCCTTGCTCGTCAGCCGGGACAGCGAGGAGACCGGCACCACGACCAGCGAGTGGCAGCGGCGCGGCGCCTCGGGCACCCGGCCCAGCCCCAGGCGCTCGCCGATCCGCCCGTACGCCCGGTGCACGGCCTCGAGGACCAGCACCAGCAGCGGCAGCGCCACGACGATCAGCCAGGCGCCCTCGGTGAACTTCGTCGCGGTGACGACGACGGCCGACACGCCCGTGAGCACGGCCCCGAAGCCGTTGAGCAGCGCCTTGCCCCGCCAGCCGGCGGATCGTTCCTGCCGCCAGTGACGGACCATGCCGACCTGGCAGATGGTGAAGCCGACGAACACCCCGATCGCGAAGAGCGGCACGAGCGTGTTGACGTCGCCGCCGGAGAACACCAGCAGCAGGGCGGAGACGGCGGCCAGGGCCAGCACGCCGTGCCGGTGCACCTGGCGGTCGGCCTTGAGGCCGAAGACGTGCGGCAGGTAGTTGTCCCGGGCCAGCAGGCTCATCAGGACGGGCAGCCCGCCGAAGGAGGTGTTGGCGGCCAGCGCGAGGAGGATCACGGTCGCGAACTGAACCACGTAGAAGGCCCAGTTGTGGCCGAGCGAGGCGTCGGCCAGCTGCGCGAGGACCGTGACGCCCTCGACCGGCTGCAGGTGGAAGCGGCCGATGAGCACCGACAGGCCGATCAGCATGGCGCCCAGCAGCGCGCCCAGCGCGACCTCCGTGCGCTGCGCGCGGCGGGTGGCCGGGGCGCGGAAGGAGGGCACGGCGTTGGCGACGGCCTCGACGCCGGTCAGGGCCGAGCAGCCCGCGGCGAAGGCCTTGAGCAGCAGCAGGGCGCCCACGGCGGTGGCGTTGTCGGACAGGACCGACGCGTGGCCGGCGGCGGCCTCGGTGCTCGCGGGCGCGGAACGGAACAGGCCGACCACGATCACCGCCAGGATCGAGCCGACGAAGACGGCGGTGGGCACGATGAACGCCTTGGCGGAGTCCACGATGCCGCGCAGGTTGACGCCGGTGACCAGCGCCAGCACGCCCAGGCAGATCCACAGCCGGTCGCCGTAGAGGGAGGGGAAGGCGGAGGTGAGCGCGGCGACGCCGGCGGTGACCGAGACGGCCACGTTGAGCACGTAGTCCAGGACCAGGGAGGCGGCGGTGAACAGGCTCGTGCGCCGCCCCAGATGCCGCTTGGCGACCGCGTAGGAGCCGCCGCCGTCGGGGAACGCCGCGATGACCTGCCGGTAGGAGGCGACGAGCACGGCCAGCAGCGCGGCGATCGCGAGCGTGACCGGCAGCGTGAAGCCCAGGCCGTGCGCCCCGGCGGCCGCCAGCACCAGGACGATCGCCTCCGGGCCGTACGCCACCGACGCCATCGCGTCGAGCGACAGGGCCGCCAGCCCCTGGGTGGCGGTGAGCCGGTGCCGGTCCTCGGCGGCGGGCCGGACGGCGCCGGTATCGGGCGGCTCCTCGCCCGTGCCCGCCGCGTGCTCCGAATTGGCCAGCATGGACATCTTTTGTCGTACCTCCGTTGGGTGGGAGGCTCAGCGTGCGCCCGCGCCGCCGGGGCGTCGCCGTCCCTTGGCGGCCTCTTGGCGCGTTTTGGCGGTTTCCATACGCGTTCTTGACGTCTGCGGGGAAGGGTGCGTCAGAGTGGCGCAAGGATTGGCCAAGACCCCGTCAGTGGGGCGTCAACACGGGGCACTTGACCATGAGGCCGGTTCTACCGTCACGGCATGGGACGGCGACAGACATTACGGGCGCGTACGCGCGTGCGCGAGGCGAACCGTCACGGCCGGGGCCCACGGGAGCGGCCGCCGGCCGGCGGCGTGCTCGCCCGGGACCTCGGCTGGCGGCGCGAGGCCCTCTCCGCGTGGTGGTGCGGGCTGGCCCTCGGCGGGGTGCTCGTCCTCGCCGACCTGGCCCGGGGCAGCCTCGACTGGCCGCGCGGCGGCTGCTGGGCGGCGATCGGCGGCGCCCTCGTCGCCGTCCTCAGGCCCGTGCGGGTCACCGCGGGAGCCGACTGGCTCGCCGCCCGAGGCCTGCTGCGCGAGCACCGGGTCCGCACCGACCTGCTCACCCAGGTGCGGCGCGCGGACGGCATCGCCCCGCGGCTGGTCCTGCGGGACGTGGGCGGCAACCGCGTCGAGCTGGACCCCAGGGTGCTCGCCGCCAACCCCCTGCTGTGGCACCACCTGGAGACCGGCGCGCGCCGCGCCCGCGAGCGCGGCCTGCTGCGCGAGGGCGCGGTGCCGCTGGCCGCCCTCGCGGACCGCATCGACGGCGAGGGCGCGCGGGCGGTGCTCAGGGCGTCGGGGCTCGACTAGGGCGTCGGGACGGACCCGAGTCCCCGCTCACTCGTACGTGACGCCCGTCAGCCGCTCCGAGACCGACCACAGGCCGGCGCTCGCCCGGTCGTCCCGCGTCCAGGGCGCCCGCGGCGAGCGCGCCGGGGCGCCGCGCCAGAGCAGGACGCGGGGCCCGATGAAGTCGTCCTGCCGCACGCCCGGCGCCGTCGCCGCGTACAGCGTCGGCAGGGCGCCGTCCTCCGCGCTCTGCGCCACGGCCCGGTTGAGCAGCTCCGCGGCCCGCTCGGCCCACGCCCGGCCCTCCATGCGCGCCCCGGCCGTCTGCAGGTTGGTCGCCGCGTACCCCGGGTGCGCGGCCGCCGCCACGACCTCCGACCCCTCGGCCGTCAGCCGACGCGCGAGCTCGTGGGTGAAGAGCAGGTTGGCGCTCTTTGACCGGCCGTAGGCGGTCCAGCGGCGGTAGCCGTTGTCCATCTGTACATCGCGCGGATCGACGTTCCCCAGGAAGTGCAGCCCGCTGGAGACCGTCACCACCCGCGCCCCGGCCCCGGCCTCGCGCAGCAGGGGCAGCAGCAGCCCCGTGAGCGCGAAGTGCCCGAGGTGATTGGTGCCCAGCTGCATCTCGAAGCCGTCGACCGTCCGGCGGTGCGGCAACGCCATCACCCCGGCGTTGTTCACCAGCAGATCCAGCCGGTCCTCCTTCAGCTCCCCGGCGAAGGCCCGCACCGAGGCCAGGTCGGCGAGGTCCAGCTCGGCCAACCGCACGTCCGCCCCGGGCACCTGAGCCCGCAACAGCTCCTCGGCGGCCTTCCCCCGCGTGGCGTCCCGGCACGCCAGCACCACCCTCGCCCCCCGCCGGGCGAGCTCCCGGGCGGTGACGAACCCGATGCCGCTGTTCGCCCCCGTCACGACGGCGGTACGACCGCTCTGGTCGGGGATGTCGCTCGTGTTCCAGGTGTTCATGTGTGCCGTGCTCCTCTGCGATCCGTGCGTGGTCGCTACGGGTGAGTAGCTAGCTCTCGGGAAAGGCTACGGGAGACAGCGGGACGGCACGCCGCCCGGGACCGACCCCGTACGATCGCGCCGGTGATCCCCGACATATCGCTGACGACGCTGGCCGTGCTCTGCCTGACCGCGGCGGCGGCCGGCTGGATCGACGCCGTGGTGGGCGGCGGCGGCCTCCTCCAGCTGCCCGCGCTGCTGGTGGGACTGCCGCATCTGCCGCCCGCTCACATCCTCGGCACCAACAAGGCCGTCGCCATCTGCGGCACGACCGCCGCCGCCGTCGCCTACACCCGCAAGGCGCCCATCGACGTACGGACCGCCGTGCGCATCGGACTCGCCGCGCTCGGCGGCTCGCTGGCCGGCGCGTTCTTCGCCTCCGGGATCAACAGCGCCGTGCTGCGGCCCCTGATCATGGCCGTGCTGCTGGCGGTGCTCGCCTTCGTGCTGCTGCGGCCCACCTTCGGCGCCACGGCCGGCGCCACCACCGCCCCGACCCGGCGCCGCGTGCTCACCGCCGTCCTCGTCGCCGGCCTCGGCATCGGTTTCTACGACGGGCTGATCGGCCCCGGAACCGGCACCTTCCTCGTCCTGGCGCTGGCCGGGATCCTCCACATGGACCTGGTGGCGGCCTCCGGCACGGCGAAGATCGTCAACGTCTGCACCAACGTGGGCGCGCTGGTCACCTTCACCGCGCAGGGCGCCGTGCTGTGGCAAATCGCCGCCCCCATGGCCGTCTTCAACCTCACCGGCGGCGCGCTGGGCGCGCGGATGGCCCTCAAGCGGGGCACCGGCTTCGTGCGCGGCGTGCTGGTCGTGGTGGTCCTGGCGCTGGTGTGCAAGCTGGCGTACGACCAGTGGGGCGGGTGAGCGGGGCGATGATTCGCCCTCCCGACCATGCGCCTGACCGACCATTCGTCCTACTGACCATTCGCCCTCCCGACCATGCGGAAAACAGCCCGGTGCACGGGATTCCCGCCGGTTGCGGTTAGCCTGTCGCTACCTTCCTGACGCGGTGGGGGTGCTTGTGCGTTTCTCCCGGTGGAGCCGGGCCCGTTGGGTCCGTTCCATGCTCGCGGGGCTGTATGTGGTCGCACTCGCGGCGGCCGTCCCCAGAGGGGCCGGCGGACACGGCCGCGACGGCACCTGGTCCAGCGAGGAGGCCCGGCGGTTCTGGGGGCCCGCGCGGATGTCCACGGCCACCCTGGACGACGCGGCCGACGGCGACGCGGCGAGCGCGGGCCGGGGCGTCACGAGCAGCGCCCGGCACTTCGACGGGATCCCGACCGTCGGCGTGCTGTTCTACGTCGGCGAGGATTTGAAGGACCATCACTGCACGGCGAGCGTGGTCCACAGCCCCAAGGGCAACCTCATCGTCTCCGCCGGTCACTGCGGCTTCGGCGACGACGCCGCGTTCGTCCCCGGCTACCGGCAGGGCGAGAGCAGACAGCCCTACGGGGTGTGGGCGGTGGATCGTTCCTTCGTCGACCCCCGCCGCGCGGACACCGGCGACGGCTCCGACCTGGACTTCGCCTTCGCCACCGTCAAGGCCGACAGCCGCGGTCGCCAGCTCGAGCGCGTCACCGGCGCCAACCGCCTGGCGCGCACGCCCGGCTACACCAACCGCGTCACCGTCATCGGCTACCCCAGCGCCGAGAGCGACCCCGCCGACCGCGCCATCCGCTGCACCGCCCTGACCTCCCGGCTGCCGGGCCACAAGCAGATGACCATGCGCTGCGACGGCTTCTTCTCCGGCACCTCCGGCAGCCCCTGGCTGGCCAACTTCGACGAGCGGACGAAGACCGGCGACATCGTCGGCGTCCTCGGCGGCCTGAACGGCGGCGGACCCGACGGCGAGGAGAGCGACAAGATCTCCTACAGCCCCCTGAACGACGACGAGATCTTCCGCCTCTACCTGGACGCCATAAACGGCCGCGAGCCCCAGCGGGCGTGAGCGCGGCAGGTGAGCGCACAGTGAGACCTGCGTCACGCGGCGGAGCGCTCAGCACTGTGCCCCGCCCGGCAGAGGCCGGTCGGGGCACTGAAACCCGCAGGTCGCATCGTTTCTGCGCCTGCGCGACGTGAGTGGGGCGGGTGGGACTCGAACCCACGGCCGACGGATTATGAGTCCGCTGCTCTAACCGGCTGAGCTACCGCCCCGTTCACGGCGCGTCGCGCACATCTGTGCGCGCCGTCTGCCGCAGCATAGCCGTTCATACGATCTGCTGCCCCGGTGGGGCCGTATCGTGTGATCGGTCTGACCATGAGGACTTCGATCACGGCCGTTCGGTTCCCCTCCGGCATGAAAAAAGGACCCCGAAGGGTCCTCGTCTCACAGCTCCCCCGACTGGACTCGAACCAGTAACCTGCCGATTAACAGTCGGCTGCTCTGCCAATTGAGCTACAAGGGATCGCGCTCCCCCGACTGGACTCGAACCAGTAACCTGCCGGTTAACAGCCGGCTGCTCTGCCAATTGAGCTACAGGGGATTGTCGCTGTGCCTCGAATGCACCTCCGACCGGTCTCCCGGGCGGCGTGCGCTCGCTGCGACACATACATTAGCGCAAGCAGGGGGGTGCTCCGCCAATCGGTATCCCCCCGGACCTCGGGAGTGACCTTCGGCGCGGCCGGGTAGGCGGGGCACAGCGGATCCGACGGAAGCGGAAGGACGGTGCGCGATGCGCTACCGGCTGACGTTCATCACCGGCGCGGCTGTCGGGTATGTGCTCGGCGCGCGGGCCGGGCGCGAACGGTACGAGGAGCTGCGCAAGGGCGCGCAGCGGGTCGCGCAGAATCCCGCCGTGCGCAACACGGTGGAGACCGCCGCCGTGAACGGCCGGGCGCTGGCGTCGAAGGCCTGTGACCGGCTGGGCGAGCGGCTGCCGGGCTCGGTGGCGGGCCGGATCCGTTCCCTGCGCGAGCAGCGCGCCGACGAGGACGAGTGGGGCACCAGCAACACCTGACCCGGCCCCCTGCCCCGTCCCCCGAGCGGCGCCTCCCCCAATGACCGACCGGATGCCGGGTCACCGGCAGGGGTTTGGCATCATCTCGGCATGGGCATAGTCGCCGGGTTGGACAGTTCTTCGGACAGCACGCGCATCGTCGTCTGTGACACGGACACGGGCGCCGTGCTCCGGCAGGGGTACGCACCCCATCCGTCGTCGCTTCCGGAGGGCGATCCCCAGGCGTGGCTGATGTCGCTGGGCGACGCGGCCACCGGCGGCCTGCTGGAGGGCGTCCAGGCCATCGGCGTCTCCGCGCAGCAGCACGGGCTCCTCACCCTGGACGCCGGCGGCGTGCTCGTACGTCCGGCCCTGCTCGGCAACGACAAGCGCGTCCAGGCCGCCGCGGCCGACCTCACCGACGCCCTGGGCGGCCGGGCCGCGTGGGCGGAGGCCGTCGGGGCGGTGCCCCAGGCGGCCCAGGCGGTGGCCAAGCTGCGCTGGCTGGCCCGCAACGAACCCGAGTCGGCCGCGCGCGTGGCCGCGGTGCTGCAGCCGCACGACTGGCTGGTCTGGCAGCTGCTGGGCCGCCCGCTGCGCCGGACCACGGACCGCGGCGACGCCTCGGGAACGGGCTTCTGGTCGGCGGCGACGGGCAGCTGGCGCCCCGACCTGGTGGAGCTGGCACTGGGCCGCCAGGCGGCGCTGCCGGACGTGCTGGCGCCCGCCGAGCCGGCCGGGCACACCCCGGAGGGCCTGCTGATCTCGGCCGGTACGGGCGAGACGATGGCGGCGGCCTTCGGCCTGGGCGTGGGCCTGGGCGACGCGGTGGTCTCGCTGGGCGCCTCCGGCTCGGTCTTCGCCGTGCACCACTCGGCGCTCGCGGACTCCACCGGCACCATCACGTCCTTCGCCGACGCCACCGGCATGCACCTGCCCGTCGTGCACACCCTCAACGCCACACGCGTCCTGCGCGGCACCGCCGAACTGCTCGGCACGGACCTGGGCGGCCTCTCCGAGCTGGCCCTGCTGTCCTCGCCCGGCTCCTACGGGATGGTCCTGCTGCCCTACCTCGAGGGCGAGCGGACCCCGCACCTGCCGCACGCCGCCGGCACCCTCTCCGGCCTGCGGCGCGAGAGCATGAAGCGCGAGCACCTGGCGCGGGCGGCCTTCGAGGGCATGCTGTGCGGGCTGACGGACGCGCTGGACGTGCTGCGCGGCCGCGGCGTCGAGGTGCGCCGGGTCTTCCTGCTGGGCCCGGCGGCCGAGCTGCCGGCCGTGCAGGCGATCGCCCCGTCGCTGTTCGGCGCGCAGGTGGTCGTGGTGCAGCCCGCCGACTACGCGGCGCTGGGCGCGGCCCGGCAGGCCGCGTGGGCGCTGGGCGTGCAGCAGGGCATGCTGTCCCCGCAGCAGCCCCCGCTGTGGCCCGCGGCCGCGGGCCAGGTGTTCGAGCCGACGGGCGAGGACCTGCCCGTGGGGCAGGCGGTGCGGCAGCAGTACGCGACCGTGCGCGAGCAGACCCACCCCGGGGCCTTCGACGCGGTGTGACGGCCGGCGCGCGGCCGTGCCTCAGTCCAGGTAGCCCCGGAGCTGGTCGGCGAAGGCGTGGTCGCGCAGCTTGTTGAGGGTCTTGGACTCGATCTGGCGGATGCGCTCGCGCGTGACGCCGAATATCCGGCCGATCTCCTCCAGCGTGCGGGGCCTGCCGTCGGCCAGCCCGTAGCGCAGCTGGACGACCTTGCGCTCGCGCTCGCCGAGGGTGGAGAGCACGGCCTCCAGGTGCTCGCGCAGCAGCAGGAAGGCCGCGGACTCCACGGGAGAGGTGGCGTCGCCGTCCTCGATGAGGTCGCCGAGCGCGACGTCGTCCTCCTCGCCCACCGGGGCGTGCAGCGACACCGGCTCCTGGGCCAGGCGCAGCACCTCGCTGACCCGCTCCTCGGAGAGGTCGAGCTGGACGGCGACCTCCTCGGGGGTGGGCTCGTAGCCGCGCTCCTGCAGCATCCTGCGCTGGACCCGCACCACGCGGTTGATCAGCTCCACCACGTGCACGGGCACCCGGATGGTGCGGGCCTGGTCGGCCAGCGCCCGGGACATGGCCTGGCGGATCCACCAGGTCGCGTACGTCGAGAACTTGTAGCCCCGGGCGTAGTCGAATTTCTCGACCGCCCTGATCAGGCCCAGGTTCCCCTCCTGCACCAGATCGAGCATGGTCAGGCCGCGGCCGATGTAGCGCTTGGCGACGGAGACCACCAGGCGCAGGTTGGCCTCGATCAGGCGGCGCTTGGCCATCCGGCCGAGCACCACCAGCCGGTCGAGGTCGAGGGCCAGCTGGGTGTCGAGGTCGGGGGTGCTGCTCAGCTTCTCCTCGGCGAACAGGCCCGCCTCGACGCGGCGGGCCAGCTCCACCTCCTCGGCCGCCGACAGCAGCGGGATGCGGCCGATCTCGCGCAGGTACTGGCGGAAGAGGTCGGAGGACGGGCCGCTGGTGTCGGCCCGCGCGGCCGGTTCCGGTGCCGGCTCCCGGACCGGATCCGGAACGGGCTCCACGGCGAAGGCCAGGGTCTCGGACGCGGGGGGCTCGGCCTGCTGCGGCACGGACGGTGCCGGATCGGCCTGGGCCTGTGGCAGTGTCGGGGTCCGGGTCTGCACGGGGGCGACCTCCAGGGTGATCGCTGCTGAGGCGGCAGAACATGCGGCAGAGCATTCGGGCGCGACGGCGGCCGTGCCGCCGCCCGTGCCGGGAGCTGGAGCGGCTTCGGGGGGAGTCCGGTCCAGCAGGCCGGACCTGCCGCGCTCCGGGACTCGGGCACCGCCCACCAGTGTGGGGCACGACGCGGGCCCGCCACGAGGGGCGTGCGGGCACTTTCTGAGCCCGTACGGTGACCGGACGATTACAGGGCGGCTGCGCCGCGGTCCTTCAGGGCACGGCCGTACTGCTCAAGCACCCAGAGCTCGTTGGCCACGGCGGCCAGGTGCTCGGGGTCGGCCTGGCTGCCCAGCCGGACCATGCCGGCCTGGACGTCCTTCACGCGCCGCTCCACGGCCCGCAGCCGGACCTGGACCAGTTGCACGCCCGCGTAGGCCTCGTCCACGTTCTTGGCGCGGATCGCCTCGACGGCCAGCTCGGTCACCAGGCGGCGCACGGTGTCGTCGGGGGCGGCGTCGCGGACCCGGGCGAGGTAGCCCGCGTCGGCCTGGGTGACGCCGCCGGCCTCCTCGACGGCGCGGCGGACGAGAACGTAGGGGGCGGCGGTGAACTCGTCCTCCCCGTAGGCGTCGAAGGCGGGGGCGACCAGCTCGGGGAACTGCAGGGCGAGCTTGAGCAGCTCGCGCTCGGTGAGCTGGGCGGGGCTGCGCAGGTTGAGTGCGGGGCCCCCACGGGGGGCCTGCGGGGCGGCAGGGGCGGCGGGCGGCGCCTGCCGCTGCTGTCCGCGGCCCTGGTCGGGCCGCTGCCCGCGCTCGCGCGCCCAGCGGGCCAGCTGGCCGACGCGGCGGACGACGAACTGGGTGTCGAGGATGCCGAGCATGCCGGCCAGCTGCACGGCGTACTCGTGCTGGATGGCGCTGTTCTTGATGTTCGCCACGATCGGGGCGGCGGCCTCCAGGGCGGCGGCGCGGCCCTCGGCGGTGTCCAGGTTGTGGCGGGCGACGACCTGGCGGATGGCGAAGGCGAACAGCGGGGTGCGGGTGTCCACCAGGGTCTGCACGGCGGCGTCGCCCTCGGCCAGGCGCAGCTCGCAGGGGTCCATGCCGCCGGGGGTGATGGCGATGGAGGTCTCGGCGGCGAACTTCTGGTCGTCCTCGAAGGCGCGCAGGGCGGCCTTCTGGCCGGCCGCGTCGCCGTCGAAGGTGAAGACGACCTCGGAGGCGGAGTTGTCCATCAGCAGCCGCCGCAGGATCTTGATGTGGTCGCCGGCGAAGGCGGTGCCGCAGGTGGCGATGGCCGTGGTGACGCCGGCCAGGTGGCAGGCCATGACGTCGGTGTAGCCCTCGACGACCACCGCGCGGTTGGTCTTGGCGATGTCCTTCTTGGCGAGGTCGATGCCGTAGAGGACGTGCGACTTCTTGTAGATCGCGGTCTCGGGGGTGTTGAGGTACTTCGGGCCGTTGTCGTCGTCGCGCAGCTTGCGGGCGCCGAAGCCGATGACCTCGCCGGTGATGTCGCGGATGGGCCACATCAGGCGGCCGCGGAAGCGGTCGATGGGCTTGCCGCTGCGGCTGTCCTGGGCGAGGCCGGAGAGCAGCAGCTCCTTGTCGCTGAAGCCCTTGCCGCGCAGGAAGCGGGTGAGGTGGTCCCAGCCGGCCGGGCTGTAGCCGACGCCGAAGTGCTCGGCGGCGGCCTGGTCGAAGCCGCGGAAGGCGAGGAACTGCCGGCCGATCTCGGCCTCGGGGCTCGCCAGCTGCTCGGCGTAGAACTTCGCCGCGATCTTGTGGGCCTCGACCAGGCGGATGCGTTCGCCCTGCTGGCGGCCGGGCGTGTAGCCGCCCTCCTCGTAGCGCAGCGTGATGCCGGCCTGGGAGGCGAGGCGCTCGATGGTCTCGGCGAAGGAGAGGTGGTCGATCTTCATGATGAAGTCGACGGTGTCCCCGCCCTCCTGGCAGCCGAAGCAGTAGAAGAGCCCCTTGGCGGGGCTGACCTGGAAGGACGGGGACTTCTCGTCGTGGAACGGGCACAGGCCCTTGAGGTTGCCGCCGCCCGCGTTGCGCAGCTGGAGGTACTCGGACACGACGGCGTCGATCGGGACCGCGTCCCGGACCGCCTTCACATCGTCATCGTTGATCCTGCCTGCCACGCGTGAATTCTACGGTGGCCCTCCGACATCCCCGGCCGCGCTGTCCGGAACCCCGATCGTGAAGACGAAGTGCGGGCCGACGCCCTCCACGACGAACTCCTCGCCGCGCGCCCGGAAGCCGTGGTGCTCGTAGAAGCCCCGGGCGGAGGTGCGGCCGTTGCACCACACCAGGGCGGCGCCGCGCGCGGCCGCCTCGGCCAGGCCGGCCCGCAGGACGGCGACGCCGTAGCCCAGGCCGCGCACGGCCGGGTCGCTGGCCATGCCGCGGAAGCGGTACGCCGGCCCGTCCGCGCCGGGCAGGGGCTCGGGCAGGGGCTCGGGGAGGAAGGTGACGCAGCCGCGGACGGCCCCCTCCTCGTCGTAGGCGGCGATGTGGAACGTGCCGGGGGCGTCGTCCTCGGGGAAGACGGCCGACCGGGCGGGCAGGCCGGGCCGCAGGACGGTGTGCCGCAGGGCGAAGATCTCCCCGACGGGGACCGGGGCGGTGCGGATCTTTCTCATGCCGTGGCCCTCATGCCGTCGCCAGCGCGTCCAGCGGCACCGCCGGGTCGGCGAGGGCTTCGGGGTCCAGGCGGGCGCCGGAGCGGATCAGCCGCTGGATCGGCTCGGTGACGTCCCACACATTGACGTTCATCCCGGCCAGCAGCCGTCCCTGGGACAGCCAGAAGGCGATGAACTCGCGCTTGCCGACGTCGCCCCGGCACACCACCTGGTCGTAGCTGCCGGGGGGCGCGTAGCCGGAGTACTCCATGCCCAGGTCGTACTGGTCGGAGAAGAAGTACGGCACCCGGTCGTAGGAGACCTCCTGGCCCAGCATGGCGCGGGCGGCGGCGGGGCCTTCGTGGAGGGCGTTGGCCCAGTGCTCGACGCGCAGCCGGGTGCCCAGCCAGGGGTGCTCGGCGGCGGCGACGTCGCCGGCCGCGTAGATGTCGGGGTCGGAGGTGCGCAGGGTGGCGTCGACGGCGATGCCGCCGCCGTCCTCGCGGTCGACGAGGGCGAGACCGGCGGCTTCGGCGAGGGCGGTGCGGGGGGCGGCGCCGATGGCGGCGAGGACGTCGTGGGCGGGGTGCTCCTCGCCGTCGTCGGTGCGGGCGGCGAGGACCACGCCGTCGTGCCCGGCGATCTCGGTGAGGCGGGCGCCGAAGTGGAAGCGGACGCCGCGCTCGCTGTGCAGGTCGGTGAAGAGCTGGCCGAGCTCGGGGCCCAGGACGGTGTGCAGCGGGGTGGGCTCGGGCTCGACGACGGTCACCTCGGCGCCGTAGCCGCGGGCGGCGGCGGCCACCTCCAGGCCGATCCAGCCGGCGCCGGCGATCACGAGGTGGCCGTTGTCGCGGCCGAGGGAGGACAGCACGCCGCGCAGCCGCTCGGCGTGCGCGAGGCGGCGCAGGTGGTGGACGCCGGCCAGGCCGGTGCCGGGGATGTCGAGGCGGCGGGGCTCGGAGCCGGTGGCCAGCAGCAGCTTGTCGTAGTGGACGAGGGTGCCGTCGCCCAGGCGGACGGACTTGGCGGCGCGGTCGAGGTGGACGGCGGGCTGGCCGAGGTGCAGCTCGACATCGGCCTTGGCGTACCAGTCGGGCTTGTGGACGAACACGCTGTCGCGGGCGTCGCGGCCCGTGAGGTAGCCCTTGGAGAGCGGCGGGCGCTCGTAGGGATGCTCGCGTTCGTCGCAGATGAGGATCACCCGGCCGGTGAAGCCCTCCGACCGGAGGGTCTCGGCCGCCTTCGCGCCGGCCAGGCCCCCTCCGACGATGACGAACGTCTGGTGTGCGTCCACCACTTGCTGCCTCCTCGCTGCGCGCGGTACGTCCCGTTCCGGCACGTCCGCGGTTGTCGTCCCCGGTCGAAAGAGCCACTGCCGAGAGTCCCGCACCCCGCGTGGCGCCGGTAGAGGGACTACCCCGGACGGGACGCCCACCGCAAGGGCCCCGCGGGGTCAGTCCCGGGGACCGTCCGGCCGCCCGGTGCCGGCCCTGCCGCGCGGGCCGGTGAGCCGGGCGTGCAGGGAACGCGCCGAGATGTCGGTCATGGCCGCGATCTGGTCGACGATCGCCCGCATCCGGCCGGTGTCGTCGGCGGCCTCGGTGAACAGGGTGCGGAACTGCGGGTCGAGCCCGTCGGGGGCGCGGGCGGCCAGCGCCGCGCCCAGCTCGGCGATGACCACGCGCTGTTCGGCGCGCAGCTTCTCCTGGTCCTCGCGCTGCATGACGTAGCGGTCGGCGACGGCCTTGAGCACCGCGCACTCCAGGCGCGTTTCGCGCGGGACGACCAGCTCGGCCCCGTAGCGGGTGAGCCGGCCGGGCCCCCAGGCGGCCCGGGTGGCCCCCTCGGCCGCGAGGCAGAACCGGCCGATGAGCTGGCTGGTGGCGTCCTTGAGGCGGGCCTGGGAGACGGCGGAGCCGTCGTAGCCGTGCGGCCACCACTCCTGCTCGAGGAGGCGGTCCAGCGCCTCGGCGAGCTCGTCGGTCCCGGCGCCCGGGGCGTAGCGGCCGGCGGCGACGGCGAAGACCTCGCGGCGCTCGGGCCCGGCCAGCAGGACGGCCGGGTCCAGGTGGCCGGCGTGCAGGCCGTCCTCGACGTCGTGCACGGAGTAGGCGACGTCGTCGGCCCAGTCCATGACCTGCGCCTCGAAGCTCTGGCGGTGGCCCGGGGCGCCCTGGCGCAGCCACTGGAAGACGGGCACGTCGTCGGCGTAGACGCCGAACTTGCGGGAGGCCGGGTCGGTGGGGTGGCCGCCGCGCGTCCAGGGGTACTTGGTGGCGGCGTCCAGGGCGGCGCGGGTGAGGTTGAGGCCGACACTGACCAGCTCGCCCGTGGCCGGGTCCGGCACGAAGCGCTTGGGCTCGAGCCGGGTGAGCAGGCGCAGCGACTGGGCGTTGCCCTCGAATCCGCCGCAGGACGCGGCTACTTCGTCGAGGGCCTGCTCGCCGTTGTGCCCGAAGGGCGGGTGGCCCAGGTCGTGCGCCAGGCAGGCGACCTCGACGAGGTCGGGGTCGCAGCCGAGGGCGGCGCCCAGCTCGCGGCCCACCTGGGCGCATTCCAGGGAGTGCGTCAGGCGGGTGCGGGGGCTGGCGTCCCAGGCGTGGTCGCTCACGCCGGGCGTGACGACCTGGGTCTTGCCGGCGAGGCGGCGCAGCGCGGCGGAGTGCAGCACGCGGGCCCGGTCGCGCTGGAAGGCGGTGCGGCCGGGCCGTTTGTCGGGCTCGGGCGCCCAGCGCTCCAGGTCCGGTTCCTCGTAGCCGGCGATGCCGTTCTGCTCCGACGCTGTCCGTGCTGTGCTGCCGTTCATACTTCTGACGGTAGCCGCAGGGTGTGACAGCAGCGATGCGCGTGCGGTACGGGAACCAGCCGGGAGCGCCCCGCGTTGGTCCATCGCGAAACGGGGGAGGTCACATGTTTTCTGCGGGTCCGGCGCGAATGATGCGCCCGGCGCTGCCCGCGACGAGGAGCGGCAGACGGCACCTGCTGTGGGCGGTGATGGCGGCGTGCGTACTGGCGCTGCTGCCCGCCACCTGGGTGTACGTATCGGGCACGCCGCGGGTGCGGGAGATCGGCGACGTGCCCCCGGCGCCGGTCGCGATGGTCTTCGGCGCCGGCCTGTGGCAGGGCAGGCCGTCCCCGTACCTGGCGCACCGCCTGGACGCGGCGGCCGAGCTGTACCGCGCGGGCAAGGTGCGCGTGGTGCTGGTCACCGGCGACAACAGCCGCGCCGACTACGACGAACCGGACGCGATGCGCGCGTACCTGACGGAGCGGGGAGTCCCGCAGGACCGGATCGTCGCCGACTTCGCAGGCTTCGACACCTGGGACTCCTGCGCCCGCGCCGAGCGGATCTTCGGGGTGAAGCACGCGGTGCTGATCAGCCAGGGCTTCCACATACGCCGGGCGGTGGCGCTGTGCGAGGCGGCGGGCATCGACTCCTACGGGGTCGGGGTGGCCGCCAAGCACGACGTCACCTGGTACGCGGGCGGCGCCCGCGAGGTGTTCGCGGCCGGCAAGGCGGCGCTGGACGCGCTGGTGCGCCCCAGCCCGACGTTCCTGGGGCCGCACGAGCCGGGCGTCGAACGGGCCCTGGCGGACGCGAGCGGGTAGCGGGGGCGCCGGCGGCCGGGCCGGAGGGAACCGGCCCGCGTCGTGTCGCTCTTGCGGGGTAGGGGCCGGGCCGCGTGGAATACGCCGTGCCGACGGGCGGTTACGGTGCCAGGGCCAGCAGTCGACGGACCGGACCGGAAAGCGGGTAGGCGCTCATGAGCAGCAGCACCGTGGAGCTCACCAAGGACAACTTCGACGAGGTGGTGTCCGGCAGCGGGTTCGTGCTCATCGACTTCTGGGCCGAGTGGTGCGGGCCGTGCCGGAGCTTCGCGCCCGTCTTCGAGCGTGCCGCGCAGACCCATGACGACCTGGTGTTCGCCAAGGTCGACACCGAGGCGCAGCCGGAGCTGGCCGCCGCCTTCGAGATCCGGTCGATCCCGACCCTGATGATCGTGCGGGAGAACATCGCCGTCTACGCCCAGCCCGGCGCGCTGCCCGCTGCCGCGCTGGAGGACGTCATCCGGCAGGCGCGCGAGCTCGACATGGACGAGGTGCGGGCCTCGGTGGCCGAGGCGCAGGCCAAGGCGACGAGCGGCGATGAGTGAGCTGCTGCTGATCCGGCACGGCGAGACCGAGTGGAGCCGTGACGGCCGGCACACCAGCTGGACGGACCTGCCGCTGACCGGGCGCGGGGAGCGCGAGGCCGAGGCGCTGCGGCCGTGGCTGGAGGGGCGGGACATCGCCGAGGTGCTGGTGAGCCCCATGGCCAGGGCCGCGCGGACCGCCGAGCTGGCGGGCCTGAAGGGCGCCGCGACCGAGCCCGACCTGCGCGAGTGGGACTACGGCGGCTACGAGGGCGTCACCACCGCCGAGATCCAGCGGGAGCGGCCCGGCTGGTTCCTCTTCGACGACGGGACGGTGCCGGGCCCGGCCGGGCACCCCGGCGAGAGCCCCGAGCAGGTCGGGGCGCGCGCCGACCGGGTGCTGGCGCGGATCGCACCCCGGCTGCGGGACGGTGCCGGTGGTGATGTCGTCCTGGTCGCCCACGCCCATTTCCTGCGGGTGCTGACGGCTCGTAGGCTCGGGCTGCCGCCGTCGGCCGGGGCGCTGTTCCGGCTGGACACCGGGACCGTCAGCCGGATCGGCACCGAGCACGGGCGTCCGGCGCTGCTCGCCTGGAACGGGCGTGTCGGCGCGGGGGGCGCACCGGCTGGGGCAGGATGATCGGGGCGCCGAGCGCGCCGATTCCGTATATGACCTGTTCTTCATGGGAGGAAACAGCGTGGCCACCAACCGCATCGCGACCACTGCCTGGGAGGGCGAGCTGCTCAAGGGCAGCGGCGTCGTCAACTTCGAGTCGTCCGGCATCGGCGAGTACCCGGTCTCCTGGCCCTCGCGCGCCGAGGCGGCCAACGGCAAGACGAGCCCGGAGGAGCTGATCGCGGCCGCACACTCCAGCTGCTTCTCCATGGCCCTCTCGCACGGCCTGACGGGCGAGGGCACCCCGCCCACCCGGCTGGAGACCAAGGCCGAGGTGACGTTCCAGCCCGGCGAGGGCATCACCGGCATCCACCTCACCGTCCGCGGTGAGGTGCCCGGCCTGGACGAGGCGGGCTTCGTCGCGGCCGCCGAGAACGCCAAGAAGAACTGCCCGGTCAGCCAGGCCCTCGCCGGTACGACGATCACGCTGGCGGCGGAGCTCGCCTGAGCCGGGCGGTGCCCCGGTCCCGTCAGGGCGCCAGCGTCGCGTAGACGATCAGCTTCTCCGTCCGGTGGCCGTCGTCGTGCGGGTCGCCGGCGCAGGTGACCAGGCGCAGCGCCCGCTCCTTGGTCTCCCCGTAGACCTTGCGGGCGGGGAAGGCGTTCCCGGCGACCTTCTCGGTGCCGGTGACGGAGAAGCGCAGGACCTTGCCGTCGCCGCGCCGGACGTCGATGGCGGTGCCCCGCGTGACCCGGCCCAGGTCGTGGAAGACGGCCTTGCCGTCCCGGGGGTCGTCGTGGCCGATGATCACGGCGGCTCCCGGAGTGCCGGGCGGGACGCTGCCGGTGAACCAGCCGGCTGTCATGCCCTTGTCGGCGGGCGGGAGCTGGACGGTCCTGTCCTCGTTCAGGCCCAGCCGGATCAGCGGGCTGTCCACGCCGATGGAGGGGATGGACACCCGCGAGGGCTCCTCGGCCCGCGCCGGGCCGCCGATGGGCTTGTCGGTCCCGGCGCCCAGCGCGGCGCAGCCGCCCAGCGCGCAGACGGCCAGCAGCACGGCCGCGAGGGCCGGCAGCAGGGCGAGGGCGGGGAGGCGACGGCGGGACATGGCGTCCAACCTAGGGAGCGTCCCGGCGCCCGCGCCTCGGCCGATCGGCCCATTCGCCTCCCCCTGTGGTGCGAGACGCGGCCGCCTCGCCCCGGATCTCAGGGCACCAGGCGCTGGAAGAGCCCCCAGGTGAACTCCGCCACGTACTCGCCCCGCCGCCCGGTGGCGTCCGGGGCCGTGAAGGCGAGCCGCCAGCGGGTGGGGGCCGTGCCCTCCATGGGCCGGGCGGGCGGGAACGCCCGCGCCACCTCGTCCACCGTGCACGACCAGGGCAGCAGCTCCTCGACCGTGCGCGGCACGGGGGAGTGCGCGCCGGGCGCGCGGACCAGCCATTCGTTCCAGACCACCCCGCCGGGCGCGGTCAGCACCTCGAACCGCAGGTCCGGCCAGAGCGGCACCGGCCAGGTCATCGCCTCGAAGGTCAGGTCCCCGACCCGGCGCTCGGCGAGCGTCTCGGGCGGCCCGAGCACGGAGCGGTAGCGGGGGCCCGCGCCGCGGCGGCGCGGGGCGTGCAGCATGGCCTGCCAGCGGCGGTTGGCCTCGCGCATCGCGGCGCGCGGAACGCCCAGTTCGCGCAGGGCGTCCTCGACCAGGCCGGGCTGGTGGTCGGCCATCCGGCGCAGCAGGACGAGCTGGAAGTCCAGCGGTCCGAAGGCCGCGGTGCCGCCGGGCAGGGGGTCAGTAGCCGGTCTCATGGGGGCCATCGTGGCGTACGCGCGCCCGGTCCGCGCGATCGATCGGCAAACGGCCGGAGTTGCGGCGCGGCCGCGTGAAGTCCCCCTTTCGCGCAAGCTTTACCTCCCGGCAGCCGTGAGCTGGTCCGGAGGCCGCCCACGCCGTGGTCGCGGCCGGTACGGTCTGGCCATGACGGAATTCGACCCCCAGCGCACCGCACTCGTCCTCGTCGATCTCATGGAACGCGTCGTGGCGTTGCCGCTCGCGCCACGATCGGGGGACGAAGTCGCAGGAAAGGCGGCGGAGTTGGCGCGGGTCTTCCGTGCGGCGGGGGCACCGGTCGTGGTCGTACGGGTGGAACGGCCCGGCCTCGCCGAGCAGCCGCCCGGCAGCGGGCTGCTCGAGGGGATCGCGGAAGCGGGCGACATCGAGATCGTCAAGCGGACCGTGGGCGCCTTCCACGGCACCGGGCTCGACGACCGGCTGCGCGAGCGCGGCGTGCGCACGCTCGTGCTGGCCGGGATCGCCACCAACCTGGGCGTGGAGTCGACCGGGCGGGCCGCGGTCGACCACGGCTACGAGGTGGTGTTCGTGGAGGACGCCATGGGCGCCCTGACCGCCGAGGAGCACCGGGCGTCGGTGACGCTGGACATGCCGCGCCTGGGCACGGTCGTGACGGCCGACGCGCTGCGGGCCCGGGGCGGGGTCGGGGCGCTGGGGTAGCGGCCCCGTCGCGGCCCGGAGGGGTCCGGTCGGCGGGGCTGGCCGACAGGGCCGGTCGGCGGGGCTAGATCTCCTCGCCCAGCATCCGGCGCAGCAGGTCGCGCAGGACGGTGCGCTCCTCGGCCGAGAGGCCGGCCAGCGGTTCGCGCGCGAAGTTCAGCGACTCCCGCAGCCGGCCGGCCGTCCCGCGGCCCTCGTCGGTGACGGCGGCGAGCTTGACGCGGCGGTCGTCCGGGTCGGGGCGGCGCTCGACCAGGCGGCGGGCCTCCAGCCGGTCGACGATCCCCGTGACGTTCGACGGCTCGCACTTGAGCTTCTGGGCGATGCGCCGCATGGGCATGGGCTCGCGGGAGAGCAGGGCCAGCACCCGCGCCTGGGCGCCGGTCAGGGAGTGCTTGGCCGCCGCCTCCTCGTACTCCTCGTAGTAGCGCGCCACGACCGTTCCGACGAGTTCGACCACCTCGAGGGTCAGGGCGTCGGGGCGGGCATCGGGCCGCGGAGTCTGGGGCGTCATACGAACCAGGCTACTCCTTTGCTTGACAATGTGAAATATCGAGGCGCATGGTTGTTTCAGTTCATGAAACATTGGAGGTCTCGGTCCCATGTCCGCCACGCCCGCCACCAGCCGTGAATGGCACCTGATCGCCCGCCCGCAGGGCTGGCCCACCCCCGAGGACTTCGCGCTGCGCGAGGTCGCCGTGCCCGAGCCCGGCGAGGGGCAGATCCTGGTCCGCAACATCCACCTGTCGGTGGACCCGTACATGCGCGGCCGGATGGACGACCGCCCGTCCTACATCCCGCCCTTCCGCCTCGGCGAGCCCATGGACGGCGGCGCCGTCGGCGAGGTCGTCGCCTCCCGGGCCGAGGGCTTCGCGCCCGGCGACCACGTCCTGCACGGCCTCGGCTGGCGCGAGTACGCGCTGGTCGACGCGGCCCGCGCGACGAAGGTCGACCCGCAGGCCGCCCCCCTCTCCGCCTACCTCGGCGTGCTCGGCATGCCGGGCATGACCGCCTACGCCGGCCTGCTGGAGGTCGCCTCCTTCAAGGAGGGCGACACCGTCTTCGTCTCCGGCGCCGCGGGCGCCGTCGGCAGCGTGGTCGGCCAGATCGCCCGGCTCAAGGGCGCCAAGCGCGTCATCGGCAGCGCGGGCTCCGAGGCCAAGGTCAGAGCGCTGACGGAGGAGTACGGCTTCGACGCCGCGTTCAACTACAAGGACGGGCCCGTCGTCGACCAGCTGAAGGCGGCCGCCCCCGACGGCATCGACGTCTACTTCGAGAACGTGGGCGGCGAGCACCTGGAAGCGGCCCTCACCGTCATGAACCCGCACGGCCGGATCACCGTCTGCGGCCTGATCGCCCAGTACAACGCCACCGAGCCGACGCCCGGCCCGCGCAACCTCGCCCTGCTCCTCGGCAAGCGCATCCGCATGCAGGGCATGATCGTCACCGACCACGGCGCGCTGCGCCCCCGGTTCGTCGAGGAGGTCGGCGGCTGGCTGCGCTCGGGCGAGCTCAAGAACCCCGAGACGTTCGTCCACGGCGTCGAGAACACCCTGGACGCCTTCCTCGGCCTGCTGCGTGGCGAGAACACCGGCAAGATGATCGTCAGCCTCGACCGCTGAACCGATTCCCCCTCTCCTGCTCCCCGTACTCCCCGTACTCCCCGTACTCCCCGTACTCCCCGTAAGGAAAGACAGCATGTCCGTTCAGCCCGTAGAGGTCGCCTACACCGCCGTCGCCACCGCCGAGAACGGCCGTGACGGCCGCGTCGCCAGTGACGACGGTCAGCTCGACGTCGTCGTCAACCCGCCGAAGGAGCTCGGCGGCAGCGGCGTCGGCACCAACCCCGAGCAGCTCTTCGCCGCCGGCTACGCCGCCTGCTTCCAGAGCGCGCTGGGCGTCGTCGCCCGCCGCGAGAAGGCCGACATCTCCGGCTCGACCGTCACCGCCCAGGTCGGCATCGGCAAGACCCCCGACGGCGGCTTCGGCCTCACCGTCGCCATCTCGGCCACCATCCCGGCCGTCGACCGGGCCACGGCGCTGGCCCTGGTCGAGAAGGCCCACCAGGTCTGCCCGTACTCCAACGCCACCCGCGGCAACGTCGACGTCACCCTCGACGTCGCCTGACGCCCGGCCGCCTCCGCGAACACGACGATCGCATTTCCGCCGAGCCGCTACGCTTTCCCGCCATGCGAGATCTTGTTGCGGGCATGACGTACCTGGCCAAGGGCCAGCGCTGGGTGGGGCGCAACCGCCGGCAATGGGGGTTCGGGCTGCTGCCCGGACTGATCACGCTGGTCGGGTACGCGGCGGCGATCATCGTGCTCGCCTTCTGGGCGGACGACTTCGTCGGCTGGGCCACGCCCTTCGCCGACGACTGGGCCTCGCCCTGGCTCGGGATCTTCCGCGGCACGCTGATGGCGCTGTTCTTCGGCGCCGGCCTGCTGCTCTCGCTGATCACCTTCACCGCGGTGACGCTGCTGGTCGGGCAGCCCTTCTACGAGTCGCTGTCCGAGCGGGTCGACCTGGCCGAGGGCGGCAGCGCCCCCGAGTCCGGCCTGCCGCTGTGGCGGGAGCTGTGGATCTCGGCCCGCGAGAGCCTCGCCGTGCTGCTGCGCGTGGCGGTGTGGGGCGTCCTGCTGTTCGCGCTGGGCTTCGTGCCCGTCATCGGGCAGACCGTCATCCCCGCCATCGGCTTCTGCGTCTCCGGTTTCTTCCTCGCCGAGGAACTGACGGCCGTCGCCCTGCAGCGGCGCGGGGTGCGGCTGGGGGAGCGGCTGCGGCTGCTGCGCTCGCGCAAGCTGCTGACCTTGGGATTCGGGGTGCCGTTGGCTCTGCTGTTCCTGGTGCCGTTTGTTGCGGTGTTCGTGATGCCGGGTGCCGTTGCCGGGGCGACGATGCTGGTGCGGGATCTTTTGGGGGAGGGCGGGGACGACGGGGCCGGTGGCGCCGAGAGGCAGTTTTCTCCCCCACCCCGCCCCTTCCCGTAACCGGGGGGCTCCCCCCCCGGACCCCCGGTCCTCAAACGCCGGACAGGCTGTGGAGCACCAACTCCACCCCCGCCTCCGACCCCTCCGCCAGAACCGCTCCGTCCGGCCCCCACACCGCGCTGCGCCCGCACGCGTCGTACGGGCCGGCCGGGCCCACGTGGTTGGCCAGGAGGACGCGCAGTCCGTTGTCCCTCGCCAGTGCCGGGAAGATCTCCCGGCGTTCGGCCTGCCCGGCGCCGCGTCCGTACAGGGAGGAGGCCAGCAGCACCCGGCAGCCGTCCGCGGCCGCGCGGGCCGCTAGGTCGGGGAAGTGGGCGTCGTAGCAGACGACCAGGCCGAAAGCGGTGCCGTGGAGGGTGAAGCGGCCGTCCGTCGTGCCCGCCACGAAGCCGGCCGCGGTCTCCGTCCCCGTCGGCCGCACCTTGTCGTAGCGGGTGAGCACGGCGCCGTCCGGCCCGTACACGAACGAGCTGATCGTCGGCCCGGCCGGCACCCGGCCCGCGCAGTTCACCACCGCCGCGACGCCCGCCGCCCGGCAGGCGTCGCGGACGGGGGAGAGCCGGGGGTCGTCCGGCGCCATGGTGAGGGCGTCCGGGTCGCCCGCGACGGCGGCCGGCTCGTAGCCGGTGACGGCCAGTTCGGCGAAGACCACGAGCGCCGCACCCCGCTCGCCGGCCTCGGTGACGAAGCCGGCCATGCGCTCGACGTTGGCGGCCACGTCGAGCGGCCGGGCGGTGAACTGTGCCGCTGCGATGATCACCGGCCCATCATGACCGAGTGCCGCTGCCCACGGCCACCGCGATCACCGACCGGATCTGTGCGGTGATCGCCAGTCGCTCCCGCACGAACTCGGGGTCGGTGACCTGCCCCGTCGCCGGATCGGTGTTGCCCTGCCCGAACCTCAGCACCGGCGTGTGCAGGTGCCCGCCCGGAACCTTCAGCCGCACCGCGTCGCGCAGCAGGGTCGCCCGGTAGGCGATCTCGTTGGAGAGGTAGTCGCCCCCGCCGCCCGCGCGGGCCGTCGAGCCCGGCGTCGGCCCGTCCGGGCGGTCGACCTCCTGCGTCCCACCGGCCGGGATCTCGGTGACGGCGGTGTTGTCGAGGACCGGGAACGGGCCGGTCCGCGCGGCCGTGATCGCGCCGTACGGCAGCGAGGTCGTCGTCCACTGCGGCTGCGGCGTCACCGTCGGCACGCCCGGCGGCACGGGTACGGTCTCGGTGCGCGAGACGTTCGCGTTGTCCGGATAGCCGCCGCGCCAGGCGCCGTTGGTGCGCTCCACGTCGAAACGGCCGGGACGGCCCTGGCTGATGGTCGTGAACAGGTCCACCCGCCGCGGTCCGGGCCGGAAGTGGGGCAGCAGCGTCCGTTCGACCGTGCCGTCCGCGAAGTCCGCCCAGCGCACCGGGAAGACGACCGCCTCGACGCGCGCCGGGCCCGCCGGGGTCTCGACGGTGGTGCCGTCCAGCGCCAGCGCCGCCGCGCCCGAGGGATTGGAGCGACGGGCGTCGGCGTCGAGCTGGAACGGGTCGAAGCCGGTGATCAGCACGCGCTTGACCGCGTTCCCGGCGGGCAGGGCGATGGCGTCCTGGCCGCGCGTGGTGCGCTCCGCCTTCGCCAGCAGGGCGGCGCGCGCCCGCTCGTCCAGGGCGAACGCGGGCCGCCACTCGCGCAGCGCCCGCGTCATGCCCAGGCGCGCCCAGTACAGCGGGCGGTCGTCGTCGCGGCTCAGGTCCCCGCCGGCCGGACCGCGGCCCTGCGCCCGGTCCACGGCGCGCCGCCACAGCCGCCGCCCGTCGTCCGTCACCAGCCGCTCGGCCTGCGCCGGACCGCGCGTACGGGCCAGGGCGCGGGCGAAGCCGGGCGCCACGTCGTCGAAGCCGCTGCGGCGCAGGATCTCCCGCGGCACGGCACCGGTCAGCCGCTGCTCCTCCACCGTGAGGGCGGGGGCGGCCGGGCCGGCGGGAGCGGCGCCGGCCGGGGCGGCCAGGGCGAGCGGGACGCAGGCGAGCAGGGTGACGCCCAAGGTGCCGAGACGAGCCCTGCGGGATATCGGGAGGAAATTATCGGGTCTCATGGTGCGGAAGGAAATCACCGTGACCGCCTTCGGCGATAGGGGCATGTCAACTCTCTTCGTTCACAGGTGATTTCAGGCCACAATGGCGGGATGGATGCAGCGCAGCTCTTCATGGACCCGCTCATATCCGCCGGACACCTCATGGCCGCTCCGCTGTTCGACCCCGGCGCCGGGCAAGGCATCAGGGAATTCACCGAGTTGGCCCTCGCGCTCCTGCTGTCCTCGCTCATCGGCCTCGAGCGCGAGCTGCAGCAGAAGAGCGCGGGGCTGCGCACGCACACCCTGGTCGGGGTGGGCAGCGCGCTGTTCATGGAGATCTCGATCCACGGCTTCGGCGCATTATCCGATCTGGAGGGCGACACCCGCCTGGACGGGTCGCGGGTGGCGGCACAGATCGTCTCCGGAATCGGCTTCATCGGCGGCGGTCTCATCTTCGTCCGCCGGGACGCGGTGCGCGTCCTGACGACGGCCGCCACGATCTGGCTAACCTGCGCGGTCGGCATGGCGTGCGCCGGCGGGCTGCCGCTGCTCGGGGCTGCCGCGACCGGGGTGCACTTCCTGGTGGTGCGCGGCTTCACGCTGGTGACCCGGCAGCTGGTGAGCACCGAACGGGTCGAGCTGAGCCTGTCCTACCGGACGCGCCGAGGGCTGCTGGGCAGGGTGCTCGAGCTGTGCACGAGGCACGGCTTCCGGGTCACCGAAGTGCACGTCGACGCCGACCCGGCCGCCCGGGAAGGGCCCGGCAAGGGCGGGAGCAGGGGCAAGGAGGCCGGGGTCGTGCTGAGTCTGGAGGGCAAGAGCTCGGCGCACCCGCTGGTGGAAGTGCTGACGGACTGGGAGGGCATCACCGGCGTCGGCCTCCGCTCGGCCGCCGACAGCGGCGAGTGACGGCCGCCGTCCCCGCTGCGGGTGAACTCGCTTAGGACATCGGCCCGTTCATCGGATAGCGTGCGGGCAGGCGGCGGGCGCGGGATTCCGCGTCCGCCGCCTGCCACGGCCCGCGCCTGCGCGCGGGCGCGCGCGGCACCGGCTGTCCGGGGCGAGGGTACGGGCGCCGGTGCCTTGGTCGCGTCCGCGACGCCTGCAGGGGCTCGGGCCGTGTGCGGCCGGCTCTCCGGCCGTCACCCGGGCAGGGGCGGGGCCACCTGACAGGCCCCGCTCCTTCTCCCGTCCGTCCGCCGAACCGCCCGGTACGCCCTAGGCGTTGGGCTTCCGGGTCGCCGTGATCGTGCGGTAGGCCAGCGTGGCCAGCTCGGCCTGGCCCTCCTTGCTGGGGTGGAACCAGTCCCACTTGCTCAGCTGCTGCCCGGTGAAGCCGTAGGCGTGCACGGTGCCGTCGTAGCGGCACAGCTCGTCCTGCTCGCAGACGTCCCTCAGTACGGCGTTGTACTCGCCGACCCGCTTGGCGACCTGCTCGCGGCGTTCCTTCGCCGCCGCGTCCACCGCCTCGGAGTCGGCCAGCATCGACGGGCAGACGGACCCCAGCTTCCATATCTGCCGGCCCATCACGCTCTTGCGGCCCTCCGACCACAGCCGCATAAGGTCCGGGACGCCGGCCACGTACACCTGGGTCCTCGGCAGGGTGCGGCGCAGTTCGTCGAGGGAGCTCTTGAAGTCCGCGCGGAAGGACTCCACCGGCGTCATCTCGGCCACATTCCTGCGGCAGGCGTCATTGGCGCCCAGGAGCACGGTCACGAGCTGCGGCCTGTGCCCGACGGCGGAGCGCACCTGGCCCGGCAGGTCCGCCATGCGGGCGCCGGTACGGGCGTAGTTCCAGCTGCTGGTCTGCGGGGACGCCAGCAGGCGGCGGGCGAGGCTGTCGACGGCGGTGCCGGTGGCCCAGGAGACCTCGGGGCAGTCCTCGAGCACCGAGCAGGCGTCGAAGCCACGGGTGATGGAGTCGCCGAGCGAGGCGATCGATGTGGGCCTGGTGTTCCAGGCCGGGCGGGTGGGGCTCGGCTTCGCGACAGCGGCTTTGCTCTCGGTTCGGCCGTCGTCGCAGCCCGTGACCAGCAGTGCCGCCGAGAGCAGGGCCACCGCCGTCCGTACGATTCCGGACCGCCTTCGCCTGGTGCTGGCGCCCATCGTGATTCCCCCTCCGGCCGGGTGATATCTGTCCGGGACCGACGGTACGTCACCCCGGGCGGGTCGCCGCACGGTAGCTTTTCCCCGGGTGATCGGGTCCGCCCGGCATCTTTCGTACGGCGGCGCCACCAAATCACAACACGTCACATCCTGTCCCTTTTCAGGAGAAATGCTCCCGATGGTGTTTACTGTTGGTAACCTCGCGAGCTGGTGCGGGAGTGGCCATTGGGGCAGAATGTCTGCTGCCCCGGGCGGGACCGGTACGGGTGCGAGGCCGCTGGGGAAGGCGAACCTCGAACCGCACGGGAGGTCCAGGTGACGACACGTGGAGTTCTGTACGTGCACTCCGCGCCGCGCGCGCTGTGCCCGCACGTCGAGTGGGCGGTAGCCGGCGTCCTCGGGCTGCGCGTCACCCTCGACTGGATCCGCCAGCCGGCCGCCGCCGGTACCTGGCGTTCGGAATTCTCCTGGCAGGGCCGGCCCGGCACCGCCTCCAAACTCGCCTCCGCGCTGCGCGGCTGGCACCTGCTGCGCTTCGAGGTGGCCGCCGAGCCCTGCGCCACCGCCGAGGGCGAGCGCTACAGCTCCACGCCCGATCTGGGCATCTTCCACGCCGTCACCGGCATCCACGGCGACATCCTGATCCCCGAGGACCGGCTGCGGGCCGCCCTCGCGCGGGCCGGCCGGGGCGAGAGCGACCTCGAGGCCGAGCTCGCCAAGCTCCTCGGCAAACCGTGGGACGACGAGCTCGAGCCCTTCCGCTATGCCGGCGAGGGTGCGCCGGTGCGCTGGCTGCACCAGGTGGTCTGAGGGGCTCCCGGGAGCCCCTCGAGGAAACGCGAAGGGCCCGGCCCGGTCACCGCGGTGACCGGGCCGGGCCCTTGGTTACGCTCGCGCGCTCGCGGATCAGACCGTGCGCAGCGCCAGGACCACGTTGTGGCCGCCGAAGCCGAACGAGTTGTTGATCGCCGCGATGGAGCCCTCGGGCAGCGGGCGCGGCTCGTTGCGGACGACGTCCGCGTCGATGTCCTCGTCCAGGTCGTCGACGTTGATGGTCGGCGGGGCCGTGCGGTGGTGCAGCGCGAGGACGGTGGCGACCGTCTCGATGCCGCCGGCGCCGCCCAGCAGGTGGCCCGTCATCGACTTCGTGGCGGAGACCGCGACGTGGTCGAGGTCGTCGCCGAGGATCTTGCGCAGCGCCTTGATCTCGGCCGCGTCGCCCTGCGGGGTGGAGGTGGCGTGCGCGTTGAGGTGCACGACCTCCGACGGCTTGAGGTCGGTGGTGTCGAGCAGGTTCTGCAGCGCCGCCGCGATGCCGCGGCCGGTGGGCTCGGGCTGGGCGATGTGGTGGCTGTCCGCGGACAGGCCCTGGCCCAGCACCTCGCAGTAGACGCGGGCACCGCGCTTGGCGGCGTGCTCGGCCGACTCGAGGATGACGATGCCGGCGCCCTCGCCGAGGACGAAGCCGTCACGGGCCTTGTCGTAGGGGCGGGAGGCCTTGGTGGGCTCGTCGTTGTTCTTGGACATCGCCATCATGCTGGCGAACGCCGCGACGGGCAGCGGGTGGATGGCCGCCTCGGTGCCGCCGGCGACCACGATGTCGGCGCGGCCGGAGCGGATCATCTCGTAGGCGTAGCCGATGGCCTCGGCGCCCGACGCGCATGCGCTGACCGGGGTGTGCACGCCCGCCTGGGCGTTCACCTCCAGGCCGACGTTGGCGGAGGGGCTGTTGGGCATCAGCATCGGCACGGTGTGCGGGGAGACGCGGCGGGCGCCCTTCTCCCGGAGCACGTCGTACTGGTCGAGGAGGGTGGTCACGCCGCCGATGCCGGAGGCGACGACCGTGCCGAGGCGCTCGGGCACCACGGAGGTGTCCTCGCCGGCCTTGGCGGTGAAGCCCGCGTCCGCCCACGCCTCGCGCGCGGCGATCAGGGCGAACTGCGCCGAACGGTCGAGCTTGCGGAGCAGCGGGCGGGGAAGGACGTCGGCGGGGTCGACGGCCACGGGCGCGGCGATGCGCACGGGCAGCTCGGCGAACCGCTCGCCCTCCAGGGGCTTGACGCCGGAACGCCCGGCGAGCAGCCCTTCCCAGGTCGATGCGCTGTCGCCACCCAGCGGTGTGGTTGCGCCGATACCGGTGACGACCACGGTGCGATTGGTCGGATTCACAGGAATTGTCTCCACGTGTAGAGGTGCTGGAACCGCCACCGCCGGGGTGGCGACGAACGCTTGGATCAGTCCTGGTGCTTCAGGATGTAGTCGGCAGCGTCACCGACGGTCTTGAGGTTCTTGACGTCCTCGTCCGGGATCTTGACGTCGAAGCGCTCCTCGGCGGCGACGACGACCTCGACCATGGACAGCGAGTCGACGTCCAGGTCATCGGTGAAGGACTTGTTCAGCTGAACGTCCTCGACGGGGATGCCGGCGATCTCGTTGACGATCTCGGCGAGACCGTCGAGGATCTCCTTCTCGGTGGCGGCCATGTGGCGCTCCTTCTATCGATAGTGCGGTGGAACTGCTCAAGGAAACTGCAGAGGCGGTGAGCCGTGCGGTGACCGGACGGGGGCCCGGTTCCGTGGATCTCGCCTAGGGGAGGGTAACGACCGTGGCGGCGTACACGAGACCCGCCCCGAAACCGATGAGGAGCGCGGTGTCCCCGCTCTTCGCCGCGCCGGTGGCCAGCAGGCGCTCCATGGCCAGCGGAATGGAGGCCGCGGAGGTGTTGCCGGTGGTCTCCACGTCGCGGGCGACCGTCACGCTGTCGGGCAGCTTGAGGGTCTTGACCATCGAGTCGATGATCCGCATGTTCGCCTGGTGCGGGATGAAGACGTCCAGGTCCTCGGGGCTGACCCCGGCCTCGTCCAGCGCCTGCTGGGCGATCTTCGCCATTTCGAAGACGGCCCAGCGGAAGACCGCCTGACCCTCCTGGGTGATGGCGGGGAAGCGGACGTCCGTCTCCTCGCGGTAGACGTCCCAGGCCACGGTCTGCTTGATGGTCTCGGCCTTGTCGCCCTCCGAGCCCCAGACGACGGGGCCGATGGACGGCTCGTTCGCCGGGCCGACGACCACGGCGCCGGCACCGTCGCCGAACAGGAAGGCCGTCGCGCGGTCCTCCAGGTCCGTCAGGTCCGACAGCCGCTCGACGCCGATGACCAGGACGTGCTCGGCGGAGCCGCCGGTCACCATGTCCTTGGCCATGGTCAGGCCGTAGCCGAAGCCGGCGCAGCCGGCCGAGATGTCGAAGGCGGCGGGCTTGCCGGCCCCCACCTTGTGGGCGATCTCGGTCGCGACGGCCGGGGTCTGCTTGAAGTGCGACACCGTCGAGACGATCACGGCGCCGATCTGCTCGGGCGCGATGCCCGCGTCGGCGATGGCCTTGCCGGCCGCCTCGAGGGACATGGCGGTCACGGTCTCGTCCGGACCGGCCCAGTGGCGGGTGGCGATGCCCGAGCGGGAGCGGATCCACTCGTCGGAGGAGTCGATGTGCTTGAGGATCTCCTCGTTCGGCACCACCCGGGTGGGGCGGTAGCCGCCGACGCCCATGATGCGCGCGTACGCGGCGCCCTTCGCGGGCTTGATCTTCGAGGTCATGCTCTCGGGACTCCTTATTCGGCCGGGGACACGGCGGCGCCGGCGGCGTGCTCGGCGATGAGCGCGCGGGCGGCCTCGAGGTCGTCCGGGGTCTTGAGCGCGAGCGTCTTCACGCCCGGCAGGGCGCGCTTGGCCAGCCCCACGAGGGTGCCGCCGGGGGCCACCTCGATCATCGCAGTGACGCCCAGCTCCTTGAAGGTCTCCATGCAAAGGTCCCAGCGGACCGGGTTGGCCACCTGGCCGACCAGGCGCTCGACGACCTCGGAACCGCGGGTCACGACCCGGCCGTCCTTGTTGGAGACGTAACGGGTGTGGGGGTCCGCGGCGTCCAGCTCCTTGACCGCGGCCTCCAGGGCCGAGACGGCCGGGGCCATGTGGTGGGTGTGGAACGCGCCCGCCACCTTCAGCGCCACCACGCGGCGGGTGCCCTCGGGCTTGTCCGCCTCCAGGGCGGCCAGCTGCTCCGCGGTGCCCGCGGCCACGATCTGGCCGGCGCCGTTGACGTTGGCGGGGGTCAGGCCGAGCTTCTCCAGGTGCGGCAGGACGACGTCCGGCTCGCCGCCGAGCAGCGCCGACATGCCCGTCTCAGTGACGGCGGCGGCCTCGGCCATCGCCAGACCGCGCTTGCGCACCAGCTCCATCGCCGACCGCTCGGAGAGCACACCGGTCAGCGCGGCGGCGGCGAGCTCACCCACGCTGTGCCCGGCGGCGGCGCCCACGAGGCGGGCGAAGTCGTCCCGGGAGGGGAACAGCTGTCCGGCCGACACCAGGGCGGACGCGACGAGCAGCGGCTGGGCCACGGCGGTGTCACGGATCTCGTCGGCGTCGGCGTTCGTGCCGTAGTGGACGAGGTCCAGGTCGATGGCGGCCGACCACTCCCGAAGGCGGTCCGCGACGCCGGGGAGGTCGAGCCAGGGGGTCAGGAAGCCGGGCGTCTGAGCGCCCTGGCCGGGAGCGACGAGTACGAGCACCCTCACACTCTCTCTCGGGGACGGTATCGGCCACCCGTGGGGACAGGGACCAAGAACCGTCAGGGGAATTGTGGACGTTCGACAAAAGCCTAAGGGGGCTACTCGGCGTCGGCCAGGCGCCCGAGGATCAGGGCGATCCGCAGCGTAAAGGCCGAGCGGACATCGGAGGGTGACCATCCGGTGACATCCGTCACACGTCGGAGGCGGTATCGCACGGTGTTGGGGTGGACGAACAACATCCGCGCCGCCCCCTCCAGACTGCTCGCCTGCTCCAGGTAGACGCTCAGCGTCTCCAGCAGGGCCGAGCCCGCTTCCTCCAGTGGTCTGTAGATCTCCTCCACCAGCTGCTCACGGGCAGCCGGGTCGCCGGCCATCGCGCGCTCGGGCAGCAGGTCGTCGGAGAGCACCGGACGAGGAGCGTCCGGCCAGGCCGCGCAGGCCTTCAGCCCGGCCGCCGCGGCCTGGGCCGAGCGGGTCGCCGCCAGCAGGTCGCCGACCACCGGGCCGGCCACCACGGGTCCGGCGGCGAACGGGCCGATCAGCGCCTTGGCGGCCTGCAGCGGATTCTCCGCACCGCCCGCGATCACCACCAGCCGGGCCCCCAGCACACCGGTCAGGACCTGCAGCTTCGCGTGCCGCGCGGCCCGGCGGATCGCCTCCACCGTCAGCTCGCTGTCGCCGTTGGGGGCGGTGCCCAGCACCACGCAGACGTGCGCGGGGGCGTTCCAGCCCAGGGCCGCGGCCCGGGACAGCGCGCCCTCGTCGGCCTCGCCCGAGAGCACCGCGTTGACCACCAGCGACTCCAGCCGGGCGTCCCACGCGCCGCGCGCCTCCGCGGCCTGCGCGTACACCTGGGCGGTGGCGAAGGCGATCTCCCGGGCGTACACCAGCAGCGCCTCGCGCAGCGCCGACTCGTCGCCGGGCGCGGCCACCTCGTCGATGGCCGACTCCATGACCTCGATGGTCGTGCGGACCATCTCCACGGTCTGGCGCAGCGTGATCGCCCGGGTCAGCTCCCGCGGGGCGGTGCCGAACACGTCGGTGCTGATGGCCTGCGGGGTCTCCGGGTGCCGGAACCACTCGGTGAACGCCGCGATGCCGGCCTGGGCGACCAGGCCGATCCAGGACCGGTTCTCCGGGGGCATCGCCCGGTACCACGACAGCTGGGCGTCCATCCGGGCGATGGCCGCGGCGGCCAGCGTTCCGGAGGACTTCTCCAGGTTGCGCAGAGTGGCGCTGTGCGGGTGCGGGGTGTCAGCAACTGGTTCGGGCACGGGGACAAGCCTGCCTTATTCGGGTGCGGTACGGGGCCGCCGGGCCCCTGCGGGGCGCTCCACGGGGCTACGGTGGGCCGATGATGTACGTGCAACGAGCGGCCGAGAGGTTCCGCGGCGGGGATCCGGCGGCCGGCATCGAGACCTGGCACGCCTTCTCGTTCTCGGGCTTCTACGACCCCGACAACGTGCGCTTCGGTCCGCTCGCCGCCTGCAACGAGGAGCGGCTGGCGGGTGGCGCCGGCTTCGAGGAGCACCTGCACCGGGATGTGGAGATCGTCACCTGGGTGGTGGAGGGCGAGCTCACCCACGAGGACTCCGCCGGGCACGTCGAAACGATTCGCCCCGGCGACGTCCAGCGGCTCGGCGCGGGCTCGGGCGTGCGGCACGTGGAGCGCAACGCCGGGTCCGCTCCGCTGCGGTTCGTCCAGATGTGGCTGACCCCGTCCGAATTCGACGGGGAGCCCGCGTACGAGGTGGTGCGCGGTATCGCCGACAACACGCCGTACGCGCTGGCGCGGGCGGAGGCGGTGCTGCACGTGCGGCGCCTGCGGGGTGCGGAGCGGACGGCGCTGCCGGATGCGCCGTGGTTGTACGTGCATGTGGTGCGGGGGGTTGTGCGGCTGGGTGGGGAGGTGCTGCGGGAGGGGGACGCGGCGCGGGTCCTGGACGCGCAGGGGCTGACCGCCGAGGCCATTGGTTCGGCCGAGCTGCTGGCGTGGGAGATGCATGCCGAGCCGCACTTCGGGTGAGGTCAGGGCTGTTTCCCCCACCCCGCTCCTTCCCGTAAGGCCTCAAGCGCCGGCCGGGCTGGTGTGCTCTGGCCTCAGGCGCCGCCGGCCGGGCTGCTGTGCTCTGGCCTCAAACGCCGGCCGGGCTGATTTCGGCTAGCACCGCGTCCGTCAGTGACGGCCAGGCCTCGATCGCCCAGGAGCCGAAGGGGCGGTCCGCCAGGGCGACGCAGGCCGCGCCCGCGTCCGGGTCCACCCACAGGAACGTGCCCGCCTGGCCGAAGTGGCCGTACGTGCGGGGCGAGGACGACGTGCCCGTCCAGTGCGGGGACTTGCCGTCGCGGATCTCGAAGCCCAGCCCCCAGTCGTTGGGGCGGTGGTGCCCGTAGCCGGGCAGTACGCCCGTCAGGCCGGGGAAGGCCACCGTCGTCGCCTCGTCCAGCGTCTCGCGCGACAGCAGCCGCGGTGCCTGCAGCTCGGCCGCGAAGCGCGCCAGGTCGTCCACCGTGGAGACGCCGTCCTTGGCGGGCGAGCCCGCCAGGTGCGTCGACGTCATGCCCAGCGGCTCCAGCACGGCCTCGCGCAGGTACTCGGCGAAGGGGATGTCCGTCGCCTTGGCGAGGTGGTCGCCCAGCTGCTCGAAGCCGGCGTTGGAGTACAGGCGGCGGGTGCCCGGCTCGGCCATCGAGCGGTGCTCGTCGAAGGCCAGGCCCGAGGTGTGCGCCAGCAGGTGGCGGACGGTGGATCCGGGCGGGCCCGCCGGCTCGTCCAGCTCGACCGCGCCCTCCTCGACGGCGATCAGCGCGGCGTACGCGGCCAGCGGCTTCGTCACGGACGCCAGCGCGAACCGGTGCCCGGTCGGGCCGTGCGTACCGGCAAGCGTGCCGTCGGCCCGTACGACGGCCGCCGCCGCGGTCTCCACCGGCCAGTTCTCGATCCTGCGCAGGCTCTCCATGGCCAGGAGCCTAACGCGCTTGTCGGATCACGCCGGATCCCGCTTGCTTCGAGTGCACTCCAACTCTCTAGCGTGGGAGACCACGCAGAGGTTGGCGAGGGGGAACGGCATGACAGTGATGGACAGCCGGCCGGTCGAGACGCCCGGGTGCCTGGAGCTCGACCGGCAGCGTCAGCGGCGGCCGGAGGGCCGGGAGCGCTACACGATCAGCGAGGTGGCCGAGTACGCGGGGCTGTCCGCGCACACCCTGCGCTGGTACGAGCGGATCGGCCTGATGCCGCACGTCGACCGCTCCCACACCGGACAGCGCCGCTACACCGACCGCGACCTCGACTGGCTGGACCTGGTGGGCCGGCTGCGGCTGACCGGGATGCCGGTGGCCGACATGGTCCGCTACGCGGAGCTCGTCCGCCAGGGCGACCACACCTTCCCCGAGCGGGAACGGCTGCTGAGCGCGCACCGCGAGGACGTACGGGCGCGCCTCGCCGAGCTGCGCAGCACGCTCGAGGTCCTCGACTACAAGATCGACATCTATGCCGACGCCCGCCGGGCGTCCGAAAGGGCATGACGGACACATGACCAACGACACGATCGCACGCGTCACCCTCGGCAACGACGGACCCGAGGTCGGCGTCCAGGGCCTGGGCTGCATGGGCATGAGCTTCGCCTACGGCCCCACCGACGAGGCCGAGGCCAGGGCGACGCTGGAGCGGGCGCTGGAACTGGGCGTCACGCTCTTCGACACCGCCGACATGTACGGCAACGGCGAGAACGAGAAGTTCCTCGCGCCTTTCGTACAGGCCCACCGCGAACAGGTGGTGCTCGCCACCAAGTTCGCGATCGACGCCAACCCCGACAACCCCGCGGACCGCGTCATCCGCAACGACCGCCCGTACCTGCGCAAGGCGATCGAGGGCAGCCTGCGGCGGCTGGGCGTCGACGAGATCGACCTGTACTACATGCACCGCCGCGACCCCGCCGTCCCGATCGAGGAGTCGGTCGGCGCCATGGCCGAGCTCGTCGCCGAGGGCAAGGTCAGGCACCTGGGCCTGAGCGAGGTCACCGGCAACGAGCTGCGCGAGGCGCACGCCGTGCACCCGATCGCCGCCGTGCAGTCGGAGTGGTCGCTGTTCAGCCGGGACATCGAGGCGGGCGTCGTGCCGGCGGCCCGCGAGCTGGGAGTGGCCCTGGTGCCCTACTCGCCGCTCGGCCGCGGCTTCCTGACGGGCACGTTCACCGACGCCGTCAAGGAGCTGTCGAGCAACGACTGGCGCCGGACCCTGCCGCGCTTCAGCGGCGACAACGCCGAGGCCAACGCGGCTCTGCTCGCGCCGGTGCGGGCCATCGCCGAGGCGCGCGGCATCTCCCTCGGCCAGGTCGCCCTGGCCTGGGCCCAGCAGCGGGCGGCCGTCCACGGCCTGACGGTCGTTCCGATCCCCGGCACCCGGCGCCGCTCCCGCCTGGAGGAGAACACCGCGGCCACCCGCATCGAGCTGACGGCCGGTGAACTCGCCTCCCTCGAGCCGGTCGCGGGCAAGGTGGCCGGCGACCGCTACCCGGACATGGCCTTCACCTCGGCCGGCCGCGAGTAGCCCGCGGGCGGCGCGGGCGGTCAGTCGCCAGGGGTCACCAGACCGGACTCGTAGGCGAAGATGACCGCCTGCGCCCGGTCGCGCAGGCTCAGCTTCGCCAGGACCCGGCCGATGTGGGTCTTGACCGTCTGCTCGGCCAGCACCAGCCGCGCCGCGATCTCCTGGTTCGACAGCCCCCGGGCGATCAGCTCCAGCACCTCCGTCTCCCGGGGCGTCAGCCCGTTCAGCCGCACCGACCGCCTGCGCCGCGGCGCGGGCCGCGCGGCGAAGTCGGCGATCAGCCGGCGGGTGACGGAGGGGGCCAGCAGTGCCTCGCCCGCCGCCACCACCCGCACCGCCGAGATCAGGTCGGCGGGCGGGGCGTCCTTGAGCAGGAAGCCGGACGCGCCCGCGCGCAGGGCCTCGTAGACGTAGTCGTCGACGTCGAACGTCGTCAGCATCAGCACCTTGGGCCGGTGCGTCACCCCGGCGGGCGGTTCCAGGATCCGCCGGGCCGCCTCCAGGCCGTCCATCTCCGGCATGCGGACGTCCATCAGCACCACGTCCGGATGGGCGCGGCGGCTCAGCTCCACCCCCTGCCGGCCGTCCGCGGCGTCGCCGACGACGTCGATGTCGCTCTGCGCGGCCAGCAGCGCGGCGAAGCCCGCCCGCACCATGGCCTGGTCGTCGACGATGATCACCTTGATGGTCATGCGGTGGGGGATTCCTCTTCTGTCTCGGTACCGAACGGGAGCCTGGCCGCCACCCGGAAGCCGCCGTCCGGCAGCGGGCCGGTGTCGAGTGTGCCGCCGACCAGGCGCACCCGCTCCCGCATGCCCACCAGGCCGTGGCCCGTGCCGCCGGTCTCCAGCGGCGGCGCGTCGCCGTCCGGCGCGGGGGCGTTGACCACCAGGACCATCAGGCTCCCGCCCTCGTCGTCCACGGACACCGACACCCGGGTGGCCGCGCCCGGGGCGTGCCGGACGACATTGGCCAGCGCCTCCTGCGTGATGCGGTACGCGGACAGGTCCACGGTCTGCGGCAGCGCCCCGGGCAGCGGATCCGGCATCGACAGCTCCACCGGCAGCCCGGACCGCACCGTCGCCTCGACCAGTTGGGGGATCCGCGCGACGCCCGGCTGCGGTGCCCGCCCGTCGGCCTCCGCCGCGCCGGAGGGCTCGGCGCTGCGCAGCACGCCCAGCAGCCGGCGCATCTCGGTCAGCGACTCCCGTGCGGTGGCGGCGATCGTGCCGAACTCCTCGCGCGCCTCCTCGGGCAGCCCGGCGATGCGGTACGGGGCGCTGTCGGCCTGCACGGTGATCACGGACATGTGGTGGGCGACCACGTCGTGCAGCTCGCGGGCGATGCGGGTGCGCTCCTCCAGCAGGGTGCGGCGAGCCCGTTCGGCCTCGCTGATGGTCTCCTGCTCGGCCAGCGCCCGCTGGGCCGTGCTGCTCTTGCGCAGCGCGCCGCCCAGCAGCATCAGCATGCCGCCGAGGACGACCGGCAGCACCCACGTACCGGTGCCACCGCGCGGGGAGACGACCGATTCGAGGACGGCGCCGGCTCCTGTGACCAGCCCCCAGACGGCGACGGAGGTCCGCGGGCGCTCGCGCAGGCCGACCGCGAACATCAGCAGCAGCAGGCCGATGATCACCGGCGGCGACCACGGCCAGGCGATGCCGCCCGGCAGCTCCGGCCGCGGCGGCGTCGCCATCGCGCACGCCACGTCGGCCCAGAACGCGATCGCCCAGGCCAGCAGCGGCCTGCGCACGGCGACCAGCAGCGGCACGGTCTGCGCGACGGCGAACGCCAGGGCGAGCGCGGTGTTCATCCCGTACTCGCGGAAGAGCAACGACGCGGTGACGGGCAGCAGGATGACGACGAACAGGAACGCGACCCCGTACGGCAGCCGCCGCACGAAGACGCGCCCGGACCGGCCGAGCAGTGGCTCCGGCGGTCCGGCGGGCGTGAAGAGATCGCGTACGAAGGCGAGGGGCGTGTGGCGCATGGCCCGTCCAGCCTAGGTCCGCCCCGGGACCGGGGCGTCACCCCAGGGTGCCGTTTCCGCGGGTCATACCGGGGTATCACAGACCGTCCCGCGCCGTGCCGGGGACGGTGCGCCCTACAGCTCCGCCAGCAGCTCGGCCTTCTTCGCGCTGAACTCGTCGTCCGTCAGCAGCCCGGCGTCGTGCAGCTCGCCGAGGTGGCGGATGCGTTCGGCGATCCCGCCCGGGTCGGGCCGGGCGGCGGGCACCGAAACGACGGGCGGGGCGGGCGCCTTGGCCCGTACGGCCGCCAGGACCGCGGCCGCGAACGGCAGCGACTCGTGGACGAGGCCGTAGCCGGTGCCGAAGACGACGGCCGCCGGGTCCTGGTCGGCGGCGCCCGGCCGGGTGCCGTGGCCGTCGCGGCGGACGAGCCGCAGATGGCCGCCGGGGGCGTCGGGGGAGCGCCAGTGGACGCCGGTCAGCTCGTCGACGGCGAAACGCTGGTCGCCCGCCCGCCACTTGGCGGAGGAGGCGCCGGTCCTGAACCAGCGGAAGGAGACGGCCCGGCCGTCGAAGGACGCCTTGCCGTCGTAGGCCTTGAAGGACGGCGGCGGCACCGGGGCCGCCACCAGATGACGCTCGGCCGGCTCGCCGGCGGCGGGGCCGAGCTCGGCCCGTATCCGCTCGGCGTAGTACTCGGCGAGCAGTTCGCGCTCGGCCGGCAGGACCAGCCGGTAGGGGTCGCTGCCCTCCCTGAGCTGGCCGTCGGCCGCCTCGACCAGCGGGTCGGCGCCGGGTCTGGGCACGGCGCGCAGCACCACCGTCCCATGCCTTCCCTGGGCCTGTTCGACGGCCGAGAGCGCTTCGTAGGGGATGCGCCGCTCGCCGAGCACCTGGAGCAGCTTCGGTGTGCGGATCCCCCGTTCGAAGCGGATGAGCACGGAGTCGGTGTCGAACTCCCAGACGGTGTGGAAACCGGCCAGCACATCACCCATGCCGCTCATCGTAAGCGGCGCCCGTCCGCCCGTCCCCCCTCCCGGCGCTACGCGCGTCACGCGACGGGGACGGAACGCCCCTGGTCCAGACCGGCTGTGCAGTCACTGGTGTCACCCGCGCACCGGAGGGAGCCGGCCGCGCCCACGCCGATGCCGGCGAAGTTGGCGAGGCTGGTGGTGCCGGGTTCGAAGTAGCCGGTGTGGCCACGGGCACCGGAGGCGGACAGCACCCGGGCGCCGAAGCCCGCGGAGACCGGGTCGGCGCCGTGGCCGAGGCCGCCGACCTCCATGTGGGGCACGCCCTGAATCCAGTCGTCCGGGTCGCGCATGGCCCAGACGCGGGCGCTGGTGCGCAGGTCGGAGACGTGCTCGGCGCGCATGCCGGGGCTGCCGGCCACCGCCACGTCCGTGACGCGCGGGGAGAGTTCCCGGGCGGCCACGCCGCACACCACCGAGCCGTAGCTGTGGCAGAACAGCGAGACGCGGGAGTCGCCGGGCAGGGTGCGCACCAGCTTGCGCAGGCGCAGCGCGCCCTCGGCGGCGAGCTTGCCGGTCGCGGCGTCGATGCCGACGCCGACGGGCGAGGTGTAGTCGGCCCAGGCGATGACGGCCGTTCTGGTGCCGGGTCCGGCCTTCCCCTCGGCGGCGTAGAGGGAACGGGCCATGCCCACCGGCGCGCTGTAGGCGCGCTGGGAGCGCTCGAAGGTCAGGACGTTGGTGTCGACGCCCGGGACCACCACCGAGACGCGCTCGGCGCGGTCGAGGTCGCCGAAGACCTCCGCGACGCGCCCGGCGCCGCTCGCGTCGAAGGCCAGGATCTGGCGGCCGTCGGCCAGCAGCGAGGCGAAGCGGTGCATCCGGCGGCCGGCCTCGAAGCGGCCGGCGGGGGTGAGCCCGCTGTCGTGGGTGCGGTGCTCCTCGGTCCTGCGGGCCTTGGCGAGGGCGATCCGGTTGGCCTGGTAGCGCAGCTCGACGGGGGCGCCGGCGAGGTTGCCGACGACCAGGGGGTAGTGCTCGGCGAGCCGTTCGCGCTGGGCGCCGGTGAGGGAGGTGAAGAAGCGCGTCACGGTCGTGGCGTCCGCGGTGGGGGAGGGGAGCGGCCGGCCGCCTATGGAGCCGTGCCGCCATTCCTTGAGCGAGGCCGCGCGTGGGTCGGCGCCCGCCGCGTGGCTTCTGACCGCCGTCCAGCCGGTCGTGGCGAGCATGACGAAGACCACCGCCAGCGCGAGCAGCGCACGCCAGACCGTGGTCGCGTTCGTCCAGGGGATGGAGGAGGAGTCGAGCTCCGGGAAGGAAGTCACCGCGGACCACACTAGGAGAAATCCGCTTGCGCCCGCGAAGTCGGTGAGCTATCTCACGTTTGAATCCCCGGCAATTGGGCGCACTCGAAGCCTTCCGATCAAGAACGCCAGTTTTCGGCCAGGGCCGGGCCGATCCAGTCCAGATAGGCCGCGGTGGTCCGCCGGAGGTCCTGCAGGTCGCCGCCCTCGGCGTCGGCCCAGAGCTTGCTGGTCTCCCGCATCACCCCGCTGAACGCCGCGACCAGGATGCGCGGCCGCGGGTCCTCGGCCGGCAGCCCCTCCCGGTGGGCGATCTCCAGCGCGAGCCGGTCCTCCAACTCGGCGAGCCGGCGCAGATGGGCGGCCAGCAGCTGCGGTGTCGACTGGATCATCCGGTACGTGCGCACGTACAGCTCCAGCGGGACCACCGACTGGACGGCCTCCTCGGTGGTGTCCCAGGAGGCGAGGACCGCGGTGCGCAGCGCGGTGAGCGGCGGCTCGGCGGCCGGGCGCGCGCGGACGGCGGCGAAGAAGTGCGACTCGGCCATCTCCTGGACGGCGAGGGCGGCCTCCTCCTTGCCGGCGAAGTAGCGGAAGAAGGTGCGCTGCGAGACGTCCGCGGCGGCGGCGATCTCGTCGACGGTCGTGCCCTCGTAGCCCTTGAGGGCGAACAGCTCCAGGGCCGACCTGATCAGTGCGTCCCGTGTCCGCCGCTTCTTGCGCTCACGCAGTCCGCCGGCGTCCTCGGTCGCGTGCATCGTTGCCTCTTCTCGCCGTGTTTGCGCTGCTCAGGATAGCTGTGGGCAAAGTGACAGATCATGACGATCGAAGTCGATGGTCAAGTGTCAGTGACTGACATAATCTCGGACGCATGACTCGGACCACCGTCACCGAGGCGACATCGGACCTCGGGCCCGGCAGCACAGGACTCCGGGGCCATCCCTGGCTGACCCTGATATCCGTCGCGATCGGCGTGATGATGGTCGCGCTCGACGGCACCATCGTCGCGATCGCCAATCCCGCCATACAGAAGGACCTCGGCGCCTCGCTCGCCGACGTCCAGTGGATCACCAACGCCTATCTCCTCGCCCTCGCCGTGGCGCTGATCACCGCCGGCAAGCTCGGTGACCGCTTCGGGCACCGGCTGATCTTCCTTATCGGTACCACCGGATTCGCCCTGTCCTCCGGGCTCATCGCCCTGTCGGGCAGCGTGTCGGCGGTCGTCGCCTTCCGGGTGCTGCAGGGCCTGTGCGGGGCGCTGCTGATGCCGGCCGCGCTCGCGCTGCTGCGCGCCACCTTCCCCGCCGAACGGCTCAACATGGCCATCGGCCTGTGGGGCATGGTCATCGGTGCCTCCACCGCGGGCGGGCCGATCGTCGGCGGGCTGCTGGTCGAGCACGTCAACTGGCAGTCCGTGTTCTTCATCAACGTGCCGGTGGGCGCGGCCGCGCTCGCGCTCGGCGCGGTCATCCTCAAGGACCACCGGCCCGAGCGCCGGCCCGGGTCGTTCGACGTGCCGGGCATCCTGCTGCTGTCCGGCGCGATGTTCTGCGTGGTCTGGGCGCTGATCAAGGCGACCGACTGGTCCTGGGGCGATGCCCGGACGCTGGGCTTCCTGGGCGCGTCCGCCGTGTGCTTCGTGCTGTTCACCGCCTGGCAGGCCAGGGCCCGCGAGCCGCTGCTGCCGCTGGGCCTCTTCCGGTCCGTACCGCTGTCGGCCGGCACGGTCCTGATGCTGCTGATGGCGTTCGCCTTCATGGGCGGCGTCTTCTTCGTCACCTTCTACCTGCAGAACGTCCACGGCATGACGCCCGTGAACAGCGGCCTGCACCTGCTGCCGCTGACCGGCGTGATGATCGTGGCCGCGCCGCTCGCGGGCGCCGTCATCACCAAGGCCGGCCCGCGCGTGCCGCTGGTCGTCGGCATGCTCTGCACGGCCGCCGCCTGCTTCGGGATGGCCACCCTCGAGCCCGGCACCGGCACGCTCACCATGTCGGTGTGGTTCGCGCTGCTGGGCCTCGGCCTGTCCCCGGTCATGGTCGGTGCCACGGACGTCATCGTCGGCAACGCCCCGCTGGAGCACGCGGGCGTGGCCGGCGGCCTCCAGCAGGCCGCCATGCAGGTGGGCGGCTCGCTCGGCACCGCGGTGCTGGGAGCGGTCGTCGCCACGCGGGTGGACAACCTGCTGCCGGAGAAATGGGCGGAGGCCGGGCTGCCACCGGCGCGTCCGGAGGAGTTCTCGCGCGCCGCCGACGCCGTCCAGGTCGGCGTCGCCCCGGTGCCGCCGGGCACGCCGCCGGAGGTTGCGGCGCGGATTTCGGCCGTCGCGCATGACACGTTCGTGGCAGGAATGAACGTTGCCTTCACCGTCGCCGGGTGTGTGGCGGTGTCCGCGGCGCTCGTGGCCCTCTTCACCAAGCGGGGCGAGAACGCCGGTGCCGGCGTGGGTGCCGGCCACATCTGAGGCACGGGCCGCGGGCGACGGGCGGGCGGCCGGCGGGGGCGGCGGTACCTCGGTACCAGCCCCACCGTCGGCCGTCTTCCCCTATCAGGGCATGGCCTGCCCGGCGGCCTTGGCAGCGCTGATCACCGCTCGCAAGACTCCTGTCCGTCCGGACACCGGACCATCGACAGGGGGAGGAACCCATGCGTATGCGCATCCGCTTTGTGGCCGTGACTGCCGTGGCCGCTGCGCTCGGCCTCGTGGGCGCGCCGGCCGCCGGCGCGAAGCCGGCGAAGGCCTGCGCCGCCGGGCAGCTGTGCCTGTGGCCGAAGACGGAATTCCGCGGTGAGCGCCATGCCAGTGAGCTGGCGGGCATCGACATCGAGAGCTGCACGGCGCTGCCGGACGGGGTGACGGCGGCCTCACTGGCCAACCGGACGGGCAGGCCCGTCACCACGTACCAGAGCGCCACGTGCGCCGAGACCGGCGAGTTCGACACGTACCCGTCGGGGAGCTGGGTACCCGAGTCTCCCTACGTGGTGCGGGCGTACAAGGTGTGGGAGCGCTGACGTCCGTTGACGTCTGCGGGCCGTTTGTGCCCACCCGTTCCGCCCTGCGGAACGACTGCCCACAAACGGCGATGGCCCCGCCCCCGCCTCTGAGAGGCGGGGGCGGGGCCATCGTGGCTGATCAGGCGTCGCCGCCCGCGGCACCGGGGTCGGCCGCGGCCACGTCCAGGAGCTGGTAGCGGTCGATGGCCTGCTTCAGGGCGGAGCGGTCGACCTTGCCCTCCTTGGCGAGCTCGGTGAGCACCGCCAGGACGATCGACTGCGCGTCGATGTGGAAGAAGCGACGGGCCGCGCCACGCGTGTCCGCGAAGCCGAAGCCGTCCGCACCCAGCGACTGGTACGTGCCCGGCACCCAGCGCGAGATCTGGTCCGGAACCGCGCGCATCCAGTCGGACACGGCGACCTTCGGGCCCTCGGCGCCGGCGAGCTTGCTCGTCACGTACGGGACGCGCTGGTCCTCCTCCGGGTGCAGGAGGTTGTGCTCCTCCACCGCGATGGCGTCACGGCGCAGCTCGTTCCAGGAGGTCGCCGACCAGACGTCCGCCTTGACGTTCCACTCCTCGGCGAGGATCTTCTGAGCCTCGAGCGCCCACGGCACGGCCACACCGGAGGCCAGGATCTGCGCCGGGATGGCGCCCGCCTCGCCCTGCTTGAAGCGGTACAGACCCTTGAGGATGCCCTCGGCGTCCACGTTCTCCGGCTCGGCCGGGTGCACGATCGGCTCGTTGTAGACGGTGAGGTAGTAGAAGATGTCCTCTGCGTTCTCGCCGTACATGCGGCGCAGACCGTCCTGGACGATGTGCGCGATCTCGTAGCCGAACGCCGGGTCGTAGGAGACGACGCCGGGGTTGGTCGAGGCCAGCAGGTGCGAGTGGCCGTCGGCGTGCTGCAGGCCCTCACCGGTCAGGGTCGTACGACCCGCCGTGGCGCCGAGGACGAAGCCGCGGGCCAGCTGGTCGGCCATCTGCCAGAACTGGTCGCCGGTGCGCTGGAACCCGAACATCGAGTAGAAGACGTAGATCGGGATCAGCGGCTCGCCGTGCGTGGCGTAGGCGGAGCCGGCGGCGATCAGCGAGGCGGTGCAGCCCGCCTCGGAGATGCCGTCGTGCAGCATCTGGCCGGTCGGGGACTCCTTGTAGGCGAGCAGCAGCTCGCGGTCCACGGCCTCGTACTGCTGGCCCATCGGGTTGTAGATCTTCGCCGACGGGAAGAACGCGTCCATGCCGAAGGTGCGGTACTCGTCGGGGGCGATCGGCACGAAGCGCTTGCCGATCTCCTTGTCCCGCATGAGGTCCTTCAGGATGCGGACGAACGCCATGGTGGTGGCGATCGACTGCTGGCCGGAGCCCTTCTTGGCGGCCGCGTAGACCTTGTCGCCCGGCAGCGTCAGCGGCTTGGAGCGGTCCACACGGGTCGGTACGTAGCCGCCCAGCGCCTTGCGCCGGTCGTGCATGTACTGGATCTCCTCCGAGTCGCGACCCGGGTGGTAGTACGGCGGCAGGCCGGACTCCAGCTCCTTGTCGGCGATCGGGATGTGCAGCCGGTCACGGAAGCGCTTGAGGTCCTCGACCGTGAGCTTCTTCATCTGGTGGGTCGCGTTGCGGCCCTCGAAGTTCGGGCCGAGCGTCCAGCCCTTGACCGTCTGGGCCAGGATCACGGTCGGCTGGCCCTTGTGGGCCTTGGCCGCCGCGTAGGCCGCGAAGATCTTGCGGTGGTCGTGGCCGCCACGGCCCAGGTGCAGGATCTGGTCGTCGGTCATGCCCTCGACCATCTTGCGGAGACGGTGGTCGTCGCCGAAGAAGTGCTCGCGGATGTACGAACCGGTCTCGGTGGCGTACGTCTGGAACTGGCCGTCGGGGGTGCTGTTGAGCTTGTTGACCAGGATGCCGTCCCGGTCCTGGGCCAGCAGCGGGTCCCAGGAGCGGTCCCACACCAGCTTGATCACGTTCCAGCCGGCGCCGCGGAACTGCGACTCCAGCTCCTGCATGATCTTGCCGTTGCCGCGCACCGGGCCGTCGAGGCGCTGCAGGTTGCAGTTGACGACGAAGGTGAGGTTGTCCAGGCCCTCGCGAGCGGCCAGGGACAGCTGGCCGAGCGACTCCGGCTCGTCCATCTCGCCGTCGCCCAGGAACGCCCAAACGTGGGACTTGGAGGTGTCGGCGATGCCGCGCGCCTCCATGTAGCGGTTCATCCGCGCCTGGTAGATCGCGCCGAGCGGGCCGAGGCCCATCGAGACGGTCGGGAACTCCCAGAAGTCCGGCATCAGCCGCGGGTGCGGGTAGCTGGACAGGCCGTAGGGGGCCTTGGACTTCTCCTGGCGGAAGGCGTCCAGCTGCTGCTCGGACAGTCGGTCCAGCAGGAACGCGCGGGCGTAGACGCCCGGCGAGGCGTGGCCCTGGAAGAAGATCTGGTCGCCGCCGTCGCCCTCGTCCTTGCCGCGGAAGAAGTGGTTGAAGCCCACGTCGTACAGCGAGGCCGAGGAGGCGAAGGTGGCGATGTGGCCGCCGACGCCGATACCCGGGCGCTGCGCGCGGGAGACCATGACGGCCGCGTTCCACCGGGTCGCGTTCAGGACCTTGCGCTCGATCTCCTCGTTGCCGGGGAAGAACGGCTCGTCCTTGGTCGCGATGGTGTTGACGTAGTCCGTGCTGCGCATCTCGGGCACGGCGACGCGCTTCTCGCGCGCCCGCTCGATCAGGCGAAGCATGAGGTAGCGGGCACGTTCCCGGCCTCGCTCATCGACGGCTGCGTCGAGCGAGTCGAGCCATTCCTGGGTCTCTTCGGGATCGAAGTCCGGGACCTGGCTGGGAAGGCCGCCAATGATGATCGGGTTGCGATCGGATCCGGAAGCCACGCTGTTCCTTCGCTGTTCGGGGCGTGTCGTGCTCGGCACGCGGGTCATGCTGCGCACCCGCCCTGGGCACTGGGTCAAATACTTCTCTGCTTTTATGTCGCGCCGGCTCCCATCGTGGACCGCGGCGGCGGAAACGTCATCTCTACTGGGCGGTAACCACCACTCGCGAGACGAAGCGTCGAAGGTTGGTCGCCTGGGGCGGCCAAATCGCAACCTTACGCCCCCGCGAGAGGTCCTCCGCGTACGGCCGTTCGGGCGCGATCGCCGTAATCGCACGGAGTAACTTCGCAAACCCGGCGGAACGCTGTGGCGTGAATCACTCGCGCCTGCTGCCTCATGGTTGGAGTTGCCATGAGACGTCCGCGTCCGTCAACGTTTCGGCGGTGCCGTGGGTCGGGTACTTGCGCGATCGGTCCGGCACGTGTGGACTACGCCCATCGTTTCGCGTACACGCGGAGCGCAACTTCTTCGAAGAATGACAGGAGGAAATCCGTGAGCGCGACCGCGGACCACGCGGAGGAGCGGACCAATCCGGCCGGAAGGCTGGGTTTCGAGCCCGGACAGGTGGTCCAGGAGATCGGCTACGACGACGACGTCGATCATGATCTCCGTGAAGGTATCGAGTCCCTCATCGGCCAGGATCTCGTCGACGAGGAATACGACGACGTGGCCGACGTCGTCCTGCTGTGGTTCCGGGATGAGGACGGCGACCTCACGGACGCGCTGGTGGATGCCATCGGTCTGCTCGACGAGGGCGGCGACATCTGGCTGCTGACCCCGAAGACGGGCCGTGACGGCTACATCGAGCCGAGTGACATCCAGGACGCCGCGCAGACCGCCGGGCTCTCCCAGACCAAGAGCATCAGCGTGGCCAAGGACTGGAGCGGCACGCGCCTGAGCGCGCCCAAGTCCAAGCGCTAGCCCTCGCTCGTTCCCGGCTGCCGCGCCGCCACGGCGCCGCACCCGGGCCCCTCCGCACCCCCGGCGACCCCCGGTCACCGGGGGTGCGGTGTTTCCCCGCGGGGCACGGTGACAGACTGGGGCGCGCCGACAGGCCCGCCCAGTCACCAGAAAGGTGTTCCCCATGGCTATCGCCGTAGGCGACAAGGCTCCGGACTTCGCGCTGAAGAACCAGCACGGCGAGACCGTGCGGCTCTCCGACTACCGCGGTGAGAAGAACGTCGTCCTGCTCTTCTACCCCTTCGCCTTCACCGGCGTGTGCACCGGTGAGCTGTGCGCCCTGCGCGACGAGCTGCCGAAGTTCGCCAACGACGAGGTGCAGCTGCTCGCCGTCTCCAACGACTCGCCCTTCTCCCTGCGCGTCTTCGCCGAGCAGGAGGGCCTGGAGTACCCGCTGCTGTCCGACTTCTGGCCGCACGGCGAGACCAGCCGCGCCTACGGCGTCTTCGACGAGGAGAAGGGCTGCGCGGTGCGCGGCACCTTCATCATCGACAAGGAGGGTGTCGTCCGCTGGACGGTCGTCAACGGTCTGCCCGACGCGCGTGACCTGAACGAGTACACCGCGGCGCTGGCCGCCCTCTGAGCCGCGCTCCGGGGCAACCCTGACCGTCGCCCCGGACGTCCTTCGCGCAAGACCCTGTAATCGGTGGGAACCGGTCACTAGGATCAAAACGTTGATCGGATGCCATCGCACAACCGGGGGCACGGGTCGGACCTGGCCCCTCGAACCAATGGAGGACTCGTGGGAGTCAGTCTCAGCAAGGGCGGCAACGTCTCGCTGACCAAGGCGGCCCCGAACCTGACCGCGGTCGTCGTCGGTCTCGGCTGGGACGCCCGTACCACCACCGGTACGGACTTCGACCTGGACGCCAGCGCCCTGCTGACGAACGACCAGGGGAAGGTCGCCAACGACCAGAACTTCGTCTTCTTCAACAACCTCAAGAGCCCCGACGGCTCCGTCGAGCACCAGGGCGACAACCTCACCGGTGAGGGCGAGGGCGACGACGAGGTCATCAAGGTCAACCTGGCCGGTGTCCCGGCGGACGTCCACAAGATCGTGTTCCCGGTCTCCATCTACGAGGCCGAGTCCCGCCAGCAGAGCTTCGGCCAGGTCCGCAACGCCTACATCCGCGTGCTGAACCAGGCCGACGGCGCCGAGCTGGCCCGCTACGACCTGAGCGAGGACGCCTCGACCGAGACCGCCATGGTCTTCGGCGAGCTCTACCGCAACGGCGCCGAGTGGAAGTTCCGGGCCATCGGCCAGGGCTACGCCTCGGGCCTGCGCGGCATCGCCCAGGACTTCGGCGTCAACGTCTGACGGTCGTCACCAACGCCCGGCGTCCGCAAGGCCGCCGGGCGCCGTCCGCTCGCGAGCAGTCCGTCCGGCGCCGCACACCCTCGGGAGTGCGGCGCCGGACGCGCACGGGCGAATCGTCTGAACTCGGGGAGGAAGCAAGATCATGGGTGTCACGCTCGCCAAGGGGGGAAATGTCTCCCTTTCCAAGGCCGCGCCGAACCTGACCAATGTCACCGTCGGTCTCGGCTGGGACGCGCGCTCCACCACCGGAGCCCCCTTCGACCTCGACGCCAGCGCGCTGCTCTGCGCCGCGGGCCGGGTGCTGGGAGACGAGTACTTCGTCTTCTACAACAACCTCAAGAGTCCCGAGGGATCCGTCGAGCACACCGGTGACAACCTCACCGGCGAGGGGGACGGCGACGACGAGTCCATCCTGGTGGACCTCACCAAGGTGCCGGCCACCTGCGACAAGATCGTCTTTCCGGTCTCCATCCACGAGGCCGATCTGCGCGGCCAGAGCTTCGGCCAGGTCAGCAACGCCTACATCCGCGTGGTCAACCAGGCCGACGGCGCCGAGCTGGCCCGCTACGACCTGAGCGAGGACGCCTCCAGCGAGACCGCGATGATCTTCGGCGAGGTCTACCGGTACGGCGGCGAATGGAAGTTCCGGGCCGTCGGACAGGGGTACGCGTCGGGCCTGCGCGGCATCGCCCTAGACTTCGGGGTCAATGTTTCGTAAAGCCGCGTCCGCGCGGGTCTTCCCCGAAAGCGAAGGATTGGGTAGCCAGTGCTCCTGAAAACCTTTGGTTGGTCGTTCGCCGTCACGGCGGCCGGACTGGCCTTGGCCGGCGTTCTCTGGGGGTGGCAGGGGCTGGCGATCGTCGCGATCCTCTCCGTCCTGGAGATTTCGCTCTCGTTCGACAACGCGGTCATCAACGCCGGAATCCTCCGGAAGATGAACCCGTTCTGGCAGCGGATCTTCCTTACCGTCGGCATCCTCATCGCCGTCTTCGGCATGCGGCTGGTCTTCCCGGTGCTCATCGTGGCCATCACGGCCAAGCTGGGCCCGATCGAGGCGGTCAAGGTCGCCGTCCAGGACCCCGATCGCTATGAATCCCTGGTCACCAGCGCCCACCCGGCCATCGCCGCCTTCGGTGGCATGTTCCTGCTGATGATCTTCCTTGACTTCATCTTCGAGGACCGGGACATCAAGTGGCTGGAGTGGCTCGAGAAGCCGCTGGCCCGGCTGGGCAAGCTGGAGACGCTCTCCACGGTCGTCTCGCTCGTCGTCCTGATCGTCGTCGCGTCCACCCTCGCCACGGGCGTCCCGCTGCACGACGGCGAGGGCACGGTCGACAAGGCGGCCACGGTGCTGCTGTCCGGCATCGGCGGACTGGTCACCTACCTGGTCGTGGGCGGCATCTCCGGGTTCTTCGAGGACCGCCTGGAGCACGACGAGGAGATCGAGAAGGCCGAGGAGGCGGCCGAGAAGCGGAAGAACGGCTCGGCCGTCGGGCTGGCCGGCAAGGCCGCGTTCTCCCTGTTCCTCTACCTCGAGGTCATCGACGCGTCGTTCTCCTTCGACGGTGTCATCGGCGCCTTCGCCATCACCAACGACATCTTCGTCATGGCGCTGGGCCTGGGCATCGGTGCGATGTACATCCGTTCGCTGACGGTCTTCCTGGTCCGCAAGGGCACCCTGGACGACTACGTCTACCTCGAGCACGGCGCGCACTACGCCATCGGCGCGCTGGCCGTCATCCTGCTGATCACCATCAAGTACGAGATCAACGAGGTCATCACCGGCGGCATCGGCGTGCTGCTGATCGCCCTGTCGTTCGCCTCCTCCGTGGTGCGCAACCGCAAGGAAATCTCCTCCGGGGTGTGACCCCGGCACATTTGAGGAACGCTCTCACCGGGGCGGTCGCGAGGATCATCCTCGCGGCCGCCCCGCGGCTTGTGCGCTCGTCATGTGGGGGTTTTCGGCAATGTCGATACGGGAGAAGCTCTTCGGCAACTGGGGCGGCGCGGCGGCGCGCCAATTCGATTCCGGCGGGGTCAACGGCGCGGTCGAGCTGACCAAGCGGCATCCCACGTACTCGCTGACCAAACAGGGTGCGGCCACCGGCAATCTGCGCGTCAACCTGTCCTGGCGGATGCGGTCCTCGGACTTCGGCGAGCGGTCCTCCGCGGGCCTGGGGCTGTCCGGGCTGCGGCATCCGCTGCGCAAGTTCACCCCCGAGGTGGTACAGGCGCAAGGACCGGCCATGGTCAATGTCGACCTGGACCTCGCCTGTATGTACGAGCTGCAGGACGGGTCCAAGGGCGTAGTCCAGCCGCTCGGGAACCTGCTCGGCAGCGTCAACTCGCCGCCGTATGTTCAGCTCAGCGGCGACGACCGGTTCGGCTCGGGGTCGGGCGAGACGATCTACATCAACATGGACCACCGCGACGACTTCAAGCGGCTGCTGGTCTTCGTCTACATCTACGACGGCACCCCGGCGTTCGACCGTACGCACGCGATGGTGACGCTCTACCCGGGCAGCGGCCCGCGGCTGGAGGTCTCGCTGCACGAGCGCGCGCCGGAGGCACGCTCGTGCGCCGTGGTGCTGATCGAGAACGTCAAGGGCGAGATCGTGGTGCGGCGCGAGCTGAAGTACGTCTACGGCTTCCAGTCCGAGCTGGACCGGCTCTACGGCTGGGGCCTGCAGTGGGGGCGGGGCTACAAGACCAAGGTCTGAGGGCCGCCGCCGCGCCTCACCGGTTGGGCTGGAACTGCGGGCCCTGCGGCGGCAGCCGGAAGGCCGGGTCGGGCACGGGCTGCTGCTGCGGCGGGTAGCCGTAGGACGGCTGGGGCGTCCCGTGCTGCGGATAGCCGTACGAGGGCTGGGCGGCCGGGGCCGGCGGGTACTGCGGCGGATAGCCGTACGAGGGCTGCGGCGGGATCGTGGGCGGCGCCGGGGGCGGCGGGGGGTACGCGAAGCCGGGCTCGGGGCGCGGTGCCGGGGGAGCGGCGTCCGGCACGGGCTCGGGGGCGGCTTCCGGGGTGCCGCTCTCCGGGGCGTCGGGGACCGGCGCGGAGGCGTTCTCCTCCGATTCCTCCACCGAGATGCCGAACTCCGTGGCGAGCCCCACCAGGCCCGAGGCGTAGCCCTGGCCGAGCGCGCGGAACTTCCAGCCGTCGCCGCGCCGGTAGAGCTCGCCGCAGAGCATCGCGGTCTCGTCGCCGGTCTCGGCCCGTACGTCGAAGCGGGCGACGGGCGCGACGTCGGTGACGGTCGCGGTGCCGCCGCCGCGCGAGGCGTCGTACAGCAGCACGCACAGGTCGCGGACGAGCCCGAAGGTGCCGCCGTCGGCGGAGGCGGCCAGCACGACGCGCGTCACGGAGGCGTCCAGCGCCGACAGGTCGGCCTCGACGGAGTCCGTGGCGCCCTCGACCAGCCGCTTCTTGGGCAGGTGGCGGACCAGGCCGGAGGGGTGGCGGGGCTGGTTGTAGAAGACGAAGTCCTCGTCGGAGCGCACACGGCCGTCGTCGCCCAGCAGGAGGGCGGAGGCGTCCACGTCGGGGATGCCCGGACCGGGGGTCCAGCGCAGTACGGCCCGCACGGTCGGGGCGTCCAGCGGGATGTTCGACCCCTTCAGCATGGCGTGCGTCATGTCCGCAATCCTGCCCTCTCGTGCGGCCGGCGGACAACGCGGGGTTCGGCGGCCGCACGTCGCTTACCGGACGGATCCATGGCGGTCATGAGTTTTTCATGTACTTGGGGAACTCTTGACCCGCCCCCGGACGTACGATAATCGGCCACACTTCCGCGCCGCTCGTGCCGGCGGGAAGGCGCCCAGGCCGCGGCAATCGGGGAGAGCAATGAGGCATTTCGGACACCTTGCGCCTGCCGTGCGGAATGGGTTGTTCCATAGGGAGCCGGGCGAGTTCACCGCCGCCTCCCCCGCCGGCACGCTCGCGGTCGCCCTCGGCGCCACCCTCTACAGCCCCGCCACGCGCACCACGCTCGCCCAGGACGTACGGAAGCAGGCGCGGCGCGGGACGGTCTCCATGGTGCTGTGCCTGGAGGACGCCATCGGCGACGCCGACGTCACCGGCGCCGAGGAGAACCTCGTCCGGCAGCTCACCCTGCTGGCGGACGACGCCGGCGAGGACCACCCGCTGCTGTTCGTCCGCGTCCGCGAGCCCGCCCAGATCACCGACCTCGTGCGCCGCCTCGGCCCCGCCGGGCGGGTGCTGTCCGGATTCGTCCTGCCGAAATTCACCGAGGAACGCGGCCTGCCGTTCCTCGAGGCGCTCGCCGACGCCGAAGCCGCCTCCGGACGGCGGCTGTTCGCCATGCCCGTCCTCGAATCGCCCGAGCTCCTGCACCTGGAGACCCGCACCGAGACGCTCGACGGCATCGCCCGCACGGTCGACAAGTACCGCGACCGCGTCCTGGCGCTGCGCCTCGGCGTGACCGACTTCTGCTCCGCCTACGGGCTGCGCCGCGCGCCCGACATGACCGCCTACGACGTCCAGCTCGTCGCCTCCGTCATCGCCGACGTCGTCAACGTCCTCGGCCGCGCCGACGGCAGCGGCTTCACCATCAGCGGCCCGGTGTGGGAGTACTTCCCCCAGCCCGAGCGGATGTTCAAGCCCCAGCTGCGCCGCAGCCCCTTCGCCGGCCCGGCCGAGGCGCTGCGCACCGCGCTCATCGAGCACGACATGGACGGCCTGCTGCGCGAGATCCAGCTCGACCGGGCCAACGGCCTGCAGGGCAAGACCTGCATCCACCCCTCCCACGTCGCCCCCGTGCACGCGCTCTCGGTCGTCAGCCACGAGGAGTTCAGCGACGCCCAGGACATCCTGCGGCCGGAACGCGACGGTGGCGGAGTACTGCGCTCCGCCTATACGAACAAGATGAACGAAGTGAAACCGCACCGCGCCTGGGCAGAACGGACCATGCGGCGCGCCGAGGTCTTCGGCGTCGCACGCGAGGACGTCAGCTTCGTGGAGCTGCTGGCGGCGGGACTGCAGGACGTATGAGCAAGGAGAGCACTGACGTGGTGTGGTCGGGACAGTGGGTCGCGCAGCGGCTGGGCGTCGGCCTGGAGGGCGACGCCCGGCTGCCGGAGCTGCTGGGCCTGGCCCTGCGGCGGAACCCCCGACGGGCACACCTGCTCGTCTCCAACGTGCTGGGCAAGCATGTGCCGGCGTCCCCGGCGGTGGTGTACGAGGCCGGCGCGGCTCTGGGCCGCCGGGTGCGGGAGCTGCTGGGTGACGCGGACGCGGCACGGGCGGTGGTGCTCGGCTACGCCGAGACGGCCACGGGCCTGGGCCACTCCGTGGCGGACGGCCTGGGCCTCGCCCCGTACCTCCACTCCACGCGGCGGGCCGTGCCCGGCGTGGCGCCGGTCGGCGGCTTCGAGGAGGAGCACAGTCACGCCACGTCGCACCTGCTGCTGCCGGAGGACCCGCGCTTCTTCGAGGGCGACGGGCCGCTGGTGCTCGTCGACGACGAGTTCTCGACGGGGCGTACGGTACGCAACACGATCGCGGCGCTGCACGCGCGGTATCCGCGGGAGCGGTACGTGGTGGTGGCGCTGGTCGACATGAGATCGGCCGCCGACCGGGCCGGGCTGGACGACTTCGCCTCCCGGCTCGGCGCCCGCGTGGACCTCATCGCCCTGGCCTCCGGCACCGTGCGCCTGCCGGCGGATGTGCTGGAACGGGGGCAGGAGCTGGTGGCCGAGGCGTTGTCGGCGCCGCCTACGGGTGCCGGTGCCGGTGCCGGTGCGGATGCCCGCCGTGGGTGCGGGGCGCCGTCGCCGACCGCGGGTGTGCCGGTGCCCACCCGTGCCGCCCTGCGGCACGATTGCCCACCGGCGGTGGGGAGGGTGGAGCTTTGGTGGCCCGACGGGGTGCCTGACGGGGGGCGGCACGGCTTCACCCCCGAGCACCGGGCGCGGCTGGAGGCGGCGCTGCCTGCCATCGCGCAGGAATTGGCGGCGGTTGTGGGCAGTCGTTCCGCTGGGGCGGAACGGGTGGGCACAACCGCACCCGCAGACGGCAACGCTCCCCAGCCCCCGCGGCGCGTCCTCGTCCTCGGTACCGAGGAGCTGATGTACGCACCCTTGCGCATCGCGCAGACGCTGGAGGCCGAGATGGCCGACGCGGCGAGCGTCCGGTTCTCCACCACCACCCGCTCACCCGTCCTCGCCCTCGACGACCCCGGCTACGCCATCCGCTCGCGCCTCGTCTTCCCCGCCCCGGAGGGGCCCGGCGAGCGCTACGCCTACAACGTCGCCGGCGCCGGCTTCGACGCCGTCGTCGTGGTCGTCGACTCCACCGCCGACACCCCCGAACTGCACACCCCCGGTGGCCTGCTGGACCAGCTGGCCGCGCACACCCGAAAGGTGCTGCTCGCCGTGATCCCCTCCTACCGTCCCGGAGGCGAGCCCCTGCGCGGCCCCGCGTTCTCCTCGTACGCCCCCGACGAGGTCGGCTGGCTGCTGAAGGACCTGTCCGCCGTGGACCTCGAGGCGCCCACCGAGGAGCGCGAGGAGGCCATCCAGAGCGGCGGCGCGCACTACGCGGAGTCGCTGCCGGTCGAGTACCAGCCCAGCGAGCGCTACCAGGCGCTCTACCGCGGCGCGCTCGAGGCGTCGGCCGGCCGCATGGCGCACGCGGTCGGCGTGGTCACCGAGACCGTGCTCGCCGAGCGCTCGCCGCGGCCCGTCCTGGTATCGCTCGCCCGCGCCGGAACGCCCGTCGGCGTGCTGATGCGCCGCTGGGCGCGGCACGCGCACGGCCTGGACCTGCCGCATTACGCCGTGTCCATCGTGCGAGGCCGCGGCATCGACCCCAACGCTCTGCGCTGGCTGGCCGACCGGTACGACCCCGCCGACGTCGTCTTCGTCGACGGCTGGACGGGCAAGGGCGCCATCACCCGCGAACTGGCCGACGCCCTCGCGGACCCGGCCGCCCCCGCCGGCTTCGACCCGCGCCTGGCGGTCCTCGCCGACCCCGGCCACTGCGTGGACACCTACGGCACCCGGGACGACTTCCTCATCCCCTCCGCGTGCCTGAACTCCACCGTCTCCGGTCTGGTCTCCCGCACGGTCCTGCGCGCCGACCTCGTCGGGCCGCACGACTTCCACGGCGCCAAGTTCTACCGCGAGCTGGCGGACGCCGACGTCTCGGGCGCCTTCCTCGACACCGTCTCGGCGCGCTTCGCCGGCGCCGAGGAGGCCGTCGCCCGCGCGGCCAAGGAGCTCGCCGCCGCCGACCGGACCCCCACCTGGGCCGGCTGGGCGGCCGTCGAGCGCATCAGCGAGGAGTACGGCATCGACGACGTCAACCTCGTCAAGCCCGGGGTCGGCGAGACCACGCGCGTCCTGCTGCGCCGCGTCCCCTGGAAGATCCTCGCGGGCCGCGGCGCGGGCGCGGACCTGGACCATGTGCGGCTGCTCGCCGAGCAGCGCGGCGTCCCCGTCGAGGAGGTGGACGGCCTGCCGTACAGCTGCGTCGGCCTGATCCACCCCCGCTACACCCGCGCCGCCACCGGCACCGACGGCAAGGCGGTGGCCGCCAAGTGACCGCCGCCGCCCGCGTCCTGGTCGCCAGCGACCTCGACCGCACCCTGATCTACTCCACCGCCGCCCTGGCCCTGTCCATGCCGGACGAACGGGCGCCGCGCCTGCTGTGCGTCGAGACGTACGAGCGGAAGCCGCTGTCCTACATGACCGAGACCGCGGCCGCCGCCCTGGCCGAACTGGCCGGTGCCGTCACGTTCGTACCGACCACCACGCGCACCCGCGAGCAGTACGGCCGCATCCGCCTGCCCGGCCCCGTGCCCGAGTTCGCGATCTGCGCCAACGGCGGGGAACTGCTCGTACGGGGCGAGCCCGACCCCGAGTGGCGGGCACGGGTGCGCGGCGCGCTGGACGCCGAGTGCGCGGGCCTGGCCGAGGTCCACGAACGGCTCGTGCGCACCGCCGATCCGGCCTGGCTGCTCAAGGCGCGCACGGCGGCGGACCTCTTCTCCTACCTCGTCGTCGACCGGCCGCTGCTGCCCGACGCCTGGGTGAAGGAGCTCACGGCCTGGGCCGGGGAGCGCGGCTGGACGGTGTCGCTGCAGGGCCGCAAGGTCTACGCCGTGCCCAAGCCGCTGACCAAGAGCGCGGCCGTCGCCGAGGTGGCGCGCCGCACGGGAGCCACCGAGGTGCTCGCCGCCGGCGACTCGCTGCTCGACGCCGACCTGCTGCTCGCGGCGGGCCGCGGCTGGCGGCCCGGCCACGGCGAGCTTGCCGACGCCGGGTTCACCGCGCCGCACGTCACCGCGCTGCCCACGCGCGGCGTGGCGGCCGGCGAGGAGATCATCGGGGCCTTCGCGCGCGCGGCGGGGGTCGCGACGACCCTCTCGTGAACCCCGGGCCCGGCCCGTAGTCTCGTGGAACGTCAACGCCCGTCAACCCCATTGGTGTGGACCGACCGAGGAGACCTCGTGGCCGAGCCCAAGACCCCGCTCACCCCCGAGCTGTACACGTACGTACTCGCCCACAACCCACCGCTCGACCCGGTGCAGCAGGGCCTGGTCGAGATCACCCACGCCCGCTACCCCGACCACGCCATCAAGCAGATCGCGCAGGAGCAGAGCGCGCTGCTGGCGTTCCTGGTAAGACTCACCGGCGCCCGGCAGGTCGTGGAGGTCGGCACCTTCACCGGGCTCTCCGCGCTGTCCATGGCGCAGGCGCTGCCCGCGGGCGGGCGGCTGCTCACCCTCGACATCTCGGAGGAGTGGACGGCCGTCGCCCGCGAGGCCTGGGCCAAGGCCGGCCTCGCCGACCGGATCGACCTGCGCATCGCCCCCGCCCTCGACACGCTGCGCGCCCTGCCCGCCGCGCCGCACATCGACCTGGCGTTCATCGACGCCAACAAGGACGGATACATCGACTACTGGGAGGAGATCGTGCCGCGTCTGAACCCCGGCGGACTGATCGTCGCCGACAACGTCTTCTTCCTCGGTGAGGTCGTCGACCCGGAGGTGACCAGCGGTCCGGGCGTCGACATCAGGGCGTTCAACGAGCATGTGCGGGCGGACGCGCGCATGGAGTCGGTCATGCTCACCGTCGCGGACGGGCTGACGCTGGCACGCCGGACGGTCTGACGCCGGCGCGCCGGACGGGCTGACGCAGGCTTCCCGCGCGCGGCGTGGCCCGTCAGCGCGCCGCGCCGCCGCCGCGCTCCTCGCGGATGTCGCGCACCACGTCGGTGACGGTCCGCCGCACCGCCTCGGTCTCGGTCAGGAAGTGCCACCAGTCCGGATGCCGGCCCTCCAGGCCCTCGACCGCCCGCTCCAGACGGGCCACCGACTCGTCGAGCGGGCGGGCGTGCCGGGGGTCGGGCGTGCTGCGCCCGTCCATCGCCAGCCGCTGGGCGTCGCGGATGGCGAACCGGGTGCGGTCGACCTCCTTCCGGTGGTCGAAGGACACCTCGTCCAGCCGCCGCAGCCGGTCGCCGGCCGCCGAGACGGCCTCGTCGGTGGTGTTGAGCAGCGCCCGCACGGTCGCCAGGAGCGCGGTGGCGTCCGCCCAGCGCTGCTCGTCGCGGGCCGCGCGGGCCTCGCGCAGCTTCTCCTCCGCCTGGGTGACGGTCCGTTCCGCCTCCGGCGGCACCTGCTGCAGGTCCTGCCAGCAGGCGGCGCTGTAGCGGCGGCGCAGCTCGCTGAGGACGGGGGCCACGCCCGCCGCCCTGGTGGCCAGCGCCTGGGCGCGGGTGCGCAGCGAGACAAGCCGCTTGTCGATCTCGGCCGCCCTGCCCGGCAGCTGCTCGAGCTCGCCGCGGATCGCCCCGGCCTCCCGCTGCACCCGCTCGGCGCGGTGCACGGTCTCCTGCACACCGTGCTGCCCGGCGCCCTGGTTGAGCTTGGTCAGCTCGGGGGAGAGCGCGGCCAGCCGGGCGGCCAGGTCGTCGGCCCGCAGGCCGGTCGCCCGGACGGCGTCCAGGGCCTCGCCGGCCGCCCGCAGGGACTGCCGGGCCCGCTCCACGGCGGGCGCGAGCTGCGCCAGCTGGTTCTCGGCCCTGGTCAGCAGCGGGCCCAGGCTCTGCGCGAACCGGTCCAGGTCGGCCTTGGCCCGCACCAGCTCGTCCTTGGCCTTGGTCAGCTCCGTACGGGCGCGCTGGGCGGCCGCGGCCTCGAGGTCGTCGCGGTCCAGGTCATGGGCGTCGACGGCGCCGATGTAGGCGCCGGAGACCTCGTCTATGCGCCGCCCGAACGCCTCGAAGTCGGCGGCCGCCTTGCGGGCGGCGGGCGAGGAGTCGACGGCCGTGATCGTCTCGATGGAGATCCGCAGGTCACGCTGTGCGGTGTCCAGCTCGTAGAACGCGGCCGCGGCCGCGTCCTTCGCGGCCTGCGCCTCCGCCCGCTGGTCCTCCCCGCGCCCCCAGCCCCAGCGGCGCGTGCCGCCCCCGGCGAAGGCGGCGGGCACGGCGGCCGCCGCGGCGGCGAGGAGGGGAAGGGGCAGCAGGACGAGGGCGAGGGTCTCGCGCGCCGTAGCCGTCACCGTACGTGCGAACGTCGCCGTCACTTGCCCACTCCCGATGGATCGCCCCAGGCCCGGGTGCCATTCTCCCATCCGGCGGGGGCGAACACACGGGCCGGTCAGCCCGTGGTGCGCACCTCGATGGCGCCGTTGCCGCTGCGCGCGCTCACCAGGCGAGGGGCGGCGTCGTCGCGCGGGACGTCCACGCTGACCTGGCCGTTGTGCGAGCGGGCGTCGACCTTGTAGGGGGTGCGGGGGAGGGTGATGCGGGTGGCGCCGTTGCTGGTGCTGGTGCGGACCTCGTCGGGCGCCTTGTCGAAGCCGAGGCGGACCTCGCCGTTGGAGGTGGTGGCCTTCACCTTGGGCGAGCGCAGGTTCTTGGCGGTGATCTGCCCGTTCGACGAGCGCAGTTCCACGGCGCCCTTGGCGTCGCGGACGTCGATGGCCCCGTTGCTCGACCTGATCCTCAGAGCGGTCTCGAGGCCGCGGGCCGTGACGGCGCCGTTGTCGTCCTTGACGGTCACGGCCACCCCGCGCGGCACCTCGATCCGGTGCTTGGCCTCGCAGTCGACGCTCAGGCCCGTGCACTTCATCCGCAGCCTGAGCGTGTCGTCGTCCGTCATGCTCCAGGTCACGTCGGCGGACCCGGCCATCACCCGGCCGTCGAACCAGCGGGTGACCTTGACCTCCTTGCCGTCCCCGGCGGCCGGGACGAGCTCGATCGCCGAGTTGTCGGTGTCCACGGTCAGCTCCCGGCCGCTGATCGAGAACGACCGGTGCTCGGGGGTGGCGTCGTCCGCGTCGGCCGAGCCGCAGCCGGTCAGGACGACCCCGGCGATCAGGGTCGCGCCCGCGAGGGCGGACACTCGGGCGGCGCGGCGGGCGCGGGAAAGCATGCTGATCGTTCTCCGTTTCGGCTGGTGGGGCCGTTTCTCGGCCGGTACTGCCAGGCGGTGGCGCCTGCGGTGCCGAGCCTACGGAGCACGCTGCCGGGCCGGGCATCCCGCCTGCTACCGATTACGGGGTGGGGTTAACCCCCGGAGCCCCGGACCCTCGGAGCCCCCGAAGCCCGCGGGATCACCGGATCTCCAGGGTTTGCGGGCACCCCGGGCGGGCCATGTAGGCTGTCCTTTCGTGCCGGGGCGCATAGCTCAGCGGTAGAGCGCCGCTCTTACAAAGCGGATGTCGGCGGTTCAAATCCGTCTGTGCCCACCAGCACGAAGGCCCCCAGGCGATCACGGCTGGGGGCCTTCGACATCTGCGGATGACATCAACGGCGGGGGCGGCCGAGCATCCGGTCCATGTGCGCGACGGCTTCACGCTTCAGCGCGTCCGGCACGTGCGTGTAGACATCCATCGTCACGCTGATCTTGCTGTGCCCCAGGATCTCCATCGCGACACGCGGGTGAACGTTGCCCGCGGCGAGCAGGGTGGCCGCTCCATGCCGAGCGTCGTGCACCCTGATCCGGGGGACGCCGGCCTGAGCGCTCAGCCGGTGAAACGACCGTAGGACGTTGCTTCCCTCGATCGGGCGACCGGTGCGCGTGGTGAACACCAGGTCGCTCTCCTGCCACGAGTCGCCCGCCTTTGCTCGCATGGCTTGCTGGCGCAGGCGCTGCCAGCGGAGAGGCGCGATGCACAGGAGCGGAAGCGGCAAGGTGCGCTTACGGCGGTTCTTGGTGTCGTCCTCGTAGTTCTCCCCGCCGACCCGCTGACGCTGCTTGCGCACCTGGACTGTTCGGGCGTCGAGGTCGATGTCCTGCCAGCGCAGACCGACGAGTTCGCCGCGGCGCAGGCCGAGGCCGACAGCCAGCATGAAGGCCGCGTAGAGAGGGTCACGGCGAGCGGTGAAGATGAACCTCAAGGTCTCCTCCAGCGTCCACAGGCTGCCTTCGTAGGCGGGCACTGTCGGCGCCTCGACCAGCTTCACGACGTTCCGGGTGATCAGTTCCTCTCGGCATGCCGCTGACAGCGCCGAGCGCAGAACACGGTGCGACTCCTTCGCGGTTGCTGCCGTCGTGGCTTTGGCGATCCGCGTCAGAGCTGTCCGGACGTCCCTCACGCTCAGCTTTTCCAGGGTCTTCGTGCCGAGTTGAGGGTTCAGGTAGAGGCGGGTGTGCATCTCGTACTTCGCGTACGTCGTGCGCTTCCGCCGGGGCTTGACGATGTGCTCCAGCCAGTAGGGGAGCCACTCGGAGAGTTTTGCCGACCTGGTGGGGACCGGAACGCCGTTGTGGACCTTGTCGAGGAGATCGCGTCTCTTGACGTCGCACTCCGCCCAGGTCTTGCCGTAGGCGAACTTGCGGGCCCGAGTCCCGTCCGGCTGGAGTACATAGACCGCGGCTTGGTAACGGCCGTCCTTGCGCTTGGTGATCGTGCCCGCGCCGTTGGGGTTGCGTTTGCGCTCGGCAGCCATCAGGCGGCCTCCTCGATGCGGCCGGCGATGAAGCCGCGCACGGCACCCGCAGGGATACGCCGCGAACGATCGATGGTGATGGAGGCAAGGCGTCGGGTGCGGATCAGGTCGTAGACCTTGGAGCGTCCGACCTTGAGAAGGGCCATGACCTCCGGCACGGTGAGCAGTTCCTCGGCGGCGGTGGTCATGGTTGTTCTCCCTTCTCGGCCTGTTGGTCCTGCCGGGCTTCTCGGGCGGCCTCGCGATTGATGCGGATGTCTTCGGCGATGGTGGCGGCGAGCGCGGATTCGCCGGGGGTGTGGCCGTGGCCCGCGTACTGCCAGTCGGCCAGGACGAGAACGGTGTCGGGTTCGGTCTCGGGGAGGCCGAGGGCTTGTCGTTGCTGGACGGCGCGGTAGTCGGCTCGGGCCTGCCGGAGCGCGCCGAGAGTGGTGGAGTACTGGCGGGACTTGGTGGAGAAGTGGCCCCGGAAGCCGAGCATGTGGGCCCACGCCCAAAGCCGCCGTTCGGGGTACAGCTCGTCAAGGTCCCAGCAGGCGCGGATCAGCCGGCGGGCGTGCTCGGGGACGTGGTGCTGGTCGAGTTCGGCGAGTTCCCCGAGGCGGCGGTCGAGGGTTCCGGTCACTTCGGCGGCCTTGGTGGCGTACTTGGCGACGTAGGAGGCAACGGCCTCTTCGCTGATCTCCTGACCATCGCCGAAGGCCCGTATGGGGCGGATGTCGAGTTGGGTGCCCCAGCGCAGGGACCAGCCGTAAACGTAGCCCGCGTCATGATGAGGCGGGACCTTGACGGTGGTGTACGGGTGGGCGACGGCAGCGCGGATGGCGTCGGTGAGCAGGTCGAGGGTGGCCCATGCGGGTGGGGCTTCGTCGGCGCCCCCGGGGCCGTCGAGGCGGATCACCGCGTGGAAGTGGACGGCTCCGCGCTTCTGGAATTCGGCGACCTTGCCGAAGGAGAGGCGCAGAAACCATCGAAACTCACGCTGAGTGAGTCCTGCCCGTAGGGCGATCTCGCGGCGGAGGCGGCGAGTGAAACGCGCCCACAGCTCTCCGGCGTGGTTGTTGAACATCACGGCAGCGGCGTAGTCGTACTCCGCAGGGTTCAGGGGCGTGCCGAGTGTCGGGTCATCGTCGCGGTGCCGGATGCCACAGCGGCAGCGCCCGCCGGCAGGGCGGTTGTGGACCGGGCCGAAGGATGGGGCAGTGAGAGTCAGGAAGACCCGGGGGTGTTCGCGGACGGTGGTGGCGATGTGCTTGTGCTCATCGCCGACGAGTCCGGCGCGGATCAGGTGGAAGGTGTCGCCCGCGTAGAGCCAGGCGCAGGCGGGGCAGCGGGACGCTCGGCGGTTGCCGCAGGCGATGCGCAGGCGTCCGCCAGGCTCGGTGTCGGTGCTGTAGCGATGGAGGATCTCTCCGGTCGCGCGGTCTCGGGTGACCGTCCAGCCGCGCAGGTGGATGGGATCGGCGCAGCCTCCGGTGTGGCGGATCTGTTCTTGCCAGCGGGCGAAGTCGGGGGCCGAAGCCACCCTGAGCAGGTCGCCCAGGGTGGTCGGGTCGAGCAGGTCAGGCACGGGCCGCCTCCAGCGCTTCAGCGACGCGTGGGTTGGCCAGCAGGGGCGCCGGCGGGATCCACAAGGCGCTGCTGCCACCGGGCCAGGGGACGGGCTTGTCGAGGGCGACCACGTTGGTCAGGCACCAGTGCGAGTAGCCACGGAGAGACCACAGCGAGCAGTAGCCGTCGTCCGCGTGGCAGTCGTCCAGCCGGGCGACGGCCAGGACCGCCGACATGGGCAGGGGACGGAGCAGAAACGGACGGGTCATCGGCAGGTTCCAAGCACTGTGGTCGGTGGCGCTCCCCGCATGAATGAGGACGGGGCCACGGTGGCCGGTCAGCCGGACATGGCTGTGGACCCTGCGTGTGCCGTAGGCCATGCAGCTTGCCCACGGCTGCGACATGGTCAGCCCCCGGACGTCAGCGGTGTTCATCGGTGGTTCCCCTTCTTCTCATCGGAGCTGTGGGTGTCGTGCCAGTCCTCGGCGCAGACCTTGTGGACGGGCTTGCCGCGGTCGGAGCGGAGCGGGGTGGGCTTGCCGCAGCACACGCACGGCTTGTCGCCGCTGGCGTCGAAATGCTTGGGGTCGTGCCAGTCGAGGAGGGTCACCGGGTCACCTCCTGGCGCTCGCGCGGGGTGCCGGTGATGGCTTCGACGAGAGCGGAGACAAGGATTTCGGCGACGGGCGGGGTGACGGCGTTGCCGTACTGGCGGACCTTCTCGCGCTTGTTGCCGAGGACGCGGTAACCGTCGGCGAAGGCCATGGCACGGCCGATCTCGCCGGGCTCCAGCATCCGGAAGCGCACATCGTCCAGCGCAGTGGTTCCGCCCGTGGTCAGGGCGTAGCGATCACGGGTCGTGAGTGCGCCGATGGGGGCGCCGGTCGGGCGGGCGGCTCCGTTGCCGTAGTACGGGACCAGCAGGTACGCGTCCTCGGGCGTGAAGCCGGGGCCGGTGACGAGTCCGTGGTGGTTGCCGGAGGCGGTGACGGTGGTGAGTGCGTCGGTGACGGGGCGGGCGCGCTCCTTGTCGCCGCCGCCTCGGAGCGGGATGAGGTAGGGCAGCCAGGCCAGTCCAGTCTCGTTGCGGGCGGTCTGGGTGCGCAGGGGCACGGTGGCGGGGGCAGCGTGCTTGCCGTCCCGGCCCTCGACCGGGATCAGGAGCGGGGGCACCGCCAAGCCGTCGTTCTCCCGGGTCGTGCGTGTGGGCATGGGTGCGGTGACGGGGGCGGCATCGGCCCGCCACGTTCCGCCCGCCGGGGCTAGCAGCGGGGCTCCGTACTTGGCCAGTCCGGACCGGATGCGGTTCAAGGTGGCCGTGGCGAGCGGTTTGGTGCGGTCGCCGATGCGCTCTGCGGGCAGGCTCCAGTCGATCGCCGTCGCGGCCGGCCGGGCCTCAGGTTCCACGATGGTGTTCCGGCAGGAGACGCGGGGGCAGCGGAAGACGTACTGCTGGCGGTAGCGGCCCATGTCCCGGCGCGGGTTCTTGAACGCCTGCACCGCGGTCACGGTCTCCTCGCAGACAGGGCACCAGGCCTGGGGCCGTAACCACTTGTCCCAGTCCGGGGCCCGTCCGAGGGAGCGGTGCCAGTAGGTGAGATAGAGGCGGTCGCGGGACTGCGGGGCCCAGGCGGTGGCGACCGGGCGGGCATGCATGGAGTTCAGGGCGATCAGGCGGGTGTCGTAGCCCAGGTTGCGGATGTCGTCGCGCCAGGACTGCCACAGGTCCCAGGACCGTACGTCGATGACGTTCTCGACGATCCCGGCCAGGACCGGGCGGCCGCGACGATGGGTGCTGGCCAGGTAGCGCGGGACGTCCCACATCAGGGCACGGGAGCGATCGGCGGCAGCGTCCGGAAGGGTCTCGCCGAAGAGGTCGGGCTGTTTGTCGAAGTCGCGTCGCTTGCCTCGGGCGTTGGACCACTGAGGGCACTCCGGTGAGGCCCAGAACAGGTCAGCGGCCGGAAAGCGGGCGACGTCCGCGTCGTGCAGGTCGCCGGTGAAGTGCTCGGCGTCGGGGAAGTTCGCGGCGTGCGAGGTGATCGCCCGCTCCCAGTGGTTCGCCGCCAGCACGGGCCGGACACCGGGGACAGCGGCAGCGCCGGAGGAGGAGCCGCCCGCGCCACAGAAGAAGTCGATGTAGGTCAGCACGCCGCACCTGCCTTGATCCGGTACGGAAGGTGCACGGTGCCGGTGCCGCGGCATGCAGGGCACGTCGCGGGGATCGTCTCGCGGTGCCCGGCCGTGGTGCGCTGCCCAGTGGTGACGGCTACGACGGGGAAGCCGTCGCAGTGGGTGCAGCGGCGGAGACGGGTAGGGGTGATCTCGGGCATGATGATGCTTCCCTTTCGGGTCAGTTGGCCTGGAGGGAGTGCGGGCGCCCGGGGCGGCGGAAACTTGGCGGTAGAGGCCGCCCCGGGGCCTTTCAGCGCTGGTTGTGGGCGGAGTTCAGGAGCGAACGCGCGACCAGAGCGACGATGGCGAGCGAGCCGGCCGTGATGGACACGGCCAGGAACATGCCGACCAGGACCGCGCCGATGACGAGCACGGCGACAGTTCCCGCGCCGATGGCCGCGACCGTGGCGCCCGCCGAGAGCTGCACCCCGCTACGAACAGGAGCCGCAGGTTCGGCAGAGTGCTGACAGGCAACCGACGCCGGGGGCGTAAAGGTCTGCCTCTGGACGGGCGCCTCGGGGGCGGGGGCGACGACCGGGGCGGGGAGCGGATTGGTCGGTACGCGGGGGCGGAGCATGATGGTTCTCCCTTCTCTGGTGGTTACTTGGATCCGCCGATGACGGTGGCGCCGCCGTTGATGCCGGACTTGATCGGCCCGCCCAGGAAGCTGTCGGCGAGCAGAACGCCACCGATCAGGAGGACGAGGACGACCCACATCGGCGGGCGGGTGAGCTTCACCCCGAGGTAGGCGACGACAGCGACGGCGAACCAGAGCGGGACGTTCACGGCTGATCTCTCCTTCTGCCGTTATCGGGGGTCGCAGCGATGGGTCTGGGCGGCGAGTTCGGCGGCCGCGGGGTTCAGGTAGTCAGCCGACCAGTTGCATCCCGGGGAGGTGCAGGCGACCGCGTGAGCGGTGCGGCCGAGGCGGTCGGTGTGGGTTGCGATCTCGACCTTTCCGATGCGGTCGCGGTTCCAGAAGCGTTTGTTGCGCGGCATGGCCGGATCTCCAGTCAGGCGAGTTGGGCGGCGATGGCTTCGGCCATCGAGGCGGGTACGCCGAGGCGTGCGCGCAGGGTGTCGGGGTCGATGTCGTGGCCCGTCGAGGCCCGGTGAGCGTCGGCGAGCTTGCGGGCGTGCGCCACCAGGGCGGCGGGTGCGGGGGCCGGATTCGTCGGAGGCTCCGGAAGGGCCGGGGCAGTTGCGGAGTCGTCTTCACCACGCGGGTCTGGCTGCGATGGCTCGAGCTCCTGCCGGGGTTCGGCCGGGGGCGCTGCTACGGATTCCGGGACCTCGACCACAGGGTCGGGCTGTACTTCAGGCTCGGCAGCCGTAGGTGCATCCTGGAGCGGTTCCGGCTCAGAGGCCGGGACTGTCGCGGTGTGTTTTGGACCGTGGGCAAGGAGGGTGCCGCCGAGGAAGGCGGCGGCGGGCCAGCCGGCGACCAGCATCCGCAGCCAGGCCGGAGGGTGGCCCAGGTCGAGGAAGCCTGCGGTCGCGACGTTGGCGCCGAGCGATGCGATGAGCGCGATGAGGAACCAGACCCAGCCCAGCCGGACCCCGTGCCCGGAGCGCAGACGACGCCAAGCGGCGACCAGGAGCAGGTCCACGGAGACGGGATAGGCCCAGCCCTTCCAGCCGTCCTGCCCGGCGGCTTGGGCGATGTCGTGCAGGTGGGCGAAAGACAGGGCACCGGCGATCACGGCTTGCACCAGCACCGGGTCACGGTGTGCGAGGCGTTTCATCGCGCTGTCCTCCTTTCAGGGCATGGCGGGGAGGGAGGGGGGTCGGGCGGAGCTCGTGGGAGCGTGGCGCCCGGCCCCGGGCGGATCAGTTGCCGTTGGGTGCTTCGCCGGTGCCGAGGCACGTCAGGCACAACGCCTCTTGGCGATCCGGGCTCTCCTGCTTCTTGCGACCGCCGACCTTGAAGGTCGCCGATACCTGTCCTTGCTGGCAGTCCGGGCATTTCTTCGCTCGGGTCTTGCGCTGCGTGGTCCTCTTCGTGGACACGGCGCTTACCGGATCTCGGTGCAGTTGCTGCGAATCAGGCGCCCATCACGCAGCTTCGGGTCGTCGGCGAGCATCTTCATCACCATGACTCGCGCCATCGAACGTTCGGTCTCGCCGTCGTTCGAGTGGGTCTCTCCCTGAATGACGAAGGTCTCGTTGTCGAGCTCAATCGCGACGTCGTACTTCCAGCGGCGCATGGGATCTCCTTTCATTGTGTGCGGTTGGCCTGGGGGTGGAGTGGTTGGTCAGTGCCCCGCTCGGGGGTAGCCGTGTCCTTCCGGCGGGTACTCGCCCGCGCGCTTGGCGCTGTGTTCGGCCCTCAGCGATGTGTAGAGGACCGAAGCGAACTCCGGGTCGTGGCCCGGATCGGCTACGTATTCGTCCATTCCGTGAGCGATCAGGTGCGTCACATGGGCGTCGGCGTGCCGGGGGTCGTCGCTGCACGTCATGGCGATCACCGGCCCGAATTGGGGTAGTCGTGCCCGGCCGGCGGGTACTGGCCGAGGCGTTCACGGCGAGCCTGTTCCAGCATCGAGTCGACGACCACCTTGGTGAACTCGACATCGGCATCCTCGCGCTCGGCGTATTCGCAGACGTCCTGGGTGAGGCGGGCACTGCGGTCGAAGTCCTCGGTACGTCGGGACATGTCTGTTCCTCTGTGTCTGGCCCGGTTTCGGGCATGGGTTGGGTAGGGACTTGGCGCGTTGGAGGCCGCGCCGACCGGGGTGCAGGTGGGGTCAGGCCGGTTCCGTGACCGGGACCGGTGCCTCGACGGGCACGGGTGCCGAGTCTGGTCGGAAGGCAGCCAGGGCCGGGATATCCGGCGTGATGTGCGCGAACTCGTTGCAGGCCGCTACGGTCTCGTTCAGGCTCGTGAGGGGCGTACGGATCACGGTCCAGCCGTCGGCTGTACCACCGACCACGGCCGTTCCGGGGCGGTCTGCGGGAATCGTTGTTGCGGCAGTCATGGCCATCGGGCTGATATCGCCGAGAGCCATCTTCGCGGAGCCTTCATCATTCACACGGTGCGCGACGCGTCCGGTGAGCTGTGCGCGGAGCGTCGTGGCGCCATTGCCGAGTTCGGATCCGAACCGTTGGCCGCAGACCTCGAGGTAAATCCCACTGGCGCGGCCGAGTTGGGCAAGTCGGATCATCTGAGTGACCATGTGGTCACGGCGCTTGGTATCCGCTGAGGAGGCGGTGAGGAAGAGTTCCGCCACTTCGTCGACGATCACGACGATCGGTACCGGGCGGATGTCTTCGGAGAGGCCCCAGATATCGGAGGTGATCTCCTCCAAGGGCAGGTCAGGCGGAAGGTTCTGTGCGGCGCGGATCAGCTCGTACCGGTCGCTCATTTCCTGAACCAACACGTCCAGGAGTAGGGCAGCCTCCTCCGGGGTGTAGGCCAGGGCCGAGAACCTGCGGGCAAGCGGCGCGAGCTCCACGCCCCATTTGCAGTCGATGCCGACCAACGCCACTGGTTGCGGAGCCAACGCTTTGACCAGACGACGCAGGTAGACGGACTTACCGGATCCGACCGCACCGACGACCAGTTCGTGAGCGGCGGTACGGAAGTCCCGCATGTGGACCAGCCCGTCTGATCGCAGCGACACTGGCACCCGAAGCAATTCGGCAGTCTCACCGCGTGGCATAACCACTCGCCGCAGCAGGTCGTAGGCGATGAGTCGGATCTCGAGCCATCCGGGCTTCAGGGCCCGCATGTGCACCCCATGAGCCCGCCACGCGTGACGTAGGCGCTCGGCCGCCACTTCGAAGTCACGGACCTCCTGACCGGGCTGCATCTTGATCCGCAGCACCAGACCCGCGCGGGTGACCCTGCATCCTCGCAGCCGAGGGATCATCCGTGTCGGCTCACGATCCATGGCCCTGGCCAGCCACAACCGAGCACGGGAGGGGCGTTCGGTCAGGTCACACGCTTCCATCACGGACCGGTACGTGAGCTGAACCCGGACGATGGCGACCACGGCACCGATGCCGATCCAGTACCAGAAGGGACGATGCCGCCGCAGCAGCGCGGCCCCAGCGACGATCAGACCTAAGCCGATGAGTAACCCGGCCTGCCCGAAAGTCATCGCGATCAACCCTTGCCGGTCAGCGCCGTGACCGCGACAGCACGGAAGCTGATCCCGTGCCGCTTCTGCCCGTTGAACTCGTTCTCCCATGGCCGGGCGACCAGGCTGGTCAGCGCGACCGGGGTACCCATGACCAGGTCCGGGGAGACGCCCGTCTCCGGAACGGTCAGCGTGACCACGTCGGCGTTGCCGTCCATGACGAACAGCACGTCGACGGTCATCAGAGCAGCACCGGTCTCACGGTCGGTCGCGACAAGACCGGACTGGCGGTCGGCCATCTTCTTCTGGGGAGGCTGCGCGACCATGACCGTCGCTGCGGTGGTGTCCACAGGGATCTGACGCATCTGGCTTCTCCTGCTTTCGAGGGAGTGCCGACCTTTCGTCGACACCATCAGGAAACCGTCGGAAGTAGTGGACGCATCACGGTCCGTATGGACGTTTGGGGACGTCTTCGCTACCGTCAAAACATCCCGGCGTCCCTCGAAAGGACACGGCACGATGGCGAACGAGCGTTTACGCGCGGCGATCTCAGCCAAGGGCGAGACCATTCAGTCGTTAGCCCATCACGTGGGAGTTGATCCAAAGAGCGTCGAACGCTGGATCACAACAGAACGCACACCACACCGGGGACACAGGTGGAAGGCCACCAGCTTCCTTGGAGTCGACGAGCTGTACCTATGGCCGAGCGTTGAGAAGCAGGTGGAAACGGCCAGCTCATCAGAGCTCGTCACCTACTACCCTCACCGAGGGGCGGTACCCGCTCAACTCTGGTCATCGCTGATCGATAAGGCCAAGAGCCAGCTGGAGATCCTTGTGTACGCGGGGCTCTTCCTCTTCGACAGCCATCCAGACCTGCCTGATCAGCTCGCGGAGAAGGCCAAGGTCGGCGCAGCGATTCGTATCCTCCTCGGCGACCCCGACTCGGAGATGGTGCGCCAGCGCGGTGAAGAGGAGGGCATCGGAGGAGACTTGGCTGCCCGTGCCCGCATTACGCGGCGTTACCTCCAACCAGCCATGACAACGCCAGGGGTGGAGGTACGGCTGCACGACACCATCCTCTACAACTCGATCTACCGGTTCGACGACGACGTCTTGGTGAACCCGCACGTCCTCGGAGCGCCAGCTGGTCAGAACCCCGTGCTGCACTTTCGCTACATCCCCGGAGCCCGCACGTTCCGCCACTACTTGAAGAGCTTCGACTACGCGTGGGATCGGGGGACGCCGGCCTAGGGTTGTGGCTTCGTGGTTCGTGGGACGCTAAGCACATGGCTCGTGTCGACTACTTCAATGATCCAAACGCTCCAAAGGCGAACAGCATCGTTCCTTCGGTGACCGTTATCGCGCGGAACGACGCTGGGGAAGTCCTACTGATCCACAAAACCGACAACGATCTATGGGCACTGCCAGGCGGCGGGGTGGACGTAGGGGAATCCGCTCCGGAAGCCGCCGTTCGAGAGACCTGGGAAGAGACCGGGTTCAACGTCGAAGTGGCCGGACTCGTCGGGCTGTACACCAACCCGGCCCATGTCATGGCCTACGACGACGGGGAGGTCCGTCAGCAGTTCTCCATTTGCTTCACCGCGCGGATCACCGGTGGAGCGCTGCGGACGAGCAGCGAAAGCAAGGAAGTCGCTTTCGTTCACCCTCGCGAGTTGGACAAGCTGAGCATCCACCCGTCCATGCGCATGAGGATTGATCACGGTCTGTCGGACCGCTCCACCCCCTACTTGGGCTGATCTGCGAGGCGCTCGTGGGTCCGTTCAACAGCGGCAGCGAGGTAGGGGCGAGCGTTACTGATCGCAGTGTGGACCACACTTCCGGGCTCGTAGCGAACCAGGATCTCCCGCATGCGCTGATCGAAGGAGAAGCGCTGCCCGGCGGGGCCCGTGGTCATGTCCGCGAAGATCAGCGCATCCAGAAGCGGGCTGTCTTCACGTTCGTACTCCGCCAGTTCTACAGCCAGGCCGCGTTGTTCGGCTTCGTAGACCGCCCCGGAGTGATGGGCAACGAGCTGGACCAAGCGGATGGGGGCCCCAAGCGCTTCCAGATGGCGGGCACCATCGAGGGGATGGAACCCGGTCTCGCGTAGCTCTGGCGCGTACCCGATGTCGTGCAGCCAAGCCGCAGCGACTAGCAGGTCACGCTCGTCCGCGGGAACGGCTGGACTTGCCTCACTAGCGCGCTTCGCCACAGCCTGGGTGTGAAGCCATCTGTTCCCGAGCGGAGGCAACATCGATCCGGCCAGTTCAGTGGCCCCGAGTGGTGTGTCCAGAGCAAGCGGCATGAGCCGCACCGTAGCTTGGAAGATGGGCTCAGGCCAGCCGACCTTGAACGGCCTAGCCCGAGACGCCTCGCGTAGGTGCACGCCCGAGGCGCCTGGGGCAAGCGGCTCCGGGGAACTCAGAACGACACCATGTAGTCCCAGCTGCCGGTCGGATCGTGACGCCCACCAGCGGGACACGCTCCAGGTATGTCCGCGAAGAAGAGACCTTGGCACCTACTACAGGACTTCCATCGGCCCTGTTTGCTATTGAATACCCCACTCCCCGTAAAGAGGGTGTAGGCAAAACTTCCCCCGAAGTCATGGCCTCCCCCTGCCAGACACATGTTGATCGTGGGAATGCCGCTGAACGTCATCCGATGACACCGACGGCACGAACGCCAGCCCGTTTGGAGTCCCGCACGCCCCTCTTGGATCCCCTCAGGCAACGGATTGTAGGCAAACATGATGTACTTGTGGCTTCCAGCGAAATTGTGGTTCCTCCGGTCTGCCGGACACTGGCCGGGGGTCGGAAGGCCGGCGAAGACAAGGCACTGACACTTGCGGCACGACTTCCACCCCCCTTGCGTCATCACGGTCCGGTCCTTGACGGTTTTCCACACTGGGCCTACCTCGGAACTCTCCTCGTTCAGGCTGAATCGGTGGGCCGGATCTCCGGAGACCCCCAGCAGTTCTTGCCAGCGGGAAAGGTCTATGTCCGATACCTCTTCGGGGAAAGTGGCGTGAGGATCTATCGGATAGAGGACGTGAAGGGATGACATATCCCAGTTGTCAGCGAAGACGCTGCCCCCGGCGGACTCCAGCTGGAGTTCGAACTTGGCAACGTGGTCGACGACGATTGGGCCAATCGGCTCGAGGGCTCGACGATCGAACTTGAACCAACTCCGGACGGTAGACCCTCTACGGAAGCCGTCGTTGCCGGCGGTCACTGCATGTGTAAGAGTCTTCGAACCACGCGGGTTCTGGAATTCAACAGACGCAGTAAGCTTGCTGCCATCCAGGCCCGGAAACCATTGGTAGCCTCGCAGGTCGTCTTCGCCGGTCTTGATGACGAGGACGAACTGATCCAGTCGAGTCCCCAGAGTTGTCAGCGTCAGCGCCTTCCAGTCCGCGTCCTTGGCGTGCGCTTGTTGACTTACCGTCAAGCCCAATACCCCACCCGTAGCTGCCGTGGCGACCCCTTTCAGTACCGCCCGTCGCGACACGGATGTCTTGAACAGCTTGGCACCATCGCCGTGTTCCATCATTCGCCCCCTGCCACGGTTCCCCAATTACAAGCCGCAGTGTAGGGCAGGGCTCTCCCGATGTCTCCTATCAGAATGAAATAACATTTCTCCTTGCTTTACCCCAGTTCACAGCGCCAACACTGGCCCCGCACTCACGCTGGGCACCAAGAGGTCCCGAATGGACTGGCTATTTAGAAAAGCTCTTACGAAAACTACTCGTAGACGCGCAACACCGCGCGGCGCGCCGCCCTGCACAGGCTTGGCCCTATTGCGCCGACGGCTTCGTCGTGCTGTGCCCGGTGGGTTCGATGACGCAAGTTGCGTTGGTGTCACTTCGGTCGGCCGGTCGGCCCAGGCTGTTGCAGCAGGTCGGGGCGGCATTGACTAGTGCAGAGAAGGCATCAAGCCTCTGTCCAGGCCCGTCGGTGGCGGGCGATGGCGTATAGGGTCTCGGCCTCTCCTGGCGTCAGCTCTCCAGTCACCGGGCCCAGGCTCGCAACCTCCCGTTGACGCCAGACGCGCACATCACTGAGTGTGGATGCGGTCTTCAGATCAGATACCCCCACGAAGACCAAGGCGGGTTGAACATGGACAGCTCTGCCGCTGTACCGCGCCAGAACGCCCTGGACATGGTGTGCTTCCGCCCTGACCTTGCGGGTATAGGGGCGAGGTGGTCCGTGGTTGACCCTCACGGAGTCGTTGCCTACCCATACGTTCTTGTCCGGGCAGTGCTTGGTGTTGATGTTGAAGACCCCGCCGGGGCCTATCAGCAGGTGGTCTATGTCGACCGAGTTCGGCAGCAGGATGGAATGAAGCACATGCCAGCCCTGGTTGGATAAGCGATCAAGCTCAGCTCCTACTCGACGCTCGCCTACCAGTCCCCTGCGCCAGGAAGTCCACTCGGAGTCGCGCCGCAGTAGCCAGGTGATCAACCGATCGACGGGGCCGGGCCCCTCGGCATCCAGCTTGGCTTTGAGGGACGCCCCAGGGCGATTGAGCGCGAGGTCATCAGCCGGCGTGAGCGGTGTCAGGGACAGAACCTTCGGTCGAGGCTTCGCCGCAGGGTGCCCATTCGGCTGTGGCAGGTAGGGGGCGAGAACTTCCAGGACGGCGGCTCGATGTTCCTCACGTATAACCGTCAGCTTGCCGGTCACGCGATCAAGCCATGCCACGACCAGGCCATCAAACGTTTCCACATAGAGTCGATCTCGCCCGGAACCGCCCCGCTCCGTGACCTTGAGATCGCTCAAGCCAGCCCCCCGGCATCTGTGTCATCCCCGCCTATATGGCAGCAGCCTCGGCACATGACCACAAGACGGCCCGTGCGGTCAAAGTTTCTCTACCTCATCAAGGCTCGCTTCGCTCGCTGCGCGGCATGACCCGCGCAGGCTCACCCCCCAGCTCGAGCATCTGTGCACGGATAGGCCTCGCGGTCCTTCCCCGCCTCGAGCCCTGTCCCGGGTACGTGGGCGTGGCCGAAGCCCACGAGCAGAAGCCGACCGGGCCCGCCACCTACGCCGCAAACATCCGGATGCCTTTGGATCTGAAGCCGCTCAACGCGGCGGCGTCGCCCGGCGCCGCCGCCCGGCCCCTCCTGTCTCCGCCCCGGGGCCGGTCGCCGTCGCCGGCCGCGCCCACAAGTGGGCCAAAAACCGGGCCGGTGGGGGGTCCGGGCGGCTCTGCGGCTTTACCCACCTCCCCGGGCCGGGGCCCGCGTCGAGCAAGGCCAGGGGGCCACTCGTGCACATTGCGGGCAGGGGTAAAGCCTGCCCGAGTTGCCAACCAGCGTACGGCCCCCTGACCATGCTCGACCCCAACCCGGGCAGGACACCGGCCAAAGCCGCAGAGCCGCCCTCGCGTCGGTTAGCCGAGGTCGATGGTCCCGCGAGCGGTAAGAACAAGCCAATGCAGGCCGGTGACTCATGGTGAGGAAGGCTGCTGAAAGGTCGTCGAACACCGCTGAACGCGCCGGTAAGTTGCTAACGGACGCAACTCTTAGGTCACCTATCGTAACGGTGTCTATTGATTGGATATCCGAGAGTAATCGGATGCGGCTAGCCCTATGGCTTGCCTCCGCTACCGTCCTGATGACAACGCAAAGCCCACCTAACCGCTGATGCTTGGTAGGCGCGAGCGGTAGGTGGGCGATGGAACCAGGAGGTTCACGTATGAGTGTGTCCCTACCCTGCGGGGGTCTGTCAATTCCACGGCGGCGCCAATGGGTCGTCATCACGATCGTCGTGGTTGCCCTTCTTGTGGCCCCTGCTTACACCGAGGCCATGCAGGCATGCGCAAATGCAGCAGTAGTCGCTACGCTGCTGCTTGGGCTCAGCGGTACCGCAACGAAGCCCAGCAACCCGGCCTCCCTTTAGGCGCCGCCCAGGTAGCTTGGGGCTAAGGGGCCCGCCGTTAAGGTGCGTCGTATGAGCGACGACGCGCCGGCCTGTCCCACGTGTAGCCAGCCCATGAGGCCCGGCGGCTTCGTACTCTCCCAGCGGGAGGACGATGGCCGACGGGCCTGCCGGGCGCTGTGGAAGTGCGGTGGTCGACATGTCTGGTGGCGCTGGACAGACCAGGCCGACGGGACATGGGAGGTCTGCCCGGTACCGGAGTTGTTCCGCTGACATCCATCGGTGACATCAACGAGTGCGGACAACCGCGACCACCAGCAACCACTTTTGCCAGCCCTACGGGCGGCGGATCGCAGCTACACCGGATCGAGATTGAACTTACAAAGCGGATGTCGGCGGTTCAAATCCGTCTGTGCCCACCAGCAGTAACAGGCCAAAGGCCCCTTCGTCGGTGACGAAGGGGCCTTTGCCGTGTTCCGTGTCCGGGGCGGTGCTCAGGAGCGGGGCGCCGCGGTGCGCTTGCGGTGGCTTTGCCAGAGGGCGCCGCTGGCGGCTATGAGGACCACGGAGGCGGCGATGAGCACGGCCCGCGGGCCGGGGCGCTCATGCAGGACGGCCGCGCCGATCGCCGTCACCACTCCGGCCAGCGCCGCGATCGCGCTCAGTAGGGAACGGCCGCCCGTTGATGCCTGCTGTTCCATGTGCACCCTCCTGCTCCGGCTGTCGCCGGCCTGTCTGCTCTCGCTTCCGCTGGGACCTGCCGTCGCCTGTCCGGGGGCAGCAAGCCCAGCCGACTGCTCATCATATGTTCCTGACGGGAAGCCAGATGACCGGTGGGGTTGGTGCGGTCAGCGTAGTTCGATGAGGTCCCAGCGGTTGCCGTACAGGTCCTGGAAGACGGCGACGGTGCCGTAGGGCTCGTGGCGGGGCGGCTCCTCGAAGCGGACGCCGGCCGCGCGCATGCGGGCGTGGTCGCGCTCGAAGTCGTCGGTGTTCAGGAACAAGCCGACGCGCCCGCCGGTCTGATCGCCGACGCGCGCCTCCTGGCCGGGACCGTCGGCCCTGGCCAGGAGCAGCGCCGTCTCGCGGGAGCCCGGCGGGGCGAGGACCACCCAGCGTTTGCCGTCGCCCAGCGGGGTGTCCTCCCGGAGCTCGAAGCCGACGGCGTCCACGTAGAAGGCGATGGCCTCGTCGTAGTCGCGCACGACGAGGGTCACCAGTCCGAGATGAGGCATTCGCGGATCATCCCTCATCGGCGGCGGACACGCCGCCCCGGGGCCCGTGTCCGTTCAGTGACGCGCTATCGCGTGCTCCGGGATGTGGGGGCGGCCCGCCGCCAGGACGAGGCGGACGTCGCGCAGCGCGTCCAGGTCCTCCAGGGGGTCGCCGTCGACGACCAGGACGTCGGCGCGGTAACCGGCGGCGAGGCGGCCGGTCTCCTCGGCGATGCCCAGGGCCCGTGCGGCGTCGACCGTGGCCATGTCGATGATCCGGTCCGTGCCGAAGCCCAGGTGACGGTAGAAGTCGAGGCTGCCGGTGAAGTTGTCGAACACCGCTCGCGGCACGCCCGCGTCCGTCCCGGCGATCAGGTGGACGCCCTGCTCGGCCATCCAGCGCACCCGGGAGAAGACCGCGTCGGCCCGCTCGTAGCCGAACCGCTCGGCGAACACCCGCCAGTTGGGGCTGGCCGCCGGGCAGACGTGGATGCCCTTGGCCGCGATCTCGGCCACCAGGTCCTCGCGCGCGTCGAAGCCGCCCTCGGCCATCCAGGTGCAGTGCTCGATGGTGTCCACGCCCGCCGCCACGGCCGCGGCGATGCCCTCGGTGCCGTGCGCGTGCGCGGCGACGGGCAGGCCCAGGCGGCGGGCCTCGTCCACGACGGCACGGAGCTCGGCGGGCGTGAACTGCGACTCCCAGGTGGCGGGGCCGCCGGGGGTCAGTCCGCCGCCGGTGGCCATGACCTTGATGACGTCGGCGCCGGCCGCCGCGTTGCGCCGGACCGCCTCACGCAGGGCGTCCTCGCCCTCCACCTCCCCGCCCAGGAACCAGCAGTGCCCGCCGGGCGCGGTCAGCGGCGCCCCCGCGGCCAGGACGCGGGGGCCGGGCAGGGCGCCCTCGGCGATCGCGTCGCGCAGGCGGAAGGCCAGCCCGTCACGGTCACCGAGGTCGCGCACGGTGGTGACACCGCTGTCCAGCAACTGCCGCGCACGCCGGGCCATGCCCAGCAGCAGACCGGGGGCGTCGCTCTCCTTGACGGACCCGACGGGGTCGTCACCGGCGTCGAAGGCGAGGTGCACATGGCAGTCGATCAGCCCAGGGAGCACGGTGGCTCCCGGCAGCGACATCCGTGGCACGTCGCGCGGAGCGAGCGCCTCGACCTCCTCCCGTGGCCCCGCGGCGACGATGTCGCGCCCCTGGACGAGGACCGCGCCATCGGTGGTGCCTTCGCCGCCGGGGCCTGTGAGTACGCGTCCTGCCGTGATCAGTAGGTCCGTCACGTCACGTCACCATTTCCGTGCTGGTTCGCTTGCTGATTCGCTTGTTGAATTCGCTGGTTGATTCGCTTGTTGGTTTGCTTGCCTGTTCGTCACGACGTCGCCCGCAGGGCGTCCGACAGGGCCACGAGCTGCCGTACGTCGGCGTCGAGTCCCTCCCCGTCGGGCATGGCGACCGGTACTGCCCGCACCACCGTGCGGTCGTCCGGGTCGTAGGCCTTCAGCGCGATCCGCAGCTTCCGCGCGACCTCCTCGGGAGAGGCGTTCCGCGCGGCCTCGCCCTCGAGTCCGAGCCGGGCCAGATACGGGCTGATCCGCACCAGGCCGTCCCGGCATTCGATGGCCCGCCGGTAGTGGCTGCGGTGCACACTGCGCACGCGCAGCGCGTCGCGCCAGGCGTTGGTGGGCACGCGGTGCAGCGCGTCCTGCGGGTAGGCGTCGTGCAGCAGCAGCCAAAGGGGCCGCAGCCGGTGGTAGTTGCGGCGGTGCTGCCACCAGACGCGCAGCGCCGCGCAACGGGTGGCGATGCCCGGATAGGTCACCCCGACGACGAACAGCGGAATGGACAGGGCCAGCAGCAGCGCCACGACCCGGGTCAGCGGCGGAGAAACGGTTCCGCCGTTCCAGCGGACCACGATGAACACCGCGCGAGCCGCACTGGAGATCACCATTCCGGCCATGGCCGCGGCCGCCAGCCACAGGCCGGTGGACAGCGGCCGGCGCGACGCGCGGGCGTAGCGCCAGGTCCACACGAAGGCCGAGGCGAGCGCGTAGTCCAGATACAGCCCGGCCGTCAGATAGAAGAGCGCGACGTGTGTGACCCGCATGTCGGCGGTGGCGTACACATGACCGTGCGCGCGTTCCGGCGTCAGCACGGTCAGCAGGGTGATCGCGGCGATCGTGAACGCCAGCGGAACCGTTTCCCGGCGGGCCCGCACGCGTCCGCGGCGGCGGTCCGTCGCCGAGTAGAGGTAGAAGCACATCAGGCAGTAGACGGTGCCGAGCAGCAGCACGTTCTGCAGCAGTTTGGCCGTGCCGTGCCCGACGGCCGCGTCGACGGCCCCGGCGATCGCGGGCATCCCGAAGGGGAAGGCCAGGCTCGCGCAGGCGAGGCAGAGGGTGACCGCCCGCAGCGGGTCGTCGTGCGGGGCCTTCACCAGCTGGTACGTCTTCCAGACCAGCGCCACGACCAGCACGACGCCGAGCAGCAGGGTCAGCGCGATCACAGCCACCCCTGCCGGTCGCCGAGGGCCGTCTGGACCCGTTCCAGGGAGGGGTCGTCGACGGCCCTGGGGGCCACCCGGTCCAGGACCGAGGCCCACTCCAGAATGATGGTGGCGACCAACTCGGCCTCGCGTTCGTGTTGTTCGTCGTAGGAGGTGCGGCGCAGGGCCCGTTTGACGGTGTCGAGGGAGAGGTTGGGCGTCATCTGACGCCAGAACTCGTCGTCGGTGTCGTCACTGTGATGGTCCGCCAGGATGTGCCCGACCTCGTGCAGGATGATGTGGTCCTGATGGGTCTTGCTGGTCTCCTGCTGGTACAGGATGTAGTCGGCGGTGGCGGTGGCGATCCACACCCCGAACGGGCCCGGCATGGGCAGCGAATAGGGCACCAGACGAATGGGCCTGCCGCGCTGTTCCCCCAGCAGCCGGCACAGTTCCTCCACCCGCAACGGCGGCCGGATGTCCAGGGCACGAAGCTCGCGCTTGCAGCGGCGCCGCAGCTCTCGCTCTTTCAAAGGTGCTCCCGCTTCAAAGGTGCTCCTGCTTCACATGCTTCGAATGTGCTCCGTGCTTCCTGTTTCCCGGGCGAGTCTAGGCCGTTCGGTGATCAATGCGGGTGGGGGGAGGGAGCGCCCGTTCCTTTCGTCCGCGGGCGTGCGGAGGGCCCCGCACCCCGGCGAGTACCTGGGGTGCGGGGCCCTTCGCATGCCTGTGGAAGCCGCCCGCGGACGGACGTCAACGGACGTCAGCGCCGGACGTCAACGGACGTCAGCGACGGACGTCAGGCGATGGCCGCCTCGTACAGGCTGAAGCCCGCCAGTGCCAGCATCACCAGCGCCGCCACCTTCGTGATCAGCCGCAGCGGGACCCGGCGCATCAGGGTGCGGCCGCCGACGATGCCCAGGCCGGCCACCGACCACAGGGCCAGGACCGCGCCCACGCCGACGGAGACCGGGTCGTCGTAGCGGGCGGCGAGGTTGGCCGTCATGATCTGGGTCAGGTCGCCGAACTCGGCGACCAGGATCAGCATGAAACCGGCACCGGAGACCTTCCAGAAGGACTGGTCGGCGGGCCTGGCGACCTCTTCCTCCCCGTCGTTCTTCTTCAGCAGCAGCATCGCCGCGCCCGCGAGGAAGAGCACTCCGACCACGGCCTGGACGAGCCGCTGGGGGAGCAGGGTGAGCACGCTGCCGGCCGCGATGGCGAGCGCCACATGGACGAGGAAGGCGGCCGCGACGCCCGCGAAGACGTAGGACGCGCGGTAGCGGGTGCCGAGCACCAGCCCGGCGAGGGCGGTCTTGTCGGGCAGCTCGGCCAGGAAGACGACGCCGAAGGCCAGGGCGGCGACGGTGAGACTGAACACGGGGTGGATCCCTCTGTCGGTGGGGCTGCCGCACCGGAACAGTGACCTGGGACGAATCAGGGGTCGCTTCGGCACGGCAGCGTCATGGACACTGCGGCCGAAGGTCTCGCCGGCCCCGGCGCGGTGTCCGAGGCCTCCGGGCGCCGGCCGGGCCTGGCCCAGCAGTATGTCGACGGTCCGGCGAAGAGCTACTCCCCTTCTGCTCCCCTCAGGATACGGGACCGCCGCACCGGTGCAGCCGGCCGCGCGCGACCAGCTCCAGCACCACCGCGACCGCCACCGCCTGCACCATCATCAGCGCGACCAGCACAAACATCTGCACCACGCCCGCCTGCACCGGCGAGGCGCCGCCCAGCAGCATCCCCACGTACGACCCGGGCAGCGTGACCAGCCCCACAGTGCGCGTCTGGTCCAGGCCCGGCAGCAGCGCGTCGGAGGCGGCCGGCCGGGCGATCTCCAGCCGGGCCTCGCGCGGCTGCAGGCCCAGCGCCAGGCCCGCCTCCACCTCGCCGTGCCGCGTGGACAGCTCGTCCAGCGCCCGGCGGCCGCCCAGGACGGTCGCGGTCAGGGCGCCGCCGATGAGGATGCCGGTGACGGGGATCAGGGCGATGCCCCGCAGTGGTACGAGCCCGGTCGCCAGCAGCGCGAGGACGGGCGGCACCACCCCGGCGGCGATCGGCGCGGCCGCCCACCACCAGCTGCCGTTGTCCGTGACGCGCCGCCCGGCCGTGCGCACCGCGACGGCGTACATCAGCACCAGGAAGCACAGCAGCAGCGGAACGGCCCGTACGACCCAGCCGATGAGGGCCGAGACCGCGGCCAGCTGGAGGACCGCGCGCAGCCCGGCGAGGGCGATCTGCCGGCTGTAGCCGCGCTCGCGGCTGTCGGCGAGGCGGGCGACGGCCGCGACGGTCACGGCGGCGGCCAGCAGGACGGCGAGGACCGCACCGAGCGTGGCGTTGGCGGGCAGCAGGACGTCGGCGGCGAGCACGCGGCCACCCTACGGCCCGTCGGCCGGGACCCGGTCCCGCGTGGCGGGGGCCGCCGGCCGGTCACGTCGGCTGAACACCCGTACGGGCGTGTGCATCTGGCGCCGCATCAGGAACGGGGGATTCCGGGACATCTCACGTCGCCGACCCCTTGCCTTGACATGGCCGCGTCGCCATCCTGTCACCTGGCGACCACCCCCTATACATCCGTCGCCGCGATGCTGGCCGCGCTCCGGCGGCCCCACCCCCTCCACCCTCAAGGGAGTTCTCATGTCCGCACTGCGCGTCCCATCGGCCTCGCGCGGCGTCTACGCGCGTCGTACGGCCGTCGTCGCGGGCCTCACCGCCCTCGTCGGCACGCTCGTGCTGAACGGCCCGGCCGCCCAGGCCGCGCCGCCCACCCCGCCGGACGCCGCCACGGCCCGCGCCCAGCTGGGCAAGCTGACGGTGAAGTCCGAGGGCTCGATGGACGGCTACAGCCGGTCGAAGTTCCCGCACTGGAGCACCCAGCACGGTGCCTGCAACACCCGCGAGGTCGTCCTCGAGCGCGACGGCGAGGACGTCGAGCAGGACGCGAAGTGCGCGGCCGTCAGCGGCAGCTGGTACTCCCCGTACGACGGTGCGACCTGGGAGGACGCCCAGGACATCGACATCGACCACGTCGTGCCGCTCGCGCAGGCGTGGCGGTCGGGGGCCAACACCTGGACCAACGCCCAGCGCCAGGCCTTCGCCAACGACCTCTCCCGCCCCCAGCTGATCGCGGTCACCGACCGCGTCAACCAGGCCAAGGGCGACAAGGACCCCGCACAGTGGCTGCCGCCGCTCAACTCCTACCGCTGTACGTACGCGCGGATGTGGGTGTCGGTGAAGTACGACTACAAGCTGACCGTCGACTCCGCCGAGAAGGCCGCCCTGGCCGGCATCCTCAACGGCTGCTGAGCGACTGCTGAGCGACGTACGAACCGGAACCGGCCGGGCCCCCGTGTGCGAGGAGGGCCCGGCCGCCGACGTTCGCGGGCTGCCGCGGAGGGCGGAGGGCGGAGGGCTGTGGGGCTTCGGGTCGGCATGTTGCGGTTTGTTGCGGGTGTGTTGCGTAAGCAAGAAATCAAGAAACTTGAACTTGCAAGTACTGCTGAGGCATGCCTAACCTGATGGGGTCCTTGTTTCCTGTCCCCGACACGAGGAGCTCGACCCATGCCCCCCACGCCCACCGCGGCCGCGCCCTCCCCGACCCCGGCGCGCACCGCTTCGGACGTTTCCGCCTCCCCGCTCGTCGAGCGCCTCGACGCGGCTCGCCCGTACGCCCTGTCCCTGTTCCGCATCGTCGTCGGCCTGCTCTTCGCCTGCCACGGCGCGGCGTCGCTGTTCGGCGTGCTCGGCGGTGCCATGGGCTCCAACGGCGGCACGATCGCCGCGGGCACCTGGCCCGGCTGGTACGCGGCCGTGATCCAGCTCGTCGGCGGTGCGCTCGTGCTGCTCGGCGTCGGCACCCGCAGTGCGGCCTTCATCGCCTCGGGCTCGATGGCCTACGCCTACTTCAACGTGCACCAGGGCGAGGGTCTGTGGCCGATGCAGAACGGTGGCGAGGCCTCCGCGATGTTCGCCTGGGCGTTCCTGCTGCTGGTCTTCACCGGCCCGGGTCCGCTGGCGCTCGACCGGATCTTCGGTCGCGGCAAGCGGGGCTGATGCCGGGCGACGTCGCGCCGACGGTGACATAGGTGTCACCCGGCGTCATCGTCTGTCGCCTCACGTCACCGGCCGGTGCTCCGCTTGTGCGGGACACCGGCCGCGGTGTGATGGTCGCGACGTCCGGAGCCCGGCGTCCGGCGCGTGATTCGAACAACATCGCGGACCCTGCGCTCATCCCCCAGCAGCCCCAGGCGTACGCTGTACGGTTGTGAAGGCCGCCCCTGCCGCTCCCCTGCGACGTCGCGGCGGGGGACCGTACCGGGAGATCAGGACGTGCTGGAACAGTTGGGGTCATTGGCCGAGACCCCATGGATATACGTGATCGTCGGCCTGTCCGTGCTACTTGACGTGTTCCTCCCGGTGCTGCCGAGCGGGGTCCTCGTGATCGCCGCCGCCACCGCGGCCGCCGGCTCCGCCGCGGGTGCCGTGGGCGAGGCCGCGCACGGTCACGCCGGCTTCGCCGACATGTTCGCGCTCGTGATGTGCGCCGCCACCGCCTCCGTACTCGGCGACATGGTCGCCTACCGCCTGGCCTTCCGCGGCGGCGACCGCTTCGACCGCGCCATCGCCCGCTCCCGGCGGCTGACCGCCGCCCAGGCCAAGCTCGGCACGGCCCTGCTGCGCGGCGGCGGCCCGCTCGTCGTCCTGGCCCGCTTCGCGCCCGCCGGGCGCTCGGTGGTCAGCCTCGGCGCGGGTGTGATGCACCGCAGGGTGAAGGAGTTCCTGCCGTGGTCCGCGCTGGCCGGCCTGACCTGGGCCGCGTACAGCGTGAGCCTGGGCTACTTCGGCGGCCAGTGGCTGGGCGCGACGTGGCTCAGCACGGCGGTCTCGGCGTTCGCGCTCTTCGCGGCCGGCGCGGGGGCGGCGTTCCTGATGCGGCGCCCGGTGGAGCCCGAGGCGCAGCCGCAGTAGCCGCGAGCAGCCGCAGTAGCCGCAGTAGCGTCGCGCGGATGTCATGACACCACGGCCCGGTTCCGCTCGGAACCGGGCCGTGGTGCTTGGTGCTCAGTGCCCGGTGCTTCGCACTCAGTGCCTTGCGCCGGCCTCGTCGGGTCAGTGGGCCTTGGTGAAGGGCGCCTTGTCGAAGGCCTTCAGGCCGTTCGCCCAGAGCTGGTTGACGCGGCTCTTCTCGGCCGAGTTCGGGTAGGCGTTGGTGCAGGACGGGCCGGGGCCGCCGCCGGACATCAGCTCGCTGCACGGACCGGAGTAGTGGTCCGGCAGGCCGAGCACGTGACCGGTCTCGTGCGCGGTGACGCGGGTGGAGTCGTACTGCTCGTTCTGCCGGTAGTCGAGGAAGATGTAGCCGCGGCCGTGGCCGTCGGTGCTGGCGTACGAGCCGCGGGAGTCGTTGCCCTCGTAGTATCTGAAGTCGGCGTTCGAGCCCGAGCGCAGCTGAACGTTACGGACCGAGCTGTTCCAGATCTGCGCGCTTCTGGCTATCTCCGTCGCGAAGCTCGGCGCCCGGCTGGCGTCGTAGGTGACGGTGACGACGCGGATGCCCGGCGAGGCGGCCTGCTTGGCCTTCGCGGACTTCATGACGGCCTCGAAGAAGGCCTTGTTGTTGGCCTCTTCGGACTTCGAGCCGACGTACGAGGACTGTGTGTGCTGCGGGGCCGCGCCCTGGTCCGCGGTGACGGCGGAGGCGGGAACGGCGGTCATCGTCGCTGCCAGCCCGAGGCCGAGGGCAGCCGACAGCACCATCGTGGAGCGTTTCATGTGGGGGACTCCATTCGTGCCGAGAGCCTCTTCGGCCGTCGCGCGGTGGGTCGCGACGGCCGGGGCTCACCGGGTGAACTCCTGTTCCCCTTGAGTCTCTGACGAGATATCAATGGTGCGGATGATGCCAGTTGGGCATAGCGCCATCCAATCGCCTATCCTCCGCCACCTGGTGGCCGGCCAGGGCGTCCAACTGCTGATATGCGTCCGGGATGTGTCTGGTGTGACGTACGGGGCGCGGTTATGCTCCCTGCCGTGGAGCTTGAGGTCAGGCACCTCCGTGCACTTTGCGCCATCGCGGACACCGGCAGCGTGCGGAAGGCCGCCGTCCAGCTGGGCATGACCCAGCCCTCGCTCACCACCCAGCTCCGCCGCATCGAATCCACCATCGGCGGACTCCTCTTCACCCGGGGCCAGCACGGCAGCCACCCCACGCCCCTGGGTCACTCCGTCCTCACCCGTGCGCGGCCGATCATCGCGGAGATGGCCGCGCTGGTGGCGGCCGCCCGGGACGCGGCCGTCGGCGTCGGCGGACTGCGCCTGCGCATCGGCAGCATCGGCAGCCGCGCCGTGACGGGCTGGCTGCGCCGCATCCACCAGCGCCTTCCGGACACGGACACCACGATCCACATAGAGGTCTCGTCCAACACCCTGCTGCAGCTGCTGGCGACCAACCAGCTCGACGTGGCCTTCGTCCACGAGACGGCGGGCTTCCCGCTGCACGTGCCGGAGGGCGTCGAACGCCGCGTCCTCATCGCCTCCGAGCCCCGCTTCGTCGCCCTGTCCGCCGGCCACGCGGCCGCCGGGCGGCCGGTGGTCCGGCTCGCCGAGCTGGCGAACGACGCCTGGATCGTCGACCCGACGGCGGACGACGAGGCCACGGCCCTGCGCCGCGCCTTCATGGCGGCCGGGCTCGACCCCCGCCTCGTCCACGTCCGCGACAACACCACGGCCGCCGAGCTCGTCGCCGTCGGCGAGGCCGTCCGCCCCTGCCCGCCGACCGCCGAACCGGTGCCGGGCACGGTCGTCCGCCCCCTCTGCGGCGACCCCCTGACCACCCAGCTCTCCCTGGCCTCCCGGCACGGCTCCTTACCCCTGTGCGAGCTGGACGCCCTCTTCACCGACCTGACGTCCGCCTACGCGGAGGTCGCCCGCGCCAACGCCACGTACCGCGCCTGGCTCGACCGCAAGGGCGGGCTGCTGCTGCCCTCGCCCTAGGGGGTGTCCGATGGGGCGGCGGGGGCACGTCGGCCCGGGGCCACGTTGGCCGTACTGCGTCTGTGTCCGTGCCGAGGGGCGGTGCGAGCATGCGGCATGGCAGATGAAATGGTGCGCAAGGCGCAGCAGCTGTACAACGCCACCTACCGTGGCGTGGCCGGCCTGCCGGTGCTGGAGGAGAACGGGCGGACGTCGTGGGACGTCATGTACGCCCTCACCCGGGCCCTGCAGTACGAACTCGGCATCGCGCCGCTGTCCAACAACTTCGGCCCCGCCACGCTGGCCGCGCTGCAGGCGAAATATCCGGTCGTCGACCGGAACAACGGGACGGTGAACATCAATCGCCTCGTGCAGACCGCCCTTTACTGCAAGGGCTACGACGGCGGCGACCTCGGCGGCGTGTACGACGACCGGGTGGCGGCCGCCGTCGGCAGCCTGAAGCAGAACATGGGCGTGGCCGGCGCGTTCCCCGGCGACGGCGTCACGCCGAAGGTCTTCAAGGCGCTGCTGACCATGGACGCGTACGTCACGGCGAACGGCGGAAGCGATACCGTCCGGTCCATTCAGCAGTGGCTGAACGGCCGGTACGTCGACCGACGGAATTTCTTCGTCGTGCCGTGCGACGGGCATTACTCGCGCGATGTGCAAAAGGCCCTGCTGTTCGCCATCCAGTACCAGCTCGGCATGAGCGACGACGTCGCCACCGGGAACTTCGGGCCCGCGACGAAGGAGGGGCTGAAGAAGAACACGGTGTTCGTGGGCTCCAGCGGCACGTTCGTACTGCTCTTCTCCGCCGCCATGATCTTCAACAAGCGGACGGGGGTGTCCTTCCGCGACACGTTCACCTACGAACTCTCCCAGGCCGTCCGCGGCTTCCAGGACTTCGTGAAGCTGCCGGTCACGGGGACCGGTGACTTCCCCACCTGGGCGTCACTGCTGGTGTCCAGCGGCGACACCACCCGGCGCGGCGCCGCCTTCGACTGCGTCACCGAGATCACCCCGGCACGGGCCGACGCGCTGCGGGAGGCCGGGTACGTGGTCGCGGGCCGGTACCTGACGAACGCCCCTGGCTCGTCCTGGGACAAGAAGATCCAGCCCGGCGAACTGGAGGTCATCAGGAGCAAGGGCCTGCGGGTCTTCCCCATCTATCAGACGTACGGCGGATCGGTGTCGTACTTCAACGAGAACCAGGGCCTCGCGGACGCGCAGGCGGCGTTCGACGCCGCGCGCGGATACGGATTCAAGCGCGACACCTGGATCTATTTCGCCGTCGATTTCGACGTCCTGGACCACCAGGTGACCGACGCCATCCTCCCGCATTTCCGGGGCGTCAAGCGGAGGATGGACGAACTGGGCGGCGGCGCGGACGGCACGGACGGCACGGACGGTGCGTATTACCGGATCGGCGTCTACGGTCCGCGCAACGCCTGTTCCCGGGTCTCGGCGGCGGGGCTGGCCACATCGGCGTTCGTGGCGGACATGTCGACCGGTTTCTCGGGAAACCTCGGATATCCGCTGCCGGAGAACTGGGCGTTCGACCAGATCGCCACCGTGACCGTCGGGAGCGGCGACGGAAAGATCGAGATCGACAACAACATCCTGTCCGGGCTCGACATGGGCCAGAACGAGTTCGACGAGATCGAGGGAGGCCGCTGACTCATGGCCGGGATATCGCGTCGCACGGTGCTGAAGGGGGCCGGCGTGGTGGCGGGAGCCGCCGCGTTCGGAGGATTCGGCGGACTCGACGGATTCGCCGCGCCTGCGGAGGCTGCAGGGCATCGCCTCAGCGCCAACGGCTGGGAGATGACCCCTGCCGTCGACGGCGGAGGCCCCGTCCCCGGCACCGACCTCGACGTGGCGCTGCGCGCCGGCGCCGTGACGATCGTCCTCGTCCACGTGGTGCGCCGGTTCCACTACGAGATCGCGCCGCTGGGGGAGGGCCAGGTCGTCGGCCACCTCGCGCCGGGCCGGGTGGCCCGTACGTCCGCTGAAAGCAACCACGCGTCCGGGACGGCGGTGGCGATCCGCCCCGACTGGTACCCGCGGGGAGGGCGGGGCGGGTTCTTCCCGCTCGAGATGCTGGTGGTCCGCGACGTCCTCGCCGAATGCGAGGGCGTGGTCAGGTGGGGCGGCGACGACCGGACGCGCCCGTACGAGGCCTTGTTCCACATCGACGTACCGCCCGGCGACCCCCGGCTCGACCGGGTCGCCGCGAAGATCCGCGGCTGGGCGGCGAGACCGGGGGCCGGGGCGGGGGCGCCCGTTGACGTGTCGGCGCCGCAGCGCCGGGCGGCGGCGGAACGGCTGGCGCGCCGGCAGGGAGGGCGGGAGGGGCCGGGGGCGGTAGAGGGCTAGCGGGGTGAACCGTCCAGCAGGTTGGTGATGAGCTTGCGCAGCCGTCCCTCGATCACCGGCTGTACGCCGTGCACGAGCTGTGCGCCGTAGACGACGGCGGTCCCGGCGGGCGGGGCGCTGGTCCAGCGGGTGCGGGGGACGTGCCGCAGCGCGGCCAGGGCCTCGGGCGGGGCATGGTGCGAGATCTCACGGGCGAATCGCGTGCCGGGCAGGAAGCCGCTGCCCGGTTCGGCGGTGCGGTCGGTCCACAGGGCTTCGGAGGAGGAGGTGTCGACGAAGAACTCCCCGCCGCGCTCCGCCTCCTGGAGGTGGAAGGCCACGCGCGCGACGCGCTGGGGCCGCGTGTACGGGTCCTCGACGCCGTGGAGGTGCGGCGGTATCTCGTCCCCGGGGCCGAGGTCGTGGTAGTCCCACGGCGTGACTCCGGCGACGGACGGGAAGACCCGCCGGATCGCTGGCAGGGCCCGTTCGACGGCGCCGTTCAGGATGTCCTGGACGTCGTCGGGCGGCGTCATGCCGTCGCTGGGGCGCGCGGGAACCCATCCCGTCGCGTCGAGGTGCTCGTCCAGCGTCTTGATGACGTGGGCGGTCTCGTCGGGGGTGAGGAACCCCTCGATGGTGTGGACGGCCAGCGTCTCGGTCATGTGAATCACGCGGTAACTCACACCTCTCGCGGTGGTCGGCGGTGTGGAGCGACGTGAAGCGTCGTGCAGTGTTGTGGAGCGTTCCGTCGCTGCGCATTCCAGTCGCGTGAGGTGGGGAGGGCAAGCGCCGGAACATGCCCCGCGGAAGCGCGGCGGCGCGTACGCGGGCGCGCCGGGGGCGCACGTGGGTGTCCCCCCGGCGGTCCGTACCGGGTGGCTAGATGCCGAAGGGTGCGGCGTAGCGGACGGTGCCGCTGGGCAGCGGCCGGCCGGCGTCGAGGGCGAGGGCCATCATGGCCTCGTCCGGGACGTCGATGGTCAGCCGGATGCCGTGGGCGGACGCACGGGTGAAGCCGAACCGCGGGTAGTAGTCCGGGTGCCCGAGGACGGTGACGAAGTGCTCGCCCATGCCCTCGGCGGCCAGCAGCACGGCCCGTACGACGGCCGAGCCGGCGCCGGTCCTCTGGTACTCGGGCAGGACGGCGACGGGGGCCAGGCACAGGGCCGGTGTGTCGTCGATGTGGCAGCGGGTCAGCAGCGCGTGCGCGACGGGCCGCGTGCCGTGCCGCGGGTCGGTGGCGACGACGGACAGACCGTCGATCCACGAGGCGTCGGCGCGCAGGGCGTCGACGAGGTCGGCCTCGAGGGGGGTCTCGAAGGCGGCCAGGACGATCTCCCGGACGGCGGGGATGTCGGCGGCGGTCTCGGCGCGGGTGATCCAGTCGGTGCGGCGAGTGCTCATGACGGTGACGATTCCCGATTCTGTGAGGTGTGGTGTTCGTAGGGAGGACGGACGGACCGGGCGAGGTCAGGCGGTCGCCGTCGCCGTCGCCCGGGACATGGGGGTGGCCTCGAGCACGGTCATCAACCCCACCTCCCTTGCTTCCTCGATCAGGCCGAACACAACACGAGGCCGTCCACCGTAGCAGCCGGAAAATGGGTTGCTGAGTGCGAAAAGGCGTTGTTAGCGTCGCGTCTGCGCGAGGGGTATCGCGCAACACGTGAGAGGCCTGTGAGGCCTGCGGCAAGGGAGGTTGATGAATATGGCCGCCGTCGGCCGTCATCAGCATGCCCTTTTCCGTTTTCACCGTTCCGATGACCGGAGTCTCACGTGTCTTCTGCTTCCTCTTCCTCTTCTTCCTCTTCCATCTCATCCCAACTCGACCTGACGACCGACCGCCTGGTCCTGCGGCCGTGGACGGCCGACGAGGCCACCGCCGTCGTGGCGGGCGACCGCCGGCCCGGCTGGGCCGAGGACTTCCCCGCCGAGGGCGACGGCGTCGTTGCCGGCCTCTTCGGCGAGTTCCCGGCCTGGCTGGGCGCGTACGGCCACCGCTTGGTCGTCGAGCGCGACAGCGGCTCGGTGGTCGGCTCGATCGGCCTGTTCTGGCCCCCGAACGACGGCACGCTCGAGATCGGCTACGGCATCGTGCCGTCGCGGCGGGGCCGCGGCTACGCACCCGAGGCGACGCGGGCACTGGCGGAGTTCGCCCTGACCGCACCGGACGTCCACACAGTATTCGCGAACGTGGAGTTGGCGAACCCGGCGTCGGTGCGGGTGCTGGAGAAGGCAGGCTTCGAACGGTGCGGTGCCGATGATTCCGCCGAGGGTGTGGCGCGGTTCCGCTTCATGAGGTGAGGCGAGGGGCGGCGCCCTGTGGGGCGCCGCCCCTTCCCCATGGGGCCTCAGGGCGTGCCGCGGGCGCTCCACCGGTTCGCTTCGCGCAACTTGCGGAGGAGTTCGGCGCGCCGCGCGTCGGCTCCCATCGCTCCCGTACCGACGACGGTGGGCCCGTCGGGGTCCGGCCGCTCCGGCGGTTCGAGGGCCAGACCGAGGGCCCGGTAGTCGCTGACGCGCCGGGTGCCGCAGTGGGGGCAGGTCCGGATGCCGCCGGATGCCGGCCAGTCGCTCTCGGGGTGCGAGCAGGTACGAGCGCCCCCTTCGAGGCCCGGCCCCTCGGAACGTGCGAGGGGCAGTCGGCGGCGGGGCGGTTGGCGTTCGGCGCGTGGCGGTGGGTACGAGGGCGTCGGCGCGGCGGCGAGCACGGGCCGGGTGCCCAACGCACACCCGGCGCGGTGCAGCACCATGACCATGGGCAAGGCCGAGAGCGCCGCCTGCACGCCGCTCACGAGTGCGCCGCCCGCAGATGGCGCCCCATGGCGACGGCCGTCGCCTCGGCCTTCTTCCGGTTGCCGTCTCTTACGGATGCGTAGTGCTTGGCCTTGATCTCCGCGCATCCCGCGCACGGCGCGGACGGCGAGACGGCGACGCTCTCTTCAGGGAGGGGGCTGTTGAACTGGACATTGGTCATGGTGGCCAATCTCCTGCCTCGAAGGGGTCGTTCCTACTGCGTTCGGCGGCCGTTGGGGACGAAGTGGGGCTAGCTTGCCAAGCGTCCCTAACGTCCCCGGGGGTAGTGATGAACGAAGCTCTGCGCCGTGCGATGGCCGACGCGAGGGTTACGGACCGCCAGCTGGCTGAGCGGTGCGGCGTTGACATCAAGACAGTGAGCAGGTGGATCACCCAAGCGGGAAGAGTGCCCCGTGCCCGCCACCGCTGGGCCGCTTGTGAGGCACTTGGGGAGGATGAGGCAGTGCTCTGGCCGGCGGCCGCCAGGAAAGCCATCAAACTCGGGCCGGACAGGGAGGTCGTCTCCGTCTACCCGTATCGCTCCGCTTGCCCGGCATCCCTGTGGCGCTCGTTGATCACCAACGCTACGAATGAGCTGACCTTCGCCGGGTACACCAACTACTTTCTCTGGCTGGAACAGGCGCGCTTCGGTACGGCACTGCGTCGCAAGGCGGCCCAAGGTTGCCGTGTCCGCTTTCTCGTCGGAGAGCCGGACAGCGCCCTGACACGGGCCAGAGAGGAGGACGAAGGGGTGCCTCTGACTCTGTCCACCCGTATTCGGGTAACTCTCGCGGAGCTGGAGAAGATCAGGAACCAGTCAGGCATCGAGGCGCGGTTCAGCGGGGGGCACGCTCACCTCTCGGTTTTCCGCTTCGATGACGACATGATCGTGACTCCGTTGCTGACACACCGCGTCGGGCACGATGCTCCTACGCTTCATCTGCGCCGCTGTCAGAACGACGGCATGTTCGATCGTTTTGCCTCCCATGTCGAAGAACTGTGGCGGAACGGGACTTCGGTCTGGGAAGGGGATCGCCATGGGCAGGCGTGACTTCGAGGACGACCCCGATGCTCCTGCAGCCAACAGCCTGGTTCCTGCTGCGTCGGTGGTCGTCGTCGACGGTGCCGGGTGTGTGCTGCTTCAGCGGCGAAGCGACAACGGGATGTGGGCCCTGCCAGGCGGTGCCATGTGTCTCGGCGAGTCCTTGGAGGAGTGCGCCGTACGGGAGACGAAGGAGGAGACCGGCATTGATGTCGAGGTGCTCGGCATCGTGGGCACGTACACCAATCCCCGGCACGTCTTCGCATACGACGACGGGGAAGTACGCCAGGAGTTCTCCATCTGCTTCCTCGCCCGCCCGCTCGGGGACGAGGCCGGACCACTCACGGTGTCGGACGAGTCCACGGACGTGCGTTGGTTCGCCCCTGAGGAGGTGGACGCGTTGCCTATGGTGCCGAGCATCCGCAAGCGCGTGGACGACTGGCGGCATGGGCGCATGCCTGCGATTCGGTAGAGGGGGCAGTGCATGACGAGCCATCGTGAGGCCGCCACTCACCACTCGGTTGCGGTCGTAGGAGCGGTCGTACGCCATGACGGGCGTGTCCTGGCAATCCGACGGGCGGTCAACGGGCGTTGGGAGCCGCCGGGTGGATGCGCTGAGCGATGACGGCCCGCACGTACGGACCCACGATGGTCAGCGATTGATTCCCGCTGTCTGACGCAGTGCAGTGGGCGTGCGACCCGTCGTCGGCACGAAAGAAAACGCAGTGGCACGGTGTCTCACCGGCTGCTTACCATGATTCATATTATGAAGGGCATTGCAGGTTGCAGTGCACATTGTTCTGTTTTGCGTCACCAGGGGGCCAACTCACATGAAGTTCCATCGGATCGCGGCAGCCGTCGCCGTGGCCGCGATCGCGCCGGCCGTTTTCCTTTCCGCGCCGGCTGTCGCAGCCGAGAAGGCCACGGCATCGCCCGCCGCGCAGTCGGCCGGCGCCGGGCAGGCGGACGAGGCGGTCTATCCGGGAAGCCCCAGGTCCGGCTGGCGTGGTCCCCAGCTCACCCTCACGGCCCCGGCGCCTGACGCGCGCGTCGCCGCAGGGAGCTGGACTGGCCTGAAGATGGCCGTTGACAACCGTCAAGGTGAAACGGTCGAAGGCTTCAACTTGGCCTTCGACATCAGTGGCCCCCTCGCTCCGGCGAAGAGTGCCGAGCTCGAATACCGGGCCCAGGACGGCTCTTGGCGCAAGGCATTCGGCAACGGCAAGGTCTTCAGGATCGACTGGGGTCAGGTGAAGGCGGGGGATTCCTTCACGGTCGAGCTGCGCATGCGGTTCGCACCGAATGCCTCCGGCCTTGCCCGGGTGCTCACTTTCGCGACCTCGAGCAGCGGCCTCAGCGGTGGATCCGTGGACTGCATGTCCCAGTTCTTCGACGTTCAGCCTCCCAAGTAGGGCCAACGGCTGAAGCCCGAACGGTTCCCGCCGCTACGGCACCTCCCGCAGCACCAGTGCCCGCTCCGCCGGCACCCCGTGCCGTCTGGCGTACGTCAGCCGCTCGCGCACCTCGCCCAGGGTGCGGGGGCGGTAGCCGGGGCCGTCGCTGCAGCCCATGTGGAAGCGGATGCCTGCGTTCAGCAGTAGTGAGAGCGTGCGCCAGGCGGCCTTGTCCCGGCGGGGTGGTGGCGCGAACGCGGCGCCCACGTGGAGGAGCGGACGCGCGCAGCGCGGGCATCGGCGGTCCGCCCGGTCGTGACGGTCGGGGCGGGGCTGCTTGTACGCGGCCCGGCAGGGCAGGCAGACGTACGACGTCTTGGCGGGCGGCATGGGGAGTGAGTGTAAGCCCGGGACAGGGCCCGCCGGGGGCAGGTGAGGCTGCTGCCGATGGCCGGACTTGGCATCAATATGACGCAAAAAAGCGGCTGTTCCAGGTCAGTGGGCGGCAAAGGTCGGCATAGCCTGCGAAGACTATCGATGATCTTGCTCAGGAAAAGTAGGTGTACCACGTGAAGTCGACCCGCGCCGCGTCTGTCGTCGCGGCCGCCGCCATCGTGCCGGCCGTCCTGTTCTCCTCTCCGGCGTTCGCCGCCGACGCCGCCGCGAAGGCTCCCGTCGCTGCTGCCACCGCCGCGACCACCGGGGCCTCCGACATGTCGGAGGAGGAGCTTCGGGTCGCCATTCTCAGGATCATGGGCAAGCCGGACGCCGGCCCGGCGGTCAAGGCGGCGGGGAGCAAGGCGCTCGACGGCACCCTCGAGGACATGCGTCAGTTCCTCGAGGCCGGGCAGTACCGGGCCCGTGAGGAGGACGACCGGGTCGCCACCCTCAAGATCATGGCCAACGCCGGGCGGTCGGTGCGCGAGGCGGGAGACCGTGCGCTCAAGGGCACCCCTGCCGACGTGCGTCACTTCCTCGAGGTCGGGCAGTACCGGGCTCGTGAGGAGGACGACCGGGTCGCCACCCTCAAGATCATGCACGAGGGCGGCCCTGCCGTGAAGGCGGCCGGCGACAAGGCGCTCAAGGGCACGCCCGACGACGTCCGCCGCTTCCTCGAGACGGGCCAGTACGAGGCCCGCAAGCTCGACGAGCAGCAGAAGAAGGCCGACCGGAAGAAGCCGGCCACAGGCAAGCGCTGAACCGTGCCACCGGCTGCGGGCGCCGGCCGCTCGCAGCCGGCGCCGCTGGAGCAGACCTACTGCGGCGCGCCCGTCACGCCCTCCCCGCCCGTCAGTCCTTCGTGATCGTCAGGACGATCCCGCCGTCCGGCGCCGCCTCCACCCGTACTCGCGTCAGGTCCGCCACCGCCACGTCCGGCCCGTGCGCCGCCGCGCGCGGGCCCACGCCCACCACGCGCATGCCCGCCGCCTTGCCCGCCGTGATGCCGGCCTCGGAGTCCTCGAAGACCACGCACTGCTCCGGCGTGAAGCCCAGCTCGGCCGCCCCCTTGAGGAAGCCCTCCGGGTCCGGCTTGCTGGCGCCCACGGACTCCGCCGTCACGCGCACCGCCGGCATCGGCAGTCCCGCCGCGCCCATGCGGGCCTCGGACAGGGCGCGGTCGGCCGAGGTGACCAGGGCGTGGGGGAGGGCGGCGAGGGCGGCCATGAAGGCGGGGGCGCCGGGGACCGGGACGACGCCGTCGACGTCGGCCGTCTCGGCCTCGAGCATGCGCCGGTTGTCCTCGTGGTTGAGCTCCATGGGGCGGTCCGGGAGGAGGACGGCCATCGTGGCGTAGCCCTGGCGGCCGTGGACCACCTTCAGGGCCTCGTCGGCGTCCAGGCCGTGTTCCTCGGCCCAGCGGCGCCAGCAGCGCTCGACGACCGCGTCGGAGTTGACGATCGTCCCGTCCATGTCCAGGAGCAGGGCACGGGCCGTGAGAGTGGTCGTCGTCATGGGTGACTCCAGAGCTCCAGGGCGCGGAGGCCCGCGGAAAAAGACAAGCGGCTCCACCCGCCGGTCAGGGAGTGCGGGCGGAGCCACTTTGTTTCTCAAAGATACAAAACGGATCGGGGAGAACGCCAACGGCCCTGGTCGGCGTACCCCGACGGGCCGTGACGGGCCGCCCGGCCCACCATGGAACAAGCGGAACCGACACCCCCGCCCTGAGGAGCGCCCATGGCCCAGGACACCCCGGGCCCCGAGCCCGGCCCCGCCGTGGCCGCGGCCCCCGCGCCCGTGCCCGGCGAGGGGCAGACCGGACGGGGTGTGCGCGTGGCGATCGGCGCGCTGCTGCTCGGCATGCTGCTGGCCGCACTGGACCAGACCATCGTCTCCACCGCCCTGCCGACGATCGTCAGCGACCTCGGCGGCCTCGAGCACCTGTCCTGGGTGGTCACCGCCTATATGCTCGCCGCCACCGCCGCCACCCCGCTGTGGGGCAAGCTCGGCGACCAGTACGGGCGCAAGAAGCTCTTCCAGACCGCGATCGTGATCTTCCTGCTGGGCTCCGCGCTCTGCGGGCTGGCCCAGGACATGCCCGAGCTGATCGGCTTCCGTGCCCTGCAGGGCCTGGGCGGCGGCGGGCTGATGGTGCTCTCGATGGCGATCGTCGGCGACATCGTGCCGCCCCGCGACCGGGGCCGCTACCAGGGCCTGTTCGGCGCGGTCTTCGGCGGCGCGAGCGTCCTGGGTCCGCTGCTCGGCGGGCTGTTCGTGGACCACCTCAGCTGGCGCTGGGTGTTCTACATCAACCTGCCCATCGGCATCGTCGCGCTCGCCGTCATCGCCGCCGTGCTGCACATCCCCGCCCGCCGCACCCAGCACCGCATCGACTACCTCGGCACCTTCCTGATCGCCGCCGTCGCCGCCTGCCTGGTGCTGATGACCTCGCTCGGCGGTACCACCTACCCGTGGTCGTCGTGGCAGATCATCGGCCTGGGCGTGCTCGGGGCGGCGCTGCTGGTGCCGTTCGTCCTCGTCGAGCGGCGCGCGGCCGAGCCCGTGCTGCCGCTGGGGCTCTTCCGGATCCACACCTTCGCGCTCTGCTCGGTCATCGGCTTCGTCGTCGGCTTCGCGATGTTCGGGTCCATGACCTACCTGCCGACCTTCCTCCAGGTCGTCCAGGGCGTTTCGCCCACCATGTCCGGCGTGCACATGCTGCCGATGGTCGCCGGCATGCTGATCGCCTCGACCGGCTCGGGCCAGATCGTCAGCCGCACCGGCCGCTACAAGGTCTTCCCCGTCACCGGCACCCTGGTGATCGCCATCGGCCTGCTCCTGCTCCACCAGCTCGCCCCCGCCACCGGCGCCGCCGAGACCAGCGCGTACTTCTTCGTCTTCGGCTTCGGGCTCGGCCTGGTCATGCAGGTGCTGGTGCTGATCGTGCAGAACTCCGTCGGCTACGAGAACCTGGGCGTCGCCACCTCGGGCGCCACCTTCTTCCGGTCCATCGGCGCCTCGTTCGGCGTCTCCGTCTTCGGCACGATCTTCGCCAACAAGCTCGGCCCCCGCATCACCGACGCCCTCGCCGGCGCCACCCTGCCGCCGGGCGTCACCCCCGCCGCCCTGCAGGCCGACCCACGGGCCGTGCACCGGCTGCCGCCGGCCGAGCGCGCCGACGTACTGGCCGCGTACTCCGTCTCCATCACCGACGTCTTCCTCTACGCCGTGCCGCCGGTGCTGCTCGCCTTCGCCCTCGCCTGGCTGCTCAAGGAGCAGCCGCTGCGCGGCAGCGTGACCGCCCCCGACACCAGCGAGGTCCTCTCCAGCAACCCCGTCGAGCGCTCCTCGCGCGAGGAGGCCGCCCGCGCGCTGTCCGTCCTCGGCAGCCGCGAGGGGCGCCGCAAGGTCTATGTGAAGATCACCGAACGGGCCGGGCTGCACCTCCACCCCGCCGCGAGCTGGATGATCCTGCGCATCCAGCGCGACGGCCACGCCGAGCCGTCCCTGCTCGCCGAGCGGATCGACGTGCCGCTGCGGGTGATAACGGAGGCGGCGCGACAGCTGGAGACGGAGGGGCTGGCGGTACGCGAGGGACTGCGGCTCGTCCTCACCGAGAAGGGCGCGCAGCAGGCGCGCCTGTTGTTCCAGGTGCGCGAGGAGATGCTGGCGGAGCTGCTGGGCGACTGGTGGACGGCCAAGGACCGGCCCCACGACCTCAGGGAGCTCGTCCGCGAACTCAACCACGAGCTGTGCGGCTCCGACGCCGAGCAGCCGCACAACGGCGACATGCGGCCCGACCACCGGCTCTGACGACCACCGGCTCTGACGACCACTGGCTCTGACGACCACTGGCTCTGACGACCATCGGGCCGCCGAGCCCCCAGCCGTCCGGCCGTCACCCCGCCCGCCCCAGCTCCTTGGCCAGCCACACCTCGGCGAACGGGTCCTCCTCCGGCGCCTTGTAGGGCGCGGACTCCGCGAAGCCGTGCCGGGCGTACAACGCCCGTGCCTCGGCCAGGTCCCGGCGCGTGTTCAGCACCAGCCGCCCCACGCCCCAGTCCCGCGCCGTCCGCTCGGCCGCCGCCAGCAGGGCGGGCGCCCCGCCCAGCCCGCGCCTGCCGGCCCGTACGAACATCCGCGTCACCTCGGCCGTTCGCGCGTCCAGGCGGCGCAGCCCCACGCACCCGGCCGGGTCGTCCTCACCGCCGTACCGGGCGACCAGCAGCACGCCGCCGGGCCGGGCGAGCGCGGCGTCCTCGCCGGCCATCTCGCCCAGGTGCCGCTCGATCTCCTCGGGGGTGACGCCGCGGCCGTGGTGCAGCCGGTACCAGCGGTCGGCGAGCTCGACGAGGTACGCGCGCAGCAGCGCGGCCGACTCCGGGGAGCCGACCGGCTGCGGGGCGACGGTCCAGGACACGGCGGCGGTCGTCATGCCGCGGATCGTCGCACGGGGCGTACGACCCGGTCAGCTGGTTTTCGGCGCGGCCTGCTGGACGACCTCGAAGGACCACAGCGTCGAACCGGAGGCGGCGGGACGCTGCTTGGGCGCGCCCTCGCCACCGCCCTGGTGGGCGGCCTTCATCGGGCCCTCCATCCATGCCTGGAAGTCCTCCTCGCTGCGCCAGCGGGTGTAGACGAGGTACTGGTCGGTCCCCTCGACCGGGCGCAGCAGTTCGAACCACTCGAAGCCGTCGGAGTTCTCGACCGACCCGGCACGCGACGCGAAGCGCTGCTCGAGGACCTCGCGCTGCTCGGCGGGGACGGTCAGGACATTGATCTTCACGATGCTCATGGACCCATCCTGCCGCACGGGCCACCGCCCGCCGCAGCCCCCATGGGCGCAAGCCCGCGCACCCTAATGGGCGCCGGAGCGTTGGATTCAGGCCACCTGTGGAAGGTAACAGCCCTGAGGGGCCGACCGGGCTGGGCGACGTGGAGGAGCGGCGGAGCGTGGCGGATGCGGAGCGGGGCGGACCGGCCGGTCCGTCGCGGGCGGGCTCGCGGACCGGCATGGTCCTGGGGGCGCTGTGGCTGCTCGCCGGGCTGCTGGCCGTGCGTCAGGCGGCCGCGGTGCTGCGGCTGCCCCCGGAGCACCGGTTCACCGGCCTCGGGACGTGGGCCGGCGAGAACGGCGTCCTGCGCGTGGGCGGCTCCCTCTACGACAGCGGCAGGTTCACCGGCAGCCCCTTCGCGGGCCTTGTCCTCAAACCGCCGGCGGGCGCCGCCGAACAGAGCCTGGGCCTCGTGTGGACGCTGGGCACGCTGCTGCTCGTCGTCGCCGTCGCGCTCGTCGCCGCCCGCGCCCTGCCCGGCCGCGGCGCCACCGGCCCGGCCGGGCGACGCGCCGCGCTGCCGGCCGCGCCCGTCGCCGTCATCCTGACCGTCGCCTCGCTGCCCGTGCGCAACACCTTCACCTTGGGGCAGACCAGCATCATCCCGGTGCTGCTGGTCCTCCTCGGCTGCTGCCTGCCGCGCCCGGCCCAGGGGTCCGGCCGCGCCACCGGTGTGCTCGTCGGCCTCGCCGCGGCCCTGCAGCCTCCGGTGCTGCTGTTCGCCCCGCTGCTCCTGCTCACCGGCCGCCGCCGCGCGGCGGCCACGGCCTGCGTCACCTTCGCGGCCGCCACGGCACTGGCGTGGGTGACCATGCCGGACGACTCGTGGACGTACTGGGTGCACCACGTCGCCGGCGCCGGGCTCGGTGAGGCGCCCGACAGCCTCGCCAACCAGTCCCTGCACGGACTGCTGCTGCGCATCGGCCTGCACGGTCCGCTCGAGCTCGCCCTGTACGCGGCGCTGGCGATCGCCGTGACCGTGCTGGGCCTGCGCCGGGCCGCCCGCTACGCCGAGGACGGGCAGGTCCTGCTCGCCACGGCCGTCACGGGCTGCGTCGCGGTCGCCGTCGCCCCCACCGCCTGGCAGCACCAGCAGCTGTGGATCCTGCTCGCGGTCACCGGGCGGGTGGGCAGACGCCGCGCCGACCGGCTGGTGTGGCCGGTGCTCGTCGTGCTCGTCATGACGCTCACCAGCGACGTCCTGGTGCCGCCGAACCTCGGCCCGCTCGGCCGGCACGCGCCGCTGCTCGCCGCCCTCGCCGCCGCCTGCGCGGTGCCGTTCCTCCCGCGCACCTCGCCGCTGTGGGACCGGCCCCTGCCCACCCCGGTCGCCGAGCCGCAGCGCGGCCGCTTCGCGTGGGTGCCGCTGCTCGGTTTCTTCAAGCGCGCCCTCAACCGCCCGAACCTGCTGCTGGAGCTGATGCTGATACGGGTCGGCTACTGGGCCTACTCCTACATCCGTGCCCAGGCCCCCGACTCCCGCGGCCTCGCGGAGTCCCACGGCCGGCAGATCATCCGGATCGAGGAGTTCCTGTGGATGGACGTCGAGCACGGCTTCAACCACTTCGTGGCGGGCATCGGCTGGCTCGAGGACAGCATGAACTACTACTACGGCACCTTCCACTTCCTGGTGCCGCTGTCCCTGCTGGGCTACCTGTACCTGCGCCGCCCGGCGACCTACCGCTGGGCCCGTACCGCGCTGGGCTTCGCCACGCTGGTGGCGCTCGCCGGCTTCTGGCTCTACCCGCTGGCGCCGCCGCGGCTGATGCCGGGCCGCGGCTTCATCGACACCGCCAACGGCCCGCAGGACCTGTCCCACCCCGACTTCGGGGCGCTGACGGAGCTGTCCAACCAGTACGCGGCGATGCCCTCGCTGCACATCGGGTGGTCGCTGTGGTGCGGCGTGGTGATCGCGGCGGTGGCGCCGAAGCGGTGGACGAGATGGCTGGGCATGCTGTACCCGCTGCTGACGTTCTCGGTCATCCTCGGCACCGCCAACCACTATGTGCTCGACGCGGTCGGCGGCGCGCTGGTCGTCGCCTCCGGCTTCGCCATCCAGTACGCCCTGACCGGACCGGGCCGGGTGGCCCTGGCGACCATCCCGGCCGCCCGCAAGGGCAGCGACGCGGAGGCCGCCGCCGGGCGCGAACCGGTGCGGACCGGGAGCTGACACCCGGCCCGCACCGTTTCGCGGTCGATCGCCGTCAGGGAGCCGGCCGTGACCAGCCGTGACTAGCCGCTGACGACGATCTGCGACGACGGGTCCGTGACGTCCGTGATGTCGTACGTCGCGTTGAACACCGCGGTCTTGGATGTGGTCGGGCAGCCGAAGCCGCCCTCGATCTTCACCGGCACCGACACGTCGGTGACCGTGATCTGGGACGGCGCGCCGTTGGTGAAGGCGGCCGGGATGAAGGCGGGGCCGTCGGGCGCGGCCGTCACGGTGCAGTTGGCCAGGCCGCTGGACTTGAGCACCATGCCGCCTGCGGGTGCGGTGAGGCCGGCCGTGCTCGGTGTGCCGTGCTGCATCGAGATGTCCCAGGCGCCGGACGTGGTGATGACGATGTCCACGCCGGGCAGGCTGCCGTGGCAGCCCGAGTAGGTGGGCGGGTTGGCCTTGCTGACGACCGGCCCGGAGGGGTTGGTGTTGCCGGGGGCGGCCGGCACGTGGTTGTTGTCGCTGCCGGCCACCGGTAAGGAACTGGAGGCCGTACAGGTCACGGTGAGGGAACCGGCCTTGAAGGTGACCTCGCCGTTGAGGGTGGCCGCGAACGCGTGGCCGGCCGGCTCGACGGTGGTCGGACCGGCTTGCGCGGCCGGTGTGGCGGCGGTCGCGGTGCCGGTGGTGCCGGCGGCCAGGGCGAGGGTGGCGGAGAGGGCGAAGGCGGCGCCGAGCGCACGCCGGCGGCCGGGGGTGGGGGGAATCATGACAGCTCCTTGGGTGGGAGACGGGGCTCGGATTCCGGTGCCGACACCTCCTCCGGTGCCAGCGGTTGCCAGGCGAAGATCAGGCCGCCGCCGATGACGCCGACGACGGTGCCGAAGAGGAATCCCCCGAGGTTGGACATGACCAGGGCGGCCGTGGCGACCATGACCGTGAGGACCCCGGCCAGCGACCGGTACTGCGGCGCGAACCACGCGCTCAGGCCCATCACCACCATCACCAGGCCCATGAGGACCGAGGGGATGCCCGCGATCCCCTGTTCGAGCATGATCTTCAGCGGTGCCAGCGGGAGCGCGCAGATCTCCGCGCCGGCGACGACGGCGGCCAGGCCGCCCCAGAAGGGCCGCCCCTTCCGCCACCGCCGCCACGCCGCCCACCAGTGGCGGCGCGGTGACGGCGAGGGGGCGGGTACTGTGCCGCCCGCCACGTCAGAAGCATTCCGACTTGCCGAGGCCGATCTTCATGTTCAGCCCGTTGAGCTTGAACGAACCGGCGTTGGTCGCCCAGGCGACCTGTCGCATGTTGGTCATCTCGACCCGGTCGGCCTGCTGTCCGAAGGCGTCCTGCAACCCCTGCGCGGAGGTCGGGCCCTTGTTGAGGGTCGAGGCGTCGCGCCCGATCTCGATATTCTTGAAGCTGGCGTCGCCGGCGAGCTGGGTGGCGTCGAGGAACAGGTTCTCCGCCTCGACGGGCTTGCCGCCCCCGCCCGCGGAGAGCCGCAGCGAGATGTCGCCGAGTCCGGGCAGGGTGGTCACCACGGACTGGCAGAGATCGGTGATCTTCGCCTTCTTGACGGCGGTGACCGCGACGGGCAGCAGTTTGCCGCGGACGTTGCGGTCGATGCTGCCGTACTGCGCGAAGCCGTCGCCCTCGAGGGTCTTGGCGGCCACCTTGAACTCCTGCCCGGAGACGGCGAACGACGCGGCCAGCGCGCCCTGGGCGAGGGCGACGGCCAGCGCGCCGGTGGCCGCGAACCCGGGGACCGCCAGGACGGCGAACCTCCGCCACCTGACCCGTCCGGTCACCTGTCTTCCGTGATCGTCCTTCATGCGTTGTCCCCTCGAAGAGTGTGGACAGCGCTGACCGCGCTGTCGCGGTGCGTGGGGTTGTTCGTGAACGGGCGCGGCGCAAGGCGTGGTCGATCGCACGCGCGTCCCATTCCGGAAGGTGTACTCGAGAGTAAGTCCGCCACGTGCACCTGACAAGGGTTCAGCTCCGAACAATCCCCTTGCGGAAAACGGGAGTTGGGCGGACCCGCCGTGCCGGGTCTACGCGCCGTAGTCCACCCGCAGTTCCTTGATGCCGTTGATCCAGGCCGAGCGCAGCCGCCGGGGCTCGCCCACCGCCCGGATGCCGGGCAGGACGTCCGCGATCGCGTCGAAGATCAGCCGGATCTCCAGCACCGCGAGGGACTTGCCCAGGCAGAAGTGCGGGCCGCCGCCCCCGAAGCCGAGGTGGGGATTGGGGTCGCGGGTGATGTCGAAGGCGCCGGGGTCGTCGAAGACCTCGGGGTCGTGGTTGGCGGACGCGTAGAACAGCCCCACCCGCTGGCCCTTGCCGACGGGTACGCCGCCCAGCTCGGTGTCGCACGTCGCCGTGCGCTGGAAGGAGACGACCGGTGTCGCCCAGCGGACGATCTCCTCGGCCGCCGACGCCGGGCGTTCGCCGCGGTAGAGCTCCCACTGCTCGGGGTGGGTGAGGAAGGCGTGCATGCCGTGGCTGATGGCGTTGCGGGTGGTCTCGTTGCCCGCGACGGCCAGCATCAGTACGAAGAGCCCGAACTCGTCGGAGCCGAGGTTGCCCTCGCCCTCGGCGGCCACCAGCCGGCTGACGATGTCGTCGGCCGGGCGGGCGCCGCGCGCGGCGGCCAGCTCCATCGCGTAGCCGATGAGCTCCATCGCGGAGAGGGTGCCGATCTCCTCGCTGACGGCCAGCTCGGGGTCGTCGTAGGAGATCATCCGGTTCGACCACTCGAAGATCTTCGCGCGGTCGCGCTGGGGGATGCCGATGAGCTCGGCGATGGCCTGCAGGGGCAGTTCGCAGGCGATGTCGGTGACGAAGTCGCCGCTGCCGCGCTCCCGCGCGCCGGCCACGATGGCGGCGGCGCGCTCGCGCAGCGCGGCCTCCAGGGAGCGGATGGCGCGCGGGGTGAAGCCGCGCTGGACGATCTGGCGGACGCGGGTGTGCTCCGGCGGGTCCATGTTGAGCATCATCAGCTTCTGGGCGTCGATCTGTTCGCGCCGGATGCTGGGGTGGAAGCGGATGACGGCGGTGTTCAGGGCGGAGGAGAACAGCTCCGGGCGGGCGGAGACCCAGCGGACGTCGGCGTGCCGGGTCACCGCCCAGTAGCCCTCGTCGTCGAAGCCCGCGATGCCGCGCGGCTGGGGGCTCCACGCCACCGGGGCGGTCCGCCGGAGCAGGGCGAACTCCGGGAGCGGGACGCGCTGCCGGTACAGATCGGGGTCGGTGGGGTCGAAACCGCCGGGCAGCGCGGGACAGGACGTCATGGCCACCACTTCCTTTTCCGTTTCCGATGGCTGACGGGTTGTCAGAAGGGTGTCGGGCGACGGTAGTGACGGGCCCGTCAAGCGGCAAGGCCGGTGACGCCATCTGTTGCGCGGGGCGGGGGTGCGCGACCCTTGCGTACCGGGGGTAAGGCTCGCAAGACTGCGCACGGAACCACGGAACTAGAACGTGTACTACCGCACGCCCGAGCCGCCGGCGAGGGCGGGTGCGGACGCACGCCCTGGTTCCGGGCCGGGGGCGCCGGGACGCCCTGCGGACGCGAGGAGAGGACGAGTTGGTCATGCCCGCGGAACCTGTCATCGTCGAAGCCGTACGCACCCCCATCGGCAAGCGCGGCGGCGCGCTCGCCAACCTCCACCCGGCCTACCTGCTGGGGGAGACCTACCGGGAGGTCCTCGCCCGCACCGGCATCCAGCCGGACTGCGTCGAGCAGATCGTCGGCGGCACGGTCACCCACGCCGGCGAGCAGTCGATGAACCCCGCCCGTACCGCCTGGCTCGCCATGGGCCTGCCCTACGAGACCGCGGCCACCACCGTGGACTGCCAGTGCGGCTCCTCCCAGCAGGCCAACCACCTCGTCGCCAACATGGTCGCGAACGGCGTCATCGACGTCGGCATCGCCTGCGGCGTCGAGGCCATGTCCCGCGTCCCGCTCGGCAGCGGCTCCAAACACGGGCCCGGCAAGCCCTTCCCCGACGAGTGGAACGTCGACCTGCCCAACCAGTTCGAGGCCGCCGAACGCATCGCCCGCAGGCGCGGCCTGACCCGCGAGCGCGTCGACGAACTCGGCCTGCTCTCCCAGCAACGGGCGGCCCGCGCCTGGGCGGAGGAACGCTTCAAGCGCGAGACCTTCGCCGTCCAGGTGCCCACGACCGAGGAGGAACAGTTCGCGGGCCAGGGCATGTGGCGCCTGGTCGACCGCGACGAGGGGCTGCGCGACACCAGCATGGAGGCGCTCGCCGGGCTCAAGCCCGTCATGCCCACCGCCGTCCACACCGCCGGCAACTCCTCGCAGATATCCGACGGCGCGGCCGCCCTGATGTGGGCCTCCAAACGCATGGCCCGCGCCCTGCGGCTGCGCCCCCGGGCCCGCATCGTCGCCCAGGCGCTCGTCGGCGCCGACCCGCACTTCCACCTGGACGGGCCCGTCGACGCCACCCGGGCGGTGCTGGGCCGGGCGGGCATGTCGCTGCGCGACATCGACCTCGTGGAGATCAACGAGGCCTTCGCGTCGGTCGTGCTCTCCTGGGCCCAGGTCTTCGAGCAGGACCTGGAGAAGGTCAACGTCAACGGCGGCGCCATCGCGCTGGGCCACCCGGTCGGGGCCACAGGGGCCCGGCTGATCACCACGGCGCTGCACGAGCTGGAGCGCAGGGACGGGGAGTTCGCGCTGATCACGATGTGCGCGGGCGGGGCGCAGGCGACAGCAACGATCATCCAGCGGCTGTGATCACGCGTCCTCGCGCGTGTCCTTGCGTGCTTCCTCGCGCGTGTCCCTACGCGTGTCCCTACGCGTGTCCTCGCGTGCCTCCTCGCGCGCGGACTCGAAGGCCACCGGCGCGTGGAAGGCGGCGCGCCGGGTGGCCCGGCGCAGCGCCTTGAGGACGGTGGGGCCGAGGGTGAGCGTGGCCACGACCGTGACCACGGCGCGCGGCAGGTCCCAGCCCAGGGACGTCGCCAGGCAGTAGGCGACGAAGCGGGCGAGGTTCTCGGTCAGCGGGTCGCCCGGCACGAACGCGATGCCGGAGACGAGGGAGCCGATGTAGGGCCAGCCCTGGAGGTTCATGACCGTGCCGTACGCGACGGAGGCCACGGCCCCGTACGCCGCGAGCATCACCGTCTCGCGCCGCCCCCGCAGCCGGTCCGGGCCCGGCAGGAGGCCCGCACCCATGGACACCCAGCCCATGGCCAGCATCTGGAACGGCATCCACGGCCCGACGCCGCCGGTCAGCAGCGCCGACGCGAACATCGACAGCGCGCCGAGCACGAACCCGAAGCCGGGGCCCAGCACCCGGCCGGACAGCACCATCAGGAAGAACATCGGCTCGATGCCGGCCGTCCCCGCCCCCAGCGGCCGCAACGCGGCCCCGGCCGCGGCCAGGACGCCGAGCATGGCGATGGCCTTGGCGTCGAGCCCGGTGTCGGCGATCGTCGCCACGACGACGGCCAGCAGCAGCGGCAGCAGCGCCGCGAACAGCCAGGGGGCGTCCTGCGAGTGGGCGAGGCCGGATGCCTGGGAGGCGAGGAGGGGCCAGCCGAATGCCGCTGCGCCTATGGCGGTGATCAGGACGAGGGCGGTGATGGAACGGGGGCCCAGGCGTATGGCGTGTGCTTGACGGTCGGGTGCGGCCCGGTGGTCGGGTTGTGCCCACCCTCCCCCAGCTACCGCTGGGGGTGCCCCCAGCCCTGCGGAACGATTGCCCACAACCCGGGTCATGAGGCTGCCTCCAGGGCGTCCCGGACCTGCGGCACCGTCAGCCATGGCTGGGGCGCCAGGACCTTTGACACCTGGGGGGCGAAGGCCGGGGAGGAGACCACCACCTCGGCCGTCGGGCCGTCGGCGACGATCTCGCCCTCCGCGATGATCAGCACCCGGTGCGCCAGCTCCGCCGCCAGCTCCACGTCGTGCGTGGCCAGGGCGATCGCGTGGCCCTCGTCCGCCAGGCCGCGCAGGATCTCCACCAGGCGGGTCTTCGCCGCGTAGTCCAGGCCGCGCGTCGGCTCGTCCAGAAGGATCAGCGGCGGCCGGGCGGTGAGCACCACGGCGAGCGCGAGCGCCAGGCGCTGGCCCTCGGACAGGTCGCGGGGGTGCGTGGTGTCGGAGACGTCCGGCAGGAGCTCCGACACCAGGGCCCGGCACGTGCCGGGCGCGGCGTCCGCGTCGCGGTCGGCGGCCTCGCACTCCGCGGCGACGGTGTCGGCGTAGAGCAGGTCGCGGGGCTCCTGCGGTACGAGGCCCACGTGCCGCAGCAGTTCGCGCGGGCCCGTGCGGTGCGGCGTCGCACCGCCCACACGCACCGCACCGCGTGCGGGCGTGTGCATGCCGACGAGGGTGCGCAGCAGCGTGGACTTGCCCGCGCCGTTGCGGCCCATCAGCGCCACCGTCTCCCCGGCCCGTACCGACAGCTCCACGTCGTGCAGCGCCACCACGTGGCCGTGCCGGACGCCCAGCCCGCTCACCAGGGCGGCGGGCTCGGCTGCGGGAGCCGTACCGGCGGACCGTGCGGGCGGCGGGATCAGCGGTGCCAGCCGCTCGCGCAGGGGAGCCGCCTTGCGGCGCGCGTCCCGCACCGTCAGCGGCAGCGGCGTCCAGCCCGCCAGCCGGCCCAGGGCGACGACGGGCGGGTGGACCGGCGAGAGCGCCATGACCTCGGCGGGCGTGCCGGTGACGGGTGCCTCGCCGGGGCCCGGCAGCAGGATCACCTGGTCCGCGTACTGCACCACCCGCTCCAGCCGGTGCTCGGCGAGCAGCACGGTGGTGCCCAGGTCGTGGACCAGGCGCTGCAGCACCGCCAGCACCTCCTCGGCGGCGGCCGGGTCCAGGGCGGACGTCGGCTCGTCCAGGACCAGCACCTTGGGGTGGGTGGTCAGCACGGACCCGATGGCGACGCGCTGCTGCTGGCCGCCGGAGAGCGTGGCGATGGGCCGGTCCCGGAGCGTGGCCAGGCCCAGCAGGTCCAGCGTTTCCTCGACGCGGCGGCGCATGGTGGCGGGCGGCACGCCCAGGCACTCCATGCCGTAGGCGAGTTCGTCCTCGACGGTGTCGGTGACGAAGTGGGCCAGCGGGTCCTGGCCCACGGTCCCGACGACGTCGGCCAGTTCGCGGGGCTTGTGGGTACGGGTGTCGCGGCCGTCGACGGTGACGCGCCCGTGCAGGGTGCCGCCGGTGAAGTGGGGGACGAGGCCGCTGACGGTGCCGAGGAGGGTGGACTTGCCGACGCCCGACGGGCCGACCAGCAGGCACAACTCGCCTTCGGGGACGGTGACGTCGACGTCGGCGACGACCGGGTGTTCGGCGCCGTCGTAGGAGACCGAGACGTGTTCGAAGCGGATCACTGCGGGGTCTCCTTGCTGTGGGTGGCGGGCTGGGGGTTCGGCTGATCGCCGTCGTTCCGTTGTGCCCACCCTCCCCCAGCTACCGCTGGGGGTGCCCCCAGCCCTGCGGAACGATTGCCCGCAACGGGTGGCGCCACAACCGCCGGCAGCAGACCGATCAGGATGGACGCCGCAGGCCAGAGCGGCAGGGTCGGGGGCGTCAGTGGGACCGCCGGGGGGTGGAGGGCTTCCGGGGCGTATGTGCCCGCGTGGATCATCAGGGCCGCCACCGCCGCGCCCGAGGCGGAGACCAGCCAGGCCCGCGCGCCCCAGCGGTCGGGGCGGTAGCGGGTGCGCACCGAGCGGCGGCCGCCCAGCCACAGGCCGGCCAGGGCCAGGACCAGTCCGGCTGCCAGCAGCGGCAGCCCGTAGCCCCCGCCCGTGTCGCCCAGCAGTCCGTACGTACCCGCGCACACGCCGAGCAGACCGCCCAGCGTCAGGACGGCGGTGGTGCGCCGGACGGCGGCCGGCACCTCGGCCGTGCGGCCGTAGCCGCGCGCGTCCATGGCCGCGGCCAGGGCCACCGAACGCTCCAGCGCGCCCTCGAGCACCGGCAGTCCCACCTGCAGCAAGGCCTTGAGGCCGCGGTCCGTGCGGCCGCGCAGGCGGCGCGCCGCCCGCAGCCGCTGGACGTCGGCCACCAGGTTGGGCGCGAACGTCATCGCGACGACGACCGCCACCCCCGCCTCGTACAGCGCGCCCGGCAGGGACTTCAGCAGCCGCGCCGGGTTCGCCAGCGCGTTGGCCGCGCCCACGCAGACCAGCAGGGTGGCCAGCTTCAGCCCGTCGTACAGCGCGAAGAGCAGGCCCTCCGCCGTCACCCGGCCCCCGATGCGCACCCCCCTCGCCCACTCCGGCAGCGGCACCTCCGGCAGGGTCAGGACGGTGTGCGTGCCGGGGATCGGCGAGCCGAGGACGACCGCGAAGGCGAGCCGGATGCCGATGATCACGAGCCCCAGCTTGAGGAACGCCCCGTACGAGCGCGCCCACGGCGCCTCGGTGCGCCGCGCGGCGACCACATAACCGGCGACGCCGATCAGCATCGCCAGCAGCAGCGGATTGGTCGTGCGCGAGGCGGCCGTCGCCAGCCCCAGCGCCCATATCCACCACGCCCCGGCGTGCAGGGCGAAGGCACGCCCACTCACCCGGTTCACCCGGTCCCCCCGGCTCATCCGCGCCGACGCCGCCTGGTCTGCCACACCGCGGCGCCCGCGAGGACGGCCACGACGGCGATCCCGCCGATCAGCCCGGCCGACGGGCCGGAGTCACCGCCCGCATCGTCCTTCTTCCCGCCCTCGGCCTCCGGCTTCTGCTGCTCGTCCGCCGTGCTGCCGCCGGCACCCTCGACCTTCTCGCCGCAGCCCGACTTCGGGTAGCCCGCGATCCCGCACAGCAGCGCGTCCGCGTTGTAGCGCAGCGGCTTGGCGACGGCCGCCAGCGCCTCGCCGGCGCTCGCGTCCTTGCCGACCCGCGCGCAGGCGCTGCGGTTCGCGGGCGGACGCTCGCCGCCCGGCGCGTCGGCGGCCGTGCCGAAGTCGAGCACGACGGCGACGCGCTTGGTGCCGTCCTCGGCGGGCGTACCGTCGCACACCGCCGCGAAGTCCGCCGCGCCCCTGGGCTTGGCGGCGTCGGCGGAGTCCTTGCTCACGGCGAAGCGGAAGCCGATGACCTCCCCGTCGCCGGGCCGCAGGCTGCCCGGCCCCTGGGTGGCGTACGCCCAGTCGGCGGCCTTGGCGCCGTGCTGCCAGAAGGACCAGTAGCGGTAGCCCTCGGCGTGCGCGGGCGCGGCGGCGAGGACGGCCAGCAGGCCGGCCAGGAGCAGGGCGCCGGCGCTGCGGCGTGCGACGGCCACCGTCACAGCTGGTTCTTCTTGCGGTTGCTGAGCAGGAAGCCGACGCCGACGCTCGCGACGAAGAAGACGCCGACGAACCACCAGACGCCGAACCCGTCGCCGCCGTCCTTCTTCTTCTCGTCCTCGTCCTTCTTCTCCGGCGACGCCGCCGCCTCCGGCTTCGGGCCGGTCTCGTTCAGCGCCTTGACGAAGTCGGTGCCGGCGAAGGAGCGCGGGTCGCCGCCCGCGGCGTGCACGGTGAGAACGATCTTGGCGAGGCGGCCGGGGTTGCCCTTGGCCCACTCGGCGGTTCCGTTGCGGTCGCCCTGGAGCCACCTCATCGCCTTGTCGGCCGCCTCCGTGTGGCCGCCGGCCGCGAGGGCGAGGGCGGCGTCGGCGGTCGTACCGGTGTCCGGGCCCTGCGCAGGGGTCATGGACGACTTCAGGAAGCCCCCGTTCGCCTCGATCTTCTTCGACAGCTGCGCCGCCACCGCCTCGGCGGCGGCCGGGGCGTCCTTCGGCTTGGCGCTCTCGTCGTCCGCGCACTCCAGCGGCTTGACGGGCTTGTCCTTGCCCTTGCCGGCCGGGGCGACCAGATAGCCCTTGCCGAGGGTGCCCAGCGCGGCGGCGGCCGAGGCGAGGTCGTTGGGGGCGAAGCCGCCGCGCTCGTCCTCCTTCTTGTCGCAGCCCGCCTGGAAGGACAGCAGCGAGTCGTAGGGGTTCTTGCCGCTCTTGGCCGTGGCCTCGGCCGGGTCCTGGCCGGCGGCGGCGAGGGCGCCGATCGCGGTGGAGGTGGAGTTGGCGTCGCTGGGGGAGCCGGGGTTCATGCCCCAGCCGCCGTCCTCGTTCTGGTGGGAGGTGAGCCACCCGAGGCCCTTCTTCACCGCGTCGGCACGCCCGCCGACCGCGGCCAGGGCCTGCACGGCGGCCGCCGTGGCGTCCGTGAACTCGCCCGCCTTCTCGTCGCACGCCTTGCCCGTCTCCGCGCGGAAGGCCGCGAAGCCGCCGTCGGCGCACTGCTGCCCGGCCAGCCAGTCGACGGACTGGGCGGCGGGGGAGACCCCGGCCGCCTTCTGGGCGAGCAGGGCCAGCGACTGCCGGAAGACACCGTCGAACTTCGGGTCGCCCGTTCCGAACAGCCCCGGGGCCGCCGGGGCGGCCGGGGACGGCGAGCCGTCGGCGAAGGCGGCGGGGGCACCGGCCGTGCCCAGCACGGCGGCGGTGGCCAGGGCCGCGGCGGCGCGGCGCGCGTGGACGGCGAGGGAGGGAGCCATGAAAGTGGTGCCTCTCGGTGGTGCCGGTGGTTCGACCGACGTCGCTTTGGTGGGGGGGGGGCTGGACAACTTTATCCGGCCCTTTACCGGCCGCTGATACCGCCACGTAAGCGGTCGTTCGAGGGGCATGTTCATGGCGAATCCCATGGCGGATCCCATGGCGAATCCCATGGCGGATCACGGGGTGGTCCCCGCGCCCCGGTCATTGCCCCCTGCATGCGGAACTGCTATCCCAACAGCCAGTACGTCTGATGCAGCGTCAGCTCCGAGGTGGCTCCGGGTCCGCCCCGGGCCACCTCCGACGAGGAGGCGAAGGCCATGGCCGGAACCGTCGAACACGGACAGCTCTTCATCGGCGGCATCCTCAGGGACCCGCTGGCAGACCCGGCCGCCGGGCCCGGCGGCGACGTCATCGAGGTCGTCTCCCCGCACACCGAGGCCGTCATCGGCCGCGTCCCGCACGCCTCGCGCGCGGACGTGGACCGGGCCGTGGCCGCCGCCCGCGCGTCCTTCGATACGGGGGTGTGGGCCGGGCTGCCGCTCGAGGAGCGGATCGCGGTCGTCACCCGCATCAAGGACGGCATCGCGGCCCGCCACGAGGAACTGGCCCGGCTGATCTCCGCGCAGAACGGCTCCCCCTATTCCTGGAGCGTCCTCGCCCAGGCCCTCGGCGCGGTGATGATGTGGGACGGCGCCATCGCCATCGCCCGCGACTTCCCCTACGAGGAGCGGCGTGCCGGCGCCCTCGGCCCGCTGATCGTGCGCCGGGAGCCGGTGGGCGTGGTGGCGGCGGTGCTGCCGTGGAACGTCCCGCAGTTCCTGGCCGCGGCCAAGCTGGGGCCCGCGCTGCTGGCCGGCTGCTCGGTGGTGCTCAAGCCCTCGCCGGAGACCCCGCTGGACTCCTACGTCCTCGCCGAGGTCGTCGCCGAGGCGGGGCTGCCGGAGGGCGTGCTGTCGATCCTTCCCGCCGGCCGGGAGGTCAGCGAGTACCTGGTCGGCCACCCCGGCGTCGACAAGATCTCCTTCACCGGGTCCGTCGCGGCCGGCAAGCGCGTGATGGAGGTCGCCGCCGCCCACCTGACCCGGGTGACCCTGGAGCTGGGCGGCAAGTCCGCCGCGATCGTCCTGCCGGACGCCGACCTCGACGCGGCCGTCGCCGGCATCGTGCCCAGCGCATGGATGAACAACGGCCAGGCCTGTGTGGCCCAGACCCGCGTGCTCGCCCCCCGCTCCCGCTACGCCGAGCTCGCCGAGCGCCTGGCCGCCGCGGCGAGCGCGCTGACCGTCGGCGACCCGCTCGACCCCGCCACCCAGGTGGGTCCGCTGGTCACCCGCCGCCAGCGCGAGCGCTCGCTGGAGTACATCGGGCTCGGGCAGCGCGAGGGCGCCAAGGTGCTCGCGGGCGGCGGTCGGCCCGCCGGGCAGCCCACCGGCTGGTACGTGCAGCCGACGCTCTTCGGGGACGTCACCAACGACATGCGCGTCGCCCGCGAGGAGATCTTCGGCCCGGTGGTGTGCCTGCTGCCCTACGACGACGAGGAGGAGGCCGTGCGCATCGCCGACGACTCCGACTACGGCCTGTCCGGCAGCGTTTGGACCGCCGACGTCGAGCACGGCATCGACATCGCCCGCCGGGTGCGGACGGGCACGTACTCGGTGAACACCTTCAGCCTCGACACGTTCGGGCCGTTCGGCGGCTACAAGGACTCCGGCCTGGGGCGCGAGGGCGGCCCCGAGGGCTACGCCGAGTACTTCGAGCAGAAGACCGTCCACCTGCCCACGGGGACGCGGCCGCCGTTCGCCTGACGACCGGCTTCCGTACCGTCTTCACCGTCTTCGCACGCTGTCGAACGTAACTTTTCGCACGGTTCCGAAAGCAACTTTACGCATGCGTTCCTCATGGGATGTTCATGACATGCGTGACTGTCCCGGCCCCCCGCCGCGTGGAAATCTCTTCCCGTCCGCAGCAGAGGGGGGCCGATGGAGAAGCGGTACGAGGTGTACTGCCTGGCAGACAGGCACTTCTACGAGATCCCGGACCGGCTGTCCGCCCCGGCGGACGGCCGCCCGGCGACCCGCCTCTTCGAGACCGCGCAGCGCCCGGTGCCCGACGGCTGGAAGAGCGCCCGCAGCGGTGACTGGCTGAGCCTCGTCCCCGTGGACGCCGACGGGAACCCGCGCCCGGGACAGCCCGCCCAGGGCTGGAAGGTCCATGTGTCGGCCACCGCCCGGAACGCGGACAAGACCGCGGCCGCCGTCTGGGACTACTGCGTCCCCAGGGGCATCCCGTTCAAGTTCGTCCCCGCACCGCACCTGCTCCACCTGCGCAACAGCAAGTACGCGCCGCGCGACGGCAGCGGAAAGTTCGTCACCGTCTACCCGGCCGGCGAGCGGCAGCTGCACACGGTCCTCACCGAGCTGCACGAGGTCCTCGGCGGCGCCCCCGGCCCGTACGTCCTCACCGACCTGCGCTGGCACGAGGGACCGCTGCACGTGCGCTACGGAGCCTTTGCCCGCCGCTACTGCACCGACTCCACCGGCGCCCTCGTGCCCGCCGTCGCGGACCCGGACGGCACCCTCGTGCCCGACCTGCGCGCCCCGTCCTTCCGGACGCCCCCGTGGGTCACCCTGCCGGCCTTCCTCCGACCCCACCTCGCCGCCCGCAACGCCACCACCCTCGGCGACATCCCCTACCGCATCGAGAAGGCCCTGCACTTCTCCAACGGCGGTGGCGTCTACCGCGGCACCGACACCCGCGACGGCAGCGCCGTCGTCCTCAAGGAAGGCCGCCCGCACGCGGGACTCGCCGCCGACGGCGCCGACGCCGTCGCCCGCCTGGAACGGGAGAAGGACGCCCTGGAACGGCTCTCCGGGCTCGGCGTCGCCCCCGGCCTGCGCGACTGGCTGACCATCGGCGAACACCGCTTCCTCGTCATGGACTTCGTCGAGGGCCGCCCCCTCAACTCCTTCTTCGCCGAGCGCCACCCGCTGCTCGTCACCGACCCCGACCCCGCCGCGGTGGCCGAGTACACGGCCTGGGCACTGCGCCTGCACCGGGCCGTCGAGGAGGCGGTCGAGGCCGTGCACGCCAGGGGCGTGGTCTTCAACGACCTGCACATGTTCAACATCCTCGTCGGGCCGGACGAACAATCCGTGACGCTCATCGACTTCGAGGCCGCCGCGCCCGTCTCCGAGGCCGGCCGGCAGATCGTCGCCCACCCCGGCTTCGTCGCCCCGCCCGACCGCACCGGCACCGACGTCGACCGCTACGCGCTCGCCTGCCTGCGCCTCGCGCTGTTCCTGCCCGTCACCACGCTCCTGGGCATCGACCGCGCCAAGGCCGCCCACCTGGCCGCCGTCGTCACCGAACACTTCCCCGTACCGGGGGAGTTCCTGGCGGAGGCGGTCGCGGAGATCACCCGCGACGCCGGTACGACCCCCGGTGCCGCGACGGCCACCTCCGTTCGCTCCCCGGCCGCCCCGCTCGCCCCGCCCGACCCCGGCGACTGGCCGGCCGCCCGCGACTCCATGGTCCGCGCCATCCTCGCCTCCGCCACGCCCGAACGCGACGACCGGCTCTTCCCCGGCGACATCGCGCAGTTCACCGACGGCGGGGGACTGGGGCTCGCGCACGGCGCCGCCGGAGTGCTGCACGCCCTCGCCGAGGCCGGCGCCGAGCGCTACGAACAGGGGGAACAGTGGATCCTCGACCACACCGCCCCCGCGCCGCCCGGCACCCCGCTCGGCCTCTACGACGGCCTCGCGGGCATCGCCCTCACCCTCCACCGCCTCGGCCACACCGGGCGCGCCCTCGACCTCACCGGTTCCCTGCTGGCGGAGAACTGGCAGCGCCTGGGCCCCGGCCTGCACGGCGGCCTCGCCGGAGTGGCCCTGGTCCTCGACCACCTCGCCGAGGCCACCGGCGAGGACTCCCTGCGCCGGAGCTCCCTGCACGCCGCCCAGCTCCTCGCCGACCGGCTCGCGGACGGCTCCGCCGCCCCCACAGGCCGCCGCGCCGGGCTGATGCGCGGTGCCACCGGCGCCGCCCTGCTCTTCCTCCGGCTCCACGAACGCACCGGCGCACCTGCCCTCCTGGAGCTCGCCGGCACCGCCCTGCGCGCCGACCTCGCCCGCTGCGTCCGCACGCCCACCGGCTCCCTCGACGTGGACGAGGGGTGGCGCACCATGCCCTACCTCGGCGACGGCAGCGTCGGCATCGGCGCGGTGCTCGACGACTACCTCGCCCACCGGCCCGCCGCCGCGGACGACGACCTCACCGAGGCCCGCGACCGCATCGTCACCGCCGCCCGGTCCCGCTTCTACGCCCAGCCCGGCCTCTTCCAGGGCCGCGCCGGGATGATCTGGCACCTCGCCCGCACCACGGCACCGGGCGTCACCCGCGAGCACATCGACGCGCAGATCTCCGCCCTGGCCTGGTACGCGATGCCCTACCGGGGCGGGACGGCCTACCCCGGCCACCAGATGATGCGGCTGTCGATGGACCTCGCCACCGGAACGGCCGGCTGCCTGCTGGCGCTCGCCGCTGCCCACGGCGGCGACCGGCCCGCGCGACTGCCCTTCCTGCCGCCCCCAGGGGCGCCCCAGAGCCGGCTCCGCCACGACGCGGAGTCGTGACCGCACCACGTCCGATCCGTCCCCACGAAAGGAAGAACCATGGCGCTTCTCGACCTGCAGAGCATGGAGTCCGACGAGCTGTCCCACGGCGGAGGCGGCGGCAGCAACGTCAGCCTGCTGCTGTGCTGGAGCACCGCCAGCGTCGCGCTGTGCCTGTGACCGGCTGACCGCCGTCCGCGGGTGACCGCTCCCGGTGGGCCCTCCCCGGCGGAGGGCCCACCGGCACGTCCGGCCTTGCCCGGTCGCAGCCCGTTCCACCACAGCCCGCCCGCCCAGAGGAAGGTGTCCCGCGCATGGCTGTCACGGCCCCGCACCACCCGGCGGGCGCGCGGGGCGGCGACCGCATCCTCGCCGCCGCGCTCCGGCACGGCGCGGGCCGCACCCTCGCCCTCGCCGTCGTCACCACAGCGAGCACCGGCGCCGCCCTGCTGCTGCCCGCCGTCCTCGGGCACACCCTCGACCTGCTGCTCGCCCGCCACGCCGACGCCGGCCGGTGGGTGCTGCTGAGCACCGCCCTGATCTGCGTCCCCGCCGTGCTGGACGCCCTCGACGGACTCCTCACCGCCACCACCACGGCCCGCGCCACCGCCTGGCTGCGCCACCGCGCCCTCGGCGAGATCCTGGCGGCCGGCCCCCGGGCCACCGCCCGGTTCCCCGCCGGCGACCTCGTCACCCGCCTCGTCGGCAACACCGCCCACGCCGCGACCGCCCCCGCCTCCCTCGCCGGCACCGTAGCCGCCCTCGCCGGCCCCGTCGGCGGCATCGTCGCGCTGGGCGTCATCAACCCCTGGCTCGCCGTCGCCTTCCTCGCCGGGGCGCCCCTGCTCGCCCTGCTGCTGCGCGCCTTCGCCCGCGCCTCCACCGACACGCTCACCGCCTACCAGCGCCTCCAGGGCGACATCGCCGCCCGCCTGCTCGAAGCACTGCGCGGCGCCCGCACGATTGCCGCCGCCGGCACCGCCGCCCGCGAGCGCGACCGCGTCCTCGAGCCGCTGGCGGACCTCTCCCGCCACGGACACCGCATGTGGCGCGTGCAGGGACGCTCCACCGCCCAGGCCGCCACGCTGGTGCCGCTGCTGCAGATCGCCGTGCTGGCCGTCGCCGGACTCCAGCTGTCCCGGGGCCGGCTGAGCGTCGGCGACCTGCTGGCCGCCTCCCGCTACGCCGTCCTCGCCACCGGCGTCGGCATGCTCGTCGGACACCTCAACGCCCTGGTGCACAGCCGCACCGCCGCCGCGCGCCTGGCCGGCGTACGGGCCCTGCCGCCCGTCCCGTACGGCACGCGCCGCCTGCCGCCCGGCGGCGACGGCACGCTGCGGATGCGCGGCGTGAGCGCCGGGCGCGGCGGACGGACCGTGCTGCGCGGCGCCGACCTCGTCGTCCCCGGCGGCACCACCCTGGCCCTCGTCGGACGCTCCGGCACCGGCAAGTCCGTCCTGGCCGAACTCGCCGGACGCCTGGCCGATCCCGACTCCGGTGAGATCACCCTCGACGGCGTCCCGCTGCGCGACCTCACCCACGACGAGCTGCGCCGCGCCGTCGGCCACGCCTTCGCCCGCCCCGCCCCGCTCGGCGGCACCGTCGCCGGCACCATCGCCTTCGGCTCCTTCACCCCACCCCCGTCCGCCGTGGTGGCCGCGGCACGCGCCGCCTGCGCCGACCCCTTCGTACGGCGACTGCCCGACGGCTACAGCACACCCCTGGCGGCCGCGCCGCTCTCCGGCGGCGAGGCCCAACGCCTGGGCCTGGCCCGCGCCTTCGCCCACGCGCGGCGCCTGCTCGTCCTGGACGACGCCACGTCCAGCCTCGACTCGGTCACCGAACGCCAGGTCACCGCCGCCCTGCTGACGGACGTCGCCGCCCCCACCCGCCTGATCGTCGCCCACCGCCCGGCGACGGCGGCCCGCGCCGACCGCGTGGCGTGGCTGGACGACGGGCGCGTGCGGGCGGTCGGGACGCACGAGGAGTTGTGGCGCGAGCCGGAGTACCGGGCGGTGTTCGGCGGATGAGGACGCTGCTGCTTCAGCTTCGGGAAGCGGCCGGCGGGTGGGACCGCCGCGCTCTCGCCCGCCTCGCCGCCTGGTCCCTCGTCGAGGCGGCCCAGACGTTCACCACCGGCTACGCCCTCGCCCGCGCCCTGGACGCCGGATACCTCGCCGGGCGCCCCCTCGACGGAACGGCGTGGCTGGCGGCCGCCGCGGTGGCCGTCGCCGCCGGGGCCTACGGCACCGGACGCACGTACCGCTGCGTCGCCGGCCTCGTCGAGCCGCTGCGCGACGGCCTCGTCCGGCGCGTCGTCACGCGCGCGCTGGACGACGGGGACGGTGCCGCCGTCTCCCGTCTGACGCACCAGGTGGAGATCGCCCGTGACACCTTCGCGGGCCTGCTGATGGTGGCGCGTTCCTTCGTGTTCACCGCCGTCGGCGCCCTGACCGGGCTCTTCCTGCTCGCGCCCGTCCTGCTGGCGGTCGTCGTGCCGCCGCTCGTCCTCGGCATCGGCCTGTTCGTGCTGACGCTGCGCCCGCTGGCCCGCCGGCAGGAGGCGTACCTGGCCGCCGACGAGGCCCTGGCCCGCTCGGCCGAGGCCGCCTGCGCCGGCCTGCGGGACATCACCGCGGGCGGCGCCGAACACCTGGTGCGCGCGGAGACGGGCGCCCTCGTCGACGAGGGCCTGCGCACCGCGAACTCCCTGGCCCGCTGGTCCGTCAGCCGTGCCGTCGCCCTGGCCGTCGCCGGCCGGCTGCCCGTCGTACCGTTGCTCGCCGCCACGCCCTGGCTGCTGGGCCACGGCGTCTCGCCGGGCGCGCTGGTGGGAGCCCTGGCCTATCTGACGCAGTCGCTGCTGCCCGCCCTGCAGAGCCTGGTCCACGGGCTGGGCACCAGCGGGTCACGGCTGGCGGTGGTCCTGCGCCGACTGACGGCCGCCCCGCCGCCGGATTCGCCGCCGCCCCCGGCCGCCCCGGTGCCGGCCGGCGCCCCGGCCCTCGAGCTGCGCGGCGTCACCTTCGGGTACGGCCGGCACGCCGAGCCCCTCCTGCACGGCCTCGACCTCACGCTGCCCGCCGGCGGCCGGCTGGCGGTCGTGGGCCCCAGCGGCGCCGGCAAGTCCACGCTCACGGCCCTCGTCGCGGGCCTGCTCGAACCGTGGGACGGCCGGGTGCGGGTGGGCGGCGCACCGGCCCGCTCCGCGGGGGCGGCCGCGCGCCGGGTGGTCGTCCCGCAGGAGGCCTACGTCTTCTCCGGCACCCTCGGCGAGAACCTGCGCTACCTGCGCGACGGCGAGGCGGACCCGGCGGACGACCGGGAGGTCATGGCCGCCGCCGAGGCCGTCGGCGCGGCCGGGCTGGTGCGGCGGCTGGGCGGCCTCGGCGCGCCGGTCGTGCCCGGCGAGCTCTCGGCGGGGGAGCGTCAGTTGATCGCGCTGGCCCGCGCGTACCTCTCGCCGGCACCCCTGGCGGTGCTCGACGAGGCGGCCTGCCATCTGGACCCGGCGGCGGAGGCGCGCGCGGAGCGCGCGTTCGCGGCGCGCCCCGGCGGCAGCCTCGTGGTGGTCGCCCACCGCGCGGGCTCGGCCCGCCGCGCCGACCGCGTGCTGGTGATTGACGGCTCCAGCACGACGGCGGGTACGCACGCGGAGCTGCTGGCGCGCTCGGCGCTGTACCGGGACCTGATGGGTGGGGACGGCTCAGACCCAGCCGGCGCACCGGGAGATGCGGATGGCGTCGACCCGGTTGCGGGCGCCGGTCTTGCGGGTGATGGCGGCCATGTAGTTGCGCACCGTCCCGTTCGACAGATGCAGGCTGCGCGCGATCTCGCCGACGGAGGCGCCCTCGGCGGCCAGTGACAGCACGCTCAGCTCGCGGCGGGTCAGCGGGATCTCCGCCGCCTCGAGAAAGCCGAAGCCCAGGCTCTCGTCGATGTAGCGCTCGCCCTGCGCCACCTGTCGTATGCCCTCGACCAGACGGTCGGGAGAAGCGTTTTTGCTCAAGTACCCCAAGGCCCCCACCTCATAGGCCCGGCGCAGTGGCCCCGGCCGTCCGGCGGTCGCCAGGGCCAGCAGCGCCCCCGGCGGGTCCCCGGCGTCCCCGCCGGTACATCGGCCCTCCACCGCTTCCCTGATGTGCCCGCACCCCTCGCCTGCCGCGGGGCTGTCCATGTCGGCCACGTACACCTGCGGCCGCAGGGCCCGGGAGGTGGCCACGGCGCCCTGCCACGACGCCGAGGACACCTCGAGGTCCGGCTCTCTGCCGAGCCACGCCGCCAGGGCGGTGCGCAGCAGATAGGTGTCGTGTATCAGAAGGACGCGTGTCACGTTGCCTCTCCCGCTCCGTGTAGCGAACCACTTCGGGCACGTCGGTAAATTCATACCGGCGGAGCCGCCGCTTCGGGGGCGGTTACCCGCTACGCCGGGGGCGTACGGTCGTGGGGCGCGGGGGAGATGAGCCGGCAGACGGTCTCGATGTCCACCTTCACCTGGGCGATGGACGCCCGTCCCGACAGCCAGGTGATCAGCGCCGAGTGCCAGGTGTGCTCGATGACGCGCACCACCGACAGCTGCTCCGGCCGGGCGGGGCCGGACAGGCCCATCGCGTCGAGGACGATCGCCGTGGTCAGGCGCGAGACCCGGTCGACCTCGGCGCTCACCGAGCGGTCGGCGAAGGTCAGCGCCCGCACCATGGCGTCGGCCAGGTTCGGCTCGCGCTGCATCGCGCGGAAGGCCCGCATCAGGGTCTGGGCGACGCGGGCGGCCGGATCCTCCTCGGTCGGGGGCCGCTTGCGCAGTGTCTCGTGCAGCCGGCCGAGCTGGTCCTGCATGGTGGCGACCAGCAGGTGGACCTTGGAGGGGAAGTAGCGGTAGAGGGTGCCGAGCGCGACGCCGGCGGACTCGGCGACCTCGCGCATCTGCACCGCGTCGAAGCCGCCGCGGCTCGCCAGGCGCGCGGTGGCCTGCAGGATGCGGCGGCGCCGGGCCTCCTGACGTTCCGTCAGACCGGGCGGGGTGGTGGCGGGGGCGGACGCCATCGACGCGACAGACGTCATGGCCGACTTGGGTTCCGTCGTCATATGTCCCGTTCCATGGCGTTTCGTGACTCTCCGTCCGGCGCTGCCGGTGCGGCCCGGACGGCACAGCATGGCAGGGGTCGGGCCGTGGCGCGAATCACCTGGCGGGGCCCTTTCGCCCCTCTGACATCCCGGTAGATTCAAGCTTCTGGACGACCCAGTCTGAAACTTGTTCTAGATTAGCGCGACCCGTTACGCTCCGGCGGAACAGCCAGCGAGAAGGAGGCCGGAGTGACCGCTGAGGCCACGGAGGCATCGCTCACGCGAGACCGCAGCCTCCTGGGCAAGGGCGCCGGCGAAAGCGCCGACGAACGGCCGCTGCGCATCGCGCTGCTCACCTACAAGGGCAACCCCTTCTGCGGCGGCCAGGGCGTCTACGTCCGCCACCTCTCCCGCGAACTCGCCCGGCTCGGCCACTCCGTCGAGGTCATCGGCGCCCAGCCCTACCCGGTCCTCGACGAGGGCGTCACCCTCACCGAGCTCCCCAGCCTCGACCTCTACCGGCAGCCCGACCCCTTCCGCACTCCCCGCCGCGAGGAGTTCCGCGACTGGATCGACGCCCTCGAGGTCGGCACCATGTGGGCCGGCCGCTTCCCCGAGCCGCTGACCTTCTCGCTGCGCGCCCGCCGCCATCTGGCCGCCCGGCGCGGCGACTTCGACGTCATCCACGACAACCAGACCCTCGGCTACGGGCTCCTCGGCGGCCCCGCCGCCCTCGGCGCACCGCTCGTCACCACCATCCACCACCCCATCACCGTCGACCGGCAGCTGGAGCTGGACGCCGCCCAGGACTGGAAGCGGCGCGCCGCCGTCCGCCGCTGGTACGCCTTCACCACCATGCAGAAGCGGGTGGCCCGGCGGCTGCCGTCCGTGCTCACCGTCTCCGGCTCCTCCCGCCAGGAGATCGCCGAGCACCTCGGCGTGCGGCACAACCGGATCCACGTCGTCCACATCGGCGCCGACACCGGCCTGTTCTCGCCGGACCCCGCCGTCGCCGAGATCCCCGGCCGGATCGTCACCACCTCCAGCGCCGACGTCCCGCTCAAGGGCCTGGTCCACCTGATCGACGCGCTGGCCAAGGTCCGCGCCGAGCACCCCGGCGCCCACCTCGTCGTCGTCGGCAAGCGCGCCGAGAACGGGCCGGTCGCCACCGCCATCCGCCGCCACGGCCTGGAGAGCGCCGTCGAGTTCGTCAAGGGCATCACCGACGCCGAACTCGTCGACCTGGTCCGCTCCGCCGAGGTCGCCTGCGTCCCCTCCCTCTACGAGGGCTTCTCCCTGCCCGCCGCCGAGGCCATGGCCACCGGCACCCCGCTGGTGGCCACCACCGGCGGGGCCATCCCCGAGGTCGCCGGCCCCGACGGCGAGACCTGCCTGGCCGTGCCCCCCGGCGACGCGGACGCGCTGGCCGTCGCCCTCAACCGGCTGCTCGGCGACCCGGACCTGCGCCGCCGCCTGGGCGCGGCGGGGCGCGAGCGCGTACTGGCCAAGTTCACCTGGCGGCAGGCGGCGATCGGGACGGCGGCGCACTACCGCGTGGCGATGGCGCGCGCCGCGGCGACCCCGGGCCGGCCCGGCACCGCCGCTCGCGTCGCCGGTGGCTGACCGGGGCCGCACTCCCCGCCGCGACGGCGACCGGACACCGTGGTGCGGCCCGGCGGTGCCCGGCCGGCCGCACCCCATAACCCTTGGAAATCTCACGAAGGTGAACACGTGCTGACCGTCGATTTCTCCCGCTTCCCGCTCGCCGCAGGCGACCGCGTCCTCGACCTGGGCTGCGGCGCGGGCCGGCACGCCTTCGAGTGCTACCGGCGCGGCGCCCACGTCGTCGCCCTCGACCGCAACGGCGAGGAGATCCGGGAGGTCGCCAAGTGGTTCGCCGCCATGAAGGAGGCCGGTGAGGCCCCCGCAGGCGCCACCGCCCAGGCCATGGAGGGCGACGCGCTCGCCCTGCCCTTCCCCGACGAGAGCTTCGATGTCGTCATCATCTCCGAGGTCATGGAGCACATCCCGGACGACAAGGGCGTGCTCGCCGAGATGGTGCGCGTCCTCAAGCCCGGCGGCCGGATAGCCGTCACCGTCCCCCGCTACGGCCCCGAGAAGGTCTGCTGGGCACTCAGCGACGCCTACCACGAGGTCGAGGGCGGCCACATCCGCATCTACAAGGCCGACGAACTGCTGCGCAGGATGGAGGAGGCCGGGCTCGAGCCCTACGGCACCCACCACGCCCACGGCCTGCACAGCCCGTACTGGTGGCTCAAGTGCGCCTTCGGCGTCGACAACGACAAGGCCCTGCCCGTGCGCGCCTACCACAAGCTGCTGGTCTGGGACATCATGAAGAAGCCCAAGGCCACGCGGGTCGCCGAGCAGCTGCTCAACCCCGTCATCGGCAAGAGCTTCGTGGCGTACGCGACCAAGCCGCACACGCCCGCCGCCACGGTGGCCGAGGAGCGCGCGTGAGCGCGGCCGGCCGCCGGCCGCACCGCACCGAACGCCTCGTCCTGCAGGGCGTCCTCACCGCCGAACAGGCGGCCCGCACCGTCGCCGGCATCGCCGCCGTGCAGCGCGCCGACGGCGCCATACCGTGGTTCCGGGGCCACCACCTCGACCCCTGGGACCACGTCGAGGCCGCCATGGCCCTGGACACGGCCGGCGAGCACCCCCGCGCCGAGGCCGCCTACCGCTGGCTCGCCGACCACCAGAACCCCGACGGCTCCTGGTACGCCGCCTACGCCGACGGCGACGCCGCCGAACCCACCGACCGCTCCCTGGAGACCAACTTCGTCGCCTACGTCGCCGTCGGCGTCTGGCACCACTACCTCTCCACCGGCGACGACGCCTTCCTCGACCGCATGTGGCCCACCGTCCACGCCGCCGTCGAGTTCGTCCTGCGGCTCCAGCAGCCCGACGGCCGGATCGGCTGGAAGCGCGAGTCCCCCGAGGACGGCGGCCGCGACGTCACCGACGCCCTGCTGACCGGCTGCTCCTCCATCCACCAGGCCCTGCGCTGCGCCCTGGCCATCGCCGAGCACCGCGAGGAGCCGCAGCCGGACTGGGAGCTGGCGGCGGGCCTGCTCGGCCACGCCATCCGGCACCACCCCGAGCGGTTCCTCGACAAGAGCCGCTACTCCATGGACTGGTACTACCCCGTCCTCGGCGGCGCCGTGACCGGCGCGGCCGCCAAGGAGCGCATCGAGGAGCGCTGGGACGACTTCGTGGTGCCCCAACTGGGCGTGCGCTGCGTCGTGCCCAACCCGTGGGTGACCGGCGGCGAGAGCTGCGAACTGGCCCTCGCGCTATGGGTGATGGGGGAGTCCGACCGGGCGGTGGAGATCCTGCAGTGGATCCAGCACCTGCGCGCGGAGGACGGCATGTACTGGACGGGCTACGTCTTCGAGGACGACGCCGTGTGGCCGCAGGAGCTGACGGCCTGGACGGCCGGGTCGCTGCTGCTGGCCGTCGCGGCCCTGGGCGGCGACGAGGCGACGACGGCAGTCTTCGGCGGTGAACTGCTGCCCGAGGGGCTCGAGCCGGAGTGCGAGTGCCGGGGAACCCGCGCCTGACGGTCGTTCAGGTGCGGGTTCTACAGTGGTGACATGACCAATTTCAGCCATGAACGCTACTGCTCGGAGATCATCAACCAGACCGACCTGCTGCGCGCCGCGATCCGCGGCGCCGACCTCTCCACCATGGTCCCCACCTGCCCCGAGTGGACCCTTGCCCAGCTCCTGCTGCACGTCTCCAGCGCCCACCGCGGCATCGCGGAGCTCGTGCGCAACCGCGTCACCGAGTTCGTCGTCCCCGAGGGGGACGTCTCCGGCGTGGAGGGCGCCGAGAACTTCGACGCGGACGCGCTCGACGCCTGGCTGGCCGAGGGTGCCGAGATGGTCTCGAAGACCCTGCTCGAGGCCGGGCCCGACGTCCATGTGTGGACGTTCGGCGAGCCCAGGACCGCCTTCTGGGCCCGCCGGATGGTCCACGAGACGGTGATGCACCGCGCCGACGCCTTCGCCGCCGTCGGCGCCGACTTCACCGTGGACGCGGCCGTCGCGGCGGACTGCCTCGACGAGTGGCTGACCATCGTCACCTCCCCGCAGGCCGTCGCGTACAAGCCGGTCTACGGAGAGCTGCCCGGCCCCGGCCGCACCCTGCACCTGCACGCCACCGACACGGCCCCCGAGCTGAACGCCGAGTGGTTCATCGACGCCACCGGCACCCCCATCACCTGGCGCCGGTCCCACGAGAAGGCGGCCGTCGCGGTGCGCGGGCCGATGACCGAGCTCCTGCGCGTGATGTACCGGCGCTCGCCCGCCGACACCCCCGGCGTCGAGGTGATCGGCGACCGCGCCGTGCTCGACCACTGGCTGGAGCGGGCCAGCTTCTGACGCCCCGGGCGCGCGTCCTCACGCGTTGAGCTCGGCGAGCACCCGCAGCGTGGCGGGGTCCGGCGCGGTGACGAGCAGGTCGGTGACCGGACTCCGGCGCCACAGCTCCAGGCGCTCGGCGATGCGTTCGCGCGGGCCGACGAGGGAGATCTCGTCGGCGAAGGCGTCCGGCACGGCCGCGACGGCCTCCTCCCGGCGCCCGGACAGGAACAGCTCCTGGACCGCGCGCGCCTGCTCCCCGTAGCCCATGCGCGCCATCAGGCCGGCGTGGAAGTTGCGGGAGGCGTGGCCCATGCCGCCCACGTAGAGGGCGAGCATCGTCTTCACCGGGCGCAGCCCCTCGGCGACGTCCACGCACAGCCGTGCCCGGACCAGGGGGGCCACCATGAAGCCCTCGGGCGCGGCGGCGAGGGCCTCGGTGTGCAGGTCCGTGCGCTCCGGCGACCAGTACAGCGGCAGCCAGCCGTCGGCGATGCGCGCGGTCTGGGCGACGTTGCGCGGCCCCTCGGCGCCCAGCAGCACGGGCAGTCCGGGCCGCAGGGGATGGGTGATGGACCTCAGCGGCTTGCCGAGCCCGGTCGTGCCGGGGCCGGTGCGGGGCAGCGGGTGGAAGCGCCCGTCGAGGGCGACCGGCGCCTCGCGGCGCAGCACCTGCCGGACGACGTCCACGTACTCCCGGGTCGCGGTCAGCGGGCTCCGCGGGAACGGGCGCCCGTACCAGCCCTCGACGACCTGCGGTCCCGACAGGCCGAGGCCGAGCAGCACGCGGCCGCCGGAGAGGTGGTCGAGGGTGAGGGCGTGCATGGCCGTCGCGGTGGGGGAGCGGGCCGCCATCTGCGCGACGGCCGTGCCGAGCCGGATGCGGCGGGTGTGGGCGGCGATCCAGGTCAGCGGGGTGAAGGCGTCGGAGCCCCAGGACTCGGCGGTCCACACGGAGTGGTAGCCGAGCCGCTCGGCGTGCCGGGCGAGCGTCAGGTGCCGGGGGTCGGGGCGGCGGCCCCAGTAGCCGAGGGCGAGACCGAGCCGCACGGGCGGACCTCCGATCTGACGGTAAGTCAGCTACGTCGGTGCGCAAGGACTGTAGGCCGGTGCCCGCCACGGCGGCAAGACGGAGTGAGGGGCAAGGCGGAATGAGGAGTCGCGGCAGCAGGACGGCGGCCCGCCGGGAAGAACCCGGCGGGCCGCCGTACGGGAGCGAGGCCGCTGATCAGCCGCGCTGAATGCCCGAGGTGTCCTGCAGGACGCCGCGACGGCCGTCCTGCGTCTGCGCGACCAGGGCCGTGCCGCGCTGGTCCACCGCGAGGTACCAGGTGCCGGGCGCGAGCTCGGCGATCGGGGCCGCGGAGCCGTCCTCCCCGTACAGCGGGCGGTTCACCGGCACGGCGAACCAGAACGGGGCGAACTCGCCGCCGGCGGCCGGGGCCGGCTGGCCCGAGGCGGCCGGCTGCGGAGCGGGCGCGGCGGCGCCGCTGTCCGCCTGCGGCTGGGCCTGCGCCGGGCCGGGCTGGCCCGGCTGGGCGCCGTAGGGCTGCTGGACCTGCGCACCGTACGGGGACGGGGCGCCGGGCTGCACGCCGCCCGCGTTCGGGTAGCCGTAGCCCTGCTGCGGGGCGCCGACGCCGTACGGCGACGGGGCGCCGGCCTGCGGGGCGGCCATCAGCGGCGCCTTGAGGGCGGGCACGCGCGGGGTGAGCAGGGCGACCGCGGCCAGCGCCAGGTTGGCGATGAGCGCCAGGATCTGGCCGACGCCCGGCGAGACCGCGTCCACGTCCGGACCACCGAAGATCGTCCACAGCGAGGACCACGCGGCGGACGCGGCGAGCACGGTGCCCCACTGGTCCAGGGTCAGACCGAGAACCTTGCGCCCCTCGGGCTGGAAGCGGGAGGCGACGATGAGCACGGCGGCGATGATCCCGGCGAGGAAGATCGACGGCAGTACGGGGAAGAGTTCAGGCTTCCAGCCGATCGGCTCCTTGGGGCAGCCGATCGAACTCTGCCCGCAGTCGTACGAGCGGAAGCTGAGGAACGAGGCGATGAACAGCAACACCGCTGCTCCGATCACCCCGCCGTCGCCTCGAGTGAGGGAGCGGATGTTCACCTAAAATCCTTTGTCAGTGCTGTCAGTAAATCGTCGCTGTCGCCGGACGCGAGATGCCGGGGCGCGCGGGCGCGGGGGTGGCGGCCACCCATCGTACGGTGAACCTATCGCCTGGGCGGCCTGGGCGTCCTCTTCGTATCACCCTCGTGACACGGCCGTGGCCTGGTGGTACTTACCCGCGCAGGAAGTCCGTAATGCCGTTCGCGATGCCCTGCGCCGCCTTTTGCCGCCAGTCCTCGTCGGTCAGCTGCCGCACGTCCTGCGGATCGCGCATATTGCCGCATTCGATGAAAACCTTGGGAATCGTCGAGAGATTGAGCCCGCCCAGATCACCGCGCGTGTCGAGGCCTGTGCCCTGGCCGATGTAATTGGAGGGCCCGGTTCCGGTCGACTTGACGAAGTTCCCCGCGATGCGCTCGCCCAACTCCTTCGACGGCCCGACGATGGCCGAGGTGTCCGCCGCGCCGCCGCGCACCGACGCGGGCAGGATCACATGGAAGCCGCGCTGCCCGGGGCCCGCCCCGTCCGCGTGGATGGACACGGCGGCATCGCCGCGCGCCTTGTTGCCGATGGCCGCCCGCTCGGTGACGCACGGACCGTAGGCCCGGTCGCCGTCGTGCGTCAGGACGACCTTGGCCCCCTGCCGCTGGAGGATCGTGCGGAGCCGGTGCGCGACGTCGAGGCTGAAGGCCGCCTCGGTGTAACCGGAGTTGGTCTCGGTGCCGGTGGTGTCGCACTCCTTGTGGCCGGTGCCGATGTCGACCTGACGGTTGATCTCGGCGGTGTGAGCGCTGTTGCGGGCGTTGTGGCCGGGGTCCACGACGACCACCTTGCCCTTGAGGGGGCCGTCGGCCGCGGGGGCGTCGTCCGTCTCCGCCGAGGGCGTGGGGGAGGGGGAGTCCTGCCGCGGGGACGGGGAGGGGGACGGGCCGGCCGACTCCGGCCGGGCGCTGTCACGGCTCGCCGGATCCGCCACCGGCGTGGAGGCGACGGCCGACGGACTCCCGCCGTCACCGCCCTCGCCACGGGCCCCGCCCTCGGCGCCGCCCGAACAGCCCGCCAGCCCACCGGCCAGGAACAGCCCGGCCACCCCGGCGGCGAGACGCCGGGTCACACGGGTACGGGGAAGGGGACGACGGGGACGGCTGCCATAGGACACGCGGGCGAGCCTAGCGCTGCCGCTCATTTTCCGAGACCCGTAATACGAAGTCATGACCGTCGTAACGACCGTCAGGCCGTCCGCCGCAGCACCCGCAGCGAACGCGTCACCGAGACCTCGGTGAACGCCCCGGACTCCAGAGCCCTGCGGTACACACGGTACGGAGCCTGGCCGCCGTCGGCCGGATCGGGGAAGACGTCATGGATGACGAGCAGCCCGCCGGGCGCCACATGCGGCGCCCACCCCTCGTAATCGGCCCTCGCGTGCTCGTCGGTGTGCCCGCCGTCGATGAACACCAGCCCCAGCGGTGCCCCCCACACCGCCGCGACCTGCGGCGAGCGCCCGACGACGGCGACGACGTGCTCCTCGAGCCCCGCCCGGTACAGCGTGCGGCGGAAGGTGGGCAGCGTGTCCATCCGCCCGACGCCGGGCGTGTCGTCCACGACCGAGGGGTCGTGGTACTCCCAGCCCGGCTGCTGCTCCTCGCTGCCGCGGTGGTGGTCGACGGTCACGGCCACCGTGCCCGCCTCGCGCGCCGCGTCGGCGAGCAGGATCGTGGACCGGCCGCAGTACGTCCCCACCTCCAGCAACGGCAGCCCCAGCCGCCCGGCCACCTCGGTGGCCGCCGCATGGAGGGCGAGCCCCTCGTCCACCGGCATGAACCCCTTCGCCGCCTCGAAAGCGGCGAGTATCTCGGGCTTGGGTGCCATGGTCCTGTCCCCGTCCTGCGCGTGCGTTGTGTTCCCTGGCGGCCCATGCTGCCGTACGGGCCCGGAGGGGCCGGGGGCGGGGCGGGCGTCGTCAGCCGGCCTCGGTCCGGTGCCCGTGCCAGAGCAGACCCGTCCTGCGCCCGTAGTGGTCCCAGAGCGCGACCAGGCACGTCCACCGCTCGTCGGGGCGCTCGCCGAGAGGACAGACGAGGTCATGCCGGACGCGGCAGGAAGCGTCGGCCGGCAGATCCTCGCCACCGCCCTTGACGGCCCGTCCGTCCGGGGCGATGAACCACTGCTCGTCCGGCGGCACCGTCGCCACGGTGAACGTGTACGGGTCGAGGAGCTCCTCGTACCCGTCGAGCGTCTCGTGCACGTCCCGGCGGAGCCCGCACTCACAGTCCGGTGACGTCGGATGCCACCCGTTGTCCCCCATGCCCGCACAGTGCGCGCGCGAACAGCCCGCGGCCAGGCCGTCGCCGGTCAACCGGCACGCGCAACGCGACCGCTGGAGGGGCCGCCGGAGACAAGCGAGTCACCACCGGCCCCGCCGCCGGGCAGTCGCGGCGGCCGGTGCGGCGCTCTTGCCTACAACCACCCGTTCTGCCGCGCCGCCCGGACCGCCTCCATCCGGTTGCGTGTCTGCGTCTTGCCGATCGCCGCCGACAGATAGTTCCGCACCGTCGCCGGCGACAGGTGCACCCTCGCCGCGATGTCCGCGACCGTCGCCCCGTCCACCGCCGCGGCGAGCACATCCCGCTCCCGCTGCGTCAGCGGATTGGGGCCGGCGCTCAAAGCTGCCGCCGCCAGGGCCGGGTCGATGACGCGCTCGCCCGCCAGCACCCGGCGGATCGCCGCCGCCAGCTCCTCCACCGGCCCGTCCTTGACCAGGAAACCCGACGCGCTCGCCTCCATCGCGCGCCGCAGATACCCCGGCCTGCCGAACGTGGTGAGGATCAGCACCCGGCAGCCGGGGAGCCGGTCGCGCAGGTCGGCGGCGGCGTCCAGGCCGCTGCGGCCGGGGAGTTCGATGTCGAGGAGGGCTATGTCGGGGCGCAGCTCCAGGGCCTTGGGCAGGATCTCCTCGCCGTCACCCACCTGGGCGACGATCTCCAGGTCCTCCTCCAGCCCCAGCAGCAGCGCCAGCGCGCCCCGCATCATCCCCTGGTCCTCGGCCAGCAGTACCTTCGTCGGCTCGCTGCTCACGCGACGCGCCCCTCCTCGTCCTTCTCGTCCACCGGAAGCTCCGCCACGAGCCGGAATCCCCGCCGCTCGCCGGGGCCCGAGCGCAGCGAGCCCCCGGCGGCGGCCAGCCGTTCGGCCAGGCCCTTCAGGCCGTTGCCCCCGGTGCCCGTCGTGCCGTCGACCGAGCCTATGCCGCACCCGTCGTCGCCGATCTCCAGATGGACGCGGTCCGGTTCCCCGCGCACTTCGATCACGCACCGCCCGGCCCCGCTGTGCCGTACGACGTTGGTGACGCCCTCGCGCACCACCCACCCCAGCAGCGCCGCCGTCTGCGGCGGCAGCGGTGGCCCCGACTGGCGGATGTCGACGTCGATGCCGGAGGAGCCGAGCACGGACCGGGCGCTCTCCAGCTCCGCCGTGAGCCCGCCCTCGCGGTAGCCGGTCACCGCCTCGCGTATCTCCGTCAGGGCCTGCCGGCCCACCGCCTCTATGTCGGCCGCCTGCCCCAGCGCCGCCTCCAGGTTGCGCGGGGCCAGCCGCCGCACCGCCTCCGCCTTGACCACGATGACGGACATGGTGTGGCCGAGCAGGTCGTGCAGGTCGCGGGAGAAGCGCAGCCGTTCGCGCTCGACGGCCGCGTGCGCCAGCTCCTCCCGCGTCGCGCCGAGCTTCCTGTTCGCCTCGAACAGGTTCAGCACCGCGGCGGCCACCAGCCCCGAAAGAGCCGTGCCCCAGACGACGGCGAGTATGTTCTCCGTGGTGTTCTGGGAGGCCATCAGGACACCCACCGTGGCGCCGAGCACCCCCAGCGTCGGCCCGAGCCGGCTCCCGGCACGCAGCACCACACCCGCGGCCAGCGACAGCAGCGGGAAGCACAACAGCCAGTCGCCGCCGTACCCGATGGCCAGCGCATAGGTGACGACCGCCAGCGCCGCGAGCAACGCGAGCGGAACACGGGTGCGCCGGCGCTCCTCGTCCAGCCCGGTGAAGACCGCGGCGTAGTACAGGGCCAGGAACGCCACCACTCCCAGCCCCGCGAGCCAGGGGTAGGGCAGCTCGCCCTGGAACAGATCGACGACGTCGCCGGTAATGAAGAAGGGCCACGGTGCGAACGTCCGTCTGCTGGGTGGTTTGATCCGCGGGGCGTCGCCGGCTCCCCCGGCTCTCCAGGCTGTCATGGCTTTCCTCATGCCGTGAGCCTATGAAATGGGGAGATCAAGACGTCAGATGCGAATGTCCCCGCCCACCCATGACATTTGTCTTCACACGCCGAGCGTCGTCCGCTATACAGAGGCGATTGACTGTAGAACGCGTTCTATTCACCGGTCAGAAGTCGTCGGTCAGACAGGAGCAGCCCCCTCCATGCCCATCGACCCCGCCAGGGCCACCGCCGCCGAGCCGCGGACCGTTCCCCTCGTCTGGGACCACAAGGACGTCATCCTCTACCACCTCGGCATCGGCGCCGGCACCCCCGCCACGGACCCCGCCGAACTGCGCTACACCCTGGAGAGCCGACTCCACGTCCTGCCCTCCTTCGCGACCGTCGCCGGCGGCGGCATGGCCCTGGCCGGCGGCCTCACCGCGCCCGGCATCGACGTGGACCTCGCCGCCGTGCTGCACGGCGGGCAGTCCATCACCGTCCACCGCCCCATCCCCGTCCGCTCCAGCGGCACCACCCTGACCTCGCGAGTCGCCGCCGTCCACGACAAGGGCAAGGCCGCCGTCATCGTGCTCCGCGCGGACGTCGCCGACCACGACGGGCCGCTGTGGACCGCCGTCAGCCAGATCTTCGTCAAGGGCGAGGGCGGCTTCGGCGGCGAACGGGGTGCCACCGAAAGGCTCGAGGCTCCCGTCGGCGCCCCCGACGTCACCACCGACCGCCTCATCCGGGAGGACCAGGCCCTCCTCTACCGCCTGTCCGGCGACTGGAACCCCCTGCACGCCGACCCCGCGTTCGCCAGGACCGCAGGCTTCGACAAGCCGATCCTGCACGGCCTGTGCTCCTACGGCATCGCCCTCAAGGCCGTCGTCGACACCGCGCTCGGCGGGGACGTCGCCCGCGTGCGCGCGTACTCCACCCGCTTCGCCGGCGTCGTGTACCCCGGCGAGACCCTGCGCGTGCGGATGTGGCGCGACACCCCGGGCCCCGGCCGGATCCAGCTGACCGCCACCGCCGTCGAGCGCGAGGACGCGCCGGTGCTGACCGACACGGTCGTCGAGTACGCGTAACGAACCCGCGAAGGGAGCTCCGTCATGCGCGCCGCCGTACAGCACAAGACAGGGCAGGAAACGCTCGAGGTCCTCGAGGACGTCGAAGCCGTCGGCTTCGGCCCCGGCAAGGTCAGAATCCGGGTGCGGGCCGCCGGGCTGTGCCACTCCGACCTCTCCGCGATGTCCGGCGTCCTCCCGCAGAACGCGCCCTTCGTCCCCGGCCACGAGGGCGCGGGCGTCGTCACCGAGGCGGGCCCCGGCGTCACCGAGGCCACCGGCCTCGCACAGGGCTCCCGCGTGCTCGTCTGCTGGCTGCCGCCCTGCGGCGGCTGTGCCGCCTGCCGGCGCGGGCAGGGCCAGCTCTGCCTCGCCTCGCTCCGCAACGCGGGCGTCCCCAACTTCCGGCGCCGCACCACCGACCTCTACGGCTTCGCCGGCACCGGCACCTTCGCCGAGGAGATCGTCGTCGACGCCCGCTGCGCCGTACCGATCCCCGACGACGTCCCCTACGAGATCGCCGCCCTCATCGGCTGCGGCGTCACCACCGGCCTGGGCGCCGCGCTCAACACCGCGCGCGTGGAGGCCGGTTCCTCGGTCGCCGTCATCGGCTGCGGCGGCGTCGGCGTCTCCGTCATCCAGGGGGCCCGCGTCAGCGGCGCCGCGCAGATCGTCGCCGTCGACCCCGTCGAGTCCCGCCGCGAGGCCGCCCTGCGCTTCGGCGCGACCGAGGCCGTCGCCCCCGAGGGACTGGCCGACGCCAGGGCCCGCATCACCGGCCGCGAGGGCTTCGACTACGCCTTCGAGGTCGTCGGCACCTCCGCCACCGCCCGCACCGCCTACGAGGCCACGCGCCGCGGCGGCACCCTGTGCATCGTCGGGGCCGGGGCGCTGGACGACCACCTCAGCCTCAACATGTTCGAGCTGTTCTTCGACGAGAAGAAGATCCTGCCCTCCCTCTACGGCGGCGGCGACGTCCTGCGGTCCTACGAACGCGCCATCGCCCTGTGGCGGGCCGGCCGCGTCGACCTCGAGGGCCTGATCACCCATCGCGTCCCGCTCGCCCGCATCAACGACGCCGTCGAGCAGATGCGCACGGGCGAGGCGCTGCGCACCTGGGTGACGATGTGATGACGGCCCCTCCCGGGCGGCCCCTCCGGGGCAGGACCGCCGTCGTCACCGGCGCCGCGCGCGGCCTCGGCCGGGCGGAGGCTCTCGAACTCGCCCGCCTGGGCGCCGACGTCGTCGTCAACGACCACGGCCGCCCCGGCCGCGACGGGTCCGGCGAGTCATGCGCCGAGCCCGCCGAGGCCGTCGTCGCGGAGATCCGGGCGGCCGGCGGGCGGGCCACCGCCCACGTCGGCGACGTCGCCGACTTCGACCAGGCCCGTGCGCTGGTCCGACTGGCCGTCGAGACCTACGGAGCGCTCGACATCCTCGTCAACAACGCGGGCATCCTGCGCGACCGCATGGTCTTCTCCATGACCGAGGACGAATGGGACTCGGTCGTCCGCGTGCACCTCAAGGGCCACTTCAACACGATCCGCTTCGCCGCCGAGCACTGGCGCGAGCGCGCCAAGGCGGCCGCGCCCGGCGCGCCCCCGGTCTACGGACGGATCGTCAACACCTCCTCCGAGGCCTTCCTGGCGGGCTCGGCCGGACAGCCCAACTACGCGGCGGCCAAGGGCGGCATCGTCGGCCTGACCACCTCCTCGGCACAGGCGCTGCGCAAGTACGGGGTGACGGTGAACGCGATCTGCCCACGTGCGCGGACCCGGATGACGCGGGACGTCTTCCCCGACGCCGCCCCCGCCGACGGCGGGACGGACCCGCTCGCACCCGAGCACGTGTCACCGCTGGTGGCCTACCTCGCCTCCCCGGCTGCGGCCGGGGTCAGCGGGCAGGTCTTCGTGGTGCACGGCGGGATGGTGGCCGTCATGGAGCGCCCCCGGGTGGCGGCGCGGTTCGACGCGAAGGGGGACGTCTTCAGCGTGGCGGAGCTGGACGCGCTCCTGACGCCCTATTACGCGGCGCGGCCGGAGGGCGAGGGCTTCGCGGCGCCGGAGGTGCTGCGGCTGAAGCGGGACTGAGGAGGGGCTGAAGCGGGAGCGAGACGGGCCGAGCCGGAAAAGCCGGACGCCGGGCGGGCCGGTTTCTCCAGCCCGCCCGGCGTCCGGGAACGATCGATCAGTTGGCGTCGGCGCGGCGGTGCTTGCCTTGGGCGGGAGCGCGGTTCTCGTCCGGGGACGCGGGACCGCGGTGCCTGCCGGTGCCGGCGGCTGCGGCCTGGGCGGACGCCTCTGCGTGGCGCGCCTCGGTCGTGTCGGTTCGGGCATCGGGCATGGGGAAAGTCACTCCGTCGGATGTGGATGCGTGCTCTGCGCGTCAGGGGCCACACAGCGGTGGCGCACGGCATCACAGACATCACCAGACGTCAACACGCGTTCCACGCCCGACCGTTCGGCTCACCCCGGTTCACCCGGGTGCCCGTCCGGTACAGCTGCGCGACCCCCGGCCGAGTTTAACGGGACCTTGATCACCGGGCCACTCGCACCCGTTCGCGTGTCCGCCATGTCCCCCGTTATGACGTACGGGCGCACGGTGCCTGCTGCAGCGGCACCGGCCGGGGTGCCGGCACGAGCGACGGGCCGTCCGGGTCGTCCGGGCGGTCCGATTCGTCGTCCTCCGCTCCCGCCGCGAGGGCGCACCCGGCCTCCTCCCGGGCCTCGCCCACCACCACGCCCGCCCCGTCCTCCGACAGCCGCAGCCGGGCCAGACCGCAGGGAACCCCCGGTGTCACGAACGGCAGCCGCAGCTCCCCGTCCGCCGTCCACAGCCCGGCCCCCGCCAGCCATCCCACTGGGCCCTGGAACTGCTGCAGCCGTTTCTTCGCCGGACGCCACACCCCCACCCAGCTGCCCGCCGCCCGGTCGATGCGGAACGCCACCGAGCAGGCCTCGGGCGACAGGCCCTGGCCCGGCTGTGCGGCGAACGGCGTCACGGAGGCGTCCGGCAGCAGCAGGCACTCCGGGAAGCGCACCGGCCGGGCCGAGCCGAGCACGCCCCAGCCCAGCCGGTCGACGCCGGGCGCGTCGGACCGTACGAGCAGCAGACCGCTGTCCGGCTCGGCCAGCAGCAGCCGGTCGTTGCTCTTGTCCGTGATCTGCAGCAGCGGGCTGGTCTCGCCGCCGCGGCCGAGGTCGACGACGACGGCCTTGGTCAGCCCGTCCAGCTCCCGGTCCAGCGCCAGCAGACGGCCCGAACGATCCAGCCACGCGCCGCCCTCGCACCGCCCCGGAACGGTGGCCAGCAGCTCCGGCCCGCCCGGTCCGCCGTGGACGCGCCAGAGCGTGGTCCGCTCCTCGCCGTGCACCAGCGCGTAGGCGGACGAGCCGTCGGGCGCGGGCGGCAGCAGCGACAGGTACGGGCACTCGATGGCGCCCAGCGGCAGCTCGCCCGTGCCGGGCCCGGTGGGGTAGAGCAGCGAGAGCGCGTACCGTTCGGCCACCCGGCGCCGGATCAGCACCCGGCCGTCGGTGAGCGGCAGCACCTCGGTGTCCGGCTCCTCGGGCTGGCTGCCGGGGAGGGACACCGCGTACGGCTCGGGCCCGTCGAGGGTCCAGCGCTCGGGGAACCACCCGTCGGTGCCGTGGCCGAGGGCCAGCCAGGCGGCGTACGAGCCGTCGACAGTGACCGTGAATGCCGTACGTCTCATGTCCACCGGCGGCGACGCACCCTGGGAAGTGCTTTGCGGGGCGCTCTGGGTGCCATGGGGAGCACAGACCGTCATGAGAAACGTCACCTCCGGCACTGAACGTAGTTATCGTGCCTCGGGCTCAACCCTCCGACCCCGGGTGCTTCACGCGTAAGGGTGGCGGATTCCGGGTTCGGCCGATGTGCGGGGGGCGGTTGTGCTGCGTAGGCAAAGCATGTTTAAAGTTCGACCGAGGTTAGGCGAGCCTAAGCACTGCCGCACCTGGCTGACCGGCGCTCTTGACTTGGGCTTGACCACCGCCCACCCCCACCCCGCACCACCCAAGGAGTCCCCCCATGACCCTCCGCCGCCGCGGCACCGCCGCAGCCCTGTCCATAGCGGCCGCGCTCTCCCTCGCGGCCTGCGGCTCGTCCGACAAGGGCGACGACAAGGCCGGAAAGGACGGCGGGGCGGGCTCCAAGTCCGTCGCCCAGGGCGGCAAGGACTTCGGCAAGGCCGCCGAGGACACCGCGAAGCTCGGCACGGACGCCAAGCCCGGCCAGTTCCCGCGCACCGTCACGCACGCGCTCGGTAAGACCGAGATCAAGGAGATGCCCAAGCGCGTCGTCGTCCTCGACGTCGGCGAGCTCGACAACGTCGTCTCCCTCGGCATCAAGCCCGTCGGCTGGGCCCCCAGCGAGGGCAGCCAGGAGATCCCCGAGTACCTGAAGAAGGACGTCGGCGAGCCCAAGAGCGTCGGCACCATCAACAACCTCAACCTCGAGGCGATCAACGAGCTCAAGCCCGACCTGATCCTCGGCAGCAAGCTGCGCGCGGAGAAGAGCTACAAGGACCTCTCCAAGATCGCCCCCACCGTCTTCTCCATCCGTCCGGGCTTCACCTGGAAGGAGAACTACCTCCTCAACGCCGCGGCCCTGGACAAGACCGCCGACGCCAAGAAGCAGCTCGAGGCCTACGAGGCCAAGGCCAAGAAGCTCGGCACCGACCTCGGCGACAAGAAGCCCACCATCAGCATGGTGCGCTACCTGCCGCAGTTCACCCGCCTGTACGCCCAGCAGTCCTTCATCGGCACCATCCTCAAGGACTCCGGCCTGCCCCGCCCGAAGATCCAGCAGGCCGACAAGCTCGCCGTCGAGATCAGCCCGGAGAACATCGACAAGGCCGACGGCGACTGGATCTTCACCGGCGTCTACGGTGACCCGGAGAAGACCAAGCAGAGCGCCGCCGAGGAGAACCCGCTGTGGAAGAACCTCAAGGCGGTCAAGGACGGCCAGGCCAAGCCCGTCAAGGACGAGACCTGGTACCTGGGCCTCGGCGTCACGGCCGCCAACAGCGTCCTGGACGACCTCCGCGGCTTCCTGGTGAAGTAACGGCGTCCTCCTGAGGTTCTCCCCGCGAAGTTCTTCGCGAAGCAGGACGTCAGCCGAGTCCGGGCACGGAGGCAGGTAGCCTTTCCTCCGTGCCCGTACTGTCTGAAGTCATCGCCGCCCTCGACGCCCTGTGGCCCCCGGAGCGGGCCGAGCAGTGGGACGCCGTCGGTACGGTCTGCGGCGACCCCGACGCCGAGGTCGGCCGGGTCCTGTTCGCCGTCGATCCCGTGCAGGAGGTCGTGGACGAGGCCGTGGAACTCGGCGCCGACCTGCTCGTCACCCACCACCCGCTCTACCTGCGCGGCACGACGACGGTCTCGGCCGGCACCTTCAAGGGCCGCGCCGTGCACACCCTCATCAAGAACGACATCGCCCTGCACGTCGCGCACACCAACGCCGACAGCGCCGACCCCGGCGTCTCCGACGCCCTCGCCGGCGCCCTCGACCTGCGCGTCACCGGCCCCCTCGTGCCCGACCCGGCCGACCCCGCCGGCCGCCGCGGCCTGGGCCGGATCTGCGAGCTCGACCCGCCGATGAGCCTGGCCGACTTCGCCGAGCGCGCCGCCAAGCGCCTGCCCGCCACCGCGCAGGGCATCCGCGTCGCAGGCGACACCACGCGCACCATCCGCACGGTCGCCGTCTGCGGCGGCTCCGGCGACTCCCTCTTCGACCAGGTACGGGCCGCCGGCGTCGACGCCTACGTCACCGCCGACCTGCGCCACCACCCCGCCTCCGAGGCCCAGCAGCACAGCCCGCTCGCCCTCGTCGACGCGGCGCACTGGGCCACCGAGTGGCCCTGGACCGAGCAGGCCGCGGCCCAGCTCGACGAGATCTCCGACCGCCACGGCTGGGGCCTGCGCACCCATGTCTCGCGAACGGTCACCGACCCCTGGACCGCCCACGCGGCGTCGTCCGCCCACAACCACTAACAGGAGCCCCCAACTGAACGCCGCGCCCGCCGACCAGATCCGACTTCTCGACCTCCAGGCCCTCGACGTCCGCCTGACGCAGCTCGCCCACAAGCGCAAGAGCCTGCCCGAGCACGCCGAGATCGCCTCCCTCGAGGGCGACCTCACCCAGCACCGCGACCTGCTCGTCGCCGCGCAGACCGAGGAGAGCGACTGCGCCCGCGAGCAGACCAAGGCCGAGCAGGACGTCGACCAGGTCCGCCAGCGCGCCGCCCGCGACCAGAAGCGCCTGGACTCCGGCGCCGGCATGTCCCCCAAGGACCTGGAGAACCTGCAGCACGAGGTCGCCTCCCTCGCCAAGCGCCAGGGCGACCTGGAGGACGTCGTCCTCGAGGTCATGGAGCGCCGCGAGGCCGCCCAGGAGCGCGTCCAGGAGCTGACCGGCCGCGTCGGGTCCGTGCAGGCCAAGGTCAACGACGCCGCCGCGCGCCGCGACGCCGCCACCGCGGACATCGACGCCGACGTCGCCACGGCCGCCAAGGAGCGCGAGCTGGTCGCCGGCTCCATCCCCGCCGACCTCCTCAAGCTCTACGACAAGCTGCGTGCCCAGTCCGGCGGCGTCGGCGCCGCCCGCCTCTACCAGCGCCGCTGCGAGGGCTGCCGCCTGGAGCTGAACATCACCGAGCTCAACGAGGTGCGCGCGGCCGCCGCGGACGCCGTGGTGCGCTGCGAGAACTGCCGCCGCATCCTGGTCCGCACGCCCGAGTCGGGCCTCTGAGCCACGATGGTGAATCGCTTCATCGTCGAGGCCGACGGCGGTTCCCGGGGCAACCCGGGCCCCGCCGGCTACGGTGCGGTGGTCCTCGACCCCGTGACGGGCGAGGCGCTGGCCGAGGCCGCCGAGTACATCGGCACGGCGACGAACAACGTCGCCGAGTACAAGGGCCTCATCGCCGGGCTCGAGGCCGCCAGGGCCCTCGACCCCGACGCTGAGATCCAGGTCCGGATGGACTCCAAGCTCGTCGTCGAGCAGATGTCCGGCCGCTGGAAGATCAAGCACCCGGACATGAAGCCGCTGGCCGCGCTCGCCCAGCGGATCTTCCCGCCGGGCCGGGTGACGTACCAGTGGATCCCGCGCGAGAAGAACAAGCACGCCGACCGGCTGGCCAACGAGGCCATGGACGCGGGCAAGGCGGGCCGGCAGTGGGAGCCGGGCCGCTCGGCCGCCGGCCTCGCCGTGGCCGCCTCCGCCGCGGTCCCGGTCGCCGAACCGCTCGAGGAGCCGAAGGCCGCACCTGTCGGATGGGGGGCCGCAGCCGACCTCGGGGCGCCCACCACGTTCGTCCTGCTGCGCCACGGCGAGACCGCGCTGACGCCGCAGAAGCGCTTCTCCGGCAGCGGGGGCACGGACCCCGAGCTGTCGGAGGCCGGCCGCCGCCAGGCCGAGGCCGTCGCGGCGGCGCTGGCCGCCCGGGGCACCGTCCAGGCGATCGTCAGCTCGCCGATGCGGCGCACCCGGCAGACGGCCGAGGCCGTCGCCAAGGCGCTCGGCCTCGAGGTGCGCATCGACGAGGGCCTGCGTGAGGCCGACTTCGGCAAGTGGGAGGGCCTGACCTTCGCCGAGGTCAAGGAGCGCCACCCCGAGGACCTGGACGCCTGGCTGTCGTCGTCCAAGGCGGCGCCCACCGGCGGCGGCGAGAGCTTCGCGACGGTGGCCCGGCGCATCGCGGTGACGCGCGACAAGCTGCTGGCCCGGTACGCGGGCCGGACGGTGCTGCTGGTCACCCATGTGACGCCGGTGAAGACGCTGGTGCGGCTGGCCCTGGGCGCGCCGCCCGAGTCGCTGTTCCGCATGGAGCTGTCGGCGGCGTCGCTGTCGGCGGTGGCCTACTACGCGGACGGCAACGCGTCGCTGCGGCTGCTGAACGACACGTCGCACCTGCGGTAGTTCTCCGTAGATCCGTTCGACGAATGACGAGGCCCCCGCCGATTCGCGGCGGGGGCCTCGGTCATTCGTCAGGCGCCCAGGGGGCCGGGCGGGCCGTCAGGGGGCCGTCGGCGAGGCGATGCTGTCGCAGGTGGGGCACTCCCAGCGGTCCGGGTCGCCGATGCGCGGCGGCGTCATGTCGATGTCGCAGTGCGCGCACCGTACGACGATGGGCTCGACGTGCCCGCATGTGCCGCAGACCCACAACGGCCCCTCGGAGTCGTGCTGGCGCCATGCGGTCCGCAGGCAGCGCCGGCAGCCCGTGGTGACGATGCCCGCGCCCCGGCTTATCACCGGCGGCTCCGGAGTCGTGTCGGCGTACTCGATGATCTGTGCCCTGATCCGGCCGTCGGTCGTATTGGCCATCCGGAGCAGATGTGCGACTCGCGAGCGTGCTTCGTCAACGAAATCGTTCATGGCGGGCAGCAGGTTATCGTTCCGCCGGTCACCCGCGAACAGTTGTGGTCAGTGAAACCGCCCGTTGGTGTCACCCCGCGACCACGGCTGATGACCGGGGTGGCTACTTCGACGCGCCCTGGTCCCCCAATCGAGCCGCCTGCCGGGCGAGTTCCGTGACCCGGTCCCAGTCGCGGGCGCGTACCGCGTCCGGCGGGAGCATCCAGGTGCCGCCGACGCAGCCGACGTTGGGCAGCGCCAGGTACGCGCGTGCCGAGTCCGGCCCGATGCCGCCCGTGGGGCAGAAGCGGGCGGTGGGCAGGGGAGCGGCGAGCGAGCTCAGGTAGCCGACGCCGCCCGCCGCTTCCGCCGGGAAGAACTTCATCTCCCGCACGCCGCGCTCGAGCAGCGCCATCACCTCCGACGCGGTCGAGACCCCCGGCAGGAACGGCACCCCGGTGGCCCGCAGCGCGTCCAGCAGCCGGTCCGTCCACCCGGGGCTGACCAGGAACTCGGCGCCCGCCTCGAGGGCCGCCTCCGCCTGTGCGGGCCGCAGGACCGTTCCGGCTCCGACGATCGCGCCGGGCACGCTCTCGGTGATCGCCCGTATCGCGTCGAGCGCCGTGTGCGTGCGCAGGGTGATCTCGATGGCGGGCAGCCCGCCCGCGACCAGGGCGCGGGCGAGCGGTACGGCGTCGGCGGCGTCGTGGAGAACGACGACGGGGATGACGGGCGAGAGATCCAGGAGATCGTTCACGCCGGTCATCCTGCCGAGGCGTTCCTACTCAGCGCAATGGATGTTGCACTATGTGCAACGGCGGGCTACGGGATCGGCCAACGGCGGCATCCCGGATACCGCTACAGCTCGGTCACCACGACGTCGAGTGCCCACGGCTTGCCGGCCTTCGCGGGCGTGTCGTCGCCCTCCACCACGTACCCGAGGTCGCGCAGGGCCTCCGCCAGTTCGCGCGGGCCGGCGGGCGTGAGGCCGGCGGTGAGGAGATCGCGGACCAGGCGGCCCTTGGTGGCCTTGTTGAAGTGGCTGACGACCGACCGCTTCTCCACGCCCTTGACGATTTTCGACTGCAGCACGCGCACGGTCGCCGTGCGCTCGGCGAGCTCGCCCTTCGGCTTCCAGGCCGTGGCGTAGGCGGCGGACCGCAGGTCCAGCACCATGCCGTCGCCCGCCTCCCGCGGCAGGGCCTCGGCCATCGGACCGCGCCAGTACGCGCCGAGCGCGCCCAGCCCCGGGAGCCTGACGCCCATCGAGCACCGGTAGGACGGGACCGCGTCGCCGATGCGCACGGCGCCCCACAGGCCCGAGAAGACCAGCAGCGAACGTTCCGCCGCCGCCCGCGCGGGCGCGCTCAGCGTGGCGAGGTCCAGCGCGTCGTAGAGGACGCCCGTGTAGAGCCGCCCGGCGGGCATGGTCGCGGCCGTCCTGAGCCCGGCGTTCTTGGCGATCTCGCCGCGCAGGCCCGGACTGAGGCCCAGCACCTCCGCCGCCTTGTCCTCGTCGCCGGAGCACAGCTCCACCAGCTCGGCCAGGACGGTCTCGCGCGCGTCGCCGAGCCCCCGCAGGGACAGCGATCCGGTCCCGAGGGCCGGTCCGGTGCCACCGGTGGCCTTCCCCTCGGACGGCGGCAGCAGCACGAGCACGGTCGTTCCCCTTATTACGGATGGCGCGGTTGCACGGATAAGTGGGTGGCGCGGATATATGGATCGCGCGGACGGACCCAGCAACCCTAACGCCGTCCGCCGGGCTCGCCGTCCGCCCCACTCGCCGTGCCCCGCGCCCGGGGCGCCCATAGGCTCGGTGCATGGCCCGGCGCCCGATGCATGTGACGGACACGGAGCGCGCTCCGCTGGTGTCCGCACTGCGCGAGCTGCGCGGACGCACGAACGTACCGACGGGCTTCGCCGCGCCCGTCCTCGCCGAGGCCGAACAGGCCGCCCGGCGGCCGCGCATGCCCGCCCACGACGCGACGGACGTGCCGCTGTTCACGATCGACCCGCCGGGTTCGACGGACCTGGACCAGGCGATGTACCTGGCGCGGCGGAAGGAGGGGGGCTTTCGCGTCCACTACGCGATCGCCGACGTGGCCGCGTTCGTCACTCCGGGCGGCGCGCTGGACGAGGAGGCGCACGCCCGGGTGATGACCCTCTACTACCCGGACGTCCGCATTCCGCTGCACCCGCCGGTCCTGGGCGAGGGCGCCGCCAGTCTCCTCCCGGACCACGACCGGCCCGCGGTCCTGTGGCAGCTGGACCTGGATGGCGCCGGCGAGGTCGTACGCACCGACGTGCGGCGGGCGGTCGTGCGCAGCAGGGCGCGGCTGGACTACGCGGGCGTGCAGCGGGCGATCGACTCGGGAGCGGCCGAGGAGCCGCTGTCGCTCCTGAAGGAGATCGGCCTGCGGCGGGAGGAGCTGGAGCGCACGCGCGGCGGGATCTCGCTGAACGTGCCGGAACAGGAGGTCGTACGGCGGGACGACGGCCACTACGAGCTCGCCTACCGTGCCCCGCTGCCGGTGGAGGGCTGGAACGCCCAGGTGTCGCTCATGACCGGCATGGCCGGCGCCCAGCTGATGCTGGCCGCCGGGACGGGCATCCTGCGCACCCTCCCCGCAGCGCCCGAGAGCGCGATCGACAGGCTGCGGCGGGTGGCGAGGGCGCTGGGCGTGACCTGGCCGGAGACGATGCCGTACGCGGTGGTCGTGCGCGCCCTGGATCCGGGGCACCCCCAGCACGCCGCCTTCCTGCAGGAATGCACGGCGCTGCTGCGCGGCGCCGGCTACCGGATCTTCGACCGCGACCGCCCTGCTCTCCACCCCCGCCCGGCCGACCCGGTCCACGCGGCGCTCGCGGCCCCGTACGCCCACTGCACCGCGCCGCTGCGCCGCCTCGTCGACCGCTACACCGCCGAGCTGTGCCTGGCGGCCTCGTCCGGGGCCGCCGCTCCCGAGTGGGTGCGGGCGGCGATGGACGCGCTGCCCCAGGAGATGGAGCGGGGGGCGCGGCGGGCGGCGGAGGCCGAGCGGGAGTGCGTGGACCTGATCGAGGCGGCGCTGCTGCGCGACCGCATCGGTGAGGTCTTCGACGCATACGTGATCGACGTCATCGACTCCCGCCCGACGGCGGGCACGGTCCACCTCTACGACCCGGCCGTCGTCGGCCACGTCGAGGGCGACGGCGACGGGCCGCCGCTGCCGCTGGGCAAGCGCATGCAGGTCCGGGTGATCCAGGCGAACCCGGGACGGGAGAAGGTGTGGTTCGCCCCCGCGTGAGCGGCCGGTAACATGGTCGTCACGGCGGACGAGCCGGCCGGGCGGCCGCGAGGGACCTTCACCGGTCCTTCGAGGAACGTCCGGGCTCCACACGGCAGGGTGGTGGGTAACGCCCACCCGGGGTGACCCGCGGGACAGTGCCACAGAAAACAGACCGCCGGGGATCTTCGGATTCCCGGTAAGGGTGAAACGGTGGTGTAAGAGACCACCAGCGTCCGAGGTGACTCGGACGGCTAGGTAAACCCCACCCGGAGCAAGGTCAAGAGGGGCAGCCGCTTCACGGCGGCGGCCCTGCGCGGACGACCGAGGGCTGCCCGCCCGAGTCCGCGGGTAGACCGCACGAGCCTGCCGGCAACGGCAGGCCTAGATGGATGGCCGCCTCCCCGGCCCCCGCAAGGGGACCGGGAGACAGAACCCGGCGTACAGGCCGGTCTCGTCCGTCGGCCATCTGAGGCGGGGCCCTCTGATCTGCGAATCCGCAGGTCAGAGGGTTTTTGCGTGGGGCGAGTCCGCCACCGCGTCGGCGACCTACCGGATCGGGGTTGATACCGCCGGCGACGACGGTGGTCCGATCGTCATCATCCCCAAACCGAGTGGCTGAGGCGCGTACGCTGCCTCGAAACGGAAGGGGCAGTGAACCAGTGGAATGGATCGACCCCAGGTATGCCGACCTCGTCGAGGCGATGCGGAAGGCTCGAGCTCTTGCCGCTCACGAAGGTGCCGACCGGCCAGTGAGGGGGTTCGTCGTCCCGACCGAGCACGACAGCGCCGAGTGAACCCGGCGGGCCCGGCTGCTTCTTCTCGCAGTGGCGGCCGGGAGTCGCCGCGAAGTGGCGATTCCGTGGCGACCGCGTCCTCCGGACGAGGAACGTCGCAGGTCAGCGCATGTGAGTGCACTATGCCCGGCGTACAGGCCGGTCTCGTCCGGCGCCCGGCTCCGCATGAATCGTTGGGGCGTGACCATCGGCAAGGAACACGCCGCGTTGCCCGAACAACGCCGGATCAGGGCTCTGTAGCATGCCGAGTAGCTCATTTCATGATCGGGCCACTTGAAAGGACATGTGATGGCCAGGGCCACTGCTCGCCACATCCTGGTGAAGACGGAAGCCGAAGCGTTGCAGCTCAAGGAGCAGATCGAGGGCGGTGCGGACTTTGCCGAGCTCGCCAAGAAGCACTCCTCGTGCCCCTCTTCTCGCGATGGAGGCAACCTCGGCTCGTTCGGGCCGGGACAGATGGTTCCCGAGTTCGACCAGGTTGTCTTCAGCGCGCCGATCAACGAGGTTCAGGGCCCGGTGAAGACGCAGTTCGGGATGCATCTCATCGAGGTCACCAGCCGGCAGGACTAGGAGAGCTGCACGGCCGATCACGCGCCATCGCCGTGATCGGCCGGACAGCTGGAAGCGGCTCGCAGGGTCAGACCGGGGTGCAGGAAACGACGCCAGGGAGGCGTACTGCTGTGCCCCCGCAGTCAAGTCACCGGAAAGGCACATTCACGCACGCCAGCCGGGCGCCCGCCATTCCCGCGTGGCCGGGGGCCGTTTCCGTGGCGTGTTCGTGGATGACCACCGAACGGGCCTCGCCCGCACGGAATCGCCATTGCACCGTCGATGAAGAGTCGCCGTCGCCGCGCCCGTTCGTGGTGAAGTCGAGCCACACCTCGTTGCGCGGGTTCGCGAATTGAGGGTCGGTCGAGGGCGGGTTGGGGTCCTTGACGTTCTGGTAGTGCGGGCCCGACGCGTCCGGTGTGTTGCCGCACGGCTCGGTGTGGACATGGGCGCCGAACGTCCGGTTCGCCTGGATGCCCTCCACGCTCAGCTCGACGACGGTTTCGTCGTCATCGACGCTTTCCGTCACCGTCACCCCGCTGCCGTCCGGTATCGCCTTCGTGTCGAAGGTCACCGCCTGGTGGGTGCCGCCTCCGGCAGCGGATCTGAACCGGCCCTCCACCACGACGTCGTGATCTGTCGCCACCCCCGTCATGGGCGATGACACCGCCATGGCAGCGGCAAGCACGGAAATGAGAAGGGACATGCTCCGACCCCTTTCCTCGCGCCGCCCATTCCTTTCCGTCCACCCGCCCCACGGGCCGCGCGATCTCATCCCACCGTATCCGGCCGGTCCGGCCCTCGCGCGGTGAGAAAGTCGAGAAAGGCGGCAACAGCCGGAATCGCCTCACGGCGTGCTGAACGTGAAGTTCGAGTGCCCCGTCGCCAGCCGGGTGCCGTCCGACGCGTACGCGGTGACCTGGACCTGCCAGTGGACGGTCGGGGTCGGGACGATGAAGGTGGGCTTCCAGTCCGTGCGGTCCCAGTTGAGGACCGGGGACGTGATCGTGCTGTCCTCGCTCATCGGGAGCTTGGTGGCGTTGTTGTAGGTGTGCCACCTGATGAAGCCCGTGCGGCCCTTGAGGCCGGTGAAGGTGATGTTGGCCTGGAGCTTGGTGACGGTCGGGGTCACCGCGCCCAGCGGGACCACGCTGTTGATCTTTGCCGAGACCCTGAGCGTCGGGGCGGCGGTCGTCGGGGCCGTGGAGAGTACGGGCGACGGCGGCGCGGTCGTCGTGGCGGGCGGGGGTGCCGGGGGAGGGGACGGCGGGGCGTCCTCGGCCCAGGGGGCCGCCTTGACCAGGACCGGGACGAACGCCGCCAGCACCACGGCCAGACCGCCCGTGACCCAGTACGTCCACACCCGCGACCAGATCCGGCCGCCCGGCGACGGATCCGGCGACGGCCCCGGCGCCGGGCCCGGTGGTGGTGGAGGGTCTCCGTCCGGGCTCATGCGGCCACCCCCTCGGTGTCCCCTCGGTCCGCCCCTCGTTCTGGGAGGACGCTACACCCGGAATCGGCCATTCAGGCCGGTGGGGAAGCCGTCTCGAGGGGTGCGCGAGCCGCCGTGCGCCCCCGGCGGCCCCAGGAGACGTCCCGCCCCCGGGGCAGCGCACCGCGCCACCCTGATCTGCCGTCAAATGTTCGTCCCCACAGGCCTTCACAGTCACCCCAGCCACGCGCACTCTGTGCGCATGACCCCCCTCGGAGAAAACCCCTTCACCCTCGGCGTGGCGTCCGGCGACTGCCTCCCCGACTCCGTGGTCCTGTGGACCCGGCTCGCCCCCGCCCCCTACGAGCCCGGCAACGGTCTCCCCGCCGACGGCGCCATCGACGTCCAGTGGGAACTGTCCTTGGACGAATCGTTCAGCAGGCTCCAGCAGAGCGGCACCGTCCCGGCCCCCGCCGCCGACAACCACACCGTCCACCTCGAGTTACGCGGCCTCGAGCCCGGCCGCGTGTACTGGTACCGCTTCCGCACCGGCAGATGGATCAGCCCCGTCGGCCGCACCCGCACCGCTCCCGCCCCCGATGCCGCCGTCCCCGGCCTCGCCTTCGGGCTGCTGTCCTGCCAGCAGTACGACGAGGGGTACTACACCGCCCTCGCCCACCTCGCGCGCGAGGAGCTCGACGCGGTCTTCTTCGTCGGCGACTACATCTACGAGAACGCCATCGACGCCCAGGCCGGCGCGCGCCGGTACACCGAGACGCCCCTCCCCGAGTTCTTCGACCACTGGACGTGGGACCTGACCGACTACCGCCTGCGCTACGCCCTGGGCAAGTCCGACCCCGACCTGCAGGCCGCGCACGCCGCCCACCCCTGGTTCGTCACCTGGGACGACCACGAGGTCGAGAACAACTACGCGGGCCTGGTCTCCCAGAACAACGACCCCCTCGACGTCTTCCGCGCCCGCCGCGCCGCCGCGTACCGGGCGTACTGGGAGAACATGCCGCTGCGGGAGGCACACAGACCCACGGGCCCCGACATGCCCCTGTACCGCCGCTTCCACTACGGGCGCCTCGCGCAGTTCGACATCCTCGACATCCGCCAGTACCGCTCCGACCAGGCCTACGGCAATGGCTGGGAGTACCCGGGGCCCGAGTCCGAGGACCCCGCCCGCACCATCACCGGGGACGCGCAGGAGCGCTGGATCGTCGACGGCTTCCACGCCTCCACCGCCCGCTGGAATGTCGTCGCCCAGCCGGTCGTCCTCAGCCGCCGCAAGAACACCACCGCCGCCCGCTCCCGCCTCTCCATGGACGCCTGGGACGGCTACCCGGCGTCCCGCGCCCGCGTCCTGGACGGCGCCGAGCGGGCCGGCGTCGAGAACCTGGTCGTCCTCTCCGGTGACGTGCACGTCCACTACGCCATGGACATCAAGCGCGACTTCGACGACCCCGCCTCCCGCACCGTGGGCGTCGAGGTGGTCGGCACGTCCGTCTCCAGCGGATTCGACGGCGAGGAGCGCCCGGACGACTGGAACCTGATGCTGGCCGCCAACCCGCACATGAAGTATTACGACGCCCGCCGCGGCTATGTGATCGTCACCCTCGACGAGGAACGGCTGGAGGCCGATTTCCGCACGCTGACGGGCGTGGTCACCCCCGGCGGAGCCATCTCCACCGCCGCCCGCTTCGTCTCCGAGGCCGGGGCCCCGGGCTTCAGCCGGGCCTGAGGCGTGTCCGACGGATCGCGTGCCTGCGTCGTGCCGGCGTCGTTCCGGCCGACATGGGGCGAGGCGACCTGTCGGATCGGGAGTGGGCCCGGCTTGAGCCGCACTTTGACGGACTGCGAGTGGCTGCCACGCCGGGCCGGCAGGCGGGGCCGCGGGCTTCCTTACCCGCGCGGCCGCGTGCTTCCACGGCCAGGGCATTCCCCGCATCGAGCGGCGGGCCAATACACCTAGGCCCTGTCCGGTGGGTCCGTGCGGTACCGGTGGTGATCCCAGGTACTGCGTTTCACCACACTCCTGGGATCAGCCTGCGGGTACGGCCGGCGTACGCCCGGTACTCCTCGCCCAGGCCGTCGAGCAGCATCCGCTCTTCCACGTGTATCCGGTACCCCACGGCCGTCAGGCAGCACGCAGCGATGAGCAGCCAGGACAGTGCGTTGCCGAACAGGACGGAATAGCCGAGCACGGCCAGCAGCAGGCCGCCGTAGGCGGGGTGCCGCATCCACCGGTAGGGCCCGGAGCTGACCACTCGGTGCTCGTGCTGGATGTGCACCGCGACCCGGAAGAACCGGCCCAGCGTGATGACCGACCACAAGCGCAGCGCGATGCCTGCCGATGCGACGGCCAGCACTGCGCCTCGCAATACCTGCCCGTGGACGGGATAGGACAAGGCCGTGACCTCGTGCCGCGTCAGCGTGGCCAGCGTCGTACCACCGGCCAGGAGCGCCAAGAGGACCACCAAGCTGCGTCGCTCGGTCCGCTCGGTCCGCTCGCTGCTCAGCTGCTCGTGCAGTTGCAGCAACAGCTCGCCCGCAGCCCACGCCCACCCCGTACAGATCAAGGCGAGGTCCACAAGCTGGTGCATCGCCGCGCCTCCGGTCTGTCCGGCACCCTGCCGGGCAATGGGTTCCCCTCTCAAGAGTCCCCCCGGGGGACTGTCCGAAAAACGGATGCCCGCCTGTCCACCATGGCTGCGTCGGCCCGTTCAGCCGGACTCCCCCATGCGAGCCGTCGGACACGCCCCAGCCAGGGCGTCCCCATCGGACGGCACGGCTCCTCGCCCGCCGCCCCCGCGTAGCGCACATCACTACCTGTAAGGGCCATGGATCCGGCACGCGCATGACACCATGGAAGTAACTTGAAACTTGCATGAAACACCCCAAATCCATGGAGAAGCGACGATGACGGACCCCGGCCGCCCCCAGGCCGTAGCCGACCGGACCACCGGGCGGCCGGCCGCCGCGGCCGGCGCCCGCCGCACCAGCCTGCTCGTCACCTTCGTCCTCGGCGGCCTCACCGCCCTCCCGCCGCTCTCCATGGACATGTACCTCCCCGCTCTGCCGGAGGTCACCGACGCGCTGCGCAGTCCCGCCGCGACCGTTCAGCTCACCCTCACCGCCTGCCTCATGGGCATGGCGCTGGGCCAGCTCGTCGTCGGCCCTATGAGCGACAAGTGGGGGCGCCGCCGTCCCCTGCTGGCCGGCATGGTGATCTACGTCCTGGCCACCGCCGCCTGCGCGCTGGCCCCCACCGCCGGACTGCTGATCACCTTCCGGCTGATCCAGGGCCTCGCGGGCGCCGCGGGCATCGTGATCGCCCGTGCGGTCGTGCGCGACCTGTACGACGGCGTGGCCATGGCCCGCTTCTTCTCCACCCTCATGCTGATCTCCGGCGTCGCCCCCGTCGTCGCGCCGCTCATCGGCGGCCAGATCCTGCGCCTGACCGACTGGCGGGGCGTCTTCGTCGTCCTGACCGTCATCGGTGCCGTCCTCACCGTCGTGGTCTGGCGCTCGCTGGACGAGACCCTGCCGCCCGGCCGGCGGCAGGCCGGCGGCCTCGGCCAGGCGCTGCGCACCATGCGCGGCCTGCTGGCCGACCGGGTCTTCACCGGCTACATGCTCGCCGGCGGCTTCGCCTTCGCCGCGCTCTTCGCCTACATCTCCGCCTCGCCGTTCGTCGTCCAGGACATCTACGGCGCCTCCCCGCAGACCTTCAGCCTGCTCTTCGGCCTGAACTCCGTCGGGCTGGTCGCCGTCGGGCAGATCAACGGCAAGCTGCTGGTCGGCCGGGTGAGCATGGACAAGGTCCTGGCCGTGGGCCTGGCGGTCATCGCGCTCGCGGCGGCCGCGCTGCTCGTCATGGCCTCCGGCGTCCTCGGCCGGCCGGGGCTGGCGCCGGTGGCGGCCGGGCTGTTCGTCCTGATGTCCGCGATGGGCCTGGCCATGCCCAACACCAACGCGCAGGCGCTGATGCGCTCGGGCAACGCCGCGGGCTCCGCCTCCGCGCTGCTGGGCACGTCCACGTTCCTGCTCGGTGCCGTCGCCTCCCCGCTCGTCGGCATCGCGGGCGAGCACACGGCGGTGCCCATGGCGACGGTCCAGCTCGTCTGCGCGCTGGCGGGCGTCGCCTGCTTCGCCCTGCTGTGCCGGCCCTGGCGCCCCCGGCCGGAAGCCTCAGCAGGGACATCAGCAGAAACATCAGAAGAAACAACAGTCACGTCAGCCGCCTAGACTTTCTGAAATGCACGCTCCCGTACACGCGCCGACCGGCGAAACCCTGCGTACCGCCCTGGCCGGCCTCCTCGACGGTCTGCCGCCCCGGCAGGCCACCCAGGCCGTGGAGCGGCTGATATCCCACTACCGGGGCCGCATCCCCACCCACACCCCCGTGCTGCGCGACCGTTCCGACGTCGTCGCCTACGCCGCCTACCGCATGCCCGCCACCTTCGAGGCCGTGCGCTCGGCTCTCGAGGCCTTCCGCGACCGGCTGCCGGAGTGGACGCCCGCCACCCACGTGGACGTCGGCGGCGGCACGGGCGCGGCGACCTGGGCGGTGGCCGCCGCGTGGAGCGAGGACGAGCACCGCACGACCGTCCTGGACTGGGCGGAGCCCGCGCTGGCGCTGGGCGAGGAACTGGCGCGGGAGGCGGAGTCGCGGGCGCTGCGCACCGCGACCTGGCAGCGGCGGACGATCGGGGACGGGCTGACGATCCCCGGCGCCGACCTGATCACCGTCTCGTACGTGCTGAACGAGCTCACCGAGGCCGACCGCCGGGCGCTGACCGACGAGGTGGCCCGCGCGGCGCGCGGAGTGGTCGTCGTCGAGCCGGGCACCCCGGACGGCTATCTGCGGATCAACGAGGCCCGCGACCGGCTCGTCGCCGCCGGCTTCCGCATCGTCGCACCCTGCCCGCACAGCACCGCGTGCCCCATAGCGCCGGGCGAGGACTGGTGCCACTTCTCGGCCCGGGTGAGCCGTTCGTCGCTGCACCGGCAGGTCAAGGGCGGCTCGCTGGCCTACGAGGACGAGAAGTTCGCGTACGTGGCGGCCGTCCGCGAGGGCGAGGCCCCCGGCGCCGCGGGCCGCATCGTGCGCAAGCCGCAGATCCGCAAGGGCCAGGTGCTGCTCGACCTGTGCACGCCCGAGGGCGGCCTGACGCGGGAGACGGTGACCAAGCGGCACGGCACCCTCTACCGCGCGGCGCGCGACGCCGAGTGGGGCGACGAGTGGGACGTGCCGGCCGCGGCCGGCCAGTAGCCAGTAGCCGGGGCCGGGGCCCGAACCAGTAGCCGGGGCCGGTGGCCGGAGCGCCGCCCCGGCCGCCGCCCCGGCCACCGCTCACCGGGGCGTCAGCCCCTGAGCTCCTGCGTGCAGCACTTCACGCTGCCGCCGCCCTTGAGGAGTTCACCGAGGTCCATGCCGATCGGCTCGTAGCCTCTCGCCCGCAGCGGCTCGAAGAGGCCCACCGCCGCCTGCGGCAGCAGGACATGGCGGCCGTCGCTGACCGCGTTGAGGCCCAGGGCCGCCGCGTCCTCCTCGGTCGCGATCAGCGCGTCGGGGAACAGCCGCTCGAGGACCGCCCGGCTGCCGGGTGAGAACGCGCCGGGGTAGTACATGATCTCGCCGTCGGTGGAGTCGTCGAGCACGCACAGCGCCGTGTCGAGGTGGTAGTAGCGCGGGTCGACCAGGTCGAGCCCGATGACCGGGCGGCCGAAGAACTCCTGTGCCTCGGGGTGCGAGAGCGGGCTGCTGCGGAAGCCGCGGCCGGCGAGCAGCCAGGTGGCGGTGACGGCGAAGTCGCCCTCGGCCTCGTTGATGTGGTTCGGCTCGCGCACCTCGGCGTACCCGTTGGCCCGGAACCACTCCAGGTGCACGCCCGCCTCGGCCCAGCGCTCGGGGTGCGCGAAGCGGGCGCCGAGGACGCGGCCGTCGACGACCGTGGCGCCGTTGGCGGCGTAGACCATGTCGGGCAGGTCGGGGCGAGGGGTGAGCTCCTCCACGGTGTGGCCGAGGGAGCGGTAGCGGTCGCGCAGGTGCTCCCACTGCGCGAGGGCGAGCGGCAGGTCGACCGGCTTGCCCGGGTCCATCCAGGGGTTGATCGAGTATGTGACCCGGAAGTACGTGGGCGGGCACATCAGGTAGCGCCGAGGGGTGGATGCACGCGGGGCTGTACGCAAGTCGCGCTCCTCACGGTGGTGTTGGGCACGTACGTGGCTGTCGTACGTGCCCAAATCGTCCACGCTGCGCGACGTCGGCGCATGAACCGTACGGGTGGTTTATCGACGGCCCATTTACGGAGCGGCTACGCACCGCCCCGGCCCGCGCGCCCCTCCCGCAGAGAGCGCAGCAGCTCCCGCTTCTGCGCGTTGGCGTCGATGGCGCCCCCGTTCGCGCGCCCGCCCCGGCCGCCGCCGCGCAGCGCCTTGCGGGAGAGGTTGCTGCGGGTACCGCCGACTCCGAGCATTCCGCCCGCATTGCCCCGGCTCATATGGGTTCTCCCTTCGTTTGGCGAGACGCATCGTCTCGCAACACCCCTCACTTTGAACGAGACGGTTCGTCTTGTCAAGGGTTTTGGAGACGATACGTTTCGCCTCAAGCCCCCGCTACACTGCGCGCCATGGCCACCACCAGAACCCCCGACGCCACCCGCCGCAGCGAACGCTCCCGGCGCGCGATCTTCGACGCCGCCCTCGAACTCGTCGGCGAGGTCGGCTACGACAAGCTCACCATCGAGGGCATCGCCTCCCGCGCCGGCGTCGGCAAGCAGACGATCTACCGCTGGTGGCCGTCCAAGGCCGCCGTGCTCCTCGACGCGTTCATCGCCGACGCGGGCGACGAGCCGATCCGGCTGCCCGACACCGGCGACGTGGCCGCCGACCTCAAGTCCGTCCTGCGTGCCACCGTCGACGAGTTCAACGACCCCAAGTTCGAGGCCCCCTACCGGGCGCTCGCGGTCGCCGGGGCCAATGACCCCGAACTCTCCGAACAGTTCGTGAACCGGCTGCAGGACACCGGCTTCCAGGCCTACGTCGAGCGGCTGCGGCGCGCCCGCGAGGCCGGCCAGATCGCCGAGGACGCCGACCTCGGCATCGCCGCCGAGACGATCGTGAGCCCCTTCTCCCAGCGCTGGCTCATGCGTACGGCCCCGCTCACCTACGACTTCGTCGACACCCTCGTCGACCAGGTGCTGCGCGGCATCGCCAAGCGCTGAAACCCCCGCCAGCTCCACCGACGCCCCGCCGGACCCCGCCGCCCGCCCGCGTGCCGCCCGCCGACGCGGCCGGTCTCACACCCCCCGGATGCGTTCGGCGGTCACACCAGGAGCAGGATGGTGGCAGCATTGACCGGAGACCGCGGTCGAAGTGAGGGGATAGATGGAACGCAAGAGCAGGTTCTCCCAATGGCTGCGCCGCCCCAGGAGCGGAGCGGGCGGCGATACGGGCACGGGGGCGGCCACCGGAGCCGCCCGCGAGGAGCTGCTCCTGGCCGCGGCCGCCGCGGGGTTCCCCCTGGCACCGGCCGCGCACCCCTCCGGCTACGGCTGTTCCTGTGAGCGCATCGGCTGTCCCACCCCCGGGCGCCACCCGGTCTCCTTCGCCTGGCAGACCCTCGCCACCACCGACGCCGACAAGGTCACCAAATGGCTGCGCGGCCAGCCGGAGGCCAACTTCGTCACCGCCACCGGCATCGCCCACGACGTCCTCGACGTCCCCGCCGAGGCCGGCCGCAAGGCACTGGACCGGCTGACGGCCGCCGGCATCGAGGTGGGCCCGGTCGCCACCATCGCCCAGGACGACCGGATGCTGTTCTTCACGGCCACCCGCGGCACCCCGGACGACGAGGACGAGTGGTGGCCCTGCGAGCTGGACTGCCATCCCGAGACCATGGACGAGCATCCGGGCCTGCGCTGGCACTGCCGCGGCAGCTATGTGCTGCTGCCCCCGTCCCGGCTGCCCGGTGACGAGCCGGTGGTCTGGCTGCTGGGCGCCGAACGCCCGCTGCCGGACCCGCTGACCCTGCTGGAGGCGCTGACCGACGCCTGCGCCCAGTACGCGGGGGACCGTCAGGACCACGAGCCGGCCCACCCCTGGCCGATCGGCCGCTGAAGCCCGCCGTGGCCACCGGCCCTTGACGGGGTTGCTCGCCCCTCGAGGCGTTGCTCGCCCTTTCGGCGCTACTCGCCCTTGACGGCGGTCAGGGACTCGATCCGGTTGAGGAAGACCACCGGCCCGCCCCCGGACCCCGCCGGGATCCGCACCGCCGACTCCGACACGCGCGTGTACGTCACCGCCCGCTCGAGGTCGCCCTTGAGCAGCGCCTTCGTCCGCGGCTCGGTGACCGAGGGGCGCACGCCCTTGACCATGGTGCGCTTCTCGCGGTGGTGCGCGGTGAAGAAGGCCACCACCGCGCCGTCGCGCGTGCGCAGCGCCGGCACGGGGAAGCCGGGGGCCTTGTCGGGCGTGTCGATGTACTCGGTCCAGAACGTGGGGGTCCGCGCCAGCTTCGCCCGCTCGGCGCGCAGCAGCGAGGTCGCGCCACCGGGGGCGAACGTCCTGCCCTCGCCGGTGCGCAGGTAGTCGGTGTACGAGCGGCTCAGCGCCTCCGGCGCCGGGCCCGGCCCGTCCCCGCCGGCCGGCACGGCCTCGGCGTAGCCGTCCTTGCCGACCGCGAACTCCGGCACCTTCCCCTCGGCCAGCAGCGTCAGGTAGGAGGCCTTCCAGGGTTCCTTCGCCGCTTCGCGCGTGAACACCACCAGCCACCGGTTCCGGTCCCGGTTGCTGCGGGTGTCGGCGACGAAGAACTTCGGCCAGCCGGCCATCTTCGGGATGGTGAATCGGGCGTTGTCCAGCTTGAGCGCGGGATAGCCCGGATTGCCGCGCGGGGTGACGGCGCGCTGGGCGGCCAGATCGGCCCTGCCTATCTCGGCCAGCGCACCGCTCTCGACCCGGTCCACCAGGGCCGGGTCGAGCTTGCGGTACGCCTCGGTGTAGCCGTCCGTGAACGCCGTGAGGACCTCGGCGGCCTCAGCCCTGCTGCTCACCGACGGAATGACCGCCCGTTCGCCGTGCACCGTCACGCAGCCTGTCGCCGTCAGCAGCAGCGGCACCGTCAGAGCCGCGGACAGAACCGGGGACAGAGCCGGGGACAGTCGGCGTGGCGACCGGCGTCTCATCGTGCTTGGACTCCTCGGTGGCTGCTCGGGACGGCGCCACACTACCCGCCCGGCCCGGGGCGAAGAACACCACCAGGGTCGGGACCAGGTACAGCGTCCACACCGCGACCTGAAGCCACGTCGGGTCGGCCTGGAAGTTGAGGACGCCCTTCAGCAGCGTGCCGTACCAGCTGTCGGCCGGCACCTGCTCGCTGACGTCGAACGCCTTGTTCCCCAGGCCCGGCAGGACGTCGGCCTCCTGCAGGTCGTGGAAGCCGTAGGCGAGGACGCCCGCCGCGACCACGACCAGCATGGCGCCGGTCCAGGTGAAGAACCTCGCCAGATTGATCCGCAGCGCGCCCCGGTAGAACAGCCAGCCCAGCGCCACCGCCGTCAGCAGGCCCAGCACCGCGCCGGTCAGCGGCCGCAGCCCGTCGTCGGTGGCCTGCGCGGCGGCCCACACGAACAGCGCGGTCTCCAGGCCCTCCCGGCCGACGGCCAGGAAGGCGGTGACGACCAGCGCGCCCGTGCCCATCGCCAGCGCCGCGTCCAGCTTGCCGTGCAGTTCCCGCTTCAGATGCCGCGCGGTGCGCCGCATCCAGAAGACCATCCACGTCACCAGGCCGACGGCGATGATCGACAGCGAGCCGCCGAGCAGCTCCTGCGCCTCGAAGGTCAGGGTCTGCGAGCCGAAGGTGAGCAGGGCGCCGAAGCCCATGCTGAGCAGCACGGCCACGGCGATGCCGGTCCACACCGGCGGCAGGGCGTCCTTGCGCCCTGTCTTCACCAGGTAGGCGACGAGGATGCAGACGACCAGGCCGGCCTCGAGGCCCTCGCGCAGGCCGATCAGGTAGTTGCCGAACACGCGGCGCCCCCCTTCCGGTCGAAACCACGGATACGGATCACGCGAACAGCCCCTTGCCCCACCAGTCGCCCTCGTCCCGGACGCCCGGCGGCACGGCGAAGACGGCCGACCCCACGTGCTGGATGTACTCGTTCAGCGAGTCGTTGCGGGCGAGGTTCATCTGCAGCGGCACGAAGGAGTCCCGCACGTCCCGCTGGTACGCGATGAAGAACAGCCCGGCGTCCAGGCGGCCCAGCCTGTCGGTGCCGTCCGTGAAGGAGTAGCCGCGGCGGAGGATGGTGGCGCCCGCGTTGCTGTCCGGGTGGGCCAGGCGCACATGGGCGTCCGGCTTCATCGCCTTGAGGTTGGGCTCGTCGCGCTCGCGCTGCCCGCCCACCGGCGCGCCCTGGGCCTTGTCGCGGCCGAAGATGTCCTCCTGCTCCTGCAGCGAGGTGCGGTCCCAGGTCTCGATGTGCATCCGGATCCGGCGGGCCACCAGGTACGAGCCGCCGGCCATCCACGCCGGGCCGTCCTTCCCGCCCACCCAGACGTGCTGGTCGAGGGCGGCGTCGTCGGTGCCCGAGATGTTCCGGGTGCCGTCCTTGAAGCCCATCATGTTGCGCGGCGTCTGCTCGTCCGGCGTCGTCGAGGACGTCTTGCCGAAGCCGAGCTGCGACCAGCGGATCGCGACCTTCCCCATGCCGATGCGGGCCAGGTTGCGGATCGCGTGCACCGCGACCTGCGGGTCGTCGGCGCAGGCCTGTACGCACAGGTCGCCGCCGCTGCGCGCCGGGTCGAGGTTGTCGCCGGGGAAGGCGGGCAGGTCGATCAGGGCCTGCGGGCGGCGTGCCTTGATGCCGAAGCGGTCCTCGCCGTCCTTCTCGAACAGGCCCGGTCCGACGCCGAAGGTCAGGGTCAGCCGGGACGGCTTGAGGCCGAGGGCCTCGCCGGTGTCGTCCGGCGGCAGCTCCGGCTGCCCGCCGTACGCGCCGTCGCCGACCTCCTGACCGGCCGTCATCCGCTCGGCGGCGGCCGTCCATTCCCGCAGCACCTTGACCAGCGCGGCGCGGTCGGAGGTGGTGACGTCGAACGCCGCGAAGTGCAGGCGGTCCTGCACGGGCGTGGCGATGCCGGCCTGGTGGGCGCCGCGGAAGGGCACCGCGGCACCGGCCGACGCGGCCGGGCCGGCGGCGCCGCCGGTGCGCAGCGCGGCCGCGGTGCCCCCGGCGGCGGCCGCGCCGAGCGCGAGCCCGGCGCCGCCCCAGCCCAGTACCGCACGGCGCGAGGGGGTGGCCCGCACGGCCTCGCCTCTCCCGTCCGTCCCGTTGCCGTCGCTGGTCGCGTCTGTCGCGTTCTTCGGGGCTGTCGCGTCCGTCGGGTCCGTCGCGTTCGTCGGGTCCGTCACGTCCGTCATGGGAATGTCCTCCCGTTACTTCGCGACCGCGCCCGCGAGCTTGGACAGCGGCTCGGCCAGGGCGTTGACGGCGTCGGACAGCTTCTTGCGGTCGTCCTTGCCGACGCTGTCGTAGGACTTGAAGGTGTCGCCGTCGCGGTGCTCGCCGAGCAGCTTCTTCAGGGCGGCGAACTGCTTGTCCAGCTCCTGGGCGAGACCGGAGTCGTTCTTCGAGGCGACCGGCTTGAGCAGCTCGTAGGCCTTCTCGGCGCCCTCCACGTTGGCCTGGAAGTCGACCAGGTCGGTGTGGCTGTAGCGCTCCTCCTCACCGGTGACCTTGCCGGTGGCCACCTCGTCGAGCAGCTCCTTGGCGCCGTTGGCCATGCTCGTCGGGGTGATCTCGGCGGTGCCGACGACCTTCTGCCAGCCCTTGAGGTCCGCCATCAGCTGGTCGGCCAGCTTCTTGTCGTCCTCGGTGATCTTCTTGTCCTCCCAGAGGGACTTCTCCAGCCGGTGCCAGCCGGTCCACTTCTGGTCCTTCTCCAGGCCGTCCTCGCGGACGTCGACCTTGGGGTCGATGTCGCCGAAGGACTCGGCCACCGGCTCGGTGCGCTCCCAGCCGATGCGGGAGACGGCGTACTGCTTCTTCGCCTCGTCCACGTCGCCGGCCTTGACGGCGTCGGCGAACCTCTGCGCCGCCGGGATCGTCTCGTCGGCCTGCTGCTGGACGTACTTGCGGTATTCGGCGACCGCCTTGTCCAGTTCGGGATTGCTCTTCTCGGCCTTGTCGGCGCCCGTCACGGTGATCTTCTGCCGGATGCCGTCGCCCTTCATTCCGGGCTTGCAGGCGATTTCGTACGAACCGGCCTTCTTGATCGTCGCGGTGATCTCGGCCTTGGTGCCGGGGCCTATGTTCTCCCGCTCGGTGACAATGCGGTCGCCCGGGGCGTAAACGTAGACCTCGGTGACCTTGGAACCCTTGTTCTCCACATTGATCTTGACGTGACCGGCCGGGAACGAGGTCTTCGACACCTCGCACGAGTCGTCACCGGCCTTGACGACGACGGCGTCCGAGCCCTTCGCGTCCGACTTCTCGGCACAACCGGACACAGCGGTCAGGGCCGTTGCCGCGGCGAGGGCGGCGACGGAGGAGCGGAGAACGCGCATGAGGGCTCCAGGAATGGTCGGAGGGCGGACACCGGAACGGCCGGAAATGATCGGCCGAATTAGGCCGCCCTAACTTATCTGAGCCTTGCCTTCCCTGTTCCCCGATCGGTGCGTGATTCTGCTCTCACGAAGCAAAATCTCCGACATCCCGTCGCGGGACCACCAAGGGTTCTCCCGTTCGCGGGTGATCGATTACCTCGACGGGCTGCGAATAGACGCGACTCAGCAATTCGGGCGCGTACACCTGGAGCGGCGGGCCCTCCGCCGCGATACGCCCCTCGTGCAGCACCGCGACCCGGTCCGCGTACGCCCCGGCCAGGCCCAGGTCGTGCAGGACGACCACCACCGCGTCCCCGGCGGCGGCCCGTTCGCGGCAGACGCGCAGCACGAGTTCCTGGTGCCGCAGGTCCAGCGCGGCCGTCGGCTCGTCGAGCAGCAGCAGCGGGGTGCGCTGCGCCAGGACGCGGGCCAGCGCCACCCGCGCCCGCTCGCCGCCGGAGAGGGAGGCGAAGGAGCGGGCGGCGAACGCGGTCACCTCGGCGGCGGCCATCGCCTCAGCGACGGCCGCGTCGTCCTCGTCCTCGGCGGCCGTGCCCGCCCACGGCGCGCGGCCCATGCGGACGACCTCCTCGACGGGGAACGGGAACGACAGCTCGGCCGACTGCGGCAGCACCGCCCGGCGCAGGGCCAGTTCGGCCGGGCTCCAGGCGGCGGCCGGCAGCCCGTCGACGAACACCTCGCCCGACTCGGGGACCAGGTCGTGGGCGAGCGCGGCCAGCAGCGTGGACTTCCCGGCGCCGTTGGGGCCGACGAGCGCGAGGACTTCGCCCGCCGTGACGCTCAGGTCCACCTCGGACAGCACCGTGCGGCCGCCGAGCCGCAGCCGCAGGGCGCGGGTCTCGACGCGGACCGAGCCCGGGAGGGAGGGGGCGGGCAGCCGCCTGGAGCGGTGACCGAAGAACGAGCGGATCACGCCGGGCCTCCCCGCTTCGGCCGCGTGCACCGCAGCAACGCCAAGGGGTTCACGCCCAGCCTCCCTGCTTCCGCCGCGTCCGCCGCAGCAGCACGAAGAAGAACGGACTGCCGAACAGCGCCGTCAGCACGCCCAGCGGCAGCTCGGCCGGCTGCGCGGCCGTGCGTGCCGCCAGATCCGCCGCGACCAGCACCAGCGCGCCGCCCAGCGCGCTGCCCGGCACCAGGAAGCGGTGACCGGGCCCCGCGGCCATGCGCAGCACGTGCGGCACCAGCAGGCCCACGAAGGTGATGACACCGGCCACCGCCACCGCCGCCGCCGTCAGCAGCGCGACGACCACGACGAGCACCAGCCGCAAACGCTCGACGTCCACGCCCAGATGGCGCGCGGGACGCTCGCCGAGGGCCAGCAGGTCCAGCTTGCGCGCGTACAGCGGGGCGGCGGCCAGCCCGGCCAGCGCGCACGGCAGCACGGCGAGCACTTTCGGCCAGGTCGCCTGCGCGAGCGAGCCGAGCTGCCAGAAGGTGATCTGGGTGACCTGCGCGTTGTCGGCGAGGAAGACACCCAGGCCGATCAGGGCGCCGCCGAAGGCGTTCACCGCGATGCCGGTGAGGATGAGGGTGACCACCTCCGTCCGGCCGCCCGACCGCGACAGCACGTACACCAGCAGGACGGTCCCCAGTCCGGAGACGAACGCGCAGGCGGTGACGGTCCAGTTGCCGAGGAAGCTCAGTCCCAGTGCGATGGCGGCGACCGCGCCGACCGCCGAGCCGACCGAGATGCCGATGACGCCCGGCTCGGCCAGCGGATTGCCGAACACCCCTTGCATCAGGGCGCCCGCGCAGCCCAGCGACGCCCCGACCAGCAGCGCCAGGGCCACGCGCGGCAGCCGGACGTTCCACAGCACGCTCTCGCCCACCCGGTCCAGTGCCGCGCCGCCGAGGCCCGTCCGGTGCAGCAGCGAGCCCACCACGTCCCCGACCGGGATGTCGTAGGCGCCGATGCCCGCCGAGAGCAGGCAGAGGCCGACCAGGGCGGCGCCCATGGCGCACGCCAGCACCACGGACGTACGGCCGCGCCGGCGCGGGGCGGCGGCCTGGTCCGCCGGAAGCGTGCCCGGCGGGGTCTGTGCGACGGCCGTCATCTCACTTGCCACCCTTGTGGATCTGCTCGACCAGGGAGGTGAGAACGGTGTCCGTGCGCGGGCCGAAGTTGAGCAGGACGCCGTCGTCGATCGACGCGACGCGCCGGTCGAGGCCGGCCGGGGTCTGGCCGACGCCGGGGATCTTCAGCAGGCCGTCCACGCCGCCCACCGAGTCCAGGCCCTTGGTCATCACGAGGATCACATCGGGGGCCGCCGCGGCCAGCGCCTCGCTGGTGATGGGGGTGAAGTCCTTCTTCAGCCCCGACTCCTTGCCCGCGTCCACCCCGCCGGCGGCCTCGATGAGGGAGTCCGCCCCCGAACCCGCGCCGCCCAGCAGATAGACGGACGCCGAGCCGCGCAGGTAGAGGAAGGCCACCCGCGGCTTCCTGCCCTCGCCGGGGATGCCCTTCCTGGCCGCCTCCAGGCGCTGTTCGGTGCGCTTGCGCAGCTCGTCGCCGGCGGCGCGCACCCCGAGCGTTTCGGCCACCTTGCCGATGCGCGTGGAGACGTCGGCGAGCTTCTTCGCCGGGTCGAGGACGACGAGCGGGACGCCGGCGGCCCGGATCTGGCCGATGGCCTCGGCGGGCCCTGTGGTGCTCTCGGCCAGGACGAGCGTGGGCTTGAGGGAGAGCACGCTCTCGGCCGAGACGTCATGTCCGCGCGTGACGACGGGCAGTTCGCGCGCCTGCTCGAACGTGGCGGTGATGTCGCGGGCGACGACCTTGCCACCCAGACCGAGGCCGAAAACCACCTCGGACAACGAGCCGGTGAGTGGGACGATGCGATCTGCGGCCTTGACGGTGACGTCATGGCCGTCGGCGGACCGCACGGTGACGGGCAGTCGGGGCGAGGGCGTCCCGGCTAGCGGTTCGACGCGGTCGGCCGCCGCCCGCTTGCCGCTCGCGGAGTCGCCGGGGGTGCCGGACGAGGTGCCGCCCGAGCCGCAGCCGACGAGGACGGCGGTCAGGGCCAGCAGGGCCGCGAGGGCGCCGAGAAGGCGTGGGAGGCGCATTCGCCCACCCACCGACTGGCGTTGAGACACGTTCCCGCCTTTCCCCTGTGAACTCTTCCGGATATAGCTTAGGTTAGCCTTACCTAAATTGCTATCGCCCGAGAGGGGTTCCGATGCCGCCGTTCAGACCTGCCCGCGCGCCCGTCGCCGCGCTGTTCGGGGCATTGGCGGGGGCATTGCCGGCGGCATTGCTGGTGGCATTGCTCCCCGCGGGCGTGTCGCATGCGGCGGAAAGCCGGGAGGTGTCGGGCGGGAGGCTGGACTGGGGCATCAAATCCTCCTTCCAGAGCTATGTCACCGGGCCGGTGGCGCAGGGGCGTTGGGAATTGCGCGACGGAGCGGCCACGGTCGGCGGCAGCCAGTTCCGCTTCCACTCCGCCAAGGGCTCCTACCGGCCCGGCAGCGGCGCATTCGAGGCGGCCTTCTCCGGCGGGGTGCACTTCACCGGGCACCGCAAGGCCGACGGATCGAACGAACTCGACCTCACCGTCAGCCGGCCCGCCGTCCGCCTCTCGGGCCGGGACGGCACCCTCTACGTGGACGTGGTCAGCAAGGCCAAGGGCACGGGCGAGGTCACCACGGCCACCCACGTCCCGTTCGCCTCGCTCGACCTCTCCGGGATCGATCTGCGCGGAGCCGGAACGGCCGTCACCCTGGCCAACGTTCCGGCCACGCTCACCGCGCGGGGCGCCACGGCGTTCGCGGGCTACTACACCGAGGGCACGGCCCTGGACCGGCTCAGCCTCTCCGCCGACGTCCTGGCCGCCGCGGCCACGTCCTCGCCGAGCGCGAGCCCGTCGGCCACCCCGGAGGAGAAGGACAGGCACAAGGGCGAGTTCACGGGCGCGGCCGTCGACTGGGGCGTGCGCCGGACGTTCCGGGAGTACGTCACCGGGTCCATCGCCCAGGGCTCCTGGAAGCTCACCGACGGCGCCCAGGACGGAGGCGCGCTCTTCCGCTTCCCGGCCGGCAAAGGCACCTACGACGCGGACACCGGCCGTCTCGACGCCGCCTTCGCGGGCACCGTGCGCTTCACCGGCAAGGACCTCGACCTGGCGCTGAGCCGGGTCGTGGTGGCGGCGAAGGACGGCAGGGGCACGCTGTCGGCGGACGTGACGAGGGGCGGCGGGCAGGCGGAGAGAACAGAGAAAACGGAGAAAACAGAGAAAAACGTTCCACTGGTCTCCTTCGACACCTCCGGCCTCAAGGAGAAGGACGGCCTGGCGGCCGTCAGCCAGGCCCCGGCGAAGCTCACGGCCGAAGGGGCCAAGGCGTTCGGCGGGATGTACCAGGAGGGGGCGGAGATGGACCCCGTCTCGCTCGCCGTCCCCCTCGACGGGAAGGCACAGCTGCCGGCCCTGCCGAACCTGGGCAGCGCGCCCAAGGCCGCTCCGGCGGCCTCGGTTTCGGCGTCGGCGCCGGCCGCGGCGGTCGAGGAGGAGGCCTCGTCGTCGTTCCCGGTGCTGCCGGTCGCCATCGGCGCGGGTGTGCTGGTGGCGGCGGGCGCCGCCGGGTATCTCGTGGTACGCAAGCGGAGGGCGACGAACGGAACCTGACGTTCCATCGGATGTGGCGCACCCCGCATCCGCTCCGGCCGCCGCGCACCTTCCCCGGCCTCCTCCGTCCTGATGTCATGGAGGCCGCACTCTCTTGACCCACTTACGTAACTCATGTCCCGCTAGGAGAGAACAGACGATGACCGTCACCGCACGCCGCGCCGCACTCGCCGCGCTGGCCACGGCGACCGCGCTCGGCGCCACCGCGCTGACCGTGCCTGCCAGCGCCGCGGGCGCTTCCGCGGGCGCCGATGGGCAGCAGCCACCGAAGCTGGAGATCACGGACGGCACGCTGCAGTGGGGGGTGAAGAAGTCCTTCCGCGACTACGTTGCCGCGATGAAGGGCACGATCGAGGTCGGCGACGGCGCCAAGCAGGCCAAGAAGAACGGTGCGTTCACCTTCGTCGGGGCCAAGGGCTCCTACAACGGCCCGACGCACGCCGTCTCCACCACGTTCAAGGGCAACGTGCACTTCACGGCGCACGGCGGCAAGCTGGACCTCAAGTTCGACGACTTCAAGCTCGTCACCGACGACGCGACGAAGGGCACGACCGGCCGGATCACGGCGGACGTCACACGCGACGGCAAGACCGTGCAGGACATCGCCATAGCCTCGCTCACTGTCGGGAAGGACCAGATGAGCGGGGGCGCGGACGGCTCCGTCACCTTCAAGAAGGTCCCCGCGAAGCTGACCCAGGCCGGCGCGGACGTGTTCTCGTACGAGGGCTCGAGTTTCTACAAGGAGGGTGACGCCCTCGACCCGGCCACCGTCTCGGTGAAGGCTGCCCCGGCCGAGAAGCCGAACCCCGACAAGCCCAACCCGGACAAGCCGAACCCCGACAAGCCGAATCCGGACAAGCCCAACCCCGACAAGCCGAACCCGGACCCGAACGAGCCCAAGCCTGACGGGAACCCCAAGCCCGAAGAGGGCAAGATCTACGACGGCAACGTCGACTGGGGCGTGAAGAAGTCCTTCCGCGAGTACGTCGCCCGGATGAAGGGCAAGGTCGAGGCCGGCGACGGCGCCAAGGACAACGGCGCGTCCGGCTACCGATTCCCCAAGGGCAGCGGCAAGTTCGACGCCAAGGCCGGTTCGGTCGACGCGGCGTTCAACGGAAGCGTCCGCTTCACGGCGCACGGTGGCAAGCTGGACCTGAAGTTCAGCGACGTCAAGGTCAAGGCGACCGGCGCCGCCGGCATCCTCACCGCCGACGTCACCTCCAGTGGCAAGGTCAGCGATGACGTGCCGATCGCGACCCTCAAACTGGCCGAGGGCTCGCTCAAGGCCAAGGACGGTGTGGTCCTGGTGTCCGCCGCTCCGGCGACGCTGACCAAGGCCGGCGCGGACGTCTTCTCGTACGAGGGCTCGAGTTTCTACAAGGAGGGTGACGCCCTCGACCCCGTGACCGTGGCCGTCGCGCTCGACGCCAACGCCAAGCTGCCCGACCCGCCCGCCCCTGACACGGGCTCCACCACCGGTGGTTCGGGCTCGACCGGCGGCTCCACCGGCGGCAGCTCCACCACCGGTGGTTCGACGACCGGCGGTTCCACCACCGGCGGTTCGACCACCGGCGGCTCCACCACCGGTGGCGGCTCCACGACCGGTGGGGACTCCGGTGCCCTCGCCCAGACCGGCGCCAACACCCCCACCGCCCCCCTCCTCGGCGCGGCCGGTGCCATGCTCCTCGCGGGCGGTGGCGCCGTCTACGCCACCCGTCGCCGTCGCGGCGCCCAGGGCTGACCCGGACCCCTGCCCACAAGCACCCGCGCCCGCCGGTACGGTCACCGGCGGGCGCGGGTTTCTCCCGAGAAGCGAAAACGGTCAGGCGCTGAGCGGGAACTCCCGGCCCAGCTCCTGGAAGACGGCCGTGTTGAGCGCGAACGCGCGCTTGCACTCGTCGATCACGCGCTGCTTCTCCAGGTCGTCGACCGGCAGCGCGTCCAGCAGCTCGCGGTACTCGCGCTTGAAGGCGGCGGGGTTGGCGATGCCCTCGAAGACGTAGAAGCGGACGCCGTCGCCCTTGCGCTCGAAGCCCCAGGTCTTCTCGGCGGTGCCGCGGATGATCTGGCCGCCGGAGAGGTCGCCGAGGTAGCGCGTGTAGTGGTGGGCGACGTAGCCGGCCGGCCACTGCCGGGCGCACTCCTCGATGCGGGCCGCGTACGCCGCCGTGGCGGGCAGGGGCGTCAGGCCCGTACGCCAGCCGGCGCCGCCGAGGTGGGCCAGGTCGCGCTCGAGCCGGTCTACCCGGGCCAGCTCGGGGCGTATGAACGGACCGGCGACGGGGTCGGCGGACAGCGCCTCGGAGGCGGATTCCAGGGCCCGGTAGACGAACCAGAGCTGCTCGGTGTAGCGGCGGTAGGCGTCGACGCCGAGCCGGCCACCGAGCATGTCGCTCATGAACGACGAGTTCTCGGCCTCCGTGTGCTGCTCGTGGGAGGCGGTGCGGATCAGCGTGGAGAACGGAGTCGTGGCTGGCGCGTCCAAGGCGGACCTCCGGTGACCGAGGGGACGGGAAGGAACAGCAAGGAATCAGGCGGAAACGGATGCGCCAGGGGCGCGCGCCGTCACCGCCATCCTCTCCACTTAGGCTTACCTAAGTCAATTGCTTCCCGACATGCTGTCGGTAAAAACTCTACGGGAGCGTGAGGATCTCCGCACCCGTGTCCGTCACGACCAGCGTGTGCTCGAACTGGGCCGTGCGCTTCCGGTCCTTGGTGACGACCGTCCAGCCGTCCTCCCACATGTCGTACTCGTACGTGCCCAGCGTCAGCATCGGCTCGATGGTGAACGTCATGCCCGGCTGGATGAGCGTGTCGTGGTGGGGGCTGTCGTAGTGCGGGACGATCAGGCCGGAGTGGAAGGAGGAGTTGATGCCGTGGCCCGTGAAGTCGCGGACGACGCCGTAGCCGAAGCGCTTGGCGTACGACTCGATGACGCGGCCGATGATGTTGATCCGGCGGCCCGGCTTGACCGCCTTGACGGCCCGGTTCAGCGCCTCGCGCGTGCGCTCGACGAGCAGCCGCGACTCCTCGTCCACGTCGCCGCACAGGTAGGTGGCGTTGTTGTCGCCGTGGACGCCGCCGATGTAGGCGGTGACGTCGAGGTTCACGATGTCGCCGTCGCGCAGGACGGTGGAGTCCGGGATGCCGTGGCAGATGACCTCGTTGATCGAGGCGCACAGGGACTTGGGGAAGCCGCGGTAGCCGAGCGTCGAGGGGTAGGCGCCGTGGTCGCACATGTACTCGTGCGCGACCCGGTCCAGCTCGTCGGTGGTGACGCCCGGAGCGATGTGCTTGGCCGCCTCCTCCATCGCGCGGGCGGCGATGGAGCCGGCGATCCGCATCTTCTCGATCGTCTCGGCGTCCTGGACCTCGGGGCCGGAGTACGGGGTGGGGGCGTCCTTGCCGACGTACTCGGGACGCCGGATCGAGGTGGGGACGGAACGGGCGGGGGAGAGCGTCCCCGGGACAAGAAGCGACTGGCCAGACATATCAGCGAGTGTAGCCAGGGGCCATCGGGGACCATTGCGGCGAGAGCCGCTCACGAGGGACGACGAGGAGAGCGCGATGGCCCTGTTCAAGAGGCGCCCGGAAGGCAAGCCGGGCGAGTGGTACTACTGCCTCAAGCACGGCACGGTGGAGGAGGGCCCGGAATGCCGGGCCGCGGACCGGCTGGGGCCGTACGCGACGCGCGAGGAGGCGTCGCACGCGATGGAGACCGCGGCCGAGCGGAACGAGGAGTGGCGCAAGGATCCGCGCTGGAACGACGAGCCGGAGGGTGAGGACCGGGCCGGTTGAGTCCGGCTGAGGCCGGTTGGGCACCGCCGGGTGCGTGGGCGGGGGCTGGTCGCCGTCGCGGCGGGGGCTTCTTCCCCAGCCCCGCCCCTTCCCGAAACCGGGGGCAAGCCCCCGGACCCCCGGACCTCGGGGCCCCCGGACCCGGGCCCTTAGGCCCTCGGGCTCCCGGCTTTCCGGGCCCCGGCCCCGGGGCGGGCAGTCGGGGCTTCGCGCCCCTGGCTCCAGGGCTTCGCCCGTTCCGCCCCGGGGGGCTGGGGGCTCGCCCCCAGGAAACGGTGAAATGGGGGCACCTCCCAGCGGTAGCTGGGGGAGGGACCGGGGCCTCTCCCCCCGCCGCCACGGCGCGCAACCCCCACGGCGTGGCCCGGCGGTGCCGGACCGGGCGGTGCCGGACCCGGCGGTGCCGGACCCGCCGGCTACGCCGCCTCCGCCACGGCGCCGCCCCCCGCCGCCGCCCGCCGCTCCCGCATCCGTACGGCATGCTCGTCCGTCCGCTGGTCGTACGACATCAGCTTCGGCAGCGACAGAGCCAGCAGGCCCACCGAGGCCACGCACGCCAGGCCGCCCGTCCAGACCGACGCGCGGACGTTGGTCAGGGCGGCCATGCCGCCGGCGCGGACCTGGCCCAGCTGCGGGCCCACCGAGTACGACAGCAGCTCGATGCCGGCCAGGCGGCCGCGCAGCTCGTCGGGGATCGTCTGGTCCCAGATGGCCGAGCGGAACAGCCCGCTCACGGTGTCGCAGGCGCCCGCCGCGGCCAGGAACAGCAGTACCAGCCAGATGTTGTGCATCCAGCCCGCGACCGCCATCGCCAGGCCCCAGCCCGCCGCCGCGTAGACCACCATCCGGCCGTGCCGGTTCACGCGGGAGACCCAGCCGCTGGTCAGGCTCACCACCAGCGAGCCGACCGCGCCCGCCGCGTACATCATGCCCAGCGCCCACCGGGCGTCCAGGTCGTCGGCGAGGAACGGGAAGATCGCCGTGGGGAAGGCGAAGAACATCGCCGCCATGTCGATCGCGTAGGTGCCCAGCAGCTCCTTGCGGCTCCACGCGTAGCGGGCGCCCTCGAGGATGCCGCGCAGCGAGGGCTTGTCGGCGTCGTGCGAGGCGGGGGAGGGGGCGAGCCGGACCGTGAGGGCCACGGAGATCGCGAACGAGGCCATGTCCAGGACGTACGCCCACTGCAGCCCGGCGACGGTGATGATCACGCCCGCCAGGGAGGGGCCCGCGATGGCGCCGACCTGCCAGCGCATGGAGTTCAGGGCGATGGCGGCCGGCAGCTGCTCGTGCGCCACGATGCGCGGCACGATCGCCTGCAGCGCCGGGCGCTGCAGGCCCGTCAGCGCGCTGACCAGGGCGGCCACCACGTACAGGGGCCAGATCATCGGGTGCGGCAGCACCGTGTTGAGCAGCAGCATCCCGCTCAGGACGCCGAGGCCGGCCTCCGTCCACAGGATCAGCTTGCGCCGGTCCATGGCGTCGGCGAGCGCGCCGCCGTACAGGCCGAAGACGATCAGCGGTACGAGCTCGGCCGCGCCGACCGCGCCGACCGCGAGGGTCGAGCCGGTGAGCTCCTTGAGCTGCAGCGGCACCGCGATGAACGTCAGGAAGCTGCCGAAGACGGTCACCAGCCCCGCGAGCCACATGCGGCGGAAGTCGGCCGAGGAGTGCCAGGGCGTCAGATCCGGCAGCAGGGCACGCAGGCGGCCGGTACGGGCGGGGGTGGGGGGAGGGGGATGGTGCTCGGTCACGGGGCACCATGGTGCGGGCAGGGCACGGGTGTGGCAAAACGATTATTTTCGGTCAAGGCCGGACGACCGGGGGCCGGCCGGCCCCCGGCGGCTGTCTCACCAGCGCTGCGGCGGCGGGGCGGAGAGCTGGTCGGCGAGCCGGGAGAGGCGGTCGCGGAAGCGGCGGCCGCGCGGGGCGGCCGGGGCGTTCTCCCCGGCGGCGGCGCTGACCAGGTGCTGGACGGTGTCGAGATCGAGCTCCGCCGACGCGGGCACGGCCAGCGCGTCGTGCGCGAGCGCGCGCAGGTCGCGGTGGGGGGCGTCGTCCTCCGGGCGGCCGTCCAGCGCCAGTACGGTCGCCCCGCCCCGGCGGGCGTCGTGCACCCGCTCCAGCAGCCCGTCCTCCGGCCGGCCCTCCGCCACCACCAGCAGTGTCTCCCCGCGCCGGGCGGCCTCCAGCCGGCCCAGCCCGACCGCCAGGTGCGCGGGCGCGCCGGGCGGCACCAGGTGGCGGACGAGCGTGGGGGACAGCTCGGGCAGCCCCGACCAGGCGGCCTCGTCGTCCAGGTGCGCGGCCAGGTGCCAGGGCTCGTACTCGGCGGTCCCCACCAGTAGCAGGCCCCCGCCGTGGGCACCGACCGACGTGCGCAGCACCCCGGCGAAGCGGCGGGTGGCCTGCAGCCACTCGGTCCCGGCGAGCGCTTCGCGCAGCAGCGCGACCCGTACGGCGTCCATGCGCGGCATCCTGCCCCAACCACCGCGTACGAAAGCGGAGTTATGGGACGGCTCACCCGTTCGGGCGCGTGGGCGGGCCGGGGCGGCCGCACCGGGCGGCCGGTGCCTCGAGGGGCGTGACAGTATCGCTGTCATGACTGCTTCTGATGACGTGACGAACGCGAAGAAGGCCCCGGCGAAGGACCCTTGGGACCTTCCGGATGTGTCCGGCCTGGTGGTCGGCGTGCTCGGCGGCACCGGCGACCAGGGCCGCGGCCTCGCCTACCGGCTGGCCAAGGCCGGTCAGAAGGTGATCATCGGCTCGCGCGCCGCCGAGCGGGCGCGGACCGCCGCCGAGGAGCTGGGCCTGGGCATCGAGGGCCTGGACAACGCCGAGTGCGCCCGCCGCAGCGACATCGTGATCGTCGCCGTGCCGTGGGAGGGCCACGCGAAGACCCTCGAGGCGCTGCGCGAGGAGCTGGCCGGAAAGCTCGTCGTCGACTGCGTCAACCCGCTCGGCTTCGACAAGCAGGGCGCGTACGCGCTGAAGCCGGAGGAGGGCAGTGCGGCGCAGCAGGCCGCGGCCCTGCTGCCCGACTCCCGGGTGACCGCCGCCTTCCACCACCTGTCCGCCGTGCTGCTCTCCGACCCGGAGGTCGCGGAGATCGACACCGATGTGATGGTGCTGGGCGAGAAGCGGGCCGACACCGACATCGTGCAGGCCCTGGCCGCCCGCATCCCCGGCATGCGCGGCGTCTTCGCGGGCCGGCTGCGCAACGCCCACCAGGTGGAGTCGCTGGTCGCCAACCTGATCTCCGTCAACCGCCGCTACAAGGCGCACGCGGGGCTGCGGGTCACCGACGTCTGACGGGCCCCGCGGCCGGGGACCGGCCGGGGCGGGGCGTGGGGGACAATGACCGGGATCGTACGCACATGCGCCCCCGGACACCGGACAGGAGCCGCCCCCATGCCCCGCCTCGCCCTCTACGCCCTCGCCGTCTGCGCCCTCGCGGTGGTGGCGGCCGTCGTCTCGTTCGCCCGGGGCAGCTGGCTGGGCATCGTCTGGATCCTGCTCGTCGGCGTCTCGTCCAACATCGCCTGGTACTACGTGCGCAAGGCGAAGAACGACCGGGCGGCGGCGGAGCAGGGGCAGCGCTAGCCGAAGTCGACCGCGTTCAGCGGCGGGATCTCGGGCGTACCCCGCCAGAAGCGGAACAGCTCGTAGCCCCAGTAGGTGTCCCACTCCGTCACGCCCAGCGCCCGCAGCACCGAATTGATCATGTCGAAGAAGGCATGGTTGACCTCGGGGATCCACAGGAAGCCGAACACCGCCAGCAGACCGAACGGCGCGAACGGCTCCACCTGGCGGCGGAGCTTGTACGACAGCCAGGGCTCGATCACCCCGTAGCCGTCCAGGCCCGGGACGGGCAGGAAGTTCAGGATCGCCGCCGTCACCTGCAGCAGGGCCAGGAAGCCGAGCGCGTAGCGGAAGTTGTCCGGCACGCCCTCCAGGGCGTCCAGCCAGAACGGGGCCGAGACCACGACAGCGAACAGCACGTTGGTCAGCGGGCCCGCCGCCGAGATCAGGCTGTGCTTCCAGCGGCCGCGGATGCGGTGGGTCTCGATGAAGACGGCGCCACCCGGCAGGCCGATGCCGCCCATGATCACGAAGATCACCGGCAGCACGATGCTCAGCAGGGCATGGGTGTACTTGAAGGGGTTGAGGGTGAGGTAGCCCTTCGCCCCGATGCTGATGTCGCCGCCGTGCAGGGCCGTGCGCGCGTGCGCGTACTCGTGCAGGCAGAGCGAGACGATCCAGCCCGAGGCCACGAACAGGAACACGGCGAAGCCGGGGCTCGCCGAGAAGTCGGTCCACACCGCCCATATGGAGACCGCCATGATGGCGACGAGGGCGAGGAAGACGGGGCTGATGCGCCGTTCGCCGCGAGTCGCGTCGGATGCCATGTGTGACTGCTCCTGGGGGTCGGGGGGCCGCCGGGAACGTCCGGCGCGCGGGGTTACCGGGCGACCGTACTCGGTGGGGGACGATATCTCGTAGCGCGATGTTCGAGCGGGGGGAGAATAGGGCGGTGCGTTACGGCATCCTCGGCAGCACACAGGTCCACACCGACGACGGGCAACCCCTTGCCCTCGGCGGTGCCCGGCTGCGCGCGCTGCTGGCCGCGCTGGCGCTGCACCCGGGGCGCGTGCGCGGTGCGCAGGCACTGATCGGCGAGGTCTGGGAGGGGGCGCCGCCCGCCGACGCGACGGGCGCCCTGCAGGCGCTCGTCGGCCGGTTGCGGCGGGTCCTCGGACGGGAGGCGGTGGCCTCCGTCGCGGGCGGCTACCGGCTGTGCGCCGAGCCGGACGACGTGGACCTGCACCGCTTCGAGCGCCTGGCCGGCGAGGGGGAGGCGGCGCTGGCCGACGGCGACCCGGCCAAGGCGGCGGCCCTCCTCGACGACGCCCTCGCCCTGTGGCGGGGCCCGGCCCTGGCCGACCTCCCCGACCGCACGGGCCCGGCGGCCCGCTGCGACGCCCGCCACCTGGGGGCGCGTCGCGCCCGCCTGGCCGCCGACGTCGCCCTCGGCAACGCCGCCGGGGCGCTGCCCGCCCTCGCCGAACTGTGCGACGACCACCCCCTGGACGAGCCCCTGCAGGCCCTCCGCCTGCGCGCCCTGCGCGCCGCGGGCCGCCCCGCCGAGGCGCTCGCCGCGTACGCGGCAACCGCCCGCCTGCTGTCCGACCGCCTCGGCACCGACCCCGGCCCGGAGCTGCGGGCCCTGCACACGGAACTGCTGGCGGGCCAGGCGGGGCCGACGGGGCCGGCCGAGGACCGGCCGGTGCCCGGCGCCGGCGCCGGCGCGCCTGACCAGCGCGGCCCCATTCACCTCCCCCCGCCCGGAAACCTCCGGGCCCGGCTCACCTCCTTCGTCGGGCGGGAGGACGATCTCCTGCTGATCCGGGAGGATCTGGGCCGGCATCGGCTGGTGACGTTGCTGGGGCCCGGTGGGGCCGGGAAGACACGGTTGTCGCAGGAGGCCGCCGAGGCCGCGGCCGCCGTGGGGGAGCGGTGGCCCGACGGCGTGTGGTTCGCCGAGCTGGCGCCCGTCGACGATCCGGAGACCGTGCCCGAGGCCGTGCTCACCGCGCTCGGGGCGCGCGAGACCGTGGTGCGCGGCACCGCCGCCGAGGGGCTGCGGGCGGCCACCGACGCCACCGCGCTCGATCCGCTGGGGCGGCTCGCCGAGCACTGCGCGCGCCGCCGCATGCTGCTCGTGCTCGACAACTGCGAGCACGTCGTCGACGCCGCCGCCCGGCTCGCCGACACCCTCCTCGCGCACTGCCCCGGCGTCACCGTGCTGGCCACCAGCCGCGAACCCCTGGCCGTCCCCGGCGAGCTGGTGCGGCCCGTCGAGCCGCTGCCCGACCCGGTGGCGCTGCGGCTGCTCGCCGACCGGGGCGCCGCCGCCCGTCCCGGCTTCCGGGTGGAGGACGACCCGGCGGCCTGCGCCGAGATCTGCCGCCGCCTGGACGGGCTGCCGCTCGCCATCGAGCTCGCCGCGGCCCGGCTGCGGCTGCTCACCCCGCGCGGCCTCGCCGACCGCCTCGACGACCGTTTCCGGCTGCTGACGTCCGGCAGCCGGACCGTCCTGCCCCGCCAGCAGACCCTCCGCGCGGTCGTCGACTGGTCGTGGGACCTGCTGGACGCCCCCGAACGCGCCGTCCTGCGCCGGCTGTCCGTCTTCTCGGGCGGCTGCGACCTGTCGGCGGCCGAGGAGGTATGCGCCGACGGCCCGGCAGCCACGGGCCCAGCCGTCACCAACACAGCCGTCACCGACACGCCCGCCACCGACACGCCCGTCACCGACACGCCCGTCACCGCGTACGACGTTGCGGGCCTGCTCGGCTCGCTGGTCGACAAGTCGCTGGTGGTCGCCGCCCCCGCCGCCGGCGGCCAGATGCGCTACCGGCTGCTGGAGACCGTGGGCGAGTACGCCGGCGAGCGGCTGGACGAGGCCGGCGAACGGGCCGCCGTGGAACGGCTCCACCTCGTCACCTTCCGCGAACTGGCCCGCACCGCCGACCCCTTGCTGCGCGGACCGGAGCAACGCGCCTGGCTGGACCGGCTGGAGCTCGAACACGACAACCTCCGCACCGCCCTGCGGCGGGCCGTCGCCGCCCGGGACGAGCACGAGGCCCTGTGCCTGGTGCTGTCCCTGGGCTGGTTCTGGCAGCTGCGCGACCACCGCGCCGACGCCCGCCACTGGGCGGAGGCCGCCGCCGCGCTCGGCCCGGACCCGTTCGCCGAACCCATCACCCCCGCCCCGCCCCTGTCCGAGACGTGCACCGAGGCGCCGCCGCCGATGCGGCCGGAGATCCTCGAGGAGGCGCGCCGGGGCGTGCGGCTGATCGCGATCGCCAACGTGGACGCCAACATGCGCGAAATCGGCTCCCCCGAGACGCAGCGGATGCTGCGCGGCATCGTCACCGCCTACGGCGACGGACAGCCGCAGAACTGCCGGCTGCCGGGCATGCTGTGGTACTTCGCGATCCTGATGACCGGCGCCGCCCAGGACATGTACGCGGTCCTCGACGACGCCGTGGACCGCTGCCGCGAGCTCGGCTACGCCTGGGAGCTGGCCAACATGCTCCAGTTGCGCGCCAAGGTGCTCAACGACAGCGTCGACCGCGTCGACCAGGGCATCGCGGACGCCGACGAAAGCCTGGAGATCTTCCGTGGTTTCGGCGACTCCTGGGGCGTGGCCGAGGCGCTGACCGGCCGCGGCGAGGCCCGCGAGAAGCACGGCCGGCTCGCGGCCGCCGCCGACGACTACCGCGAGGCCATCGACCGGGTCGAGGAGCTGGGCTCCGTCGGCCAGGTGCCGATGCTGCGGGCCCGGCTGGCCGAGGTGCTGCTGGAGGACGGGAAGATCGGCGCGGCGGAGGGCGAAGGGATGTTCCTCCGGGCGCTCGCCGACGCGGAGCGGGTCAGCCCGGACGCGACCGCCTTCATTCGCGTCCAGCTCGGCATCCTCCTGGCCCGCGCGGGCCGCCTGGCGGAGGCCAGGGAGCACTTCGACCACCTCGCGGCGGACTTCGGGGACCGGGCCATCGCCGTGTTCCAGGGCATGATGAGCGGCCTGCTCGGCTGGCTCGACACCCTCAGCGGGCGTCCGCAGGAGGCGCTGCCCAGGCTGCGTTTCGCCCTGGAGAAGTGCGAGGACCCCCTCGCCCAACTGGTCGCGCCGCAGATGGCGTCGATGCAGCTGTTCAACGCCGCCCATGCCCATGCCGTGCTGGGCGGCGAGAGCCATGCCCTGACATCGGCCCGGCTGCTCGGCGCCGCCCACGCGCTGCGCCCCCCGGCCCTCCATGTGGCGTCCACCGAGCGCGAGATCAGGGAGGCGGCCGAGCACGCCGCGCGGGCGGTGCTGGGCGCCGAGGCGTACGAGCTCGCCTACGCCGAGGGTGGCGGACTCTCCCCCGCGGAGGCCGCCGCCCTCGTCTGACGCGCCCGGTCGCACCCGGCCCCGCCCCGGCACGGTCGTGCCGCCTCAGGTCTTCTTGCGGAACTTGGCGACCGCCAGCGGGGCCGTCACCAGCGTGATGCCCAGCGACCAGGCCAGCGTCATCCACACCGAGTGGGCCACCGGCCCGCCGTTGATCAGGTTGCGGGAGGCGTCGGCGAGGTTGGACAGCGGGTTGTAGTCGGTGAAGGCCTCGAGCCAGCCCGGCATCTTGGTGGTCGGGGCGAAGATCGAGCTGCCGAACTGCAGCGGCATCAGGACGAGCATGGCGACCCCCTGGACGGCCTGCGCCGTCTTCATGGTCAGTCCCAGCAGAATGAAGATCCACATCAGTGAGGCACCGAAGACCATGGCGAGCGCCACCGCCCCCAGCAGGTGCGCCACCGAGGTGGAGACGGTCAGGCCGAGGGCGAAGCCCATGCCCAGCAGGATCGAGGACGCGATGAGCATCCGGCCGACCTCGACGACGATCTTCGCGATGAGGACGGAGGACCGGGCTATCGGCATGGTGCGGAAGCGGTCCATCACCCCCTTCTTGAAGTCGTCGTTGATGCCGGTGCCGACGGCCATGGCGATGTTCAGGCCCATCATCGCCATCAGGCCGGGCACCAGGTAGTTGACGTATTCCTTCTCGTGGCCCTTGCCGGCGATCGAGCCGCCGAAGACATAGGTGAACAGCAGGATGAAGATGACGGGCATCAGCACCGCGTCGAACATCGACTCGGGATCCTGCTTGATCTGCAGCATGTTGCGCCGCGCGAGCGCGCCGATGTGCCGCAGATTGGCCCGCAGGCCGATCCGGCCCTCCCGGGCGGGCGCCGCCGTGGGCGCGCTGGCCGTAGCCGCGCTCATGCCGCGACCTCCTCGAGCTCGTCGGTGTGCGGGGCGGCTGCCGGTGCGGAGGTCTTCTGGCCCGTGACGGCCAGGAACACCTCGTCGAGGCTGGGCAGATGGGTGCTGATCCCGGCCAGGGCGAAGCCGCGCGAGGCCAGCAGCCCGACCACGGCGGTCAGTTGCTCGTCGCTGACGATCGGGACGTTGACCACGCCCTCCGCCTCGTCGGCGGTCGCGCCGGCGATCCCGTCCAGCCCGGCCTGCGCCACCGCGCCGACCATCCGGTGGAGTTCGGCCGGGTCCGCCGGGCGGACCTGCAGGGTCCGGCCGCCGACCTTCGCCTTCAGCTCGTCCACCCCGCCACCGGCGATCACCCGGCCGCGGTCGACCACGGTCAGCTCGTGGGCCAGCTGCTCGGCTTCCTCCATGTACTGGGTGGTCAGCAGAACCGTGGTGCCCTCGCCGACCATCCGGCGGACCTCGTCCCACACCTCGTTGCGGGTGCGGGGGTCAAGGCCGGTGGTGGGCTCGTCCAGATAGAGCACCGACGGGCGGCCGATCATGGAGGCGGCGAGGTCGAGCCGCCGGCGCATGCCACCGGAGTACTGGCCGGCGGGGCGCTTGGCGGCCTCCGTCAGCGAGAAGCGCTCCAGCATCCCGTCCGCCCGCTGCCGGGCCTCCTTGCGGGACAGATCGAGCAGCCGCCCGATCATGTACAGGTTCTCGTACCCGGAGAGCTTCTCGTCGACCGAGGCGTACTGGCCGGTGAGCCCGATGACCCGGCGCAGCTGCCGGGGCTGGCGCAGCACGTCGTAACCCGCCACGCGGGCGGTGCCCGCGTCCGGCCTGAGCAGGGTGGACAGGCAGCGGACCAGCGTGGTCTTGCCCGCCCCGTTGGGGCCCAGCACGCCGAGGACGGTGCCCTCGCGCACATCGAGATCGACCCCGTCGAGCGCCTTCGTCTCGCCGAAGTGCTTGACCAGGCCCCGTACTTCGACGGCGTTCCCGCCGCTTCCCGGTCTGTCGTTTCGCGTCATGGACACCAAGGTGCCAGCACCCACTGACAACGGGCCGACAGCCGTCCGACGGCCGGGCCGGGCGCCGACAGATCACCGACAGATCGCCGACACCCGGCCCTCACCACCCGGGGTGTCAGTGGAAGGAGTGCTCCTCCGCCGGGTACGCGCCGCCCACCACGTCCTCCGCGAAGGCCCTGGCCGCGTCACCGAGGGTCTCGCGCAGGTTCGCGTACTGCTTGACGAAGCGCGGCACCCGGCCGGCCGTCATGCCGGCCATGTCCGTCCAGACCAGCACCTGCGCGTCGCACTCGGCGCCGGCGCCGATGCCGACGGTCGGGATGTGCAGGACGCGGGTGACCTCCGCGGCCAGCTCGGCGGGGACCAGCTCCAGGACGACGGCGAACGCGCCCGCGTCCTGGACGGCCTTGGCGTCGCGCAGCAGCTGCGCCGCCGCCTCCTCGCCGCGACCCTGCACCGGGTAGCCGCCGTAGGCGTTGACCGACTGCGGGGTCAGGCCGATGTGGGCCATGACCGGGATGCCGGACCGGACCAGCAGCTCGATCTGGTGGGCCGAGCGCTCGCCGCCCTCCAGCTTGACCGCGCCGACGCCCGCCTCCTTCACCAGCCGGGTGGCGCTGCGCAGCGCCTGGACCGCGCCCTCCTGGAACGAGCCGAAGGGCAGGTCGCCGACGATCAGGGCGCGCTTGGTGCCCCGTACGACGGCGGCCGAGAGAAGGGCGATCTGGTCCATGGTGACCGGCACCGTGGACTCGTAGCCGAGGTGGCAGTTGCCCATGGAGTCGCCCACGAGCATGACGGGGATGCCGGCCTCGTCGAAGACGGAGGCGGTCATCGCGTCGTAGGCGGTGAGCATGGGCCACTTCTCGCCGCGCGCCTTGGCGGCGGCTATGTCACGTACGGTGATGCGCCGAGAGCTTTTCCCGCCGTACAGCGCCTTGTCGTTCCTCGGGCCGCTGTCGGGCGTGTTCGAGGCATGCGTCATTGCCGTGGCTCCTGTGTTGTCGTCTCGAGGCGCCCTGACGGCGTCCCCGGATCCCCTCCATGCTGACACGGCCCGGCGGGGCGGGGAAGTGACCCCGGGTATCCGCGTTCGCGGCCCGTACGAGACCGATACGAGAACCGATACGAGAACCGGGATCAGACCAATACGAGACGGCCCCGTATCGGAAATGGGTAGGGTTGACCCATGGCTACCCCCGACACCGCAGGCGGCGCCTCCCCGCCGCCCCGCAAGGTCCCCGAGGCCGTCCACCGCAGGCGCTGGGCGGTCCTGGCCGTGCTGCTGTGCAGCCTGCTCGTGGTCGTGCTGGGCAACTCGGTCCTCAACGTGGCGATGAAGACGATCGCCGCGCCCGCCCCCACCGGCCTGGGGGCCACCCAGAGCGAGCTGGCCTGGGCGATCAACGCCTACACGCTCGTCTTCGCCGGAATACTGTTCACCGCCGGCGTGCTCGGCGACCGGTTCGGCCGCAAGAAGGTCCTGCTCTTCGGCATGACCGTGTTCGGGATCGGCTCCGCGCTCGCCTCGATGGCCGGCTCGCCCACCGAGCTGATCGCCTACCGCGCGCTGATGGGCTTCGGCGGGGCGTTCGTCATGCCCGCCACCCTCGCGATCATCATGAACGTCTTCGAACGAGCGGAACAGCCCCGGGCCATCGGCATCTGGGCCGGCGCGGTGGGGCTCGCCATCGCCATAGGGCCGATCACCGGCGGCATCATGCTCAGCCACTTCTGGTGGGGCTCGGTCTTCCTGATCAACATCCCGATCGTCGCCGGCGCCGTGATCGCGATGGTGGTGCTGGTGCCCGACTCCAAGGACCCCAGGCCCGGCCGGCTCGACCCGCTCGGCGTGCTGCTGTCCGTCGTCGGGCTCGTCCTGCTGGTCTACGGCATCATCACGGGCGGCCGGCTCGCCGACTTCACCGTCCCCGAGGTCTACGGAACGGTCGGCGGCGGCCTGCTGGTCCTCGTGCTGTTCGTGCTGCACGAGCGGCGCAGCAGCCACCCCGCCATGGATGTGCGCTACTTCCGCAACCCGGCCTTCTCCGCCGCCGTCTCCTCGCTGGCGCTGGTCTTCTTCGCGCTGATGGGCGTCACCTTCTTCATGGTCTTCTACACCCAGAGCGTCCGCGGCTTCACCCCGCTGCAGAGCGGGCTGCTGATGCTGCCGCTCGCGGCCGCCCAGATGGTCTTCGCGCCGCGCGCCCGGCTGGCCGTCGAGCGGTTCGGCGCCCGCGCGGTGTGCACCACGGGCATGGTGGTCATGGCCGCGACCATGGCCGGCTACGCGCTGCTCGACACGCACACCCCGATCTGGGTGCTGGAGGTCCTCTTCCTCTTCCAGGGCGCGGCGATGGCGCACATCACCCCGCCCGCCACCGTCTCGATCATGCAGTCGCTGCCCCGCGAGAAGGCCGGCTCCGGCTCCGCCGTCAACAACACCTTCCGGCAGATCGGCGGCGCGCTCGGGGTCGCCGTGCTCGGCTCGGTCCTCTCCACCGTCTACCGCGACCGGATCTCCGGCCGGCTCGAGGCCGTCGACGGACTGGGCGACGAGGCCCGGCATGCTGCCGGCGAGTCCATCGAGGCCACTCTCAACACCGCCGGACGGCTCGGCGCGGCGGGCGAGGGCCTGGCCGGGCCGGCCCGCGACGCCTTCGTGCACGCCATGCACGTCACCGTCCTCGGCGCCGCCGCCGTCGCCCTCCTCGGGGCGCTCGTCGCCGCCCTGTTCCTGCCCGCCGGGCGCCCCCGCCCCGCCACGGCCGGAGCGGACCGTCCCGGCCAGGACAAGGAGCAGGCCGGGGCCGGAAGCGGGGCGGAGAATTGACCGCGCGCGACGGGCGCCGGGGGCGGCCGCGCAGCGCCGCCGTCGACACCGCCGTCCTGGAGACCGTGCTGCGGCTGCTCGAGGAGGGCGTCACCGCCGCCGAGCTGTCCATGGAGCGGATAGCCCGCGAGGCCGGCGTCGGCAAGGCCACCGTCTACCGGCGCTGGCCCGGCAAGGAGGCGCTGATGCTCGACGTGCTGCGCTCCCTCGACGAGGCCCTGCCCCGGCCCGTCGGCGGATCCGTCCGCGACGACCTCGTCGCCCTGCTGGAGTTCCTGCGCCGCCGGGGCCTGGCCAAGCGCTCGTCCGCCGTGCTGCGCACCGTCGTGGCCGAGGTGCGCTCGCGGCCGGCGCTGTGGGCCGAGTACCACGGGACGGTCGTCAGGGCCCGGCGCGAGGCGTTCGAGGCCGTGCTGCGGCGAGGCACGGCCACCGGCGAGATCCGCGCCGACCTCGACACCGAGCTCCTCACCGACCTCTTCGTCAGCCCGATGCTCTCGCGCGCCCTCTTCCACGAGGACAAGGAGCTGCCGGAGGGCCTCTCCGAGCGGATCGTGGACACCCTGCTGGAGGGCGTGCGCCCCGCCGCCCGCTGAGGCGGGCGGAGGCCGTCCGCCGCCCTCGCCCCGAATGTGCTTGTTGTGTCACAGCACCCGCCGACGGGCCCTTGCGGAGGAACCCGGTCAGGCCGGACGGTCGTCCTCCTCCCCGACGCCCCCGCCAGGGGTGTCCGGTCAAGCACCGCCGCCATGATCACCTATGGTCGGGTGGCGGGGAAGCAGCAGACGGAAGCAGTGAGGACAGCGGATGCCGCAGGCGTACATGGAGGAGACGGGCCTCGAGGCGGAGGGTCCGGAGCGGACCGGCTCCGGAGCCCGGCGCTTCCTGAGCCGCCGGCGGGAGCAGTGGACGGGGCCGGGCGTCTGGCGGCGCGGCGTGGTCGTCGCGGCGCTCGCCGTCCTGCTCGGCCTGCTGATGCTGCTGCACGCCGACATCCCCAACCGGGTCGGCAACCTCGGCAGCCTCACCGAGACCTTTCTGCCCTGGCTGGGCCTGCTGATCCCGGTGCTGCTGGCACTCGCCCTCTGGCGGCGCTCGGCCACCGCCCTGATAGCCCTGCTGCTGCCCGCCGTCATCTGGGTCAACCTCTTCGGCGGCCTGCTGGGCGAGAAGTCCGGCAAGGGCGGCAACTTCACGGTGGCCACCCACAACGTCAACGCCCAGAACCCCGACCCCGCCGCCACCGCCAGGGCCGTCGCCGCCTCGGGCGCCGACGTGGTGGCCCTGGAGGAGCTCAGCGACGCCTCGCGGTACGAGAAGGCGCTGGCGGGCACGTACAAGTACCACGCCGTGCACGGCACGGTCGGGGTGTGGAGCAAGTACCCGCTCAGTGACGACCGGCCGGTCGACATCCAGATGGGCTGGACCCGCGCGCTGCGCGCCACCGTCCACACCCCGCAGGGTCCGGTGGCTGTCTACGTCGCCCACCTGCCCTCGGTGCGGGTGAAGTTCAACGCGGGCTTCACCGCCGGGCAGCGCGACAACAGCGCCGAGGCACTGGGCCGGGCCATCTCCCGCGAGCCCGTGCGGAAGGTCGTCCTGCTCGGCGACCTCAACGGCACCATGAACGACCGCTCGCTGGCACCCGTCACCTCGCAGCTGCGCTCGGCGCAGGGCGCGGCCGGCGACGGCTTCGGCTTCAGCTGGCCGGCGGACTTCCCGATGGCACGCATCGACCAGATCATGGTGCGCGGCATGGACCCCGTCTCGGCGTGGACCCTCCCGGCGACCGCCAGCGACCACCTGCCGGTGGCGGCCCGGGTCAAGATCTGACCCGGCGGACCCCTTAGGCTGGACGGCTGCTTCGTACATCATTCCGGAAGGCCGTTCCATGCCCGTGGCGCTGCTGGCGCTCGCCGTGTCCGCCTTCGGCATCGGGACGACCGAGTTCGTGATGATGGGCCTGCTGCCCAACGTCGCGGACGACCTCGGCACCTCCGTCCCCACCGCCGGCCACCTCGTCTCCGCCTACGCGCTGGGCGTCGTCATCGGCGCCCCGCTGCTCACCGCCCTGGGCGCGCGCCTTCCGCGCAAGCGGATGCTCGTCCTGCTCATGGGCCTGTTCACGGTGGGCAACCTCGCCTCGGCCCTGGCGCCCTCCTTCGGGCTGCTCGTCGCGGGCCGGGTCCTGGCCGGGCTGCCGCACGGCGCGTTCTTCGGCGTGGGGTCGGTCGTCGCCGCCCGGCTGGTGAACGAGGGCCGTCAGGCGCGGGCCGTCGCCACGATGTTCCTCGGCCTGACCGTCGCCAACATCGTCGGCGTCCCCACCGCCACCCTGCTCGGCCAGCACCTCGGCTGGCGCGCCACGTTCCTGGTGGTCGCGGGCATCGGGGTGCTCGCCATGGGCGCGCTCGTCCTGCTCGTCCCGCACATCCCGCGTGAGGCCGGCGGCGGCCTGGGCCGGGAACTGCGCGCGCTGGGCGGCCGTCAGGTCCTGCTCGGGCTGCTCACCGCCGTCTTCGGCTTCGCGGGCGTCTTCGCCGTCTACAGCTACCTGGCGTCGATGAGCACCGAGGTCACGGGCTTCTCCGAGACCTCGGTGACGGTCGTCCTCGCCCTCTTCGGCCTGGGCATGACCCTGGGCGCGCTCGTGGCCGGCCCGCTGACCGACCGGGCCCTGCGGCCCACTCTGTACGGGTCGCTGGCCGCGCTCGCCGCCGTGCTGGTGCTCTTCGACGTCACCGTGCATGTGAAGTGGGCGGCGCTGGTCACCGTCGTCCTGCTCGGCGCGGTCGGCTTCATGACGACCACGCCGCTGCAGATGCTGGTGATGAACAAGGCCCGCCACGCGCCCACCCTGGCCGCCGCCTCCAACCACTCGGCGTTCAACCTCGCCAACGCGGGCGGCGCCTGGCTGGGCGGCGCGGCCATCGCCGCCGGATGGGGCTGGACCTCACCCACCCTGGTGGGCGCCGCCCTCGCGGTCGTGGGCCTGGCGGTCGCGGTGACGGCGGGCGCGCTGGACCGTGACGGCGGCTCGCGGGTGGTGGCGGGTGCACACTGGGAGCATGTGCCGCAGCATCAAGACGCTCAGGCCGCCGGCCACACCCGAGGCGACTGAGGACGACGTCCGCGCCGCAGCCCTGCAGTACGTCCGCAAGGTCTCCGGCTTCCGCGCCCCGGCCGCGCACAACCAGGCCGTCTTCGACGAGGCCGTCGACGCCGTGGCGAAGGCCACGGCGCGACTGCTGGACGAGCTGGTGGTGCGCGGCGCTTCCGCGCGGACGTGACCGCTCGGGTCGCCCCGGCAGAGGGCATTGCGCCGGCACCGGCGGCCATCAGGGTGAGCGGACGAGGACCGGCCTACCGGCTGCCGAAGCCGCAGGTCAGGCCGTTTCGCGCCAGCCGTTGGTGATCGGCAGGCGGCGGTCCTTGCCGAAGCCCTTGGCGGAGATCTTCGTGCCCGGCGGGTACTGGCGGCGCTTGTACTCCGCGGTGTCCACCAGCCGCAGGATCCGCGTCACCAGCTCCGGGTCGAAGCCCGCCGCCACGATGTCGGCGCGGCCGCGGTCGCGGTCGACGTAGAGCTCGAGGATGCGGTCGAGCACGTCGTAGTCCGGCAGCGAGTCCGTGTCGACCTGGCCGGGACGCAGCTCGGCGCTCGGCGGCTTGGAGATGGAGTTCTCCGGGATGGGCGGCGTCTCGCCGCGCTCGGCCGCCGCCCGGTTGCGCCAGTGGGCGAGGCGGAAGATGCCGGTCTTGTAGACGTCCTTGATCGGGCCGTACGCGCCCACGGAGTCGCCGTAGAGCGTGGAGTAGCCGCACGCCAGCTCGGATTTGTTGCCCGGCGCGAGCACGATGTGGCCCTCCTGGTTGGAGATCGCCATCAGCATCGTGCCGCGCAGCCGCGACTGCAGGTTCTCCTCGGCCAGGCCGGTCAGCCCCAGCGAGCCCATGTACGCGTCGAACATCGGCGCGATCGGCACGGTGCGGAAGTGCAGGCCGGTGCGCCGGGCCAGCTCCTCGGCGTCGGCGATGGAGTGGTCGGAGGAATAGCGGGAGGGCATGGCCACGCCGTACACGTTGTCCGCGCCGACCGCGTCGCAGGCGATCGCGGCGACCAGCGCGGAGTCGATGCCGCCGGACAGGCCGATCAGGACGCTGCGGAAGCCGTTCTTCTCCACGTACGCCCGCAGGCCCGTCACCAGCGCCCGGTAGACCTCCTCGTCGTCACCGAGGTGGTCGGCGAGGCCGCCGGTGAACTCCGGCTCGTACGCGGGCAGGGGCTCGGCGGAGAGGGTGACGTGCTCGATGCGCAGGCCGTCGTCGACGACGCCGGAGGGCGCCTCGGCCGCCGCCTCGGGCAGCTCGAGGTCGAGGACCACGCACAGCTCCTCGAACTGCGGGGCGCGGGCGATGACCTGGCCGTCGCGGTCGACGACGATCGTGTCGCCGTCGAAGACCAGCTCGTCCTGGCCGCCGGTCATCGCCAGGTAGGCGGTGGTGCAGCCGGCCTCCTGGGCGCGCTTGCGGACCAGCTCCAGGCGGGTGTCGTCCTTCTCGCGCTCGTAGGGGGAGGCGTTGATGGACAGCAGCAGCCCGGCGCCGGCGGAGCGCGTGGCGGGCACCCGGCCGCCGTCCTGCCACAGGTCCTCGCAGATGGCCAGGGCGACGTCCACGCCGTGCACCCGGACCACCGGCATGGTCTCGCCGGGCACGAAGTAGCGGAACTCGTCGAAGACGCCGTAGTTCGGCAGGTGGTGCTTGGCGAAGGTCAGCACGGCCTCGCCGCGGTGCAGCACGGCGGCCGCGTTGCGCGGCGCCCCGGCGGGGCGGCCCAGCTTGGGGCGGGCCTCCTCGCTGCGGTCGAGGTAGCCGACGACCACCGGCAGCTCCCCGAGGCCCTCGGCCTGCAGGCGCTCGGCCAGCGAGCGCAGCGCGGCGCGGCTGGCCTCGACGAAGGAGGGCCGCAGCGCCAGGTCCTCGACGGGGTAGCCCGTCAGCGCCATCTCGGGGAACGCCACCAGGTGGGCGCCCCGCTCGGCCGAGTGCCGGGTCCAGCGGAGGACGGCCTCGGCGTTCTTCTCGAGGTCGCCGACGCGCGAGTCGATCTGGTTCAGGGCGAGACGAAGTTGAGCCACGCCCCACAGTGTAATCGTCTAATTGACGCAATGTGGTGTGAGGGCGGCCACGCGGGAAGCGGTAAAGGCCATTCCCCGGGAACCCCCTGGCAACAAAATGTGATCTTGTGACAAGCTGCGCGATCTACCCGTGGCGAATTCCAGCCGCGGGTTCATTGATGTTTTGTCAGGGAATTTCCTTTAGGAGCGCAGTTGAGCACGCAGCCGCCGCAGTGGGGTCCGCCGTCCCCGAACAGCAACCCCTACACCCCGGCCGCGCCCGCCCAGGCCCCCAGCCCCTACCAGGGCGGTTACCCCCAGCAGGGCGGCTACCCGCAGCAGCAGGCGCCCGCCGGCTACGGCTACCCCGCCGCCGCCCCCGTCCCCGGCTACCCGCAGCAGGGCGGTGCGGCCCACTTCGGCCTGTCCATGAAGCGGCGCAATGTCGCCGGCGTCTGGCTGGGTCTGCCACTCATCACGCTCGGCATCTACAGCATCGTGTGGCACTACAAGATCAACAAGGAGATGGCGCAGTTCGACAGCCGTCGCCAGGTCAACCCCGCGATGTCGGTGCTCGCCGTCACGCTGGGCGCCTTCCTGATCATTCCGCCGTTCGTCTCCATCCACGCCACCGGCAAGCGCATCGGCGAGGCCCAGCGCGCGGCGGGTCTCGCGCCCTCGTGCAGCGCCGGTCTCGGTGTGCTGCTGGCGTTCTTCGGCTTCTACTCGCTCTACTACCAGATCGAGCTGAACCGGGTCGTCGACCACTACGGTCAGGTCGCCCCCGGCACCCAGGTGCCGCTGGCCGTCTGATCCGCCTCCCGGCGGTACGCCCGGCGGTCCACCCGGCGGTACGAAGGGGCCCGCGCCGACTCCGGCGCGGGCCCCTGGCGTACGTACGGGGGCGCCCTAACTCCGGTAGCCCAGCACCGCCATCATCCCCGACTCGGCGTGGTAGACGTTGTGGCAGTGGAGCATCCACAGCCCCGGGTTGTCCGCGTCGAAATCGGCCTCCAGCCGCTTGCCCGGCAGCACGATCGCGGTGTCCTTGCGCGGCCCGCCGCCCGGCAGCGCGAAGGTGTGGCCGTGCAGGTGCATGGGGTGCCACATGGTGGTGTCGTTGACGAACACCAGCCGCACCCGCTCGCCCGCGCGCACCGGGTACCGCTGTCCGGGGGTGTACTTACGGCCGTTGATCGCCCAGTCGTACTTGGCCATCGAGCCCGTCAGCCGCAGCGTGACCGTGCGGTCCGGGCGCCGCTCCTTCAGCCGCACGCTCGCGTCGGCCTTCAGCAGGCCGGCGGTCAGCGGCGTGCTCTCCAGCTCCCGGGGGCGCGTGTCCGCGCCGGGTGCCGAGCCGCCGCCCGTCCGCAGCACGGCCAGCCCGGTGCGCTTCTTGCCCTCCGCCAGCGCGGTCAGCGGGAAGGCGCCGTCCTTCGCCTCCACCAGCACGTCGTAGCGCTCGCCCATGCCGAGCAGCAGCGCGTCCGTTGCCGTGTGCTCGACGGGGAAGCCGTCCGCGTGGGTGACGGTCATGCGGTGGTCGCCCAGGGCCACGCGGAAGGCGGTGTCGCCGCCGGCGTTGATCAGGCGGATGCGGACGCGGTCGCCGGGCTTCGCGGTGAAGGTCTCCGGGTCCTCGGGCGTACGGCCGTTGATCAGGTAGTGCGGATAGGCGACGTCACCGGCGTCGCCGCCCAGGACGTCGCTGGTGGCGCCCATCAGCATGCGGGAGGGGCCGGTGGGGGACGGGGACGCCTTCGCCGACGTCATGGACATGTGTGACATGTCGTGGCCGCCGCCGTGCCCCGCGCCGTGCCCCGCTCCGCCGTGGCCCGTGCCCCCGCCGCCGTGGTCCATCCCGCTCATCCCCTTGGCGAGCTCAGCGAGCACGGCGTCCGGAGTGCTGCCGTCGATGCCGTCGACCCAGTCGTCGAGGACGACGACCCACTCCTTGTCGTACTCCAGCGGCTCCTTCGGGTCCTCCACGATCAGCGGCGCGTACAGCCCCCGGTCCTGCTGGGTGCCCGAGTGCGGGTGGATCCAGTACGTACCGGGGTGCGTGACCTTGAAGCGGTAGGCGTGCGACGCACCGGCCCTGACGGCCCGTTGGGTCAGGTCGGGGACGCCGTCCATGTCGTTGCGCAGCGCCAGCCCGTGCCAGTGCAGGGACGTGGGCTCGGGCAGGTGGTTGGCCAGGGTGAGGGCGAGCGTGTCGCCCGCGGTGACCCGGATCTCCTTGCCGGGCAGGACGTCGCCGTACGCCCAGGACGCGACCGTCCGGCCGCCGCCCAGGTCCAGGCGGGCGGGGGTGGCGGTGAGCCGGACCTCGCGGACGGAGCCGGCGCCGGCGCGCGCGGCCTCGGCGGCCGCGACCTCCTTGCCGTCCGGGGTGACGTACCCGGCAGGGGCGGCGGTGGGCGACGGGCCGTCCGAGGGGCCGCCGCCCTTCGAGCAGGCGGCGAGCAGGCCGCTTCCGGCAGCGGCGATTCCCGCGCCGAGCACGGCGCGGCGGGTGGTTGTGCGCATGGCAGAGCACCTCGTGGTGTCGGTTTCGTGGTGTGCGTACGAGCGCGTGCGCCGCACGGGAGCGCGGCGGGACGCGCGCCTATACGCGCAGCACCGACAGCCGGGCGAGGGCCTTGTGCCGTGGGGGCGGATCCGGCCACAGCGCGCGCGAGAACCACGCGCGCACCGCCGCCGGGGCGCCACCGGCGGGACGGCGCAGGGCGGCGAGGGCGATCAGGAGGGCGACGGTCCAGCCGGCGCCGAGGACCGCGAGGCAGACGGACATGGGGTCCATGCCGTCACCGTGCGCCGGGACGGCGGCGGGTCCGCCGACGCGGGCGGGCGCTCCGGCGGCGTCGGGGGCGGGATGGTGTGCGACCCCGGGCGTCCCGGCGGCGGGGACGGGACGGTGCGCGACCCCGGGCGCCGCGGAGGCGTCGGAGGCCTCCTGCGAGGTAACTGCGGAAGGGGCCGGTCCGGAGTGCTCCGCCGGGTGCCCGAGTGTGTGCATCGTCACGATGCCGAGCACCAGCGCGGCGAACAGCAGCAGCCGGCCGTACCACGCGGCGGCCTTCCCCTGTCCGTGCACTGCCTGCCTCCAGCGGCCACCGGCGTCCCTCGGATTGCCCCCGCACCCTACCCCCTCGGGGTATCGCGCCCCCGAGGGGCCCATGGCCGGAGATCAGCGGCGGATGTGCGTCGGATGCCGCCAAGGGCCGATTATGGGGCGAAAACGAACGACGCACGGCCCGAAGGACGCTCTACCCCCATGACCATCACGGAACAGGTGCGGGGCGAACGTCCCCGCACCGCCGTCGCCGCACCCGGCACCGCCACGGCGCAGTTCATCTCGTGGACCACGCTCGCGATGATGACCACCGCCTCCGTGGCGAACCTGCGACCTTCCCCCTCCATGGCCCTCTACGGGCTGGCCGCCGTCTTCCTCTACCTCCTGCCCGCCGTCGTCTTCCTGCTGCCGACCGCCCTCGTCTCCGCCGAGCTGGCCTCCGGCTGGCCCGGCGGCGTCTACCGGTGGGTCAGCGAGGGCCTGTCCAAGCCGCTGGGCTTCCTGGCCGTCTGGTGCCAGTTCGCGATGACCATCGCGTACTACCCGAGCCTGCTGGCCTATGTGGCCAGCACCTTCGCGTACGTCGTCGACCCCGCGCTCGCCGACAACGGCCTCTACATCGCCGTCGTCATCGTCGTCATCTACTGGGCGGGCGTCCTGGTCTCCTCGCGCGGCACCAAGGCCGTGGCGGGGCTCTCCAGCACGGGGCTCGTCGTGGGCACCCTGATACCGGGCGCCGTCCTCGTCGTCCTCGGCATGGTCTTCCTGGCCCAGGGCAACCCGTCCGCCGCGCCCATGGACGGCGGCCACGTCCTGCCGCCGTGGACCGGCCTGGCCAGCCTCGTGCTGATCGTCAACAACTTCCTGTCCTACGCGGGCATGGAGATGAACGGCGTGCACGTCTCGTCCCTGCGCGACCCCGGCCGGCAGTACCCGCGCTCGGTCTTCATGGCCACGGGCCTCGTCCTGCTGATTTTCATCCTCCCCGCGCTGGCCATCAGCTGGGTGATGCCGGGCGAGGACCTGAGCCTGACCGCCGGCGTGATGCAGGCCTTCCAGGGCTTCTTCGACCACTTCCACGTGGGCTGGCTGACGAAGGTCGTCGGCATCCTGCTCGTCGCGGCCGCCCTCGGCGGCATGCTGACCTGGATGGCCGGGCCGTCCCAGGGGCTGCTGATGGTCTCCCGGCAGGAGGGCTACCTGCCGCCCGTCCTGCAGAAGCTCAACAAGCGCGGCGTCCCCCGCAACATCATGGTCGCCCAGGGCGCGCTGACCACCGTCATCGCCGGCCTCTACGCCTTCCTCCCCGACGTCTCCAGCGCCTACTGGATCTTCTCGGTCGTCGCCACGCAGATCTACCTCGTTGTCTACCTGCTGATGTTCGCCGCCGTCATCCGGCTGCGCACCACCCGCCCCGAGCAGCCCCGCGGCTTCCGCGTGCCGGCCGTGCGCCTGGTCGCGGGCACGGGATTCGCCGCCTCGGCCGCGGCCATGTGCATCGGCTTCATCCCGCCCGAGCAGTTCGGCGGCCAGCCGCTGTGGCGCTATCTGCTGATCGTCGGCGGCGGCCTGCTGACGCTCGGCCTGATCGCGCCGCTCGCCTTCCTCAAGCTCCGCAAGCCGGACTGGGTGACAGCCGGGGACCGGGAGCCGTCCGCGGTCGAGTAGCTTGTCCGCGGACGGACGGACCCACGGGCGGGCCTACGGACGGACCTACGGGCCGGCTGACCCACGGGCGGGGACGGACCGGATGAGGGGGACTGGATGAGCGGTACGGAGCGGCAGCGGCCACCCGGGCGGATGCTGCGTGTCGGCGGAGTGCCGCTGCACGTGCTGTGCGAGGGCTCGGGGCCCGTGTGCGTGCTGAGCGCCGGGCTCGGCATGGGCTGGTTCGACTGGGAACCGGTCGTACCGCTGCTCACCCCCCACCGCACGGTCGTCCGCTTCGACCGCCCGGGGCTCGGCTTCAGCGCCCCGCCGCTGGGGCCGCCCACGGCCGCCGCGGAGGGCGCCCGCATAGCGGGCGTCCTCGACGCGCTGGGGCTGACCGGCCCGGCCACGGTCGTCGGGCACTCCCTCGCCGCCTTCCACGCCGAGGCGTTCGCCCGGCTGCACCCCGAGCGCACGGCCGGGCTCGTCCTGGCCGACCCCAGCGTGGAGGAGAACGCCCGCCCCGTGCCGGGCATCGAACTGCGCACCGCCGCCGCCCACGTGCGCGGCCGGGCCTTCGCCGCCGCCGGCCTGCCCCGCGTACTGGGCCCCGCCCTGCGCCGCTACGGCGTCCGCGCCGCCTCCCTCACCCGCGCCGACGCCGCCCCCGACGACCTGGTGCGCCGCACCTACGGCACCGGGCGCGTGGTGCGCGCCCTGCTGATGGAGAACGCCCGCTACTACGACGTCGCCGCCGAGCTGGAGGACCTGCGCGCCCACCACGCGCTGCCGCCCGCCCCCGTCACCGTCCTCGCCGCCTCCACCGGCACCGGCTCGGCGCGCGAACGCCGCCGGCTCGAGCGCTGCCGCGCCCTCGCCGAACGCCTCGACGGCCGCTTCGAGGCCGTCGCCCCCGCCGGCCATCTGCTGATGTACGACCGGCCGCAGGCCATCGCGGCAGCGGTCCTGGCGACCCCGTTCATACGGGCCTGACCGGTTCATAGGGGCCTGACGGGTTCATACGAGGCCTCACCTGGTCGGCGCCGTCCGGCGGGTGCCGCGCGCGGACGGGTGGGAGCCTGGGCAGCGGCGGCTTCACAAGGCGAGGAGCACCCGGGTGAGTCCACAGCAGCCCCGCGCCCCGTTCGGCGGCGAACTCGAGCGCGGCACCCCGTACGTCATCCAGTGGCGGACCGACCCCCGGTACGTGCTGTGCGGGCACGCCACCGAGGGCTTCGTCGACGTCCGCGACCACAGCACCGTCGCCGAGCACCAGAGCGCCTGGCACATCGACACCGACTCCGGCGTCGTCACCCTCGCCGTCGACGCCGACGAGCCCGTGCCCCGCGTCCTGACCCTCCTGCTGGGCCCGGCCGGCCACCGGCCGGTCCTGCGCAGACTGGGCACCCCCACCGAGGCCGCCCAGCGCTGGAACTGGACCGGCCGCGCCCTGCTCAGCCACAAGCACTCCACGGCCGACAAACTCGCCGTCCACGTGGCCCGCGCGGCGGGCGCGAGCGCCTACGGGTTGCGGATGGTGCTCCCCAAGGGCGGCGTGCCCGACCACGAGTGGCAGCTCATCGAGGGCAGGAGTCCAGCATCTTCGTGAGCGTGTTCCGCTCGGCGGCGGTGACGGTCAGCGCGTACGTGGACTTCACCGACACCCACGCCCGGCCGTAGACGCACCACGAGGCACGGTCCGGCGGCTGCCACTGATCGGGGGACTGGTCGCCCTTCGAGCGGTTGGACGCCGCGGAGACGGTGAGCAGCTGCGGATGCGTCAGGTCGTTGGCGAACGCCTTGCGGCGCTCGTTGTCCCACTTGTCCGCGCCGGACCGCCACGCGTTGGCCAGCGGCACGATGTGGTCGATGTCCACCTGGCCGGCCTTGGTGAAGCTCTTGCCGTCGTACAGGCTGTGCCAGTTCCCCGACACCGCCCGGCACTCCGCGTCCCGCTGGACCTTCTGCCCGTCGCGCTCCAGGACGGTCTCCCGGGTGTCGCACCGGCTGCCCTGCTGGGCCCAGTGCGGAAAGGCCGCCCGGCTGTAGCCGGACATCGAGTGCGGCGCCTCCTCCTTCAGCCCGGCCAGCTGCGTACGGGCCTGCCCGACGGGCGGCAGACCGGGCAGCACGAAGGCGCCCGGACTACCCTTCGCCTCCGGCGCCCCAGCCCCCACCTCCCGCCGGTCCTTCTGCTCCCCGCAGCCGGCCGACGCGATCCCTGCCGCACAGACGACGGCGACCAGCGCCGCGACCCTGCCATGACGGTGCGTCCACATCCTGGCGATCCCCCCTCCGCCCCCGCGCGAAGAGCCTTCCCGCCCGGTACGTGCCGAAATCCAGCGGGATGGGGGCGAGGGCATCCGACACGTCCTCGCCCCCGGCTTGGCGGATCGACTCACTGGCGTGAGCCCGTTGGCTCAGGCGATGGCCCTGATGCCCTTCCAGCCGCCGGTGCCCACGAGAACGGGGTCGGAGTGGGCACCGTTCTTGGTGGGATAGCGGAGCAGGGTGCCGGTGCCCTCCGTCGTGGTTGCCCACAGGTCGGTGGTGCCGTCGCCGTCGGCGTCACCCGGCATCGAGAGCAAGGGGCGGTTGGTGCTGTGCCAGGAACGCGCACCGTAGACGGACGTCGTTCCGCTCACGTAGCGGGCGGGCTCGAGGCCACCGGTGTCGGGGTTGGCCTGGCCGTGGTGGACGAGGAGCTGGCCGGTGGCATTGTCACGGACGAGGAGGTCGGCGAGGTTGTCACCGGTCAGATCGCCGGGCGCGACGACATCGCGGCCTGCCCATCCCGTATCGGCGATGGGATACGCCTCGTCAATGAAGCCCGCCGGGTGACCGGCGAGGAACCACAGGCCGTCATCCACTCGCGCGACCAGGTCGGGCGCACCGTCACCCGTCACATCGCCGAGCGAGGTGATCTGCTTGATCTTCGCCGTATCGAGCTGGGGAACGAACTGGAGTACTTCCCGGCGGTTTTCGGTGTCGACGACGCCGAAGCCTGTGTTCGGGTAGACCCAGAGCTTGCCGTCGGGGTGGCGGGCGACGAGGTCGTCGTAGCCGTCGTTCGTGAAGTCGCCACGGCGGGTGATGAGCGTGTCCTGGAACCCGTTCTCGGCCGCGACCATCATGAGGCCGAACGATCCGTCGCCCGTGCCGGAGTACATGCGGAGCTTGTTGTCGCTGTCGACGGCCCAGAGGTCGGGATTGCCGTCGCCGTTGAGGTCTCCGGGCTTGTCCTTGACTCCGGTGCTGGAGGCGTAGAAGAGGTAGGTTCCCGTGTCGGAGCGGTTGCCGGCGGCGTCCTCACTGTAGGAGTAGAGAACGTGAGGGCCCGCGTTGGGCGGGGTGAAGGTGATGGTGACGCTGCCGCCCGCGGACGAGGGCTTGGCGACGGTCGTCGGGTTCTTGCGGTCGAAGTCGTAGACGTACTTCACGACGTCCTTCGTACCGCCGTTGGCAAGGGTGAAGGTGCCCTTGGTGCGGGCAGGTGCGCCCTTGGTGCCGTCGTCACCGTTGGGGTATTCACCGGAGGTGACGGAGGGCGGGGTGCTGGGGCGGGACTTGTCGACGGTGAAGCGGCAAGGGGTGCTCGGCACCCAGGAGGACGTGGCCCTGCCGTCGTCCGCCCGTACCTGCCATTGGTAGGTGACGCCGTCCTTGAGGGTGTCCTTGGGCAAGGTCACCTTGGCGACGCTGCCGCTGGTGACGGCGATGGTCTGGTTGTAAACGGCGGGGTCGCCGTCCTTGATCCACATGTTGAAGCGGGCTTTGAGCGTGCCGCCGTCAGGGTCGGAGATCTTGGCGTAGAGCTGGAGGTCGGTGTTACCGATCTTCTGGACGGGGTTGGCGTCGCAGGTCACGGAGGGGTTGCTGCCGTAACCGGTGGGGTTGTCGGGGCGGCGGTTGTACTCGACTATCAGCTTGGGGTCGCTGCTGAACTTCTTCCAGTCGTAGACGCTCGACTCATTGGTGGCCTTCAAGCCGATGGTCATGTTCGCCCACTTCTGTTCGGCGGCCTCTTTCGCCATGGAGGTGACGTCGAAGTCCACCCCCTTGTCCGAACAGCCGAAGAGGTCGTTGCCGTGGGCGAAGTTCAGGCTTTGCAGCTGCCTCATCCACCGAGGCTGGTTGTTCCACGTGGTGGAGGAGGAGATGGACCCGGTGTCCCAGAGCTCGACGGGCTTGGCGGTGCAGGACCAGGAGTGGGTGTTGATGATGTTGAACTGGGCGTCGATGACCTCTACCCCGGCGAGACCCCTGGCGTCCATCTGGAAGAACGAACGGGCTGTTCCGCCCGTCTCGCCTTCGTGACCGATACGGGCTTCGGATGTGCTCTTGCCATTGCCGCCCCAGCCGGTGCCGTTCCAGAAGGAAGAGTTGGGAGTGGGCTTGTAGGCAATGGCCCAGGCCTGGCGCTTACCGCCGAACTTGGGGTCGATGTAGACGGGGTAGGTCGTGTCCTTGCCGTTCAGAACCGACTGATCGGGCGTCAGGGTCAGCTTGCCACTGTCGTAGGACAGCCCAACGTTCGCGTGCTTGACTCCTGGTTCGAGGTCCGCTGCGGCCTTGGCCGTCGACGCCGTGGCGGAGGAAGCCCGGGTGGACGGCAGCGAAGAGCGCGAGGCGACACTTGCCGCGGCCCGTTGACCGTCCGGCTTCGCGGACGAGTCCCACATCCGGGGCGTGGAAGAGGTGAACAGTTCCTGTCCGGCCGGGTTGAGAGCGCGTACGGTACCTGACACCTTGTCGACGTCGACTCGCAGGCCCTTGGCGTCGAGGCCGAGCTGGAGCTGCCGGAGCCTTGGGTTCCTGGCGGCTTCGGCGTTCTTGACGACCAGAACCTGCGCGATGGTCTCGGTCGTCGCGCGCACCTTCAGATCCACCCCCGGGAAGACCTCGGGGTAGGTGGCCTCGTTGGCGTCGAGGCTGGGAGCGGGAAGCCGTTCCGGCCACTGGATGGAGAGCCGACGGCCCTGCTCGGTGAGTGAGGCGAGAGTGGTGTCCCCGCCCGCCGAGAAGCTGGCGTCGAGGGTGGTGGCCCGCGGGGCGATGCGATTGCCGACGCGCTCCAGCGTGGCGTCCACGGGGACGAGTTTGCCGCTCTTGCGGGCTCGTACGGGCTGGGCGTGCTGGGTGAGGGTGAAGGTGCCGGACGGGTTGGCCACCACCTCCTGAGTCTCCGTCCGTAGACCGGTGACCTCGACCGGCTTGCCCGAGCGCCGGGCTTCGGCCGAAGCCGCGGCCTCCGGACGGGCGTCGGACGTACCTGCTTCCGGCTGGGTGGCCCGGCCGGCAGCCGAGGAGACCGGCGTGATGCCGAGCCCTGCGGTGCCCGCAACGAGCGTGACGATGACTGCATTGCGGACGTATCTGGATCTATTGGATCTCGACGGTCGAGGACGACCGCTCTCGCGTATCACGAGCTTTCCCTCCATGGCGGAAACCGGCCTGACGTGAAACTTTGGGCAGATCTTGGGGGGATCTTGGCATATGACGGATGGAAAGATTTACTAAAGCGGCACATCGGGGGTTTTGGTGAGGGGGCGCCTCCGTTGGTGATGGACACGTCGGCCCCCTCGGAGGAGCGCAGACGGTGATCGCGCCAGGCGACTGGTGGACGCTACGGAGACGATGGAGATCCATCGTCTCCGTGGTCTTCCTGTCCCTTATGGGGTCGCTGCTGGGAACGACAGTCCCGGCAGAGGCCAAACAGTCCAATCCGAACCTGCTCAAGCTTCAGCAGGAACGACCCGTTGAAGGAAAGGAGTTCTCACGCAAGGCCGCGCCCGGGAAGAACGGTGCGGCCAAGGCGTGGAAGGCGCCGAGGAGCGCGGCGTTGCCCAGCGGCCGCGCCAAGGTGGAACTTGCCCCCTCGCCGAAGGGCAAAGCGGCGTCCCTGGCCGCGCGTGGGAGCGATGCGAAGCCCGAGAGGGCAGGCGAGCTGCCGGTGTATCTCAAGCCCGTGGCTCCGCTGCTGCGTAGTGCGGACGTCCCGGCACAGTCCCCTCAGCCGAGCGTGGACGTGGAGATGCTGGACCAGAAGGCCCTGGCCGGGCTGGGCGCCCAGGGGCCCGTGGTGAAGCTCAACGCAGACGGTGCTGTGCCTGCTGCACAGACATCGCCGAAGGCGAGCCGGAGCATGGCCGCGCAGGGGAAGCGGGCGCCACCCCAGTCGGTCGACGTCGAACTCGACTACTCCTCCTACGCGCAGCGCTTCGGCGGCGACTGGGGCTCGCGGCTGCGGCTGGTACAGCTTCCCGCCTGCGCCGCCACCACCCCGAACCGCGCGGACTGCGCCGCCGGTACCCCGCTGACGAGCCAGAACAACCCGGTCAAGCAGCGCCTGAGCGCCCGGGTCGCGCTGTCGGCCGGCGCGCCGATGATGCTGGCCGCGACGGCCGACGGTGCCGGCTCCACCGGCGATTACGGTGCGACTTCCCTGTCGCCCTCCGGCTCCTGGGCGGCGGGCGGCCACGCCGGCGGATTCTCCTGGACCCACCCTGTGGAGAGCCCGGATGTGCCGGGCGGGCCGGAGCCCGAGGTCAAGCTCGGCTACTCCTCCCAGGCCATTGACGGCCGTACCGCCTCGACGAACAACCAGGCCTCCTGGATCGGTGAGGGCTGGGACTACCACCCCGGCTTCGTCGAGCGCCGCTACAAGTCCTGCACCAAGGACATGGGCAACGGTGCCAACAACAAGACCAAGACTGGCGACCTGTGCTGGTTCGCCGACAGCCTCACCCTTTCCCTCGACGGCTCGAGCAATGAGCTGGTACGCGACGACAAGAGCGGTGAGTGGAAGCTCGCCGACGACGACGGCGCCCGCATCGAGCTGAAGAAGGGCGCCGACAATGGCGACAACGACGGTGAGCACTGGGTGCTCACGACGAAGGACGGCACGCAGTACTGGTTCGGCCTGAACCGTCTGCCCGGCTGGGGTGCCGGAAAGCCCGAGACCAACTCCGCCTTCACAGTCCCCGTCTTCGGAAACCACTCCGGCGAGCCCTGCCACGCCGACGCCTTCGACAAGTCGGGCTGCGCTCAGGCCTGGCGCTGGAACCTGGACTACGTCGTCGACCCCCACGGCAACGCGATGAGCCTGTGGTGGGAGAAGGAGACCAACCACTACGGCCAGCTCGGCAAGGGCGACAAGCCCGCCGCCTACGACCGTGGCGGTTACCTGACGCGTATCGACTACGGACAGCGCGCCGACTCCCTCTTCTCGGCGAAGGCGGCCGCGCGCGTCAACTTCACCACTGCTGAGCGCTGCTTGCCGTCGAAGGACTTCGACTGCTCCCTGGGGAAGCTGAACAAGGAGAACGCCAAGCACTGGCCCGACGTCCCCTTCGACCTCAAGTGCGACATCACCGCCAAGCAGAAGTGTGCCAACCAGCTCTCCCCGAGCTTCTGGACCACCAAGCGGCTGACGCAGATCACCACTGAGGCGCTGGTCGGCGACTCCTATGCCAAGGCCGACACGTTCGAGCTCACACAGCAGTTCCCGAACACCGATGCCACGAGCCCGGCCCTGTGGCTCGCCTCCATCACCCGCACCGGCCACACCGGAGGTACGGACACCAAGCTGCCGCCGGTGACGTTCCGTGGCGAGATGATGGACAACCGCGTGGACGGCTACGAGGGCATCCCGCCCTTCGCGCGCTACCGCATCCACGCGGTCGACACCGAGCACGGTTCGACCGTCGGCGTCACCTACTCGGCGCGCGAGTGCTCGGCGATGCCGGGCAAGGTGAAGCTGCCCACGCCGCACGACAACGGCATGCGCTGCTACCCGCTCTTCTGGACGCCGCCGGGGGCCGACAAGCCGATCCAGGACTGGTTCCACAAGTACGTCGTCACCGAGGTCCGTGAAGAGGACAACGTCACCGACGCCCAGCCGAAGGTGACCTCGTACCAGTACCTGGGCACGCCCGCCTGGGCCTGGGACGACAACGAACTCGCGGACGCCAAGGAACGCACCTGGAGCCAGTACCGCGGCTATGCCAAGGTCCGTACTCTGACCGGGCGTGGCGATGACGGCAAGCGCGCGATGACCGAGTCCCTGTACTTCCAGGGCATGGACGGCGACCCGCTGCCCGACGGCAAGAAGCGCAGTGCCGAGGTCGTTGACTCCGAAAGCGGCAAGGTCGCCGACCTGCCGCAGTTCGCGGGTCAGCTCCGTGAGGAGGTCAAGTACCTGGACGAGGACGGCCAGGTGGAATCCTCCACCAGGCTGACCGGCGTCTCGAACGTCACCGCCACACGCGACCGCAAGGGCACCACGCCCCTCCACGCACGGATGGGCCACCCGGAGACCACCGAGGAACGCACGCGCAAGGCCGACGGCGGGTGGTCGAGGAACAAGGAGACCATCGCCTACGACGAGTACGGGCTCCCCGTCCGTACTCACGACTTCGGCAATGTCGACGACCCGGACGACGACGCGTGCTCGACAGTGACGTACGCCCGGAACCCCGGCAAGTGGATCCTGGACCTGGAGTCTCAGGAGAAGACCGTCACCGGCAACTGTGACGGCTCCGGCGGAACGGTCGTCTCCGACACCCGCACCTTCTATGACGGCAAGGGCTTCGGAGAAACACCCTCCAGGGGCGATGTCACCTCCGTCGAGGAGATGACCGGCGACGGCAAGGGCTATCAGGTCGTCGAGCGCTCCGAGCACGACGCGTACGGCCGGCCCACGACCCACTGGGATGTGAACGGCAACAAGACCACGACCGCCTATACCCCCGCCGCGGGGGCCAGCCCGGTCAAGACCGTGGTCACCAATCCGCTCGGCCACACCCAGACCATCCATGCCGATCCGGTGCGCGGCAGCACCACAGCTGTGGTCGACACCAACGGCCGGCGCAAGGACATGGCCCACGACGGGCTCGGTCGGCTGACCAAGTTGTGGGACATCAACCGCGACAAGGCGGCGGGGAAGTCCCCGAGCGCCGAGTACGCCTACAACATCAGCAAGACGGGGCCGTCCGCGACCCTCACGCGCTCGCTGAAGGAGAACGGCTCCTACTCCACGGCAGTGGAGATCTTCGACGGCATGCTGCGCAAGCGGCAGACCCAGGACCCGGGTGTCGGTGGCGGCCGTCTCATCAGTGACACCGTTCACGACACGCAGGGCCGGGTCGTCAAGACCAACGACTCCTACTTCGCCGAAGGCGATGTCAGCGAGACGCTTCTGGTCGTCGCGGACACCAAGGTCCCGCATCAAAGCGTCACGACGTACGACGGCCACGGTCGCCCGGTGAAGCAGGTCGTCCGGCGTTACGGCGAAGACCAGCACGCCACCCGGGCCGAGTACAAGGGCAATGAGTCCACCGTCTTTCCGGCCAAGGGCGACACGGCGAAGACGACCTTCATGGATGACGAGGGCCGGACGACGAAGCTGCGCGAGTACCTCGACGACGACCGCAGCAAATACAACGACACCTCCTACAGCTACAACCGCAAGGGCCAGCTGACGAAGGTCACCGACCCGGACGGCAACGCCTGGACCTTCGAGTACGACGCCCGAGGCCGCCAGATCAAGGCCACGGACCCGGACAAGGGCACGACGACCACGACGTATGACAAGGACGACCGTCCTGTCACCGTCACCGACGCCCGTGGCACGAAGGTTTCCACCACCTACGACGCGCTCGACCGCCCGACCTCGCTGCGTCACGGTGGCCCCGACGGGCCGAAGCTCACGGAGTGGACGTACGACAGCCTGCTCAAGGGCCTGCCGACGGCGTCCATCCGGCACATCGGCGGCAAGGAGTACCGCAACGAGGTCACCGGCTACAACCAGGCCTATCAGCCCACCGGCTCGCAGCTCGTCATTCCCGACTCGGAGGGCAAACTCGCGGGCACATACGCCTACGAGCACGGTTACACGGCAGGCGTCGGCCTTCCGTCCTGGACCCAGATACCGAGCACGGGCCCGTTGAACAAGGAGCGCCTGGCGACTCGCTACAACAGCGATGACCTGCCCGACATGCTCGCCGGCATGTCGGTGTACGCCTCCGGAATGCAGTACTCGGCTTCCAGCGAGCTGATGCGCAGTGAGGCGGGTGTGCAGGGGAGGAAGGTCTACTCGACGTCGTTCTATGACGAGCACACGCGACGTCTCTCCCGCGTGGTCCACGATCGCGACAGCAAGGATGCGAACGGCAGCCGGATCGACGACATCGGCTACGACTACGACCCGGCCGGAAACGTCACCAGGATCGCCCGTACCCCTGGTGCGGCGATGCCGGACGGGGGCCGCCCCGACACGCAGTGCTTCGCCTACGACGCCCTGCGCCGGATGACCGGTGCCTGGACGGCGACGGATGAGTGCAAGGCCGCACCGTCGAAGGAGACGGTCGGTGGGCCGCAGGCGTACTGGCAGTCCTACACCTACGACGCGGTGGGCAACCGCACCAAGCTCGTCGAGCACGACACCAGCGGCGACAGTGCCAAGGACGTTACGCGGACGTACGCCTACCCCGGTGCCGGCAAGGACCAGCCCCGGGCACTGACCAAGGTCGAGTCCAAGGGCCCCGACGGCACGTCGGTGAACACCTACGCCTACGACTCCGCAGGCAATATGACCATCCGCCAGGTCGGCGGGAACATCCAGAAACTCTCCTACGACATCGAGGGCAACCTCGCCAAGATCACTGAGGGCGACAAGAGCACCGAGAACCTCTACGACGCGGACGGCAACCGCCTCATCCACCGCGCCGCCAACGGCGAGACGACGCTCTACCTCGGTGAGTCCGAACTCACCGTCGACGCCAAGGGCAAGCTCTCCGCCACCCGCTACTACGAGCACCCCAGCGGCACCACCGTGCGTGTCGCGGAGGAGGGCGACGGCACCGGCGGCAAGGGCAAGCAACATCTTCTGCTGACCGATCACCACGGCAGCGCCGAGACCTCCGTCGGCCTCGACCAGGACGACCTGCCCGTCCAGCGACGCCTGCTGGCTCCGTTCGGCGCCGAGCGCGGCACCAAGCCCAGCTCCTGGCCGGGCAAGCGGGGCTTCGTCGGCGGCCGCAAGGACGAGAGCACCGGGCTCACCCAGCTCGGCGCGCGCGAGTACGACCCGACCACCGGGCGCTTCATCTCCGTGGACCCGATCATCGACTTCGGGATTCCGCAGCAGATGAACCCGTACGCCTACGCCAACAATGCGCCGGCCACGGAGTCGGACCCCGACGGGGAATTCTTCCCGGCAGTGGTGGTCGGAGCAGTCTGGGCGGCTCGTGCCGCCCAGGCATACAGGGCGTGGCAGGCCGCCCAGCGACTCAAGAGGCTGCAGGAGGCCGCCGAAAGGCTGCGTAAGGCCAAGGAGGCAGCCGACAGGGCCAAGAAGGCGAAGCAGCTCAAGGATGCCGCCGAGAAGGCCAAGAAGGCGAAGGCGGAGCGCGACAGGAAGGAGGCTCTGGCGAAGGCCAGGGCCGAAAAGGCTCGCAAGGCCAAGGCAGAGGAGGCGAAGAAGGCCAGGGAGAAGGCTGCGGCCAAGCAGCGCCCGAAGCCGACGGCGAAGCCCCAGCAGCGCCCGAAGCCGGCCCCGAAGCCGCAGGCTCGTCCGAAACCGGCCCCGAAGCCGAAGGAGGTCAAGCCGCAGGGCTCTCGTCAGTTCAAGCAGCAGGTCAAGAGCCAGGCGAAGGAGCAGGTCAAGGACTACGTGCGATCGCAGGCCGAGGGTGTAAGTTGCCCGACGCCCAACAGTTTCGTGCCCGGAACGCCTGTGCACATGGCCGATGGGACGTACAAGCCGATCGAGGAGGTGAAGACAGGGGACCTGGTCCTGGCGACCAACCCGGAAACGGGTGAGACAAAGGCTGAGCCCGTGGTCGCCACGATCATCGGTGAGGGTAACAAGAGTCTCGTAAGAATCAGTGTCCGGGCCGATGACGGGAAAATCCGCAGCGACGAGGTCAGCGATGGCGCCCTGATCTCTACTGAGGGTCACCCCTTCTGGGTTCCCGAGCTGGAGAAGTGGGTCGACGCCGGCGAACTCCAGCCGGGTCAGTGGCTGCAGACCAGCGCCGGTACCTGGGTTCAGATTACGGCCGTCCAGGCGTGGACTCAGAAAGCTGCGGTCCGCAACCTCACGGTTGAAAGCACCCATACGTACTATGTGGGGGCAGGGGCCGTGTCGGTCCTTGCCCACAATGCGAACTGCTCCAGCAACGCCAAGATTCTTGGCGATAATATGGAGGCGGCCGGAACTGTCAGGCCTCCGGAGACTGCGGCGCACCACATGGTAGCGAGCACCTCTCCGAAAGCTGCCGCTGGGCGACAGCAGCTTGCGAAGTTTGGTATTGACATCAACGATGCCGTGAATGGCGTATTCTTGCCGCGCGGCTCGAAATCTGTGAACCCGACGGGCGCATCCGTGCATTCACGGATCCATACGAACGACTACTACGCCACCGTCAACAAGTTGATCGGCGGGGCGCGGAACCGTAGTGAAGCGACGGATGTGCTAAACCATATGCGAAGGCAGCTCCTGGGGGGTTACTGGCCGTAGCTGAGTAGAACATTCCCTCCCAAGCGCGGCGCTGCCACACGTCCCTTGTGTGGCAGCGCCGTAAGGAATGCAGACACCCGAAAGCGAGGCGGTGGGCAACTGTGGGGCTATCAGTCGATACTGCGGTCGATATCGTACGAGGTCTGATCAACCAATCGGTGTCGGATCACGAGTTTCCGGCGATTGAACAGGTGCTGGCGGCTGTCCGAAGCTTCGAGCGGATCGAGTTCGATGTCCCCGATGGGATGGAATCCGACGGATTCCTCTTTCAGTACGGCGAAGTGAACTGGTTTCCTGACCCAACATTTACTGTAGGGTTTGTTCGTCAATTGGAGCTGGTCGATGCCGACGGAGATCATGAAGGATACTCGCAGGTTCAAATCGAGTACGCGTATGAACTCGACGCCGAACTTGTGTCGATGGGCGGTGGTGACTCCTGGTGTTTCCGCGGCGACGAGACTCCGTTCGATGAATGGTTCGAAGCGGTAACGCGAGACCCTGTTTGGGGTGCGGTACGGGGGAAGGTTCCCAAGGGATTCCATGTCTCGCAGGAAGTCGCTTGAAGGCTCCGGCTGGGCGTCGTTGAGATTTCGCGAAAAGAGGAGCGTGTGCGCAGAGTACTCCTTGGGTTCATTGGATCCGTGGTCGGGGCCGGCTTGGCTGCCGTTGTTCTCTTTAACTTCTTCTCTGGTGAAGAGATCGCCAAGGACGAGTTCGAAAAGCTCGACAACAAGGAGTTCGAGGTCGTCTACGAGGTGATCGGGACCAACGTCAAGGACCTCGACTACGGAATAGGTGACAACAAGCGGGAATCCTCGGAAACGGTCGAGAACCCCAAGCTGCCGTGGAAGAAGAAGGTCACGATGAAGGGCATCGCCACCGCGCCCAGCCTCAGCCTGATCCTGGGTGAGGGGGACGGTCGGGCGGACTGCGTGATCACGATCAACGGCAAGGAGGTGAAGCGCGCCACCGCCAAGGGTGAGTTCGGCACCGCGACGTGCGTGGCCGCTTCCCCGGCGGGTCATGCCTCGTAGCGCAGAGTAACCGAAGCCGCCGTGCCGCAGCCCATCCGGCTGCGGCACGGCGGCACTCTGCGTACGGGCATAAGTACGATGCACCCATAAGGCGGAACGGTGCGGCTGCCGCCCGGAAACTCCCCGGTAACCCCGGGACGTGATACTCAAGGTCCAGCCTGTGCCCGCACCCGGTGAAACGAGCCGTCTGACCTGCAAGGATAGGTAGCTATGGATAAGCAGCAGGAGTTCGTGCTCCGCACGCTCGAAGAGCGCGACATCCGGTTCGTGCGTCTGTGGTTCACGGATGTGCTCGGCTATCTGAAGTCCGTGGCCGTCGCCCCCGCCGAGCTGGAGCAGGCCTTCGACGAGGGCATCGGCTTCGACGGGTCCGCGATCGAGGGCTTCGCCCGGGTCTATGAGTCCGACATGATCGCCAAGCCGGACCCGGGGACGTTCCAGATCCTGCCGTGGCGCGCCGAGGCCCCGGGCACCGCCCGGATGTTCTGCGACATCCTGATGCCGGACGGCTCGCCCTCGTACGCCGACCCGCGCTACGTCCTCAAGCGCATCCTGGCCAAGACCTCCGACCTCGGGTTCACCTTCTACACCCACCCCGAGATCGAGTTCTTCCTGCTCAAGGACAAGCCCGTCGACGGCACCCGCCCGGTGCCCGCCGACTCCTCCGGCTACTTCGACCACACCCCGCAGAACGTCGGTATGGACTTCCGCCGCCAGGCGATCACCATGCTGGAGTCCATGGGCATCTCGGTGGAGTTCAGCCACCACGAGGGCGCCCCCGGACAGCAGGAGATCGACCTGCGCTACGCGGACGCGCTGTCGACCGCCGACAACATCATGACGTTCCGCCTGGTGATGAAGCAGGTGGCGCTGGAGCAGGGCGTGCAGGCCACGTTCATGCCCAAGCCGTTCTCCGAGTACCCCGGCTCCGGCATGCACACCCACCTCTCCCTCTTCGAGGGCGACCGCAACGCCTTTTACGAGTCCGGCGCCGAGTACCAGCTCTCCAAGGTCGGCAAGTCCTTCATCGCCGGCCTGCTGAAGCACGCGGGCGAGATCTCCGCCGTCACCAACCAGTGGGTGAACTCCTACAAGCGCATCTGGGGCGGCTCCAAGCGCACCGCGGGCGCCGGCGGCGAGGCCCCCTCGTACATCTGCTGGGGACACAACAACCGCTCGGCGCTGATCCGGGTGCCCATGTACAAGCCCGGCAAGACCGGCTCCACCCGGGTCGAGGTCCGCTCCATCGACTCCGGCGCCAACCCCTACCTGACGTACGCGGTCCTGCTGGCCGCGGGCCTGAAGGGCATCGAGGAGGGGTACGAACTCCCCGCCGGCGCCGACGACGACGTCTGGGCGCTGTCCGACGCCGAGCGCCGAGCCATGGGCATCGAGCCGCTGCCGCAGAACCTGGGCGAGGCCATCGAGCTGATGGAGCGCAGCGAACTGGTCGCCGAGACCCTGGGCGAGCACGTCTTCGACTTCTTCCTGCGCAACAAGAAGCAGGAGTGGGAGGAGTACCGCTCGGAGGTCACGGCCTTCGAGCTGCGCAAGATGCTGCCGGTGCTCTGACCGGTGGCCTCCGGGGACACATCCTGGGCCCCCCACCGCGGACGGACGAAAGGCTGCCGATGACAGTGCCGGACGGTCGGCGCAGCAGTGCCTACACCAGGCTGCTCAGGTACGGCTTCACCGACCCGCCGGCCGCCGACCGGCTGCTGGACGCCCCCGCGCTGGCGGCTGTTCGCGCCGACCCCGTGCTGCTCGACGCGCTCGGCGGCACCGCCGATCCCGACCTGGCGCTGCGCGGGCTCGTCCGGCTGGTCGAGGCGCTGGACTCCCGGGGGGACGGGGAGCGGCGGGCGCTGCTGGACACCCTGGTCACCGCCAAGCCGCTGCGCGACCGGCTGCTGGGTGTGCTGGGGGTCTCCGAGTCCCTCGGCGACCACCTCGCCCGGCATCCCGGGCACTGGCGCGCGCTCGCCGCCTTCGAGTCGGCCGATCTGCACCCCGCCGTGCCCGAGTTCGAGCGGGCCCTGACCGAGGGGGTGCGGGCGGGGCACGAGGCCGGGCTCACTCCCCCCGACGCGCTGCGCGCCGCCTACCGCGGCTGCCTGCTGACCATCGCCGCCCGGGACGTCAGCGGCACCACCGACGTCTCCGAGACCGCCGCCGAACTCGCCGACCTGGCCACCGCCACCCTGCGCGCCGCCCTGCGGATCGCGTCCGAGGAGCAGCCGCAGGACGCCGCCGTCTGCCGGCTCGCCGTCATCGGCATGGGCAAGTGCGGCGGCCACGAGCTCAATTACGTCTCCGACGTCGATGTGATCTTCGTGGCGGAGGCCGTGGAGGGCACGGCCGAGGGCCCCGCCCTGCAGGCCGCCACCCGGCTGGCCGCCCGGATGATGCGGGTCTGCTCCGACGTCACGCCCGAGGGCACCATCTGGCCCGTCGACGCCAACCTCCGCCCCGAGGGCCGCAACGGCCCCCTCGTGCGCACCCTCACCAGCCACCTCGCCTATTACCAGCGCTGGGCCAAGACCTGGGAGTTCCAGGCCCTGCTCAAGGTCCGGCCCGTCGCCGGGGACGCCGCCCTCGGGCAGGCCTACGCGGACGCCGTCTCACCGCTGGTCTGGCAGGCCGCCGAGCGCGAGAACTTCGTCGCGGACGTGCAGCAGATGCGCCGCCGCGTCATCGAGTCCATCCCCGCCACCCAGGTCGAGCGCGAGCTCAAGCTCGGCCCCGGCGGCCTGCGGGACGTCGAATTCGCCGTCCAGCTCCTGCAGTTGGTGCACGGCCGCAGCGACGCCACCCTGCGCAGCGGCAGCACCCTCGAGGCGCTGGCCGCCCTCGCCGCGGGCGGCTACGTCGGCCGGGCGGACGCCAAGGCGCTCGACGCCGCCTACCGCTTCCTGCGCGCCCTGGAACACCGCATCCAGCTCTACCGGCTGCGCCGCACCCACCTCGTCCCCGAGGGCGAGGACGACCTGCGCCGGCTGGGCCGCTCGCTGGCCCGCACCTGCGACTGGCCCGCCGGCAAGGAACCCGTCGACGAACTCGGCAGGCAGTGGCGGCTGCACGCCCGCGAGGTGCGCAGGCTGCACGAGAAGCTGTTCTACCGGCCCCTGCTGGACGCCGTCGCCCAGCTCGAGCCCGGCGAGATCCGGCTCAGCCCCAAGGCCGCCGGCCAGCGCCTGGAGGCCCTCGGCTACGCCGACCCGGCCGGCGCCCTGCGCCACCTGGAGGCCCTGGCCTCCGGCGTCACCCGCAAGGCCGCCATCCAGCGCACCCTGCTGCCCGTCCTGCTCGGCTGGTTCGCCGACTCCGCCGACCCCGACGCGGGCCTGCTCAACTTCCACAAGGTCTCCGACGCGCTGGGCCGCACCCCCTGGTACCTGCGGCTGCTGCGCGACGAGGGCGTGGCCGCCGAGAACCTGGCCCGGGTGCTGTCCGCCGGGCGCCTGGCCCCCGACCTGCTGCTGCGCGCCCCCGAGGCCGTCGCGCTCCTCGGCGACCCCGGCGGCCTGCGCCCCCGGGGCCGCGAGGCGCTCGAGCAGGAGGTGATGGCCGCGGTCGGCCGCGCCGAGGACGCCGAGGCCGGGATCGTCGCGGTGCGCGGGGTGCGCCGCCGCGAGCTGTTCCGCACCGCCGCCGCCGACATCATCGGCGCCTACGGGCACCCCGGCAACGGCGCCCACGCCACCGGCGAGCACGGCACCGGCTCCCGCGGCCACGCCGAGACCGCGGGCAGCGACCCGGGCGCCCGTGTCCGGACGGTCGGCGACGCCGTCTCCGACCTCAACGCCGCCACCATCGCCGGCGCCCTGCGCGCGGCCGTGCGGGCCGAGTGGGGCGACACCCTGCCCACGCGCTTCGCCGTCATCGCCATGGGCCGCTTCGGCGGCCACGAACAGGGCTACGGCTCCGACGCGGACGTGCTGTTCGTCCACGAACCACGCGAGGGCGTCGGCGACGAGGAGGCCGGCAAGGCCGCCTTCGCCGTGGCCGGTGAGATGCGCCGCCTGCTGCAACTGCCCACCACCGACCCGCCGCTGCTCGTCGACGCCGACCTGCGCCCCGAGGGCAAGTCCGGGCCGATGGTGCGCAGCCTCGCCTCGTACGCGGCCTACTACCGGCGCTGGTCGCTGGTGTGGGAGAGCCAGGCCCTGCTGCGGGCCGAGCCGGTCGCGGGCGACGAGGGGCTGGGCCGGCGCTTCGTCGAGCTCGTCGACCCGCTGCGCTACCCGGTCGAGGGCCTGGGCGAGGACGCGGTGCGCGAGATCCGGCGCCTGAAGGCCCGGATGGAGACCGAACGGCTGCCGCGCGGCGCCGACCCGACCACCCACACCAAGCTGGGTCGCGGCGGCCTGTCCGACGTCGAGTGGACCGTCCAGCTGCTGCAGATGCGGCACGGCTGGGCCGAGCCGGGCCTGCGCACCACCCGCACCCGTGAGGCGCTGGCCGCGGCCCACGCCGCGGAGCTCATCTCCACCGAGGACGCCCGCATCCTGGACGAGGCGTGGGTGCTGGCCACCAGCGTGCGCAACGCCGTGATGCTGGTGCGCGGCCGCGCCGGGGACACCTTCCCCACCGACCCCCGGGAGCTGGCCGCCGTCGGCCGCTACCTCGGCTACGAGCCGGGCCACGTCGGGGAGATGCTCGACGACTACCGGCGCACGACGCGGCGGGCGCGGGCCGTGGTGGAGGAGCTGTTCTACGGGGCCTGACCGGCCGCCGCCCGCGCCCGCCGGAGACGATGCATCCTGAGGCGATGCCCCCTGAGGCGATGTCCCCTCAGGATGCGCCTAGGCGCTCTCGACCGCCACCCGGCGGGCCAGCCGGAAGGGCAGTGCCCGGTACCAGGCGCAGGACAGGGCGAACCCGAAGGCCAGGCACAGCAGGCCGCCCACCGCGTCCAGCCAGAAGTGGTTCGCGGTCGAGACGATCACCACCAGCGTCGTCACCGGGTAGAGCACCCCCAGCAGCCGCACCCACGCCGCCCGCGTCAGCATCGCGATGGTGATGCCGCACCACGTCGACCAGCCGATGTGCATCGACGGCATCGCCGCGTACTGGTTGGAGACGTCCGCGAGATTCCCCGACGCCATCGAGCCCCAGGTGTGGTGCACCACGACGGTGTCGACGAACCCGAGGCCCTCCATCAGCCGGGGCGGCGCCAGCGGATACAGGTAGTAACCGAGCAGGGCCACACCGGTGGTGGCGAACAGCGCCAGCCGGGCGGCCGCGTACCGCCCCGGATGCCAGCGGTAGAGCCAGACCAGCACCCCGATGGTGAGCACGAAATGCAGCGTGGCGTAGTAGTAGTTCATGCCCACGATCAGCCACGTCACCGAATTCACGGCCTGGTTGACGGTCCGCTCCACGGCGATGTGCAGGGACTGCTCGGCCTGCCAGATCCAGTCGGCGTTGCGCAGGGCCGCCGCCCGCTGTTCGGGCACGGCGTTGCGGACGAGCGAATACGTCCAGTAACTCAACACGATCAGCAGCACCTCGAACCACAGGCGTGGATGCCGTGGGGAGCGCAGCCTGTGCAGCAGGCCGCGATCCGCCGACGGCCGTTCCGCGCGCTCCCGGGTGGGTGGCGGGGCGGCCGTCCGGCCTTCCAGGGTCCTTGCTGTCGCTTCACCCATAGGGAAAGAGTCTGCCAGAAAGCTCACATCGGCAGATCGTCCCCAAGTCGGGTGCGCACCCCCGTCAGTCCCCCCGCGCGACCGTCCCCCGCGCGTTCGCACGAGCATCCGTACGCACGCCCGGAGCCGACGCCGTCGACCCCCGCACCACGAGTTCGGGCAGGAAGACGAACTCGCTGTGCGGGGCCGGGGTGCCGCCGATCTCCTCCAGCAGCGCCCGCACCGCGGCCTGCCCCATCGACTGCACGGGCTGCCGGATCGTGGTCAGCGGCGGGTCGGTGAACGCGATCAGCGGCGAGTCGTCGAACCCCACCACCGAGACGTCGCGCGGCACTTCGAGACCGTGCTGCCGCGCCGCCCGGATCACCCCCAGCGCCATCATGTCGCTGGCGCACACCACCGCCGTGCACCCCCGGTCGATGAGCGCGGCGGCCGCCGCCTGACCACCCTCAAGGGTGAACAGCGAATGCTGGATCAGCTGCTCCGCCTCCGCCTCGGCCACCCCCAGCTCGTCCCGCATGCTCCGCAGGAAGCCCTCGATCTTCCGCTGCACCGGGACGTACCGCCGGGGCCCCAGGGCCAGCCCGATGCGCCGGTGGCCCAGTGCGGCCAAATGGGTGACGGCCAGGCGCACCGCCGCCCGGTCGTCGGGCGAGACGAAGGGCGCCCGCACCTTCGACGAGAAGCCGTTGATCAGCACGAACGGCACGCCCTGGGCCCGCAGCCGCTCGTAGCGCTGCATGTCGGCGGAGGTGTCCGCGTGCAGCCCCGAGACGAAGAGGATGCCGGCCACTCCCCGGTCGACGAGCATCTCCGTCAGCTCGTCCTCGGTGGAGCCGCCCGGCGTCTGGGTGGCCAGGATCGGGGTGTAGCCCTGGCGCGTCAGGGCCTGGCCTATCACCTGGGCGAAGGCCGGGAATATCGGGTTCTCCAGCTCGGGCGTGATCAGCCCGACCAGTCCCTCGCTGCGCTGCCGCAGCCGGACCGGCCGTTCGTAGCCCAGCACGTCGAGCGCGGCCAGCACCAACTGGCGGGTGGAGGCGGCGACCCCCGGCTTTCCGTTGAGGACGCGGCTGACGGTTGCTTCGCTGACACCCGCCTGGGCTGCGATATCGGCCAGCCGTGCGGTCACAGGAGGTGACTGTACCGGTCGCATCTCAGACTGCCCACCACACACATGAATTCGAAGGGATACGTACCGTACCGCCAGAGAATTCCAGGGCTTCGGTCGCCAGCAGCGGACGGCCCGGCACCGGCAGCGCCACCTCGTCACCCAGCGTGTTGAGGGTGCACACAAAGCCCGGCCGGGAGAACGCCAGCACTCCCTCGGGAGCCTCCAGCCACGTCATCTCCCCGTCGCCCAGCCCCGGCAGCTCGCGGCGCAGCGTCAGCGCCGAGCGGTAGAGCTCCAGCGTCGAGCGCGGGTCGCCCGACTGCGCCTCCACCGACAGGCCCGCCCACGCCCCGGGCTGCGGCAGCCAGCTGCCGCCCGGCCCGAAGCCGAACGGGGCCGCCTCGCCCGACCACGGCAGCGGCACCCGGCAGCCGTCCCGGGTGCCGTCCTGACCGTCGCCCCGGAAGAACGCCGGGTCCTGGCGCACCTCGTCCGGCAGGTCCACAACCTCCGGCAGCCCCAGCTCCTCGCCCTGGTAGACATAGGCCGAGCCCGGCAGCGCCAGCATCAGCAGCGCCGCCGCGCGTGCCCGGCGCAGCCCCAGCTCGTCGTCGCCGGCCCCGTAGCGGGTGGCGTGCCGCACCACGTCGTGGTTGGACAGCACCCACGTCGTGGGCGCCCCCACCGACAGCGTGGCCGCCAGCGAATCGTCGATGACCTCCCGCATCGGCTCCGCGCCCCAGTCGCAGGTCAGGAACTGGAAGTTGAACGCCTGGTGCAGCTCGTCGGGACGCACGTACAGCGCCAGCCGCTCCGCCGTGGGTGCCCATGCCTCGGCCACCCCGATCCGCTCGCCCGGGTAGGACTCCAGCAGCCGCCGCCAGGCGCGGTGGATCTCGTGCACCCCGTCCTGGTCGAAGAACGGCAGCACCTGCGCGCCGATCAGCTTCGCCTGCTCGGTGTGCCCGATGTCCGGCAGCCCCGCCGCCTTGACCATGCCGTGCGCCACGTCGATACGGAACCCGTCCACGCCCAGGTCCAGCCAGAACCGCAGCACGGAGTCGAACTCCGCACGCACCTCGGCGCTGTCCCAGTTGAGGTCCGGCTGCTCGGGCGCGAACAGGTGCAGGTACCACTCGCCCGGGGTGCCGTCGGCGTCCGTGGTGCGCGTCCAGGCCGGGCCGCCGAAGACCGACTCCCAGTCGTTGGGGGGCAGTTCGCCGGACGCGCCCCGGCCCGGACGGAAGTGGTAGCGCTCGCGGGCCGTCCCCTCCGGCCGGTCCGCGAGCGCGGCCTTGAACCAGGCGTGCTGGTCGGAGGTGTGGTTGGGCACGATGTCCACGATGACCCGCAGCCCCAGCCGGTGCGCCTCGCGCACCAGGTCGTCCGCGTCCGACAGCTGCCCGAACAGCGGGTCGACGGCCCGGTAGTCCGCCACGTCGTAGCCGCCGTCCGCCTGCGGCGAGGCGTAGAACGGCGTCAGCCACAGCGCGTCCACGCCCAGCCCTGCCAGGTACGGCAGCCGCTCCCGGATGCCCCGCAGATCACCGATACCGTCGCCGTCGCTGTCGGCGAACGAGCGCACGTACACCTGGTAGATGACAGCGCTGCGCCACCAGCCGTCGGCCCGCGCGGGGTCGCCGGCGGCCGGACGGAGGGAGGGCGCGAGATGCTGGGTCATGTACTTCCTATCGGCTCGTAGTCTCGTAGGTTCGTCTCGTGTGCAGGGCTCAACGACGGTGCGGGCACAAGGTCAGCCCTTGGTGCCGCCGGCGGTCAGTCCGGCCACCAGGTGCCGCTGGGCGAGGAAGAAGACCAGCCCGGCCGGGACGGTGATCAGCACGGCCGCCGCCGTCATCAGCCCCCACTCGGCCTTCTGCTGCCCGACGAACGTCTGCAGCCCGACGGCCAGCGTGTAGTGCTCCTCGCTGCTCATGAACTGGGTGGCGAAGGCCACCTCGCCCCAGGCGGTGATGAAGGAGTAGAAGCCGGTGACGGCCAGGCCCGGCCGGGCCAGCGGCAGGATCAGCCGCCAGAACGTGCCGAAGGGGGTCAGCCCGTCCACCCGGCCCGCCTCGTCGATCTCGGCCGGGATGGAGTCGAAGTACCCCTTGAGCATCCAGGCGCAGAACGGCACGGAGACCGAGCAGTAGGTGAGGATCAGGCCGGCGTGCGAGTCCAGCAGCTCCAGCTGCCCGAGGATGTTGTAGAGCGGCACGATCAGCACCGCCATCGGGAACATCTGCACGACGAGGAAGGTCCACATCAGCGGCCGGTGCCCGGGGAAGCGCATCCGGGAGACCGCGTAGCCCGCGGTCGCCGAGAGGAACACGCCCACGACGGTGGCGCCCAGCGCGATGATCACGGAGTTGCCGAACCAGGTCAGGAACTTCGTCTCGCCCAGGATGTGGGTGTAGTTGGAGAGGTCGAAGCCGGTGGCCCTGGTCGGCTCCTGCCAGCCGTCCCGTCCGCGCAGCGAGACGAAGACGATGAACAGGACGGGGAAGAGGGAGATCGCCGAGGCGCAGACCAGCGCCGTGTGCAGGGCGATCGAGGCCCCGCGCGAGCGCTGCCCGCGCCCGCGCGGCGTGGGGGTGGTGGTGCTCATCGGGTCGTCTCCTCCTGTCGGGTGAGCATCCGGCGGTAGAAGACGGCGAAGACCAGCAGCAGCGAGAGGATGAGGATGCCGTACGTGGCCGAGCCCGCGTAGTCGCGGATGCCCTGGAAGGCGAGCCGGTAGGAGTACGTCACCAGGATCTCGCTCTCCGAGCTGGCGCCCTGCCCGATCAGCAGGTAGATCACCTGGAACATGTTGAACGTCCAGATGACGCCCAGCAGGATCACCGTGCCGCTCACCGCGCGCAGCCCCGGCAGGGTCACATGGCGGAAGCGCTGCCACGGCGAGGCCCCGTCCATCTCGGCCGCCTCGTGCAGCTCGCCCGGGATGGACTGCAGGCCGCCGAGGATGGCGACCATCATGAACGGCACGCCCAGCCAGACGTTGACCGCGACGGCCGACAGCTTCTGCAGCGTGCTGTCGCCGAGCCAGTCCACCGGGTCCAGGCCCAGTCCGGTCAGGAAGGCGTTGAGCACGCCGTACTTCTCGTTGAACATCAGCCGCCAGGAGAAGGTGGCGACGAACGCCGGCACCGCCCAGGGCAGGATCAGCAGCACCCGGTACAGCGCCCGGAACCGGACCTGCCGGTTGAGCAGCAGGGCCAGCCCCAGGCCGATCGTGTAGTGCAGGAAGACGCAGGCCGAGGTCCAGACGACGGTCCAGGTCAGGCGCGAGTAGAAGTGGCCCTCCTGGCCGGAGAGCACCTTCCAGTAGTTGTCGAGTCCGACGAACTCGTACGTCGGGGCGATGTGGTTGACGCCGATGGTGCGGCCGATGTTGGCCTCATTGGCGTCCGTGAAGGACAGGTAGATTCCCCGCCCCAGCGGATAGCCGACGAGGACCGCCAGCACGAGAACGACCGGCAGCACCATCGCCCAGGCGTACCAGTGGGTGCCGAAGGAGCGCCTGACCTTGGTGACGACTGTGGACATCGGGTCCTACTCCTCGATGCCGTAGTCCTTGAGGAGCGCGGACTGCCAGGCCTTGGCCGTGGCGTCCAGGCCCGCCTTGGGCTCTTCCTTGAGGGTGAGGATCTTGGTGTAGTGCTGGAGGTACTCGGTGAAGAGGTCGCCGCCCTGGGGGATCGGCGGCCGCGGGTGGGCCTTGTCCAGCGCCCGGAAGTAGGAGTCGCGCACCGGGTCGGCGAGGACGGCCTTGGTGTAGGCCGACTTGCGGGTGGGCAGTACGCCGATGGCGGTGGAGACGGTCTCCTGCTGGGTGGCCTCGGTCATGAACTTCGTGAACAGGTAGCTGGCGTCGAAGTTCTTGGAGCCGGCGTAGACGACGAGGTTGTGGCCGCCGACCGGGGCGCCCGCGGTGCCGGTGGAGCCGGCCGGGACGGGGACGATGCCCAGGTTGTCGCGGGACTTGTAGGCGTCGCCGCCGAAGATCTCCTTGGTCGCCCAGGGACCGTCGATCAGCATGGCCAGCTTGCCGTTCTTGAAGTCCGTCTTGAGGGCGTTGTAGCCGTCGGTGCCCGCGGGCTTGGGCGCGGCGCCGGACTTCACCAGGTCGACGGCGGTCTCGATGCCCTTGAGGGAGGCCGCGCTGGAGATCGTGATCTTCTTCTTGCCGGCGTCCACCATGTCGCTCTTCTCGCCGTAGAGGAAGGGCAGCGAGTAGTAGCTGTCGGGGCTGAGGCCGATGCCCGCGGCGCCCGTCCTGTCCTTGATCTTCTCGGCCGCCTCCTTGACCTCCTTCCAGTTGGCCGGAGGGTTGCCGACGCCGGCCTTCTTCAGCAGCTCCTTGTTGTAGAGCAGGCCGAGGGTGTCGGTGACCTGCGGGACGCCGTAGGTCTTGCCCTGGTAGGCGGCGTTCTTCAGCGGCCCCTCGAGGAAGTCCTCGCTCTTGTCGAGGGCGGGGGTACCGGTGAGGTCCTTGAGGTAGCCGAGCTGGGCGAAGCCGGGGGTCCAGCCCACGTCGGAGCGCAGCACGTCGGGGGCGCCCTTGCCGGTGGCGGCGGCGGTCTTGAACTTCTGCTGGGCCTGGTCGAACGGGACGTTGACGTACTCGACCTTGATCTTCGGGTACTTGGCCTCGAAGGCGGCCACCAGCTTCTTGAAGGCGGGCGCCTCGTTGGTGGCGTCCGAGGTGTCCCACCAGGTGATGGTGCCGCTCACGCCGCCCGGGTCGTTCGCCGCTTTGGAGCCGTCGCTCTTGTCGCTGCCGCCACCGCCGCACGCGGTCATGGTCAGGGCCAGCGCACCGGCAACGGCGGCGACCGATATGCCTCTTCGCATATGGATGCTCCTCGTTCGGGAGGCCGCTGGAGGGGAGGGCGGCCCGAGCTGAGGAGGAAGCTAACAGGCTGCAATCTCTTGCGAAAGACCTTGCAAGAAGGGAATCGCAAGATTTCGGGGTTGTAACCGGACCGTGTCCGAAGGGTTGACCGGTGCGGGAGAGGCGCTTACGGTCTCGAGCGGCAAGCGGTTGCACTCGTGCGGGCAACCTTGCTGAAAGAACCTTCATGGGCCTTGAGGGCAAGGCGTATTGCCGTGTACGGGGTCGCGTCCGCACCCCCCATCCCAGGAGGCACCATGCCCCCCACCGGCATGTCCCGAATCGCCCGAAGAGTCCTGGCCGGCGCGGTCGCGCTCATGGCGGCCACGACCGTCTGCGCACCCCAGGCACAGGCGGGCCCACCCGGCGAAAAGGACGTCACGGCCGTCCTCTTCGAATGGAACTACCCCTCCGTCGGGAGGGAGTGCAAGGACACCCTCGGCCCGGCCGACTACGGCTACGTCCAGGTCTCCCCGCCCCAGGAGCACATCCAGGGCCCGCAGTGGTGGACCTCGTACCAGCCCGTCGGCTACCGGATCGCCGGACGGCTCGGCGACCGGGCGGCCTTCTCCGGCATGGTCGCGGCCTGCCACGCGGCGGGCGTCAAGGTCGTCGTCGACGCCGTCATCAACCACATGGCGGCCGGCGCCGGCACCGGAACGGGCGGTTCCGTGTATACGAAATACGACTACCCCGGCACCTACCAGCGCCAGGACATGGACGACTGCACGGACGTCGTCAGCGACTACCGCGACCGCCGCAACGTCCAGAACTGCGAACTCGTCGGCCTCGCCGACCTCGACACCGGCGAGGAGCCCGTCCGGGCGCGCATCGCCGCCTACCTGAACGACCTGCTGGCGCTCGGCGCCGACGGCTTCCGCATCGACGCCGCCAAGCACATACCGGCCGAGGACCTGGCCGCGATCAAGTCCCGGCTGACCCGGCCCGACGCGTACTGGAAGCAGGAGACGATCTTCGGCGCCGGGGAGGCCGTCCAGCCCGGCGAATACACCGGCACCGGCGACGTCCAGGAATTCCGCTACGCCCGCGACCTCAAGCGGGTCCTCACCAGCGAACGGCTCGCCTACCTGAGGAACTTCGGCGAGGGCTGGGGCCACCTGCCCAGCGGCACGGCGTCCGTCTTCGTCGACAACCACGACACCGAGCGCGGCGGCGACACCCTCAGCTACAAGGACGGCGCCGCCTACACCCTGGCGAACGTCTTCATGCTGGCCTGGCCCTACGGGGCACCGGACGTGCACTCGGGCTACGAGTTCACCGACCGCGACGCCGGCCCGCCTGGCGGCGGGGCGGTGGCTGCCTGCTGGCAGGACGGCTGGAAGTGCCAGCACAAGTGGCCGGAGATCCGCAGCATGGTCGCCTTCCGCCAGGCCGTGCGGGGCACGGCGGTGACCGACTGGTGGGACAACGGCTACCAGGCCATCGCCTTCGGGCGGGGCGACAAGGGCTACGTCGTCCTCAACCACGAGGCGTTCGCCGTGAGCCGGACGTTCCAGACGTCGCTGCCGGGCGGTGACTACTGCGACGTGCAGAGCGGGCGGAGGGTGACGGTGGGGGCGGACGGCCGGTTCACCGCGTCGCTTGCCGCGAATACGGCGTTGGCGCTGCATGTGGGGGCGCGAGCGTGCGGCTAGCGGTTTGATCTCCCCCACCCCGCCCCTTCCCGCAGTAACGATGTGCGGCTCCGCCGCGTGGCGGGGCTCCGCCCCGGACCCCGGTCCTCAAACGCCGGACGGGCTGATTTCAGCCCGTCCGGCGTTTGAGGACACCGCGCGCAGCGCGGTTGGGGGGTCTGGGGGCTTGCCCCCAGTTACGGGAAGGGGCGGGGTGGGGGACAAAACCACCCCCACCCACCGACAGCCAAAGGAGAACCGTCCATGAAACGCTTAGCCACCCTGGCGGCAGCCATAGCCATGGCCCTGCCCACAGCCGGCACCGGCATGGCCCACGCCGCACCCCCGAATCCACCCCACGCCAAAGTCCAGTGGCTCGACAGAACCACCGTCGCCTGGCCCAAAAACCTCGGCAACCCCACCCGCCCCCACCGCCTCGTCCACGACACCGGCACCTTCCACCTCACCCCCCTCCCCGGCGGCCTCACGAGGTACCCGCGCCTCGCCGCCACCCACGACGCCTTCCGCCTCGACGCCCACGGCAAGGAACGCACCGCCCTCCGAGGCCCCCTCGTCGCCGAGACGGACGACGGAGTCGTCACCGGCGTCCAGATACCCGGCGTCCTCGACGACCTCTACGCGTCCGCCGCCGGCAAGGCCCGCCTGGGGCCTGTCTTCCAGCGGGGCCGGCCCACCCTCTCCGTCTGGGCGCCCACCGCCCGTCGCGTCGCGCTCGAGCTCGACGGCCGCACGCTGCCCATGCGGCGCGACGACGCCAGTGGCGTCTGGAGCGCCACCGGATCCCGCGACTGGGCCGGCAAGCCGTACCGGTACGCGGTCACCGTCTGGGCCCCGTCCGCCGGCAAGGTGGTCACCAACCACGTCACCGACCCCTACTCCACCGCCCTGACCGCCGACTCCGCCCGCAGCCTGGTCACCGACCTCGCCGACCCCGCCCTCGCGCCCGCCGGCTGGCAGCGGCTGCGCAAGCCCCGGGCCGTGCCGCTGCGCGACGCGCAGATCCAGGAGCTGCACGTCCGCGACTTCGCCGCCTCCGGCGGCTACCGCGCCTTCACCGACCACGCCTCACCCGGCATGCGACACCTCAAGAGCCTCGCCGACGCCGGCACGTCCTACGTCCACCTGCTGCCCGTCTTCGACTTCGCCACCGCCCCCGAACGCCGCGCCGACCAGGCCACCCCGCCCTGCGACCTGGCCTTGCTCCCGGCCGACTCCGACGAGCAGCAGAAATGCGTCGCCCGCACCGCCGCCCGTGACGCCTACAACTGGGGCTACGATCCGCTGCACTACACCGTCCCCGAGGGCTCCTACGCCTCCGAACCCGACGGCCCCCGCCGGACCCTCGAATTCCGGCGGATGGTGCGGGGGCTGGCCGACGCCGGGCTGCGGACCGTCATGGACGTCGTCTACAACCACACCGCCGCCTCCGGCCAGGACGACAAGTCCGTCCTGGACCGCATCGTGCCCGGCTACTACCACCGTCTCCTCGACGACGGCACCGTCGCCACCTCCACCTGCTGCGCCAACACCGCGCCCGAGCACGCCATGATGGGCAAGCTCGTCGTCGACTCCGTCGTCACCTGGGCCAGGGAGTACAAGGTCGACGGATTCCGCTTCGACCTGATGGGCCATCACCCCAAGGCCAATGTCCTCGCCGTGCGCAAGGCCCTCGACGCCCTGACCCCCGCGCGGGACGGCGTCGACGGCAAGGCCGTCGTCCTCTACGGCGAGGGCTGGAACTTCGGCGAGGTCGCGAACGACGCCCGCTTCGTCCAGGCCACGCAGAAGAACATGGCCGGCACCGGCATCGCCACCTTCTCCGACCGCTCCCGCGACGCGATCCGCGGCGGCGGCCCCTTCGACGCCGACCCCCGCGTCCAGGGCTTCGCCTCGGGCCTGTTCACCGCCCCCAACGGCTCTCCCGCCAACGGTTCGCACGCCGAACAGCGCACCCGGCTCCTGCACGCCCAGGACCTGATCAAGGTCGGTCTGACCGGCAACCTCGCCGACTACCGCTTCACCGACTCCACCGGCCGCCAGGTGCGCGGCGCCGACGTCGACTACAACGGCTCGCCCGCCGGCTACGCCGCCGCCCCCGGCGACGCCCTCTCCTACGCCGACGCCCACGACAACGAAACCCTCTACGACGCCCTCGCCTACAAACTCCCGCCCGGCACACCCGCCGCCGAGCGCGCCCGCGCGCAGGTCCTCGCGATGGCCGCGGCCGCCCTCTCCCAGGGCCCGGCCCTCTCCCAGGCCGGCACCGACCTGCTGCGCTCGAAGTCGCTGGACCGCAACTCCTACGACAGCGGCGACTGGTTCAACGCCATCCACTGGAACTGCGCCGACGGCAACGGCTTCGGCCGCGGCCTGCCCCCGGCCCGCGACAACGCCGACAAGTGGCCCTACGCCCGACCTCTCCTCGCCGACCCGGCACTGCGCCCCGGCTGCGGCCCGATCACGGCCGCCTCGGCCGCCTACCGGGACCTGCTGCGCATCCGCACGACCGAGAAGGCCTTCGGCAAGCCCACCACCGAGGCCGTCCAGCGGGCCCTGTCCTTCCCGCTCTCCGGCGCCGACGAGACCCCGGGAGTGATCACCATGCGCCTCGACGACCTCGTCGTCGTCCTCAACGCCGCCCCGGACACCCGCACCCAGCGCGTCGGCGCCCTCGCCGGCACCGGCTACGCCCTGCACCCCGTGCAGGCACGCGGCTCGGACCCCGTCGTCACCTCGGCCTCCTACGACGCCGGGACCGGCACCTTCACCGTGCCGGGCAGGACGGCGGCGGTCTTCCGGCGCGGCTGAGCCGCCCCGCGAGCGCGGTCACCGGACCGGTGGCCGGCTCGTCGGCGAGGACCCGCGCCAGGACGGCCGCGGTGTCCTCGTCGTAGGCGGCGCTCACCGCGAGGAGCGCCGTGAACGCCAGCACCAGCTGGGTCTCCAGCTCCACGCGCGGGATGCGGCGGCCGTCCAGCCACAGCAGCGCCGTGGTCTCCACCAGGGAGATCCACGAGCGCAGCGTCAACTCCAGGCGGGGCGTCGGCTCGCCCACGCCCAGGTGCTCCACCAGGCGGCCGTACGCGGCCCGGCGCACCTCGTCGATCAGCGCGACGGCCGCGCCCGCGCCGCCCATCGCAGGGCCGCCCCGCAGCAGGGCCGCGTACCCGGTGCCATGGGCCTCCACGAAGTCGAAGAACCGCCGCAGCACCCGGGACAGCCGGGCGGCCGGCGGGCCCTCGGGGGGCTCGGCGAGCAGCGTGACCAGCTCGTCGGCGGCGCGCCGCAACGCGGCCTCGTACAGGCTCTTCTTGCAGGTGAAGTAGTGATAGACGAGCGGCCGGGAGATCCCGGCCGCCACAGCGATGTCGTCGATGGAGACGGTGTCGGGCGGACGATGGCTGAAGAGGTCGAGGGCGACCGCGATGAGTTGCTCGCGTCGCTCCTCGACGCTCATCCTGCGGCGGACCCCGGTCGTCATGGCGGTCATCCTAGACGGCCGAACCACCGCGTACCCTGGGCCGTTCGGGCCCCCTCCGGGGCCGGGACGGACGGGGTCAGCGCAGTGCCGTGATCCGGCGGCCGTCCTTCAGACGGGCCGTCAGTTTCGTCTGAGCGCCCTGCCGCGCGGGCACGGCCAGCAGCGGGCCCAGGGCGCTGCCGCGCACCCCGCCGGTCGCGGCGACGGACGAGACGTTGCCGCCGCCGGCCGCGAGCGCGTACCAGGTGCCGGCCCGGGACTTCCACAGCACGCCCGCCAGGACGTTCGGCTCGCGTTCACCGCAGGCGGGGGAGTCCTCGGCGCGGGCGACGACCGCGCCCGGGGCGCCCGGCCGGGTGCCGGGCACCTGGAACTGGGCCAGCACCCGGCTGCCCGTGCCCCGCCAGGTCTCCGCCCGGGTGCAGAACCACCCGGCGTTCCCGCCGGCGCCGGGCAGCGCCTGTGTCGCGAACTGCCAGGAGTTGACCGACCGCACGCCCTGGCCGCGCACGGTCGGCAGGTGGCAGGCGGTGTGGGCCCAGCCGGCCCGCTCGGCCGCGGTGTTCACATCGTGCGGGGCGGCGGGGGCGCCCGCGGTGAGCCGGGCCGGGACCAGCTCGCCGAGATCGGTGACCAGGTGGCCGCCGAGCTCCAGGGCCGTCCAGCCGCGGCAGTCGCCCGCGGCGGCGGGGCTGGGCAGCGTGTCGGTCACTCCCGTGGCGTCCCGGTGCAGGGGGCGGGCGGGGGCGGTGGGGTCGAGGAGGTCGCGCACGGCGGAGGTGGTCACCCAGGGGGCGGTCAGATAGCGGACGTTGCCGTCGGTGCGGCCGAGGACGAGCGCGGTGGCCGTCCCGGCGTCGGCGGCGTCCGTCCGCGCGAAGTCCAGCGCGGCGGAACGGGTGTCGCCGCTCCGGGACTCGGCGTAGCGCACGGCCCGCAGGCCGTCGTACAGCAGCACGACGACCGCGGAGTCGACCTCCCCCGCGAACAGCAGCTGCGGCGGCCCGGCCGCCGGGCCGGAAGCCGTCCCCGGGGTGGCCGTGACCTGCACCGTCCGCCCGGGGCGGGCCCAGACGGCGAGCGCCCGGCGCAGCAGGTCCTGGTCGTCGGTGCGGTCCCCGCGGGCCGGCCAGGAGGCGAAGCCGGGGCGGTCGGCGCGCTTCCAGGCGTCGGGGGCGGCCCGCGTCAGCCGGGCGGGGTCGAGGGCCTGCTCGGCGGCGGCGTTCTGCGCGTACGGGGGCGCGGCCGCGCCGCTCGAGCCCCAGCCGTCGCCCGGCAGGCCCAGCAGTGTGCTGCAGACGACGGCGGCGGCCAGCGCGGCCAGTGCCGCGCGGGTGTGCTGGCGGCGGCGCATCAGGTCGGTGGGCCGGGCCTGGAGCGAGCAGGGGTCGAATTCCACCGACTCCAGCAGTGAGGCGTCCCGGCTGCCGGCCGGGACGCGCACCCGGACCGCCTCGGCGAGCGCCGCGTCCGGGTCGGCGACCCCGGCGGCGGCCAGCAGCCGGCGTACGTCGCGGTCGCCCGGCAGCTCCAGCTCGCGCAGCACGTACGCGGCCCGGCCGGGCCCGGACAGCGCGGCGAGTGCCTGGTCCAGGGCCAGTTCGTCGGCGCCGCCGGAGCGGGGGAACAGCCGCAGCCCCCACACCTGGGGCAGCAGCGGCGGCAGCTGGCCGGGCCGGGGCAGCTGCCACCGGCCGCGCGGCCGGCCCGCGTCCAGCGCGGCCCGCAGCACGCGCTGGCGCACATAGGAGTAGCCCGGGTCGGCGGGCGAGCCCTCGGCGTCGCGGGGGGCCGGGACGATCGTCTCGGAGGCGGCGGCGGAGCGGTTGCGGGGCAGCGACCGCTGGACGAGGGCGTGCGCGGTGAGCACGCGGCGGTTGCGGCCCAGCGCCGGCGGCAGCACGAGGTAGGCGAGCCGCACCAGGCGCGGGTAGTGCTCGATGAGCGCGGCCTCCGCCTGCTCGACGTCGACGGGGGCCGGGGCGAAGGGCCGGGGGGCCGTAGCTTGCTGCTCCACGTCCGTAGAACGAGTGAATCGTGCGATGGTCACTTCACCCGTGTGGGGGCGGGCCCCGGCGGGCGTGGCCGTCAGGCGATGCAGCGGGCCCTGATGCGGTCGACGGCCGCGTCGGGGATGCCGAGGCCGTCGCGGACGTAGCCGGTCACGCCGTCGTACGTCCGGTGCATCTCCTCCAGTGCCGCCGCCAGGTAGGCCGGTCGCACGCCCAGGATCGCGTCGGCGATCATCGGGTCGCCGCCGACCGCGGCGAAGCGGTCTATGACGGGCCCGTACACGGCCCGCACGGCCGGGGCGACCTCGAGGTACTCGCGCTCGGCGGCCGCCTCGTCCGCGCCGAGCAGCAGCAGGATCACGGTGGTGGCCCAGCCGGTGCGGTCCTTGCCGGCGGTGCAGTGGAACAGCAGCGGGCCGCAGTCCGGCTCGGCGAGCGTGGTGAGCAGCAGCCGGTAGGCCTGGCAGGCCGACTCGGAGGCGACGAACGCCCGGTAGGTGTCGCACATCAGCTTCTCCGCCTTGCCGCCGCCCAGGTACTTCTCGACGGCCGCCGGGTTGCCCAGGACGTCCTCCAGCCGCGCGGGCACCTCCCGGCCGGGGACGGCGGGGGAGCGGTGGGAGCCGCCGGCGGGGGAGACCCGGCCGGCCATGACGTCGGCGACGATCAGGCGGGCGCCGTCGGGCAGCCGGTCGGGGCGCTCGCGCCGCTCGTTGTCGGTGCGCAGGTCGACGACCGTGTGGATGCCCAGGGCGGCCACGGTGGGGTCGGCCGCCGGGTCCAGCCCGTCGAGCTGGCCGGAGCGCAGCAGGAGCCCGGGGCGGACGGCGGAATTGCCCACGAGCGCGATGCCCCCCAGGTCGCGGAGGTTGCTGATCGTCGAGGCATCGAGCTGCTGCGGCATGGGCGGGCTCCCTGATGTGCTCATTTATGCGGCTATTGCACCGCTTTGCCCTTTTATTGTGAGGAACGGAGGCCGAGTCCGCGACGGCGCCCGGCGGCGAGGGCCGGGCCCAGGCCGATGCCGAGCACGAGCGCCAGCAGATGACCGGCGTCCGTGAAGTCCGCCCGCCCCGGTCCGCGCAGGTAGGGGCGCGCCCCCAGGGCGAGCAGCGCGGCGCAGGCACCCGTACGGACGTATCCGCGCGGCAGCGTGGTGGCGAGCGCGCCGACCATGGCGTTGAAGCCGTAGCTGGCGCCCACGTCGATCGCGGACCGGGTGCGCGGCCCGGGACGCAGGGCGCGCAGCCCCGCGTACACCACCAGGGACGCGCCGACGTGCCCGTACACAAAGGCGCCCGCCGCCCACCACGCGCCGTACGCGTACTCGGTGTAGCCGAGCACGGCCAGGAGCAGCAGCGCGTACGGCAGCTCCATCGGCGCCTCCACCACCAGCGCGCTGCTGGCGAGGGTGTCCCAGCGGCCCCGGCGCAGGTTGTCGACGTTGGTGGAGCAGTGACGCAAAAAGCGCTCGCGCACCGCCGGCGTGAGCAGGCGATGCACGGCGTACGCGCCCAGCTGCACGCCCCCCACATAGGCGGGGGCGAGGCGGGGCAGCCGGGAGAACGCGAGGGGGACGGCTATGGGCATGTGCGGTGTCAGTCCCTGTCCAGGTGGGCGAGCGTGAAGTCCTCGTAGTGGAAACCGGGGGCGACCACGCACGTCACCAGCACCGGCTCGTCGCCCGCCGGCTCGGCGCACTGCCACACGCCGCCGGGCACCAGCAGCTGGGGCCGCTCCCCGTGCTCGACGCCGGGGCCCAGGACGGCACCGGCGGCACCCTCCTCGTCGGGGGCCTCGCCGCTGCCGCCCAGCCGCATCCGCAGGGGGCCGCCGCGGTGCCACAGCCACAGCTCGTCGGAGCGGACCCTGTGCCAGCGGGACCGCTCGCCGGGGTGGAGCAGGTAGTAGATCCCGGTCGCGTACGCGCGCGGGCCGCTGTACCCGTCGGGGACGGCGGTGACGGATGTCTGCCATGTCTCGCGGAACCAGCCGCCCTCGACATGGCGTTCGAGGCCGAGGAGCCGGACGAGCTCGCTGGTGTCGGTCATGGCCCCACCCTCTCACCCGCCGCGCCGCCGCCCCGTCGGGGGTGAGGTGTCAGTGGCCCGCGGGCGGCGCGTACTTGTAGCCGACCCGGCGGACGGTCACGATCGACGAGCGGTGCTCGGCGCCCATCTTGCGGCGCAGCCGGGCCACGTGGACGTCGACGGTCCGGCCGTCGCCCACGTGCCCGTAGCCCCACACCGTGGTCACCAGCTGGTCGCGGGTGTGCACCCGGTGCGGATGGGCGACGAGGTGGGCCAGCAGCTCGAACTCGAGGTAGGTCAGGTCCAGCACCCGCCCCGCGATGCTCGCGGTGCGCTGCTCGGGATCGATGCTCACCAGCGCATCGCCCGCGGTGAGGGCCGGGGCGGCCGGTGAGGCCGGTGCGGCAGGTCCGGTCGTCCCGGGGGCCTGCTGCTCGGCCGGTACCAGCACCAGGTAGCCGATCATCGGCGGCTGGCCCGGCAGGGTGGGCAGCGTGTGCTGCGGAGCGGGCATCCAGGTCGCCTGGGGGTGCAGCAGCTCGGCGACCGGCGGGACCTCGTCCGGGGCCACGGCCCGCAGCCGGTGGCGGTGGGCGGCATGGGCGGGGAGGGCCTGCGCGGGGGCGGGCAGGGTGCGGAGGTTCGTCATGGACTGAAGCTCTTTCGCGCGAGAACGTCGAGAGGACGTGCTGGGCGCGCGGGCCGCTTTGGCCGGCCGGTGCCGGCGGGGCTGACGTCGACGTAGGGGTCAGCGAGAGGAGAGGGCCTGCGCGAAGGACGCGCGACAACACACTCGGTCGAAGTCGTGGTGCTGGCGAGAGGGCCAGAAGGGCTCGAGGTCGCTGCGACCCGTCGCGGTGTTCTGGTAGCTGGCCATGCCCCCTATTGAAACACGGCCCGCGACGGGGCAGCAGACCCGATCGGTGGTCGATACGAAACTTTGGCGAAAGATCGACTCGAGGCGTCAGCTCGCCCCGGCGACCACGGGGTAGTGATCGCTGAGGTTGGTGTACGTGTACGTCCTGCCCCAGCTCGAGACGGTCCACGGCGCGGACTGTTCCTTGATCACCGTGTTCCGCCAGCCCGCCGGGCGCGCGTGGCCCTTGCGGTGGAGGACGTAGTCCAGGTCCTCGCGGGGATCGGTCGGGTAGCGGTAGGCCGCGATCGAGTTCTCCTTGGTGTCGAAGGAGTAGGGGTGGCCGTCGCGGGCGTCGGCCGGGGCGAGATCGCCGTCGGCCAGCATCGAGGCGTACTCCGCGCTGTGCGAGTCCACGTTCAGATCACCGGCGATCATCACCTGCTCGTCCGCCGGGATGTTCTTGGCGTCCAGGAACGCGTCGATCTGCCGGAACTGCTGGGAGCGGTCCGCGGCCGCCTCGCCCGCCGCGCAGCCGCTGTCGGTCGACTGGGCGTGCGTGCCCACCACGTGCACCTTGCTGCCGCCCACGTTCAGCACGACGTAGGCGAAGCCCTTGTTGGACCACCAGTCCGCGCCGCAGGCGTCGTTGAAGATCACCTGCTCCTTGCGGAGGATCGGCCACTTGCTGAGCACCGTCACCCCGCCGTCCTCCGGGGTGGTGGCCGAGTACTTGCCGCCGGTGGCGTCCCAGCCGTCCTTGCTCCGCCCCACGACCGGCGTCTGGTACGGATAACGGTCGGCGGCGCGGGACTTGAGCGCGTCGGAGGTCGCGTTGTCGAAGGCTTCCTGCAGCACGACGACGTCCTGGCCCTGGAAGAAGCCGGCGTCGGCTATCTCCTTCGCCCGGTGCTCCTGGCCCCAGTTGGGGTACAGGTTCGTGCTCATGAGGAAGGCGTTGTAGGTCAGCACCTTCAACCGCGGGGTGGCGGCCGCCTGATCGGCGGCGGCCGACTGCGGGAGCGCCACGGCGAGCGCGGCGGCGGTGGCGGTGATCAGGGTGGCGGTTCTGACGGTCTTCGTGAACGGCACTACGTCTCCCTGGGTGGGGGTAACGGCCCCGCCGGGGCCGGAGCTGAACTGGCCTCGCACATCTCATCAGTTGGCGTTACTCCCGGATGACGATCAGCTGTCGCGCGGGGATCCGCAGCCGTAACCCTGATCGTCTTCTCCCGCCGCGCCAGAACGACCAGCACCCCGCCACCCAGGAACGCCCCCGCCGCCAGCACCGCCGACACCCGCACCCCACCGGCCACATCGCCCGCTGCCAGCGTCCCGAACAGCCCCACCCCGACGGCGCTCCCCACCTGCCGGGCCACGTTGAAGACGCCCGCCGCGACCCCCACGCCCTCCGCCGGCACCGCCTGGACGACCGCCGCGGTCGCCGCCAGCGCCGCCGTCGTCTGGCCCAGCCCCGTCGCCACCAGCGCGAACAGCAGCGCCGCGTACGGCGTGCCCGGCCCCGCCACCAGCCACCCCAGGAACCCGGCCCCGCCCAGGAACAGGCCCGCGCCCAGGGGAACGTACGGTCCGGTGCGGGCCGCCACCCGGCCGAACAGCGGCGCCGCCACCAGCCCCGTCACCACGGACGGCAGCAGCGCCAGCCCCGTCCGCAAGGCGTCGTACCCCAGCTCCTGCCGGAAGTAGAGCGTGGCCAGGAACAGCATCCCGTAGTAGCCGAAGCTGATCAGCAGGCCCACCGCGGCCGTCACCGAGAACGCCCGCCGCCCGAACAGCGAGGGCGGCAACAGCGGCCGCCGCCCGCCCGGCCGCAGCACCACCGCCCGCTCCAGACGCCGTTCCACCGCGACGAAGACCACGAGCGCCACCGCGCCCAGCACGGCCGAGGCCAGTACGGGCGGGGACGTCCAGCCCCGCGCCCCCGCCTCGTTGAGGGCGCCCGCCACGGCCACCAGCCCCACCACGCACAGCACCTGCCCGGCCGGATCCGTGCGCCCACCTGACCTGGCCCGCCCCGCCGGGGCCGGGACGTGGCGCACGGTGAGCAGCACCGCGAGCGCGCCCACCGGCACGTTCAGCCAGAACGCCGTCCGCCAGCCCGGCCCCGCCACCAGCAGGCCGCCCACCACGGGCCCGGCACCGAAGGCCGTCGAGGCCACCGCTCCCCACACGGCCACCGCCCGCGCGCGGACGGCCGGATCCGGGTAGGTGACCCGCAGCAGCGCCAGGGACGCCGGCACGAGCAGCGCCGCACCCGCGCCCTGCGCCAGCCGGCCGGCGACCAGCACGGCGGCCGATCCGGCCAGCCCGCAGCCGGCCGAGGCGAGCGTGAAGACGGCCAGGCCCCACAGGAACGTCCTGCGGTGCCCCAGCCGGTCGCCCAGCCCTCCGCCGAGCAGCAGCAGCCCGGCGAAGACGGTGCTGTAGCCGTCGACGATCCACTGCAGGGCGGCCGGCCCGGCCCCCAGCGCGTCGCCGATGTCCGGCACGGCCACGGTCACGACCGTGACGTCCAGCATCACCAGGAAGTAGCCCAGACTCAGGGCGATCAGAGGGCGCGCGGCGAGGGGCGGGCCCGCGGCGGGCCCCGTCGTGGTGGTGGTCATGGCCCGAGTCTCGGCGCCGGACACTTCGCCGGCCGGCGAAGTGTCACCGGGATACGTTTCCGCCATGCGCACCGCCACCGCTGCCGACACCGCCCCCGCCGCCCGCCAGACCGACGTCGCCCGCGCCGCCGCCCTCATCGCCGACCCCTCCCGCGCCCGCGTCCTCAAGGCGCTGTGCGACGGCCGCGCGCTTCCCGCCGGCGCGCTGGCCGCCGAGGCGGGGGTGGGCGCGCCGACGGTCAGCGCCCACCTGAGCAAGCTCGTGGCCGGCGGACTCGTCACCGCCGAACGCCACGGCCGCCAGCGCCGCTACCGCCTCACCGGCCCCGAGGTCACCGCCGCGCTCGAGGCGCTGGCCCTCATCGCCCCTCCGCTGCCGGTGACCTCCCTGCGCGAGAGCGGCGTCGCCAACGCCCTGCACCGCGCCCGCACCTGCTACGACCACCTCGCCGGGCAGCTGGGCGTCGCCCTGATGGCGGCCCTGCTGGAGCGGGGGCTGCTCGCCGGGCACGACGGCGGCCACGACCCGGCGACCGCGGTACGGGACCGGCCGGCCGCCTACGGGCACGACGCCGAGTACCGGATGACGGACGCCGGGCGCGATGGGCTGCGGGCGTTCGGCGTCGACCCGGACGGCCTGCCCCGGCGCCGCCCCGCCGTCCGGTACTGCGTCGACTGGAGCGAGCACCGCCACCACCTCGCGGGCGGCCTCGGCGCGGCCCTCACCGCCCGGCTGTTCGCCCTCGGCTGGCTGCGCCACGGGGTGAGCCCGCGCGTCGTCCATCCGACGGACGCCGGAGCGCGGGGGCTGGAGCGGACGTTCGGGGTGCGGGTGGGCTTCTGAGGGCGGCGGTTCCGGGACGACGAAGGCCGGGGCCCCTGGTGGGGGCCCCGGCCTCAGGTCACCGGCCCTGTCGGACGGACCCGGCTCACCGGTCGGTTCAGGCGAGGGTGGCGATCGCCTGGTTGAAGGTGGCCGACGGGCGCATGACCGCCGACGCCTTGGTGACGTCCGGCTGGTAGTAGCCGCCGATGTCGGCCGGCGAGCCCTGGACGGCGTTCAGCTCGTCGACGATCTTCTGCTCGTCGGCGATGAGCGTCTCGGCGAGCGGGCCGAAGGCCTTGGCCAGGTCCGCGTCGTCCGTCTGCTTCGCCAGCTCCTGGGCCCAGTACAGGGACAGGTAGAAGTGGCTGCCGCGGTTGTCGATGCCGCCGACGCGACGGGTCGGGGACTTGTCCTCGTTGAGGAAGGTCGCCGTGGCGCGGTCGAGGGCGTCGGCGAGGACCTGGGCGCGCTGGTTGCCCGTGACCTTCGCGTACTGCTCGAGCGACGGCACCAGCGCGAAGAACTCGCCCAGGCTGTCCCAGCGCAGGTAGTTCTCCTTCACCAGCTGCTGGACGTGCTTCGGGGCGGAGCCGCCCGCGCCCGTCTCGAAGAGACCGCCGCCGTTCATCAGCGGGACGACCGAGAGCATCTTGGCGCTCGTGCCCAGCTCGAGGATCGGGAAGAGGTCCGTCAGGTAGTCGCGCAGCACGTTGCCGGTGACGGAGATCGTGTTCTCGCCGCGGCGGATGCGCTCGACCGAGAGCTTGGTCGCCTCGACCGGGGCCAGGATGCGGATGTCCAGGCCCTCGGTGTCGTGCTCCGGCAGGTACTCCCGGACCTTGGCGATCAGGTTGGCGTCGTGGGCGCGGGTCTCGTCCAGCCAGAAGACGGCCGGGTCGCCGGTGGCGCGGGCGCGGGTGACGGCGAGCTTCACCCAGTCCTTGATCGGCGCGTCCTTGGTCTGGCAGGCGCGGAAGATGTCGCCGGCCGAGACGGTCTGCTCGAGGACGACGTTGCCGCCCTGGTCGACCAGGCGGACGGTGCCGGTGGCCGCGATCTCGAAGGTCTTGTCGTGGCTGCCGTACTCCTCGGCCTTCTGCGCCATCAGACCGACGTTCGGGACCGAGCCCATGGAGGCCGGGTCGTAGGCGCCGTTGGCGCGGCAGTCGTCGAGGACGGCCTGGTAGACGCCGGAGTAGCTGGAGTCCGGGAGGACCGCGAGGGTGTCGGCCTCCTGGCCGTCCGGGCCCCACATGTGACCGGAGGTGCGGATCATGGCGGGCATGGAGGCGTCGACGATGACGTCCGAGGGGACGTGCAGGTTGGTGATGCCCTTGTCGGAGTCGACCATGGCCAGCTCCGGGCCCTCGGCCAGCTCGGCGTCGAAGGACGCCTTGATCTCGGCGCCCTCGGGCAGGGCCTCCAGGCCCTTGAAGATGCCGCCGAGGCCGTCGTTCGGGGTCAGGCCGGCCGCGGCCAGCGCCTCGCCGTACTTGGCGAACGTCTTCGGGAAGAAGGCGCGCACGACGTGACCGAAGACGATCGGGTCGGAGACCTTCATCATCGTGGCCTTGAGGTGCACGGAGAACAGCACGCCGTCGGCCTTGGCGCGGGCGACCTGCGCGGTCAGGAACTCGCGCAGCGCGGCGACGCGCATGACGGAGGCGTCGACGACCTCGCCGGCCAGGACGGGGACGGACTCGCGCAGGACGGTGGTGGAGCCGTCGTCGCCCACCAGCTCGATGCGCAGCGCGCCGTCCTCGGCGATGACCGCGGACTTCTCGGTGGAACGGAAGTCGTTCTCACCCATGGTCGCCACGTTCGTCTTCGAGTCGGCCGACCAGGCGCCCATGCGGTGCGGGTGCGTCTTGGCGTAGTTCTTGACCGACGCGGGGGCGCGGCGGTCGGAGTTGCCCTCGCGCAGGACCGGGTTGACGGCGCTGCCCTTGACCTTGTCGTAACGGGCGCGGACGTCGCGCTCCTCGTCGGTCTTCGGGTCGTCCGGGTAGTCCGGCAGCGCGTAGCCCTGCTGCTGCAGCTCGGCGACGGCCGCCTTCAGCTGGGGGATGGAGGCCGAGATGTTCGGCAGCTTGATGATGTTGGCCCCGGGGGTCTTGGCCAGCTCACCGAGCTCGGCGAGCGCGTCGTCGATGCGCTGCCCCTCCTCGAGGTACTCCGGGAAGCTTGCGATGATCCGCCCCGCCAGCGAGATGTCACGCGTCTCCACGGTGACCCCGGCCGTCGAGGCGTACGCCTGGACCACAGGCAGGAACGAGTGCGTGGCCAGGGCCGGGGCCTCGTCAGTGTGCGTATAGATGATGGTCGAGTCAGTCACCGGGTGCTCCGCTCCACGTCTGCAACATTGCTCGACATCAAGATATCTCGTGGGTGGTCTCCCATCGACAGAGACCGGACGTGAGATACGACCGAGGGCGTGAGACACGACCGAGCCCCGTCGCCGCCCGGTGGGGCGGCGGCGGGGCTCGGTGCGGGCTGCCTACCAGCCGCCCTGCGCCGGGTCCGGAGCCGAGGGGCGGGCGAGCGCCGCGACGGGGCGGCACGTGAACCCCAGGCGCGTCAGTGCCTTGACCACTTCACCGGCAGTGAAGTCGCGCCGGTCCTGGCCGGTAATGATCTCCCCCACCTGCTTGACGGGGTAGGTGCGGCCACCGATGGTCACGGACGCGTGCGCGGCGGGCTCGGGGGTGATGCCCTCCATCGAGTCCTCGACCTCGCTCTTGGTCAGGTCGAAGGGGAAACGGGCGATGACACAGCGCATGGTGCCTCCACAGGTCGAGGGACGAGCCGGGAAAAGCAGCGGGGCCCGCACCCTGGGTGCGGGCCCCGGTCATCAGCCGTGCGCCTGGTGTCAGGCGGGGAGGATGTTGGCCGCCTGCGGGCCCTTCTGGCCCTGGGTGACCTCGAAGGTCACCTTCTGGCCTTCCTGGAGCTCGCGGAAGCCCTGGGTGGCGATGTTCGAGTAGTGGGCGAAGACGTCGGGGCCGCCGCCCTCCTGCTCGATGAAGCCGAAGCCCTTCTCCGCGTTGAACCACTTCACGGTGCCAGTAGCCATGTCATATCTCCTTCGGGGCAATGCCGGAGGGCCGCACTGTGCGGACCCTCGCGTCGCGGTGATGATTGCCCCGGCCGAAATATGCCGGGAATGAATAAAGCGCGTCACCGGTATGAAAATCCGGAGAAGCGCTTGGATTCCCCTGGGAAACCACAACTGCAACCGGAACGACAGTAGCACGGGGAATGCGGCCGGATGTGGTGAGTTCATATTGTTCGGCTCGCCGTCCCATAAATTCTCGAGGCCGGGCGGGCCGGTTTCTTTATGCGCCGCGACAGAATTTCGACAGCAGGCGGGTGGTGCTCCGGTGGCAGGTGTCAGCCATCGTCGCCGCCGTCGGTCCCCGTCCCCGCAGCACGCCGGCGCAACTCCTCGTTGACCCGCAGAGCCTCTTCGAGTCGGTCCTCCAGGGTCACGATCCGGCAGGCGGCGTCGATCGGCGTCCCGCCGTCGACCAGTTCGCGAGCGCGGGCGGCGAGTCGCAGCTGATGACGGGAGTAGCGCCGGTGGCCGCCTTCGGAACGCAAGGGGGTGATCAGCCGGGCCTCGCCGAGGGCCCGGAGGAAGGCGGGGGTGGCGCCGATCAGCTCCGCGGCCCGGCCCATGGTGTAGGCGGGGTAGCCGTCGTCGTCGAGGCGCTCGACGGCGGGTCGGGGTTCTGCGGGCATTTGCACCTCATAGGGACGCGTCGATCGCATCCCATTGGTTACGAGCGGTCAGGAAAACTCTAGCCGGACCGGCAAATTCATGTCTGCCACGCGCACAGCAGATTTTCTCGCCTCGCGGGAGCGGGCAGGACGGAAAAAGAGCCCCGTCGCCACCCGGAGGGCGGCGACGGGGCTCTGGGGATACCGCGAGCGATTTAGATGTCGAAGTACATCTCGAACTCGTGCGGGTGCGGGCGCAGCTGGATCGGGGCGATCTCGTTGGTGCGCTTGTAGTCGATCCAGGTCTCGATCAGGTCGGAGGTGAAGACACCGCCGGCCTGGAGGTACTCGTTGTCCTGCTCCAGGGCGTCGAGGACGGCCGGGAGGGAGGTGGGGACCTGGGGGACGCTCGCGTGCTCGTCGGGGGCGAGCTCGTAGAGGTCCTTGTCGATCGGCTCGGCGGGCTCGATCTTGTTCTTGACGCCGTCGAGGCCGGCCAGGAGGAGGGCCGAGAAGGCGAGGTAGGGGTTCGAGGACGGGTCCGGGGCGCGGAACTCGACGCGCTTGGCCTTGGGGTTGGCACCCGTGATCGGGATGCGCATGGCGGCCGAGCGGTTGCGCTGGGAGTAGACCAGGTTGACCGGGGCCTCGAAGCCGGGGACCAGGCGGTGGTAGGAGTTCACCGTCGGGTTGGTGAAGGCCAGCAGCGACGGGGCGTGCTTGAGGATGCCGCCGATGTAGTAGCGGGCGGTGTCCGACAGGCCGGCGTAGCCCTGCTCGTCGTAGAAGAGGGGCTCGCCGTTGCTCCACAGCGACTGGTGGACGTGCATGCCCGAGCCGTTGTCACCGAAGATCGGCTTCGGCATGAAGGTGGCGGTCTTGCCGTTGCGCCAGGCGACGTTCTTCACGATGTACTTGAAGAGCATCAGGTCGTCGGCCGCGGCGAGCAGCGTGTTGAACTTGTAGTTGATCTCCGCCTGGCCGGCCGTGCCGACCTCGTGGTGCTGGCGCTCGACCTGCAGGCCGGCCTTGTCCAGCTCCAGGGAGATCTCGGCGCGCAGGTCGGCGAAGTGGTCGACCGGCGGGGCCGGGAAGTAGCCGCCCTTGTAGCGGACCTTGTAGCCGCGGTTGTCCTCCAGCGCACCGGTGTTCCAGGCGCCCGCCTCGGAGTCGATGTGGTAGAAGGACTGGTTCGCGCTGGTCTCGAAGCGGACGCTGTCGAAGACGTAGAACTCGGCCTCGGGGCCGAAGAACGCGGTGTCCGCGATGCCGGTGGAGGCGAGGTAGGCCTCGGCCTTCTTGGCGATGTTGCGCGGGTCGCGGCTGTACTGCTCACCCGTGATCGGGTCGTGGATGAAGAAGTTGATGTTCAGCGTCTTGTCGCGCCGGAACGGGTCCAGGCGAGCCGTGGAGAGGTCGGCACGCAGCGCCATGTCGGACTCGTGGATGGCCTGGAAGCCGCGGATCGACGAACCGTCGAAGGCCAGCTCCTCATTCGGGTCGAACGCCGCGGCCGGGATCGTGAAGTGCTGCATCACGCCAGGCAGGTCGCAGAATCGGACATCGACGAACTTGATGTCCTCGTCCTTGATGTACTTCTTGGCCTCGTCGGCGTTCTGGAACATCCAACTCCTCCTAGCCCGAGCCGCGCGCGGTCGGGGATTGCTTCGGTGGCGCGGTCCGGTATCGCAATGGCGCGCTGGGGCCGACCCTAGAGAGACGGGATTTCTCAAGCATGACCCATTTGTTTCGCCGACGTTAACCGCCGCGCGGTCGGGACGGACCCGGTCGCCGGGGAACGTATGGGGTCGCAGTACCTTTGATGGGTGGACAACAGGCAAGCAATCGGCTCATGGCTCTCCGGCCCCCGCGCGGCCGCCGAGGACATGGGCGTCGAATTCGGCCACCGGGGCGAGCGCCTGGGGCTGCCGGAGGACGGGCCGGGCTCGGTGGCACGGGCGGGGCGCCGCTTCGCGGCCATCGCCGTCGACTGGGCGCTGTGCATGCTCATTGCATACGGCTTTCTCGGTGGCGCGAACCTGCAGCGCGTCGGGAACTGGGCCGTACTGATCTTCTTCGTACTCAGCCTGCTCACCGTCGGTACGGTCGGCTGCACCCCCGGCAAGCGTCTCCTGGGCCTGCGCGTCATCTCGGAGGACGGTTCGCGCCTCACCCTGCCGAGGGTACTGCTGCGCAGCGCGCTGCTGGTTCTCGTGATTCCCGCCGTGGTCTGGGACCGCGACACCCGCGGACTTCATGATCGTTTCTCGCGCGCCGTCCAGGTGCGGATCTGATTCCGGCCGACAACGAAACGGCGCGGGGCGGAAACCTTCTCGGTTTCCGCCCCGCGCCGTTTCTTTCGCGTTCGGTGCCGGCCGCGTCAGCGGCCCTTCGGCATCCGCGTGCCCTTGGGCATCGGCCCCTTGGGGATCGGCATGTTGCTCATCAGGTCGCCCAGCGCGCGCAGCCGGTCGTTGACGGCCGTCACCTGCGCGCCCGGCAGCACCCGGGGCAGCTTCAGCAGCGTGGTGTGCAGCTTCTTCAGCGACACCTGGCCCTCGCCGTCGCCCACGACGATGTCGTGCACCGGCACGTCCGCGACGATGCGGGCCATGCGCTTCTTCTCGGCGGCCAGCAGGGCCTTCACCCGGTTGGGGTTGCCCTCGCCGACGAGCACGATGCCCGCCTTGCCGACGGCCCGGTGGACGACGTCCTGGTTGCGGTTCATCGCGACCGCGGGCGTCGTCGTCCAGCCACCGCGCCGGATGTTCTCCAGCACCGCGGCGGCGGCTCCCGGCTGGCCCTCCATCTGCCCGAAGGCGGCGCGCTCGGCGCGTCGTCCGAAGACGATCGCCATCGCGAGGAAGGCCAGCAGGAAGCCCAGGATGCCCAGGTAGATCGGGTGATCGATCCAGAAGCCGATGGCAAGGAGTACACCGAAGGTGACAATGCCCACAGCCGCGACGACAAGACCGACCTTCGAGTCGACCTTCTTGGTCATCTTGTAGGTCAGGGCGATCTGCTTCAGTCGCCCGGGGTTCTCGGATGTTTCCTTCCTCGCCATACGGCGAAGTTTACGTGGCCTGCGGGCCGGGGGTCGCCACGGCCTCCAGCAGGTGCCGCGTCTCCCGCCGGTCCTTGGCCCGTCGGCGGTCCTCCAGCACGGCCGTCCAGGCGTTCCGGCGGGCCGTGCGCTGACCCGGTCGCATCAGCAGACCCTCCAGTGCGCGCAGGGCCCCGGTGACGGACGGGGGCCGGACGGAGAGTGTGGACGGCAGAGCGGAAGAGGCGCGGTTGGCGGTCGACAGGACTGCGTTACCGGGCGCGGCCTGCATGTCGGTGTCCCCTCGGAAGCGGAAATGGTCAGGCGTGGAGGGTGGGTCGTGCGGTGGGCCATTCGGTGGGGTCGCACAGCAGTGCGTACACCCATCGTCACTGAACGGTGTTACCAATGGATGACCTGTTGGTCAAACACCTATGAAACGTTGACGCGGCCCGTACCTCGCCCGGCTTGTCGCCGGGGGTACGGACCGCGTCGGAATCGTTGTGCGAATGTGGCTCAGAACGCTCTGGCTCAGACCGCCTGGGCCGAGGCCGCCGCCGCGCGCCGCTCGATCGCCTGCTGGTGCAGGCGGCCGGCGCGGTAGGAGGAACGGACCAGCGGGCCGGACATGACGCCGGCGTAGCCGATCTCCTCCGCCTCCTCCTTCAGCTCCACGAACTCCTGCGGCTTGACCCAGCGCTCCACCGGGTGGTGGCGCACCGACGGGCGCAGGTACTGGGTGATGGTGATCAGGTCGCAACCGGCGTTGTGCAGGTCCTGCAGCGCCTCGCTGATCTCCTCGCGGGTCTCGCCCATGCCGAGGATCAGGTTGGACTTCGTCACCAGGCCGGCCTCGCGGGCGCGGGTGATGACCTCGAGGGAGCGCTCGTAGCGGAAACCGGGGCGGATCCGCTTGAAGATGCGCGGGACCGTCTCGACGTTGTGCGCGAAGACCTCGGGGCGGGAGGCGAAGACCTCCTCCAGCAGCTCCGGGACCGCGTTGAAGTCCGGGGCGAGCAGCTCGACCTTGGTGTGACCGCCCTCGCGGCCCGCGGTCTGCTGGTGGATCTGGCGCACGGTCTCGGCGTACAGCCAGGCGCCGCCGTCCGGCAGGTCGTCACGGGCGACACCGGTGATCGTGGCGTAGTTCAGGTCCATCGCCACGACGGACTCGCCCACGCGGCGCGGCTCGTCGCGGTCCAGCGCCTGCGGCTTGCCGGTGTCGATCTGGCAGAAGTCGCAGCGCCGGGTGCACTGGTCGCCGCCGATGAGGAACGTGGCCTCGCGGTCCTCCCAGCACTCGTAGATGTTGGGACAGCCCGCCTCCTGGCACACCGTGTGCAGGCCCTCGCGCTTCACCAAACCCTGGAGCTCGGTGTACTCGGGGCCCATCTTCGCCCGGGTCTTGATCCACTCGGGCTTGCGCTCGATGGGGGTCTGGGCGTTCCGGACCTCCAAGCGCAGCATCTTGCGTCCGTCGGGTGCGACAGCGGACACGTCCGGCTCCCTATGACTTCGATTCCTCGGCGAACACCAGGGTACGCCCGTTATTTCCTACGCTCCTACTCGTACGCCCAGGGCAACCGATGGAGGCCAGGGCGCATTCCCCGTCAGCTGGGCTGCGGTTCCGCCGCCCGCTCCACGGCGCGGGGGAGGGGTTCCTCCGCCGCCAGGACCTCCCGCAGGTGCTTCTCCACCAGCGGGACCATCTCGGCCACCGGTACCCGGCGGCCCAGCTCGTTGGAGAGCGACGTCACTCCCGCGTCGCGGATGCCGCACGGCACGATCCGGTCGAACCAGGTGTTGTCCGGATCACAGTTGATGGCGAAGCCGTGCATCGTCACGCCCTTGGCGATCCGGATGCCGATCGCCGCCAGCTTGCGGTCCTCGCGGCGCTGGCCCGCGTTCGAGGGGGCGTACTCCGGGCCGTTGAGCCGCGGGTCGAACTCCTCGTCCGTCAGGCGCGGGTCGAAGTCCAGGCTGAGGCCGCCCACCGACGGGCGCTGCTCGACCGGGTCGCCCAGGACCCACACGCCGCTGCGGCCCTCCACCCGGGTGGTCTCCAGCCCCAGCTCGGCGCAGGCGCGGATCAGGGCCTCCTCCAGGCGGCGCACGTGCGCGATCACGTCCACCGGGCGGGGGAGCTTGAGGATCGGGTAGCCGACGAGCTGGCCGGGGCCATGCCAGGTGATCTTGCCGCCGCGGTCCACGTCGACGACCGGCGTGCCGTCCAGGGGGCGCTCGCTCGCCTCCGTGCGCCGTCCCGCGGTGTAGACCGCCGGGTGCTCCAGCAGGAGGCAGGTGTCCGGGATCTCGTCCGCGAACCGCGCCGCGTGGACGCTGCGCTGCTCCTGCCACGCCTGCTGGTACTCGACGGCGTCCGCTCCGAAGCCCAGGTGGACAAAGCGCAGCTCAGTCACGGCAGCTTCCCTTTTCCTTCGCGTCTCTTCCGCACCGCATGGTGTCGCGTTCCTGCCACTGTACGGCGGAGCGCGCGGAACCCCGCAGGCGGCCGCCGGGGAGACCGGGGCCGAATGATCTTCCCGGGGTCATGGGAGCTGTCCTCACACGATCGGATGAATGCGGGGCGAAGGTGGCGATCGGGGCGTTGGGGGCCGCTAAGTTCACGCCGTTCCAGGAACAAAGATCAGGGAGACCGGCAGGCTGATGACGGAACGACCCCCACAGCGCATCCCCAACCGTCAGCTAGCGGCGCTCATCGCGGAGGCCGGCTTTTCCAATGCGGGCCTGGCCCGCCGCGTCGATCAATTGGGGCTCGAACACGGCCTCGACCTGCGCTACGACAAGACGTCCGTCACGCGGTGGCTACGCGGCCAGCAACCACGCGGCACCACGCCCGCGCTGATCGCCGAGGTGTTCACCCGGCGGCTCGGGCGGCGGCTGTCCGCCCAGGACCTCGGGCTGGACGCGTGCGCCCCCGTGTACGCCGGGCTCGAATTCGCCGCCTCCCCGGAGGAGGCCATTGACATCGTCAGCGGGCTGTGGCGCAAGGACTCCGGCAGCCACACCGAGCTGCGCAAGATCGCGTTCACGCCGGCCGGGCTGGTGGTGCCGAGCCGCGACTGGCTGATCGGGCGCGCGGACGAACGGGTGGCGCGCGGAGCGAGCCCCGCGCCCTCCGGCGAGGGCGCGCGCCTGCCGCAGCAGGCGCGCGGCGGGCAGGTGCCGCCACTGCCCGCCCTGCCGGCGCTGCCCCGGCAGCGGCTCGCCGAGCGGGCGCCCGGCGCCCGGGTCTCCATGGGCGACATCGCGGCGCTGCGCTCGGTCGGCGAGCTCTTCCGCACCATCGACAACGCCTACGGCGGCGGGCACGCGCGGCAGGCGCTGGTGCGCTACCTCGAGCACGAGACCGAGCCCATGCTGCGGGGCGTCTACGGGGAGACGACGGGGCGGCGGCTGTTCGCCGCCGCCGCCGATCTGACCAGGCTCGCCGGGTGGACGTCCTACGACATCGCGGCGCACGGGCTCGCCCAGCGCTACTACGTCCAGGCGTTGCGTCTGGCCCAGGCCGCCGGGGACCGGGCCTACGGCAGCTATGTGCTCGTGACGATGAGCCGGCAGGCCGTCTACCTCGGGCACGGCCGCGAGGCCGTGCAACTGGCGCGCGTCGCCCAGCAGGGCGTCGGGTCCGGGGCGCCGCCGGTGGTGCAGTCGCTGCTGCACGCGGTGGAGGCCCGGGGGCACGGGGTGCTGGGCGAGGTACGGGCCTGCTCGGCGTCGCTGGCGCGCGCCGAGCGGGCGCTGGAGACCTCGCGGGCGGGGGACGACGTGCCGTACTGGGCACGGTTCTTCGACGAGGCGCAGCTCGCCGACGAGTTCGGGCACTGCCACCGGGACCTGCAGCAGTACCGGGCTGCTGCGCAGCATGCGGAGCGGTCGTTGCAGTTGCGGTCGCCCGCGTATGCGCGGTCGCGGCTGTTCTGCCGGGTGGTGCTGGCGTCGGCGCGGCTGGGGCTGGGGGAGCTGGAGCAGGCGTGCGCGCTGGGGGTGGAGGCGGCGCAGCAGGCGGCGGAGATGCGGTCGGTTCGGGCGCTGGAGTATGTACGGGACTTCGAGCGGCGGCTGGAGCCGTATCGGGATGCGGCGGCTGTTCGGGCCTATCGGGAGAAGGTTGCCGTGCTCTGAGGGTTGCCGGGTGCGGGCTTGTGCGGTGCGGGTGCGGGTTCGTTGTGGGGCGGGGCCGGGGCGGTCTGGGCCGGGCCCTTCTGGGGCTGGATTATTTACGGCTCCCCTCCTGCGTAACGGTTGCCCGGACCGTCGCCGCAAATAACCCTTACGCCCCTGCCAGGGCCCGTCCCAGCCCGCCCCGGCCCCTCCCGCCGGTTCGCCGGCTGCGGGCCGGTGCCCCGCCGGGGTGGGTGGGGGAGGCGGGGTGCGCCTGCCCTCCCGCCGGTTTGTGGGCAATCGTTCCGCTGGGCTGGGGGCACCTCCCAGCGGTAGCTGGGGGAGGGTGGGCACAAACCGACCACCGGGCCGCACCCGCCCCTGATCGGTCAGGCCGCCCGCAAGGCCTGCGTGCCCTGACCCGGGCGCACCCCAAGGTCCCGCAGCAGCGCCTGCGCTGCACGGCGGCCTGAGAAGAGGGCGCCCTGGACCGTGCTGGTGTCGCGGTGGTCGCCGCAGACGTAGAGGCCCGACAGCAGGCGGACCGGGCGGCGGACGTCGTGGGGGGCCGGCATGGCCGGGACCGCGTCCGGGTCGTGGTGGGCCGCCAGCAGGCGCCAGTGCGTCGTGGAGGTGTTGTAGACGCGCGCCAGCTGCGCGCGGGCGGCCCGGTCCAGTTCCGCCGTGGGCAGGCCCGCCGCCGTGCCCAGGACCGTCGAGGTGATCAGGGCCCGGCCGGCCGGGGCGCGGTCCGGGTCCACCTTGCTGGCCACCGTGGTGTGGGCGACCGGGCCCCGGCGGGCCCCCGTCAGGATCAGCGAGGCGTCGCGCAGCGGCGGCTCCTCCGCGGTGTGGTGCAGGACCGTCACCGGGTGGAATCCGGGCAGGCGCAGGCCCGGGATCAGCTGGGCGGCCGAGCGGGCGCCCGTCGCCACGATGACCGAGCGGCAGGTGAATTCGCCGTGCTCCGCGGTGTCCACCGAGGTGGTGCCCACCGTCTTGGCCTGGACGCCCGTGCGGACCGTGTCCGGTGGCAGCCGGTCCGTCAGGAGGCCGGGGAGCACGCCCGCGCCCCCCGCCGGGAGGCACAGGCGGCCGCGCGCGTAGCCGCGCAGGACCAGGTCGGCGCAGCGGCTGGATGTGGTGAGGTCCGGGTCCGAGAGCAGGGACGCCAGGAGCGGGCGGAGGAAGCCCTCCACCGTGCGGGCCGGCAGGCCGCGGCTCGTCAGCGTCGTCGACGTGGGGCGGTCGGGGCGGGCCAGCATGCGGTCGATGGGCAGCGCCGCCAGGCGGGCCAGGGCCGCGCCGAGCCGGGCCTGGTCGAGGCCGGCGCTGCGCGAGGCGCGGGCCGCGGCGAAGGCACGGGCGGTGGTGAAGGCGCGCTTGGCGCCCCGCAGTTCGCCGGTGCGGTGGTTGCGGCCGTCGGTGTGGACCAGCACGCCGGGGGTGAAGGGCCGCAGCTTGAGCGCCTCCAGGCCCGGGGTGCGGATCAGCTCCGGGAACGAGGTGTTGAGCAACTGGCCCGTGCGGTCCAGGAGGAAGCCGTCCACGGTGTCGGTCACCATGCGGCCGCCGGGCTGCTCGCCGCATTCCAGGACCGTGACGGTCACGCCGGAGCTGATGAGGTGTTGGGCCGCCGAGAGGCCGGCCAGGCTTGCTCCCACGACGACGACGTCGGCGTGGTGTGCGGTGCGTGCGCTGCTGAGCACGTGCCCTCCCGGGGTCGGTCCGCTCGCTCGGGGGCCTGATGCCCTCAACGGGCGGCAGCGATGCGCGAGTTCGCCTCGACCGTAGAGAGAAATCCGGTCAATAACAGTCGCGCACGGGGCGAGCACGGTCGCACGGCGGTCGCACAAACCCTCGTTCCGGGGTGCGGGGCGAGGGCGTCAGCTGTCCGCCAGCGCCGCTCGTACGGCGCTTTCGATGTCCGGGTGGGCGAAGACGAAGCCGGACTCCAGCAGGCGTGCGGGGACGACGCGCTGACTGGCCAGGACTTCCGTGGCCATGTCGCCCAGCACCAGCCTGAGCGCCGGAGCGGGCGCGGGCAGGAGCGTCGGACGCTTCAGCACGCGCCCCGTCGCCTCGGTGGCCTCCCGGTTGGTGACCGGGTGCGGGGCGGTGAGGTTGAACGGGCCGGCCAGATCCGGCGAGTCGATCAGATGGCGCAGGGCCGCGATGTGGTCGTGCAGGGAGATGAAGCTCCAGTACTGCCGTCCGCTCCCCAGCCGCCCCCCGAGACCGAGTTTCACGAGCGGGATCAGGCGGGACCAGGCGCCGCCCCGGGCGGACACCACCACGCCGGTGCGCAGCAGCACGGTGCGGATGCCCGCCTCCGCCGCGGCTCCCGTGGCCTCCTCCCAGTCCTGGCAGACCTCGGCGAGGAAGCCCCGGCCGGGCGGGGTGCTCTCGTCCGCGGTCGCCTCGCCGGTGTCGCCGTAGATGCCGGTCGCGGAGGCGGAGAGCAGGACCCGGGGCGGGGTGTCGAGGGACGCGACGGCCTCCGCGATCGCGCCCGTGCCGTGCACGCGGCTGTCGCGGATCACCTTCTTGTACTCCGCCGTCCAGCGGTGGTCGCCGATGCCCGCGCCGGCCAGGTGGACGACGGCCTCGCACCCGGCCAGTCCCGGTGCGTCCACCCACTGGCGGGCGGGATCCCAGGCCACCTCGTCCGGGCGGCGGGGCGGGCGGCGCACCAGGCGCACGACCCGGTGGCCGTCCCGTTCGAGCGAGTGCGTCAGTGCCGTGCCGATCAGGCCCGTGGAGCCCGTGATTGCTACGCGCATCATCCATCCGCCGGAAATCGTGTGGCCGTCAGGAATCGTGTGGTCGTCAGGAGCGGAATCTGTCCCACAGGGCGGGGAAGCGCTCGGCCAGCATGTCGTCGTTGTCCAGGTCGACGGCCGTGCCCAGGGGTTCGGACGGCTGGGGCGGCAGGCCCAGGTCGGGGGTCTCGGCGCCCGTCAGCTGCTCATAGGCCTCGTCCGCCGCGTAGCCCAGGTCCTCCCCGTCCCCGTCCACCTCCTCGTCGAAGTCGTCGAGGAGGTCGGCGAGCGCGTCCGGGTCGTGCACCGCGCCCTCGAAGACCTCCCGGCCCTGGCCGATCAGCCAGCAGCGGAAGTAGTCGAAGACGTCATCGGACGCGCCGTTGAGCAGCACCGCCGCCGCGCCCCACAGGTCCCAGAGGTAGGCGCGGTTGTAGCGCGCCTCGAAGTGCCGGGCGAAGTCCAGCACGGCGTCCGGGTCGAGCTGCGTCAGCTTCTCGACCAGCAGGTCCGCCTGCTCCTCGGTGTCTCCTCCGGCCGCCTCACGTGCGCTGTCGATCAGCTCCCAGAACTCCGTCTCGTCCATCATCACGGGACCAGCATCGGGCCTGCCCCAGGGCCACGCACCCGGAGGGAGCCGGATGCAGCCGTGTTGTTATCGGGAGGCCTGATGCCAGGTGGCCGGTAAATCACGACAGAAGGTGTCCGGATTCGGTGACAAGGTCGCCGTGTCGTCGAGGCCGGGAGACGGCACCGAGAGAGAGGACGCATCGTGGTGGACGCAAGGGGAGTGCTCAGCGGGAGGATCGCGCTGGTCGCCGGGGCCACGCGGGGGGCCGGACGGGCCATGGCCGTGCAACTGGGCGCCGCCGGCGCCGTCGTGTACGTGACCGGGCGCACCACCCGTGAGCGGCGCAGCGAGGTCGGCCGGTCCGAGACCATCGAGGAGACGGCCGAACTGGTGACGGCCGCCGGGGGCACCGGCATCGCGGTGCCCACCGACCACCTGGAGCCGGAGCAGGTGAAGGCGCTGGCCGGGCGCATCGACCGGGAGCAGGGCCGGCTGGACGTGCTCGTCAACGACGTGTGGGGCGGCGAGGCACTGATCGAGTTCGAGAAGAAGGTGTGGGAGGTGGACCTGGAGAAGGGGCTGCGGATGCTGCGGCTGTCCATCGAGACGCACGCCATCACCAGTCACTTCCTGGTCCCGCTGGTCGTTCGCCGGCCCGGCGGGCTCGTTGTCGAGATCACCGACGGGACCGAGGAGTTCAACCGGACCTACCGGGAGAACCTCTTCTACGACCTGGCCAAGTACGGCCCCATCCGGATGGCCTTCGGGCTCTCGGAGGAGCTGAAGGAGTACGGGGGCACCGCGCTGTCGCTGTCGCCCGGCTTCCTGCGGTCGGAGCAGATGCTCGACCACTTCGGGGTGACCGAGGCGAACTGGCGGGACGCGATCGAGCAGATGCCCGACTTCGCCATTGCCGAATCGCCCGCGTTCGTCGGGCGGGCCCTCGTCGCGCTCGCCGCCGACCCCGACCGGGCGCGCTGGAACGGCAGGTCCGTCTCCAGCGGCGAGCTCGCCAAGGTCTACGGGTTCACCGACACCGACGGGTCGCGGCCGGACGCCTTCGGGTACTTCCAGGACGTGGTGATCGGGGGGAAGGACGGCAGCGTCGAGGACTACCGGTAGGCCGCGCAGTCACCGGTAGAGGTCCGCGCTGCGGGCCGCCGCCTCCGCGAAGCGCCGGCGCAGGGCGGGCGGCCCCAGCACCTCGGCCTCCGGTCCCAGGGCCTGGAGCTGGGCGTAGGCCACCTCCAGGTTCTCCACGGGGAGCGTGACGGTCACCAGGTCCGCGGCGTCCGGAGGCCCCGCCTCCGCCAGGGCCTCCCGGGCGGCCGTGCGGTCCGTGACGTACGGCAGCCGCCGGGCGCCGTCCGGGGTGAGGCGCAGCTCCACCCGGTCGCGCAGGATCGAGCGGGCGAACGCGGCGGAGTGCTCCTCCCAGAAGGCCGGCAGGTCGAAGGTCTCCGAGCGGTGGAAGCGGGACTCGCCCACCGTGACCGCCGTGAAACGGTCCACCCGGTAGACCCGGAAGTCCTCGCCGGCGCGGGCCGCCAGGTACCAGACGCCCGCCTTGAGGATCAGGCCGTACGGCTCCAGGTCGCGCTCCACCTCGCCCTCGCGCCGGGCGTAGCGGGCCGTCATCCGGCGGTCGTCCCAGACGGCGTCCGCCACGGCGGGCAGCAGCTCGGGCGGGTCGTGGGGCTGCCACCAGCCGGGGGCGTCCAGATGGAAGCGCTGGGAGGCGTTCGCGGAGGCGTCGCCCAGTTCGGGCAGGAGGGCGGCGGAGACCTTCAGACGGGCGGCGGAGGCGGCGTCCGCCAGGCCCATGTCACGCAGGGCCGTCGGCACGCCGGAGAGGAAGAGGACCTCCGCCTCGGTGCGGCCCAGGCCCGTCAGGCGCGTGCGGTAGCCACCGACCAGGCGGTAGCCGCCGGTGCGGCCGCGGTCGGCGTAGACGGGCACGCCCGCCTCGGACAGCGCGAGGACGTCCCGGGCGACCGTGCGCTCCGAGACCTCGAGACGGCGCGCCAGCTCCGTCCCGGTCATCGACGAACGGGACTGCAGGAGAAGCACCAGTTTGATCAGACGGGCCGCGCGCATGACCTCCATCATGCCGGGGCCCGCCGGTGGTGGGGCGTGACGACAGGAGCCCGCGTGCCGAGCCAGGGCATGGACGAGCGCGCGGGGTCCTGTCGTCACCCCTGAGCCGTACCGCGACACAGGACAGGGCGGCGCGGCGCGGCTCCGCGGGAGACCATACGCCTTTGATCGATGATCGATCAATGCCTGGCGGGTGTCAGATTCGTGGTGCGCAGCTCAGGACGTGCCGCTTGAGGACCTCGCCGATGGCCGGGTCGCGGCGCCGGAAGGCCCGGACGATCTCCGCGTGGTCCTCGGCGTGGGCCCGTGGCTCCGGGCTCAGCCAGCGGATCGACAGCGTCGTCCACACCTCGATGCCCAGCGACTCCCAGGTGTGCAGCAGCACCGAGTTGCCGGCGGCCCGCACGATCTCGCGGTGGAAGGCCACCGTGTGGCGCGCCTGCGCCTCGCTGTCGCCCGCGCGGTCCGCCACCTCCAGGGCGGCCACCTCCCGCTCCAGCGCCGAGACGTCCCCGGCCAGGGCGTCCGCGGCCAGCTCGGCGGCCACCTGCTCCAGGCCCGCCCGGACGGGGTAGCTCTCCTTGAGGTCGGCGGCGCTCAGGTCGCGGACCCGCACGCCCTTGTTGGGCACGGACTCGATCAGCCGCAGCGATTCCAGCTCGCGCAGCGCCTCGCGCACCGGGGTCTGGCTCACCAGCAGTTCGGCGGCGATGCGCCGCTCCACGATCCGCTCGCCCGGCTGCCAGCGCCCGCTGACGATCCCCTCGAGGATGTGCTCGCGGATCTGCTCGCGCAGCGAATGGACGACGGGCGGGGTCATTTCTCTCCTTCGTCGGATCTGCCGGGTACGTCATTATCGACGTCCGGCCCGGCAAGCCGAAGGGCGCGGCCCCGGCCCGTACGAGTACGGGACCGGGGCCGCGCCCTTCAGCGCGTTACCTCAGGGGTGCTCGGGTCAGAGACCGATCTCGGTCTCGAACTCGGCGGCCTCGAGGATCTGCTTGACCGTGGTCAGGTAGCGGGCCGCGTCGGCACCGTCCACCAGGCGGTGGTCGTAGGACAGCGCCAGGTACGTCATGTCGCGGATCGCGATGGTCTCGCCCAGCTCCGGGTGGTTGATGACCACCGGGCGCTTGACGGTCGCACCGATACCCAGGATGCCGACCTGGTTCGGGGGCACGATGACCGTGTCGAACAGCGCACCGCGCGAGCCGGTGTTGCTGATCGTGAAGGTCGCGCCGGCCAGGTCGTCCGGGCTGATCTTGCTGGAACGGACCTTGCCGGCCAGCTCCGCCGTCTTCCGGGCGATGCCCGCGATGTTGAGGTCACCGGCACCCTTGATGACCGGGGTCATCAGGCCCTTCTCCGAGTCGACGGCGATGCCGACGTTCTCGGAGTCGAAGTAGGTGATGGTGTTCTCGTCCTCGTTGATCCGGGCGTTGATGACCGGGTGGGCCTTCAGCGCCTGGACGGCGGCCTTGACGAAGAACGGCATCGGGGAGAGCTTGACGCCCTCACGGGCCGCGAACGCGTCCTTGGCCTTGTTGCGCATCCGCATGATCTTGGTGATGTCCACCTCGACCACGGAGGTCAGCTGCGCCTGGCCGTGCAGCGCCTTCATCATGTTGTCGGCGATGACCTTGCGCATGCGCGGCATCTTGACGGTCTGACCGCGCAGCGGGGAGACCTCGAGCGCCGGGGCCTTCGGCGCGGCGGCGGCCGGGGCGGCCGCGGCCGGAGCCGGGGCGGCCTTGGCGGCCTCGGCGGCGGCGATGACGTCCTGCTTGCGGATGCGACCGCCGACGCCGGTGCCCGCGACGGTGGTCAGGTCGACGCCGGACTCGGCGGCGAGCTTGCGCACCAGCGGGGTGACGTAGGCGCCGTCCGTCGCGGGAGCGGCGGCCGGGGCCTTCGGCGCGGCCGGGGCGACCGGCGCGGGGGCCGGAGCCGGGGCGGCGGGCGCGGCCGGAGCGGCGGCGGCCGGAGCCGGGGCCGGGGCGGCGGGGGCAGCCGGAGCCGGGGCCGGGGCCGCGGGGGCGGCCGGAGCCGGAGCCGGAGCGGCGGCCGGGGCGGCCGGGGCGGCGGGCGCGGCGGCGGCCGGAGCGGCACCGGCGGCACCGATCACGGCGAGCTTGGCGCCGACCTCGGCGACCTCGTCCTCACCGACGACGATCTCGAGCAGCACGCCGGAGGCGGGCGCCGGGATCTCGGTGTCGACCTTGTCGGTGGAGACCTCGAGCAGCGGCTCGTCCTCCGAGACCTCCTCGCCGACCTCCTTCAGCCAGCGGGTGACGGTGCCCTCGGTGACCGACTCGCCCAGCGCGGGCAGGACGACGTCGGTGCCGGTGGCGCCACCGGCCGCGGGAGCGGCCGGAGCCTCGGCGGCGGGCGCCGGGGCGGCGGGGGCCTCGGCGGCCGGAGCGGCGGGGGCCTCGGCGGCCGGAGCGGCGGGGGCCTCTGCCGCGGGGGCGGCGGGGGCCTCGGCCTCGGCGGCGGCCGGAGCCGGGGCAGCGGCGGGGGCGCCGGTGCCGTCGTCGATGATCGCGAGCTCGGCGCCGACCTCGACCGTCTCGTCCTCGGCCACCTTGATGGAGGCGAGGATGCCGGACGCGGGGGCCGGGATCTCGGTGTCGACCTTGTCGGTGGAGACCTCGAGCAGCGGCTCGTCGGCCTCCACGCGCTCACCCTCGGCCTTGAGCCAACGGGTGACGGTGCCCTCGGACACGCTCTCGCCGAGCGCCGGCAGGGTTACGGAAACCGCCATGGTGCGGTTGCTCCTAACGATTGGTACGGATGGTGGTGCGCTCGGGACTTAGTCGTGCGAGTGCAGCGGCTTGCCGGCCAGAGCCAGGTGGGCCTCGCCCAGAGCCTCGTTCTGCGTCGGGTGCGCGTGGATGAGCTGCGCGACCTCGGCGGGCAGCGCCTCCCAGTTGTAGATCAGCTGGGCTTCGCCGACCTGCTCACCCATGCGGTCGCCGACCATGTGTACGCCGACCACGGCACCGTCCCGCACCTGGACGAGCTTGATCTCGCCCGCGGTCTTCAGGATCTTGCTCTTGCCGTTGCCCGCGAGGTTGTACTTCAGAGCGACGACCTTGTCGGCGCCGTACAGCTCCTTGGCCTTCGCCTCGGTGATGCCGACCGAGGCGACCTCCGGGTGGCAGTACGTGACGCGCGGCACGCCGTCGTAGTCGACCGGCACGGGCTTGAGCCCGGCCAGGCGCTCCGCAACCAGGATGCCCTCGGCGAAGCCGACGTGCGCGAGCTGGAGGGTCGGGACGAGGTCACCGACGGCCGAGACGGTCGGCACGTTGGTCTGCATGTACTCGTCGACCAGGACGTAGCCGCGGTCCATGGCGACCCCGGCCTCCTCGTAGCCCAGGCCCTGGGAGACCGGGCCGCGGCCGACGGCGACGAGCAGCAGCTCGGCCTCGAAGGTCTTGCCGTTCTCCAGCGAGACCTTCACGCCGTCCTCGGTGTACTCCACGCCCGAGAAGCGGGAACCGAGGGAGAAGTTGATGCCGCGCTTGCGGAAGGCGCGCTCCAGCAGCTTGGAGCTGTTCTCGTCCTCGACCGGGACGAGGTGGGGCAGCGCCTCGACGATGGTGACGTCGGCGCCGAAGGACTTCCACGCGGAGGCGAACTCGACGCCGATGACGCCGCCGCCCAGCACGATCGCGGACTTCGGCACGCGGTCCAGGACCAGCGCGTGGTCCGAGGAGATGACGCGGTTGCCGTCGATGGTCAGGCCCGGCAGCGACTTCGGCGCGGAGCCGGTGGCCAGCAGGACGTGGCGGCCGGTGTAGCGCTGGCCGTTGACGTCGACGGAGGTCGGGGAGGACAGGCGGCCCTCGCCGGTCACGTAGGTGACCTTGCGGGAGGCGACCAGGCCCTGCAGGCCCTTGTACAGGCCCGAGATCACGTCGTCCTTGTACTTGTGGACGCCCGCGATGTCGATGCCCTCGAGGGAGGCCTTGACACCGAACTGCTCGGCCTCGCGGGCCTGGTCGGCGATCTCGCCGGCGTGCAGCAGAGCCTTGGTGGGGATGCAGCCGCGGTGCAGGCAGGTGCCGCCCAGCTTGTCCTTCTCGATCAGGGCGACGTCGAGACCCAGCTGCGCTCCACGCAGGGCAGCGGCGTAACCACCACTACCGCCTCCGAGGATCACTAGGTCGAAAACGGTGCTGGCGTCGTTCGCCACGTCACGTCCTCCATGCATGGGTACGCCGTTGCCGGTCGTCGGTGACCGGGCGGCGGCTGTTGTTCGGCCGCTTTTCTTCGGCCCTGTGATTACGGGGGCCCTGTCCTGCCGAGACAACATCTTCGCACTTGTTGACGGACGGCGGGACGCCGGGCCGGGCTCAGGGACGACTGATGCGTCACCTTCAGGGGGTTACTCGTGCGTACGAACGTGCCGGTTCATGCGGGTTTCGTCCGTAGCGAACACGACGCGGCGGGCACGATGCGGCCGGAACGGCGTGGCGTCACGGCGCGGCGGGCACGACGTGGCGAACATGCCGCCGCGGACGCGCGGCCCCGGGTGCCGGACCCGGGGCCGCGCGGCGGCGGCTTCGCCGGGCTCAGCCCAGGTCGCCCGCGGCGGTGCGCTCCGCCAGCCGCACCAGGGTGCGCACCGAGGAGCCGGTGCCGCCCTTGGGGGTGTAGCCGTACGGGGCGCTCTCGTGGAAGGCCGGGCCCGCGATGTCCAGGTGGGCCCAGGTGATGCCGTCGCCGACGAACTCCTGCAGGAACAGGCCGGCGATCAGGCCGCCGCCGTTGCGCACGCCCATGTTGGCCATGTCGGCGACCGGCGAGTCCATGGTCTTGCGCAGCTCGGCGGGGAGCGGCATCGGCCACGCCTGCTCGCCGACCTCCTCGGCGATCTCGTACAGCGCGGTGCGGAACGCGTCGTCGTTCGCCATCACGCCGAAGGTGCGGTCGCCCAGCGCGAGGACCATGGCACCCGTGAGGGTGGCGACGTCCACGATCGCGTCCGGGTTCTCCTCCGAGGCGCGGGTCAGGGCGTCGGCCAGCACCAGGCGGCCCTCGGCGTCGGTGTTGAGCACCTCGACCGTCCGGCCGCTGTACATCTTCAGCACGTCGCCCGGACGGGTGGCGTTGCCGGAGGGCATGTTCTCCGCGAGGGCCAGCCAGCCGGTGACGTTGACCTCGAGGCCCAGCTTGGCGACGGCCACGACCGCGCCGAAGACGGCGGCGGCACCGGCCATGTCGCACTTCATGGTCTCGTTGTGGCCGGCCGGCTTCAGGGAGATGCCGCCCGAGTCGTAGGTGATGCCCTTGCCGACCAGCGCCAGGGTCTTGGCCGCCTTGGGGTGGGTGTAGGCGATGCGCACCAGGCGCGGCGGGTTGGCCGAGCCCTGGCCGACGCCCAGCAGACCGCCGAAGGCGCCCTTGGCCAGTGCCTTCTCGTCCAGCACCTCGACCTTGAGGCCGAACTCCTTGCCCGCGGCCTGGGCCTGAGCGGCGAAGGTCTTGGGGTTGAGGTCGTTGGAGGGGATGTTGACCAGGTCGCGGGCCCGGTTGACCTCGCCGGCCACGGCGGCGGCGCGCTCGACGGCGGCCTTGAAGGCCTTGTCGCGCGGCTTGCCGCCCAGGATCGCGGCCTCGGCCAGCGGCGCGCTCTTGGCGGCCTTGTCGTCCTTGGCGCCCCGGTAGGTGGTGAAGGCGTACGCGCCCAGCACGGCGCCCTCACCGATGGCGGCGGCGGACTCGGCGTCCTCGACGGGCAGGGCGAACGCGGCCTTCTTGCTGCCGGCCAGCGCGCGGGCGGCGACACCGGCGGCGCGGCGCAGCGCCTCCTCCTCGAAGCCGTCGCCCTCGGCGGGCAGGTCACCGAGGCCGACGGCCAGCACGACCGGGGCCTTCAGACCGGCAGGGGCGGGCAGCTTGGTGACCTCGCCCTCGCCGCCGGAGGCGCCGAGGGTCTCCACGACGGCGGCCAGCTTTCCGTCGAACGCCTGGTCCACGGCGTCGGCGCCGGGCGCGACGACGAGGCCCTTGGGGCCCTTCGCCACACCGATGACGACGGCGTCCGCGCGCAGCGTCGCCGCACTGGAAGTGCTGAGAGTCAGAGCAGTCACGGTGGTGGGTGTCCCTACTTCCGTTGAGTTCTCGGCCGATGGATGGTGGTCCGGCCGCACCCTGCGCATCGTATGCGCCGCGTCACAGCCGCCTGGGGTCGGGCCATCCGGCACGCGAGAGCGTATCCGGGCCCGGGGCGATCAGCCCAGTGCCAGGACGAGCAGCGCCGCCGTCGCCGCGGTCTCCGCCAGCGCGCCGAACACATCGCCCGTGACCCCGCCCAGCCGCCGCCGGCAGCGGCGCAGCAGCAGCTCCGCGCAGACCAGGGCCACCAGGACGGCGGCGGCCGTGTGCGCCGCCCGGTACGGGCCGCCGGGCGCGCCCGCACCGGCGGCCGCGGCGGCGGTGAGCGCGGTGACGGCGAGCGCGGCGGGCACGGGCACCGCGCCGGCGACCGCCGCGCCCAGCCCGTCGGGCCGGGCCGCGGGGACGCCCGCGCGGGCGGCGAGCGTCAGGGCGCAGCGCGCGGCGAGGGCGGCGGCGACGGCCGCGACGGCGCCGTGCGACCGTCCGGCCGCGTACAACTGCGCGAGGGCGGCGACCTGGCCGAGGAGGGTGAGCAGGAGGGTGATGACGCCGAAGGGGCCGATGTCGGACTGCTTCATGATGCGCAGCGCGTCCTCGGCGGGCTTGCCGCTGCCCAGGCCGTCGGCCACGTCCGCCAGCCCGTCCAGGTGCAGTCCGCGGGTGAGCACCGCGCTCGTCGCGACGGTGGCGACGGCGGCGAGCGGGGGGCCTGCGCCCAGCAGCAGGAGCAGCAGTCCGGCGGTGGCCGCGCAGCCGCCCACGACGAGCCCGGCCAGCGGTGCCGCGAGCATGCCGCCGCGCGCGGCCGGGCGGTCCCAGCGCGTGAGCGGCACGGGCAGGACGGTCAGGGTGCCGAAGGCGAAGCGCAGGGCGTCGCCGGGGGTGGCGCGGGCGGGGGTCGTGTCGGTCATCGCGGGCAGGGTATCCCGGCCTCGCCGGCAGTACTTTGAGCCGGAAAGGCGCGGCACGGGAGCGGGAGTCCGATGGGTCACTGGCTGGCACGCAACATCGTCGAGCCGGGCAAGCTGCCGCTGTTGCTCGCGCTGGCCGCGTTCGTCCTGACGTTCCTGGTGACCCGGGTCATCACCCGGCTGATCCGGGCGGGGAAGGGGCCGTTCGGCAATATCCGGCCGGGCGGGCTGCACGTCCACCACGTGGTGCCGGGCGTGGTGCTGATGGTGGTCGGGGGCTTCGGGGCGGTGGCCGAGGGGCGGCACGGCTTCGGGGCGGCGGTCGCGGCGGTGCTGTTCGGCGCGGGCGCGGGGCTGGTGCTGGACGAGTTCGCGCTGGTCCTGCACCTGGACGACGTGTACTGGACGGAACAGGGGCGCAAGAGCGTCGAGATCGTGGTGCTGACGGCGGCCCTGGTGTGCCTGGTGCTGCTCGGCTTCTCGCCGTTCGGGGTGAACGAGCTGACGCCGGACGAGCTGCAGAACCGCACCATCGTGGTGACCAACACCCTGGCCAACTTCCTGCTGGCGCTGGTCGCCCTGGCCAAGGGCAAGCCGCGGCTGGCCCTCATCGGTGCCGTGGTGCCGCTGGTGGCCGTCGTGGGCGCGGTGCGGCTGGCCCGGCCGGGCTCGCCGTGGGCGCGGCGCTTCTACCGGCACCGGCCGCGGGCCCGGCGCCGGGCCCGGGTGCGCGCGTACCGGCACGACGCGCGCTGGTCGGCGGTGCGGCACCGCGTTCACGATCTGCTGGCGGGCGCCCCGGACCGCTGATCGCGCTCGCGGTGGGCGTCGCGCCGCGGCTTGCGGCGCCGGCTCAGCTCGTCCGCGCCGCACAGCAGCAGCGTCGCGGCCACGGCGGCGATGTGCTCCTTGCCGGCCAGGTTGGGCTTGAGGACGACCTCGACGACCATGGCGAGGACCACCACGGAGAAGGTGAACCAGGCCCGGTAGCGCCAGGAGACGTACATCGCCAGCCCCACGACGGCCGCCGACGGGCCGGTGTCGATGACCTTGGCGGCCTCGGGCGGCAGCCCCAGCGGGGAGCCGGGGCCGAGGGCGATGGCCAGCCGGGCGTACATCGTCCCCGCGAGGGTGGCGAGATAGGCGACGGCCAGGGTGCGCCACCGGCCCACCGCGCACTCGGCGATGCCGAAGACGAGCAGGACCTGGGCCAGCGCCCCCCAGACCGGCAGGTCCAGCGCGGGGACGAACAGCGACAGCGGGGTGCGCAGCAGCGCCAGCCACCAGGGCAGCGAGGCCTGCACGGAGCCCAGCTTCTGGACAGGTTCGAAGCCCCAGGGCTGGTTCTGGACGATCTGGCAGGCGGCGGTGAGGGCGACGGCCGTCAGCGTCATCGCGACGGCCGCGAGGCGCTTGCGGACCAGCGTCCCCCACACGGCCGTACACAGCGGACCCCATTCGGTGCGCGCGGCGCGAAGGAGCGCCGCGCGGTTCATCGCCGGCTCTCCAGGTGCTTGCGGTTGAGCCACTTGGGCAGGCCGGGGGCCTCCAGGAAGCCCTCGGCGCGGGCGCTGGCGATGCCGATGCGCAGCAGGTCACTGCTCTTCTCGAACAGCATGAAACGAGGCTCCCAGATGGGGCGATATTTCGCATTTGCCCGGTAGAGCGATTCGATCTGCCACCAGCGGGAGAAGAAGCTCAGCAGCGAGCGCCACATCCGCAGCACCGGGCCCGCGCCCAGGCGCGAGCCGCGCTCGAAGACGGACCTGAACATCGCGAAATTCAGCGACACCTGGGTGATGCCCAGCGCCGTCGCCCGCTGCAGCAGCTCGATGACCATGAACTCCATCAGGCCGTTCTCGGAGTCCCGGTCACGGCGCATCAGGTCCAGCGACAGGCCCTTGGGGCCCCAGGGGACGAAGCTCAGCACGGCCCGCAGCTCGCCCTTGCCGTCGTGGCACTCGAGCATCACACAGCGGCCGTCGTCCGGATCGCCCAGGCGGCCCAACGCCATGGAGAAGCCGCGCTCGGTCGCCCCGTCGCGCCAGTCGTCGGCGCGGCGCAGCAGCTCGGCCATCTCCTCCTCGGGGATGTCCTCGTGGCGCCGGATGGTGACGGTGTATCCGGCGCGCTTGACCCGGTTGTAGGCCTGGCGCACGGTCCGCATCGCCCGGCCCTCGAGGGTGAACTCGGCGGTGTCCACGATCGCCTCGTCGCCCAGCTCCAGGGCGTCCAGGCCGTGCCGGGCGTAGATGGTGCCGGCCTCCTCGCCCGCGCCCATCACGGCCGGGATCCAGCCGTGCTCGCGGGCCTCGGTCAGCCACGGCTCGATGGCGCCGGGCCAGGCCTCGGGGTCGCCGATGGGGTCGCCGGAGGCCAGCGAGACGCCGCCGACGACGCGGTAGGTGACGGCCGCCTTGCCGGAGGGGGACCAGATGACGCTCTTCTCGCGGCGCAGCGCGAAGTAGCCCAGCGAGTCGCGGTCGCCCCAGCGCCCCAGCAGTTCGCGCAGCCGCGACTCGTCCTCGGCGGTGAGCGGGTCGGTGGCGCGGCGCGAGCGGAAGGCCGCGAACAGCACCAGGATCAGCAGGGCCGTGCTCATCACGTTGATGACGACGTTGACCCAGCCGGGGGGAGCGATGCCCGCGTAGCGCTGGTCGTCGGCGGCGATCGAGATCAGCCGCATCACGCCGTAGTGCCAGCGGTCCAGGAAGGTCGAGCGCTGCTCGTCGGTGGACTCGTTGGTGACGGTCACCAGGCCGGCCGCCAGCAGCGAGGTGACCAGCAGGCCGACCGCGGCGACGGCCGTGGCGAGCTTGGGGTTGGAGCGGTCGCCCTTGGCGTAGAACTCGCGCCGCCCCACCAGCAGCGCGAGCACGAACAGGGCCGTGACCACCAGGGAGAACCAGTTCAGGGGGTGCCTGCGGAACTCCGGGAAGAACATCACGAACGCGAGCAGCAGCAGGAGCAGCCCGGCCAGGACCAGGTTGAGGATCCAGGCCGCCCGCTTGCGCCGGCGCATGGTGATCGCCAGGAGCAGCGAGACCACCGCCGGGGCGAAGCCGGCCGACAGCAGGTAGGGCGTGAAGAACTCGTCGACGTTGTGCCGCCGGACGTCCGCGCCGAAGGACACCCAGACCGCGCCGAGCAGATTGACGAACGTAACGGCACGCAGGTACCACACGGCGAACGACGCGCCGCGCCGCTGCCACGGGCCGCCGCGGGCGCCCTCATCCGGAGTCAAGCGGACATCTCCCATGAAAATTGATCATATGGGGCCCTATTCGCGGCGGTCCGGGCGCTCGCGACCTGCGCCGGCCGGTGGCCGTCGACGTCAGGAGCGTTCGGGGAGCTCCGCCGCCAGGGCCGCGGCCGCCTGCACCAACGGCAGAGCCAGCAGCGCCCCTGTCCCCTCGCCCACAGTGACGCCGTGGTCGAGCAGAGGGTTGAGCGCCATCCGGTCCAGTGCCTTGGCCTGCGCCGGGTCACCGCTCGCCTGCCCGGCCAGCCACCAGTCGGGGGAGCGGAACGCCACCCGCTGGGCCACCAGCGCACAGGCTGAGGTGACCACGCCGTCGAGGATCACCGGGGTGCGGCGCACCGCGCTCTGCAGCAGGAAGCCCGTCATCGCGGTGAGGTCCGCGCCGCCCACCGCCGCCAGCAGCTCCAGCTGGTCGCCCAGCACCGGGCGGGCCCGGCGCAGCGCGTCCCGGATCGCGGCGCACTTGCGCATCCAGGCCAGGTCGTCGATGCCGAAGCCGCCCCGGCCGGTGACCACCGAGGCGTCGGTGCCGCACAGCGCGCCGACCAGGACGCCGGCCGCCGTGGTGCCGCCCACGCTCAGGTCGCCCAGGACGACGAGGTCGGTGCCGGAGTCGGCCTCCTCGTCGGCGATCGCCATGCCCGCGCGGAACGCCGCCTCCGCCTCCTCGGCGCTCAGCGCGTCCTCGATGTCGATACGGCCCGAGCCACGGCGCACCCGGTGCCCGGTGACGTCGCCCGGCAGCTCCTCCGGGTCACAGTCCACCGCCATGTCCACCACGCGCAGCCCGGCGCCGAAGCGCCGGGCCAGGATCGCCGCGGGGCTGCCGCCGTCGAGCGCCGCCCGCACCAGCTCGCGCGCCCCGCCCTCCGGACCGCCGGACACCCCCAGCTTCGCGATCCCGTGGTCGCCCGCGAAGAGCAGCACCCTGGGCCGCTCGACCGGCTTCACGGGCAGCGCGCCCTGGGCGGCGGCGAGCCACTCGCCGAGCTCGTCCAGCCGCCCCAGCGCCCCGGCGGACGGGGTGAGCCGCTCGCGCCGTTCCTCGGCATCCCGCCGGACGGCGGCGTCGGGGCGCTCGATCAGCGTGGCGAAGTCATCAAGATTCAGACTGCTCATCCGCGACACACTACCCCTGGCAGACCTGGCCAACCGGGTTCCGGCGCCACCCGGCCGCGCCACCGCCGCGGGGTGCGCCCCGGCGCCCGTCGCCTCAGTCCCGCAGCGCCAGCGCCTGGCCCGCCACCACCAGCACCACGTGCTCGCACTCGTCGCCCACCGCCGCGTTCAGCCGGCCCAGTTCGTCACGGAAACGGCGCCCCGAGGCGGTGGCCGGGACGACGCCCGAGCCGACCTCGTTGCTCACCACGACCACCGTGCGGCTGGTGGCGCGTATCGCCGCCACCAGCTCCGCCGTCCGCTCGCCCACCGCCGCGGCGCCGCCCGCCGCCCACGTGGCGTCGTCCCACGCCCCTGCCGAGTCCATCGCGTCGGTCAGCCACAGCGCCAGGCAGTCGATCAGCAGCGGCGGACCCTGAGCCGCCAGCAGCGGCACCAGGTCGCACGTCTCGGCGGTGCGCCAGGAACCCGGCCGCCGGTCGCGGTGACGCGCGACCCGCGCCGCCCAGTCGGCGTCGTCCTCGCGCGTACCGCCCGTGGCGACGTACAGCACCTCGGGGAACGCCTCCAGGCGCCGCTCCGCCTCCACCGACTTGCCCGAGCGCGCCCCGCCCACCACCAGCGTCCGCCGGGGCACGTCCGGCACCGCGTGGTAGTCGCCGACCTCCAGCGTCGTGCCGTCCGGCACCGTCCGGGCCCCGGCCGCCGCCAGCCTGCGGTGCAGCTCCCGCCCCGGCGGGACGTCGTGGTCCAGGTGCACCGCGATCACGTCCGTCGTCGGGCCGACCGCGCCCGCCTCCCGCAGCCGGGCCAGCGCGTCCGGCCGCCCCACGACGTCCAGCAGCACCATGTCGTACGGGCCGGGCAGGCCGCCCGCCACCGACAGCCCGGCCGGTCCCGCGCCCGGCGCCAGGTACAGCAGCCGCTGCCCGTCCGGCGACGTCACCTCGTACCCGGTGCCCGGCGCGTCCAGCGCCAGCGCCCGCACCTTGTGGCCGCTGATCACCGACAGCTCGCGCCCGTCCGGCACCCGGCCCGGCGCGGGCAGCCCGGCCGGGAACTCCAGGGCCGGGCCCTCGTTCGGATGCGAGAGCAGCACCTGCCGCACGCCCGCGATGGAGTGCCCCGCGCGGGCCGCCGCGAAGGCCGGGCCCGGCGTGAGGTCCAGCAGCAGCGCGTCGTCGACGAGCACGGACGTCGCAGCCCGCGCCTCGTCGCCGACGGCGGTGGCGCAGGCGGCGCAGGGGCAGCCGGGGCGCGGCAGCCCCTCGGGGGCTCCGGTGCCGAGGAGAGTCAGTTCCACCCCCTGATCGTCTCGCGTCCGCACCCGGCGGGCGCGCGGGGCTCACCCTTTCTCGTCCCAGGGCGTGTCCGACGGGTCGCACGGGCCCATCGGAGACGCCCTAACGGGCCGTTAGGCTGCGCACGGACACTCACTGCAGGCCACCAGGAGGCGGACATGGTGTGGACGTGGCGGTTCGAGAAGGCCGACGGGACGGAGACGGCTCCGGCGGTGGAGCCGGAGGAGTTCACCACGCAGGGGGACGCGGAGTCCTGGCTCGGCGAGAACTGGAAGGACCTGCTGGAGGGCGGCGCGGAGCAGGTGACGCTCTTCGAGGACGGCGCGGAGATCTACGTGATGAGCCTGCGCGCGGCCGCCGAGAGCTGAGCGGACGCGCACAGCGAACGCGAAAGCCGCCTGCCGGGCCCGAAGGGGGCCGGCAGGCGGCTTTCGCGTTCGCGCGTCCGTCGTCGGCTATCCGCCGCGCACACCGCACAGGTGCAGCAGCGCCGCCACCGCGCGGTACGGGTCGGTGCGCCCGGCCCGGTCCTCGGCGGCCAGCAGGCGCTCCAGCCCCTGCCCGTCGGGCGGGCTCTGCCCGTCGGCCGCCAGGTCGCTGAAGACCCGGACGCCGTACCAGGCGGACAGGGGCGCCCCGATCCCGGCCAGGGTCGCCGTCAGCGCCTCCAGCCGGTCCGCGCGCGCCTCGACGCCGATGCGGTTGGTGTAGGAGGGGGAGTCGAAGGCCGCCAGCGCGGTGTCCCAGTCGCCGGACAGGCCCGGCCGCATCGCCAGCGCGTCCGCGTTCCGCACGAGCAGCGACAGCAGCCCGCCGGGCGCCAGCACCCGGGCCAGGCCCGCCAGCATGGGGTCGGGCTCCGGCACGTACATCAGCACGCCGTGGCACAGCACGATGTCGAAGGTGCCCGGCAGGAAGTGGGCGCCGGTGTCGCGGCCGTCGCCCTCGACTATCCGCATGCGCTCGCGGATGCCGGCCGGCTCGGCGGCCAGCGCCGTGCGCACCGCCGCCACCATCGAGGGGTCGGACTCCAGGCCCGTCACCTCGTGCCCGGCACGGGCCAGGCGCAGCGCCTGGGTGCCCTGGCCGAGACCGACGTCGAGGACGCGCAGCCGCCTGCCGACCGGGAACCGGGCGGCTATCTGCTCGTCCGTCTGGCGGGCGACCAGCTCCTGGCGAACGGTGTTCCGCAGCCCCCCGAGACCGTTCAGCCACTCCCGCGCGCCGGAGCCGAAGCCCGGCGCGAAGGCGCTCAGGGCTTCGCCCCGCGCTTGACCTTGGGCTTGGGCAGGCGCAGCCGGCGCATCTGCAGGGTGCGCATCAGGGCGTACGGGACGGCGCCGCGCGTGTTCTCGTCCGGGAAACGCTGCTTGAGGGCACGCTTGAGGGTGATGGCGGTGATCACGGAGTTGATCGCGATCATGAGGATCACGACCAGCCACGCCAGCAGCACATAGCTCTGGAACGCGCCCTTGTTGACCATGCTCAGGATGAGGATCAGCACGGCCAGCGGCAGGAAGAACTCCGCCACCGAGTACCGCGCGTCCACGAAGTCACGGGCGAAGGACCGCACCGGGCCCTTGTCCCGGGCGGGCAGGTAACGCTCGTCACCGCTGGCCAGGGCCTCGCGCTGGCGGGCCAGGTCGGCGCGGCGCGCCTCGCGCTGCCGCTTGGCGGCCTCCTTGCGTGTGGTCGGCGTGCTCGCCAGGGAGCGGCGCGTGGCGTTGGACTCGCTCCGCTTGGGGGTGGGGCGGCCCTTGGGGGCCTGCGGATCACGGGGCTGCTTGGGCTGGTCCGCGGTCACCTCGGGGGTCGCGGCCTGCGCTTTCGAACGGCTTCGGAACACAGAAACCAAGGGTACGGGGTCCGGGCGCCCCCTTCGGGCACGATCCGGCAACGACGGCGGGCGACCCGTCCCCGCCCCGCCCGTCGCCCCGCCGGCCCCTACTCCTTGCGCCGGAGGACGGCCGCCTCCTGATCGTCCTGCAGGAGGAGCGCATCCGCGGCCGAACAGTGCGGTAATGGAAGCGGGGCCCGTACTGTGGGTTCTGGAAGATGTGCTGGAACCTAAGCCCGATTCAGTTCGGTCAGAAGGGGGCGCGCGAGGCCCATGAGCGGTGTCATGAAGCGGATGGGGATGATCTTCCGCGCGAAGGCCAACAAGGCCCTGGACCGGGCCGAGGATCCGCGCGAGACCCTCGACTACTCGTACCAGAAGCAGCTGGAGCTGCTGCAGAAGGTGCGCCGCGGCGTCGCGGACGTGGCGACGTCCCGCAAGCGCCTGGAGCTCCAGCTCAACCAGCTGCAGAGCCAGTCCGCCAAGCTGGAGGACCAGGGCCGCAAGGCGCTCGCGCTCGGCCGCGAGGACCTGGCGCGCGAGGCGCTGACCCGCCGCGCCGCCCTCCAGCAGCAGGTCAGCGATCTGGAGACGCAGCACCAGACCCTCCAGGGCGAGGAGGAGAAGCTCACCCTCGCCTCCCAGCGGCTGCAGGCCAAGGTGGACGCCTTCCGCACGAAGAAGGAGACCATCAAGGCGACCTACACCGCCGCCCAGGCCCAGACCCGCATCGGCGAGGCCTTCTCCGGCATCTCCGAGGAGATGGGCGACGTCGGCATGGCCATCCAGCGCGCCGAGGACAAGACGGCCCAGCTGCAGGCCCGCGCCGGCGCCATCGACGAGCTGCTCGCCTCGGGCGCGCTCGACGACCCGACCGGCATGGCCAAGGACGACCTCACCGCCGAGCTGGACCGGCTCTCCGGCGGCAACGACGTCGAGCTGGAGCTGCAGCGCATGAAGGCCGAGCTGGCCGGCGGCGGTGAGCGGAAGCAGGCGATCGAGGGCGGCACCGGGGGCCAGGCCGAGGCCACCCGTCCGCAGGACCAGCCGCGCTTCGACAAGAGCTGAGGGCGCCGGAGCTGCCAGACTGTTGCCCGCGGGCACCGGACTCGCCCTGACACAAGGGAGACCGTCATGATCGTTCGGATCATGGGGGAGGGCCAGGTGAAGCTGGCCGACAGTCACTTCGCCGAGCTCAACAGCCTGGACGACGAACTGCTCCAGGAGATGGAGAGCGGCGACGAGGAAGGCTTCCGACGCACCCTCGGCGCCCTGCTCGACGCCGTGCGCCGCCTGGGCACCCCGCTGCCCGACGACGCGCTGGAACCCTCCGAGCTGATCCTGCCCGCGCCCGAATCCTCGCTCGACGAGGTCCGCCAGATGTTGAGCGACGACGGCCTCATCCCCGGCTGAACCCCTCCCGCACACTCCGCTCCGGCACGCGCCGCGCCCCCGCCCCCTCATCCGGGCCGGGGGCGCCGCCGGTGACGTCCCTTCCCGGCCCTCCCGGCGCCGGCCCGCCCACGATGGGGACCGCGATGACCTCCCTCGCCGCCACGGGCCTCGCCCGCCCGCACCGCTGGCTGCGCGCCCACCCCCTGGCCGCCGACACCCTGCTGGCCGTCCTCGTCCTCGCGCTCGTCCTCATCGGCGCGTACCTGGGGCCGCGCTCTGCCCAGTACCCGCCCGGACCGGTCTTCCTGCTGCTCGCGGCCCTCGCCTGCGCGTCGCTGGTGGCCCGGCGCCGGGCGCCGCGCGCCGTCCTGGGCCTGACCGCCGTGCTGACGGTCGCCGGCACCGTCCTCACCCACGACGGCGGCCCCCCGCGCACCCAGATCACCACCGCCACCGCGGTCGCCCTCTACACCGTGGCCGCCCGCACCGAGCGGCCCACCGCCTGGCGCATCGTCGCCGTGACCGTCGCCGTCCTCACCGCCTCCGTGATGCTCTTCGGCCCGCCGCCCTGGTACGCGCAGGAGAACGTGGGCCTCTTCGCGTGGACCGGCATGGCCGGCGCCGCCGGGGACGCCGTGCGCAGCCGGCGCGCCTTCGTCGCCGCGATCGAGGAACGGGCGGTACGGGCCGAACGCACCCGCGAGGAGGAGGCCCGCCGCCGCGTCGCCGAGGAGCGGCTGCGCATCGCCCGCGAGCTGCACGACGTCGTCGCCCACCACATCGCCCTGGTCAACGTCCAGGCCGGGGTCGCCTCGCACATCATGGACAGCCGTCCCGAGCAGGCCAAACAGGCCCTCGCCCACGTCCGCGAGGCCGGCCGCTCGGCGCTGGAGGAGCTCCGGGCGACGGTGGGCCTGCTGCGCCAGTACGGCGACCCCGAGGCACCCACCGAGCCCGCCCCGGGCCTCGGCGTCCTCGACCAGCTCGTCGACGGCTTCGCCCGGGTCGGGCTGCGCGTGGACGTCGCCGCCGCCTCCACCCTGCCCGGCGGGCCGGGCGCGGGCACCGGCGCCGCCGGCGCCGCGGCCGTCCTCGGCCCGCTGCCCGGCGCCGTGGACCTGACCGCCTACCGCGTGCTGCAGGAGGCGCTGACGAACGTGCACAAGCACGCGGGCAGCGGGGCCCGCGCCGAGGTCGCCCTGCTGCGCAGCGCGGACAGCCTGGACCTGACCGTCCTCGACGACGGCGGCGACCGCCCGGAGAACGACCGCCCGGACCGCGACCGGCCGGCGGACGATGCGGCCGGCGGCGGGCACGGCCTGATCGGCATGCGCGAGCGCGCCTCCGCGCTCGGCGGAACCTGCGAGGCGGGCCCGCGCGGCGAGGGCACCCCCGGCTTCCGGGTCCGGGCCATCCTGCCGCTGCAGGCCCGTACGGGTGACGGCGCCGGCTCGTAGGCTGTGCCGCATGAGCGATCCGATCACCGTCGTGCTGGCCGACGACCAGGCGTTGCTGCGCAGCGCGTTCAAGGTGCTGGTGGACTCGGAACCCGGCATGCGGGTGGTGGGCGAGGCCTCGGACGGCGATCGGGCGATCGAGCTGGCCCGCCTCCACACCCCCGACGTGGTCCTGATGGACATCCGGATGCCGGGGACGGATGGCCTGGCCGCGACTCGCGCCATCTGCTCGGACCCGGCGCTGGCGGCGGTGCGGGTGGTGATGCTGACGACGTTCGAGGTCGACGAGTACGTGGTGCAGTCGCTGCGCGCGGGCGCCTCGGGCTTCCTGGGCAAGGGCGCGGAACCGGACGAGCTGCTGGCGGCGATCCGGATCGCGGCGGCGGGCGAGGCCCTGCTGTCACCGGCGGCGACGAAGGGGCTGATCGCGAAGTTCCTGGCCCAGGGCGACTCCGCGGACCGCCCGGCGCGTCCCGGGGCGCGGCTGGAGGCGTTGACGGGCCGGGAGCGCGAGGTGCTGGTGCAGGTCGCGGGCGGGCTGTCCAACGACGAGATCGGCGAGCGGCTGGCGGTCAGCCCGCTGACGGTCAAGACGCACGTCAACCGGGCGATGGCCAAGCTGGGCGCCCGGGACCGGGCGCAGCTGGTGGTGATCGCCTACGAGTCGGGGCTGGTGCGGCCGCGGACGGAGTGACTTTCCCCCACCCCGCCCTTTCACCGTTTCGTCCTCAAGCGCCGGACGGGCTGTCAGCCCGTCCGGCGCTTGAGGACGCCGCGCGCAGCGCGGTCCGGGGCCCGGGGCGGAGCCCCACCTCGCTACTGCGGGAAGGGGGACGGAACTGCTACGGCAGGGCGAGCATCCGCTCCAGCGCCAGCTTCGAGAAGCTGGCGACCTCGGGGTCGACCTCGATGCGGTTGACGACCTTGCCGTCCGCCAGCGACTCCAGCGCCCACACCAGGTGCGGCAGGTCGATCCGGTTCATCGTCGAGCAGAAGCAGACGGTCTTGTCGAGGAAGACGATCTCCTTGCCCTGGTCGGCGAACCGGTTCGCCAGACGGCGGACCAGGTTGAGCTCGGTGCCGATGGCCCACTTGGAGCCGGCCGGGGCGGCCTCGAGGGTCTTGATGATGTACTCCGTCGAACCGACGTAGTCGGCCGCGGCCACGACCTCGTGCCGGCACTCGGGGTGCACCAGGACGTTGACGCCCGGGATGCGCTCGCGCACGTCGTTGACGGAGTCGAGCGAGAAGCGGCCGTGCACCGAGCAGTGCCCGCGCCAAAGGATCATCTTCGCGCCGCGCAGCTCCTCGGCGGTCAGGCCGCCGCCCGGCTTGTGCGGGTTGTAGACGACGCAGTCCTCCAGCGACATGCCCATGTCGCGGACGGCGGTGTTGCGGCCCAGGTGCTGGTCGGGCAGGAAGAGCACCTTCTCGCCCTGCTCGAAGGCCCAGTTCAGGGCCCGCTCGGCGTTGGAGGAGGTGCAGATGGTGCCGCCGTGCTTGCCGGTGAAGGCCTTGATGTCGGCGGAGGAGTTCATGTAGGAGACCGGGACGGTCACCTCGGCTATGCCGGCCTCGGTCAGCACGTCCCAGCACTCGGCGACCTGCTCGGCGGTGGCCATGTCGGCCATCGAGCAGCCCGCGGCCAGGTCCGGCAGGACGACCTGCTGGTCGCCGGAGGTCAGGATGTCCGCCGACTCGGCCATGAAGTGCACACCGCAGAAGACGATGTACTCGGCGTCCGGCCGGGCGGCCGCGTCGCGCGCGAGCTTGAACGAGTCGCCGGTGACGTCCGCGAACTCGATGACCTCGTCGCGCTGGTAGTGGTGGCCGAGGACGAAGACCTTGTCCCCGAGCTTCGCCTTGGCCGCGCGGGCACGCTCCACCAGGTCCGGGTCGGACGGCGCCGGCAGGTCGCCGGGGCACTCCACGCCGCGCTCGCTCCGGGGGTCGGACTCGCGTCCGAGCAGCAGGAGGGCGAGGGGGGTGGGCTGGACATCCAAGGGCTGGGCGGTGGTCACGACACGCACCCTTTCTGTTCTGCGGACGGCCGGTCGGGCCTTGTCGTCAATTTGACGCTATCTATCATAACCCCTTCACGTCAGTTTGACGATGATGATCGCGTCGATGTGACACATTCCCGATCCGTCGCGCCATGTGCGAGCATGAAAAGCGGAAGTCACAGTCCAGGCCCGGAATGAATCCGGGATACCGGCGGTTTCTGCTCAGGCAAGCAGTCCGCACCAAGACCCGGGAGTGAAGCAGATGTCCGTTCAGGACGAGAAGACCACTGTGAGCGACGGCATCCTCCTGTCCGACGCCGCGGCCGCCAAGGTCAAGAGCCTGCTGGAGCAGGAGGGCCGTGACGACCTCGCCCTGCGCGTCGCCGTCCAGCCCGGTGGCTGCTCCGGCCTGCGCTACCAGCTCTTCTTCGACGAGCGCTCGCTCGACGGTGACGTCGTCAAGGACTTCGACGGCGTCAAGGTCGTCACCGACCGCATGAGCGCCCCGTACCTGGGCGGCGCCTCGATCGACTTCGTCGACACCATCGAGAAGCAGGGCTTCACCATCGACAACCCCAACGCCACCGGCTCCTGCGCCTGCGGCGACTCCTTCAGCTAATCGCCGGACTGTCTGGCTGTGCCGGAAGGGCGGCACCCCCTCGGGGGTGCCGCCCTTCCGGCGTCCTACGGGCAACCGGGCCAGGGCTACTTCGCCTGCCGCTCCCGCACCGTGGCGCCGTTGCTCAGGTCCACGACCTTCCGCTCGCCCAGCGGCTCGTCCAGCGTCACCGTCGTCTCCAGGCGCTTGGCGATCGCCACGCAGGCCTGGCCCGGCTTCTGCTCCCTGCCGGTGACCTTGACCGTCACCGCCGACCCCGACTGCTCGGCCGACGCCGAGTAGTCGTGGCACACACCGCCCCAGAAGGTCAGGACCAGCTTCTTCCCGCCGTCCTCGACGACGTAGGAGTCCACCCGCGCCGGCGTCGAGGCCCCCGGCGAGCCCGACGGCTTTCCGCCGCGCTCGCCCGACGGGGGCGCGGGGCGCTTGGCGATGAACTTCGGGTCGATCGCCGGCTGGGCGATCGTGACCGGCTCGCCCTTGGCGCCGGAGCCCGGCATCCGCACCGTGAACAGCCACGACGGCACCAGCGACTGCATCCCGGACACCGACTGCGCCGACAGCCCGAACACCGCGCCCGTCACGGTGACCGGCTCCCGCCCGTCCGTCTTGCCCTCGCAGGGCGGCCCGTCGCCACCGTCCCGGAACGGGACCGCCGTCGCGCAGCCGCCGATGCTCGCATGGCCCGTTCCGGCCCCCCGGTTCAGCTCGTCCAGCGCCTGCCGCGCCGTGAGCAGCGGGTAGGACGTCCCCTTCTTCGGCATCTTCAGCTGCCCGCTGCCGCCCACCAGCTGCCCGTCCGCGCCGACCCGCACGCTGGTCTGCCAGCCGTAGGTGGGCACGGAGTTGACGACGGGGTCGGCGGTCACGGTGCGCACGGCGCCGTACAGCTTGCGCGCGTCGGTCTTCGCGCCGTCCTGGCCCAGCGCCTTGAACACCGGGGCGGCCACGCTCCTCGCCTTCTCCTCCGACACCGGGTCCGCCGCGGCGGGGTCGGGGGCGGCGTCACGGAAGGACGGGCACGTCGGCGCGGGGGAGTCCAGCGGGCCGCTCGCGCCCTGCTCCTTCTCCTTCGCGCCGCCCGGCGGGTGCACGCAGTCCGTACCGCCCGGCACCCCGTACTTGGAGTACGCCCAGTTGCCCGGCCCCTGCCGGCTCACCTGCAGCGTGGGCCCGGCCGCGTCGGGCCCGCCGCCGACCGTCCAGGTGTCCCGGACGAGCCGGGGCGTCCCCCGCACGTCCAGCGCCTTGGCCAGGGCCGCCACGTCACCGCTGGACACCTCGCGCTCCGGCAGGTGGACGGGCGCCGTGCGCGGTCCGTCCGGCAAGGTGCCCGCGGCGCGATAGCGCACCCCGTGCGGGTCGGGCTCGCCCACCGCTATGCCCCGCGAGGTGTCGCCACGGGCCGCCGTCCCGCTCGTCCAGCCGTCCAGGGCGAGCGGCGGCGGGGAGGCGCCGTCCCCGGCCGCGCCCCCGCCGTCGCCGTCCGACGCGGTGGACGCCCAGTACGCGCCGCCGCCCCCGGCCAGCAGCACCGCGGCCGCCACCGAGGCCACCGCCAGCGTCGAGTGCTTCCGCTGCCGTTTGTCGGGGCCGCCGCCCGGAGTGCTTCCCCCAGCTACCGCTGGGCGGTGCCCCCACTCGGTGCTCACCGCATCGCTCCTTCGCTCCGCTCAGAACTGAGTACTGCCACATCCCCCGAGAGGGGGACGGCGCTTGGACGGAGCGCAGGAGCGAGCGGTTCCAGTGTGTCCTCAGGTGCGGTGCGCGGGCGCCCCCGAGGGGTGGTCGTCAGTCGCCGTACTCCGACATTCCGTCCAGCAGCCGGGCCGACCGGGCGGGCACCGAGACCCCGTGGATCAGCGACAGCGGGGTCGGTACGGCGGGGACGTGCGCGGCGGCCCCCGACGGGCGGGGCCAGTGCGGTGCCATCCGGGCGCAGTCCCTGCGCAGCTCGGCCAGCGATTCCGGATCTGTGGCGGGAGTGACGTCCTTCACAGTCTTCGGCATACCCGCACCGTACGCACCGGTGACCACGCGGGGAAAGACCTACCATTAGGTAGATTCGCCGCTCACCGGCGAGAACCGGACCTGGCGCACGACGCGGAACCCGGTAGCGTGGTGTGGCTCTTCTTGTTGTTTCTCGTCACCGTCTCGCCACCAGGAGCAGACCCGTCGTGCGTATCGCTGTCACCGGCTCCATCGCCACCGACCACCTGATGACCTTCCCCGGCCGCTTCGCCGATCAGCTCGTGGCCGACCAGCTGCACACGGTCTCCCTCTCCTTCCTTGTCGACGAGCTCGACGTGCGACGCGGCGGCGTGGCCCCCAACATCTGCTTCGGCATGGGCGTGCTCGGCCTGCGGCCGATCCTGGTCGGCGCCGCGGGTGCCGACTTCGCCGACTACCGCGCCTGGCTGGACCGGCACGGCGTCGACACCGCCTCCGTGCACATCTCCGAGGTCCTGCACACCGCGCGCTTCGTGTGCACCACCGACACCGACCACAACCAGATCGCGTCGTTCTACACCGGCGCGATGAGCGAGGCCCGCCAGATCGAGCTGCAGCCGGTCGCCGACCGGGTCGGCGGCCTGGACCTGGTGCTGATCGGCGCGGACGACCCCGAGGCGATGATCCGCCACACCGAGGAGTGCCGCACCCGTGGCATCGCCTTCGCCGCCGACCCCTCCCAGCAGCTCGCCCGCATGGACGGCGACGACATCCGGGTGCTGATCGAGGGCGCCACGTACCTGTTCACCAACGAGTACGAGAAGGCGCTCATCGAGTCCAAGACGGGCTGGACGGGCGAGGAGATCCTCGCCAAGGTCGGCACCCGCATCACCACGCTGGGCTCGCGAGGCGTGCGCATCGAGCGCGTGGGCGAGCCGGTGATCGAGGTCGGCTGCGCGCAGGAGGAGGCCAAGGTCGACCCGACCGGCGTCGGCGACGCGTTCCGCGCGGGCTTCCTGGCCGGCCTGACGTGGCAGCTGCCGCTGGAGCGGGCCGCCCAGCTGGGCTGCATGCTGGCCACGCTCGTCATCGAGACGCTGGGCACGCAGGAGTACGAGCTGCGGCGCGGGCACTTCATGGAGCGCTTCACCAAGGCCTACGGCCACGAGGCGGCGGCCGAGGTCCAGGCCCACCTGGGCTGACCCTCTGTGGGGGCTCCGCCCTCACCCACCCGCCCGCCCGATCACCCGGAACGTCATGACGCTTCCGGGTGCCGGGCGGGTGGGTGGGGAGAACCGCCGCGGTAGCGGCGGCACGTCAGGCGCGGCGCCGCACCGTATAGGCGACCCCACGCTCCGCCGGGCGTTCGCCCACGTACTCCTGGCCCGTCATACCGCACCAGGCGGGAACGTCCAGGCGCGCCGCCTCGTCATCGGACAGCACGGTCACCAGGCCGCCCACCGGCACGTTCCCGATGACCTTCGCCAGTTCGATCACAGGGATCGGGCACCGCTTGCCGAGCGAGTCGACGACCAGCTCGTCCGTCGTGGCGGACGGGACCGACGTCCCTGTCGGCGAGGCGCCCAGCTGCTCGCGTACGGCCCGCACGGTGCGGGGCAGTACCTCCAGGAACCCCTCCACGTCCTGCGCGGAGGTGCCCCGCGGCAGCGACACCCGCACGTTGCCCTCCGAGAGCACCCCCATCGCCTGCAGCACATGGCTGGGCCGCAGCGTGCTCGACGTGCACGACGAGCCCGAGGAGACGGAGAAGCCCTCGCGGTCCAGCGCGTGCAGCAGCGTCTCGCCGTCCACGTACAGGCAGGAGAAGGTCACCAGGTGCGGCAGCCGCCGCTCGGGGTCGCCGACCACCTCCACGTCGGGGACGAGCTCGGGCACCCGGGACCGTACGCGCTCCACCAGCCGGCGCAGCCGTGCGTCCTCCTCCGCCGCCTCCGCCCGCACCGCCCGCAGGGACGCCGCGGCCGCCACGATCGCGGGCAGGTCGGGGAAGCCGGGCGCCCGGCCCCACTCCCGCTCGTCCGCCGGGCCCCGGGCGGCGAACCGCACGCCCTTGCGCACGGCCAGCAGCCCCACCCCCGACGGCCCGCCCCACTTGTGGGCGCTGGCCGTCAGCAGCGACCAGCCCGGCGCCACCGGGCCCCAGCCCAGCGACTGGGCCGCGTCCACCAGCAGCGGCACCCCGGCCGCCCGGCAGGCCTCGGCCACCTCCACCACCGGCTGCTCGGTGCCCACCTCGTGGTTGGCGGACTGCAGGGCCGCCAGCGCGGTGTCCGGGCGCAGCGCCGCCGCGTACGCGTCCGCCGCCACCCGCCCGGTGCGGTCGACCGCGACCTCGGTGACGGTGCCGCCCGCCGCGCTCAGCGCCTCGGCGGAGTGCAGGACGGCGGAGTGCTCGACGGCGGAGACGACCAGGTGCCGGCCCACGCGGCGCCGTCCGGCCAGCGCACCGGCAATACCGTCGTGCAGCGCGCGTGTCCCCGAAGGAGTGAACACGAGCTCGTCCGGGCGGCAGCCGACCGCCTCGGCGGCCGCCTCGCGGGCGGCGTCCAGCAGCAGCCGGGCCCGGCGGCCCTCCCGGTAGAGCCGGGCGGGGTCGGCCCAGCCCTCGTCGAGGGCGGCCAGCAGCGCCTGGCGGGCGACGGGGTGCAGAGGGGCGGCGGAGGCCGCGTCGAAGTAGGGCACACCTGAACGCTAACTCCCCTTGCGGGCCCGCTGCCGGACGGCCCGACTCCGCTGTCGTCCCGCTCCTGGGCCACCCGCCGCGACCAGGCACGGCGCGGCTCTGACGGTCATCCAGATGGCCGCCGGACCCCCGGATTCCACCGGTTCGGGGAGTGGTCCGGCGCGTTGGGCACCCTCCCCGCGCGGCCCCAAATAGCGTCCAGTAGGGTTTGGTCCGCATAAACATCCAAACCCCTGCCCGCAGCGGGCCGGCGACCGACCAGCGAGACGGCCGCAGCCGGCCGCACGGGCGAGACTCTCGGGAAGGCGCTACGTGAGTCCCAACGGCTCCGACCGCTCGTCGCGGCGCCCGGTGCGGCGGAAGCTGCTGCAGGCGCTGGCCGCGGGCGCTGTCCTGGCGACCGCCACCGGTTGCACATCGAAGGACTTCCCCCGCCTCGGCATGCCAACGCCCGTCACGGAAGAGGCGCCGCGGATCCTCTCCCTCTGGCAGGGCTCCTGGGCCGCCGCTCTCGCGGTCGGTGTCCTGGTGTGGGGCCTGATCATCTGGAGCGTCATCTTCCACCGGCGCAGCAGGTCGAAGGTGGAGATTCCCACGCAGACCCGGTACAACATGCCCATCGAGGCGCTGTACACCGTGGTCCCCATCATCATCGTTTCGGTGCTCTTCTATTTCACCGCGCGTGATGAGAACAAGCTTCTCGCCAACCCGGAGAAGCCGCAGCACGTCATCAACGTGGTGGGCTTCCAGTGGAGCTGGGCGTTCAACTACATGGAGAACGTCGACGGCAACGCCGCCACCCCGGCGAAGCCGCTCCGCGAGAACAAGGAGCTCGACGCGATCCCGGACCGGTTCCTGAAGAAGGCCCCGCAGGGCGCCGAGGGCGTCTACGAGGTCGGCATCCCCGGTGACCGGAACCCGCAGACCAACAACCCGGGCCCGACGCTGTGGCTGCCCAAGGGCGAGACGGTCCAGTTCGTGCTCACCTCCCGGGACGTCATCCACTCCTTCTGGGTGGTTCCGTTCCTGATGAAGCAGGACGTCATCCCGGGGCACACCAACAGCTTCACGGTGACTCCGAACAAGGAGGGCACCTTCCTGGGCAAGTGCGCCGAGCTCTGCGGCCAGGACCACTCCCGGATGCTCTTCAACGTCAAGGTCGTCTCTCCTGAGCGGTACCGGGCGCACCTGAAGGAGCTGGCGGACAAGGGCCAGACCGGTTACCAGCCGGCGGGCATCGCGCAGACGGATCACGCGAAGAACGCGGAGACCAAGAACAAGTGAGCATCCTCAACGAACCCCAGGGTGCCGCCGCCGCAACAGCCACGGCAGCACCACCCGTACGCCAGAAGCAGCCCGGCAGTCAGGTGATCAAGTGGCTCACCACCACTGACCACAAGACGATCGGCACGCTGTACCTGGTCACGTCGTTCGCGTTCTTCTGTATCGGCGGACTCATGGCGCTCGTCATGCGCGCCGAGCTGGCCCGTCCGGGCACGCAGATCATGTCGAACGAGCAGTTCAACCAGGCGTTCACGATGCACGGCACGATCATGCTGCTGATGTTCGCGACGCCGCTGTTCGCCGGATTCGCGAACTGGATCATGCCGCTGCAGATCGGCGCGCCCGACGTGGCGTTCCCGCGGCTGAACATGTTCGCCTACTGGCTCTACCTGTTCGGCTCGCTGATCGCGGTGGCCGGCTTCCTCACCCCGCAGGGTGCGGCCGACTTCGGCTGGTTCGCCTACTCCCCGCTGTCGGACGCGGTCCGCTCGCCGGGCGTCGGCGCCGACATGTGGATCATGGGTCTGGCCTTCTCCGGCTTCGGCACGATCCTCGGTTCGGTCAACTTCATCACCACGATCATCTGCATGCGCGCGCCCGGCATGACGATGTTCCGCATGCCGATCTTCACCTGGAACGTCCTGCTGACCGGTGTCCTGGTCCTGCTGGCCTTCCCGGTGCTGGCGGCCGCGCTGTTCGCGCTGGAGGCGGACCGTAAATTCGGTTCGCACATCTTCGACGCGGCCAATGGCGGCGCACTGCTGTGGCAGCACCTCTTCTGGTTCTTCGGCCACCCCGAGGTGTACATCATCGCCCTGCCGTTCTTCGGCATCATTTCCGAGGTCATTCCGGTGTTCTCCCGGAAGCCGATGTTCGGTTACTGGGGCCTGATCGCCGCGACGATTTCGATCGCCGGTCTCTCGGTGACGGTGTGGGCGCACCACATGTACGTCACCGGTGGTGTACTGCTGCCGTTCTTCTCCTTCATGACCTTCCTGATCGCGGTCCCGACCGGTGTGAAGTTCTTCAACTGGATCGGCACCATGTGGAAGGGCTCGCTGTCCTTCGAGACCCCGATGCTGTGGGCCGTCGGCTTCCTGATCACCTTCACCTTCGGTGGTCTGACCGGCGTCATCCTGGCCTCGCCCCCGATGGACTTCCACGTCTCCGACTCGTACTTCGTGGTCGCGCACTTCCACTACGTCATCTTCGGCACCGTGGTGTTCGCGATGTTCTCCGGCTTCCACTTCTGGTGGCCGAAGTTCACGGGCAAGATGCTGGACGAGCGCCTGGGCAAGATCACCTTCTGGACGCTGTTCGTTGGCTTCCACGGCACGTTCCTGGTGCAGCACTGGCTGGGTGCCGAGGGCATGCCGCGTCGTTACGCGGACTACCTCGCCGCCGACGGCTTCACCACGCTGAACACCATCTCGACCATCAGCTCGTTCCTGCTGGGCCTGTCGATCCTGCCGTTCTTCTACAACGTCTGGAAGACCGCCAAGTACGGCAAGAAGGTCGAGGTCGACGACCCGTGGGGCTACGGCCGCTCGCTGGAGTGGGCGACCTCCTGCCCGCCGCCGCGGCACAACTTCCTCACGCTGCCGCGCATCCGTTCCGAATCCCCGGCGTTCGACCTCCACCACCCGGAGATCACGGCTCTCGAGCTCGAGGAGAGCCTCATCGCCGACAAGGCCCTCGCGGGTGGCAAGGAGGCCGGCAAGTGAAGATCCAAGGCCGGATGTTCATCTGGCTCGCCGTCTTCATCCTCGCCATGGCGATCGTCTATGGCGTGTGGTCGAAGGAGGTCGTCGGCACGACGGCCCTCTTCATGGCCTTCGGCCTGTGCATCATGGTCGGCTACTACCTGGCGTTCACCGCGCGCCGGGTGGACGCCGGCGCCCAGGACGACAAGAACGCGGACGTCGCGGACGACGCCGGTGAGCTGGGCTTCTTCGCCCCGCACAGCTGGCAGCCGCTGTCCCTGGCCGTCGGTGGCGCGCTCGCCTTCATGAGCATCTGCTTCGGCTGGTGGCTGATGTACTTCTCCGCCCCGGTCATCCTGGTCGGCCTCTTCGGCTGGGTGTTCGAGTTCTACCGCGGCGAGAACCAGAACCAGTAGGTCTCGCCGGCCGAACGCTCCGGGCCCCGCACACCTCACGGTGTGCGGGGCCCGTCGCATTTCCGGTGCCCGCCGCCCGCCCGGCGTCACCCGTCCGCCGGGCCCACCACCCGTTTGCGGGCCCACCGGGAGCCATATGCCCGGATTATTCCTATTGTGTGACCATGGGTCACACACCGCGAAGCCGCACGGCGCCCCGCTGCGCCCTGCTGCTGGTCTCCCTGGCGCTGGGGGCGTCCGCCTGCGGCGGCTCGTCCGATCCGCTGGCCGACCCGCCCTACGACGCCACCGGACAGGTCAGGCTCGCGGGCGCCCACGAGGGCCGCAAGGCCGACCCGGGCAAGCCGCTGGAGGTCGAGGCCTCCGGCGGCGACCGGATCACCGACGTCACCGCCACCGACGCCGCCGGACGGTACGTCAAGGGTGAGCTGGCCCCCGACGGATCGCGCTGGCGCAGCACCGGCGCGCTCGCCGCCGGCGCCCACTACACCGTGCGCGTCAGCACCGAGGACGAGGACGGGGCCCAGGGGCGCCGTACGATCGGCTTCGACACCAGCCCGGCGGACCGGCTGCTCAGGGTCGCCTTCGGCCCGCAGAACGGCACCTACGGCGTCGGACAGCCCGTCACCGCCGAACTGAGCGAACCCGTCCAGGACCCCGCCGCGCGCGCCGTCGTCGAACGCACCCTGCGCGTCGAGTCCGTCCCCGCCGTCCAGGGCTCCTGGCACTGGGTCGACAACCGCACCCTGCACTACCGCCCGCAGGACTACTGGCCCGCCCACACCACGATCGACGTGCGCGCCAACCTGGACGGCATCAAGGTCGGCGGCGCGCTCTACGGGGGCCCCTCCAAGCCCGTACGGCTGACCATCGGCGACCGCGTGGAGGCCGTCACCGACGCCGCCGGCCACTACATGACCGTCACGAAGAACGGCCAGACCCTGCGCACCATCCCCGTGACCACCGGCAAGCCCGGCTACGCCACCCGCAACGGGGTCAAGGTGATCCTCGGACGGGAATCCTTCGTACGCATGCGCGGCACCAGCATCGGCATCGCGGAAGGCAGCGAGGACTCCTACGACCTGCCCGTCTACTGGGCCACCCGGGTCACGTGGAGCGGCGAATACGTGCACGCCGCCCCCTGGTCCGAGGGCTCCCAGGGGGCCGACAACGTCAGCCACGGCTGCACGGGCATGAGCACCGCCAACGCCAAGTGGTTCTACGACAACGTCCGCGTCGGCGACGTCGTCAAGGTCGTCGGCAGCGCCGGCGCCACCATGACGCCCTTCGACAACGGCTTCGGCGACTGGAACATGCCGTGGAAGCAGTGGCGCGAGGGCAGCGCCCTGACGGCCGGCAAGCGCGAGGGGACGAGCCCCGCCGACGTGGCCCGGCTGCGGCCCCGTCTCTAGGCGCGCCCCCGGAACCGGGCCTCAGGCGTCCACGCCCAGGCGTTCGCGCAGCAGCCCGGCCAGCGCCTCGGCGAACGCCACCGGGTCCAGCGGATGGGTGACGGCCGCGTCCGCCCGGCTCCAGGTGGCCAGCCAGGCGTCCTGCGGACGGCCCATGAGCAGCAGCACGGGCGGGCAGCGGAACACCTCGTCCTTCAGCTGCCGGCACACCCCCATGCCGCCCGCGGGCGCCGTCTCGCCGTCCAGGACGCACACGTCCACCCGGTGCTCCTCGAGGGTCCTCAGCACGGCGGGCAGGGTCGCGCACTCCAGGTACTCCACCGGTGGGACGTCGGATGCGGGGCGCCGTCCGGCGGCCAGCCGCACCTGCTCGCGCGTGCTCGCGTCGTCGCTGTAGACCAGCACCGTGGCGGTCGGCTGCATCGTTCCTCCATGCTCGTGGGCAGGTGGCGTCGTTGCGGCGGATGCTACTCCGCGAGCATGGTCCACGAGGAGGGTTCGGCAGGGCCCGGACGGCCCCGGAAGCGGCCCTTCCTTCCTTTGGGGGACGCTCCCAATGGGCCGTACGAGCAGGGCATACCGTCTTGACACACCGAACGGCACCCCCCGGAGTGAGCGCGAGATAAGCGACCGACATAATGTCGGTCGTGGCGACTGCAACAGCAACAGATACCGGGCACGCACACCCGTCGGTCAATCGACCGAACCTCACCAGCGTCGGAACCATCATCTGGCTGAGTTCCGAGCTGATGTTCTTCGCGGCCCTCTTCGCGATGTACTTCACCCTGCGATCGGTGACCGGTGCCGAGCACTGGAAGGAAATGGCGTCCGCGCTGAACCTTCCCTTCTCGGCCGCCAACACCACGATCCTGGTGCTCTCCTCCCTCACCTGCCAGCTCGGCGTCTTCGCCGCCGAGCGCGGCGACGTGAAGAAGCTGCGCATGTGGTTCGTGGTCACGTTCGTGATGGGTGCCATCTTCATCGGCGGCCAGGTCTTCGAATACACCGATCTGGTCAAGCACGAGGGCCTCTCGCTCTCCTCCGACCCGTACGGCTCGGTGTTCTACCTGACGACCGGCTTCCACGGCCTGCACGTGACGGGCGGTCTCATCGCCTTCCTGCTGGTCCTGGGCAGGACGTACGCGGCCAAGAGGTTCACCCACCACCAGGCCACAGCGGCCATCGTCGTGTCCTACTACTGGCACTTCGTCGACGTGGTGTGGATCGGCCTCTTCGCCACGATCTACTTGATCAAGTAATCGGTCCTGTCCGCACCGGACCAATCAGTCCAGATCGACGCAGAAGATCCTGACACCGGGGTAATCCGTGAAAAAGCTCTCCGCACGACGACGCCATCCGCTGGCGGCGGTCGTCGTCCTACTCTTCGCGCTGGCGGTAACTGGGGGGCTGTACGCCGCGTTCGCGCCGGCGGACACGGCCAAGGCCGATGACACCGCCCAGTCCCTCGCCATCGAGGAGGGCAAGAAGCTCTACTCCGTGGGTTGCGCAAGCTGCCACGGCACCGGCGGTCAGGGCACCACCGACGGGCCGAGCCTGGTCGGCGTGGGTTCCGCCGCCGTCGACTTCCAGGTCGCCACCGGCCGCATGCCGCTGCAGCAGCAGGGCGCCCAGGCGCCCCGCAAGAAGGCCATCTACACGCAGGCCGAGATCGACCAGCTCGCCGCGTACATCGCCTCCCTGGGCGCGGGCCCCTCGGTCCCGACCAAGAGCCAGTACAGCCCCGAGGGCGCCGACATCGCCAAGGGCGGGGAGCTCTTCCGTACGAACTGCGCCCAGTGCCACAACTTCACCGGCAAGGGCGGCGCGCTCTCGAACGGCAAGTACGCCCCTGACCTCGAGGACGTCAACCCCAAGCACATCTACGAGGCCATGCAGACCGGCCCGCAGAACATGCCCTCGTTCCCCGACACCACCATGTCGGAGCAGAACAAGAAGGACGTCATCGCGTACCTCGACACGGTCAACAGCAGCAAGGCGGAGAGCCCGGGTGGCCTCGAACTGGGCGGGCTCGGCCCGGTCAGTGAGGGTCTGTTCGCGTGGATCTTCGGCCTGGGCGCGCTGATCGCCGTCGCCATCTGGGTCGCCGCCCACACCGCCAAGGCCAAGAAGTCATGAGTAGCCAAGACATTCCAGAAGAGACCCTGCCGAGCAAGCAGGGCGACGCGCACGAGGGTGTCGTAGCAGCGACCGCCGGCGACCCGTTCGCCGACCCGGGCCTCCCGCCGCACGAGCCCCGCATCCAGGACATCGACGAGCGGGCCGCCAAGCGCTCCGAGCGCGTGGTCGCGTTCCTGTTCACGCTGTCCATGCTGGCCACGGTCGGCTTCATCGCCGCCTATGTGACGCTGCCGGTCGACAAGATCGTCTACGTCTTCCCGATCGGTCACATCAGCGCGCTGAACTTCGCGCTGGGCCTGACCCTCGGCGTGGCGCTGTTCTGCATCGGCGCGGGCGCGGTCCACTGGGCCCGCACCCTGATGTCCGACGTCGAGCACGCGGACGACCGCCACCCGATCGAGGCCGAGCCCGAGGTCAAGGCCAAGGTCATGGCCGACTTCAAGCAGGGCGCGGAGGAGTCGACCTTCGGCCGCCGCAAGCTGCTGCGCAACACCATGTTCGGCGCGCTGGCCCTGGTGCCGCTCTCCGGTGTGGTCCTGCTCCGCGACCTCGGTCCGCTGCCGGGCATCAAGCTCCGCAAGACCGCCTGGTCCGAGGGCAAGATGCTCATCAACCAGAACACGCTGCAGCCGCTGCGTCCCGAGGACATCGCGGTCGGCTCCCTCACCTTCGCCATGCCCGAGGGCATGAAGGAGGAGGACCACGACTTCCAGAAGGAGATCGCCAAGGCGGCCCTGATGATCGTCCGGCTCCAGCCGGAGAACATCAAGGACAAGCGCGAGCTCGACTGGTCGGCGGACGGCATCGTCGCGTTCTCCAAGATCTGCACGCACGTCGGCTGCCCGATCAGCCTCTACGAGCAGCAGACGCACCACGTGCTGTGCCCGTGCCACCAGTCCACCTTCGACCTCGCCGACGGCGGCCGGGTGGTCTTCGGCCCGGCCGGTCACGCCCTGCCGCAGCTGCGGATCAAGGTCAACGACAAGGGCTACCTTGAGGCCATGGGCGACTTCGCTGAGCCCGTCGGTCCTGCCTTCTGGGAGCGCGGATGAGCAACAACACGCAATCGACCGGCGCCACCGCGCCGGGCCGCCGCAAGGCGCCCGCCGGCGAGCGGGTCGCCGACTGGGCCGACGGCCGGCTGGGCATCTACAGCCTGGCCAAGGCCAACATGCGGAAGATCTTCCCGGACCACTGGTCCTTCATGCTGGGCGAGGTCTGCCTCTACAGCTTCGTGATCATCATCCTCACGGGTGTGTATCTGACGCTGTTCTTCCACCCGAGCATGAACGAGGTCGTCTACCACGGCTCGTACGTCCCCATGCAGGGCATGCGGATGTCCGAGGCGTTCAAGTCGACCCTCGACATCAGCTTCGACGTCCGTGGCGGTCTGCTCATCCGGCAGATCCACCACTGGGCCGCGCTGATCTTCCTCGCGGGCATGTTCGTGCACATGATGCGCGTCTTCTTCACCGGTGCGTTCCGCAAGCCGCGTGAGGTCAACTGGCTGTTCGGCTTCCTGCTGTTCGTCCTGGGCATGTTCACCGGCTTCACCGGTTACTCGCTCCCGGACGACCTGCTCTCCGGCACCGGTGTCCGCTTCATGGAGGGCGCGATCCTGTCCGTGCCGATCATCGGCACGTACATCTCGATGTTCCTCTTCGGCGGCGAGTTCCCCGGCTCGGACTTCGTGCCGCGGTTCTTCTCCATCCACGTCCTGCTGCTGCCGGGCATCATGCTCGGCCTGCTGGTGGCGCACCTGATCCTGGTCTTCTACCACAAGCACACGCAGTTCCCCGGCCCCGGCCGGACGAACAAGAACGTGGTCGGCATGCCGCTGCTGCCGGTCTACATGGCCAAGGCCGGAGGCTTCTTCTTCCTGGTCTTCGGTGTCATCGCGGCCATCGCGGCCATCGCCACGATCAACCCGATCTGGTCCATCGGCCCCTACCGGCCGGACCAGGTCTCCACCGGCGCCCAGCCCGACTGGTACATGGGCTTCGCCGAGGGCCTCATCCGTGTGATGCCGGGCTGGGAGATCAACGTCTGGGGTCACACGTTCGTCCTGGGCGTGTTCATCCCGCTGATCATCTTCCCGCTGGTCCTGGGCGCGATCGCGGTCTACCCGTTCATCGAGTCCTGGGTCACCGGCGACAAGCGGGAGCACCACCTGCTGGACCGCCCGCGCAACGCCCCGACGCGCACCGCGTTCGGCGCCGCGTGGATCGCCGCGTACTTCGTGATGCTCGTCGGTGGTGGAAACGACCTGTGGGCCACCCACTTCCACCTGTCGATCAACGCCATCACCTGGTTCGTCCGCATCGGCTTCTTCGTGATCCCGGTCCTGACCTTCATCGCCACGCGCCGGATCTGCATGGGTCTCCAGCGCCGCGACAAGGACAAGGTGCTGCACGGACGCGAGTCCGGCATCATCAAGCGCCTGCCGCACGGTGAGTTCGTCGAGGTCCACGAGCCGCTCTCGCAGGAGCAGCTGCACACCCTCACCGCGCACGAGCAGCCCCGGCCGCTCGAGCTCGAGCCCGAGGTCGACGAGAACGGTGTCGCCCGCAAGGCGGGCGCCGGCCAGAAGCTCCGCGTGAAGCTCTCCAAGGGCTTCTACGGCGAGGGGACGCACATCCCCAAGGCCACCGCGGAGGAGTACCAGGAGATCACCAGCGGCCACGGCCACCACTGATCCCCTACCGCTGATCACTGATCGCCACGGCGAGAGCCCCGTCCAGGCCCTGGACGGGGCTCTTCGCTGTCCCCGGAGCTGGATAGGCTTGAGCGGGAATCAGCGGACCCGTACGCGGTCCCGCCACGGACCGACCACCAGGAGTGTGGACCATGAACGTTGCGACCCCGGCAGGCGGCGAGCGCTCGGTGGCCCACACCTGGCCGGGCGTACTGGAGGCACTGCTCAACCGGGTCGACCTCGGCGCCGACGAGACCGCCTGGGCCATGGACCGCATCATGCGGGGCGAGGCCACCGACGCGCAGATCGCCGGGTTCGCGGTGGCGCTGCGCGCCAAGGGCGAGACGGTCGCCGAGATCTCCGGCCTGGTACGGACGATGTACGCGCACGCCAACCTCATCGAGGTGCCCGGCCCCAGCGTGGACATCGTGGGCACCGGCGGCGACAACGCCAGGACCGTCAACATCTCCACCATGTCCTCGATCGTGGTCGCCGGCACCGGCGCCAAGGTCGTCAAGCACGGCAACCGCGCCGCCTCCTCCGCCAGCGGCGCCTCGGACGTCCTGGAGAAGCTGGGCGTCAACCTCGACCTCAGCCCGCGGCGGGTGGTGGAGGTGGCCGAGGAGGCGGGCATCACCTTCTGCTTCGCGGTCAAGTTCCACCCGGCGCTGCGTCATGTGGCGCCCGCCCGGCGCGAGCTGGGCATCCGCACGACGTTCAACGTGCTCGGCCCGCTGACCAACCCCGCCCGGGTGCGGGCCCAGGCCACCGGTGTGGCCGACGCCCGGATGGCGCCGATCCTGGCCGGGGTGCTCGCCGAGCGCGGCTCCTCGGCCCTGGTCTTCCGCGGCGACGACGGGCTGGACGAGCTGACCACCACGGCCACCTCGAGGGTGTGGGTGGTCCGGGACGGCGCGGTGCGCGAGGAGGCCTTCGACCCCCGGGACGTGGGCATCGACCTGGTGCCGGTGGAGGCCCTCAGGGGCGCCGACGCCTCGTACAACGCGGACGTGGCCCGACGGGTGCTGGCCGGCGAGACCGGGCCGGTGCGGGACGCGGTGCTGCTCAACTCGGCGGCGGCGCTGGTCGCGCTGTCACCGACGGACGCGCCGCTGGTGGACCAGATCCGGGCGCAGATGGCGCGCGCGGCGGAGTCCATCGACTCCGGTGCGGCGCGCGGGGCGCTCGAGCGGTGGGTTTCGGCCAGCAACGCCTGAGCACCGACGGCGGTGCGGCGAGGGCGCGGTCCGCGATGCGGACCGCGCCCTTGTGCATTCAAGATCGTGTGGCATGATGCTGGCCAGGTCACGAGTGACAGCGATACGGCCCCGGCCTGCTGTCCGGCAACCCTCCTTCCGTGGCGGGGTGCCCCGGGTGATGACCGGGCCGCAGGCAGTCAGGCCTGCGGCAAGCGCGGATCCCTCGCCAGGGATCCTGGTTGCCGAGGGAGCTCCTTCCGTGATGCAGCGAATGCGATAGGGCCGACGGCCCCTTTTCCGGTTTTCCGGTATTCCCCAACCCTTTTCGCTTCCCGCCGGGAGAATTCGCCATGTCCGCATGCCCTGCCACCGACGTCACCGACATCTCCACCGCCGCGCCGCTGCCCGTTCTGGGCAGGGACGTTCTCGTCCCCCTGGTCACCGGCGGGGAGGTGACCTATGCCGCGCTCGACTACGCCGCCAGCGCCCCGGCCCTGCAGCGCGTCTGGGACGACGTCGCCGCGTACGCGCCGTACTACGGCAGCGTGCACCGCGGCGCCGGGTACCTCTCGCAGCTGTCCACGGACCTGTTCGAGAAGAGCCGCGCGGACGTCGCCCGGTTCCTCGGCTGCCGGGCGGGCGACCAGGTGCTCTTCACCCGCTCCACCACCGACTCGCTCAACCTCCTCGCGGCCGCACTGCCCGCCGGCTGCCGGGTGTTCGTCTTCGAGACCGAGCACCACGCGGCGCTGCTGCCGTGGGAGCGCCGCGCGGACGTCGAGGTGACCTGCCTGGACGCCCCGCGCTCCCCCCGCGAGGCCGTCGAGGCGCTGGAGCGGGCGCTGGCCGACCGGGAGCCCTACGGCCCGGCCCTGGTCTGTGTGACCGGTGCCTCCAATGTGACCGGCGAGCTGTGGCCCGTCAGGGAGCTGGCGGCGGCCGCGCACGCGCACGGCGCGCGCATCGTGCTGGACGCCGCGCAGCTGGCGCCGCATCACCCGGTGGACATCGACCGGCTGGACGTCGACTGGGTCGCGTTCTCCGGGCACAAGCTGTATGCCCCGTTCGGCGCCGGGGTGCTGGCCGGGCGGGCCGACTGGCTGCGGGAGGCCGAGCCGTACCTGGCGGGCGGCGGCGCGAGCCGCGCGGTGACGCGGGGCGCGGACGGCACGGTCGGCGTCGACTGGCACGCCGGCGAGGCCCGTCACGAGGCCGGTTCGCCCAATGTCATCGGCGCCTACGCCATCGCCGCGGCCTGCAGGGCGCTGGAGGAGGCGGGGTTCGAGCGGCTGGTGGAGCGCGAGCGGCGGCTCGTCGAGCGGGTGCGCGCGGGGCTGGCGGCGGTGCCGGGGGTGCGGGTGCTCTCGCTGTTCGGCGACGACGCCCCGCGGGTGGGCGTCATCTCGTTCGTCGTGGAGGGCTGGAACACCTCGCACTTCGCGGCGGCGCTGTCCGCCGAGTACGGCATCGGGGTGCGCGACGGCCTGTTCTGCGCCCATCCGCTGGTGCGGACCCTGCTCGGCGGTGAGCGGGACGCCCCAGGCGAGTGCGGGGCGCCCGGCGAGGGGCCCTCGCTCGGCGCGATCCGGGTCAGCTTCGGGGCGGGCACCCCCGACGAGCACGTCGAGCGTTTCACCGGGGCCGTGCGCGAGCTGGTCGAGAACGGCGCGCGGTGGCGCTACCGCACCGAGAACGGCCGGTGCGTGCCGGACACCTCGGCCTGAGCCGGCGGCCGGGTCAGCTGTCGAGGCCGATGGCGAACGCGGCCTCGAGGTCGTGCTGGGAGTAGGTGCGGAAGGCGATGTGCGTCTCGGTCGAGGCGACGCCCGGCACCTTGCTGATCCGGCCCGGGATGACGTCCGCGAGGTCGTCGTGCCGGGCCACCCGCACCATCGCGATCAGGTCGTGCGCCCCGGTGACGGAGTAGACCTCGCTGACGCCCTCCAGCGCGGCGATCTTCTCGGCGATCTCGGGGATCCGGTCCACGTCGGTCTTGATGAGCACGATCGAAGTGATCACGTCGGTCTGTCTCCTTCTGCGGACCTGGCTGAGCGTTTGACTCTACCGAGGCCCCGGCGACGTCGGTCCGGGAGGCCCCGTCGGCCCGCCGTTCCGGCCGGGGGTCCGGGGGTTGTCCCCCGGGAAGACACAGTAGTCGCATGCGCACGGCTGACCCAGGCGTAGCCGAAGCCGAGGCAGAAGCCCAGGACGTGGGCCAGATAGGCGACCCCCGGGCGCCCGGCGTCGGTGCCCGTCGCCAGCCACTGCAGCACGAACCAGAACAACAGTACGGCCCAGGCGGGGAAGCGCAGCGGCAGGAAGAAGAGGAACGGGAAGAGGCTGGTGACCCGGGCTCTGGGGAAGAGATAGAGGAACGCGCCGAGCACCCCGGAGATGGCTCCGGACGCACCCACGAGCGTGCGGCCGGAGTGGGCGTGCACGGCCGCGTAGCCGAGCAGGGCCAGATATCCGGTCACGACGTAGCACAGCGCGAAGTCGGTGCGGCCCATGCGTGCCTCGGTCATGGCGCCGAAGACGTAGAGGAAGAGCATGTTGCCGAGCAGATGCAGCCAGTTGCCGTGCACGAACAGGGCCGTCAGCGGAGTGAACAGAGCCGGCAGGGAGCCGTGCCACAGCTCCCTGGGCACCACCCCCCACCGCTCGAAGTGGGCGGTCTGGGCCGACAGCAGTTCCGGCCCGGTGCCGTAGACGGGAACGAGGCCGGACGCCGGGCCGGCGAGGAAGACCACGCCGCAGACGGCCAGGACGGTCCAGGTCACCCAGGGACCGTTCCGGCGGGGGCGCCCTGCCGTTCTGATCATGGCCAGATCATGGCGTACCGGGCGCAACCGGCACAGAGTGCCTCGCCGGTCCGTCCCCCGGACCCCGGGGCACCGCGCCCGGCGACCGGCAGGCCGTAGGGTTACCAGGAGCACTCCCGGTCAGACGTTGTCAGACGAGTGAGGACGGACGAGACGATGGGCGTTCCCCAGCCGGCATCCGGCACCCGGTGGCGCTGCACGCTGTGCGGCAACCTGACCCGCTTCGACGTGACGCGTTCGACCAGGGCCGTCGAATTCGTCCACCTCGATCTGGCCGGGGAGCCCAGGGTGGAGGAGCGCGAGATCGTCAGTGAGACGATCGAGTCCGTGCGGTGCCGCTGGTGCAACGCGGTCGACCAGATCGAGCTGGTGGACCGGCCGGGCGCGAGTACGACGAGTACTACCTGAAGAACGGGAGCGATGAAGCGGTGGCGGAGCACACGGACGACGTGGAGGCGGCCGGTGACGCCGGCGGGGCCGACGACGGCGTCAGCGAGGTGCTCGACCGGCCACTGCCCGAGGGGATCAGACGGCGGGTCATCGGCCTGGTCGCCGAGGCGTTCGGCGGCCTGACCGTCGCCGAGCTCCCCGCCCAGCTGAGGCAGTACGCCCGGTTCACCCCGAGCCGCCGGGCCAAGTTCGCCGGCAACGCCATGGCGGCCGCCGTGGAGAGCGACACCGTCTTCCGGCAGCGCATCTCCGCGCGGCTGCGCGAGGCGGGCTCGGAGCTGGCCCAGGCGCTGGACGCCGGTTCGCCGCCCGCGGCCGCGGACCCGGAGGACGTGGCGGCCATGGCCTTCGTGCTGCGCCCCACCGGCTGGGTCAAGCTGGTCACGGCCGCCGGCGAGGAGGCCCAGCGGGCGAGCGCCGAGCGGGCGGGCGAGGAGGCCCAGCGCGAACTGCGGCGCCTGCGCGCCCGGCTGGCGGCGGCTCAGGACGAGACCCGGGCCGAGGCCGAGCGCCTGCGGGCGGAGCTGGAGACGGCACGCAAGGAGGCCGAGTCGCTGCAGCGCAAGCTGCGCAGCGCGGTCAGCGACGTGCGGCGCGGCGAGGCGGCCCTGCGCAGGACGCAGGCCGAGCTGGAGTCCGTCCGCGCGGACGCCGCGGCCGAGAAGGCGGCCGCCTCCGGCGAGGTGCGGCGCGTCAAGGCGCGGCTGGCGGAGGCCGAGGGCGCGCTGGAGGCGGGCCGCCGGGCGGTGCGCGAGGGACGCAGCGTGGAGGACATGCGGCTGCGACTGCTGCTGGACACGGTGCTGGACGCCGCCCAGGGGCTGCGCCGCGAGCTGGCGCTGCCGCCCGCCTCGATGCACCCGGCGGACACCGTGGACGCGGTGCAGCCGGGCACGATGACCCCCAAGGACATCGCCACGCGCGCCCTGTCGGAGACCGACCCGGCCCTGCTGGACCAGCTGCTGGCGCTCCCTCAGGCGCACCTGGTGGTCGACGGCTACAACGTCACCAAGACCGGCTACCCGACGATGCCGCTGGACAAGCAGCGGCTGCGGCTGCTGGGCGGGCTGGCGATGCTGGCCGCGCAGACCGGCGCCGAGGTCACCTGCGTCTTCGACGGCGCCGAGCTCGCCGCGCCGGTGCTGCTGGCCCCGCCGCGCGGGGTGCGGGTGCTGTTCAGCAAGCCCGGGGTGACGGCGGACGAGCTGATCCGCCAGCTGGTGCGGGCCGAGCCGCCGGGCCGCCCGGTCGTGGTGGTCTCCACCGACCGCGAGGTGGCGGACGGCGTCGCCAAGGTGGGGGCGCGGCCCGTCGCCTCCGCCCTGCTGCTCAAGCGGCTCGCCCGGACCTGAGGCCCGTCAGGCGGGCGCGCGCGGGTCACCGCCTGCGCGGCGCGCCACACCCCCCGTTCGGGCGAACCGCCACCGCGCCGCCTTGATGCCCCGCCCCGCCCGTGACCTGCGTCTTGGGCGGGGCGTCGGTTTTCCCGCCGCGCGCGGTCTTTGAACCGGCGGTGAGCGCGCCGCTACTGTCTGGCGCGCGGTGCCCGCCTGTCGTCCGCCCGCACCCGAAGGCGGCAGGGTCCGCGCACAGTGGAAGGGAGTGCGGCACGCAGTGGCGTTCCATCGCCGTCCTTCGCAGTCCGGCCCCAAGCAGCCCGGCACCGGCCGGGGCGTCCGGGTCACCGTCCTGTCGGCCGCCGTGGCCACCGCGGCGGCAGCCCTGACGAGCGCCCCGGCGACCGCCAGGCCGGGGGGCCCCGCCGACGGGAGCGAGGCGTCCGGGACGGTGAAGTCCCGGCTCGACCGGCTCTACGAACAGGCCGAGCGGGCCACCGAGAAGTACAACGCCGCCGGGGAGCGCACCCGAGCGCTGCGCGAGCGGGTGGAACGGGCCACCGACCGGGTCGCGCGCGGCCAGGAGAAGCTCAACCGGATGCGCTCCGACCTCGGCATGATCGCCACCGCCCAGTACCGCAACGGCGCCGTGGACCCCGCCCTGGAGCTGCTGCTGTCCTCCGACCCCGACGGCTACCTCGACAAGGCCTCCACCCTCGACCGCATCACCGGCCGCCAGGCCGAACAGCTGCGGGCCGTGCTGGCGGCGCAGCGCGGACTGCGCCAGGAGCGGCAGGAGGCCACCCGCACGCTGGCCGAGCTGGAGCGCAGCCGGCGGGCCGTCGAGGCGCACAAGCGGGAGGTCGAGGGCCGCCTCGCCGCCGCGCGCAGGCTGCTGAACTCGCTGCCCGAGGCCGACCGCGAGGAGTACGCGCGCTCCTCCCGCTCCGGAGAGCGCTCCGGCGGCCCGTACCGGGCACCCGCCCTGCCGCGCCTGTCCGAGGTCTCCGGCCGGGGCTACGCCGCCGCCATGGCGGTGCGCCAGGCGATCGGTTCGCCCTATGCCTGGGGGGCCACCGGGCCGGGTGCCTTCGACTGCTCGGGGCTGATGCAGTGGGCGTACGGGCGGGCCGGGGTGGGCCTGCCGCGCACCTCGCAGGCCCAGCGCAACGCCGGGCGCCGCGTCTCGCTGGCCGAGGCCCGCCCCGGCGACCTGGTGATCTACCGGGACGACGCCAGCCACGTGGGCATGTACGTGGGCAACGGGCAGGTCGTGCACGCCCCCTACCCCGGCGCGCGGGTGCGCTACGACCCGGCCGACATGATGCCGATCTCCTCCGTCACCCGCCCCTGAGCGTGCCCTGACCCCGGCCGGCGGCCACCGGGCTCGTACGATGCGGGCGTGACGGGCAGGCAGCGGAGTGGACGGCGCACGGTGTGCGGCCTGGCGGCACTGCTGCTCGCCCTGCAGGCCCTCACCGGCTGCGGCTCCGGCGCCCCGCCCGGCCCCGAGGGCCGCACGGAGAACGCCGACCGGGGCGTGCAGCGCCTGCTGGACCGCTGGGGCACGGCCGTCCGGAACCGCGACGAGAGCGCGTACCTGGCGGCCGTCGACCCGGCCGCCGGCGGCTACCGCGACGAGCGACGGCAGGTGTTCGCCAACCTCGCCGCCGTGCCGCTGGCCTCCTGGGAGTACCGGCTGGTGCGCACCGGGCCGGCCGCGGGCGGCCGCACCGCGGCCGAGGCGGAACTGCGGTACCGGCTGGCCGGATACGACACGGCACCGGTCACCACCCCGGTGCGGCTGACGCTGGCGCGGCGCGCGGGGCGCTGGTACGTGGCGGGCCAGGACACCCGCGAGGGCGGCGGGCAGCTGTGGGAGCAGGGCGCGGTCACGGCCGTGCGGGGCAAGCGCAGCCTCGTCCTCGCGGTGGGCCAGGACCAGGAGCGGCTGCGGGCGCTGGCGGACCTCGCCGACCGGGCGGTGCCCGCGGTCGAGTCGGCCTGGCGCGGCCCCTGGGCCCGGCGCGTCGTCGTCGAGATGCCGGCCTCGCTGAGCCGGATGGCGGCGCTGCTGGGGGCGCCCGCCTCCCACTACCGGGGCATCGCGGCGGTGACCACGGGCGAGGTGGGCGGCGCGGGCGCGGCCCCCGCCGACCGCATCATCGTCAACCCCGAGGCGTACGGGGTGCTCGGCGGCTTCGGCCGCCGGATCGTGCTGACGCACGAGACCGCCCACGTCGCCACCCGCGCCGCGACCTCCGCGGCCACCCCGCTGTGGCTCTCCGAGGGCTTCGCCGACTGGGCCGCCTACCGCGGCACCGGGCGCACCGCCCGGCAGGCCGCGCCGGAACTGGCGGCCGCCGTCGCGGCGGGGCGCGCGCCGCAGAAGCTGCCGGAGGACGCGGAGTTCGGCTTCGCGGGGGAGGCGGGGCGGCTGGCGCGGGCGTACGAGGAGGGGTGGCTGGCCTGTCGGATGATCGCGGAGGAGTGGGGGGAGGAGAGGCTGGCCGCGTTCTACCGGGCCGTGGGCTCGCGGAAGCGGCGGGGTGGGGCGGTGGAGGGGGCGGTGCGGGATGTTCTGGGGGTGGACATGGGAGGTTTCACGGTGCGGTGGCGGGAGTACGTGGCGAGGGCCTTTTGATTCCCCCACCCCGCCCCTTCCCGTAAGGCCTCAAACGCCGGCCGGGCTACTGTGCTCTGGCCTCAAACGCCGGCCGGGCTACTGTGCTCTGGCCTCAAACGCCGGCCGGGCTACTGTGCTCTGGCCTCAAACGCCGGCCGGGCTGAAGAGCCCGGTCGGCGTTTGAGGCCAGTGGTCACCCCGGCACCAGCGCCGACTCCCGTTCCGCCGGTGGTTCCGGTTCTTCCTCCTCCGTCGCCGGGCGGTCGGTGACCGTCTCGCGCCACAGGCGCGTGCAGGCGATCAGTGTGGCGGCGACGAGCAGGCCGTTGCGCAGGGTCAGCGTCGCCACGCCCAGCTTGTCGCTGGCGACGACGTGCGAGAACCAGATGGGGAACTCCAGCTGGGTCAGCGGCGCGGCCAGGAGGACGAGCAGCACCGGGAGTTGCCGGCGGGGCGTGCGCATCGTGACGCAGACGGCGGCCAGGCCGATCAGCCACACCATGTACTGCGGGCTGATGACCCGGCTCGTCGTGGTGAACAGCAGCACGGCCGCGAACGCGGCGTCGTAGGGCGTCGTCGCGCTGAAGCGGCGGGCCCGCATCCGCCACAGCACCAGCCAGGCGAAGGCCAGCAGGCTCAGGCCCAGCGCGAGGGCGCTCACCGCGTGGACGTGCCGGCCCAGGAACTCCACCGAGCCGTAGTTCAGCCGCGCCTTGCCGTGCCAGCCGAAGTGCCGGGCCAGGTGGAAGACCAGCGCGCCCAGCGACTCGACCTCGGTGCCCCGGTCGCGCTGGAAGGTCAGGAAGGCCAGCGCGCCCGGCATCGCCGCCGCGAAGAACATCGTCAGGCCCGCCGCCGTGACCAGCGCCGCGCTCCACGTCGAGCGGGTGCGCGGGCCGCGCGGCGTGCCGATGAGCAGCAGCACCGGCCAGACCTTCAGCAGCGCCCCGAAGCCGACCAGGGCCCCCGACAGCCGGGTCCGCCGGGCGGCGGCCAGCAGCGCGGCCACCGCGACGGCCGTGACCATCACGTCGTAGCGGGCGTAGACGATCGGCCCCAGAAGCGGCACCCCGATCACCCAGACCCATACGCCCGCCCGGCCGCGCCCGCCGCCCCGGACCGCGTACAGCAGCATCCCCATGACAGCCGCGTCGGCCAGCAGGCACAGCACGAAGAACGCCGGGGCGTAGCCGAGGAACGGCAGCAGTCCGGGGGCGAGCACCGCCAGCGCGGCCGCCGGCGGGTACTGCCAGGTGACGTCGTCGTACGGGAAGATGCCGGTGCGCAGGACGCCGTACCAGCCCTGGTAGATCACCTCGATGTCGACGGAGACGTCCGAGCCGGGCATCTCCCACACCCGGAACACGCACATCATCAGAACGGCCCGGGTGACGGCCCACACCACGATCGAGAGCCGCAGACCAGTGCCCGCCACCATCGTTCACCTCGTCCCTTCGGGTCGGCACGACGCCGCTACGTGTCGTACGCGTTCCGTCACTGCAAGGAATGATGCCGCCCCGGGCCCGCGCACGCGACGACATGGCGGGGGCGCGTCCCCCGGATCCGCCGCCCCGGGGGCACCCCCGGCGGCGGGCCGCGGCGCACCCGGTACTGTCGGCGGCGATGCACAAGACCCTCATCGTCACCAATGACTTTCCGCCGCGCCCCGGCGGCATCCAGGCCTTCCTGCACAACATGGCGCTGCGCCTGGACCCGGCGAGCATCGTCGTCTACGCCTCCACCTGGAAGCACGGCCGCGAGGGCGCGGAGGCCACGGCACGGTTCGACGCCGAGCAGCCGTTCCCGGTGGTCCGTGACCGTACGACGATGCTGCTGCCCACCCCCCGGGTGACCCGGCGGGCGGCCACGCTGCTGCGGGAGCACGGCTGCTCGTCGGTGTGGTTCGGGGCCGCCGCGCCGCTGGGGCTGATGGCCCCCGCGCTGCGCCGTGCGGGCGCGCGCAGGCTGGTCGCGACCACGCACGGGCACGAGGCGGGCTGGGCCCAGCTGCCGGCGTCCCGGCAGTTGCTGCGGCGGATCGGCGAGGGCACCGACACAATCACCTATCTGGGCGAGTACACGCGCTCGCGGATCGCCTCCGCGTTGACGAACGAGGCGGCCGCGCGGATGGTGCAACTGCCGCCCGGCGTGAACGAGAAGACCTTCCACCCCGGTTCCGGCGGCGACGAGGTCCGCGCCCGGCTCGGCCTGAGGGACCGCCCGGTCGTCGTCTGCGTCTCCCGGCTCGTGCCCCGCAAGGGCCAGGACACCCTCATCCGCGCCCTGCCGGCCATCCTGGCGGCCGAGCCGGACACCGTGCTGCTCATCGTCGGCGGCGGCCCCTACGAGCGGGACCTGCGCCGGCTGGCGGCCGACACCGACGTGGCCCACGCGGTCCGCTTCACGGGCGCTGTGCCCTGGGAGGAGCTGCCCGCGCACTTCGGTGCCGGTGACGTCTTCGCCATGCCCTGCCGCACGCGCCGGGGCGGGCTGGACGTCGAGGGGCTCGGCATCGTCTACCTCGAGGCCTCGGCGACCGGGCTGCCCGTGGTGGCCGGCGACTCAGGCGGCGCGCCGGACGCCGTCCTCGACGGCGAGACCGGCTATGTGGTCAGGGGCGGCTCCCCCGAGGAGACCGCCGACCGGATCGTCACCCTGCTCCAGGACCCGGAGCTGCGCCGCCGGATGGGCGAGCGCGGCCGGGAGTGGGTCGAGGAGCGCTGGAGATGGGACCTGCTGGCGGAACGGCTCAAGGAACTGCTGTGACAAGGAGCTGCTCGACACCCGCACGGTGAACAACGGGTAAGGGGCTAGCGCCATGGCGCGAGCCCCTTACTTGTTGCGGCTGTTGACGCGGCCTCAGCCGTGGTAGATCGCCTCGATCTCGTCCGCGAAGTCCTTCGCCACCACATTGCGCTTGAGCTTCAGGGACGGCGTCACATGGCCGGAGGCCTCGGTGAACTGCGCGGGCAGGATGCGGAACTTGCGGACCGACTCGGCCTTGGAGACCGCCGAGTTGCCGTCGTCCACGGCCTTCTGCACGGCCGCCAGCAGGTCCGGGTCGTCGGTCAGCTCGGCCGCGCTGAGCCCGGCCGGCTTGCCCTGCTGCTCGAGCCAGCGCGGCAGGAAGTCCTCGTCCAGGGTGACCAGCGCGCCCACGAACGGGCGTCCGTCGCCGACGACCATGCACTCGGCGACCAGCGCGTGGGCCCGGATGCGGTCCTCGATCACGGCCGGGGCGACGTTCTTGCCGCCCGCCGTGACGATGATCTCCTTCTTGCGGCCGGTGATGCTCAGGTAGCCGTCCTCGTCCAGCGTGCCCAGGTCGCCGGTGTGGAACCAGCCGTCCGACAGCGCCTCGGCCGTCGCCGCCTCGTTGTTCCAGTAGCCGGAGAACAGGTGCTCGCCGTGCAGCAGCACCTCGCCGTCGTCGGCGATGCGCACCACCGAGCCCGGCAGCGGCTGGCCCACCGTGCCGATCTTCTGCTTGTCCCAGGGGTTGAAGGCCGTCGCCGCGCAGGACTCGGTCAGCCCGTAGCCCTCCAGGACCGTGAAGCCGATGCCCCGGTAGAAGTGGCCGAGCCGCTCGCCCAGCGGCGCCCCGCCGGAGATCGCGTGGGTGGCCTTGCCGCCCAGCACCGCGCGCAGCTTGCTGTAGACCAGCTTGTCGAAGATCTTGTGCTTGACCTTCAGCCCGAACGACGGGCCCGCCGGGGCGTCCAGCGCGCGGCTGTAGGCGATGGCGGTGTCCGCCGCCCGGTCGAAGATCTTGCCCTTGCCGTCGGCCTGCGCCTTGGCGCGGGCGCCGTTGTAGACCTTCTCGAAGACGCGCGGGACGCCCAGCACCAGCGAGGGGCGGAAGCTCTGCAGGTCGTCGGTCAGGTTGCGGATGTCGCTGACCATGCCGAGCCGGATCGGGGCCAGCATCGCCGCGACCTCGACCAGCCGGCCGAAGACGTGGGCGGCGGGCAGGAAGAGCAGGACCGAGTGCTCGCCGGTGTTGAACAGCGGCTTGAGCCGCTCGACGGCGTTGCCGCACTCGGCGAAGAAGTTGCGGTGGGTCAGCACACAGCCCTTGGGGCGGCCGGTGGTGCCCGAGGTGTAGACGATGGTGGCGGGGGAGTCCGCGGTGGCCAGCGCGCTGCGCTCGTCCACCGACTCGTCGCTCAGCGACTCGCCCGCGGCCCGCAGCCGCTCGACCGCGCCGCGCTCGATCTGCCAGACGTGGGCCAGCTCCGGCAGCCGGTCGCGCACCGACTCCACCGCCGCCTCGTGCGCCGGGGTCTCGGCCAGGCAGGCGACCGCGCCGGAGTCGCCGAGGATCCACTGGATCTGCTCGGGCGAGCTCGTCTCGTAGATCGGCACGGTGACGCCGCCCGCGCTCCAGATGGCGAAGTCCAGCAGCGCCCACTCGTAGCGGGTGCGCGACAGCAGGCCGACCCGGTCGCCCGGCTTGATCCCGGAGGCCATCAGGCCCTTGGCGGCGGCCCGCACCTCCGCGAGGAAGCCGGTCGCGGTGACGTCCTGCCACTGGCCGTCGACCTTGCGCCCTATGACGACGACGTCGGGGTGGAGCGCGGCGTTCCGGCGGATGAGATCCGTCAGGTTTCCGTCCGCGGGGACCTCGTAGAGGGCCGGAAGGCTGAACTCGCGCAAGACTGCTGCTCCTCGTCGGGCGCCGGCGCCGCCGCGTCGTCGAGGGGCGCTGCGTCGGCTGCGGTCCATGATCAGGCAGGGGTGTTGGACTGCCCGGACGTTACCCATCAGTACGGAATTCGAATAGAGGGGCGCGCCCAGATGTTCCATGCGTCACATGCCACGGGGCCGCTCCCCGCACCCTAGCTGCTCGGCCAGGTGACCCGGAAGTAACCGCAGGTCGGGGCCCTTCCTCCGGCGCGGGCGCAGCGCCTAGGGTGATCGGTATGCGAGTCCACGTGGTCAGCGACGTACACGGCAACGCCGAGGGCCTGGCGCGGGCCGGGGACGGCGCCGACGCCCTGATCTGCCTCGGGGACCTCGTCCTCTTCCTCGACTACGCCGACCACTCGCGCGGCATCTTCCCCGAGCTGTTCGGCGTCGAGGCCGCCGACCGCATCGTCGAGCTGCGCACCGCCCGCCGCTTCGAGGAGGCCCGCGAGCTCTCCCGCGCGCTGTGGGACGGCGTCGACCGGGCCGCCGTCGTCGAGGCCGCCGTCCGCAAGCAGTACGCGGAGCTCTTCGCCGCCTTCCCCACGCCCACCTACGCCACCTACGGCAACGTCGACATCCCGCCGCTGTGGCCCGAGTACGCCCGGCCCGGCACCACCGTCCTCGACGGCGAGCGGGTCGAGATCGGCGGCCTGGTCTTCGGCTTCGTCGGCGGCGGCCTGCGCTCGCCCATGCGCACCCCCTACGAGGTCGACGACGAGACCTACGCCGCCAAGCTCGCCGCCCTCGGCGAGGTCGACGTGCTGTGCTCGCACATCCCGCCCGACGTGCCCGAGCTCTGCTACGACACCGTCGCCCGCCGCTTCGAGCGCGGCAGCTCCGCCCTGCTGGAGACCATCCGCGCCACCCGCCCCAAGTACGCCCTCTTCGGCCACGTCCACCAGCCGCTCGCCCGCCGGATGCGCATCGGCGCCACCGAGTGCGTCAACGTCGGCCACTTCGCGGCGGGCGGGACACCCTGGGTGCTGGAGTGGTGACGCGCAGCGCGAGGTAGCCTTCACCGGCAGCACACAAAGTCGAGGTCGCGCACCGGTACGGAGGAGCCCGCAGATGGCGGAACACACCAGCTCGAGCATCACGATCGAGGCGACGCCGGCCGAGGTCATGTCGGTGATCGCCGACTTCGGCCGCTATCCGGAGTGGACGGGCGAGGTCAAGCAGGCCGAGGTGCTGGAGCAGGACGAGCAGGGCCGCGCCCGCAAGGTGCGACTGGTCCTGGACGCCGGCGCCATCAAGGACGACCACACCCTCAACTACAGCTGGCCCGCCGAGAACGTCGTCGAGTGGTCGCTGGACAGGTCCCAGATGCTGCGCCAGCTCGACGGCTCCTACAGCCTGGAGCCCGAGGCGGGCGGCAAGCACACCAAGGTGACCTACCAGCTCACCGTGGACGTGAAGATCCCCATGCTCGGCATGATCAAGCGCAAGGCGGAGAAGGTCATCATCGACCGCGCCCTCGAGGGCCTCAAGCAGCGCGTCGAGAGCGGGCCGGCTGCCTGACGGCCTGACCCACCGGACACGCACCGACCCGCTGGAGGCTCCACCTTGCGTACGGTCCTCGTCACCGGTCCCGGCGGCGCGGGCCGCACCACCGTCGCGGCGGCCACGGCGCTGGCCGCCGCCCGCGCCGGGCGCCGCGTGCTGCTGCTCACCTGCGACCGCGGCCCCGCCCCCGACGCGGTGCTCGGCACCGCGCTGCCCGCCGAGGGCGGCGACGCCCGGACGCCCTGGGCGCCGCCCGTCGAGGCCGCCCCGGGGCTGTGGGCCGCCCGCGTGGGCACCGGCGAGCACTTCCGCGCCCTGGCCGGCGACCTGCAGGACCGCGGCACCTCCCTCTTCGACCTCCTCGGTGCCGCCCCCCTCGACCCCGAGGAACTCACCGAACTCCCCGGCGCCGAGCCGCTGGCCGTCCTCGCCGCCCTGCGCGCCGCCCACGCCGACGCCGAGCGGTGGGACCTCCTCGTCGTCGACATGCCGCCCGCGCACGAGACCGTGCGCCTGCTCGCCCTGCCCGAACAACTCGGCCGCTACCTGCGCCGCCTGCTGCCCCCCGAGCGCCAGGCGGCCCGCGCCCTGCGGCCCATGCTCGCCCAGCTGGCCGGCGTGCCGATGCCCGCCCAGCGGCTCTACGACACCGCCGAGCACTGGCAGCGCGAGCTGACCGCCGTGCAGCAGGTCATCGAGGCCGACGGCACCACCGTCCGCCTGGTCGCCGAGCCGGGCCCGCTCACCAACGAGGCCCTGCGCACCGCCCGCGCCGGCCTCGCCCTGCAGGGCTGCCGTATCGATTCGCTCGTGGCGAACCGGCTGCTGCCCGCCGACAGCGACGACCCCTGGCTCGCCGCCCTCGCCGACGAACAGCGCACCGCCCACCGCGCCCTGTGCGAGGAGTTCCTCGCCGACGGCGTCACCGTGCGCGACCTGCCGCACCTGGGCCGCGCCCCGCGCGGCGCCGGGGACCTGGCCGCCCTGGCCGCGGGCGCCGCCCCCACCGGCGCGAGCGCCCGGGACGGCGACCCCTGGACCGTCGAGGACCGCCTGGCCACGGACGGCATGCTCGTCTGGCGGCTCCCGCTGCCCGGCGCCGAACGCGACGGCCTCGGCCTGGTGCGCCGCGGCGACGAACTGGTCGTCGGCGTCGGGCCGTTCCGCCGCGTCCTGCCCCTGCCCTCCGCCCTGCGCCGCTGCACCGTCGCCGGGGCCGGGCTGCGCGACGGGGCGCTGTGCGTGCGCTTCATACCCGATCCCGGCCTGTGGCCGGGCACCCGCTGAACGGCGCCGCGTCGTTCGGGTAACGTCGAAGGAAAATCCAGCCCGCAGGAGTCCGTCATGAGCGATCCCACCGAGCGCCCCGGCACCGGCCCGGCGCCCGACCACGACGCGTGGGAGCGGGCCTGCGCCGAGGACCTCGCCGCCGAGAACGCCCGCCGCCGCGAGGAGTCCGGCGCCGGGTACGAACCGGGCAGCGCCGCCGAGGAACTGCGCAAGCTCGTCGACGCCGTCGCCGACAAGGTCTCCGCCTTCCAGCTGCCCGCCGCCGCCGGCGCCGCCCAGGGCGCGGTGCAGCAGCTCGTCGCGCAGGCCAAGGCCGCCGTCGAGCCCGTCATCGAGCGCAACCCCGAGGTCTTCGACCACCTCGCCGCGGCCGGCTCCGAACTGCTGGCCGCCTACCGCGCCGCCGTCCAGGGCCAGGAGGCGCGCTGGACCCGCGACGAGCCCGCGCGCGAGCCGCGCGAGCCGGGCAACGGCGAGGGTACGGGCGGCGGAAGCGAACGCATCGACCTCGACTGATCTCCCCCTCGGGTACGGTGGGTCGCGGCGGGGTTCGAGCGAAAAACTGAGGGATACATGGGACTCACCATCGGCGTCGACATCGGCGGCACGAAGATCGCGGCCGGCGTGGTCGACGAAGAGGGCTCGATCCTCGCGACGTGCAAGGTGCCGACCCCGGACACCCCCGAGGGCGTCATCGACGCCATCGCGGACGCGGTGCGCACGGTCAGCGAGGGCCACGCGATCGAGGCCGTCGGCATCGGCGCCGCCGGCTACGTGGACGACAAGCGGGCCACGGTCCTGTTCGCCCCGAACATCAACTGGCGGCACGAGGCGCTCAAGGACAAGGTCGAGCAGCGCGTCGGCCTCCCCGTCGTCGTCGAGAACGACGCCAACGCCGCCGCCTGGGGCGAGTACCGCTTCGGCGCCGGCAAGGGCCACGACGACGTCATCTGCATCACCCTGGGCACCGGCCTGGGCGGCGGCATCATCATCGGCAACAAGCTGCGCCGCGGCCGCTTCGGCGTGGCCGCCGAGTTCGGCCACATCCGCGTCGTCCCCGACGGCCTGCTGTGCGGCTGCGGCAGCCAGGGCTGCTGGGAGCAGTACGCCTCCGGCCGCGCCCTGGTCCGCTACGCCAGGCAGCGTGCCCAGGCCACCCCGGAGAACGCCGAGATCCTCCTCGGCCTGGGCGACGGCACCCCCGAGGGCATCGAGGGCAAGCACATCAGCGACGCCGCCCGCCAGGGCGACCCGGTCGCCATCGACTCCTTCCGCGAGCTCGCCCGCTGGGCCGGCGCGGGCCTGGCCGACCTGGCCTCGCTCTTCGACCCCTCGGCGTTCATCGTCGGCGGCGGCGTCTCGGACGAGGGCGACCTCGTCCTGGACCCCATCCGCAAGTCCTTCCGCCGCTGGCTGGTCGGCGGCCAGTGGCGCCCCCACGCGCAGGTTCTGGCCGCGCAGCTGGGCGGCAAGGCGGGCCTGGTGGGCGCCGCCGACCTCGCACGTCAGGGCTGACGCACTCGCCACAGCGGCGGAAAGGGGTAGCGGTGCTGAAGGACCTCCCGGCGTCCCGTACGGAGTCCGACGGCACCGCCGTCGTGCGGGTGCTCTCCTACAACATCCGCTCGATGCGCGACGACGTGGCGGCACTGGCCCGGGTCATCCGGGCCTGTGCCCCCGACGTCGTCTGCGTCCAGGAGGCACCGCGCTTCTTCCGCTGGCGCAAGGCCGCCGCCCGCCTCGCCCGCGAGGCCGAGCTGGTGTACACCACGGGCGGCGGCACGGCCTCCGGCCCGATGATCCTCACCTCGCTGCGCGCCCACGTCGAGCGCGCGGGGGACGTCCTGCTGCCCCGGACGCCCGCCCTGCACCAGCGCGGACTGGCGACGGCCGTCCTGCGCTTCGGGCGGGCCCGGCTCGGGGTGATCAGCTGCCACCTGAGCATCAATGCCGACGAGCGGTACGGGCAGGGGCGGCTGCTGCTGGACCACCTGGGCGCGCTGGACGTGCCGCACGCCGTCGTCGCCGGCGACCTCAACGACCGCCCCGACGGGCGCACCTTCGGGCTGCTGGCCGGCACCCTGCAGGACGGCTGGGCCGTCGAGCCGTGGGGGCGCGAGCACACCACGCGGCTGGACGACCCGCTCCAGCGCATCGACGCGGTCTTCGCCACGCACGACGTCCGGGTGCTGGGCTGCGGGGTGCCGATGGGCCTGCCGGGCGTGCGGGAGGCGGACCTGCGGGCGGCCACGGACCACCTGCCGGTGCTGGCCGCGCTGCGGGTGCCGGCGACGGCCTGAGGCCGGACGACCGGGCGGGACGACCGTCTCAGACGACCGCGCCGCGCCCCGGATCGTCGTCGTCCTCGTCGTCGTTGTCCTTCATCCGCAGGACGAGCGTGGCGAAGCCCCCCAGGAAACCGCCCACCCCCAGCGTGGTGAGCCACCACGTCAGCTCCTGCCGCAGCAGCACCATGACGAGCAGCAGCAGCGGACCGCCCAGCACCGCGATCCACGCGAAGCGGGACGTCACATCGCCCGTCGGCAGCGGCGGCGGCTCAGGGGGCACGAAATGGCCCTCGTCGGGCTCCTCCGCATCGTCGTCGCCGTCGGACGCGGTGGCGGACTCGGGCGCGCTCCAGTCGCGGGGGCCCACCCCGGGGGCGTAGACGATGAACCCGCCGGGACGTTCCGGCGCGGGCCTGCCCGCCGCCGGGGGCGTGGCGCCACCGTCGCCGGCTGCCGGGGCGTCCGGCGCCTCCGGGGCCTCGGGGGTGTCCTTGACGTCGCCGGAGGCGGGCCAGCGGCCCTTCTCCGGGTCCGGCTGCTCGCCGTACGCCGCCACGAGCTCCGCCCAGGCCCGGTCCTCGTCCAGCGGGTCGCGGCTGTCGTCGCGGTCGCGGCCCGCGTCGTGCTCAGCCACGGGAGGCCGCCTCCCGACTGCCGACGGACAGCCGCTCGATGAAGGCATACGTGTGCTCGAAGATCGAGGGGGCGTCGTGGTCCAGCGTCGCCACGTGGTAGCTGTTCTCCAGCAGCCGCTCGGTGACGTCGCGCGAGGAGACCCGCGCCAGGATGCGGGCCGAGTCGGCCGGCGGCACCACATGGTCCTCGGGGCTGTGCATCAGCAGCAGCGGCTGGGTGACCTGCGGCAGCTCGGAGTCCAGCCGCTGCAGCCCGCGCCGGAAGGAGTACGCGGCGTGCAGCGGCACCCGGTCGTAGCCGATCTCCCGGCCGCCCGGCTTGGCGATGTCGTCGGCGATGCCCGCGGTGGTGGGGATCAGGTGGCGCACCACCGGCAGGGCCTTCGCGGCCAGGCCGTGCACCTTGTTGGCGGGGTTGACCAGCACGATGCCGGAGACGGCGTCGCCGTGCTTGGCGGCCAGCCGCAGCGTCAGCGCCCCGCCCATCGACAGCCCGCACACGAAGACGCTCGAGCACTTCTCCCGGAGCCGGTGCAGCTCGCGGTCGACCTCCGCGTACCAGTCCTCCCAGCCCGTGACCGCCATGTCCTGCCAGCGGGTGCCGTGCCCGGGAAGCAGGGGCAGCGAGACCGTCAGACCCCGCTCCGCGAGATAATCGGCCCAGGGCCTTACGGACTGCGGGGAGCCGGTGAAGCCGTGACACACAAGGACGCCGACCTCTCCGCCCTCATGGCGGAACGGCTCGGCACCGGGCAGGAACGGCACCGGGATCTCCGATCGATGGAACGGGACAACGGGACAAGGAAGGCTCTGGCCCTCAGCCTACGCGGAGCGCCGCACGGCGGGTAGGCAGGTTAAGGTCTCCTCGTCACACACAGGAGGTTCTCGGTTGTTCTACGGCGCAATGAAGCTGTCCATCGGCGGGTCGCTGAAGCTTGCCTTCAGGCCGTGGGTGGAGGGCTTGGAGAACGTACCGGCCGAGGGGCCCGCCATCCTGGCGAGCAACCACCTGTCCTTCTCGGACTCCTTCTTCCTGCCCGCGGTGCTCGATCGCAAGATCACCTTCATCGCCAAGCAGGAGTACTTCACCTCTCCCGGGGTCAAGGGGAAGCTGACGGCGGCCTTCTTCAAGGGCGTGGGCCAGCTCCCCGTCGACCGCTCGGGCGCCCGGGGCGCCGGCGAGGCCGCGATCAAGAGCGGCATCGAGGTGCTGGAGCGCGGTGAGCTCTTCGGCATCTACCCCGAGGGCACCCGGTCCCCGGACGGCCGCCTCTACCGCGGCAAGCCCGGCGGGCTGGCCCGGGTGGCGCTGGCCACCGGCGCCCCCGTGATCCCGGTGGCGATGATCGACACCGAGAAGGTGCAGCCGCCGGGCAAGGTCCTGCCGAAGATGATCCGGCCGGGCATCCGGATCGGCAAGCCGCTGGACTTCAGCCGCTACCACGGCATGGACGGCGACCGCTTCATCCTCCGCTCGGTGACCGACGAGGTCATGTACGAGATCATGAAGCTCTCCGGCCAGGAGTACGTCGACATCTACGCGACCGCCGCCAAGCGGCAGATCGCGGAGGAGGCGAAGCGGCAGGCCGAGGAGGAGAAGGCGGCGAAGGCCGCCGGGCTCGACAAGGCGGGAAAGAAGGCGGAGCACAAGTCCGAGGCGTAAGGTCGCCCGGGGTGGGGGGCGGTTCATGGCACAGCGCACCGGGCGACGCCGCCCGCGTTCCGTACGGATGTCGGTGGAGCTGCCGCTGTGGCGGGCCCTGACCGGCTACCGGATCCTCACCCTCGGCTACGCGCTCGCGCTCTTCCTCCTCAACCACCGCGAGTACGCCCATCCGCTCGGCGCCGCGCTCTACATGGGCGTACTGACCCTGTGGACGCTGCTGACCTGGAACCGGGTCACCTCGGCCGAGCGCTGCACGAAGTCGTTCCTGATCGCCGACCTGACGATCGCGATCGCCGGAATCCTGCTCACCGCGGTGCTCGACACCGCCGAGCGGATCGACGGAGGCGCGGCCACCCTCCCGTCCATCTGGGCCGGCGGCGCCGTCCTGGGCATGGCCATCAAGGGCGGCTGGCGCTGGGCGGCGGTCGGCTCCACGCTCGTCGCGGTCGCCAACCTCGTCGAGCGCGGCGGTCCGGCCCGCGACACCGTCCACAACGTGGTCCTGGTGTGGGTCTCCAGCATCGCCGTCGGCTACATCGTCGAGGTCGCCCGCGCCAGTGAGCGCACCCTCGCCCGCGCCCTGCAGATCGAGGCCGCCACCCGCGAACGCGAGCGGCTGGCCCGCGACATCCACGACAGCGTCCTGCAGGTCCTGGCCATGGTGCAGCGGCGCGGCGCCGCGCTCGGCGGCGAGGCCGCCGAGCTGGGCAGGATGGCCGGCGAACAGGAGATCGCGCTGCGCACCCTGGTGGCCGGCGGCCTGGTGCCCCCGCAGCCCTCCGCCGACCGGCTCGCCGAGGACGCCGAGCTCGTGCGCACCGTGCGCCCCGCCCCCGCCCCGCCGGTCGGCCCCTGCGACCTGCGCGCCCTGCTCGCGCCGCACGCCGGCGCCACCGTCACCTTCTCCGCCCCCGGCACCGCCGTCCTGCTGGAGGCGGCCGCGGCCGCGGAACTGGCGGCCGCCGTCAGCGCCGCGCTGGACAATGTCGCCAAGCACGCCGGCCAGGACGCCCAGGCCTGGATCCTGCTCGAGGACGAACCCGGCGAGGTGATCGTCACCGTCCGGGACGACGGACCGGGCATCCCCGAGGGACGGCTCGCGGACGCGGAGCGGGAGGGGCGCATGGGCGTCGCCCTGTCCATCCGCGGCCGCCTGCGGGACCTGGGCGGCACGGCCGATCTGGTGTCCGTGCCGGGACAGGGCACCGAGGTCGAACTGAGAGTTCCGAAGGTTCCACGGGGGAGCGAGGGCACACGATGAGCACAGAGACAGAGCAGGTCAGGGTGATGGTCGTCGACGACCACCCGATGTGGCGCGACGCGGTCGCCCGCGACCTGGCCGCCGCCGGCTACGACGTGGTCGCCACCGCCGGCGACGGCCCGCAGGCCGTGCGCCGCGCCAAGGCCGCCGTCCCCGACGTGCTGGTGCTCGACCTCAACCTGCCCGGCCTGCCGGGCGCCGCCGTCTGCAAGGAACTGGTCGCCGAACAGCCCGGCCTGCGCGTCCTGGTGCTCTCCGCCAGCGGCGAGCACGCGGACGTCCTCGAGGCCGTCAAGTCCGGCGCCACCGGCTACCTGCTCAAGTCGGCCAGCACGGAGGAGCTGCTGGACGCGGTGCGCCGCACCGCCGCCGGAGACCCCGTCTTCACCCCGGGGCTGGCCGGGCTCGTCCTCGGCGAGTACCGCAGGCTGGCCGCCGACCCCGCCCCGGCCGCCCCCGACGAGCCCAAGGCGCCGCGGCTGACCGACCGCGAGACCGAGGTCCTCCGGCTCGTGGCCAAGGGTCTGTCGTACAAGCAGATCGCCGAACGCCTGGTTATTTCCCACCGCACGGTGCAGAACCATGTTCAGAACACCTTGGGCAAGCTCCAGTTGCACAACCGCGTGGAGCTCGTCCGCTACGCGATAGAGCGAGGCCTCGACGACGCCTGACCGCCCTTCCGCGGCCGGGGTCGTCCTTCGGCGGAAGGAAGGTGTCCGGCATGCGGATCGGAGTACTGACCGGCGGCGGCGACTGCCCCGGGCTGAACGCGGTCATCCGCGCCGTCGTCCGCAAGGGCGTCCAGGACCACGACCACGACTTCATCGGCTTCAAGGACGGCTGGCGCGGCCCGCTGCACGGCGCCGTCACGCCCCTCGGCATCCCGGCCGTACGCGGCATCCTCCCGCGCGGCGGGACGATCCTCGGCTCGTCACGGACCAACCCCTTCAAGGAGACGGACGGCGTCCGCCGCATCAAGGAGTCCCTCGAGCAGTACGCGGTGGACGCCCTCGTCGTCATCGGCGGCGAGGACACCCTGGGCGTGGCCGCCCGGCTGTACGAGGAGTACGGCATCCGCTGCGTCGGCGTGCCCAAGACCATCGACAACGACCTCTCCGCCACGGACTACACCTTCGGCTTCGACACCGCCGTCAACATCGCCACCGAGGCCATCGACCGCCTGCACACCACGGCCGAATCCCATATGCGCGTACTGGTGGTGGAGGTCATGGGCCGGCACGCGGGCTGGATCGCCCTGCACTCCGGCCTCGCCGGGGGCGCCAACGTCATCCTCGTCCCCGAGCAGCGCTTCGACGTCGACGAGGTCTGCGGCTGGGTCACCTCCCGCTTCCGCGCCAGCTACGCCCCGATCGTGGTCGTGGCGGAGGGCGCGATGCCGCTGGACGGCGACCTGATCCTCAAGAACGCCTCCGCGCAGGACTCCTTCGGCCACGTCCGCCTGTCGGGGGTGGGGGAGTGGCTGGCGGAGGAGATCGAACGCCGGACGGGCAAGGAGGCCCGCACCACGGTCCTCGGGCACGTGCAGCGCGGCGGCACGCCGAGCGCGTTCGACCGCTGGCTCGCGACCCGGTTCGGGCTGCACGCCCTGGCCGCCGTGGACGGCGGCGACTTCGGGACGATGGTGGCGCTGCGGGGCGCGGACATCGTCCGCGTTCCCCTGGCCGAGGCCACGGCCCGTCTGAAGACGGTGCCGGCGGAGATGTACGAGGAAGTGAAGGTGTTCTTCGGCTGACCGTGCCCACCGGCCCGTCGCCCGGAAGCGTCATGCTTCCGAGCGACGGGCCGGCCGTTCACACGAGGACGGCGCTCAGCAGCTCGGCGACGATCGCCACACCGTTCAGCGTCAGCACCGACTCGGGGTGGAACTGCACCCCGGCGAAGCCGGGCCCCCGCAGGCAGTGCACATCACCGCTCCCCGCGTCGCGGCTGACCGTCACCCCGTGCATGCCCAGCTCGCCGGCCACGGCGTCGTCGCACCGCGCCGTGAAGGTGTTGTAGAACCCGACCGTCTCCTGGCGCCCGAAGAAGTCGATCCGCTCCTGCGCCCCCTGGAAGGGCACCCGCTTGCGGACGATCTCCACCCCCAGCTCCGCCGCGATCAGTTCGTGCCCCAGGCACACCCCCAGCAGGCCGTGGCGGTGCCCGCGCAGAAGGTCCGCCGCCAGCTCGCGCAGCATCCGCATCTTGGGGTCGGCCGTGTCCGACGGGTCGCCGGGGCCGGGGCCCAGCACCACAGGGCCCTCGTGGCCCAGCGCGGCGTCCCGCAGGCCCGGCTCGTCGTAGCGGCGCACGGTCACCGTCAGGCCCGAGGTGCGCAGCAGATGGGCGAGCATCGCCGTGAAGGTGTCCTCGCCGTCGACGACCAGCGCGTGCCCCCTCAGCGCGGGAGTGGTCGCGGCGGTCTGCATCCGGAGCCAGAACGGGGCCAGATCCGCGCGGCGGGCGTCGAGGGCGGCCCGTACCCGGACGTCGTCCGCGAGCCGTACGGCCGGGGTGGCCGCCGTGCGTACGGGGGCCGGCCGCACCCCGAGGGCGGCCAGGACCCCGGCCGCCTTGGCGTGGGTCTCGGCGACCTCGCCGTGCGGATCGGAGTGGCGCACCAGCGTGGCGCCGACGGCCACGCGCAGCCGGCCGCGGCGGTCGATGTCGGCGGTGCGGATGAGGATGGGGGAGTCCAGGGTCTGCGCGCCGCCGGCGTCGCGGCCGATGAGGGCGAGGGCGCCCGCGTAGTAGCGGCGGCCCTGCGGTTCGTAGCGCTCGATGACGCGGCAGGCGTTCTGGACGGGCGAGCCGGTGACGGTGGCGGCGAACATCGTCTCGCGCAGCACCTCGCGGACGTCCAGTGAGGAGCGTCCGCGCAGCTCGTACTCGGTGTGCGCGAGGTGGGCCATCTCGCGCAGCCGGGGGCCGACGACGACGCCGCCCATGTCGCCGACGGTGCACATCATCTTCAGTTCCTCGTCCACGACCATGGACAGCTCCTCCACCTCCTTGCGGTCGTGCAGGAAGCCGAGCAGGCCCTCCGCCGAGGGGCCGCCCGCCGGATAGCGGTAGGTGCCGCTGATGGGGTTCATCACGACCGTTCCGCCGGTCATGCGCACATGCACCTCGGGGCTGGCGCCCACCAGGGTGCGCTCGCCGGTGTGCACGACGTACGTCCAGTAGGCGCCGCGCTCACCGTCCAGCAGGCGGCGGAAGAGCGCGAGGGCGTCGTGGGCGGTCCAGCCGTGGATCTCGCCCTCGAAGTTGCGCCGGATGACGAAGTTGGCGCCCTCGCCGGTGCCGATCTCGTCCTCGATGACGCGCCGGACGATGCCCGCGTACTCCTCGTCGCCGATGTCGAAGGCCCCGCCCTCGACCCGCACCTCGTGTGCCGGAAGGGCGGCGAGGGTCTCGGCGAGCGGCAGCTCGTGCGTCTCTTCCGGGCGCAGGACGAGCAGGGGGGTGCCGTCGTCGCGGACGTCGAAGCCGCGCTCGCGGATCTGCCGGAAGGGGACGACGGCCAGGGCGTCGTGCACCGGACCGCCGTGGGCGGCGGGCCCGGTGGGCAGCGGGATGTCGCCGAGCCGTTCCACCTCGGTGACGGGCCCGAGCAGCAGCTCGACCGTCTCCCCGGCGGGGCTGTGGGGGAGCCCGGGGGTGCGGCGGTGGAGCAGGGCGAAGGGCGGGCAGCCGGGGGCGGTCAGCCGGGCGAGAAGGGCTGCGGTGGTGGTCATGCGGGTCGTTCCTTCCTGGGAGGGAGGAACGGCCCCGGGCCGGCGTCCGGTGGGACGCCGAAGGCCGCCCCTCGGGGCGGCCTTCGCGAGTCGGATACGCGCGATCAGTGGGCCGCCGGAGGAGCGGTCCACCACCAGTTCTGATTCTGGCTCGTCAGCACGTACATGCGCGGCACCCTACCCGACGCCACGGGCTCGCGTCCCGGATTTTGCGCAGTGCTTGTCCGTACTCATGGGCGGCGCCGTCTCAGGATTCGTCTCAGAGTCCGGTCCGGCCGCTGGGCGGCGTCGGCGACCCCGTAATGTTGAGGCGTGACCGTGAACGCTGAAATCCACGCCGGTGGCAACACCTGGCGCTCCCTGCCCGCGGCGCAGCAGCCTGACTGGCCGGACCAAGAGGCTCTGCGCGATGTGATCGCCGAGCTCGAGTCCTATCCGCCTCTCGTCTTCGCGGGCGAGTGCGACCAGCTGCGCCAGCGCCTGGGAGCCGTCGCCCGTGGAGAGGCGTTTCTGCTGCAGGGCGGTGACTGCGCGGAGGCCTTCGACGCCGTCGGCGCCGACCAGATCCGCAACAAGCTCAAGACCCTGCTCCAGATGGGCGCGGTGCTGACCTACGCCGGGTCCGTGCCCGTGGTGAAGGTCGGCCGCATCGCCGGCCAGTACAGCAAGCCGCGCTCGAAGCCCACCGAGACCCGCGACGGCGTGACCCTGCCGACCTACCGCGGCGACTCCGTCAACGGCTTCGCCTTCACGCCCGAGGCCCGCACGCCGGACCCGCAGCGGCTGAAGCGGATGTACCAGGCGTCGGCCTCGACGCTGAACCTGGTCCGTGCCTTCACCACCGGTGGCTACGCCGACCTGCGCCAGGTGCACGCCTGGAACCAGGACTTCGTGCGGTCCTCGCCCTCCGGCCAGCGCTACGAGCAGCTGGCCCGCGAGATCGACCGGGCGATGAACTTCATGAACGCCTGCGGGGTGGACCCGGAGGAGTTCAAGACGGTCGAGTTCTACGCCTCCCACGAGGCGCTGGTGCTCGACTACGAGTCCGCGCTGACCCGCGTGGACTCGCGCACCGGCCGGCTGTACGACGTCTCGGGCCACATGGTCTGGATCGGTGAGCGCACCCGGCAGCTGGACGGCGCCCACATCGAGTTCTGCTCGAAGATCCGCAACCCGATCGGGGTGAAGCTCGGGCCGACGACGACGCCCGAGGAGGCGCTGACCCTCATCGAGCGGCTGGACCCGGAGCGCGAGCCCGGCCGGCTGACCTTCATCACCCGGATGGGCGCGGACAAGATCCGCGACAAGCTCCCCACCCTGGTGGAGAAGGTCACGGCGTCCGGCGCCCAGGTGGCCTGGGTCTGCGACCCGATGCACGGCAACACCTTCGAGGCGGCCTCGGGCCACAAGACCCGTCGCTTCGACGACGTGCTGGACGAGGTCAAGGGCTTCTTCGAGGTCCACAAGGGCCTGGGCACCCACCCGGGCGGCATCCACGTGGAGCTGACCGGTGACGATGTCACCGAGTGCGTGGGCGGCGGCGACGAGATCTTCGTCGACGACCTGCACCAGCGCTACGAGACGGCGTGCGACCCCCGCCTCAACCGCAGCCAGTCCCTGGACCTGGCGTTCCTGGTCGCCGAGATGTACCGCGACCAGTAATAACCGCAGGTAACGACGATGGGGCCCGGATCTGTGATCCGGGCCCCATCGCGTTGTTATTCGGCCGCCGAGACGGGTAAGGTAAGGGTAACCTTATTGATCGACTCGGCCTATCGGGCCAACGCAAGGCGGTGACCGCGTGTACGTCTGCTCGTGCTTCGGCATTACGGAGCAGCAGGTGCGCGAGCACGCGGACAAGGGGGCGTGCACGCCCCGGCAGATCGCCTCCGCCTGCAAGGCCGGCACCGACTGCGGCAGCTGTGTCCGCCGCATCCAGGCGCTGCTCGGCCGCGGCGCGTGCCCGCGCCGTGAGCTGACCGACCGCGGTGAGAGCGACGTCCTGGGCGCCGACGTGGCGCTCATACCGGCCTCCGCCGCCGCGGACGACCGGGCCGCCGCCTAAGTCCCAGGGCGTGTAGGAGTTCCCCGGGCGCAGCGGTGGTGGAGGCCCCTCAGTGGCTGCCGCCGTTCTCCTGCTCGATGAACTGCGCGATGTACAGCGCCTCGCCGAGCTTGTCGAGCAGCTCCAGCTGGGTGTCCAGGTAGTCGATGTGATCCTCCTCGTCCGCGAGGATCGACTCGAAGATGTTGGCCGAGGTGATGTCGCCCTTGGCCCGCATGACCTCCACGCCGCGCCGCAGGCGGTCGATGGCCTCGACCTCGACCTGGCGGTCGGCCTGGAACATCTCGCTGATCGTCTGGCCGACGCGGACGTGGAAGAGCCGCTGGTAGTTGGGCAGCCCCTCCAGGAAGATGATGCGGTCGGTCAGCACCTCCGCGTGCTTCATCTCGTCGAACGACTCCGCGCGGGTGTGTGACGCGATCTTCGTCCAGCCGTGGTGCTCCTGCAGCTTCGCATGCAGGAAGTACTGGTTGATCGCGGTCAGCTCGGCAGTCAGCTGTTCATTGAGGAACTCGATGACCTCGGGGTCGCCCTGCATCGCGAGGGCTCCTTCCTGGGGGCACCTCCCGGCGGGTGTCCGGGGAGGATGACGGGCAGGTAGCGCGCATCCTCGCACCGCCCTTCGAAGCCGTCCAGTAAGTTCACACTTAGTGGGAGTTGCCCCGATACCTCTGCCCCGGGTCATCAGCACCCCGCAAGGTCTGACACCATTGAGCCATGGGGCCCTCCAAGAACACCGAAAGCCGCAAAGGGGAAAGCCCCGAGCCACCGCCGGTCGGGGCCCCCGCGCTGCCTCCGGGGCAGCGGCTCCAGCGCGGATGGCCGGTGACGCACTACGGCCCGGTCCCGAGGTTCAAGCCGGACCGCTGGGAGTTCCGTGTCTTCGGTGCGACGGCGGACGGGGACAAGCACTGCTGGACGCACGACGAGTTCTCCGCGCTGCCGTACACGACGGTCGTGGCGGATCTGCACTGCGTCACGAAGTACAGCATGCTCGGCGCCGAGTGGGGTGGGGTTTCGGCCCGGACGATCCTCGAACTCGCCCCGCCCGCAGCGGAGGTCACGCATGTGATGGTGTGGGCCGAGTACGGCTTCAGCTCGAACCTGCGGCTCGCCGACTTCACCGACGGCAAGACCATTTTCGCCACCCACAAGGACGGCGAACTCCTCACCGCCGAGCACGGCTTCCCCGTCCGGCTGGTCGTCCCGCACCTCTACGCCTGGAAGGGCCCCAAGTGGGTGCGCGGCGTGGAGTACATGACCGCCGACCGGCGCGGCTTCTGGGAGGAGCGGGGCTACCACAACATCGGCGACCCCTGGCGTGAGCAGCGCTACTCCTACCAGGAGCAGCCGGGCGAGGGCCCCGAGCTGTAGCCCGGCCGGGCCCCGCCGTCAGCCGTCGCGAAGGGCCTTCAGCCGCGCCACGTCCGCGGCGTGTCCCTCCTTGCCGCCGGGCGTCTCGATCGTCAGCGGCACGCCCGCCGTCGCCGGATGGATGAACAGCTCCGCGAACGGCTCGGCGCCGATGTGGCCGGAACCGATGTTCTCGTGCCGGTCCTTGTGCGCGCCGACGACGTCCTTGGAATCATTGGCGTGAATCAGCCCCAGCCGGCCCTCGCCGACCACGTCCACCAGCTCGTCGAGCGCCTGCTTCATCCCGCCCGGCCCGGCGAGGTCGTGCCCGGCGGCGAAGGCGTGACAGGTGTCCAGGCAGACCCCGAGTTTCGGGTGGTGGTCCAGCACCTCGTAGTACGGGCCCAGATCGCCCACCCATGAGCACAGCGACGCGCCCTGACCTGCCGTCGGCTCCAGCAGCAGCCGCGGGTCGCAGGGGTGGGTGAGCTCGTCGAGCAGGGGCAGCAGCCGCTCGCGGACCTGGGCCAGGGCCTCGCCGCGGTGCCGTCCGCCGGTGGCGGAGCCGGTGTGGACGACGACGCCGCGCGCCCCGATCTCCCGCCCCCGACGCAGTGAGTGCCGCAGCGACTCCACGGACCGCTCGGCCGTCGCCCCGGTGTGCGAGCCGAAGTTGATCAGGTAGGGGGCGTGGACGAAGACCGGGAGCCCCTCGTCCGCGCAGGCGGCGCGGAACTCCTCGTCCTGCCGGGGGTTGCCGGGCGGCATCGCCCAGCCGCGCGGATTGGCGACGAAGACCTGCACGGCCTCGGCGCCCATCTCCCGGGCGTAGGGCAGGCCGACCCTGGCGAGGCCGCCCGCCACCGGGATGTGGCCGCCGACCGGGTTGCGGGCGCGGCCGAGCAGCGGGCCGGACGTGATCGTGGTGCTCGTGCTCATGGAGGTGTTCAGAATCCGCTCTTCATCCGGACGACGATGGTGTCGCCCTTGGCCGCCCGCTCGCCGGCCCGGACGGACTGGCTCTCCACGGAGTCCTTGGGGAAGAGGAACGGCCGTTCCACCTTCACGCCGAACCCCGCGCCCGTCAGGATCCTCCGCGCCTCGGCCTCACTCTTTCCGGTGACGTCGGGGACCGCGATCATTTCCTTGCCCTTGGAGACGACGAGGGTCACCGTGTCGCCCTCGGCGGCCTGCGTCCCCTTGCCCGGGGACTGCTGGGCCACGGCACCCTGGGGCCGGTCGGAGAAGACCTGCTCGTTTGCGACCTCGACCTGGAACCCGGCGTCCCGCAGCGCGGAGGTGGCGGCCGCGACGGGCTGCCCGGTCACGTCCGGCACGTTCAGCTGCTTGCCCTGGCTGACGACGAGCGCCACCGCCGAGTCCGGCCGGCGCTGCACGCCCGGCTTGGGGTCGGTGGCCAGCACCGAGCCCTTGGGGGTCTCGTCGCTGAACTGCTTGCCGACCTCGCCGACCGTCAGCCCCTGTGCCTCGATCTTCCGCTTGGCCTGGTCGAGCGGCATGCCGACGACGTTGGGCACCTCCGCCTTCTGCGGGCCGCGGGAGACGGTGAGCGTGACCTTGCCGGTGTTGCGGATGCGGTCGCCGGGCTTGGGGTCGGTCGACATCACATGGCCGCGCTCGACGGTCTCGCTGAACTCCTCCCGGGACTTCACCCCCAGCCCGGCCTTCTCCAGCGTGGTGGTCGCCTTGCCCTGGGGCATGTCCAGCACGGCCGGCACGGTCGTGAACTGCCCGGAGTTGATGTACCAGACGCCGGTGCCGGCGAGCACGGCCAGCAGGGCGGCGGCAGCGACGAGGATCCAGCGGTGCGGCAGCCGCCGCGCGAGCCCCCGCGGGGGCGGCGGGGCCTGGGAGGGCAGGGCCGAGGGCGCGGGCGGCGTCTCCAGGCGCGTTGTGTGGTGGACGTCGGCCGCCTGGGCCGGCAGCACGCGCGGCAGCACGCTCGTGGCGTCGTCCGCCGCCGCGGGCACGCGCGGGATCACGCTCGTGGCGTCCTCCGGGCCGGCCTGCTCCGGCGCCGGGGCCGCCGCCGGCGGCGCCGCGTCCAGCTGCTCGTCGGTCAGCGCGGCGCGGGCCTCGCGGACCATCGCCAGCAGCTCCACCGCGTCGGACGGGCGCAGCCGCGGGTCACGGGCGGTGGCGGCGGCCACCAGCGCGTCCAGCTGCGGGGCGAGGCCCGGCACCGCCGCCGAGGGCGGCGGGACGTCCTCGTGCAGGTGCTGGTAGAGGATCTGCGCCGCCGTCCCGCCGGTGTGCGGCTTGGCGCCGGTGAGCATCTCGTAGAGCACGACGCCGCACGCGTAGACGTCCGCGCGGGTGTCGACCGCGCCCTGATCGCTCTGCTCGATCTGCTCGGGGGCGAGGTAGGCGACCGTGCCCAGCACCGAACCCGTGCTGCTGGTGGTGTGGGTGTCCACGGCCCGCACCAGCCCGAAGTCGGCGACCTTGACCCTGCCGTCGTCGCCGATCAGCACGTTCTCCGGCTTCATGTCGCGGTGCACCAGACCCGCGACGTGCGCGGCACCCAGCGCGGCCAGCACCGGCTCGGCGACGTCGAGCGCGGCCCGCGGCCGCAGGGCCCCGCGCTCGCGCAGCACGTCGCGCAGGGTGCAGCCCGCCACGTACTCCATCGCGAGGTAGACGTAGTGGCCGTCGGTCCCCTGGTCGAAGACGCTCACCACATTGGCGTGGTCCAGCCGGGCCACGGACTTGGCCTCACGGATGAAGCGCTCCACGAAGGCCCGGTCGGCGGCGAGCGAAGGGTGCATCACCTTGAGCGCGAGCACCCGGTCGAGGCGGGTGTCCAGGGCACGGTAGACCGTGGCCATGCCGCCCACGGCCACCCGCGCCTCGACGCGGTAGCGGCCGTCGAGCAGGTGATCGACGAGGGGGTCCGGCAGGGTCGTATCCACGGCACACGAGTCTACGAGCCGTGGCGGGCGGCCCGGACGGCGTGCGCCTCGCTCACTCTTTCTATAGCCGAACGGTGACAGGACAGTGCCCGCTGAAGAAGGCCGGAGCCTGTTCAGAAGGCCGGGCGCTCCGGGTCGAGGTGCGCCATGCCCTCCGCGGGGGAGGAAGCCTCGGCGAAGTGGCGGCGCGGGATCCGCCCGGCCCGGTGGGCCAGCCGTCCGGCCTCCACCGCGTGCCGCATGGCCTCCGCCATCAGCACCGGCTCCTGCGCCCGCGTCACCGCCGAGGCGAGCATCACCGCCGCGCACCCCAGCTCCATGGCCAGTGCCGCGTCCGAGGCGGTGCCCGCGCCCGCGTCCAGGATCACCGGGACGCCCGCGCGCTCGGTGATCAGCTGGAAGTTGTGCGGGTTGCGGATGCCGAGCCCTGAGCCGATGGGCGCGCCCAGCGGCATGATCGCCGCACAGCCGACGTCCTCGAGCTTGCGGGCCAGCACCGGGTCGTCGTTGGTGTACGGCAGCACCGTGAAGCCGTCGTCGACCAGGATCTCGGCGGCGTCCAGCAGCTCGATCGGGTCCGGCAGCAGGGTGCGCTCGTCGGCGATCACCTCGAGCTTGACCCAGTCGGTGCCCAGCGCCTCGCGGGCCAGCCGGGCGGTGAGCACCGCCTCGCCCGCGGTGAAGCAGCCCGCCGTGTTCGGCAGCACCCGGATGCCGTGCCTCTCCAGGACGGACAGCACCGAGCCCCGCACGGTGGCGTCCAGGCGGCGCATGGCGACCGTGGTCAGCTCGGTGCCGGAGGCGATCAGGGCCCGCTCGAGCACCTCGAGGCTGGGCGCCCCGCCCGTGCCCATGATCAGCCGGGAGGTGAAGGGGGTGTCGGCGATGGTGAGCAGATCGTCTGCCATCGGAACGATCAGCCCCCCTGGACCGCGGTGAGGACCTCGACCCGGTCGCCGTGGCCGAGCGGGACGAACGGCCACTGGCCGCGCGGCACGACGGCCTCGTTCACGGCCGCCGCGACGCCGCCGCGCGCTGTGGTGAGCGTCGCCACGAGCCCGTCGAGGGTCGTCCCGGCGGGGACGTCGCGATGCTCGCCGTTGACGCTGATGGTGTGGATGATGACATCGCTGCCGGTCATGCGGGCTGCTCCTGGGATGGGGAAACCTCCCACGCCGCTGGGGCCGTGGGGGAGGGGGTGAAGCGTCGGGGAGAGAACGGACGGGCCTCTTCCGGCAGCTGCCCGGTGGTCAGCACCTCGGCCATCACGTCCCCGGTGACGGGGGTGAGCAGCACGCCGTTGCGGTGGTGGCCGGTGGCCGTCAGCAGCCCCGGCAGGGCGGTGGGGCCCAGCAGCGGGGCGTTGTCGGGCGAGCCGGGCCGCAGCCCGGCGCGGGTCTCCACCAGCGGCAGTTCGGTGATGCCGGGGACGAGCTCGTGGGCGTCGCGCAGCAGCTCGTAGACGCCGCCCGCGGTGACGGTGGTGTCCCAGCCGAGCTCTTCGCTGGTGGCGCCGACGACCAGCTCGCCGTTCTCGCGCGGCACCAGGTACACCGGCCCGCCGCGCACCACGGCCCGTACGGTCCGGGAGAGGAAGGGCCGGTAGGCCTCCGGCACGCGCAGCCGCAGGATCTGGCCCTTGACCGGGCGGACCGGCGGCAGGACGTCCTCGGGCAGGCCCGCGAGGCCGCCGCTGAGGCTGCCCGCCGCCAGCACCGTCTGCCCGGCGGCGACGCGGGTGCCGTCGTCCAGTTCGGCGCCCGTGGCGCGGTCGCCGCAGAGCAGGGCGCGCACCACCGACCGGCGGTGGAAGACCACCCCGGCCCGCTCACAGGCCGTCAGCAGGGCGCGGCACAGGCGCCGGGGATCGGTCTGGTGGTCGCCGAGCGCGTGGAGCCCGCCGCGTACGCCCGGCGCCAGCATCGGCTCCAGCCGGCGGCACTCGCGCCCGGACAGCCAGCGCGCCTGAAGGCCGCAGCGCAGCTGCAGCTCGTGCAGCTCGCGCAGGTGCGCCCGGTCGTCGGCGTCGAAGGCGACGGCCAGGGTGCCGCAGGCGCGGTAGCCGGTCTCCTGGCCGCTGGCCTCCTCCAGCTCGGCCGTGAACGCCGGATAGCGGCGCGCGGAGGCGAGGTTGAGGGCGAGCAGCGTCTGCTCGCCGTAGTGCAGTTCGGTGACGGCGGCCAGCATCCCGGCCGCCACCTGCGCCGCGCCGCCGCCGGGCGCGGGGTCGGCGACGGCCGTGCGCAGGCCGCGCTGGGCGGCGCGCCAGGCCGTGACCAGGCCGATGACGCCGCCGCCGATGACCAGGACGTCATGGGTGTGCCGCGCGTGCATGGGCTTCCAGCCCCTCCCTTCGCCGGCATGACCCGGATCAGGTTCGTACGGTCGGAGGCCGTCCAGCCTCCCTCTCAGCCCGGTGCGTCCGGGCTCCCGCGAGTGCTTGCAGCGGCCACCCTAGTACGCGCCGCGCGGGGCCCGGAAGGGCGGGCCACGCGCCGTCGGCGGGCTTCCGGCCCTCAAACATCGTGACGCTGTGTCAGAGGTCTCGTCACCCGTTGCTCCGGACCGGGTGCGCCGCCGTCCTACAGTTGATCGTGTGAGCGAGCAGACGAACACCTCCAGTGACCGGCGCGTCGTCATCGTCGGCGCGGGCATGGCCGGGGTGCAGACCGCCGTCGCCCTGCGCGAGCAGGGCTGGGACGGCGCGATCTCCCTGCTGGGCGCCGAGCCCCATCCGCCCTACGACCGTCCCCCGCTGTCCAAGTCCGTCCTCCTCGGCAAGGCCGAGGGATCCGCCTTCGAGGTGGACTTCGGCTCGCTGGGCATCGACCTCGAGCTCGGCCGGGAGGCCACCGGCCTGCGGGCGGACGAGCACGTGCTGGAGACCACGCGGGGGCCCGTGCCCTACGACGTGCTGGTCGTCGCCACCGGCGCCGACCCGATCGCGCTGCCCGGCAGCGAGCACGTGCGCGGCGTCCACGTCCTGCGCACCCTGGACGACGTGGAGGGGCTGCGGCCGGTCCTCGCCGGCCGGCACGACGTCGTCGCGGTCGGGGCCGGCTGGATCGGCGCCGAGTTCGCGACCGCCGCGCGCGAGGCCGGCTGCCGGGTGACCGTGGTCGAGGCCGCGGACCGGCCGCTGGCCGGCGCCATGCCGGCCGAGGTCGCCGCCCACATGGTCGACTGGTACGCCCACAGCGGCGCCCGGCTGGTGACCGGCGCCCGGGTGGCGTCCGTGGAGGAGGGCGCGGTCGTGCTCGACGACGGCACCCGCCTGGCCGCGGACGCGGTGGTCGTCGGCATCGGCGCCCGGCCCGCCACGGGCTGGCTGGCCGGCTCCGGCATCGAGCTCGCGGCGGATCGTTCCGTCGTCACCGACGACCGGCTGCGCACCTCCCTGCCGGACGTCTACGCCGTCGGCGACTGCGCCTCCTTCCCGTCCGCCCGCTACGGCGAGCGGCTGCTGGTCCACCACTGGGACAACGCCCTGCAGGGCCCGCGGACCGTCGCCGCGAACATCGTCCACGGGCCCGCCGAGGGGCCGGTCTACGACCCGGTGCCCTACTTCTGGTCCGAGCAGTTCGGGCGCTTCGTGCAGTACGCCGGGCACCACTCGGGCGCCGACGAGCTGGTCTGGCGCGGTGACCCCACCGGGGCCGCGTGGACGGTGTGCTGGCTGCGCTCGGGTGTCCTGGTGGCCCTGCTGGCCGTCGGCCGGCCGCGGGATCTGGCGCAGGGCCGCAAGCTCATCGAGAAGGGCGCCGCGCTGGACCGCTCGAAGGCCGCCGACGCCTCCGTCCCGCTGAAGGCCGCCGCCCTCTGAGGGCCGGTGGGGTGACCTCGGGGGCGGTTCCCGGACCGGCTCGGGTCAACCCGGCTACCGACTGTCAGTCCCGGATGGCAGGCTTGTCCCGTGACCGAGATTGACGCAAAGACCGATGCTCTCGTCCCCGCCTGGCTCAACCTGCCCGACATCGCCGAAAAGCTCGATGTCGAGGTGACGCGCGTCCGGCAGCTGGTCAAGGAGGGCCAGCTGATCGCCGTGCGCCGTGGCGAGAACCGAGTGCTCATGGTGCCCGCCGACTTCATCGGCGAGGGAAAGGTCGTCAAGGGCCTCGCCGGGACCTTGACGCTGCTGAGGGACGACGGCTTCAGCGACGAGGAGATGCTGGAGTGGCTCTTCACCCCGGACCCGACCCTGCCCGGTACCCCCGCGCAGGCGCTGCGCGAGAATCGCGGCACGGAGGTGAAGCGCCGGGCCCAGGCGCTGGCCGTCTGATGAGGCCGCCGGGGCGCTGATGCCCCGGGAAGCAACGCAGAACACCGTCCGGTGCACGGGCCGGGGCAGCTTCGCCCCGGCCCGTGCACCGCCGACCCGGGGGAGAACACCCGATGTCCGTCACCGCGCGCGAGCGGCTCGCCGACGCCCGGCTGTACCTGTGCACCGACGCCCGCAAGCGCCAGGGCGACCTGCCGGAGTTCCTGGACGCGGTGCTCTCGTCCGGAGTGGACATCGTCCAGCTGCGCGACAAGGGCATGGAGGCGGGGGAGGAGCTGGAGCACCTGGCCGTCTTCGCCGAGGCCGCCCGCCGGCACGGCCGGCTGCTGGCGGTCAACGACCGCGCCGACGTCGCGCACGCCGCCGGCTCCGACGTGCTGCACCTGGGCCAGGGCGACCTGCCGGTGCCCGCCGCCCGCGCGATCCTCGGCGAGGACGTGCTGATCGGCCGCTCCACGCACGCGGAGGCGGAGGTCGACGCCGCCGTCGCCGAGCCCGGCGTGGACTACTTCTGCACCGGCCCCTGCTGGCCGACCCCCACCAAGCCGGGCCGGCACGCCCCGGGGCTGTCCCTGGTGCGCTACGCCGCGTCGCTGGAGCCCGTCCGGCCCTGGTTCGCCATCGGCGGGATCGACGAGGGCAATCTGGACGAGGTGCTCGCCGCGGGCGCCCGGCGGATCGTCGTGGTGCGCGCCATCACCGAGGCCGACGACCCCGGCAAGGCCACCGCGCGCCTGGCCGAGCGGATCCGCTCCGTCGCGCTCTAGGGCCCCGTTCCGCCGCGCTCCGGCGCCCGTCCGGAGCCGCCGCCTGTCCAAGGAGTGGGACGGTGGGTGGACAGTTGCCCGGCGAACAGGACATTTCGCCGTTCCGGTTGGGGGGTCCGCGAAGCCGCTGGTTAACTTGCCGGTATGGCCCTTGGCACTGCCTCCACCAGGACAGACCACGCCCGCACCGTGCGTGAACTGCTCGCCTCCGGCGAGCGTTCGTACTCCTTCGAGTTCGCCGCCCCGAGGACGGAGAAGGGCGAGCGGACGCTGTGGAACGCCATCCGGCGCATCGAAGCCGTCGGACCCACCTTCGTCTCCGTCACCTACGGCGCCGGCGGCTCCTCCCGCGAGGGCACCGTCCGGGCGACCGAACGCATCGCGACGGACACCACCCTGACCCCGGTCGCCCACTTGACGGCGGTCAACCACTCCGTGGCCGAGCTGCGCAACGTCATCGGCCAGTACGCGGACGTCGGCATCCGCAACATGCTCGCCCTGCGCGGCGATCCGCCCGGCGACCCGATGGGCGAGTGGGTGCGCCACCCCGACGGGGTGCGCTACGCGGCGGACCTGGTGCGGCTCATCAAGGAGTCGGGCGACTTCTGCGTGGGCGTCGCGGCCTTCCCCGAGATGCACCCGCGCTCCACCGACTGGGAGACCGACATCGGGCACTTCGTCGACAAGTGCCGGGCGGGCGCGGACTTCGCGATCACCCAGATGTTCTTCTATCCCGAGGACTATCTCCGGCTGCGCGACCGGGTCGCGGCCGCGGGTTGTGACACTCCGATCATTCCGGAAATCATGCCGGTCACCAACGTGCGACAAATTGAACGATTCGCACAGCTCAGTAACGCGGCGTTCCCCCCGGACCTGGCGGAGAGGATCCTCGCGGTGAAGGATGACACGGCCGCTGTACGCTCGATCGGGATCGAGTACGCGACGGATCTGTGTGCCCGGTTGATGGCCGAGGAGATTCCCGGGTTGCACTTCATTACCCTGAACCACTCCACGGCCACGTTGGAGATCTACGAGAACCTGGGGCTGCACCAGCGGTCCTGAAACGGCCGGCCGGCGGACGGGCGGCCGAACGAGAGGGGCGTTAATGGGCTGGACGGTCCTCTACATCGCGTTCGGCGTCGTCGCGCTCTGGCTGCTCGGCGAGGTGCTGCTGCAGTACAAGGCCCGGCTGCGCTGGCGGCTCCTGGCGTTCGCCGGCTTCCTCGGCGTGGTCGCCGGAGTCGTCGTGCCGTCCGTGGCCGTCATCGTCGTGGGCGCCGTGGCCTTCGCCGTCGGCCAGACGTTCGTCACGCTGTCCTTCCGGCGCGGCTTCTCGCGCGGCTGGGCCGTCCGCCGCAAGGACGAGGAGACCGGCGGCACCGGCGGCCCGAGGAACACGGCGAAGGGCAAGGACGCCAAGGACGCCCCCGCCGGCAAGCCGCGCTCCGGCCGCCGCCGTGCCGCCGGCCGCCCGGCGTCCTCCGCCGCCGCGGCGCCGAAGCCCGCCCCCGCTCCCGCTCCCGACGTGACGCTCCCCGCCTCCGGCCCGGACGCCCTCGCCCCCCTGCAGGGCATCGACACGGCCGCGACCGAGCTCATGCCCACCGTGCCCCAGCAGCCCACCGCCGAGCAGCCCCACACCGGCTACGACCCGGCCGGCGGCTCCGACGACAACGTCTTCGGGCAGTACGACGGCTACGGCGGCCAGCAGCACCAGGCCGCCCCCGCCCAGGGCGGCTACGGGGGCCAGTACGACTACGGCCAGGGCCAGTACGCCTCCTACTCCGACCCGTACATCGGCAACCGCCCGCAGTCCTACGAGCAGTACGACCAGTACGGGCAGCCGCAGGCCTACCCCCAGCAGCAGTACGGCACCGACACCGGCGCCCAGCCCGGTACGGGCGGGGTCTACACGCCGCAGTACGACATCGACACCCCGCCCGGTGGTGTGTGGGTGCCGCAGCAGCGCGACAACGACACCCCGCCCTCCGGCCAGCAGCCGCCCTACCCGCCGCAGCAGCGGCCGGACCAGGGCTACGGCGAGCAGACCTACCGCTACTGACGCCGCCCGCCCGCGGGCGCGGCGCGGTTCACTGCGAGCCGCGCCAGTCCGCGCCGTTCACGATCAGACCGGCGACCATCGCGCCCGACATGCCGGCGTGCGCCAGCCCGCCACCGGGGTGCGCGAAGCCGCCCGCCCGGTAGAGGCCGGGCAGGCCCGTCATGTTGCCGGGACGCAGGAACGCACCCTGGGCACCGGCCAGCGCGGGCGCGGGCACGCCGCCGCCCTCGGCGCCGGTGGCCGCCTCCGTGTCCGCCGGCGTCCGCCTCTCCTGCCACAACAGCCGCTCCCGCAGGCCGGGCACGGCCGCCTCGGCGGCCCGGACCATCCGGTCCGCGAAGTCCTCGGCCACGTCCCCCGCGGTCCAGTCGACCCGGCCGTGCGGGGCGACCGTCGCGGTGAGCGTCACCGCCTCGTGCCCCTCGGGGCAGGTCGCGGGATCGTCCGGCCGCAGCACCGTCACCGTCGGCCGGTAGCCCGCCACGTCACCGCGCCCGCCGAAGACCGCGCCCAACTCGGCCTCGCGGTCGCCCCCGTGGACCACGGTGCGGTGCACGACACCCTCGGGCCGCGCGCCCGACAGCGCCAGGAACACGGTGAACCGGCCCGGCGGCACCGGCCCGGCCGGCTCCTGACCGGCGGCGTCCGGCGCGATGGCCGCGAGCCGCCCCGGGGAGACCCCGGCCACCACCATGTCCGCCTCCACCGTGCCGCCGTCCGCGAGCCGCAGGCCCGCCGTACGCCCGTCCTGCTCCACGATCCCGACGGCCTCGGAGCCGAAGAAGAACTCCACCCGCCGCTCCAGGCACCGCTGGTACAGGGCGTCCGCGAGCCCCCGCAGACCGCCGCGCACATACCAGCTGCCGAAGGTCTGCTCCATGTACGGCAGGACCGCCGCGCTCGCCGGCACGCCGCGCGGATCGAGCCCGTACGCCAGCGCGTGGCTCTCCAGCAGCCCGGCCAGGCGGGCGTCCTTCAACTCCCGCTCGGCGACGGACGCCAGGGTGGCGGGCGCGTTCCGCCGGAACAGCCCGCGCCTGCGCACCGCCGGGTACGGGTCGTCGACCGGGGCACCGGCGCGCTCCGCGCGCAGCGGCTCCTCCAGCAGCGGCCGCCGCGTGGCGTCCCACACCTCGCGCGCCCGGTTGACCAGATCGCTCCAGCGCTCGCCCGCGCCCGGCCCCACCGCGCCGTCCAGCGCCGCGACGACGCCGGCCCGCGAGGCGTTGGGCAGGGCGAAGTCCGTACCGTCGGGGAAGACATGGCGGCTCGCCGGGTCGACCTGGACCATCTCCAGGCACCGCTCCAGCGGCTCCTTGCCCGTCTTGACGAACAGGTCCCGGTAGACCGCGGGCAGATGCAGCAGCCCCGGCCCCGTGTCGAAGACGAATCCGTCCCGCTCCAGCCGCCCGACGCCGCCGCCATGAGTCCCCGAGCGCTCGTACACCGCCACCCGGTGGCCCGCGACGGCCAGCCGGGCGGCGGCCGCCATCGCGCCCATCCCGGCGCCGATCACCGCAATCCGTGCCATGCGCCCGACCCTATCCGGCGCCGCCCGCACGCCCCGCGGCACGGCCCGGCCCCGGCCGTACCCGGTATCCGGCGCGCAGGTCTGAGTACCCGTACTCAGGCGCCGAGATGAGTACCCGCGCGGATGGGGGGCCGCCCGCCCGGAGGGGAGAGTGGGGAGCGCGAAGGGGACGCCGGTGCCGCACCGCCGACACGGGGCGGCGGAACGGCGCGGCGGCCCTGACGCGGCCGGGGGGCACGGGGGCTCCGACGGAGCCCGGGGGGACAACGGGGGTACAACGGGGGGACGGGGGAACGCTGTCCCGGTGCGGGCCGAGGGGGGACCGGCCCGCACCGGGGCAGCGGAGAGCCACCGGCCGGGCGTCACACCCGGCGGCCGCCGCCCACCCGCCCCTGCAGCAGCCGCGACAGCGCCGCGTGCACCTCCTCGACCGACCGCTCCGGCTGGAACGACTGCCAGTCCAGCGCCGCCACCAGCACCATCCCGAACAGCGCGGACGCCGTCAGCGGGATGTCGATCTCCTCGCTCAGCTCGCCCTCCGCGACCGCCTCCCGCAGCACCGACTCGATCACCGCGATCGCCTGCTGCCGCACCTGCGTCAGCGTCGACTGCCAGGCCCGGTTGGTGCGCCACAGCTCCGCCACGTACAGCTGCATCAGCGCCGGATAGCGCGTGATGAAGTCGAGCCCCGCCCGGATCATCGCGTCGAGCGCGTCGACGCGGCCGCCGCCCCGCTCGGCCGTCTCCTCGGCGGCGGCCCGCAGGGCGTTCGCCAGCAGCTCGATGCCGTGCCGCAGCAGTTCCTCGAAGAGCACGGTCTTGCTGGCGAAGTTGTAGTAGACCGTGCCCTTCGCCACCCCCGCGCGCTCGGCGATCTCGTCCACCGTGGTGGAGGAGAAGCCCTGTTCGGCGATGAGGGTCACCGCGGCATCGAAGAGCTTCCGCCGGGTGTTCTGACGGCGTGTACCGCTGCTGTCCATGGCAGTGATTCTCCCCGTACCCACCGTGCCCGCGCCCACGGACTCCGCTTGTGGGCCGGACGGTCCGCGCACGCGGCCGGGGTGCGTGGCGGCGGCACGGTGACCATTAGGCTGGGGCCGCCGACGACCGTCGGCCCCAGCCGTCCGCCAGCCGTTCCGCCGCCGAGGAGTCACCCGCCGTGTCAGACCCCCTGCGCCCCCGGGCGTCCCTCCGTACCGCCGTGGTCTGGGAGGTCCTCCGCGACGCCCTGGACCGGCGGGTCAAGGCCGCCGGCCGGGACGCCCTGGAGGTCCTGGACACCGGCGGCGGCTCCGGCAAGTTCGCCGTGCCGCTCGCCCGGCTCGGCCACCGCGTCACCGTCGTCGACCCCAGCCCCAACGCCCTGTTCGCGCTGGAGCGGCGGGCCGCCGAGGCCGGTGTCGCCGACCTGGTGCGCGGCGTCCAGGGCGACGCCCACGGCCTGTTCGACGTCGCCGAGCGCGGCGGCTACGACCTGGTGCTGTGCCACGGCGTGCTCGAGTACGTCGACGACCCCGCCGAGAGCGTCCGCAACGCCGCCGCCGCGCTGCGCCCCGCCGGAACCCTCAGCCTGCTCGCCGCCGGCCTCGGCGGCGCCGTGCTCGCCCGCGCCCTCGCCGGGCACTTCACCGAGGCCCGCCAGGCGCTCACCGACCCCGCCGGGCAGTGGGGCGCGGGCGACCCGCTCACCCGCCGCTTCACCGCCGACCAGCTCTCCGGCCTGGTGAGCGACGCCGGCCTGGAGGTCTCGGCCGTGCACGGCGTGCGCGTCTTCGCCGACCTGGTGCCCGGCGTCCTCGTCGACGCCGAGCCCGACGCCCTCGACGCGCTGCTGCGCCTGGAGGCGGCCGCGGCCGAGCTCCCGGCCTTCCACTCGGTCGCCACCCAGCTGCACGTCCTGGCCGAGCGCGGCTGATCACGCCGCCGCGCACGGGCCACCCGATCAGCCCGTACGCCCCGTATGATCGGGGGACACCGTCCGGCATGGCGGATCGGCGAGCAGGGAATGTACGTCCCGACGGCATCGATCGCCACACCGGGGCCGGTGGCCGAATTGGCGCAGAGGGGCGGGTTTCACGGGGGCGATTCCCTGCCTATCCTGAAAGGGTCGCACCCCGGTCGCCCCCCGCGACCGACGAGTAGGAGGACTCCGTGCCGCTCTCGGAGCACGAGCAGCGCATGCTCGAGCAGATGGAGCGAGCGCTGTACGCCGAAGATCCCAAGTTCGCGACAGCGCTCGAGGGCAGCGGCCTGCGCACGTACACCCGGCGACGGGTCTACCAGGCGGTCGCGGGTTTTCTGGTGGGCATCGCGCTCCTCATGGCCGGAATGGTCGCCCAGCGGATCTGGATCAGCGTGGCGGGCTTCCTCGTCATGCTCAGCTGCGCCGTGCTCGCGGTGACGGGGTGGCGCAAGGCGCCCAGGCCCGGAGCGCAGCGCAACGCCGGCCCGGGAATGCCCCGGCGGCAGCCCGCCCGGCGGCGCGGGATGATGGACCGGATCGAGCAGCGCTGGCAGCGCCGCCGCGACGAACAGGGCCACTGAGCCCGGCAGTCGACCGAATCGAGCATGGCCGTGGGGCCAGGACGGGACGTCCTGGCCCCACGGCTTTTGTGCCTCGGCTTTTGTGCCCACGGCTTGTGCGCGGGCTCAGCTTGCTCGGCTCCGACCGCCGGGCCGTCGCGAGGTGACGTCCCGCAGCCGGGCGGTCACCGCGGCCCGGCGCCGCCGGGCGCCCCGGACGACGCGGGCGGCCGAGCGCGGCGCCAGCAGGGCCCGCAGCCGCGCCCCGCGTCCGGCCGAGGCACGCAGCCCGGCCCGTACGAGCTCGACGTCGCCGGCCAGCCCGTCGGCCGGGCGCGGCCGGGGCGCGTACAGGACCTGCTCGACCGCCGTGGCCACCCGGCCCGCGGCCTCCGCGGCCGGGCCCTCGAGCCGGGCGGTGCCCACGATCCGCGCGGCCGCCGTCCTGGGGGTGCGCGACTCGTCGGGCGGGATGCCGTAGTCCCAGGCGGAGTCGGTCAGCTCGCGCCAGGCGGCCAGCGTGCGCTCGCCCGGCTCCCGGGCCCCGGCGGCCGGGCCGAGCCGCCGGGCCCGTGCCCGTATCCGCCACAGCAGCGGCAGCAGGGGCAGGGCGAGCGCGGCCAGGGCGGCCAGCGCGAAGCCCGCCACCGCCAGGGGTGACACGCCCTCGTCCGCGCCGGGGGCGCTCGCCCGCGGCGCCGGCCCGGCGCAGCTGCCGAGCTTCCTCTGCTCCGGGGGGCAGCCCGCCTCCGCTGAGGGCGCCGCCGACGGGACGCTGCGGCGGCTGGGCACCGGAGCCGGGGCCCCGGGGTCCGGCACGGTGGGCGTCTGGGCGACCGTGTACTCGGGCTGGCTGCCGCGGCTCGGGGTGGGCTCGAACCGCGTCCAGCCCGCGCCCTCGAAGTACAGCTCGGGCCAGGCGTGCGCGTCCTTGGAGCCCACCGACATCGAACCGTCCGGCTGCGGGCTGCCCGGGGTGAAGCCGACCGCCACCCGGGCGGGAATGCCCAGGGTCCGGGCCATGGCCGCCATCGAGAAGGAGAAGTGCACGCAGAAGCCGCGCTTCTCCTCGAGGAAGCGGGCTATGGCGTCATGGCCGCTGCCGGAGCGCACCTCGGTGTCGTAGCGGAAGCCGCCGTTGACGGCGAACCAGTCCTGCAGCTTCACCGCCTGCTCGTAGGCGTTCGCGGCGCCCGCCGTCACCTTGCGGGCCGTCTGCGCCACCACCTTCGGCACATTGCCGGGGACCTTGGTGTACTCGCGCAGCAGCCGCTCCGGGGGTGCGGGCGCCGCCGCGAGCTGGGCCGCTGTCGGCTGCACCCGCAGGCTGGTCACCTCGTAGCGCAGGCCGCGGGTGGTCTGGCCGTGGTCGCCGACCAGGGTGCGGCCCTCCGGTTCGTACCGCCACCGGCCCGTGAGGTCGACGCTCTGGGCGGGATAGGGCATGGGCAGGTAGTTCTGCCCGTAGCCGTCGGCGGCCGCGACGGACAGGGCGACCGCCTCCGCCCGTACGTCCGGTGCCAGCCCGGTGGGGGTGGGCAGCGGCAGCGGCACATCGGTGATCCGCCGCTCCGAGGCCCGCCATGACGCCCCGTCGAACTCGTCGAGGGAGACGATCCGCAGATACAGGTCCTGGGAGGGCTGCGGGGCGACCCGGTAGCGCATGACCTCCCGGTTCTCCGGCTGGTTGAGGTTGTTCTGCAGGGAGACCAGCGGGTTGACGGCCGAGATGGTGCCGCCCGTGCCGCCGGGGCCGGCGCCCTTGCCGCGGGGCTGCAGCAGGCCGCCACCGATCGACGGGAGCACGGCGGGCGCCACCAGGGCGATGCCCAGCACCAGCGCGCCGATCCGGCGGCCGGTGCGCACCGGTGCGAGCGCGGGCCCGGAGCCCATGAACTCCGGCCCCCGCGCCGCGCCACCGCCGCCGAAGACGCGGCCCCACTGGGAGAGCCGGTCGCGCCCCTCGGCCAGAAGCAGCAGCAGATAGCCGGCCGCGGCCGCCAGGAACCACAGCCAGTCCGTGCCGCCCCGGGCCAGGCCGGCACCGATCGAGTAGAGCGCGAGCAGCGGCAGCCCGGCGGGCGCCGCGCTGCGGAAGGTGACCGCCAGGGCGTCCACCACCAGCCCGACCACCAGCACTCCGCCGACCAGCAGCAGCCGGATGCCGAGCGTGGCGGGCGCCGGGATGGCGTACCGGCCGACGTCGTCCACGCCCGCCTGCAGCAGCCTGCCGAACTCGGCCAGGACCTCCGGGCCCGGGAGCACTCCGGCGACCGCCCGGTCGCGGGCGAAGACGACGGTGAGCAGCAGCAGGCCGGTCAGTGCCTGCGACGCCACCGTCAGGTACCCGCTCAGCGGCACCCGGCGGGCCACCGAGCCGACCGCCGTCTGGATGGCCAGCAGCAGGGCCGCCTGCAGGATCCAGGTGGTCCGGTTGATCAGCGGCAGCATCGCGGAGGCCGCCGCCAGTGTCGCCAGCGCGCCGCAGACCGCCAGCCGTACCCGCCCGCTCATGCCCGGCCTCCCGTCGTGCCGCCCGCCGGTCCGCCGGCCGCCGTCCGCTCGCCGGCGGGTGAGCCGGCCAGCCGCCACAGGTCGGCCAGCGCGGCGCCGGGGGCGACGGCCAGGGCCGTCCAGCCCGCCTCGCGCAGCACGCGCAGCCGCTCCTCGGCGTCCTGCCACGCGGCGCCCGGCCTGCCGGGCTCCGCCGGGGCCGCCCAGGAGCCGGGGTCCAGCACGAAGGCCACCGCCGCCCCACTGCGCGGCCGCATCCGGGCGGCCACCGCCGCCTGGTGCTCGTCCAGCTCGCCGAGGAACGCGATCAGCAGGCCCTCGTCGCCACCGCGCAGCGCCTCGTACGCCGCCGCCAGCCCGTCGCCCTCCGAGTGGTCCAGCACGGCGAGGGCGTCCAGCAGCAGCCCCCTCGCCTCCGCCGCGTCGTGGGCGGAGCCGGAGTGGCCGGCCGTGCCGTCCGGCCCCGGCATCGAGCTCCCGGTGTCGGTCAGCAGCCGCACCGAGAAGCCCCGCTCCAGCAGGTGCACCGCGGCGGACGCGGCGCCCGAGACCGCCCACTCGAACGGCGAGTCCGGGCCGGCGCCCTCGTAGGCGATGCCCCGGGTGTCCAGCAGCACCGTGCAGTGCGCCCGCCGCGGCTGCTCCTCGCGGCGCACCATCAGCTCGCCGTGGCGGGCGGTGGAGCGCCAGTGCACCCGCCGCAGGTCGTCGCCGTGCCGGTAGCCGCGCGGGATGACGTCGTCCTCGCCGGCCAGGGCGAGCGAGCGCAGGCTCCCGTCGCCGTGGCCGGGGGCCTGGCCGCCCGGACGCAGCGGCGGCAGCGGGTCGACGCGCGGCACGACCGTCAGCGTGTCGTAGGCGCTGAAGCCGCGGGTCAGCTCGCACATCCCGAACGGGTCCGTCAGCCGCAGCTGCAGTGGCCCCAGCGGATAGCGGCCGCGCTGCGGCGAGCGGACGCGGTAGGACACCTCGCGCCGCCCGCCCGGCTCCATCCGGTCCAGCACGAAGCGCGGGCGCGGGCCCATCACGTAGGGCACCCGGTCCTGCAGCATCAGCAGGCCCGTGGGCAGCCGCGAGACGTTCTCCACGCGCAGGCTCACCCGCGCCTCGCCGGAGGCGGACACCCGGCCGGGTGTCAGCCGCCTGCCGGCCGTGACCCGGTGCCGGGTGCGGTGCAGGACGAGCACGCACACCACGGGCAGCAGGGCCAGTAACAGCCCGACCCGCAGCAGGTCCTCCTGCCCCAGGACGTAGGAGCACGCGGCGGCGGCGACGCCGGCCGCCAGGAACGAGCGGCCCCGGGTGGTCAGCCCGGCGAACGCCGCCCCCAGGCCCCGGACCCGGCCCGGCGCCCGGCCGTGCGGGGCGGCGGAGGACATCACAGCCTCCGCGCGCCCGGCGGCTGCTGGCCGAACGGGTCGGGCAGCGGGGTGCGCTGCAGGATGTCGACGACGATCTGCTCGGCCGTGCGCCGGTTGAGCTGGGCCTGCGCGGTCGGCAGCAGCCGGTGGGCCAGCACCGCCACCGCCAGCGACTGCACGTCGTCCGGCAGCGCGAACTCCCGGCCCGCCAGCGCCGCCGCGGCCTTGGCCGCCCGCACCAGGTGCAGCGTCGCGCGGGGCGACGCGCCGAGTCTGAGCTCCGGGTGGTGGCGGGTGGCGGCGACCACGTCCACCGCGTACCGGCGCACGGAGTCGGCGACGTGCACCGTGCGGACCGCGTCGACCATCTTGACGATCTCGTGCGCGTGGGCCACCGGCTGCAGGTCGTCCAGCGGGGACAGGCCGGCGTGCGCGTCCAGCATGCGCAGCTCGGCGTCCGGGCTCGGATAGCCCATCGAGACCCGGGCCATGAAGCGGTCGCGCTGCGCCTCGGGCAGCGGGTAGGTGCCCTCCATCTCCACCGGGTTCTGCGTGGCCACCACCATGAAGGGGCCGGGCAGCTCGTAGGTGTGGCCGTCGACGGTGACCTGGCGCTCCTCCATGGACTCCAGCAGCGCCGACTGAGTCTTGGGCGAGGCGCGGTTGATCTCGTCGCCGATCACGATCTGCGCGAAGATCGCGCCGGGCTTGAACTCGAAGTCGCGGCGCTGCTGGTCGTAGACGCTCACCCCGGTGATGTCCGAGGGCAGCAGGTCGGGGGTGAACTGGATGCGCCGCACCGAGCAGTCCACCGACCGCGCCAGCGCCTTGGCGAGCATCGTCTTGCCCACCCCGGGCACGTCCTCGATGAGCAGGTGGCCCTCGGCGAGCAGCACGGTCAGCGACAGCCGTACGACCTCCGGCTTGCCCTCGATCACGCCCTCCACCGACCGGCGGATCCGGTCCGCGGTCGTGGTCAGATCGCTCAGGCTCGCTCGTTCGTCATAGGTCGTCACCCGGCCCTCCTCGGCCCAATACCAAAGGCGTGGCCCGACGGGTACGGACCGGCCCCCCTGAAGCGTGGACACCGCGCCCGCGGGCGCGGGGCGGCGTCACCTACGCATTCTGTCCGCATGCGGCGCGTCCCGTCACCGCCTGTGGATAACTCGCCGGTCACCCGGGAACCGGTACTCAGGGCCGCGGCTCGATCTCGCGCAGCCGGCCGGTGGTCACGTCGAAGACGAACCCCCGCACGTCGTCGCGGTGGGGCAGGAAGGGGGAGGTGCGCACCCGCTGCATGGACTGGCGCACGTCCTGGTCGAGGTCCTTGAACGCCTCCACCGCCCACGGCGGCCGCTGGCCGACCTCGGCCTCGATCTCGTGCCGGAAGTCCTCGGTGAGGTTCAGCAGGCCGCAGCCGGTGTGGTGGATCAGTACGACCGACCGGGTGCCCAGCGCGCGCTGGCTGATGGTGAGGGAGCGGATGATGTCGTCCGTGACCACCCCGCCCGCGTTGCGGATGGTGTGGCAGTCGCCCAGTTCCAGGCCGAGGGCGGCGTGCAGGTCCAGACGCGCGTCCATGCAGGCCACGATGGCGACCTTGAGCACCGGCCGGGCGTCCATGCCCGGGTCGCGGAACGCCGCGGCGTACTTCGCATTGGCATCGACCAGGTGATCGGTGACCGTCGGTTCGGCGTGTCCGTCGTCGGAGCTGGGCGTTTGCGGCGGGGGTGCGGATATCGACATAGGCACGAAGGTAGTCGGCGACCGGCCGCGGCGCACGCGCGGAGTGACGCGCCTGGCGGTTGGTTGACCGAGGGGACGAGTGGACTAAAGTGACGCGAAGTGGGAGGCGTGACGCTCCCCCTGGACCGAAGAAAACACCACGTGCGCGCGGTGCGCACGTACCCCTCGGCCTCCTCCCGCTCCCGGTCGCCCCGGCATCGCTTCCCCGGTGCCGAAGCGGCCGCTTCCCCTTCGAGCGGGCGGGGACCTGGTGGTGCGTGCCGCCGACGCGCGGGGCCCGCCTTCCCGGACTCTCAGAAGGGCGCATGAGCAGCAACGCGCGACACGTCCCCGTCATGCTCCAGCGCTGCCTGGACATGCTCGCCCCCGCTCTCGCCGAGCCCGGCGCGGTCGTCGTCGACTGCACCCTCGGTGCCGGCGGGCACAGCGAGGCGCTGCTCAAGGCGTTCCCCGAGTGCCGGCTCGTCGCCCTCGACCGCGACCCCACCGCCCTGAAGCTCGCCGGCGCGCGCCTGGCCCCCTTCGGCGACCGCGCCACGCTGGTCCAGGCCGTCTACCACGAGCTGCCCGACGTGCTCCGGCGGCTGGGCATCCCGCGCGTCCAGGGCGTCCTGTTCGACCTCGGCGTCTCCTCCATGCAGCTCGACGAGGCCGACCGCGGCTTCGCCTACGCGCAGGACGCGCCGCTGGACATGCGCATGGACCAGACGACGGGCATCAGCGCCGCCGAGGTCCTCAACACCTACCCGCCGGGCGAGCTGGTGCGCATCCTGCGCGCCTACGGCGAGGAGAAGCAGGCCAAGCGGATCGTCTCGGCCATCGTCCGGGAGCGGGAGAAGGAGCCCTTCACCAACAGCGCCCGGCTCGTCGAGCTGATCCGCGACGCCCTGCCGCAGGCCGTCAAGCGCACCGGCGGCAACCCCGCCAAGCGCACCTTCCAGGCCCTGCGCATCGAGGTCAACGCCGAGCTGGCCAGCGTGGAGGCGGCCATCCCCGCCGCCGTCGCCGCCCTCGCGGTGGGCGGCCGCATCGCCGTGCTGTCGTACCAGTCGCTGGAGGACCGCATCGTCAAGGGCGTCTTCGCGGCCGGTGCCACCAGCACCGCCCCGCCCGGCCTGCCCGTGGTGCCCGAGCAGTACCAGCCGCGCCTGAAGCTGCTGACCCGCGGGGCCGAGCTGCCCACCGAGGAGGAGGTCGCCGAGAACCGGCGGGCCGCCCCCGCCCGGCTGCGCGGCGCCGAACGCATCCGCGAGGACATCCCGTGACGCCGGCCGCCCGCCGGGGCACCCGGCTCGGCCGGCTGCTGCCGGGCGGGCCCGCCGGGGCCAAGCGCACCCCCTTCGTCCTGCTGGTCGTGGTGCTGCTCGGCTCCGGACTGATCTCGCTGCTGCTGCTGAACTCCTCCCTCAACCAGGGCTCCTTCGAACTGAGCCGGCTGCAGCGCAAGACCACCGAACTGACCGACGAGCAGCAGGCGCTGCAGCAGGAGGTCGACCAGCTCGCCGCCCCGGACGCGCTCGAGCGCCGGGCCCGCGACCTGGGCATGGTGCCCGGCGGCAGCCCCGCCTTCCTCAACCCCGACGGCACGGTCAGCGGCGTCCCCGCCCCCGCCGGCGCCGACGGCCCGGCCGACCCCGCCTCCTTCACCGGCCCCGCCCCGCTGCCCCGCGCCCCGGAGGACGCCGCGGCGCCGGACACCGTCCCGTCCCCGGCCGCGCCCCCGGTGGCGACGGCCCCCTCGCCCGCCGCGCCGCCCGCGGCCGATGCGCCCGCCCCCGTACCGCCGCCCGCGGCGGTCCAGCCGCCGGCGCCCGCGCGTACCGACGGCACCCGTCCGCCGGCGGTCCCCGCTCCGCCCCTCCCTCCGGCCCCGGCGGCCGGGCACCCCGAACAGATCAGGTAGGTGAGGTCGTGACGGCGCCCAGGCAGCCCCGCCGCCCGGTACCCGGGCCCGCGCGCCCCGCCGCGCGACCCGCACGCCCCCGCCCCGGGGGCCAGGCTCTCCGGCTCGGCAGCCCCCGGCCCCGGCTGCGCATGATCGGCGTCGGCCTCACCCTCGTCCTGCTGATCTTCACCGTGCGGCTGCTGCAGGTGCAGGCCGTCGACGCCGACGCCTACGCCGCCCGCGCCAACCTCAACCGCTACATCCCCGTCACGCTGGCCGCCGAGCGCGGCGCCATCACCGACCGCGCCGGGGTGGACCTGGCCACCACGGTCGACGCCTACGACATCACCGCCGCCCCCGACCTGCTCACCCCCGAGCGGATCAAGGCCGAGGGCGCCGCCCGGCTGGCCGCCGAACTGCTCGCCCCGGTGCTGCGCGAGAGCGCCGACACCCTCGAGCGGAAGCTGACGGCCAACCCCAAGTCGAAGTACGTGGTGCTCGCCCGCCGCCAGACCCCGCAGGTCTGGAAGAAGATCACCCAGCTGAAGAAGGCCCAGGCCGACAAGGCGGCCCGCAAGGAGGGCGTGAACGTCCTCGCGGGCGTCAACCGCGAGTCCCACAGCAAGCGCGTCTACCCCAACGGCGAGCTCGCCGCCGGCCTGCTGGGCTTCGTCAACGCCGACGGCCAGGGCGGCGGCGGCCTGGAGGCCCAGCTGAACAAGGAGCTGGCCGGCAGGGACGGCAAGCGCGTCTACGCCCAGTCCGGCGGCCGCCAGGTGCCCACCGGCGACGTCAAGGAACAGGCCGCCGTGCCCGGCTCCGACGTCGAGCTGACCATCGACCGCGACATCCAGTGGGCCGCCCAGAACTCCATCGCCCGGCAGGTGGAGGAGTCCGGCGCCGACCGCGGCTACGTCGTCGTCCAGGACACCCGCACCGGCGAGATCCTGGCCATGGCCAACGCCCCCGGCTACAACCCCAACGAGCTCGCCCGCGCCGACCGCTCGGCCATGGGCAACTTCGCCCTCCAGGACGCCTACGAGCCCGGCAGCGTCAGCAAGGTCATGACCATGGCCGCCGTCCTCGAGGAGGGCGTGGCCACGCCCTCGACGCACGTCGAGGTGCCCAACCGGCTGCCGCGCGCCGACCGCGCCTTCGCCGACGACGTCGACCACCCCACCTGGCACCTGACCCTCAACGGGGTGCTCGCCAAGTCCAGCAACATCGGCACCATCCTCGCCAGCGAGCAGCTCGGCAAGAGCCGCGAGGAGGCCAACGAGGTCCTCTACACCTATCTGCGCAAGTTCGGCATCGGCCGCCCCACCGGCCTCGGCTTCCCCGGCGAGACCCCCGGCATCCTGGCCAAGCCCAAGGACTGGAAGTCCTCGCGGCCCTACACCATCCCCTTCGGCCAGGGCCTGTCCCTCAACGCCGTGCAGGCCGCGTCCGTCTACTCGACCATCGCGGGCGGCGGCGAGCGCGTCCAGCCCTCCCTGGTGCGCGGCACCAAGGGCCCCGACGGCCGCTTCACCGCCGCCCCCCAGCCGCCGCGCACCCGGGTGATCAGCGAGAAGACCGCCAAGGAGCTCACCGCGATGCTGGAGTCGGTCGTGGACGATCAGGAGGGCACCGGCACCAAGGCGAAGATCCCCGGCTACCGCGTCGCGGGCAAGACCGGCACCTCCAACCGGGTGGACCCCGAGACCGGCCGCTACAGCGGCTACACCGCCTCCTTCGCCGGCTTCGCCCCCGCCGACCAGCCCCGGCTGACCGTCTACTGCGCCATCCAGAACCCCACCAGGGGAAGCTACTTCGGCGGCCAGATCTGCGGTCCGGTCTACAAGCAGGTCATGGAGTTCGCCCTGAAGACCCTGCAGGTGCCGCCGTCCGGCTCGCAGCCGCCCCGGCTGCCGGTGGGCTACGAGTGAGCCGGGTCCGCCGTGACGACGATCACTCCCGATCCGTGCAACCGCGGCCCGGCGGGCCCCTCGCTTCGCGACGAGGCCGGTGCGCCCGGTACGCTCACCGCCGTGCCCCACGCTGATCAGTCCCACACCACCTCCCAGGACGCCCCCGCGGCGCACCCGGGAGCGCCCCGCCCCACCCGGGCCGAGCCCGTGCCCCTGACGGAGCTGGCCGGTCAGCTGGGCGTCCCCGCCCCACAGGGCGCCGCCGAGGTCCACGTCACCGGCATCACCCACGACTCGCGCGCGGTCCGCCCCGGCGACGTCTACGCCGCCCTGCCCGGCGCGCGCTTCCACGGCGCCGACTTCGCCGCGCAGGCCGCCGGCCTGGGCGCGGCCGCCGTGCTGACCGACCCGGCGGGCCAGGAGCGCGCCGCCGCCACCGGTCTGCCCGTGCTGACCGTGGAGGACCCCCGCGGCCGCATGGGCGCCCTGGCCGCCACGATCTACGGCACGCCCGGCCGGGACCTGCTGCAGATCGGCATCACCGGCACCTCCGGCAAGACCACCACCGCCTACCTCATCGAGGGCGGGCTGCGGGCCCTGGGCGGCCCCACGGGCCTGATCGGCACGGTGGAGTCCCGCATCGGCGACGAGCGGATCAAGTCCGAGCGCACCACCCCCGAGGCCACCGACCTGCAGGCGCTGTTCGCCGTCATGCGCGAGCGCGGCGTCCGCTCGGTCGCCATGGAGGTCTCCAGCCACGCCCTGCGCCTGGGCCGCGTCGACGGCTGCGTCTTCGACGTCGCCGTCTTCAACAACCTCAGCCCGGAGCACATGGAGTTCCACACGGGCATGGAGGACTACTTCGCCGCCAAGGCGGAGCTGTTCACCAAGGAGCGCAGCCGCGTCGGCGTGGTGAACGCCGACGACGAGTACGGGCGCCGGCTCGCCCGCGGCGAGTCCGAGGTCCCGGTGGTCACCTTCTCCGCCGAGGGCCGCGAGGACGCCGACTGGCGCGCGGTGGACGTCGAGATCGGCCCGTTCGACTCGACCTTCACCATCGTGGGCCCCGAGGGCGTGTCCGTGGCCGCACGGGCGCCGCTGGCCGGACCGTTCAACGTCGCCAACGCGCTCGCCGCCGTCGTCGCGCTCGTCGCGGCCGGAGCCGACCCGCAGACCGCCGCCGACGGCGTCGCGGGCGTCCCCGGCGTCCCCGGCCGGCTCGAGCGCGTGGACGCCGGGCAGCCCTACCTCGCGGTGGTCGACTACGCCCACAAGACGGACGCAGTCGAATCGGTTCTCCGCGCTCTGCGCAAGGTCGGCACGGGCCGCATCCACGCCGTCCTCGGCTGCGGCGGCGACCGTGACACCACCAAGCGCGCCCCCATGGGCGCGGCCCTGGCGCGCGGCGCCGACACGGCCGTACTGACCTCCGACAACCCCCGCTCCGAGGATCCGCTCGCGATCCTCGCCACCATGCTCGCGGGCGCCGCCGAGGTGCCCGCCGCCGAGCGCGGCACCGTCCTGCTGCTCGAGGACCGTGCCGCCGCCATCGCCGCCGCCGTCGCCCGTGCCGAACCCGGCGACACCGTCCTGGTCCTGGGCAAGGGCCACGAACAGGGCCAGGACATCGCCGGAGTGGTACGCCCCTTCGACGACCGCCAGGTGCTGCGCGAGGCCATCGAGGCCGAGCGACCGCGTTCGTCGACCAAGCACCGGAACGACCAGGGATGACAGACCGCCATGCGCGCACAACCCTCCCCCCGGCAGCCCTCCCCAGCGGCAGGAGGTGACCGGAGGTGATCGCCCTGACCCTCGCCGAGGTCGCCGCCATCGTCGGCGGGCAGCAGTACGACATACCGGACCCGGACGCCCGGATCACCGGCCCCGTCGTGATCGACTCCCGTGAGGTGCGGCCCGGCAGCCTCTTCGCCGCCTTCGCCGGAGAGAACGTCGACGGCCACGACTACGCCGCCCGCGCGGTCGCCGCGGGCGCGGTGGCCGTGCTGGCCGCCCGTCCCGTCGGCGTGCCCGCCGTCGTCGTCGACGACGTCGAGCGCGCCCTGGGCGCCCTGGCCCGCGCCGTCGTCGAGCGGCTGGGCACCACTGTCGTCGCCCTGACCGGCTCGGCGGGCAAGACCAGCACCAAGGACCTGATCGCCCAGCTCCTGGAGCGCCTGGGCGCCACCGTGTGGCCGCCCGGCTCCCTCAACAACGAGATCGGGCTGCCGCTCACCGCGCTGCGCGCCACCGAGGACACCCGGCACCTGGTCCTGGAGATGGGCGCCCGCGGCATCGGCCACATCCGCTACCTGGCCGAGCTCACCCCGCCGCGCATCGGCGTGGTCCTCAACGTCGGCACCGCCCACATCGGCGAGTTCGGCGGCCGGGAGCAGATCGCCGAGGCCAAGGGCGAGCTCGCCGAGGCGCTGCCCGCGGCCGCCGACGGCGGCGTCGCCGTGCTCAACGCCGACGACCCGCTGGTGCGGGCCATGAGCGCGCGCACCGAGGCCCGTACGGTCCTGTTCGGCGAGGCCGCCGACGCGGACGTCCGCGCGGAGGACATCCGCCTGGACGGCGCCGGACTGCCCTCGTTCACGCTTCACACACCCACCGGGTGCGCCGACGTGACCATGCGGCTGTACGGTGAGCACCACGTGTCGAACGCGCTCGCCGCGGCCGCCGTCGCCCATGAGCTGGGCATGCCCGTGCACGAGATCGCCTCCGCGCTCTCCGCGGCGGGCCAGCTCTCGCGCTGGCGCATGGAGGTCACCGAGCGCGCGGACGGCGTGACGATCGTCAACGACGCCTACAACGCGAACCCCGATTCCATGCGAGCGGCGCTGCGCGCGCTGGCCGCCATGGGCGAAGCCGCACGGGCTAGGGGCGGACGGACGTGGGCAGTACTCGGTCAGATGGCCGAGCTGGGCGGGGAGTCACTCGCCGAGCACGACGCTGTCGGGCGGCTCGCCGTCCGGCTCAACGTCAGCAAGCTCGTGGCAGTCGGGGGCAGGGAAGCGGCCTGGCTGCGGATGGGCGCCTATAACGAGGGTTCGTGGGGTGAGGAGTCGGTGCACGTGTCCGACGCGCAGGCGGCGGTCGACCTGTTGCGCAGCGAGCTGCGCCCGGGAGACGTCGTACTGGTGAAGGCGTCCAGGTCGGTGGGGCTGGAGCGGGTGGCCGAGCAGCTGCTCGCGGTCGACGGTGAGGTCGCCGGCTGATGAACCAGATCCTCTTCGCGGGTGTCATCGGTCTGTTCCTGACCCTCATCGGCACCCCGCTGCTGATCAAGTTCCTCGCTCGCAAGGGCTACGGCCAGTTCATCCGCGACGACGGCCCGCGCGGCCACGCCGGGAAGAAGGGCACGCCCACCATGGGCGGCATCGCCTTCATCCTGGCCACGCTCATCGCGTACGCCGTGACGAAGGTGATCACCAGCAAGGAGCCGACGACCTCGGGCCTGCTGGTGCTGTTCCTGACGGCGGGCATGGGCCTGGTCGGCTTCCTCGACGACTACATCAAGATCGTCAAGCAGCGGAGCCTGGGCCTGCGCGCCAAGGCCAAGATGGCCGGCCAGCTGATCGTCGGCATCGCCTTCGCCGTCCTGGCGCTGCAGTTCGCCGACACCCGGGGCCAGACCCCGGCGTCCACGCGGCTGTCCTTCACCCAGGACTTCGGCTGGTCCGTCGGCCCGGTGATCTTCGTGATCTGGGCGCTGTTCATGATCCTGGCGATGTCGAACGGCGTGAACCTCACGGACGGCCTCGACGGCCTGGCCACCGGCGCCTCCGTGATGGTCTTCGGCGCCTACGTCTTCATCGGCACCTGGCAGCACGGCCAGTCCTGCGCCAACCCGCTGACCGCCGGCGCCTCCTGCTACGAGGTGCGCGATCCGCTCGACCTGGCCGTGGTGGCCTCGGCCCTGATGGGCTCCTGCTTCGGCTTCCTGTGGTGGAACACCTCGCCCGCGAAGATCTTCATGGGTGACACCGGCTCGCTCGCCCTCGGCGGCGCGCTGGCGGGCCTGGCCATCTGCTCCCGCACCGAGCTGCTGCTCGCCCTGCTGGGCGGCCTGTTCGTGCTGATCACCATGTCCGTGGTGATCCAGGTCGGCTCCTTCCGCCTCACCGGGAAGCGCGTCTTCCGGATGGCCCCGCTGCAGCACCACTTCGAACTCAAGGGGTGGAGCGAGGTCCTTGTGGTGGTCCGGTTCTGGATCATCCAGGGCCTGTGCGTGGCCGTCGGACTCGGAATCTTCTACGCCGGATGGTTGGCCATCAAGTGAGCCGCACGAGCTTCAACGGCAAGCACATCACCGTCGCCGGCCTCGGCGTGAGCGGCGTCAGCGCCGCCCGCGCCCTGGCCGGCCTCGGCGCCCGGGTGACCGTCGTCGACGGCGGCGACAGCCGGGCGCTGCGCGAGCGCGCGGCGACCCTGGAGGCGGACGGCATCACCGTCCGCCTGGCCGACGCCGACACCCTGCCCGAGGGCACCGACCTCGTCGTCACCTCGCCCGGCTGGAAGCCGGAGAGCCCGCTCTTCGCGGCCGCCGCCGAGGCGGGCGTGGACGTGGTGGGCGACGTGGAGATCGCCTGGCAGCTGCGGGGCGAAGGCCGTCCAGGAGGAGCAGCGCCCTGGCTGGCGGTCACCGGCACCAACGGCAAGACCACCACCGTGCAGATGCTGGCCTCCATCCTGGAGGCCGCCGGGCTGCGCACGGCGGCCGTCGGCAACATCGGCACTCCGATCATCGACGTGGTCCTCGGCGACCAGCCGTACGACGTGCTCGCCGTCGAGCTCTCCAGCTACCAGCTGCACTGGGCGCCCTCGCTGCGCGCCCACTCCGCGGCCGTGCTCAACCTCGCCCCCGACCACCTCGACTGGCACGGCAGCATGCGCGCCTACGCCGTCGACAAGGGCCGGATCTACGAGGGCAACACGGTCGCCTGCGTCTACAACGTCGAGGACCCGCGCACCGAGCGCCTGGTGGAGCAGGCCGACGTCGAGGAGGGCTGCCGCGCCATCGGCTTCACCCTCGGCGCCCCCGGCCCGTCCATGCTCGGCGTGGTCGAGGGCCTGCTCGTCGATCGGGCCTTCGTGGAGAACCGCCACCAGCAGGCGCAGGAGCTCGCCGAGGTCTCCGACATCACGCCCCCGGCCCCGCACAACATCGCCAACGCGCTGGCCGCCGCCGCGCTGGCCCGCGCCTTCGGCGTGGAGCCCGCGGCCGTGCGCGACGGCCTGCGCGCCTTCCGGCCCGACGCCCACCGCATCGCCCACGTCGCGGACGTCGAGGGCGTGGCCTACGTGGACGACTCCAAGGCCACCAACACCCACGCCGCCCAGGCCTCGCTCGCCGCCTACGAGTCGATCGTGTGGATCGCGGGCGGCCTCGCCAAGGGCGCCACCTTCGACGAGCTGGTCACCGCCTCCGCGAAGCGGCTGCGCGGCGCCGTACTGATCGGGGCCGACCGGGCGCTGATCAGGGAAGCCCTGGCGCGACACGCCCCGGATGTGCCGGTGGTGGACCTCGAGCGGACCGACACTGGGGCGATGGCCGCGGCGGTGCGCGAGGCGGCACGGCTCGCCCGTCCCGGGGACACCGTGCTGATGGCCCCGGCGTGTGCCTCGATGGACATGTTCACCAACTACAACAAGCGCGGCGAGGCCTTCGCCGAGGCGGTACGGGCCCTGGCCGCAGGCCGCGACGCGGACGAGTAGCCGCCGCGGTCCCCACGCACGGGCCGACGGCGCGGGACACCTGCGGAGGGGACACCCGGATGCACGCCGACGACACCGTGCCGAGCGCGTGGACGGCCCTGCGCGGGCCCGCCGCGGGCGCCCGGCCCGCCAGGGCCCCCCGCCCCGCGGTACGGGCCCGCGGCGGCGGCCCGCGCCCGCCCCGGGGCGGGCCGCGCGGCCTGCGCGGGCTGCACGCGCGCGCCAGACGGGCCTGGGACCGGCCGCTGACCGCCTACTACCTGGTACTGGGCGGCTCCCTGCTGATCACCGTGCTGGGCCTGGTGATGGTCTACTCCGCCTCCCAGATCAAGGCGCTGCAGAACGGCCTGGCGCCCAGCTACTTCTTCCGCAAGCAGCTGCTGGCCGCCGCCATCGGCACCGTCCTGCTGCTCGCGGCCGCCCGGACGCCCGTGCGGCTGCTGCGCGCGCTGGCCTACCCGCTGCTGGCGGGCTCGGTCTTCCTGCTGTGCATGGTGCAGATGCCCGGCGTCGGCGAGACCATCAACGGCAACACCAACTGGATCTCGCTCGGCGGACCCTTCCAGCTCCAGCCCAGCGAGTTCGCCAAGCTCGCGCTGGTGCTGTGGGGCGCCGACCTGCTGGCCCGCAAGCAGTCCAAGAAGCTGCTGGGCCAGTGGAAGCACCTGCTGGTGCCGCTGGTGCCGGTGACCTTCCTGCTGCTCGGTCTGATCATGCTGGGCGGCGACATGGGCACCACCGTCGTGCTCACCACCGTGCTGCTCGGCCTGCTGTGGGTGGCGGGCGCCCCCACCAGGCTCTTCTCCGGCGTGTTCGTCGTCACCGCCGCGCTGGCCGTACTCTTCATCAAGACGAACGCGAACCGCATGTCCCGCCTGGAGTGCATCGGCGCCACGGACCCCGGCGCCCATGACCAGTGCTGGCAGGCCGTGCACGGGATCTATGCCCTGGCCAACGGGGGATGGTTCGGTGCCGGACTGGGCGCCAGTGTGGAGAAATGGGGCGAACTGCCGGAGCCCCACACCGACTTCATCTTCGCCATCACCGGCGAGGAACTGGGCCTGGCGGGGACGCTGTCGGTCCTCGCCCTGTTCGCGGCTCTAGGCTATGCGGGTATCCGCGTGGCCGGACGCACGGAGGACCCCTTCGTGAGGTACGCCGCGGGAGGCGTGACCACCTGGATCACGGCCCAGGCCGTGGTCAACATCGGTGCGGTGCTCGGCCTGCTGCCGATCGCCGGAGTCCCGCTCCCGCTGTTCTCCTACGGAGGGTCCGCCCTGCTGCCGACCATGTTCGCCATCGGGCTCCTGATCGCCTTCGCGCGCGACGAACCCGGTGCGCGGGCGGCGCTGGCCATGCGGCAGCCTGGGGTGAGATGGAAGACGATGAGACGGCGCGTCAAGAAGCGACCGTCCGGAGAGCGGTGAATTTCGGTGCATGTCGTACTCGCCGGCGGGGGGACCGCCGGCCACATCGAGCCCGCGCTCGCCCTCGCGGACGCCCTGCGCAGGCAGGACCCGACCGTGGGGATCACGGCGCTCGGCACGGAGCGGGGCCTGGAGACCCGGCTCGTGCCCGAGCGGGGCTATGAGCTGGGGCTGATCCCGGCCGTACCGCTGCCGCGCAAGCCCACCCCGGAGCTGATCACCGTCCCCGGGCGGCTGCGCGGCACCATCAAGGCCGCCGAGCAGATCCTGGAGCGCACCAAGGCGGACTGCGTCGTCGGCTTCGGCGGCTATGTGGCGCTGCCCGGCTACCTGGCCGCCAAGCGGCTCGGTGTGCCGATCATCGTCCACGAGGCCAACGCCCGGCCCGGCCTCGCCAACAAGATCGGCTCGCGCTACGCCGCGTCCGTCGCGGTGAGCACCCCGGACAGCAAGCTGCGCAACGCCCGCTACGTCGGCATCCCGCTGCGCCGCACGATCGCCACCCTGGACCGGGCGGCCGTCCGCCCCGAGGCGCGGGCCGCCTTCGGGCTCGACCCCAACCTGCCGACGCTGCTGGTCTCCGGCGGCTCGCAGGGCGCCCGCAGGCTCAACGAGGTCATCCAGACCGTGGCCCCGCTGCTGCAGCGCTCGGGCATCCAGATCCTGCACGCGGTCGGCCCGAAGAACGACCTGCCGCGCGCGGACAACATGCCCGGAATGCCGCCTTACATCCCGGTATCGTATGTAGACCGGATGGATCTCGCGTACGCCGCGGCCGACATGATGCTCTGCCGCGCGGGCGCGATGACCGTCGCGGAGCTGTCCGCCGTCGGCCTGCCGGCGGCCTACGTCCCGCTGCCCATCGGCAACGGCGAGCAGCGGCTCAACGCCCAGCCCGTGGTCAAGGCGGGCGGCGGCCTGCTGGTCGACGACGCCGAGCTCACGCCCGAATGGGTGCAGAACCAGGTGGTTCCGGTGCTCTCCAACCCGCACCGGCTGTACGAGATGTCCCGGGCCGCCGCCGAGTTCGGCCGCCGGGACGCCGACGAGCTGCTGGTCGGCATGGTGTACGAGGCGATTGCCGCACGCAGAGCGGGCTGACGGCCCGTAGGCAGGAGGCTGGGAGCGTGGCCGGACCGACGACCGCCCGGCGCGGTGGCGAGAAGAACGCGAAGTCGAAGTCGTCCAGACCGTCCAAGTCGTCGAGGCCGTCCCGGGCCGCGCTCTCGCCGTCCCGCCCGCGTCGGCCGGGCGCCGGGCCCCGCAAGGGGCGCACGGGCGGCTCCCGGCCCCGCCCACGCCCTCCCGGGCGGCGCACACTCCTGCTGTGGGGGGCGCTCGCCGTACTCATGGGCGCGGGCGCCTGGTGGGCGCTCTACGGATCCACCTGGCTGCGCGTCACCCGCGTGGACGTCAGTGGGAACGGCGTGCTGACGGCCGCCCAGGTGCGCGAGGCCGCCGAGGTACCGCTCGGCGAACCCCTGATCTCCGTGGACACCGACGCCATCGAGGAACGGCTGCGCAGTCGGCTGCGGCGGATCGGGGCGGTGGACGTCGTACGGTCCTGGCCGCACGGAATCAGTCTGAAAGTGACGGAACGACAGCCCAAGGCGCTCCTCGAAAGGGGCGGGAAGTTCATCGAAATCGACGGCTCCGGCGTGCGGTTCGCCACAGTCGATCATCCCCTCGAGGGGGTGCCCCGCCTGGTGATGGACACCGAGGACTCGCCCGGCACCCGCCGGTTCGGCACCGCCCGGCTGGAGGGCGCCGCCGTCCAGGTCCTGACCTCCCTGCCCGCGCGGGTGCGCAAGGACACCCTGGCCGTGCGCGTACGCTCCTATGACGGCATCACCGTCGAACTGACGGGGGGTCGGACCGTCACCTGGGGCAGCTCGGAGCGGGGCGAGGCGAAGGCCCGTACGCTGACCGCGTTGCTCAAGGCCGCCGGGGGCGCGAAGCACTTCGACGTCAGCGCTCCGGGCGCTCCCGCGGTGTCCGGGAGTTGACGCCGATCCAGGCTGGCCAGCACCCTGGTTGGCTACGGCTATGGGTGATCACATAGGGTGAAAAGAAAAACGGGAGGTTCGGCGTGTTCGTTGAAGCCGCGCCGCTTGTCGACTTAGTGTCCTGCTTCAGAGAACCCAGGGAACAGTGACACCGGTAACCCTAAACTTCAACGTTAGGGTTCGGGTCGGCATTGAGAACCGCCCCCAGGCATACGTAACTCGAGGCGAGAGGCCTTCGACGTGGCAGCACCGCAGAACTACCTCGCAGTCATCAAGGTCGTCGGCATCGGCGGCGGTGGCGTCAACGCCATCAACCGGATGATCGAGGTCGGTCTCAAGGGCGTCGAGTTCATCGCGATCAACACCGATGCACAGGCCCTGCTGATGAGCGACGCCGACGTGAAACTCGACGTCGGCCGGGAGCTCACCCGCGGCCTCGGCGCCGGCGCGAACCCCGATGTCGGCCGCAAGGCGGCCGAGGACCACCGCGAGGAGATCGAGGAGGTCCTCAAGGGGGCCGACATGGTCTTCGTCACCGCCGGCGAGGGCGGCGGCACCGGCACCGGCGGCGCGCCCGTCGTCGCCAACATCGCCCGCTCCCTGGGCGCCCTGACGATCGGTGTGGTCACCCGGCCGTTCACCTTCGAGGGCCGGCGCCGCGCCAACCAGGCCGAGGACGGCATCGCCAGCCTGCGCGACGAGGTCGACACCCTCATCGTCATCCCCAACGACCGGCTGCTGTCCATCTCGGACCGCCAGGTCAGCGTGCTCGACGCTTTCAAGTCGGCCGACCAGGTGCTGCTGTCCGGTGTCCAGGGCATCACCGACCTCATCACCACCCCGGGTCTGATCAACCTCGACTTCGCGGACGTCAAGTCCGTGATGTCCGAGGCCGGCTCGGCCCTCATGGGCATCGGCTCGGCCCGCGGTGACGACCGCGCGGTGGCCGCGGCCGAGATGGCGATCTCCTCGCCGCTGCTGGAGGCGTCCATCGACGGCGCCCGCGGCGTGCTGCTCTCCATCTCCGGCGGCTCCGACCTCGGTCTCTTCGAGATCAACGAGGCCGCGCAGCTGGTCAGCGAGGCCGCCCACCCCGAGGCCAACATCATCTTCGGCGCCGTCATCGACGACGCGCTGGGCGACGAGGTCCGGGTCACGGTCATCGCGGCCGGCTTCGACGGCGGCCAGCCGCCGGCCAAGGGCAGCCGCGACAAGGTGCTCGGCGGCTCCTCCTCCTACGGCTCCGGCCGCGAGGACAGCCCGTCCGCCCCGGCCGCGAGCCGCCCGGTCGCCCCGGCGCCGGAGCCCTCGCGCCCGTCCTTCGGCGGACTGGGCAGCGTGACCCCGCGCACCGAGGAGCCCGTGGCCGACCCGGCCCCGGTCGCCGAGGTCCCGCCGCCCCCGGTCGCCTCGCCCCAGGTTCCGCCGGCCCGTCCGTACCAGGACTCGACGGCCGAGGAACTGGACGTTCCCGACTTCCTTAAGTGATCCGGACCCAGTGACACAGCCCGAAGCGACCCCGGTGATAGGGAATTCCGCCCCGCACCGGAGGGGACTGCCCGACGTGGCACACGCGAGCGGCGCCCACTTCGCCTTCACCGACAGGTGGGGCGGGGTGAGCGCCGCTCCGTATGCGGAGCTCAACCTCGGCGGCGCGGTCGGCGACGACCCCGGGGCGGTACGGGCCAACCGTGCGCGGACCGCCGCGATGCTCGGCCTCGACCCCGCCTCCGTCGTCTGGATGAACCAGGTGCACGGCAAGGACGTCGCGGTGGTGGACGAACCGTGGCACACCGGCGGGATTCCGGCGGTGGACGCGGTGGTGACGGCGCGTCGGGGCCTGGCCCTCGCGGTGCTGACCGCCGACTGCACCCCGCTCCTGCTGGCCGACCCGGTCGCCGGGATCGCGGGCGCCGCCCACGCCGGGCGGCCGGGCCTGCTCGCCGGGGTCGTCCCGGCGGTGGTGGAGGAGATGCTGCGGCTCGGCGCCGAGCCGGACCGGATCCTCGCCCACATCGGCCCCTCGGTCTGCGGCCTGTGCTACGAGGTGCCCGAGGCCATGCGCGAGGAGGTCGCCGCGGCGGTGCCGGAGGCCCGGTCCACCACCCGTCAGGGCACCCCGGCCCTCGACGTCGCCGGCGGGGTCGCCGCCCAGCTCGGCCGAATGGGTGTCACGGTCAGCGGCAGGTCCGGCGTCTGCACGCTGGAGTCGGCGGACCACTTCTCCTACCGGCGCGAGCACACCACCGGCCGGCTCGCGAGCTACGTATGGCTGGACGGCTGAGCAGTGACGGACCGCAGAACCCAATTGGCGGAGAACCTCGCCCGCGTGGAGGAACGTATCTCCGCCGCCTGCGCCGCCGCCGGCCGCCGCCGGGAGGAGGTGACCCTCATCGTGGTCACCAAGACCTACCCGGCGAGCGACGTGCGGATCCTCTCCGAGCTGGGGGTGCGTCATGTCGCGGAGAACCGCGACCAGGACGCCGCCCCCAAGGCCGCCGAGTGCTCGGATCTGCCCCTTACCTGGCACTTCGTCGGTCAGTTGCAGACGAACAAGGTCCGGTCGGTGGTGAATTACGCCGGTCTGGTGCACTCCATTGACCGGAACAGACTGGTGACGGCCCTCTCCACGGCGGCCGTCAAGGCCGGCCGGGGCGGCGTGGCCGGCGGCGAGATCGGCTGCCTGGTCCAGGTGGCGCTCGACGCCGAGTCCGGAGGTCGCGGCGAGCGGGGCGGCGTCGCCCCCGACGGAGTGGCGGCGCTCGCCGACGAGATCGCCAAGGCGGAAGGCCTGCGGCCCGCCGGACTGATGACGGTCGCTCCGCTGGTGGGCCCGTACGCGGGCAGACCGCGGGCCGCTTTCGACCGGCTGATGGAAATCGCAACGGACCTGCGCGCGGCTCATCCGGCTGCGAACATGGTGTCAGCAGGGATGAGCGCGGATCTCGAGGACGCCGTGGCGGCCGGTGCGACACATGTACGTGTCGGCTCAGCGGTACTCGGAGTCCGACCCCGGCTCGGGTAACGTCGCCAGGAAGTCGGACCACAGCAGAAAATATGGTCATTCCCGTCAAAAGGCGGGCGGACCACGTGGATCCGGGCGCCGTTGACGGAGCCGATCCACCACAGAGCGGAGGACGCAGAGAATGGCCGGCGCGATGCGCAAGATGGCGGTCTACCTCGGCCTCGTGGAGGACGATGGGTACGACGGCCCGGGGTTCGACCCCGACGACGAGTTCGAGCCCGAGCCGGAGCCGGATCGGCGCCGGCAGCACCAAGCGCACCAGGCACAACAGACGCAATCGGACGAACCGGTTCGAGTCGCCCAGCCACCCGCGCAGCGCGAACCCGCTCCGCTCGTAGCGGAAACCGGACGACCCGCCCGAATCGCCCCCGTGTCGTCCATCACACCCGAACGCCACTCTCTGGAGAAGAACGCACCGGTGATCATGCCCAAGGTTGTGTCCGAGCGGGAGCCCTACCGCATCACGACATTGCACCCCCGGACCTACAACGAGGCCCGTACCATCGGGGAACACTTCCGCGAAGGTACCCCGGTGATCATGAATCTCACGGAGATGGACGACACCGACGCGAAGCGACTCGTCGACTTCGCGGCCGGGCTGGTCTTCGGACTGCACGGGAGTATCGAGCGGGTGACACAGAAGGTGTTCCTGCTGTCTCCTGCTAACGTCGATGTCACGGCGGAGGACAAGGCCCGCATCGCAGAGGGTGGGTTCTTCAACCAGAGCTGAGACGCAACACCGGGCAATCCGGACAACGGCCAGTCAGGCCGAGTACGAGCAAGGGGAGAGGGAAGCGCGAGATGGGCATCGCACAGCAGGTGATCTACATCGCGCTGTACTGCTTTCTGATCGTGCTGATCTTCCGACTGGTGATGGACTACGTCTTCCAGTTCGCCCGCTCGTGGCAACCCGGTAAGGCGATGGTGGTCCTCCTGGAGGCCACCTACACTGTCACCGATCCGCCACTCAAGCTTCTGCGGCGGGTCATCCCGCCGCTGCGTCTCGGGGGCGTAGCGCTCGACCTGTCCTTCTTCGTACTGATGATCATCGTCTACATCCTGATCACCGTCGTGAGCCGGCTGTGAACGCGGCTGTGAACGATACGGTCTTGCCGATTGCCGACGACTACGTTGAGGTGAAGAAGAGATGCCGCTGAGCCCCGAGGACGTGCGGAACAAGCAGTTCACGACCGTCCGCCTCCGAGAAGGCTATGACGAGGACGAGGTCGATGCCTTTCTCGACGAGGTCGAGGCCGAACTGACCCGCCTGCTCAGGGAGAACGAGGACCTGCGCGCCAAGCTGGCCGCCGCGACGCGCGCCGCCGCGCAGAACCAGCAGCAGGCCATGCGCAAGCCCGAGCCGCAGGACCAGCGACCCGGCGCGCCGGTGCCCGCCGCCATATCGGGCCCGCAGCCGGTGCCGCCGAACCAGCAGCAGATGGGCGGCCCGCCGCAGCTTCCGGGCGGTGCCCCGCAGCTGCCGGCCGGCCCCGGCGGCCACGGCCACGGTCCTCAGGGCCCGCACGGTCCCGGCCCGATGGGACAGAACGGTCCGATGGGTGGCCCGATGGGCGGCCCCATGGGACAGAACGGACCGATGGGGCAGAACCCCATGCAGCAGAACGGTCCGATGGGCCAGAACCCGATGCAGCAGAACGGCCCCATGGGTGGTCCGCAGCTGCCGCAGCCGGGTCAGGGCGGTCCGGGCGGCGACAGCGCGGCCCGTGTCCTCTCCCTCGCGCAGCAGACGGCCGATCAGGCGATCGCGGAGGCCCGTTCCGAGGCCAACAAGATCGTCGGCGAGGCCCGCAGCCGCGCCGAGGGCCTGGAGCGGGACGCCCGTGCCAAGGCGGACGCCCTGGAGCGGGACGCGCAGGAGAAGCACCGCGTGGCGATGGGCTCCCTGGAGTCCGCCCGCGCCACGCTGGAGCGCAAGGTCGAGGACCTGCGCGGCTTCGAGCGCGAGTACCGCACGCGTCTGAAGTCCTACCTGGAGAGCCAGCTGCGTCAGCTGGAGAACCAGGCGGACGACTCGCTGGCCCCGCCGCGCACCCCCGCGACGGCGTCGCTGCCGCCGGCCCCCTCCATGAGCGGGTCGATGGCCTCGGCCGGTGCGGGCATGGGCGGTCACTCCATGGGCGGCAACCAGACCATGGGCGGCCACGGCGGTCCGTCGACGGGTGCCCCGTCGTACGGCGGTCAGCAGCAGATGTCGCCGGCGATGACCCAGCCGATGGCACCGGTGCGGCCGCAGAGCCCGCAGCCGATGCAGGCGCCGTCGCCGATGCGGGGTTTCTTGATCGACGAGGACGACAACTGACCGTTCGCTCTGCGAGCGGCACATACGGGCCGGGGCCCCTGGACTTCCAGGGGCCCCGGCCCGTTTTCGCGCCTTCGGCGCGGTTTTCGCCCACCCGCCCGCCCGATTACCCAGAACGTCATGACGTTGCCGAGTAATCGGGCTGGGGGCACCTCCCAGCGGTAGCTGGGGGAGGGTGGGCGAAAACCCCGGCGCGGAGCGCCGGGGTTAACCCGTTTGCTTACGCCTTACGGAGGCGGAACGTCAGTCCGAGGCCCTCGTCCGTGAAGGGCTCGCCGAACGTGTCGTCAGCCTCGCCGCCGGCGAAGTCCGTCGCCAGGACCTCGTCCGCGATGAGCGGCGCGTGTTCGTCGAGCGCCGTCGTGGTCTCGGCGTCAGTGGACGCCCACCGCAAGGCGATACGGTCCGCCACGTCCAGGCCACTGTTCTTGCGGGCCTCCTGGATCAGCCGGATGGCGTCGCGGGCGAGGCCCGCGCGGCGCAGCTCCGGGGTGATCTCCAGGTCGAGCGCGACCGTGGCGCCGGAGTCGGAGGCCACCGACCAGCCCTCGCGCGGCGTCTCGGTGATGATCACCTCGTCGGGGGCGAGGGCGACCTGCTCGCCGTCGACCTCGACGGCCGCCGTCCCCTCCCGCAGTGCCAGCGACAGCGCCGCCGCGTCGGCCGCGGCGATCGCCTTGGCCACCGCCTGGACGCCCTTGCCGAAGCGCTTGCCCAGGGCACGGAAGTTGGCCTTGGCCGTGGTGTCGACGAGCGAACCGCCCACCTCCGAGAGCGAGGCGAGCGAGGAGACGTTGAGCTCCTCGGCGATCTGGGCGCGCAGCTCCTCGCCCAGCGACTCGAAGCCGGCCGCGGCGACCAGCGCGCGCGACAGCGGCTGGCGCGTCTTGACGCCGGACTCGGCGCGCGTGGCGCGGCCCAGCTCGACCAGCCGCCGGACCAGCAGCATCTGCTGGGACAGCGCCGGGTCGATCAGCGCGGTGTCCGCCACCGGCCAGGACGACAGGTGCACCGACTCGGGGGCCTGCGGGTCGACCGGGACGACGAGGTCCTGCCACACCCGCTCGGTGATGAACGGCACCAGCGGCGCCATCAGCCGGGTGACGGTCTCGACGACCTCGTGCAGCGTGCGCAGCGCGGCCGCGTCGCCCTGCCAGAACCGGCGGCGCGAGCGGCGCACGTACCAGTTGGACAGGTCGTCCACGAACGAGGACAGCAGCTTGCCGGCGCGCTGGGTGTCGTAGGCCTCCAGCGCCTGGGTGACCTGGTCGGTCAGCGCGTTGAGCTCGCCGAGCAGCCAGCGGTCGATCAGCGGCCGGTCCGCCGGCGCCGGGTCGGAGGCGCTGGGCGCCCAGCCGGACGTCCGGGCGTACAGGGCCTGGAAGGCGACCGTGTTCCAGTAGGTGAGGAGCGTCTTGCGGACGACCTCCTGGATGGTGCCGTGACCCACGCGGCGCGCGGACCACGGGGAGCCGCCGGCGGCCATGAACCAGCGGACGGCGTCGGCGCCGTGCTGGTCCATCAGGGGGATCGGCTGGAGGATGTTGCCCAGGTGCTTGGACATCTTCCGGCCGTCCTCGGCCAGGATGTGGCCCAGGCAGACGACGTTCTCGTACGACGACTTGTCGAAGACGAGCGTGCCGACGGCCATCAGCGTGTAGAACCAGCCACGGGTCTGGTCGATCGCCTCGGAGATGAACTGCGCCGGGTAGCGCCGCTCGAAGAGCTCCTTGTTCTTGTACGGGTAGCCCCACTGCGCGAACGGCATCGAGCCGGAGTCGTACCAGGCGTCGATGACCTCGGGCACCCGGACGGCCGTGTGGGAGCAGCCCTCGGCCGTGCAGGTGAAGGTGACGTCGTCGATGTACGGGCGGTGCGGGTCCAGGCCGCTCTGGTCGGTGCCGGTCAGCTCGGAGAGCTCGGCCAGCGAGCCGACGCAGGTGAGGTGGTTGTCCTCGCAGCGCCAGATGGGCAGCGGGGTGCCCCAGTAGCGGTTGCGGGAGAGCGCCCAGTCGATGTTGTTGTTCAGCCAGTCGCCGAAGCGGCCGTGCTTGACCGAGTCGGGGAACCAGTTGGTCCTCTCGTTCTCCTCGAGCAGCCGGTCCTTGATCGCGGTGGTGCGGATGTACCAGGACGGCTGCGCGTAGTAGAGGAGCGCGGTGTGGCAGCGCCAGCAGTGCGGGTAGCTGTGCTCGTACGCCACGTGCTTGAAGAGCAGGCCGCGCTCGGAGAGGTCGGCGACGAGCTTCTCGTCGGCCTTCTTGAAGAACTGGCCGCCGATCAGGCCCAGCTCCTCCTCGAACGTGCCGTCCGGGCGGACCGGGTTGACGACCGGCAGGCCGTAGGCGCGGCAGGTCCTGAGGTCGTCCTCACCGAAGGCCGGGGCCTGGTGGACCAGACCGGTGCCGTCCTCGGTGGTGACGTACTCGGCGTTGACGACGAAGTTGGCGCCCTCCAGCTCGACCAGGTCGAACGGGCGGCGGTAGGCCCAGCGCTCCATCTCGCGGCCGGTGAAGGACTGACCGGTGGCCGTCCAGCCCTCGCCCAGGGCCTTCTCCAGCAGCTGCTCGGCGACGACCAGCTTCTCCCGGCCGTCGGTGGCCACGACGTAGGTGACGTCGGGGTGCGCGGCGGCGGCGGTGTTGGAGACCAGCGTCCACGGGGTGGTCGTCCACACCAGCAGCGAGGCCTCGCCGGCCAGCGGGCCGGAGGTCAGCGGGAAGCGGACGAAGACGGAGGGGTCGACGACCGTCTCGTAGCCCTGCGCCAGCTCGTGGTCCGACAGGCCGGTGCCGCAGCGGGGGCACCAGGGGGCGACGCGGTGGTCCTGGACCAGCAGGCCCTTGTTGAAGATCTCCTTCAGCGACCACCAGACCGACTGGATGTAGTCGGGGTCCATCGTGCGGTACGGCTCGTCGAGGTCGGTCCAGTAGCCCATGCGGGTGGTGAGCTCGGCGAACGCGTCCGTGTGGCGGGTCACCGACTCGCGGCACTTGGCGTTGAACTCGGCGATGCCGTACTTCTCGATGTCCTGCTTGCCGCTGAAGCCGAGCTCCTTCTCCACCGCCAGCTCGACGGGGAGGCCGTGGCAGTCCCAGCCGGCCTTGCGGCCGACGTGGTAGCCCTGCATGGTGCGGAAGCGGGGGAAGACGTCCTTGAAGACGCGGGCCTCGATGTGGTGGGCGCCCGGCATGCCGTTGGCGGTGGGCGGGCCCTCGTAGAAGACCCATTCGGGGCGGCCCTCGGACCGGTCGAGGGTACGGCTGAAGACCTTGTTCTCCCGCCAGAATTCGAGCACGGCGTGCTCGAGGGCGGGCAGGTCCACCTGTGCGGGTACCTGGCGGTACTGCGTCATCGGCTTCCTCCGGCGGAACTCATTGCGCTGTCCGTCGGAGGGACGAGACGCGCCTGCGCGCTTCCCGCGGTACCACCCTCCTTGGCCGGCGCGCACCAGGCGCCTCCGGCCCCCTCATTAGGGTCGCGATGCCGGTTCTACTGACCCCGGGCGGGGCGTTCTTCCGGCGGCTCCGGGCTGATCTTCACCCCGCGCACACCCCCGGGCTTCCACCGTCCCCGGGTCGCTCTTGGCTGCGTGCGGCGCTACTGGTCCCTTCCACGCCTTTCGCTGCCGCCCAGTGTACGGGGCCGGTGCGACACCGGCAGACCGATTTAGGGGGCCGGAGGCGGGGTGCCGGACCGGAGACCGGCGAGCCCCGTTGCCGCGTGGGCCCTGCCGATTTATCGTTCCGGCACGATTCGCGCGCAAGATCATAAAATGTGAAGGGATCGCGGCGATGGCGAAGAAGACGGCCGAGGCGGCTCCCGCCGCAGGTAGGACGGCCGCCGGGGCGGCTTCCGCCGCCAGGAAGACGGCCGCCGCCGGGGCGGCTTCCGCCGCGAGAGAGACGGCCGCAGCGAAGAAGGCCTCCGCCGGGGCGGCTTCCGCCGCGAGAGAGACGGCCGCAGCGAAGAAGGCCTCCGCGGGGCAGGCTGTTGCCTCCGGCAGGACCGCTTCCGCGAAGAAGGTAGCCGCCGGGACGGCGGCTGCCGCCGCGACGACCGCCTCGGTGAAGAAGGCCACCGCCGGGCGGGCGGCTGCCGCCAAGAAGACGGCTTCCGCGAAGAAGACGGCCGCGGCCGGGAAAGCCGTCTCCGCCGGGAAGACCGCCGCCGCCAAGAAGGTGGCCCCGGCGAAGGAGACCGCTCCCGCCAAGAAGACGACCGCCGCGAAGGTGGCGGCCTCCGCCAAGAAGACGGCTTCTGCCAAGGCGGCGACCACCAAGGCGGCGACCACCAAGGCGGCGACCACCAAGGCCGCGTCCGCTGCCAAGAAGACAGCCCCTGCCAAGAAGGCGGCGACCGCCAAGGCGCCGGCCTCTGCCAAGAAGGCGGCCCCCGCCAAGGTGGCCCCCGCCAAGGCGGCGGCCACCAAGGCAGCGTCCGCCGGCGAGGCGGCCGGCCCCGCCAGGACGGCCGCCCCCGCCCCCCGGAAAGCCGCCCATGGCGGGAAGGCGGCGCCCGCCGCCAAGGCGGTTGCCTCGGCCAAAAAGTCCGTACCGGCGAAAAAGACCGCCGTGGCGGGGAAGACTGCCACGGTGACGAAGGCCGCGGCCGCGGAAAAGGCATCTGCCGGAAAGGCGAAGGCGACCATGGCGAAGACCGCGACAGCCGGGAAGGCCTCGGCGGCGAAGTCCGCCGTGAAGAAGCCTGCCCTGGCCAAGAAGGCCGCTCCGGCCAAGGAGGCCGCCCCGGCCAAGAGGGCTGCCCCCGCCAGGAAGGCCGCTCCGGCCAAGAAGGCCGCCCCGGCCGCAAAGGCCGCCCACGCCAAGAAGGCCGCCGCGGCCGCAAAGGCCGCCCCGGCACAGAACGCGGCCGTCACGGCCGAAGGGTCCGCACCGTCCGCGACGGCGGTGCCCGCTGAGGAGACGGGAGCCAGGACGGTGGCTGCGAAGAAGTCCATGGGTGAGGCACAGGCCGCGAAGAAGGTGCCCGGCGCACGGGCCGCGGCGGCGGCCGAGCCCGGTGCGCTCGCCGTACGGCCGGGGGAGGAGCCCTGGTCGCCGGGCGAGGTGGCCGAGGCCCGTACCGGGCTGCAGGGCGAGCTGACGCGGCTGACCGCCGAGATCGAGGCGTCCGAGGCCGCGATCAGCGGCCTGATGCGCGACTCGGGCGACGGCGCCGGCGACGACCAGGCGGACACCGGCACCAAGAACATCACCCGGGAGCACGAGCTGGCGCTCGCCGCCAACGCCCGCGAGATGCTGGTGCAGACCGAGCGGGCGCTGCAGCGGCTGGACGCCGGTACCTACGGCCTCTGCGAGAACTGCGGCAAACCCATCGGCAAGGCCCGTATGCAGGCATTTCCCCGGGCCACGCTGTGCGTGGAGTGCAAACAGCGGCAGGAACGCCGCTGACCCCGCCGTCACCGAGTGCCGTACCCTCGTCCTCAGTCAGCAGGGACGACATCAGGGACTCACGTGACTGAGGCGGAACAGGCCGGACGGGCCGGCGAGCAGGCCGGGACCACGGCGACGGCGACGGCCGGCACGAAGAGCGAGCCCGACGGGACCAGGGGACGCCGGCGCATCGCCGTGCTGCTGGCGGTGGCCGCCTTCGCCTACCTCCTCGACCTGGGCAGCAAGCTGCTGGTGGTGGCCCAGCTGGAGCACCACGACCCCGTCCAGGTGTTCGGCACGCTGCTGCAGTTCGAGGTGATCCGCAACAAGGGCGCCGCCTTCGGCATCGGCGAGGCGATGACGATCGTCTTCACTCTGATCGCCACCGCCGTGATCGTGGCCATCGCCCGGATCGCCCGCAAGCTCTACAGCCTGCCGTGGGCGATCGCGCTCGGCATGCTGCTGGGCGGTGCCCTGGGCAACCTCACCGACCGGCTCTTCCGCTCGCCCGGCGGCCTGGAGGGCGGGGTGGTGGACTTCATCGCCGTCCCGCACTTCGCGGTCTTCAACCTGGCGGACTCCGCGATCGTCTGCGGCGGCTTCCTGATCGTGATCCTCTCCTTCCGGGGCCTGGACCCGGACGGCACCGTCCACAAGGACTGAGGGCCCGGCGGGCCCGCGCGTACGGGCGTGTCGGAGCCGTCCGTCATACTCGACGGGTGAGCACCATTCCCGAGATCCGCGCCCTTCCCGTTCCCGACGGCCTGGAGGGCGAGCGCGTCGACGCCGCGATCGCCCGTATGTTCGGCTTTTCCCGCACCAAGGCGGCCGAGCTGGCGGCCGCGGGCAAGGTCCAGCTCGACGGGGCCGAGGCCGGGAAGTCCGACCGGGTCACCGGCGGCGCCTGGCTCGAGGTCGAGATGCCCGCGCCGCCCGCGCCGGTGCAGATCGTCGCCGAGCCCGTCGAGGGCATGGAGATCGTCCACGACGACGACGACATCGTCGTGATCGTCAAGCCCGTCGGCGTGGCCGCCCACCCCAGCCCCGGCTGGACGGGCCCCACCGTCATCGGCGGGCTCGCCGCCGCCGGCTACCGCATCTCCACCTCGGGCGCGGCCGAGCGCCAGGGCATCGTGCACCGCCTGGACGTCGGCACCTCCGGCCTGATGGTGGTCGCCAAGTCCGAGCGCGCCTACACCCTGCTCAAGCAGCAGTTCCGCGAGCGCACGGTCGACAAGCGCTACCACGCGCTGGTCCAGGGCCACCCGGACCCGATGAGCGGCACGATCGACGCCCCCATCGGCCGCCACCCCAACCACGACTACAAGTGGGCCGTCATCGCCGACGGCAAGCCCTCGGTGACCCACTACGACCTCATCGAGGCGTTCCGGGCCGCCAGCCTGCTCGACATCAAGCTCGAGACGGGCCGGACGCACCAGATCCGTGTGCACATGTCCGCCCACCGGCACCCCTGCGCGGGTGACCTCACCTACGGCGCCGACCCCACCCTCGCCAAGCGGCTCAAGCTCACCCGCCAGTGGCTGCACGCGGTGCGGCTCGGCTTCGAGCACCCCTCGGACGGCCGCTGGGTGGAGTTCGAGAGCGCCTACCCCGACGACCTGCAGTACGCCCTGGACACGGTGCGCGCCGAGAGCTCGTAAGGCGGTCTCCGGGCGGTTGGGGCAGGCTGGAGCTCTGTTCGACCGCACCCGCCCGCCCGGAGGGTATCCGTGGACCAGCTCGCGCTGCTGTTCGTCCTGCTGCTCGGGGCGCTGGTCACGGTGCCGCTGGGGGACCGGCTGGGGGTGCCGTCCCCCGTCCTGATGACGATCGGCGGGATCGTCCTCGCCCTGCTGCCGTTCGTGCCCGCCGTGTCCATCCCGCCGGAGTTCATCCTCCCGCTGGTGCTGCCGCCCCTGCTCTACGCCACGGCCCAGCGCACCTCGTGGCGGCAGTTCGCGGCCAACCGGCGGCCGATCTTCCTGCTGGCGGTCGCGCTGGTCTTCGTGACCACCGCCGCCGTCGCCGCCGTCGCCGACGCGATCCTGCCCGGGATCTCCCTCGCCGCCGCGGTGGCGCTGGGCGCGCTCGTGGCCCCGCCCGACCCGGTCGCCGCCACATCCGTCGCCGGCTCCCTGGGGCTGCCGCGCCGCCTGGTGTCCATCCTCGAGGGCGAGGGCCTCTTCAACGACGTCACGGCCATCGTGCTCTACCACGTGGCCATCGCGGCCGCCGTCAGCGGCAGCTTCTCCTGGCCCGAGGCGATCGGCGCGCTGGTGCTGTCGGCCGTGGTGGCCGTCGCGGTCGGCCTCGGGCTGGGCTGGGCCACCAAACGGCTGATGAACGTCCTCGGGGACGCCACGCTCCAGATCGGCCTCACCCTGCTGGTGCCGTTCGTCTCCTACGTCCTCGCCGAGGAGCTGAAAGGTTCCGGCGTGCTGGCCGTGCTGACCACCGCCCTGTACCTGGCCGAGTACACCCACGACCCCGACGACGTCCTGGGGCGGCTGGCCGGGCACACCTTCTGGGAGGTCGTCGACACCCTCGTCACCGGCGTGGCCTTCGGCCTGGTCGGCCTGGAGCTCCACAACGCCGTCAGCACGGCCTCCGGCCGCTGGGGCGAGATGCTCGGCATCGGCGGCACCGTCGTGGCCGTGGTCGTCGCCGTACGGCTGCTGTGGCTGCTGCCCGCCGCATGGCTGGCCAAGAAGCTGCACAAGGGCCGGGACGTCGAGGAGGAGGTCCTGATGAGCTGGCGCGAGACGGTGGTGACGTGGTGGTCGGGGATGCGCGGCGTGGCCACCGTGGCGCTCGCCCTGGCCATCCCCCTGAAGACGGACGACGGCTCCCCCTTCCCGGCCCGCGACGAGATCCTCTTCGTCGCGTTCGCCGTCATCATCGCCACCCTCGTGGTGCAGGGCCTGACCCTGCCCCGGCTGGTGCGGCTGCTGGGGGTGAGCGCCGACACCGACGTCAGCCGTGAGATGGAGCGGCAGCTGGCCGCGCGGGCGGCGAAGGCGGCCCGGCACCGGCTGATGGAGATCGTGGAGGCCGAGGACCTCCCCGAGGACATGATGGAGATGCTGGGCCGGCGGGCCTACGACATCGGCGCCCGGATCAGCCCCGACATGGTCGACGAGGAGCGCCGCGAGGCGCACCAGCAGCGGGTGGAGCGGCTGCGGACGCTCCACCGGGTGCAGGGGGAGCTGCTGTCCGCGGCGCGGCGCGAGGTCATCGCGGCCCGCAGCGAGCCGGGGACGGACCCGGAGGTGGTGGACAGGGTGCTGCGGCATCTGGACGAACGCACCCTGCGCGGCATCTGAGCGACGCGGGCCCGGTGCCGACCCGCACCGCCCTCACGCCGTCCCCGGGCCCGGCCCCGTGTCCTCCGCCGCCGGCGGGGTCCGCGGAGGGCCGGCTTCCCGGTCCGCGCAGGGCGCCGGGGCGGTGCTGATCCGCGGGAGCGCGTACGGGTGCTCGCGGCCCAGCCAGGACACCAGCTCCTCGCGGACCAGGCAGCGCAGCGCCCATATGTCGTCGGAGTTGCGGGCCGTCATCAGGGCCCGGACCTGGATCGTGGTGGGCGTGGTATCCGTGACGACCAGGTTCCAGGCGCGGCCGTCCCACTCGAGGGTCGACTTGAGCACGTCGTGCAGGCGCTCGCGCAGCAGGGCGACGGGGGCGGCGTGGTCCAGGTGGAGGAAGACCGTGCCCGTCATCCGGGCGTCGCCCCGCGACCAGTTCTCGAACGGTCTGCCGGTGAAGTACGACACCGGCATCGTCACCCGCCGCTCGTCCCAGGTGCGCACCACCAGATAGGTGAGGGTGATCTCCTCGACGGTGCCCCACTGGCTGTCCACCACGACCGTGTCGCCGATGCGCACCATGTCGCCGAAGGCGATCTGCAGGCCCGCGAAGATGTTGCCCAGCGTCGACTGGGCCGCGATGCCGGCGACGATGCCGATGACGCCGGCCGAGGCCAGCAGGGACGCCCCCGCGGTCTGCATGGCGGGGAAGGTCAGCAGCATGGACGCGACCGCCACCACGATCACCGCGGCCGTCACCACCCGCTGGATCAGGGTGACCTGGGTGCGCACCCGGCGCACCCGCGCCGGGTCCTGGGCGCCCGCGGCATAGCGGGCGTAGGTGGCCTCCACCACCGCCGCCGCCACCCGGACCGCGAGCCAGGCGCACGCCCCGATCAGCACGAGCGTCAGCACGTGCGCCACGGTCTTCTCGTGCTCCTCCGACAGCTCCGCCGAGCGGTGGGCGCCGAGCAGCAGGGCGGCGCACAGCACCAGCCGCAGCGGTATCCGGCAGCGGTGCAGCAGCCGCCACAGCGGGGTCTCCGGGTGCCGGGCCGCGATCAGCCGCAGCACCCGGTCGGCGGCCCAGCCCGCCACCAGGGTGATCAGTACGGCCCCGCCGAGGACCGCGAGGGGACGCAGTATCTGCTCCATGGGCGCTTCCGCTCCTTCCGGCGGCCGGTGGCCCTCTCCGGTGGGCGTCCCTTCCGAACGTAGCTGGCACGATGGGAGCACGCTCCCCCGGCTCACGCCGGGGGAGCCCCCACAGCTGTAAGGAAGTGAACCTCCAGTGGCGTCCCCTACCACGATCGTCCTTTTTCATTCGGCCTACGGGCTGCGGCCCGCGGTGCACGCCGCCGCCGAGCGCCTGCGCGCCGCCGGGCACGAGGTGCACGTGCCGGACCTCTACGACGGCCGGACGGCGGACACCGTCGAGGACGGCATGGCGATCAAGGACGAGATCGGCCAGGAGGAGCTGCTGCGCCGTGCGGTGACCGCCGCCGCGCCGTTCTCCGACCGGGGCGTGGTCTACGCGGGGTTCTCGCTCGGCGGTTCGATCGCGCAGAACCTGGCGCTGAACGACGAGAAGGCGCGCGGCCTGCTGCTCCTGCACGGCACCTCCGACCTCGCCGAGGACACGGCAGTCGACGAGCTGCCGGTGCAGCTGCACGTCGCCGACCCCGACCCGTTCGAGCCGCACGACTGGCTGACCGCCTGGTACCTGCGGATGCGGCGGGCGGGCGCGGACGTGGAGGTGCACCGCTACCAGGGCGCCGGGCACCTGTTCACCGACCCGGAGCTGGACGACTACGACGCCGAGGCCGCCGAGGCCACCTGGCGGGTGGCGCTCGGCTTCCTCGAGGACATCGGCGCGGGCCGGGACTAGGGGACCCCCTGGGGCGTGCGCTGTCAGCGCACGGGCGCGTGGACCCGCTCGACCTTCTGCGTCCCGGAAAGGGTGCGGTAGGAGCGGGTCCAGGAGGAGGTGGCCGCCGGGTCGCGCTTGTCGGAGAGGACGTAGTAGTCCATCTGCGCCCGCTCGGCGGTGACGTCCAGGACGCCGTAGCCGTGCGAGTCCATGTCGAGCCACTTCACGTGCCGGTTGGCGGCCTTGATGGCCGTCGCGGCCGCCACGGACACCGTGTGGGGCGCCACGCGCAGGATGTCGTCGAGGTTGTCGGAGGAGACCGAGGTGACCACGAACTCCGTGGCCGCCGACGAGGACAGCGGGTACGTCGCGGCCTTCTTCGGCACGTCGGTGGCCCACGCCATGTGGATGTCGCCGGTGAGGAAGACGGTGTTGCCGATGCCGCGGTCGGTCAGGTGGGCGATCAGCTCGCGGCGGTCGTCGGTGTAGCCGTCCCACTGGTCGGAGTTGATGGTCAGTCCGCCCGAGGGCAGCCCCAGCAGCTTGGCCAGGGGCTCCAGGAGGTGGGCGGGCAGCGAGCCGAAGGCGACCGGGGAGATCATCACCGGGTTGCCGACGAGGCGCCAGGAGGTGTCGGAGGAGGCCAGGCCCTCCTTGAGCCAGTCCAGCTGGGCGCGGCCGGTGATGGTGCGCTCGGGGTCGTCCACCTTGCCGCTGCCCGACTTCACCTGCTGCGAGCGGAAGGATCTGAGGTCCAGCAGGTGCAGGTCGGCGAGTCTGCCGAAGCGCAGCCGCCGGTAGGTGGTGCCCTCGATGGAGGGGCGTACGGGCATCCACTCGAAGTACGCCTGCTTGGCGGCGGCGATGCGCTTCGCCCACTCGCCCTCGGTGCCGGGGGTGTGGTTCTCGGCGCCGCCCGGCCAGGTGTCGTTGGCGAACTCGTGGTCGTCCCAGATGGCCACGACCGGGTGCGCGTGGTGCAGCGCCTGCAGGTCGGGGTCGGTCTTGTAACGGGCGTGGCGGACGCGGTAGTCGGCCAGGGTGACGATCTCGTGCGTGGGGGCGTGCGGCCGTACGACGCGCCCGGCGGCCGGGTACTCGCCGGTGCCGTACTCGTAGATGTAGTCGCCGAGGTGGAAGACGGCGTCCAGGTCGCGGCGCGTGGCCAGGTGGCGGTACGCGGAGAAGTGGCCCGACTCCCAGTTGGCGCAGGAGACCACGCCGAAGCGGATGCCGTCGACGGCGGCGTCGCGGGCGGGCGCGGTGCGGGTGCGGCCGGTGGGGGAGTGGATGCCGCCGGCGGTGAAGCGGAAGAAGTAGCCGGTGGCGGGGCGCAGTCCGCGCACGTCCGCCTTGACGGTGTGGTCGCCGGCCGCCTGGGCGGTCACTGTGCCGTGGGCGACGACGCGGCTGAACCCGTCGTCCTCGGCGACCTGCCAGGTGACCTCGACCGCCGGGCCGCGCCCCGAGCCGGGCGTGGCATCGGGGGAGGGCGTGACGCGGGTCCACAGCAGGACGCCGTCGGGAAGCGGGTCGCCTGAGGCGACGCCATGGACGAAGGCAGGGGCCGCGGCTGACGGCGGGTCGGAGTCGGCCGTGGCCGCCTGGGCGGAGACCGAGGGGAGCAGAGCGGCGGTCGCGGTGGCCGCGGCGGCCGTGACGGCGGTACGCCGCGATATGTCGGGTGATATCACGGGTCGTCAGTTTACTGCCCGGTAAGACCGGCGGTAAGGGTCCGGACGGGCGGAACCCAGGAGTTCGCCCGCCCGTCGCCCGCCGGCTACTTCTTGAGGTTCTGCTCGACCAGGGTCTTGAACATCTCCGCTGCCTGCGGAGCCTGGCCCCGCTCGTCGCCGAGCACCTTGCCGTTGAGCTTGAGGCCCGGGGTGCCCTTGATCTCCTTGTCCGGGCCGACGAACGTGTCGAAGGAGTCGGAGACGCCCAGGGCCCACTTGTCGAAGGTGCCGTCCTTGACGTCCTTCTCGAAGGACGCCTTGCCCTTGAGGGCGGGGACCTCCTGCGCGATCTCGATCAGCCGGCTGTCGTCGGAGAACGCGTCGTCCTGCTCCTGCGGGTGGTTCTTCTGCGCGAACAGCGCCTTCTTGTACTCCAGGAACGCCTCGGGGCTCACGTTCAGGGCGGCGCCGAGAGCGCTGAGGGCGTTCTTCGAGCCCGAGCCCTTGATCATCGGGTTGCGGTCCAGGAAGGCGCCCATCCGGAACTGCGCCTTGTACGTGCCGTCCTTGATGTCCTTGGCCACGACCTCACCGACGGACTGCTCGAAGCCCGAGCAGATCGGGCAGCGCATGTCCTCGAAGACCTCGAGGGTGTTCTTGGCGTCCTGCTTGCCGACGACGATCGAGGTGCCCTTGTCGCCCGTGGTGTTGGCGGGTGCCTTGAAATCCGACTTCTTGGCCGCCGAGATCCAGTCCTCGCTGCTGACCTTGGTGTTCTTGCCGCCGTCGGTGGCGTTGGTGACGGCCACGCCGATGCCGCCCGCGGCCGCGAGGACGGCGACGATGCCCACGCCCACCAGCACCTTGCGGCGGGTCTTGTCCCGCTTCGCCTGGCGCTCGCGCTCGGCGCGCAGGCGCTCGCGGGCGGCGGCCTTGTTCTGGGGGTTGTTGCGGTTGCTCATGACGGATGCCTCCGTGGACATACGGGTGGAAAAAGGGACCGGTGCGTAGTGCTGTGCTCAGGCGGATGCCGGGCACAGGGGCGGTCCCCGCCGTACGACGGAGTGCACGAGGAGCGGGAGGGTACGGGCCCGAAGGGTGTCCCGCACGGGCCGCCGACGGGCGCCGGCCGGGGCGTACGGGCCGAGGGCGGCAGCCGCCGGCAGCGGCCGGAAGGCGAGCGCGGCCACCGCGCGCAGCAGCCGGGCCAGCGCCACCTCGCCGCGCCGCAGCCAGGCGGCGCCCAGCAGCCCGACCGCGATGTGCGCGGCGAGCAGCAACCAGGGGGTGGCCGAGCCGACCGCGGCCTCGCGCGCCGCGAACGGCGTGCCGAACTCGCCGCCGCGGCAGACCAGATCGACCCCCATCGAGCGCAGCGGACCCGCCACGGGCCCGCCGGCCTGCCCGTAACAGGCGTGCTGGCCGGTGGTGAAGACGGTGTCCGCCGCCAGCTCCAGGGGGACCAGCAGCGCGGCTATCGGGCCGTAGCCGCGCTCGCGGCCGGCCAGCGCGTAGGCGACGGCGAAGCAGGCCGCGGTGACCGCGGCGACCGTCGCGGCCGGCAACGGCGTCCTGGAGAGCAGGACATGGGAGGTCGCCGACAGGGTGACGCAGAGCGCCGTGAACAGCGCGGCGCGCACCGCCCTGAACCGAACGCCCGTCCCCTCCATGACGCCGAGTGTGCCACGGCGACCGCCGGGTGTCGTGTCAAGATTCGGCATCGGTGAGGGGACGGCCGGCGGCCCCCGAAGGCCCTACTTCAGGCGCTCGGCGATGGCCGATTCGAACTGCTGGGCCGTCATCGGGACGCCCTGTCCCTGCCCGGTCTCGACGGTGACCTTCTTGCCGTCGAACTTGACGGTCGGGGTGCCCGTGACGTCCTTGACCTTGTCGAAGGAGTCGGACATCTCCAGCGCCCACTTGTCGAAGGTGCCGTCCTTGACGTCCTTCTCGAAGGCGGCGTTGCCCTTGAGCGCCGGGACCTGCTGGGCGACCTTCAGCAGGACCGCGTCGTCGGCGAAGTCGTCCTTGGTCTCCTCGGGGTGGTTCGCCTTGGCGTAGAGCGCCTTGTTGTAGGCGCTGAAGGCCTCGGGGCTCACGTTCAGGGCGGCGCCCAGCGCGCTGAGGGCGTTCTTCGAACCGGTGCCCGCGATCGCGGGGTTGCGGTCGAGGAAGGTGCCGACGTGGTAGGAGACCTTGTACTTGCCGTCCTTGACGTCCTTGTCGATCGTGTCGCCGACGTTCTGCTCGAAGACCGAGCAGATCGGGCAGCGCATGTCCTGGAAGACGTCCAGGGTGTGCTTGGCGTCCTTCTTGCCGATGACGACCTCGGTGCCCTTGTCGCCGGCGGTGTTGGCGGGCTTGACCAGGGTCTGCTCGGAGGCGGCCTTCCAGGCGGCGTTGGTGCTCTTGCCGCTGTCGCCGCCCAGCTGGGTCGCGGCGTAGCCGATGCCGCCCGCGACCGCGAGGACGGCGACTATGGTGCCGGCGACGAGGAACTGGCGCCGGGTCTTCTCCCGCTTCGCCTGCTGCTCGCGCTCGGCGCGCAGCCGCTCGCGGGCGTTCTGCTTGTTCTCCCAGTTGTTGCGCTTGCTCATGGTGATGCTGCTCCGTGATGCGTTCGTGGGTGCGGTGGTTCCGTACTGCTCGGGGCCCTCAGACGAGGACGGGCCCGAGCGGGGGACCGCGCCGGATCACGGAGTGGACGAGCAGGGGCAGCGAGTGGGCCCGCGGGCCGTGGCCGCCGGGCCGCACGGGCGCGCCCCGGTCGGGGGCGGGCGCGGCGAGCACCGCCGCCGCCAGCCGCAGCGGCCGGAAGGCGGCCGCCGCCGCGGCGCGCAGCAGCGCGCACAGCGCGGCCTCGCCGCGCCGCAGCCAGGCGGCGGCCAGCAGGCCGACGGCGATGTGCCCGGCGAGCAGCAGCCAGGGGGCCGCCTCGGGGGCGGCGTACCGGGCGAGGGGGGTGCCCATGCTGCCCTGGCACAGCCAGGTCAGGGCGCCGGGGGTGGGATGGCCGGACCGGCCGTAGCAGGTCTCCTGGCCGGCGGCGAAGAGCGCGCCGGCGGCCAGCTCGAGCGGGACGAGGAGGGCGGCGATGTGCCGGTAGCCGCGCTCGCGGCCCGCGAGGGCGTAGGCCAGCGCGAAGACGGCGGCGCCCGCCCCGGCGACCGCCGGCACGGGCAGGGCCCTGCCGGACAGCAGCACATGGGAGGCGGCGGACAGCAGCACGCACAGCGCCGAGAACAGCGCGGCGCGTAGTGCCCGCAGTCGTGCCGCCGATATGTCCATGGTGGCCGAGTGTGCCATGCCGTGCGGTAAGCCGGAACTAAAGCTCCCTGTTCACGGGGTCACAGCCCGGGGATCCGTCCGTTGCGGAAGAGGTCCACGAAGATCTGGTGGTCCGCGCGGGCGCGGGCGCCGTAGGTGTGCGCGAAGTCCACCAGCAGCTCGCCGAAGCCCTCCTCGTCGGCGGCGATGACGGCGTCGATGGCCCGCTCGGTGGAGAACGGCACCAGCGAGTGGCCGCTCTGGTCGTCGGCGGCGGCGTGCATGGTGGCGGTGGCGCGGCCCAGGTCGGCGACGACGGCCGCGATCTGCGCCGGGTCGTCGATGTCCGACCAGTCCAGGTCGACGGCGTACGGCGAGACCTCGGCGACCAGCTGCCCGGTGCCGTCCAGCTCCGTCCACCCCAGCCACGGGTCGGCGTGGTCCTGCAGGGCGCGCTGGGAGATCACCGTGCGGTGGCCCTCGTGGTGGAAGTAGCCGCGCACCCGGGGGTCGGTGATGTGCCGGGAGACGGCCGGGGTCTGGGCCTGCTTCATGTAGATGACGACGTCGTTCTCCAAGGCGTCGCTGTTGCCCTCGAGGAGGATGTTGTACGAGGGCAGCCCCGCGCTGCCGATGCCGATGCCGCGGCGCCCGACGACGTCCTTGACCCGGTAGGAGTCGGGACGGGCCAGGCTGGTGTCCGGCAGCGTCTCGAGGTAGCCGTCGAAGGCCGCGAGGATCTTGTAGCGGGTGGCGGCGTCCAGCTCGACGGAGCCGCCGTCGGCCAGGAAGCGCCGCTCGAACTCCCTGATCTCCGTCATCGTGGCCAGCAGCCCGAAGCGGGTCAGCGAGCGGGCCTCGCGCAGCGCGTCCAGCAGGGGGCCGTCGGCGGTGTCCAGGGTGAAGGGCGGCAGCTCCTCGTGGTGGACGCCGGTGGCCAGGGCGTGGATGCGCTCGCGGTAGGCGGCGGCGTAGATCCGCACCAGCTCGCCGATCTTCTCGTCGCTCAGCGCCTTGGTGTACCCCAGCAGGGCCACCGAGGCGGCGAAGCGCTTGAGGTCCCAGGTGAAGGGGCCGACGTAGGCCTCGTCGAAGTCGTTGACGTTGAAGACCAGGCGGCCGTTGGCGTCCATGTAGGTGCCGAAGTTCTCGGCGTGCAGGTCGCCGTGGATCCACACCCTGCTGGTGCGGTCGTCCAGGTACGGCCCGGCGTCCCGCCCGTGCTCGAGGTCGGAGTAGAAGAGGCAGGCCGTGCCCCGGTAGAAGGCGAAGGCGGAGGCGGCCATCTTCCGGAACTTGACGCGGAAGGCGGCCGGGTCGGCCGCGAGCAGCTCGCCGAAGGCGGTGTCGAAAACGGCGAGGATCTCCTCGCCGCGCTGCGTGGCCCGGTCGTGCTCGGTCGCCATCGTCGGTCTCTCCTTGCGGGCACCCCCGGCACCGGCCGGGGGAGGGTCATCGGGCGGACACATGTGCTGCCGTCCTCAACGCCCGAGGCTACCGGCGCGTGCCCACGGCTGTCGGTGGGGGCCGGTAACCTTCGAAACTGCCCCTTCCGACCCGCTGCCACCCCACCGGAGGTCGTCCACCGTGGCCAAGACGCCGTTCACGCACCTGCACGTCCACACCCAGTACTCGCTGCTGGACGGTGCTGCGCGGCTCAAGGACATGTTCAATGCCTGCAATGAGATGGGCATGACACACATCGCCATGTCCGACCACGGCAACCTCCACGGCGCCTACGACTTCTTCCACTCCGCCCAGAAGGCCGGGATCACCCCGATCATCGGCATCGAGGCGTACGTGGCCCCCGAGTCCCGGCGCAACAAGCGCAGGATCACCTGGGGCCAGCCGCACCAGAAGCGCGACGACGTCTCCGGTTCGGGTGGTTACACCCACAAGACCATCTGGGCGGCCAACGCCACCGGCCTGCACAACCTCTTCCGGCTGTCCTCCGACGCCTACAAGGAGGGCTGGCTGACCAAGTGGCCCCGGATGGACAAGGAGACCATCAGCCAGTGGTCCGAGGGGCTGATCGCCTCCACCGGCTGCCCCTCCGGCGAGCTGCAGACCAGGCTGCGCCTGGGCCAGTTCGACGAGGCCCTGAAGTCGGCCTCCGAGTACCAGGACATCTTCGGCAAGGACCGCTACTTCCTGGAGCTGATGGACCACGGCATCGAGATCGAGCGCCGGGTCCGCGACGGCCTGCTGGAGATCGGCAAGAAGCTCGGCATCCCGCCCCTGGTCACCAACGACTCGCACTACACCTACGCGCACGAGGCGACCGCCCACGACGCCCTGCTGTGCATCCAGACCGGCAAGAACCTCTCCGACCCCGACCGCTTCCGCTTCGACGGCTCGGGCTACTACCTGAAGTCCACGGACGAGATGTACGCCATCGACTCCTCGGACGCCTGGCAGGAGGGGTGCGCCAACACCCAGCTGGTCGCCGACCAGATCGACACCGAGGGCATGTTCCAGTTCCGGAACCTGATGCCCAAGTTCGACATCCCCGAGGGCTACACCGAGGTCACCTGGTTCCGCGAGGAGACCATGCGGGGCATGCACCGCCGCTTCCCCGGCGGCATCCCCGAGGACCGCATGAAGCAGGTCGAGTACGAGATGGACACCATCATCTCGATGGGCTTCCCGGGCTACTTCCTCGTGGTCGCCGACTTCATCATGTGGGCCAAGAACCAGGGCATCGCCGTCGGCCCCGGCCGAGGCTCCGCGGCCGGCTCGATCGTCGCCTACGCCATGGGCATCACCGACCTCGACCCGATCCCGCACGGCCTGATCTTCGAGCGCTTCCTCAACCCCGAGCGCATCTCCATGCCCGATGTCGACATCGACTTCGACGAGCGCCGGCGCGCCGAGGTGATCCGGTACGTCACCGAGAAGTACGGCGCCGACAAGGTCGCCATGATCGGCACCTACGGCACCATCAAGGCCAAGAACGCCATCAAGGACTCCGCCCGCGTCCTGGGCTACCCCTACGCGATGGGCGACCGCATCACCAAGGCGATGCCCGCCGACGTCCTCGGCAAGGGCATCCCCCTCTCCGGCATCACCGACCCCACGCACCCGCGCTACAGCGAGGCCGGCGAGGTCCGCGGGATGTACGAGAACGAGCCGGACGTGAAGAAGGTCATCGACACCGCCATGGGCGTCGAGGGCCTGGTCCGGCAGATGGGTGTGCACGCGGCCGGCGTGATCATGTCCAGCGAGACGATCACCGACCACGTCCCCGTCTGGGTGCGCCACTCCGACGGCGTGACCATCACCCAGTGGGACTACCCCAGCTGTGAGTCGCTGGGCCTGCTGAAGATGGACTTCCTGGGCCTGCGCAACCTCACGATCATGGACGACGCCGTCAAGATGGTGAAGGCCAACAAGGGGATCGACATCGATCTCCTGGCCCTGCCGCTCGACGACCCCACGACCTTCGACCTGCTCCAGCGCGGTGACACCCTCGGCGTCTTCCAGTTCGACGGCGGCCCCATGCGGTCCCTGCTGCGGCTGATGAAGCCCGACAACTTCGAAGACATCTCCGCCGTGTCCGCCCTGTACCGGCCGGGCCCGATGGGCATGAACTCGCACACCAACTACGCGCTGCGCAAGAACAAGCAGCAGGAGATCACCCCGATCCACCCGGATCTGGAGAAGCCCCTCGAAGAGGTCCTGGCCGTCACCTACGGTCTGATCGTCTACCAGGAGCAGGTCCAGAAGGCCGCCCAGATCATCGCCGGGTACTCGCTCGGCGAGGCCGACATCCTCCGCCGCGTCATGGGCAAGAAGAAGCCCGAGGAGCTGGCGAAGAACTTCACCATCTTCCAGGAGGGCGCCCGGAAGAACGGCTACACCGACGAGGCCATCCAGGCCCTGTGGGACGTGCTGGTCCCCTTCGCCGGCTACGCCTTCAACAAGGCCCACTCGGCCGCGTACGGCCTGGTCTCGTACTGGACGGCCTACCTCAAGGCCAACCACCCCGCCGAGTACATGGCGGCCCTGCTGACCTCGGTCAAGGACGACAAGGACAAGTCGGCGACCTACCTCAACGAGTGCCGCCGCATGGGCATCAAGGTGCTCCCGCCGAACGTCAACGAGTCCGAGGCGAACTTCGCCGCCCAGGGCGACGACGTGATCCTCTTCGGCCTCACCGCCGTGCGCAACGTCGGCGCCAACGTCGTCGACTCGATCATCCGCTGCCGCAAGTCGAAGGGGAAGTACACCTCCTTCCCCGACTTCCTCGACAAGGTCGAGGCCGTCGTCTGCAACAAGCGCACCGTCGAATCGCTGATCAAGGCCGGCGCCTTCGACGAGATGGGGCACACCCGCAAGGGCCTCACCGCGCACTACGAACCGATGATCGACAACGTGGTGCAGGTCAAGCGCAAGGAGGCCGAGGGACAGTTCGACCTGTTCGGCGGCATGGGCGACGAGGGCGGCGACGAGGGCCCCGGCTTCGGGCTGGACGTGGAGTTCTCCGACGTCGAGTGGGAGAAGGCCTACCTGCTGGCCCAGGAGCGCGAGATGCTCGGCCTCTATGTCTCCGACCACCCGCTCTTCGGCATCGAGCACGTCCTCAACGACAAGGCCGACGCCTCGATCTCCCAGCTCACCGGCGGTGAGCACGCCGACGGCGCGATCGTGACCATCGGCGGCATCATCTCCGGACTGCAGCGCAAGATGACCAAGCAGGGCAACGCCTGGGCCATCGCCACCGTGGAGGACCTGGCCGGCTCCATCGACTGCATGTTCTTCCCCGCCACCTACCAGCTGGTCTCCACCCAGCTCGTCGAGGACGCCGTCGTCTTCGTCAAGGGCCGGCTCGACAAGCGCGAGGACATCCCCCGCCTGGTCGCCATGGAGCTGATGGTCCCCGACCTGTCCAACGCCGGCACCAACGCGCCGGTGATCATCTCCATCCCCACGGTGAAGGTCACCCCGCCGCTCGTCGAGCGGCTGGGCCAGGTGCTCAGCCACCACCGGGGCTCGACCGAGGTGCGGATCAAGCTCCAGGGGGCCCGCAAGACGACCGTGCTCCGCCTGGACCGGCACCGGGTCACGCCCGACCCGGCCCTCTTCGGCGACCTCAAGCAGCTGCTCGGCCCGTCCTGCCTGGCGGGCTGAGCCCGCACCCGGACGGCACCACCGCGCGAGGGGCGTGCCCGCTACGAGCGGACGCGCCCCTCAAGCGCATCCAAGCGCCGGTCAGTTGTGACCGAAGCGCTTCTGCTTGCCCTTGCGCGCCACGTCGCCCGGGGTCACCTGGGAGGCCCGCTGCTCCGACTGGGACTCCATCGACGACTTCCGGGCCTGCTGCTGCCCGCGCTCGGCGGCGCTCGAGGACGGCTGCTTCCGGTTCTTGTTCTTGGCCATGCTGAAGTGCCTCCACATCGGGACGACCCCCTCGGCCCACCCTCCCACGGGGCGAACAAGCGCGCATTTCGGGTAATTACCGTGGGTGACAGGGGTACTTATCGGCCGCAGCCCGTATCCGCCACGCCGAAGATCCAGTTCGGACTGATAACCCCCGCGCGGTCGGGCAGACTCCTGGGAAAGCCAACGGAACCGGGGCACGCAGGTGCCGGGGGGCGACCGCACTTCTGACATCAGGGGAAACCCGAGAAAAGAGGGTGGAACGTGGACCGCTGCGTCGTCCTGGTGGACGCCGGATATCTACTGGGCGCCGCCGCGAGCCTGCTGGCCGGGGAACCCGCCCGGTCCCGTATCACCGTCGATCACGCCACCCTGATCCAAGGCCTGCGCGAACGCGCCGAGGCCGACACCCAGCGGCCGCTGCTGCGCATCTACTGGTTCGACGGCGCCCCCGACCGGGTGCCGCAGCCCGAGCACCGCCGGCTGCGGGTGATGTCCCGCGTCACCGTCCGGCTGGGCGCCCTGACCCGCAGCGACGGCCGCTGGGCACAGAAGGGCGTCGACGCCGCCATGCACGCCGAGCTCACCGAGCTCGCCCGCAACCGCGCCTGCTCCGACATCGTGCTCGTCACCGGCGACGGCGACCTGCTGCCGGGCCTGATGTCCGCCAAGGAACACGGCGTCGCCGTCCACCTGTGGGCCGTGCAAGCCGCCGACGGCGACTACAACCAGTCCGAGGACCTGGTCGCCGAGGCCGACGAGCGGCGCGTCCTGGACCGTACGTGGATCACCCGCGCGGTCCGCGCCAAGGAGCTCACCGGCATCTGCGCCCCGCCGCCCGCGCCCCGGCCCGAGATCGCCGCGATCCTCGCGGCCCCGCTGCCCGAGACCGCGGCGGCCGCCGCCGCTTCCGGCCGCCCGGCCGACGCCCCCGCCGCCGGGCGCAACGGCACCCGGCCGGGGCCCGCCGCCCCGCCGTGCCCCAACGGCGACCGCGGCGCGGACACCCCCGCCGGGCGGGGCGTGCCCACCCCGAAGGACCTCGCCGGACTCGGCCGGGGCCCGGCCGGCAAGGACCCCCAGCCGGCCGCCGCGCAGACCGGGACGCCCTCCGGCACCCCCAACGCCACTCTGCGCTGGTCCTCCGACAAGGGCTGGGTCGAGCGCGGCGCCGGCAGTGGCCTCGGAGAGCCCCCCGAAACCGCCGCCCTGCCCATGCTGGCCCAGCTCACCAGCGCCGAGCAGCGCTGGGCGGACCGCGAGGAGGACATCACCACCGTCGGCGGCGACCCCTTCGAGGTCGGCCAGGTCTTCGCCCGCCGCTGGACCGAGCGCATCACCGACGCCGTCCACCTGCAGCACCTGTCCACCGAGTACCCGCGCATCCCGCACCGCATCGACGGCGAGCTGCTGCGCTACGCCGCCCGCTTCGGGCTCCTCGCCCACAAGGACGACCAGATCGACGAACACGACCGCTACGCGATCCGCGCCGGCTTCTGGCGCGAAATCGACGCCCGCACCGCGGCGGAGCACGCGCCGGCGGGGGACTGACGCCTCGGCCGAACCCACCACGCACCCCAAAGCAAGCCGCAGGCGTCCGGGCGCGTACCCTCATAGCTCGTGAGAACGGGCGCGAAACAGGCAGAGCGAGCCGCAGGCGACACGGTGTGTGCCGTACGCGGCCTCGTCAAGACCTACCCCGCCGCGCGCGCCCGCCGCGGCGCGCCCGGCGCGGCCGCCGTCCGGGCCAGCGACGGCATCGACCTCGACGTCCGGCGCGGTGAGATCTTCGGACTGCTCGGCCCCAACGGCGCCGGCAAGACCACCCTCGTACGCCAGCTCACCGGCCTGCTGCGCCCGGACGAGGGCAGCGTCGAACTGCTCGGCCACGACCTCGTCCGCCACCCCGAGCGCGCCTCCCGCCTCATCGGCTACCTCGGCCAGGAGTCCACCGCCCTCGACGAGCTGACCGTCGCCCTGGCCGCCGAGACCACCGGCCGGCTGCGCGGCATGAGCCTGCGCGACGCCCGCGCCGAGCGCGACGCCGTCATCGACGAACTCGGCCTCGCCGAGATCTCCGGGCGCCCCCTGAAGAAGCTCTCCGGCGGCCAGCGCCGCCTCGCCTGCTTCGCCGCCGCCCTGGTCGGCGACCGGCCGCTGCTGGTGCTGGACGAGCCGACCACCGGCATGGACCCCGTGGCGCGCCGCGCCGTGTGGGCCGCCGTGGACCGGCGGCGCGCCGAGCGCGGGGCCACGGTGCTGCTGGTCACCCACAACGTCATCGAGGCCGAGACCGTGCTGGACCGCGTCGCGGTGCTCGAGCGCGGCCGGATCATCGCCTGCGACACCCCGGCCGGCCTCAAGGAGCTCGTCGGCGACGAGGTCCGGGTCGACCTCGTGTGGCGCGACGCGCCCCCGCTCGAGGTCCCCGAGGTGGCCGCGCTGCGCGACGGGGCCCGGGAGACCGGCCGCCGCTGGTCGCTGCGGCTCGGCCCGGCCGAGGCGCGCGCCGCCGTCGCCGCCGTGACCGGCGGCCCCGCCTTCGCCGCGCTCGACGATTTCACGCTCGCCACGCCCAGCCTGGAGGATGTCTACCTGGCCCTGGGCGGCCGCGAGAAAGGGCTGATGAAGGGGTGAGCGTGACTGCTGCTTCCGCTGCTTCCGCCGAGGCGGTGCCGGAACAGGCCCGTGCCGGGAGCCGGGCCCCGTCCCGGGCGGGCGAGGACGGCGCCGGCGCCGCCCCGCTCGCACCCCGCGCCCGGCTGCTGCCCGCGCTGGCGGCGGTCTACCGGGCGCAGCTCTCGCGGGCCCGCGTGGCGCGGATCCCGCTGCTGTTCGTGGCGACGTTCCAGTCCATCGGCATCATGATCCTCATGCGGGGCGTCGTCGACGGCGGCGCCGAGGCGCGGGCCGTCGTGGCCGGCTCCAGCGTGCTGGTCGTGGCGTTCGTCGCGCTGAACCTCCTCGCCCAGTACTTCGGCCAGCTGCGGGCCAGCGGCGGCCTGGACCACTACGCGACGCTGCCGGTGCCACCGGCCGCCGTCGTGCTGGGGGCGGCCGGGGCGTACGCGTCCTTCACCGCGCCCGGCACGGCCGTCACCGCCGTGGTGGGCAGCGTGCTGTTCGAGCTGCCGATGACGCACCTGTGGGTACTGGCCGCGGTGATCCCGCTGTCCGGCGCGGCCCTGGCCGGGCTGGGCGCGGCCCTGGGCCTGCTCGCGCCGCGCCAGGAACTGGCGACCCTGTGCGGCCAGTTGGGCATGTCGGCGGCGCTGCTGCTCGGCGTGCTGCCGGCCGAGCACATGCCGGCGCCCATCGCCTACGCGCGCGACCTGCTGCCGTCCACCTACGGCGTGGAGGCCCTGGCGCGCAGCTTCGACGCGCGCCCCGACTGGCTGCTGGTGGCGGCCGACCTGGGGGTGTGCGCCGCGGTCGGCGTGGTGTCGCTGGCGGTGGCCACCTGGGCCTACCGCAGGGCGGCCGTGCGGTGACGCGCCGCAGCGAGCGTCCTGACGCCGGGGGGCCCGCGGCCACCTGGCACGATGGCGGGGTGACCGCACCGCTGACGCCGCACGGCAACTCCTCCTCCGACCCGGACCCCGGCCCCGGGCCCACGCCGGGCACGCCGCCCGCCGGGCACGACCTCGGGGACCGCCCGGCCGGTCTCTCCGAGGAGACCCGCACCGAGCTGCGCCAGGCGGCCGTGATCCTCGCCGTCGTGACCGTCTCCGGTGTGCTGCTGGGACTGCTGTGGCTGTGGCTGGCGCCCCGGGTACCGCTGGTCTCGGACGGCAAGGCCGTCTACCTCAAGAACACCGAGGGCGAGCAGGCCATCGGCGCCGACGGCTGGTTCGCGCTGCTGGGTCTGGCGTTCGGCGCGGTCTTCGCGGCCCTGGTCTTCCTCTTCCACCGCAAGGGCGGCATCGCGATCGTCGTGGGGCTCGCGGCCGGGTCGCTGCTGGCCTCGGTGATCGGCTGGCGGGTGGGTGTCTGGCTCGGGCCGACGCCCGACGTGGCCGCGCACGCGCGGGCCGTGGGCAAGGGGGTGGTCTTCGAGGCGCCGCTGAAGTTGGCGGCCAAGGGGATGCTGCTGGCCTTTCCGCTGGCCGCTATGGCTGTGCACCTTGGGTTGACGGCTCTTTTCGGGCCCCGCGACCCGGAGCCCTCGCATCCGGAGTTCCGGCAGTGGGGGGAGCCGGCGCCGGGCTCCGGTGGTGCTGAGCGCTGACTGCCCGGTGCGGGCCGGTGGTCGGGTTGTGCCCACCCGTTCCGCCCCAGCGGAACGACTGCCCACAACCCGACTGTTGGCAACCCGACTGTCGGCCAGGCCTGTCCTAAGCCGGGCGGCGGCCGTGGTTGGCTCGGTTCTTTTTCAGGCGCCAGCGGCGTTTGCGGGTGCGCTTGGACATGGCGGTCCCTCCCTGCGCGGGGCCGCACGTGCGGCGGCCCGCCCCCCGTTCGTAGCGAAGGGCCGCACAACAGTCCAGCCCGCGCGTGGGCCAAGGCTCAGTCGCGGGCGATCGGCGCGAGGATCGCGTCCGTCAGAAGGGCCAGGTCGGCGGGGGAGAGCTCGACCTCGAGCCCGCGGCGCCCGGCCGAGACACAGATGGTGGTGTACGAGCGCGCGGAGGCGTCCAGCGCGGTCGGCAGCCGCTTGCGCTGCCCCAGCGGGGAGATCCCGCCCCGCACGTACCCCGTGGTGCGCTCGGCGGCCGCCGGGTCGGCCATCGCCGCCCGCTTGCCGCCGACCGCCGCCGCCAGCGCCTTGAGGTCGAGCGAGCCCGAGACGGGGACGACGGCCACGGTCAGGGTGCCGTCCACGTCGGCCACGAGCGTCTTGAAGACCCGGCCCGGCTCCATGCCCAGCGCCTGGGCGGCCTCCTCGCCGTAGGAGGGGGAGGCAGGGTCGTGCTCGTAGGCGTGCACGGAGAACGCCGTGCCCGCCCGCTCGAGGGCGACGATCGCCGGCGTGGATGCGGACGACTGGTTCCTCTTGGGCTTCCTGGCCAAGACCGGCGTCCCCCTTCGCCTAGTTCGGGCTGGTCGGCCGCCGGGTCAGATCGACGGCCGGCAGCGACGGGAGCTTACCTATCACCGCCGTCTCGGCACGCAGCAGCCGCAGCTCCTCCGACAGCCGGGACGCCGTGTCGGGTGCCTGCAGCAGCCGCTGCTTGGCCGGGGTGTCCAGCACCGCCGCCGCCGCGACCAGGTAGGACAGCACCCGCGGCTCACCGGGCAGCTCCGCCCGGCCCGCCAGCGACGCCTCGCTCGCCCCGGCCAGCCGCTTCTGGTACGCCCGGAAGGCCCGTACGACACCGGAGGCCAGGGCCCCCGCCTCGTCGCCCTGCCGCTCCTCGATCTCCTCCACCTCGCCCGTCAGGTACGGGCCCGAGGTGTCCACCGACAGCAGCCGGAAGCGCGTGGTGCCCGTCGCCAGCACCTCGTACGTGCCGTTCTGGCGCTCGCGGATCGTGGCGGCGTCGGCGACGCAGCCCACCGTGTGGAAGGCCTTCATCGGGTCGGGGCCGAAACCGGTCGCCGGGCCCGGCTCCGGGCGCGCCTCGTCGGGCAGGCCCGGCGCGCTGGGCGCCACCTCGTGCCCGTCGCGGATGGCGACCACCCCGAAACGGCGCGGCGCGTCCTCGGGGAGCTGCGCCAGGGCGCGCATCATCGTGCGGTACCGCTGCTCGAAGACGTTCAGCGGCAGCACGAGGCCGGGGAACAGCACCGAGTTCAGCGGGAAGATCGGAAGGCGCGCGGTGGTCACGGCGGGTAAGCCTAACGGCCGTGCGGCCGGTCGGGCCGGGGATTTCACCGGGGGCTGAGCGTGCCGTGGCCGCGCGGGCCCCCTCTCCCGGCCCGTCTCACTGCCGGCGCAGCAGGCGCGAGGCGCCCGCCGCTACCGTCGTGGCCAGGATCCAGCCCAGCAGGGTGAGCACCGCCACCACCCACTGCTGGCCGCCCGCCGGGCGCCAGGCGGTGCCCTGGCCGAGGTCGATGACCGGCAGCAGCAGGTCCAGGGTGTACAGCGCGGCGTTCCAGGCCGGGCCCTCGCCCTCCTTCAGCGCGGGCACCGGGCGGTAGGCGAAGTAGACGGCGCCCAGCGCCCACAGCACCGCCATCCACACCGCCGCCCGGCCGGGCCGGTAGCCGTAGGCCACCGTCCAGTCCTGCAGGTACCCCCAGGTCTTGCCGGCCAGCGGCAGCGTCTCGCGGCGGCGGCGCTGCTTGGCCAGCAGCACCGCCCGCGCGTCGGCGTCCTCGCCGCTGGTGCGCAGGGCGCCGGCCAGCCGCTCGTAGGGCTCCGGCGCGTACTCGGGTGTGGCCGCCGCCACCCAGTCCAGGCGGCGGGCCAGCGGGAAGGAGCCCAGCGGGATCAGGTTCTCGTAGGTGAAGCCGGCCATCACCAGCCCGCCCGGCCCCGGCCAGCTGTCGTACCGGTCGACGAGGTTGACCACCCGCGCCCCCGACAGCACCACCCGCCCGCGCTCCTGCCGCTCCCCCAGGAAGCGCAGCTCGGGTGTCTGGACGCGGCGCAGCGACAGCTCCTGGTCCGCCTCCATCACGAACCGGGCCTGGCTGAGGTCCACCGCGTCCCCGAACCGCCCGTCGTCCAGCCGGGCCCCGCCCAGGCACTCGAAGCGGCGCAGCCGGCCGGCGCGCTCGGGGGCGCCGGTGGTGGAGACGCCGTACGGGGGAGTGGTGACGCCCCCATGGCGCGAGCCGCCCAGGCCGGCAGAGGTGAGGTAGAGGGTGCGCTCGACGGTCAGCTGCGGGGCGTTGAGCGCGCGGCGGCCGTAGGGGTTGTTCAGGGTGGAGCCGCGCAGGCTGAGCGAGGCCCCTATCGTGGCGCCGCGCAGGCTCAGCTCGCCGTGCGAGCGCATCATCTCGGCCTGCAGGTCCTGTCCGACCGTCAGGCCGTCGGCGGCTATGGACAGCCCGCGCCGGTCGCGGCGCACCACCAGCTGGTTGAGCAGCAGGTCCGTGCCGATCTGGGCGTCGGTCAGGCGGATGCCGTGCTGGACGACGCAGCGGGGCAGGTGCAGGTCGCCCTCGGTGCGGATCCGGGCGGCCTCCACGCGCGGGATCGCGCAGCCGACCAGGCGCAGGGTGGTGAAGCTGGTCTCCGGCAGCAGCAGCTGCTGCTCGAAGCGGCAGTTGTGCAGCTCGACGTAGGGCACGACGGTGCCGCCGGACAGGTCGAGGGTGCCGGTGATCTGCACGCCGTTGAGCTTGAGCGCCGCCACCCGGCCGGGGCGGGCCGAGGGGCCGTCGAGCAGCAGCAGGGCGACGACGCGGGCACGCACGCTGCGCTCGGGGCCCCAGGTGTAGGGGGCGGCGGGATCGTTCTGTTCGGGGGAGGAGGTGCGCAGGTCGAGGGTGGTGCCGTTGCGGAACGCCTCCCACATCTCCCGCTCGACCGCGGTGGGCTCCAGTCCGGCGGGCGGCTCCCCGTCGCGTGGCTCGCTCACGCCCTTCCCCCTCCCGTTACCGGGCCTTTTCCCGCCCGGTGACCGGTTGAACACCGGCGGTGAGGGACGATTGTCCGTCCTCGGTCAGAAAAAGATCAACTCTTTGGCCCTGTATCACTGAGTGGTACGGGGAGCCGTGCGACAGGGCGGGTCTGAGACAATTGCACGTGTGATCTCCCGAATCGATCTGCGCGGCGACGCCTTCCCTGTGAACGGCATCGACCGCGACCTGCTGCCCCGTGCCGAGCTCGACGTCGAGGCCGCCCTGGAGAAGGTGCGGCCCATCTGCGACGACGTGCATCATCGCGGCACCGCGGCACTGATCGACTACGCGGAACGCTTCGACGGCGTGCGGATCGACCGGGTGCGGGTGCCGGCCGACGCCATCGCCCGTGCCCTCGAGGAGCTGGATCCGGCCGTCCGGGCTGCTCTCGAGGAGTCCATCCGCCGCGCCCGCATCGTCCACCGCGAGCAGCGCCGCACCGACACCACCGTCCAGGTCGTGCCCGGCGGCACGGTCACCGAGCGCTGGGTGCCCGTCGAGCGCGTCGGCCTCTACGTGCCGGGCGGCCGGTCCGTCTACCCCTCGTCCGTGATCATGAACGTGGTGCCGGCCCAGGAGGCGGGCGTCGCCTCCATGGCCGTGTCCTCCCCGCCCCAGGCCGACTTCGGCGGGCTGCCGCACCCCACGATCCTGGCCGCCTGCGCGCTGCTGGGCATCGACGAGGTGTACGCGGCCGGCGGCGCCCAGGCCGTCGCCATGTTCGCCTACGGCACCGACGAGTGCCGCCCCGTCAACATGGTCACCGGCCCCGGCAACATCTGGGTCGCCGCCGCCAAGCGCCTGCTCAAGGGCCGCATCGGCATCGACGCCGAGGCCGGCCCGACCGAGATCGCGGTCCTCGCCGACCGCACCGCCGACCCGGTGCACGTCGCCGCCGACCTGATCAGCCAGGCCGAGCACGACCCGCTGGCCGCCTCCGTGCTCGTCACCGACTCCGAGGAGCTCGCGAGCGCCGTCGAGAAGGAGCTCGAGGCCCAGGTCGCGGCCACCCGGCACGTCGAGGACCGCATCGTGCCCGCCCTGGGCGGGCGCCAGTCCGGCATCGTGCTGGTCGACGGCATCGAGCAGGGCCTCGCGGTCGTCGACGCCTACGCGGCCGAACACCTGGAGATCCAGACCGAGAACGCCGCCGCCGTCGCCGCCCGTGTGCGCAACGCGGGCGCGATCTTCGTCGGCCCGTACGCCCCTGTCTCGCTCGGCGACTACGCCGCCGGCTCCAACCACGTCCTGCCCACCGGCGGCTGTGCCTGCCACTCCTCGGGGCTCTCGGTCCAGTCCTTCCTGCGCGGCATCCACGTCGTGGACTACACCCGCGAGGCCCTGGCCGAGATCGCCGGGCACGTGGTGACGCTCGCCGAGGCGGAGGACCTGCCCGCGCACGGCGCGGCCATCAGGGCGAGGTTCGACTGGAAGGTTCCGGACAGCAAGTGACCGGTATTGACGACCTCCCGATCCGGGACGAACTGCGCGGCAAGTCCCCGTACGGCGCCCCCCAGCTCGACGTGCCCGTACGCCTGAACACCAACGAGAACCCCTACCCCCTGCCCGAGCCCCTCGTCGCCCGCATCGCCGAGCGCGTCGCCGAGGCCGCCCGGCACCTCAACCGCTACCCCGACCGGGACGCGGTCGAGCTGCGCACCGAGCTGGCCAAGTACCTCACCCGCACCACGGGCCACGAGGTCACCATGGCCGGCGTCTGGGCCGCCAACGGCTCCAACGAGGTCATCCAGCAGCTGCTGCAGACCTTCGGCGGACCCGGCCGCACCGCCATCGGCTTCGAGCCCTCGTACTCGATGCACGCGCTGATCTCGCGCGGCACCGGCACCGGCTGGATCTCCGGCCCGCGCCGCGAGGACTTCACCATCGACGTCGACGCCGCCGAGGCCGCCATCGCGGAGCACCGGCCCGAGGTCGTCTTCATCTGCTCGCCGAACAACCCCACGGGCACGGCCGTCGACGCCGAGACCGTCGTACGGCTCCACGAGGCCGCGCAGGCCGCGAAGCCCTCGCTGGTCGTCGTCGACGAGGCGTACGGCGAGTTCAGCCACCGCCCCTCGCTGCTCCCGCTCATCGAGGGCCGGCCCAACCTGGTCGTCTCGCGCACCATGTCCAAGGCGTTCGGCGCGGCCGGGCTGCGCCTGGGCTACCTCGCCGCGCACCCTGCGGTGGTCGACGCCGTGCAGCTGGTCCGCCTGCCGTACCACCTGTCGGCCGTCACCCAGGCCACGGCGCTCGCCGCCCTGGAGCACACCGACACCCTGCTCGGCTACGTCGAGCAGCTCAAGGCCGAGCGCGACCGCATCGTCACCGAGCTGCGCGCCATGGGCTGCGAAGTGACCGATTCCGACGCCAACTTCGTCCAGTTCGGGCGCTTCGACGACAGCCACGCCGCCTGGCAGGCCATCCTCGACCACGGAGTCCTGGTACGGGACAACGCCGTCCCCGGATGGCTGCGGGTCACCGCGGGCACCCCCGCCGAGAACGACGCGTTCCTGGACGCCGTACGCGCCATTCGCAAGGAGAGCAACTCATGAGCCGCGTTGGGCGCGTCGAGCGCACCACCAAGGAGACGTCCGTCCTGGTCGAGATCGACCTCGACGGCACCGGGCAGGTCGACGTGTCGACCGGGGTCGGCTTCTACGACCACATGCTGGACCAGCTCGGCCGCCACGGCCTCTTCGACCTCACCGTCAAGACCGACGGCGACCTGCACATCGACACCCACCACACCATCGAGGACACCGCCCTCGCGCTCGGCGCCGCCTTCCGGCAGGCGCTCGGCGACAAGGTGGGCATCTACCGGTTCGGCAACTGCACCGTGCCCCTGGACGAATCCCTCGCCCAGGTCACCGTGGACCTCTCCGGCCGCCCCTACCTCGTGCACACCGAGCCCGAGAACATGGCGCCGATGATCGGCAGCTACGACACGACGATGACCCGGCACATCCTGGAGTCCTTCGTCGCCCAGGCGCAGATCGCCCTGCACGTCCACGTCCCGTACGGGCGCAACGCCCACCACATCGTGGAGTGCCAGTTCAAGGCGCTGGCCCGCGCCCTGCGCTACGCGAGCGAGCGCGACCCGCGCGCCGCCGGAATCATCCCGTCCACGAAGGGTGCCCTGTGACCGGCCTGTCGACCGTACTCATAGTTGTCGGCCTGTTCCTCGTCGGCGGCATCGTCTCGTTCCTCAAGCAGGGCATGCCCAAGGGCGTGATCGTGCTGCTGGGGATCGCCGCGGCGATGTGCCTGACCGCCGGTGTGCTGCGTATCGAAGGGCTGTGGTCATGAGTTCCCCCGCCAAGAAGGTCGTCGTCTTCGACTACGGCTTCGGCAACGTCCGTTCCGCCGAGCGGGCCCTGGCCCACGCCGGCGCGGACGTCGAGATCACCCGTGACTACGACCGGGCGATGAACGCCGACGGGCTGCTCGTCCCCGGCGTCGGCGCGTTCGAGGCCTGCATGAAGGGGCTGCGCGCCGCGCGCGGCGACTGGATCATCGGGCGCCGGCTGTCCGGCGGCCGCCCCGTCATGGGCATCTGCGTCGGCATGCAGATCCTCTTCGAGCGCGGCATCGAGCACGGCGTCGAGACCGAGGGCCTCGACGAGTGGCCCGGCACCGTCGAGCCCCTCAAGGCCGACGTCGTGCCGCACATGGGCTGGAACACCGTCACCCCCGCCGAGGGCTCGCAGCTCTTCGCCGGCCTGGACGCCGCCACCCGCTACTACTTCGTGCACTCCTACGCCGTGCGCCAGTGGAGCCTCGAGGTCGGCAACCCCAACATCCGCGCCCCCAAGGTCTCCTGGGCCACCCACGGCGAGCCGTTCGTGGCCGCCGTGGAGAACGGGCCGCTGTGGGCCACCCAGTTCCACCCCGAGAAGTCCGGCGACGCCGGATCCCAGCTGCTGACCAACTGGATCGAGACGCTGTAATGCCGAAGCTTGAACTCCTGCCCGCCGTCGACGTACGCGACGGACAGGCCGTCCGCCTCGTCCACGGCGAGTCCGGCTCCGAGACCTCCTACGGCGACCCGCTCACCGCCGCGCGGGCCTGGCAGCGGGCCGGCGCCGAATGGCTGCACCTGGTCGACCTCGACGCCGCCTTCGGCACCGGCGACAACCGGGCGCAGGTCGCCGAGGTCGTCCGCGCCATGGACATCAAGGTAGAGCTGTCCGGCGGCATCCGGGACGACGCCTCGCTGGCCGCCGCCCTCGCCACCGGCTGCACCCGCGTCAACCTCGGCACCGCCGCCCTGGAGACCCCCGAGTGGGTCGCCAAGGTCATCGCCGAGCACGGCGACCGCATCGCCGTCGGCCTGGACGTCCGCGGCACCACCCTGCGCGGCCGCGGCTGGACCCGCGACGGCGGCGACCTCTACGAGACGCTCGCCCGCCTCGACTCCGAGGGCTGCGCCCGCTACGTCGTCACCGACATCGCCAAGGACGGCACGCTCCAGGGCCCCAACCTCGAGCTGCTGAAGAACGTCTGCGCCGCCACCGACAAGCCGGTCGTGGCCTCCGGCGGCGTCTCCTCCCTTGACGACCTGCGCGCGATCGCCACCCTGGTACCGGAGGGTGTCGAAGGCGCCATCGTCGGAAAGGCCCTCTACGCCAAGGCGTTCACCTTGGAAGAGGCCCTGGAGGCAGTGTCCGTATGAGCGAATCCCCGGTACCGCGGCGCGTGCAGACAGACAGCCCCTGGGAAGAGGCGATCGGCTTCGCACGTGCCGTCGCGGCCGGGGACCTGGTGCTCGTCGCCGGGACGATGCCGCTGGTCAAGGGCGTCCTCCACGGCGAGGGCGACCCGTACGAGCAGACGCTGGTGGCCTTCGGCAACGCCCTCGAGGCGCTGAAGCACTTCGGCCTCGGACCCGAGGCCGTCGTCCGCACCCGCATGTACCTCACCCACGCGCGCGACGTCGACGCTGTCGGCCGGGCCCACAAGGAGCTCTTCGAGGGCGTCCGGCCCGCCTCGACCATGGTCGTGGTCTCCGGCTTCGTCGACTCGCGCGTACTGGTGGAAGTAGAAGTAGAAGCATTCAGAGGAGAATCGGCGTGACCCTCGCCGTCCGAGTGATCCCCTGCCTGGACGTGGACAACGGCCGGGTCGTCAAGGGCGTCAACTTCCAGAACCTGCGCGACGCGGGCGACCCCGTCGAGATGGCCCGCCTCTACGGGCAGGAGGGCGCCGACGAGCTGACCTTCCTCGACATCACCGCCTCCTCCGGCAACCGCGAGACGACGTACGACGTCGTGCGCCGCACCGCCGAGGAGGTCTTCATCCCGCTGACCGTCGGCGGCGGCGTCCGCAGCGCCGAGGACGTCGACAAGCTGCTGCGCGCCGGTGCGGACAAGGTCGGCGTCAACACGGCGGCGATCGAGCGCCCCGAGCTGATCCGCGAGATCGCGGAGCGCTTCGGCCGCCAGGTGCTGGTGCTGTCCGTCGACGCCCGGCGGACCGCCTCCGGCTCGTTCGAGGTCACCACGCACGGCGGCCGGCGCGGCACCGGCATGGACGCCGTGGAGTGGGCCCACCGGGCCGCCGAGCTCGGCGCCGGCGAGATCCTGCTGAACTCCATGGACGCCGACGGCACCAAGGACGGCTACGACACCGAGATGATCACGGCCGTGCGCCGCCACGTCACGGTCCCCGTCATCGCCAGCGGCGGCGCGGGCCGCCTCGAGCACTTCGCCCCGGCCGTCGAAGCGGGCGCGGACGCGGTGCTGGCCGCGTCGGTCTTCCACTTCGGCGACCTGCGGATCGCCGACGTCAAGGACGCGCTGAAGGAGGCGGGCCACCCGGTCCGCTAGGGCGTACGGAGGCCCGGTCCGGGTCCGGGGCGGCGCGCCCCGGACCCGGACACCCCCTAGTCCTTGCCCTCAGTCCTTGATCAGCAGGAACACCGCCCCCACGACCACCGCCAGCGCGATCGCGGCCACCCCGTACGCCAGCCGGTGCGTCCGCAGGACCGGCAGGTAGCGGTCCACCGCGTACGCCCCGGGGCCGGTCAGCGCCAGCGCGGTCGCGCAGAGGGCCACCAGAAGGGTGAACTCGACGCCCTTGGGCAGGAAGAACTCTCCCCACGTCACCCCGAGCGCGTTGACCATCGTGCCCAGGATCGCGGCCGCCGCCAGCGGGGTCAGGAACCCCAGGATCAGCCCCAGCCCGCCCAGCGTCTCGCTCAGCCCGGCGATCAGCGCCATGGCCTTGCCCCGGGGGTAGCCCGCCTCGCTGAAGAACTTCCCCGTCGTCTCCAGACCGGGACCGCCGAACCAGCCGAAGAGCTTCTGCGTGCCGTGCCCCACCATGATGATCCCCACCATGAGGCGCAGCAGCAGGAGCCCCAGCGAGAGGCCGGTGTGCGACGAGGCCGCGTGCGGGCTGTCGCCGAACAGGGTTCTGCTACGGAAAGACATGGTCGACGCCTTCTTCCGGTTCTTCCGGGTCTTCCGGTTCTTCCGGGTCGGATATCCGTGCGGCCCCCGAGCCTCAGATACCCAGTTTCGCCCCACGGAGCTTCGTCAGCGCGTCCTGGTCACCCTCCGTGTCCACCCGTGCCGCGTCCTGGCGGCCGAAGGCGAACAGTGTCAGCTCGCCGGGCCCCGCGGTGACCGTCACCACCGGCACGCCCCGGTGCGCGACGGCGGTGCGCCCGTCCGGCCGTCTGAGCACCAGCCCCACCGGCGACCTGCGGCCGAGCAGCCTGGCCGAGCGCTCCAGCCGGCTCCACAGGGCGTCCTCGAAGACCGGGTCGAGCTCGCGCGGCGTCCAGTCCGGCTGGGCCCGGCGCACGTCCTCGGTGTGCACGAAGAACTCGACGGTGTTGGCCGCCTCGTCCACCGGCTTGAGCGCGTACGGCGACAGGCGCGGCGGCCCGGTGCGGATGAGCTGGATCAGCTCCTCGTACGGCTTGGCCGCGAACTCCGCCTGCACCCGTTCCAGGCGGGCGGCCAGTGGCTTGAACACGATGCCGGCGGCCGCGTCGGAGCGCCGCTCGCGCACCACGACGTGCGCGGCGAGGTCACGGGTGCGCCAGTCGGCACAGAGTGTGGGGGCGTCGGGGCCCGTCATCTCCAACAGATCGGCGAGGAGCAGACGTTCGCGCTGGGCATGAGTTGACATGCCGTCACCCTACGACCGGGTAACGCGCCGGGCCACGGTGCCGCGCCACACCCCGGCGGCACTCCGGTGACCAGGCACAATGGGAGGCATGACCGGCAACGCCCGACCCTCCGCACTCGATCCCGCCATCGCCGCGCGCCTCAAGCGCAGCGCCGACGGCCTGGTCCCCGCCATCGCCCAGCAGTACGACACCGGCGAGGTCCTCATGCTCGGCTGGATGGACGACGAGGCCCTGCACCGCACCCTGACCACCGGCCGCTGCACCTACTGGAGCCGCAGCCGCAACGAGTACTGGGTCAAGGGCGACACCTCCGGGCACGTCCAGCTGGTCAAGTCCGTGGCCCTCGACTGCGACGCGGACACCATCCTGGTGAAGGTCGACCAGACCGGCCCGGCCTGTCACACCGGGACGCGCACCTGTTTCGATTCCGGTTCGCTCCCTCTGGACCAGTAGGCTCCGCTGCCATGGCTGCCATCGTCCCCGACGCCCCCACCTTCCGGATGCTCGCGAAGGACCGCCGGGTCATCCCCGTCACCCGCCGCTTCCTCGCCGACGGCGACACGCCCGTGGGTCTGTACCGCAAGCTGGGGGCCGAGCGACCGGGCACCTTCCTGCTGGAGTCCGCCGAGAACGGCCGCACCTGGTCGCGCTACTCCTTCATCGGCGTGCGCAGCGCCGCCACCCTCACCGTGCGCGACGGGCAGGCCCACTGGCTGGGCACGCCGCCCGTGGGCGTCCCCACCGACGGCGACCCCCTGGCGGCCCTGCGGGCCACCGTCGAGGCCCTGCACACCCCGCGCGACCTCATAGAGGGTGCCGGGATGCCGCCGTTCACCGGCGGCATGGTGGGCTATCTGGGCTACGACATCGTCCGCCGGCTCGAGAAGATCGGCGAGCACCCCGGCGGCGCCGGGCCGGACGCCCTGGACCTGCCCGAGCTGACCATGCTCCTCACCTCGGACCTCGCCGTCCTCGACCACTGGAACGGCACGGTCCTGCTGATCGCCAACGCGATCAACCACAACGACCTCGAGACGGGCGTCGACGAGGCGTACGCGGACGCCGTCGCCCGCCTCGACGCGATGGCCGCTGACCTGCGCCGCCCGGTCCCCTCCGACCCCACCACCCTGCCGCCCTCCGAGCTGCCCGGGTACACCGCCCGCTGGGGCGGCGCCGACTACATGGAGGCCGTGGAGGACATCAAGGAGCGCATCCGCGCGGGCGAGGCCTTCCAGGTCGTCCCCTCGCAGCGGTTCGAGACCCCCTGCACCGCCTCGGCGCTCGACGTCTACCGGGTGCTGCGGGCCACCAACCCCAGCCCGTACATGTACCTGCTGCGGTTCGACGGGTTCGACGTGGTCGGCTCCAGCCCCGAGGCACTGGTCAAGGTCGAGGACGGGCACGCGATGCTGCACCCCATCGCCGGCACCCGCCCGCGCGGCGCCACCCCGCAGGCCGACGCGGCCCTCGCCGAGGAACTGCTGGCCGACCCCAAGGAACGCGCCGAGCACCTGATGCTCGTCGACCTCGGCCGCAACGACCTGGGCCGGGTCTGCGAGCCCGGCAGCGTCGAGGTCGTCGACTTCATGTCGATCGAGCGCTACAGCCATGTGATGCACATCGTCTCCACGGTGACCGGCCGCCTCGCCGAGGGCCGCACCGCCTTCGACGTGCTCACCGCCTGCTTCCCCGCCGGCACGCTCTCCGGCGCGCCCAAGCCGCGCGCCATGCAGATCATCGAGGAGCTGGAACCGGCCCCCCGGGGCCTGTACGGCGGCTGCGTCGGCTACCTCGACTTCGCCGGGGACTCCGACACCGCCATCGCCATCCGCACCGCCCTCCTCCGCGACGGCACCGCCTACGTCCAAGCGGGCGCGGGCGTCGTGGCCGACTCCGACCCGACAGCGGAAGACGCCGAATGCCGCAACAAGGCGGCAGCGGTCCTGAGGGCGGTACACACGGCGAACAGGCTGTAGCCGCCCGGTTGTGGGCAGTCGTCCGCCCGGTTGTGGGCAGTCGTTCCGCTGGGGCTGGGGGCACCTCCCAGCGGTAGCTGGGGGAGGGTGGGCACAACCGGACCACCGGCCGGCACCCCGCGGGTACCCCAGCAGACCCGCACCTCGGCCGACCAGCGATAGTGGTACACGTGACCGCAGCCGTACCTCGCCCCCACCCCCGAAGCCGCATGAGCCTCGCTGCCGCCCTCATCGGCGGAGCCGCCGGCGCCGCCCTCGTCCTCTTCGCAACGGGCCGCACCTGGGCGAACGGCACCGCCCCAGCGGCCCAGGGCACACTCCCCCAGCACGCCACCGGCCAGGACGTGACCGCCCTGCCCGGCGCCCTGGCCGTCGTCGGCCTCGCCGCGCTCGTCGCCGTCTTCGCCGTGCGCCGCGCCGGCCGCGTGATCGTGGCGGCGCTCCTGGCCCTCAGCGGCGCCGGAATCGTCGCAGGCGCAGCCCTCGGCGCCGGCGACACCTCGGCGCTGGAGGAGAAGGCCGCCAAGGTCGCCGGCAACACCCAGGCCGCGATCGACAACGTCACCCACACCGCCTGGCCCTGGGTCGCCGTCGCCGGCGGCGTGCTGCTCCTGCTCGCCGGGCTGCTCGCCCTGCGCTACGGACGCCACTGGCCCGCCATGTCCGGCCGGTACGAGCGCGACGGCACCCCGCGCCCGCGCCGCCCGCGCACCGCGCCCGACCCGGACCGGCCCGAGGAACTGTGGAAGGCCCTCGACCGCGGCGAGGACCCCACCGGCGAAGCCGGCCGGTGAGACACGGTCAACCCCGGCGCACGGCGGCCCGGGGCGTCGGGGACAATGGCCCCGAGCGATCTCTGCGCCCGCAGGCGCGTCACAGCAACGAGGAGTCAACTCATGTCGGCTAGCGACCACGGCCACACCCCTGCCGCCTGGACCGGCGTCACCATCGCCTTCATCGGCTTCTGCATCTCGGGCGCGTTCGTCGTGATGGCGAAGCCCGTCGGCTTCTGGGCCGGCATGGTCGTGGTCGCCCTCGGCGGCGTCGTCGGCCTGATCATGCGGGGCATGGGCATGGGCCAGGCCCCCAAGGGCTCCGCGAAGCCCCAGGTGCAGAAGGCCTGACCGGCCTTTCGCCCGCCCCGCCCAAGGCGCGGCCCCGGGCCCGTACGGACGTCACGAACCGGGCCCTGAGCTGCGCCTTCGTGCATTTCGGCGGACACTGCTCGATGTGAGCGCTCCATCACGCGGCCCCGCCCTCCGGCCCGCGGACCGGCCCCTGGCGCGGCGCCTGGTGGCGCCGCTCGGCGTGGCCGCCGGGCTGGGCGCCGCCGTCGGCTGGGTCGCGGCCGTCGACCCCAACCGTCCCGGTCGTTACCCCGCCTGCCCGCTGCTGCGTTGGACGGGCCTGTACTGCCCCGGCTGCGGCGGCCTGCGGGGCCTGCACGCCCTCGCCCACGGTGACCTGGTCACCGCGCTGGGTGCCAATGCCCTGGCGGTGGCCGGCTACGCCGCCTTCGCCGCGCTCTGGGCGGCGTGGCTGGTCCGGGCCGTCCGGGCGGAAGGGGGTATGCCGCCGGTGGTGCGGGCACGCCACTGGTGGGCGGCGGCCGTACTGGTGGTCGCCTTCACCCTCGTACGGAACCTGCCGGCGGGATCCGCGCTCGCACCCTGAAGCGCACACCGGAACGCACCCGGACGCACCCGGACGCCGCGCCGGACGGCTCCATGGAGGTCCGCCGGGCGTCCGTCAGCCGTCCGTCAGCCGTCCATTCGTAGGTCCGCCTGGTGGGACCTGCGTCAACCGGATGCGAAACCTTCGCCTTCCGGCAAGTACCATCGCAGTGCCTGGTGAGGTGATATCGGACCGCACCAGCCCAGACCATCCGAGTCCGGAAGGGGGCCGCTCGCGTGAGTGTGCTCGACGAGATCATCGACGGAGTCCGTGCCGACCTCGCGGAGCGGCAGGCGCGCGTCAGCCTCGACGAGCTCAAGGAGCGCGCGGCGAAGGCCCCGCAGGCCAGGGACGGGGCCGCCGCCCTGCGCGGCGAGAACGTCAGCGTGATCTGCGAGGTCAAGCGCTCCAGCCCGTCCAAGGGCGCGCTCGCCGCGATCGCCGACCCCGCCGGGCTCGCCGCCGACTACGAGGCGGGCGGCGCGGCCGTGATCAGCGTGCTGACCGAGCAGCGCCGCTTCGGCGGCTCGCTCGCCGACCTCGAGGCCGTCCGCGCCAAGGTCGACATCCCGATCCTGCGCAAGGACTTCATCGTCACCGCCTACCAGCTGTGGGAGGCGCGCGCGTACGGGGCCGACCTGGCCCTGCTGATCGTCGCCGCCCTCGAGCAGGAGGCCCTGGTCTCCCTGATCGAGCGGGCCGAGTCCATCGGGCTGACCCCGCTGGTCGAGGTGCACGACGAGGAGGAGGTCCAGCGCGCGGTGGACGCCGGCGCCCGCGTCATCGGCGTCAACGCCCGCAACCTCAAGACGCTCGAGGTCGACCGCGGCACGTTCGCCCGCGTCGCCCCCGAGATCCCCGACGGCATCATCAAGATCGCCGAGTCCGGGGTGCGCGGCCCGCACGACCTGATCGCCTACGCCAACGACGGCGCGGACGCCGTCCTGGTCGGCGAGTCCCTGGTCACCGGGCGCGACCCCAAGGGCGCCGTCGCCGATCTCGTCGCGGCCGGCGCGCACCCGGCCCTGCGGCACGGGCGGAGCTGACGCCTCGGATGACGAGCCGCCGCACCCGTCGCACGGGGCCGGGCCGCAGCCCGGCCCCCGCCGGTGTGCCCGCGGCCGGGCTGCCCGCCCACGACCCGTACGCGCGCCTGGCCCGGGGCTGCCGCCCGCGCGGCTGCCGCGCGCCCGCGCGCCGCGTGCGCGGCCGCCGGGTGAGGTACCACATCGGCTGTGAGCCGGGGCAGGTCAACGGGCGCCGATGGCGTACGACGGCTGCGCAGTAGCAGCCGGCCGTAGTCGTCCGCCCACATCTGCACAGGAGCCCGTCAGTGTCTTCTGACTTCTTCTTCGTTCCCGACCCCGAAGGCCAAGTACCCGACTCGCGCGGCTACTTCGGCGCCTTCGGCGGCAAGTTCATCCCCGAGGCCCTCGTCGCCGCCGTCGACGAGGTCGCCGCCGAGTACGAGAAGGCCAAGGCCGACCCCGCCTTCGCCGCCGAGCTCAACGAGCTCATGGTCAACTACACCGGGCGCCCCAGCGCGCTCACCGAGGTGCCGCGCTTCGCCGAACACGCGGGCGGCGCCCGGATCTTCCTCAAGCGCGAGGACCTCAACCACACCGGCTCGCACAAGATCAACAACGTGCTGGGCCAGGCGCTGCTCACCAAGCGGATGGGCAAGACCCGCGTCATCGCCGAGACCGGAGCCGGCCAGCACGGCGTGGCGACCGCCACCGCCTGCGCCCTCTTCGGCCTCGAGTGCACCATCTACATGGGCGAGGTCGACACCGAGCGCCAGGCGCTGAACGTCGCCCGGATGCGGATGCTCGGCGCCGAGGTCGTCGCTGTGAAGTCCGGCAGCCGCACCCTGAAGGACGCCATCAACGAGGCGTTCCGCGACTGGGTCGCCAACGTCGACCGCACCCACTACCTCTTCGGCACGGTCGCCGGCCCGCACCCCTTCCCGGCGCTGGTCCGCGACTTCCACCGGGTCATCGGCGTCGAGGCCCGCCGCCAGATCCTCGACCGCGCCGGCCGGCTGCCGGACGCGGCCGTGGCCTGCGTCGGCGGCGGCTCCAACGCCATCGGCCTCTTCCACGCCTTCCTGCCCGACGAGGGCGTCCGCCTCATCGGCTGCGAGCCGGGCGGCCACGGCGTCGAGACCGGCGAGCACGCGGCCACCCTCACCCAGGGCACGCCCGGCATCCTGCACGGCTCGCGGTCGTACGTTCTGCAGGACGAGGACGGCCAGATCACCGAGCCGTACTCGATCTCGGCCGGGCTGGACTACCCCGGCATCGGCCCGGAGCACTCCTACCTCAAGGACACCGGCCGCGCCGAGTACCGGGCCGTCACCGACGACGACGCCATGCAGGCGCTGCGTCTGCTCTCGCGCACCGAGGGCATCATCCCGGCCATCGAGAGCGCCCACGCGCTCGCCGGCGCCCTCGAGCTGGGGCGTGAACTCGGCAAGGACGGGCTGATCCTGGTCAACCTCTCCGGGCGCGGCGACAAGGACATGGACACGGCGGCCCGCTACTTCGGGCTGTACGACAACGACGCTGCGGGGGCCGAGTGATGGCGGGCAACATCGAACTGCTGGGCTCGGTCCTGGCCGCGGCCAAGGCGGAGAACCGCGCCGCGCTCGTCGGCTACCTGCCGGCCGGCTTCCCCACCGTCGACGACGGCGTACGGGCCGTCACCGCGATGCTCGACGGCGGCTGCGACGTCGTCGAGGTCGGCCTGCCGCACAGCGACCCGGTCCTGGACGGTCCGGTCATCCAGACCGCCGACGACATCGCCCTGCGCGGCGGCATCAAGATCAGCGACGTCATCCGCACGGTGCGGGAGGCGCACGAGATCACCGGCGCCCCGGTGCTGTGCATGACGTACTGGAACCCGGTCGACGCCTACGGCGTGGAGCGGTTCGCCGCCGACCTCGCCGCCGCCGGGGGAGCGGGCTGCATCCTGCCGGACCTGCCGGTCGAGGAGTCCGAGGTCTGGCGCAAGGCCGCCGAACAGCACGGCCTGGCCACCGTGTTCGTGGTCGCGCCCAGCAGCCGCGACGAACGCCTCGCCAAGATCACGGCGGCGGGCAGCGGCTTCGTCTACGCCGCCTCCCTGATGGGCGTCACCGGCACCCGGGAGTCGGTGGGCCGCGAGGCCGAGGAACTGGTGGCCCGCACCCGCGCGGTCACCTCGATGCCGGTCTGCGTCGGCCTCGGCGTCTCCAACGCCGAACAGGCCGCCGAGGTCGCCCAGTTCGCGGACGGCGTCATCGTCGGCTCGGCCTTCGTCAAGCGCCTGCTGGACGCCCCGGACCTGGAGTCCGGCCTGGCGGCGGTGCGCACCCTCGCGGGTGAACTGGCCGAAGGCGTACGCAAGCGCGGGTGACCCTTTGGGTGGGTAACTCTTTGAGCGGGTAACCCTTTGGAGGGAAACGACGACCGGGGGCGCGCTGCGGCGCGCCCCCGGTTCGTTGTAGGGGGATGTGAACCAGAAGAGCAACGACGCAAAGCGCAGCGCCCGCGAGCGGCTGCAGGAACAGCGCCAGCGGGAGGAGTCCCGCGCCAAACGCAAGCGGACCCTGATCGCGGGCGTCGTGGTGGTCGCCGTGCTCGGCGCGGGCGGCGGCATCGCGGCCCTGGTCGCCTCCTCCGGCGGCGGCAAGGACAACAAGCAGACCTCGGGCCCGCTCGTCGCCCCCCGCGGCGCCGCCGGCAAGGACAACCTCGCCATCCCCGTGGGCAATTCCGCCGCCAAGGCCTCGCTCGTCGTCTACGAGGACTTCCGCTGCCCGGCCTGCGCCCAGTTCGAGAACGGCTTCCGGGACACGATCCACGACCTGGAGGCGAAGGGGAAGCTGAAGTCCGAGTACCACCTGGTCACCCTGATCGACAAGAACATCCCCGGTTCGGGCTCCCTCCACGCCGCGAACGCGGCGGCGTGCGCGCAGGACGCCGGCAAGTTCACCGCCTACCACGACGAGCTCTACCGCAACCAGCCGCCGGAGACGGACGACGCCTTCGGCAAGAAGTCCCGCCTGCTGGAACTGGCGGACAAGGTGAGCGGCCTGAACACCCCGACCTTCCGCAAGTGCGTCGAGGACGGCACCCACAACAGCTGGGTCCAGAAGTCCCAGGACACCTTCAGCACATCGGGCCTCCCGGGCACCCCCACGGTCCTGCTCAACGGCAAGAGCATCTACGGCCCCACGACCCCGCTGACCCCGCAGAAGTTCCGGGAGATGGTGGAGGCGGCGCAGAAGGGGTGAGGGTGGGGCCCAGATGTCCCGCTGACCGCTGGGCGTGATGTACGACACAACTGTCATGTATCGCTTTTCCGCATGAATTTCCTGGAATCTCCCTATCTCTCTGACGTAGGCCCCGCACAACACGTGCCCCTATCGTCACACCTCGCGACCATGCGTCAGGCTCTGGGGAGGGCTGGGGGATGTTTCGTCATGCGCGCGTGCGCGCCTTGGGTGGTGCTGCCGTTTGGGGGCTCGGTCTCTCTCTGATGGCCGGGGCACTGCCGGACCAGGCGGTGGCGAGAGCCGCAGGCTCAGGCCCGCCCAGCAGGGCTTCATCCACCGTGTCCGATCAGGCCGGTGATGGGTCGGGCCCCTCGGAGGCCGAGGCGTTGGCTCTGGCGAAACGTTCGGGCAGGGATGTGGAAGTGGCGTCCCGACGCGGTGAGCGCTCTGACGTGGTGGCCAAGCCCGACGGAACGCTGGAGGCGCGAGAGTATCTGCGGCCGGTGAGGGCGCGGGTGGACGGCCAGTGGAAGCCGGTGGACGCCACTTTGGCGAAGACCGCCGAAGGCGGCGTCTCGCCTCGGGCGACGACTGTCGGGGTGACGTTCTCCGGAGGCGGCGACGGGGCCCTGGCCCAGCTGGACAGGGGCGGACGCAAGCTTGCTCTGAGCTGGCCGTCCAAGCTGCCGGACCCTCGTCTGGAAGGCGACACGGCCACCTACCCGGACGTGTTCCCGGACGTCGATCTGAGACTGGCCGCACAGGCGGACGGCTTCACCCAGCTCCTGGTGGTGAAGTCCGCGAAGGCGGCGGCGAACCCTGAACTGGCCCGGCTCCGTCTGCGCCTCAACAGCGATGGCCTCACCGTTCGGCAGACCGCACAGGGTGGGCTGACGGCCGTCGACCAGGCCGCCGGCGGCACCGTCTTCGAGGCACCGGCGCCGATGATGTGGGACTCCAGTCCGGGCCGGGCCTCGGCGAACAAGACGAACGTGGCCCGGCCCAAGGCGGGCACCGTGAACGTCGCCAGGAACGGCGGGGACGAGCCCGGGGCGGGGGAGTCCGGCAAGCAGGCCCGGGTGGGCGTGGACGTTGCCGACGGCGGACGCGAGCTGGTGCTGACGCCGGACAAGAGCGTTCTGAACGGATCCGGCACGGTGTACCCGGTGTTCATCGACCCGCAGTGGTACACACCGCAGTCGTCCGCCTGGACCATGGCGTCCAGCTACTTCGCGAACGAGCCGCAGTGGAAGTTCAACGGCAAGAGCGACGCGGGCATGGGCTATTGCGACTGGATGCATTGCCAGCCGGAGGACACAAAGCGTCTGTTCTACGAAATAGGTACCTCGAAGTTCGCGGGCAAGACCATCCTGTCGGCGGAGTTCGTGGTCCGGGAGACCTGGTCGGCCTCGTGCGAGAAGAAGGGGGTGCAGCTCTGGCGGACCAAGGGAATCGATTCCTCCACCACGTGGAACTCCCAGAAGGCCTCGGGATTCTGGATCAAGAAGCTGGCGGAGGAATCCTTCGCCCACGGCTTCGAGGGATGCGCGTCCGACGACGCCGAATTCAAGGTCCTGGACGCGGTGAAGGAAGCGGCGTCCAAGGGCTGGTCCTCGATGACGTTCGGGCTGCGGGCCTCGGACGAGTCCGACACCTACGCCTGGAAGCGCTTCTCCGACCGTGCGTACCTGCGGGTGCAGTACAACCAGACGCCACCGCAGATCACCATGGCGCAGCTGTCGATGGAGTACGGCGGCAAGTGCAGGATCCCCGAAGAGGCGGTGCACGTGCGCAGCCTGGGGAAGATCTACGCCGACAACGTCACCGATCCCGACGGCGACGACGTGGCGGTCGAGTTCCAGGCCGAGTGGGACGCGGGTGACGGCAAGGGCAACATCGCGCGCTGGAAGCCGGGACTGACCTCGTTCAAGAAATCGGGCTCGGACTTCGCGATCTCCCTGCCTGCCGACATCAGGGTGGGCACGCCCGTGAACTGGTATGTGCGTTCCTACGACCGGCACGGCTACTCCCCCTGGTCGTACGCGGGGTCGCCCAGCGGCTGCTACTTCGTCGTCGACCCCAAGGTTCTTCCTGCTCCAAAGGTCGAGTCCCGTGATTACCCGGAGTCCAAGCCCGGGTCCTCGCCGGACGGGGACGACCCCTGGTTCGACGGAGTCGGCCGGTACGGCTCCTTCACCGTCGGCCCAGCCCAGAAGGGCATTACCAAGTACATCTATGGAGTCAATGGCGACGCCTCGGAGAAGAACGCGCTGACCACGACGGACGGAGCGGCCAGGAACATCAGGGCCCTTCCAGGCCAGGCGGGGTTGAACTTCCTGACCGTCCAGGCACTGGATGCCGTGGGCAACATGAGCGAGCCGTACACCTATCGCTACAAGGTACGGGCCGGCCAACCGGAGCGTGCTGTGTGGTCGATGGACGACGGGCCGGAGGCCAAGGAGGCGCGGGGCACCGCTCCGGCACGTACCGTGCAGCTGCACGGGGGAGCGGCTACCGGAGCCGAGGGCGTGATGGGAACAGCGCTGACTCTCAGCGGTAAGGACGCCTACGCCGGCAGCGACATCCCGGTGGTGGATACCTCTGGGAGTTTCACGGTGTCCGCCTGGGCCAAGCTCTCGGCCATGCCCTCGGAGCCGGCGGCCGTCGTCACCCAGGCGGGTAACCACTCACCGGGCTTCGGGCTGTATTACTCCAAGGACTACGACCGTTGGGCGTTCAGCCAGTTCGCCTCGGACACCGACGGCGCGCTGCCGGTGCGAGTGATGCAGAAAAAGCCCGGTGGGGTCAAAACGGGGGAGTGGACCCACCTGGTGGGCGTCTACGACAGCGGTGCCGGTGAGCTGCGGCTGTTCGTCAACGGCCAGCAGGAGGCGGTCGTGCCGTACACGACACCGTGGGACGCTCGGCGCGGACTGCTGATCGGTGCGTCGTCGGCCAATGGCAAGCCGACCGCCTTCTTCCCGGGACAGATCGACGAAGTAGAGATCTTCAACAAGCCGGCTTCGACGAGCGAGATATCTCGGCTGTACGCGAAAGAGCACGTCCGGGGACCGGGTCGGCCCGCCCGTGCGATCTTCCCGCTGGACGAGGCACCGGGCGCGAAAGAGGTGAGCGGACGCGCCGACGTCATGCCGGCGGTTCTTCACGGCAGTCCCCACCCGGGCGCGGACGGCATCGACGGCAAGGCGCTGGCTCTGGATGGTGTGCGCGACTACGCGACAGTGGACGCGCCGCACTTCAACACCATGGGGGCATTCGCGATCTCCGCATGGGTCCGGCTCCCGAAGGACAAGCCGACGCACACCGCTGTGGTCCTGACACAGGCGGGCACGAACGCCAGCGGAGCCGAGCTGTACTACTCACCCACCTACGACAGGTGGGTTTTCAACCAACACTCCGGCGACGCTGCCGACGCCAAGCAGAACAAGGTCGTTCAGATTGCCGGAACACCTCCTCGAGGCGGTGAGTGGACGCACCTGACCGGGGTCCACGACATCGTGGCAAGAACGCTCACCCTGTACGTCAACGGCGTGGAAGCGGGGTCCGCCCCCATGCCCGACCCGTGGTACGCGGACCGGCAACTGCAGATCGGCGCAGGTTCCTACGCGGGCAAGCCCGACAACTTCTTTCCGGGCGAGATCGACGACGTACGTCTCTACGACCGCCCGGTGTCGGTCGACGAGATCAAGCAGCTGTTCAAACAGCGACCCCTGGTCAAGGGACGCTGGAAGCTGGAGACGGCCTCGGGCACACCGGCAGTCTCCCCGGACGCGCTCACGGACAGCGGGGCTTCGCGCCACGACCTGACGCTGTCGGGCGGGGCCGCCATCGGCACGGGCCATGTCGACAGAGGCAGTCTGCGCCTCGACGGCTCCGACGACGCGGCTGCCACCGACGGGATGCCCGTCGACACCAGCGGCAGCTTCACCATGACCGCCTGGGCGCAGCGAGTGGCGGACAAGCCGGGCCGCGCCATGACCGTGATGAGTGCGGAGGGCAAGGCCCGCAGTGCCTTCACCGTCCGTTACGTGCCGGGCCCGAAGGGGCCGGGGGACACGGATGCCGAGGGCCCCGGGCGCTGGCAGGTGACCTTGGCCGACAAGGATTCGGACAAGGCCGTCACCGTCACGACGGTGGAGAACAGTGCCTTCCAGGACGCGGGTACCTGGAATCACCTGGCTCTGGTCTACGACGGATTCGCCCACGAGCTCCGGTTGTACGTGAACGGCGCGCTGGAGGAGTTCTCCTGCCGCACGGACACGGACGGATCGTCGACTGCGGAATCCACTTGCAAGGACCGATCCTCCCGGACCGGCAACGCCGTGTCGTTCGGCGCCGGCAAGTCATTCCAGCTCGGCCGGTCCATGGGCGTGGGAACGGACGCGGAGTACTGGTCAGGGCAGCTCGACGACGTATGGGCCTTTCAAGGGGCTCTCACCAGGAACCAGATCGAGCGGCTCGCCGCCGGAATTCACGACTTCCCCACCCAGGTACCGAGCGACTGAACCGGCCGGGAGCGCGGCCGGTAAGAGAAGGTTCCGCCGCATGCTGCCGTGCGCAGGACACGCCGTGCCCTACTCAGCTACTCAGCGAGGGATGACGAGAAGATGAAACGCAAGGCCAAGGCGCACAGAGCGAGGTGGCGCAGACGTCTGTCACTGAGCGTGCCCACGCTCCTGGTGGCGTCACTGATGCAAGGCGTGGCCTTCCCGGCAGCGGCCAAGGGGCATGCCCTGCCCGGTGCCCCGGCGCCGGGGAAGCCGGTGATCGGTAAGTCTGCCACGGTCAAGCCGCGCAAGACCGACCCTGCGCCCAAGATGCCGCAGTCGAAACCGAAGGCCGCGTGGCCCAAGGGCGGGAAATCCACGGTTGACCTGTCCAAGGTGCACGGCGGAGCCGGGCGGGCCGTGAAGGCGAACGGCCTGCCCGTGAGCCTCCTCCCCGTAGCGCGGGGCCGGGGGACGAAGGGAGTGACGGCCGCGGCACCCTCGGGGAAGGCCGAGGTGAGTGTCGCCGAACGGAAGGTGAGCAAGCGGGCCGGTGTGGACGGCCCATTGATCGTCATCAAGGCCGAGGCGCCCAAGGCGGGTATGACGGCCCAGACGGTCGCGCCCACCGGGGTCCGCCTCGACTACTCCGGCTTCGCCCAGGCGTACGGAGGCGGCTACGCGTCCCGGCTCCGCCTGATGGAGCTCCCCGAGTGGTGATGCACTCACGACCTGACCGTCAGCGGAGTGCACACGTACCATGTGCTGGCGGGGCAGACTCCGCTACTCGTTCACAACAGCGGACCGTGCGGCCCGGCCAAGGGAGCGGTGGGCGAAGCAAGAGCTGTCCAGGAGCTTCAGGACCGTGGTTACACGATCATGGGGACGCACGTGAAGCTTGAAGCCAAAGACGGGACGATATCGTATGTTGATGTCGTCGCAACCAGGAACGGTCCCGGCATGGGTGCGCCCGAGTATTTTGAAGTGAAGAATGGCCCTTCAGCCAGACTGTCGCCCCAGCAGAAGACTGTGTATGGGCAGCTTGGGGACGGCGGGAATGTGATCCTGCGGTCTGACCAACTGAGTGGTTGGGGCTTGAAGAGTGGCGATTTACTCCCGCAGGCTGACGTCAACGTGATCCTTTATGGCGGGGCAAAGGCATGGTAGGAGGGGTCAGGAAGAGAGCATTCGCAAGCGCCGAGCTCTACTGCATGCGAGACGAGGTGAGTGAAAGGTGAGCTACGACCTGGCGGTTTGGCAAGGGGATGTGCCAGCCGGTGGTCGCGAAGCGGCTAGGGTGCATAGTCGCTTGTACGACGAGTATCTCGACGGTGATGAGCTGTTCCCGGTGGTAAGCGTCATCGCCGACTTCCTGGCCGCCCTTACTGAGCGTTGGCCTGATAGGGATACCGGAGACGAGACGCCCTGGGCTGCAACGCCACTTTCCAAAGGGGCAAGTGGGCCTTACGTTTACATCGCGCTTGCGTGGAGTAGAGCAGATGTGGCGTCTGCGTATGTGGCACAGGTTGCCAACAGGTTTGGATTGAACTGTTTTGACCCTCAGATGAAGGTGCTTCGGTCGGGGTAGCTTCGACTCTCTTGGGGAGTTTTCTGGGGCCCAGTCTCAGGGTTAACTCTCGGCCGCGTGAAATGTATCCCGCTTAAAGGGTCGATAGCGCCAGCACAGTTGAAGCCCCGTCAGGTGCGTCCTGGCGGGGCTTCTGCGTGGGGTGACGGCAGTAGTTGACGGCAACGTCAGTGGACGGTGGCTCCACACAGCGGCGGGTCGTCGCCGTCGTTGCGCGTCGACTTGTCGTTGGCAGGACCGTCAAGGGTGGTGCTGAGGGTGTTGATGGCACCGCGCTGGAGGCGGAGTCGTACGTGGGCGTAGGCGCCGGCGATGACGCCGATGTGGGCATGGCCGAGGAGTTCCTTGATCACGACGAGGTCGACGCCTTGCTCCAGGGGCAAGGTGGCGGTCGAGTGGGGGAGGTCGTGGAAGCGGATGCGGCGAGCATCAGAGCGGATAATCAACGAGTTTGCCCAAGGACTCCGGAGTCTGGAGGATGTTGTGGCCTGGTTCTCTTCGCTGGAGCAGGTTGATCAGAGAGCGGTACTGCGCGAGGTTGTTCGCTACGCCATGCAGGCCCACGCAACAGTGAACGACGCGCGTGAGGGGCTCCTGCGATCAGGCGTCAAGCCAACCATGACCCCGGCAGTGCTGATTGTTCGCGAACCGATTCTCGAACAAATGGGGAAGATTATAAGTCTGCCCCCGAGTGAGTATGTGAAGTCCTTTCGCGTCCTCTTGTTCACGTTTGCTGCGGCTGACACGCGACGAAGGGAAACGGAGTGCCGAGGGACTTGTAGCCACGCGTGGCACAACCTTTCGTAGGCGCCGACGTCATCGGCGCACCGAAGGGTAAATTAGGGACTTCACCGACCTGACAGTCGAAACCGAGTGCGGCGCGGCGAGCACCATCGCCACGAACACGCATCCGTTCTGGGAGGCCGACGAGAAGAAGTGGGTCGACGCGGGAGACCTCCGTCCGGGAGCCCAACTGCGCAGTGTGGAGGGTGAGGCCCTGCGGGTGACTGAGGTCCGCCACTTCGTCAAGCAGCAGCGCACTCACGACCTGACCGTCAGTGGAGTGCACACATACCAGTTTTTTCGGATTTCAAGGAGGAGTCGATATGTCAGGAATCGCCGAACTTCGCCATCTCGTGCCAACGCATACTGGCGCGGGTGAGACCGTCGACTGGATACGGGCGGCAGCGGTTTGGGGAACCCGGCTTCCGGACGACTACGTGGCGTTCATTACGGAGTATGGGGAGGGGCACATCAGTGAATTCCTCTACATTTTCAACCCGTTGTCGACCAAGGGTGACGAATCTCTGAGTCAAATGCTCATGGAGACGAAAACTGCACGTGCTCTGGCCGCCCAGCTACCAGGCCCCTGGGAGTTGCACGAACCGCCCTCTGCCCCACTGATTGCCTGGGGAGTCACTTCCGGTCCCGATATCTTGTGCTGGCTCACTACGGACAAGGATCCCGACCAATGGCCTGTCGTGGTCTTCGGGCGTCATACCGCGTCCCTGCCAACGATCTATAACTGCGGGATGGCGGAGTTTCTGCGGCGCGTGTTCCTTGCCGACTTCGACGAGTGCCCGATGAGTGGTCTTGACCTCTGGGATTTGGCATCGCCGAAGTTCCTGCATTGGCGAGAGGAGCAACGGCTCTGGGACTCCGGGATCAACCCGTGGACGGGGGAGGCCAGCCCCTATGCGGGGATGGAATGGGACTGACGTGGTCCCATCGTGTGTCCCGCTCCGGTGCCAACTGTCCTGCAGGAATCCAAGGACGGGCGTTGGGGCCTGCCTCTCCGCCAGAGGCGCCAACCGGTATGACCGACGGAGAGGCAGGGATCTGTGGGTGCTTACGGGTGAGCCACCCGCAAGTGAACGCCCATGGCCGTGGCCGTCCGGGCGGCGCCTTGGCGGTCACCGGTTCGCAGGGCCTGGGTCATCACACGCTTGATGCTCGCGCACTCCTCGCACCGGGGCGGCGGGGGTGCCGGCACGTGCGCCTCGCTGGCTGCCGTTCCGTTGCTGCTCACCGGCCCCACCTGCGCTCGCTGTGGTGGTTGGCCTTCGCGACCTTTGCGCGTAGTTCCTGTCGGCCGCCTGTGGCCACCGGGCGGACGTTGCCCGGCAGGGCGTCCCACTCGCTGCCGTCGACCCAGCCGCGCAGCCGCACTCGCCCGTCGGCCGTGGCGATCACTAGGCCGACGCGGTCGCGCCCGGCGTCGATGACCCAAGTTCCGGCGTCGTCGCTCATCATCGCCCCACCTTCGTTCCGGCCTGCCGACGGCGGAAGTCGAAGCCGTGTGCCGTTACCCAGAGGGTGACGTCGCTGTCGGGGGTCGCGGGCGGCGCGGGGGTTGTGGCCGGCTGTTCGGTGTGGGCATTGGCTTGGGTTCTGGGGGCGAACAAGGCCCTTACCCGCCCGAACCAGCGGGGGATATGGTCGGTCACGTCGACGCTCCTTCGTAGCGTTGGCCATGCCCCGGGGCCGTGACAGCGGTCGCCGGGGCCTTCGCATGGACCATCGTTGGATCGCGCAGTGCTCACTGGGGAGTTGACCGGCGTTGACTAAACTGGGAGGTACGAGTCAATGCCTAGGGGTTCACCGTGAGCGACTTCGCCGACCTCGCCCGTCGTGCGCTGCGGGACAGTGGCTATTCGATGAGTGCCGCAGCGCGCGCGATCAATTACGACCTGGCCTATCTGTCCCGGGTACTGAACGGGAAGCAGCAGCCGTCGGTGAAGCTGGCGGAGGCTTTGGACCGGCTTGTCGAGGCCGGTGGAGCCCTGGCCGGGACCGTGCTCAACGCTGACGATCAGTCGCGGGTCGCCCGCAGTGCCGGGCAGTCGTCCCGTGTTGATGCGGGAACCGTTGACGCTCTGAGCCGAGTACTGGTCGCCTACCGGCGCTTGGACGACGTCCTCGATCCCAGGTCGGTCATCCCGGCCACCCTCATGCATGTGGACGACATCACCCGCATGCTCAAGGGCGCTCGAGGGGCGCAGCGGGAGCGACTGACGGCGGTGGCGTCGGAGTTCGCCCAGTTCGCCGGATGGATGCTCGCTCAGGTGCGTCGTGACGACGAAGCCGTGTCGATGCTGACCCAGGCGCTGGAGCTCGCGGACGCGATCGAGGACGGCACGCTCGCCGCGCAGGCGTTGAACTTCCGGGGGTATCTCGCACGCCGGCAGGGGCGGCAACAGGGAGTCGCCCGGTGGTACGCCGCCGCCGCGCGCACACCGGGTGCGCACCCCGCGCAACGGCTGGGTGACCTGCTTCAGTCGGCGGCCGGATTGGCGGAGCTCGGGGAGACCGGCCAGGCGTTGCGAGTGGCCGACGAAGCCGAACGGTTGTCGGACCTCGCAGCCGCCGTGCCGCCTCCGGAGACCGCTTACTGGCTCACGCCGGAGTTCAACAGACTCAACATGGGGCTGTGCACCCTGGCCCTGGGTCGCTACGACGAGGCGGTCGATCATTTCTCCACCGGGCTCGCCGGGCTGCCGGACGAGCAGCAAGGCGCCGCCTGGACGCAGGAGCACCGCGATGCGCTGCGCCGTGCCGTGGCCTCCCGCTGATCCGCCATTGTTTGGCCAGCCACCCTTAAGAGGAGGACGGTCAACAGTCTGTGACCCGTCTCCGAGTGTGCCTCTACAGTGCCTCTGGCCTGATGATCTACAGACGAGAGAGCATGCGATGACAGTCGGCGACGGAAAGTCTCCTTCCCTGTCCGACGAGGACTGGGAGCACTTCGCCCGGGACTCTGAGCAGTCCATCCGCGAGTCCGCCCCCAAAGAACCGTCGGCGCGCGCCCGGATGGTCACCGAGCGGCTGCGGCAGCAGGACGAGGAAGCCGCGAAGGCCCGCCGGAAGGGGCTCGGTGGGCTCCTTGGACGGGGAGGCAGGAACGTTCCCCCGTCGCACCCCGAAGGCTGGCGCACCGGGCCCGCCTGGCAGGAGATGAACGGGAAGGCCGCCCGCAAGCGCCGGATTCTCGGTGGCATCGGGGTCGTCCTCGTCGTCGCCGTGGGTGCTGCGATCGTGGTCAATCCCGGTGACATCGCTTCCCGGATACCCGGCGGCTGGGGCAAGGACAAAGGAGCGCCCGAGTCGTCCGAGGGCGCCGCGACCCTCGGGCGGCCCTTCGCCGGGTCGCCGGCGGAGGAGTACGCGGACGGCGCGGCGGGGATCGTGCTGCCCGAGGCCGCTGCCGTGGGCGGGGCGTCGAAGGAGCAGGTCGCCTCGGCGCTGAAGCTGACCAAGGACTTCCTCGTCGCCGCCAACCTCGATCCCGCGACCCTGCGCGGCGAGCGTCCGGCCGCCGCGCTGGAACTGCTCGATCCGCAGCAAGAAGAGATGATCACCAAGGTCAACGCGGGGCTGCGCAAGCCCGATCGGGAGAACGACCCGCTGGCCCTCTTCAGCCGCTTCGACCCGAACGAGGTCCGCGTGGTGGGCGATGTCGTCAAGACGCGGGGCCGGATGACCTTCGCGGAGGGCAAGGACGGCGTCGTCACCATCCACGCCGACTACACCTTCGTCTACCCGCTGACGAAGAAGGAGAACGGTTCCCGGCAGGTCGCGCGCACCATCGTGCGCCGTGTCGTCGACACCGAGATCCTCGATCCCGCCCGCTTCAGCGTGACGCCCGGCAAGCTGGTCATCGCCCGCCACATGATGGACATAGGCAACACCACCTGCGACGTCCACGACGGTTTCATCCACCCGGGATTCCCCAGGCTCGCGGGCCATGGCGAGGAAGAGGGCGAGTCCGGTCCTTCCGTCGACCCCTACGACCGCAGCCGCGGCCTCGGCGCCGACGACGAGGACCGGCAGGGCCGGTGCGGAAAGGTCACTCGGACGTAGACCGTGCATGCCCCTGTTACGCAGCCGTTGTGCCGGGCGGGGTGCCACCTGTGCGTTCCGGCAAGGTAGCGTCGGGGGTGCCATGAATCTCGCATACATTCCCAGCCCCTCGACCGGTGTGATCCATCTCGGGCCGGTCCCGCTGCGCGGCTATGCCTTCTGCATCATCATCGGCGTCTTCGTCGCCGTCTGGCTCGGCAACAAGCGCTGGGTCGCGCGGGGCGGCAAGGCCGGGACGGTGGCGGACATCGCGGTGTGGGCGGTGCCCTTCGGGCTCGTCGGCGGGCGGCTGTACCACGTGATCACCGACTACGAGCTGTACTTCGGCTCGGGCCGGAACTGGGTCGACGCCTTCAAGATCTGGGAAGGCGGCCTCGGTATCTGGGGCGCCGTCGCGCTCGGCGCGGTCGGGGCGTGGATCGGTTGCCGGCGGCGCGGGATCCCGCTGCCCGCCTGGGCCGACGCCGTCGCGCCGGGGCTCGCCGTCGCGCAGGCCATCGGGCGCTGGGGCAACTGGTTCAACCAGGAGCTCTACGGCAAGGAGACCGACCTGCCCTGGGCGCTGAAGATCGACGCCGACCCGGGGATCGGGCGCATCGCCGGTACGTACCACCCGACGTTCCTGTACGAGTCCCTGTGGTGCCTCGGCGTCGCAGCCCTCGTGATCCTCGCCGACCGGAAGTTCAAGCTCGGCCACGGGCGCGCCTTCGCCCTGTACGTCGCCGCCTACACCGTCGGGCGCTTCTGGATCGAGTATCTCCGCGTCGACGAGGCCCACCACGTCCTGGGCCTGCGCCTCAACGGCTGGACCTCCATCCTCGTCTTCCTCGCCGCCGTCGCCTACATGGTGATCTCCGCCAGGAAGGCCCCCGGGCGCGAGCTCGTCGTCGAGCCCGCGGCCGAGGGCGGGGAGGGTGAGGGCGAGTCCGGTTCCGGGCCCGCGGCTCCCAAGGCCGCCAAGCCCAAGAAAATCTGACGCGCCCCAGCGCGTCCCCCGGCCCCCGCCGCCTCCCGCCGCGGGGGCCTTTCCGCGCCATCCCCCTGGCAGAAAGCCGCAGGTCAGGCAGGCCTTCCTTGCTAGCGGATCATGCCCCTTCGTGCGTACCTTCGACTCAGGAGGGGCGGCACAGCCGGGTTCGCCCCTGGGGAAGGGAGCACACGGAGCAATGGCTGTCCTCGACACGGCCGCGGAAACGCACATCGCCCACCGTGACAACCACACGCACCGCGATGTGAACGGCGGCTGGCTGCGTCCCGCCGTGTTCGGTGCGATGGACGGGCTGGTCTCCAATGTCGCCCTGATGTCCGGTGTCGCCGGAGGCACCGCGTCCGCCCACGCCATCGTCATCGCGGGCCTCGCCGGCCTTGCCGCCGGCGCGTTCTCGATGGCCGCCGGCGAGTACACCTCCGTCGCTTCGCAGCGTGAGCTGGTGCTCGCCGAGCTGGACGTCGAGCGGCGCGAGCTGCGCAAGCACCCCGCCGACGAGCAGCGGGAGCTGGCCGCGCTGTACGAGTCGCGGGGCGTGGAGCCCGAGCTGGCCCGCGAGGTGGCCCGGCAGCTGTCGAAGGACCCCGAGCAGGCGCTGGAGATCCACGCCCGCGAGGAGCTGGGCATAGACCCCTCCGACCTGCCCTCGCCGGCGGTCGCCGCCGTGTCCTCGTTCGCCTCCTTCGCGCTGGGCGCGCTGCTGCCCCTGCTGCCCTACCTCCTCGGCGCCACCGATCTGTGGCCCGCCGTGCTGCTCGCGCTGCTCGGGCTCTTCGCCTGCGGCGCCGTCGTGGCCCGGGTGACGGCCCGGTCGTGGTGGTTCAGCGGGCTGCGGCAGCTGCTGCTGGGCGGGGCCGCGGCCGGTGTGACTTACCTCCTCGGTATTGCCTTCGGCACCGCAGTCGGGTAATTCTTATGCGCGCTACCGCATAACGTGCGTGTTTCCTCGCGGTTTCGGTCCACCGGCCGCGGGGCACAATCCGGTAGCGCATGCGGGCAACGCCGCCCGTGCTGTGCTGAGTATCCGGCGCGGCCGGGCCTGGCGATCCCAGGGATCCGGAGCGCCCGCCCACACACCGGGCGTCCACATGATGGACCGACCCTTCCGCTTTTCGAGAAGCGCCGCATCATGTAATCTGCACGAACTTTTGAGCCGCACGAACCTTTTTCTTCGGCGAGGGCCAACGTCGTCCCTCGGCACATGCCTCTGACATGACTGCCAGACGACGACGGGAGCGCCGATGCGCCACGCATCCCACCCCGCCCCGCAGGGGATGTACGACCCGCGCAACGAACACGACGCCTGTGGCGTCGGCTTCGTCGCGACCCTCACCGGCGAGGCGAGCCACGAGCTCGTGGAACAGGCGCTCACCGTCCTGCGCAACATGGAGCACCGCGGCGCCACCGGCTCCGACCCCGACTCCGGCGACGGCGCGGGCATCCTGCTGCAGGTCCCCGACGCCTTCCTCCGCGAGAGCGTCACCTTCCGGCTCCCGCCCGCCGGCTCGTACGCCGTCGGCATCGGCTTCCTGCCCGCCGACGACCAGGAAGCGGCCGCCGCCGTCTCGCACATCGAGACGATCGCCGCCGAGGAGGGCCTGACCGTCCTCGGCTGGCGCGACGTCCCCGTCGCCCCCGACCTGCTCGGCGCCGGCGCCCGCGCCACCATGCCCGCCTTCCGGCAGCTGTTCGTCAGCGACGGCAGGAGCAGCGGACTCGCCCTCGACCGCAAGGCGTTCGTCCTGCGCAAGCGCGCCGAACGCGAGGCGGACACCTACTTCCCGTCCCTCTCCGCCCGCACCATCGTCTACAAGGGCATGCTCACCACCGGGCAGCTCGAGCCGTTCTTCCCGGACCTGTCCGACCGCCGCTGCGCCACCGCCATCGCACTGGTCCACTCCCGGTTCTCCACCAACACCTTCCCCTCCTGGCCGCTCGCCCACCCGTACCGCTTCGTCGCCCACAACGGCGAGATCAACACGGTCAAGGGCAACCGCAACTGGATGCGCGCACGCGAATCCCAGCTGGCCAGCGAGCTGTTCGGCTCTGCCGACCATGGGCACAGCGCCGGTGACGGCGGCGACGGCAGGAGCATCGAGCGCCTCTTCCCCGTCTGCACGCCCGACGCCTCCGACTCCGCCTCCTTCGACGAGGTCCTCGAGCTGCTGCACCTCGGCGGGCGTTCGCTGCCGCACAGCGTGCTGATGATGATCCCCGAGGCCTGGGAGAACCACGCCTCCATGGACCCGGCCCGGCGCGCCTTCTACCAGTACCACTCCACCCTGATGGAGCCCTGGGACGGCCCCGCCTGCGTCACCTTCACCGACGGCACCCTCGTCGGCGCCGTCCTCGACCGCAACGGCCTGCGCCCCGGCCGCTACTGGGTCACCGACGACGGCCTGGTCGTGCTCTCCTCCGAGGTCGGCGTCCTCGACATCGACCCCGCCAAGGTCGTCCGCAAGGGCCGCCTGCAGCCCGGCCGGATGTTCCTCGTCGACACCGAGCAGCACCGCATCATCGAGGACGACGAGATCAAGGCCGCCCTCGCCGCCGAACAGCCGTACAAGGAGTGGCTGGAGGCCGGGCTGATCGATCTGGCCGACCTCCCCGAGCGTGAGCACATCGTGCACACCCACGCCTCCGTCACCCGCCGCCAGCAGACCTTCGGCTACACCGAGGAGGAGCTGCGCGTCATCCTCGCGCCCATGGCCAAGTCGGGCGCCGAGCCGATCGGTTCGATGGGCACCGACTCGCCGATCGCGGCCCTCTCCGAGCGCCCCCGGCTGCTCTTCGACTACTTCACCCAGCTCTTCGCGCAGGTCACCAACCCGCCGCTGGACGCCATCCGCGAGGAACTGGTCACCTCGCTGATCTCCTCCCTCGGCCCGCAGCGCAACCTGCTCGACCCCACCGCCGCGTCCTGCCGCAGCGTCACCCTGCCGTTCCCCGTCATCGACAACGACGAGCTCGCCAAGCTCATCCACATCAACGCCGACGGCGACCTGCCGGGCCTGCAGGCCGCCACCCTCTCCGGCCTCTACCGGGTCTCCGGTGGCGGCGAGGCGCTGGCCGCCCGCCTGGAGGCGATGTGCGCGGAGGCCGACGCGGCCATCGCGGACGGCGCCCGCCTCATCGTGCTCTCCGACCGGCACTCCGACGCCGAGCACGCCCCCATCCCCTCCCTCCTGCTGACCTCCGCCATCCACCACCACCTCATCCGCACCAAGCAGCGCACCCAGGTGGGCCTGCTGATCGAGGCCGGTGACGTCCGCGAGGTCCACCACGTCGCGCTGCTCATCGGTTACGGCGCGGCGGCGGTCAACCCCTACCTGGCCATGGAGTCCGTCGAGGACCTCGTCCGCGCGGGCACGTTTTTTCGGGATCTTCCGGACCTCGCCCCCGAGGACGCCATCCGCAACCTCATCAAGGCGCTCGGCAAGGGCGTGCTGAAGGTGATGTCCAAGATGGGCATCTCCACCGTCGCCTCCTACCGCGGCGCCCAGGTCTTCGAGGCCGTCGGCCTGGACGAGTCCTTCGTCGACACCTACTTCCACGGCACCGCCACCAAGATCGGCGGCGCCGGCCTGGACGTCGTCGCCCGCGAGGTCGCCGCGCGGCACGCCAAGGCCTACCCCGCCACCGGCATCCCCGCCAGCCACCGCCGCCTCGACATCGGCGGCGAGTACCAGTGGCGCCGCGAGGGCGAACCGCACCTGTTCGACCCCGACACCGTCTTCCGGCTCCAGCACTCCACCCGCACCCGTCGGTACGACATCTTCAAGCAGTACACCCAGCGCGTGGACGAGCAGTCCGAACGGCTGATGACCCTGCGCGGCCTGTTCGCCTTCAAGAACGACCGCACCCCCGTCCCCCTCGACGAGGTCGAGCCCGTCAGCGCCATCGTGAGGCGCTTCTCCACCGGCGCCATGTCCTACGGCTCCATCTCCCAGGAGGCCCACGAGACCCTGGCCATCGCCATGAACCGGCTGGGCGCCAAGTCCAACACCGGCGAGGGCGGCGAGGACCCCGAGCGCCTCTACGACCCCGCGCGCCGCTCCAGCATCAAGCAGGTGGCGTCCGGACGCTTCGGCGTGACCAGCGAGTACCTGGTCAACTCCGACGACATCCAGATCAAGATGGCCCAGGGCGCCAAGCCCGGCGAGGGCGGCCAGCTGCCCGGCCACAAGGTCTACCCCTGGGTCGCGAAGACCCGCCACTCCACCCCCGGCGTCGGCCTGATCTCGCCGCCCCCGCACCACGACATCTACTCCATCGAGGACCTCGCCCAGCTCATCCACGACCTCAAGAACGCCAACCCCGCCGCCCGCATCCATGTGAAGCTGGTGTCCGAGGTCGGCGTCGGCACGGTCGCGGCGGGCGTCTCCAAGGCCCACGCCGACGTCGTCCTGATCTCCGGCCACGACGGCGGCACCGGCGCCTCGCCCCTGACCTCCCTCAAGCACGCCGGCGGCCCCTGGGAGCTCGGCCTCGCCGAGACCCAGCAGACCCTGCTGCTCAACGGTCTGCGTGACCGCATCGTCGTGCAGACCGACGGCCAGCTCAAGACCGGCCGCGACGTCGTCGTCGCCGCCCTGCTGGGCGCCGAGGAGTTCGGCTTCGCCACAGCCCCCCTCGTCGTCTCCGGCTGCGTCATGATGCGCGTCTGCCACCTGGACACCTGCCCCGTCGGCATCGCCACCCAGAACCCGGTGCTGCGCGAGCGGTTCACCGGCAAGGCCGAATTCGTCGTCAACTTCTTCGAGTTCATCGCCGAGGAGGTCCGCGAACTCCTCGCCGAGCTGGGCTTCCGCACCCTGGAGGAGGCCGTCGGCCACGCCGAACTCCTCGACACCTCCCGGGCCGTCACCCACTGGAAGGCTCAGGGCCTGGACCTCGAGCCCCTGCTGCACGTGCCGGACCTGCCCGCCGGGGCCGCCCGCCACCGCACCACCGAGCAGGACCACGGCCTGGCCAAGGCGCTCGACAACCAGCTGATCAAGCTCGCCGCCGACGCCCTGAACACCGTCGGCGACGAGGCCCCCCAGCCCGTCCGCGCCCAGCTGCCCATCCGCAACATCAACCGCACCGCCGGCACCATGCTCGGCCACGAGGTGACCAAGAAGTACGGCGGCGCCGGCCTGCCCGACGACACCGTCGACATCACCTTCACCGGCTCCGCCGGCCAGTCCTTCGGCGCGTTCCTGCCCCGCGGCGTCACCCTGCGCCTGGAGGGCGACGCCAACGACTACGTCGGCAAGGGCCTCTCCGGCGGCCGCATCGTCGTCCGCCCCGACCGCGGCGCCGACCACCTCGCCGAGTACTCCACCATCGCCGGCAACACCCTCGCCTACGGCGCCACCGGCGGCGAGCTGTTCCTGCGCGGCAGCGTCGGCGAACGGTTCTGCGTCCGCAACTCCGGCGCCACCGTCGTCTCCGAGGGCGTCGGCGACCACGGCTGCGAGTACATGACCGGCGGCCGGGCCGTCGTCCTCGGCGCCACCGGCCGCAACTTCGCGGCCGGCATGTCCGGCGGCGTCGCCTACGTGATCGACCTCGATCCCGACAACGTCAACAAGGAACTGGCCGACGCCGTCGACACCCTCGACGACGCCGACCGGCAGTGGCTGCACGACGTGGTGCGCCGCCACCACGAGGAGACCGCCTCCACCGTCGCGGCCGGCCTCCTCGCCGACTGGGACACGGCCGTGACCCGCTTCCGCAAGGTCATGCCGGCCACGTACAAGGCAGTGCTCGCCGCCAAGGACGCCGCCGAGCGAGCCGGTCTCACCGAGACCGAGACCCACCAGAAGATGATGGAGGCGGCGACCCATGGCTGACCCGAAGGGCTTTCTGACCACCGACCGCGAGGTCGCCCGCACCCGTCCCGTCGCCGACCGCGTCCGCGACTGGAACGAGGTCCACGTCCCCGGCTCCCTCCTGCCCGTCATCAGCAAGCAGGCGAGCCGCTGCATGGACTGCGGCATCCCGTTCTGCCACAACGGCTGTCCGCTGGGGAACCTCATCCCCGAGTGGAACGACTACGCCTACCGCGAGGACTGGCCCGCCGCGTCCGAGCGGCTGCACGCCACCAACAACTTCCCCGAGTTCACCGGCCGGCTGTGCCCCGCGCCGTGCGAGTCGGCGTGCGTGCTCGGCATCAACCAGCAGCCGGTGACCATCAAGAACGTCGAGGTCACCATCATCGACAAGGCCTGGGAGGCCGGCGGCGTCACCCCGCAGCCGCCCGAGCGGCTCTCCGGCAAGACCGTCGCCGTCATCGGCTCCGGCCCCGCCGGCCTCGCCGCCGCCCAGCAGCTCACCCGGGCCGGCCACACCGTCGCCGTCTACGAGCGCGCGGATCGTATCGGCGGCCTGCTGCGCTACGGCATCCCCGAGTTCAAGATGGAGAAGCGGCACATCAACCGCCGCATCGAGCAGATGCGTGCGGAGGGCACCAAGTTCCGCACCGAGGTGGAGATCGGCCGCGACATCGACGCCGCCAAGCTGCGCAAGCGCTACGACGCCGTGGTGATCGCCGCCGGCGCCACCACCTCCCGCGACCTGCCCGTCCCCGGCCGCGACCTCAAGGGCGTCCACTACGCCATGGAGTACCTGCCGCTCGCCAACAAGGTGCAGGAGGGCGACCTGACGGTCTCCCCGATCACCGCCGAGGGCAAGCACGTCGTCGTCATCGGCGGCGGCGACACCGGCGCCGACTGCGTCGGCACCGCCCACCGCCAGGGCGCGGCCTCCGTCACCCAGCTGGAGATCATGCCCCGGCCGGGCGAGGAGCGGAACGCGGGCCAGCCCTGGCCGACCTTCCCCATGCTCTACAAGGTCACCTCGGCCCACGAGGAGGGCGGCGAGCGGGTCTACTCCGTCTCCACCACCCACTTCGAGGGCGACGAGGACGGCAACGTCCAGTGGCTGCACCTCGTCGAGGTCGCGTTCGTCGACGGGAAGCTCGAGCAGAAGCCCGGCACCGAGCGGCGCATCCCCGCCCAGCTCGTCACCCTCGCCATGGGCTTCACCGGCACGGACGTCAAGAACGGCCTCGTCGAGCAGTTCGGCCTGGAGCTGGACGCGCGCGGCAACATCGCGCGCGACGCCGACTACGCCACCAACGTCCCCGGCGTCTTCGTCGCGGGCGACGCCGGCCGCGGCCAGTCGCTCATCGTCTGGGCCATCGCCGAGGGCCGCTCCGCCGCCCGCGGCGTGGACCGCTACCTGACCGGGACCAGCACCCTGCCGGCCCCCGTCCGGCCGACGGACCGGGCGCTGACCGTCTGACGACGACGCCCGGCCGGCTGCGGCCCCCGTGACTCGGCGCCTGCCTCACCCCGACCTCGAGGCAGGCGCCGCCACACTCCCTGACCCCTATTCCGCCTCGTGCGCCGAGACGTCGCTGAAGAGCACCCGCGCGTCCTCGGTGTACGCGCCGACGTTGCCCCGCAGGTAGGGGCGCTCCCGGTCCTCGTAGGCCACCAGCCCCCGCCCGTCGACGCTCACCTCCATCCGGGCGCCGCGCTGGCCCACCCGCACGTCCGACCACTGGCCGACCGGGAAGCGCTCGGGCCCGGTCGCCAGGAAGCGCTGGCCGCCGGGGTAGGCGGGGTCACGCTTGCCGAGCTCCCAGCCGTTGGGCTTGAGGGTGATGTAGTAGAAGTGCTCCGGATCCGTGTACGCCCACACCAGCCACGGCACCTCCCAGGGGTTGGGCTCGGGGGTGCGCAGCTGGGCGACGGTCCGCATCCTGGCCCGCAGGTCCACGTCCCCGTACGGCCGGGTGGAGACGATCAGCCCCGCGTGGGTCTCCTCCGGCCGGGAGGCCGGCTTGGGGGAGAGGGCCAGCCCGTCGTGCCGGCCGATGTTCTCGCCGTGCCCGTTGAACACCGACCGCCACGGGCCGTGCACCGAACCCTCGGCCCACGGCCGTTCCGGCTCCCCGCTGTCCTCCCAGACGGCGCTCACCGCGAGCACCAGGCCCGCCACCACGGCGGCGGCGAGCAGGGCGAGGGCGAGGAGCCGGCGAACTCTCGTCATGCGGTCGAGTATGACCCCGGGCCGTCGGGCTGGGGCACGATCACCGGATCCGCCGCGGCCGTGGCATCGGCGTCGGCTCCGAAGTCCTCCGCGAGCTGCGCCACGATGCGGTCCGTGGCGTGCCCGTCACCGAAGGGGTTGCCGGCCGTCGCCATCCGCTTGTACGCGGCCGGATCGTCCAGCAGGCGGACGGCCGCCTCCAGGATGACGTGCGGTTCGGTGCCCACCAGGCGGGCCGCGCCCGCCTCCACGGCCTCGGGCCGCTCGGTGGTCGTGCGCAGCACCAGCGCGGGCTTGCCCAGGGTCGGGGCCTCCTCCTGGATGCCGCCGGAGTCGGTCATCACCAGGTCGCAGCCGGCGAGCGTCGCGGAGAAGTCCACGTAGCCCAGCGGCTCGACGACGTGGATGTCCGGGTGGTCGCCCATCTCGGGCAGCAGGGCCTCGCGGACGGCCGGGCTTTTGTGGAGCGGCAGCACGATCTCCACGTCCCCGCGGTCGGCGAGCCGCCGCAGTGCCCTGCCCATGGCGCGCATCTTGTCGCCCTGGTTCTCGCGGCGGTGCAGGGTGACCAGGACGCGCCGCAGCCCGGTGCGGAAGTGGTTGCGCCCGGTGCCCTCCTCGAGCACCCACAGGAGGTTGTCGATGACGGTGTTGCCGGTGACGAAGACCTCGGCGTCCGGCACGCCCTCGGCGGTGAGGTGGCCGGCCGCGCGCGGGGTGGGCGCGAAGTGCCAGCGGGCCATGCGTCCGATGAGGCGGCGGTTGAGCTCCTCGGGGAAGGGGTTGTCCAGCACCCCGGTGCGCAGCCCGGCCTCGACGTGGGCGACCGGGATGTGTTCGTAGAAGGCGGCGAGGGCGCCGGTGAGGGCGGTGGTGGTGTCGCCCTGCACGATGACGACGTCGGGGCGCTCGGCGCGGACGACCTCGCCGAGCCCGTCCACCAGACGGGCCGTCAGCGTGGACAACTCCTGCCTGTCGCGCATCACATCGAGCTCGACGCTCGCGGGGACCTGGAGGAGTTCCAGCATCTGCTGCAGCATCTCGCGGTGCTGGCCGGTGCTGACGACGATGGGCTCGAAGAGCGGCGAGGCCGCCATGGCGCGCGCCACGGGCGCGAGCTTGATGGCCTCCGGTCGGGTGCCCAGTACGAGCATGGCGCGTACGGGCGTGGTGATGACGTTCGGGGACATGGGTCTCCCTCGGGGAATGACGTGCTCGGCCAGCGGACGGAGGCGCGGCGGCCTCGAGTGTCGATGGGGTCGCGCGAGCGAACCGGTCGGGTACGAGTGGTCTCGGGACGACCGGCCGGATACGACCGGTCGGGTGCGCGCTGTCTCGGGTACGACCGTGCGGATGGGACGGTCAGGTGCGCGCGGTCTTGAGCCAGGTCTGCTTGCCCGTGAGCATCCGCCACAGGCCCCACCATCCGGCGGCGAACCAGATGTAGCCGTAGAAGACGAAGACGTGGGAGAGCAGTACCGACCGCACGAGCCCGAGCCCGCGCTCGCGCCGGGAGTAGACCCAGCCGTAGGCGTACGCCGCGGTGAAGGACAGGACGTAGGGGCCGATGACCCACATCGGCGAGAACAGCGCGTGCCCGGCCTGCACCGAGCCGATGACGGTGCCGCCCGTGGCCACGACGAAGGACAGCGGCAGCAGCGAGGTGAGCAGGATCAGCACCGGGCTGGAGAGGTGGTAGAGCAGGTCCACCGCGGCCCGGGTGGGCACCTCGCGCAGGATCAGCGGGACCAGGCCCGCCGACTGCAGATGGCCCTGGAACCAGCGGGAGCGCTGGCGCACCAGGCGCTTGACGTCGAGCACGGCCTGCTGGGAGACCGCGGCGGTGGTGCAGTGGTGGTTGGTCCAGCCGCGGGCGATCAGGCGCACCCCGAGGTCGAGGTCCTCGGTCAGGGAGTCGCTCCAGGGGCCCTTGCCGCTCTCCTCCATGAGGGTGTCGAGCGCGGAGAGCCGCATGAACTGGCCGTTGCCGCCCATGCCGACGCTGCCGAAGTAGCGCCGGGCGGACTGGAAGATGTCGCCGTAGATGACGAATTCCATGTCCTGGAGCCGGGCGAGCATGCCCTTGTGCCGGTTGTACATCCGCACGCCGATCTGGGTGGCGCCGGTGCGCGGGTCGTCGAAGTAGGGGTCCACCGCCTGCACCACATGCGGGTCGAGGCGGCCGTCGGCGTCCACGACGCAGACGACGACGTCGCTCGGGTCGTGGCCGTTGAGGAGACCCGATTCGCGGAGGTGCCGGATGCCCGCGTTGAGGGCCGCGCCCTTGCCCTTGCGGGCGTTCGGCAGGTGCCGCTGGAGCAGCTGGACCCTGTTCGACGAGGAATGGGCGGCGAAGCGGGCGATTTCGGCCGTGCGGTCGTCGGACGCGTCGTCGATGACCAGGGCCATGAAGTTCCCGGCCGGCAGCGAGGTGATGCGGGCCAGGCTTTCCGCGAGCACCTTCTCCTCGTTCAGGCAGGCGAGGAGAAACACGTAGAGGCGCTCGGCGCGCGGTCCGCGGGCGTGGCGGACACGGCGTCTGGACAGGATGAAAAGGGTTGAGTTGTAGCAGCCGGCCATCACGATGATGGCGATGCTCGACCAGAGCATCACTTCGGTGATCATGAACGGTCACCGAGGTTTCGCAGGGCGAACCAGAATTTTGCCGAAAGAAGTACGGCGGCTATCGCGCAGTAGAGCAGGAATCCTGCCCCGGCCGCTTCCTGCAGTCCCCTGGCAAAGGGTATGCCCGGCAGAACTTCTGGGGCTGCCGTCAGCCCTGCCAAGGGCAGGACTGTCCCCAGAGCGGGTTTTCCGTACATGTAGATCCCCCCGGATTTCGCCTCGTCCTGAGGCGTGCGCAGGGAAGGTATCAGATGGAGCGGGGGGTTTAGGACCGCGTGGTGGGAGTTGTTGAATCGGAAGATTGAATTCTGCGGACCTACCGGTTGTTATGCCTGTTCGAGTGGGTGTTGTGACGCATGTGATCTGCGGTCTGTACCAATTCCGTTGTCCGTAATTGCCCGGTCGGGACCGTAGTTGTCTATTGACACCCTTCCCGGGGACCACAAGAATCAGCCAACTGTCGGGACCTGTCGGCTTCGCCGGCGGAATCGGCAGCAGCTTGTCGAACTGGGGGGAAACAAGAATGAAAAAATTGCGCGGGAGATCACGGATTTCCCGTTTTCCGGTCGTCATGGCCGTCGTCGCCGCCCTGCTGGGCGGCGTCACGCTTTCCGCGGGTGCCGAGGGCGCGATAGCCGGGGACGGCAGGCCGCATCCCTCGCACGGACTGCAGGGCGTCGGTTCCGCTTCGCTCGCCGGTACGAGCGCCAAGGAACTGAAGTCCTACGTCACCGACCGGCTGAGCAAGGACCGGCAGCGCCGCGCCGGCACCCTCACCGTCACGCCGGCGCCGGCCCCGAGGACCACGGTCACCGCCACCACGCTCGCCGCGCCGTCCGGCACCTCCGCCCTGGTCCTCTACGACAACACCGGCCCCTACGGCCACCTCGGCGAGCTCTACGCGATGGCGATCGCCAACCTCGTCGGCCACTTCGGCACCGCCACGGCCAAGCCGGTCTCCGCCTACACCGCGGGCATGGTCGAGCAGTACACCTCCACCGTCTACGTCGGCTCGACCTACTACGGGGGCACGGTCCCGGACGCCATCCCCGCCGCCTTCTACCAGGACGCGCTGAAGACCGCCAAGCCCGTCAACTGGATCGGCGACAACATCTGGGGCATGGCCAACGCCGTCGGCATCGAGAACTTCAAGAAGAAGTACGGCTGGGATCCCACCAACTCCTACTACGGAACCGGTGGCGGCGTCGGCAACATCAACCAGGTCACGTACAAGAACCAGCAGCTGACCCGGAAGATCCCGGCCGGCTTCGACGGCGGCGTGCTGCACCCGGCCCTCTCCGGCGCCGGATACCCGCAGGTCACCGAGCTCGCCCAGGCCAAGGACGCCAACAGCGGCGACACCAGCCCGTGGGCGATCCGCTCGTCCAACCTCACCTACGTCGGTGAGATCCCCTTCGCCTACGTCTCCGAGTCCGACCGCGTCATCGTCTTCGAGGACCTCCTCTTCGACGCGCTCGCCCCCGCCACCGCCGAGCGCCACCGGGCGTTCGTACGGCTGGAGGACATCAGCCCCAAGGCCGACCCGGCGCAGCTGCGGGCCATCGCCGACTACCTCTACTCGCAGCGGATCCCCTACGGGATCAACGTCATCCCGACCTACACCGACCCCAAGGGCGCCTACAACAACGGGGTGGCCGAAACCATCACCCTGGCACAGGCCCCGCAGGTCGTCAGCGCGCTGAAGTACATGCTCCAGCGCGGCGCGGTGCTGATGAACCACGGCTACACGCACCAGTACAAGAACGTCAACAACCCCTACACCGGCACCACCGGGGACGACTTCGAGTTCTTCCGCGCCCACGTCGACGCCTCCGACAACGTCGTCTACGACGGTCCGGTGGCCGAGGACTCCACCGTGTGGGCCCAGTCGCGGGTGACCTCGGGTCTGAACGGATTCACCCTGGCCGGCCTGCCCAGGCCCACGCTGTGGACCACCCCGCACTACGCGGCGTCCGCCACGGACTACAAGGTCTTCGGCCAGAACTTCACGGCCCGCCTGGAGCGTTCGCTGTACTTCGCCGGAACGCTCAGCGGCGGAACGGTGAACCCCGGTCGCTACATCGGCCAGTTCTTCCCGTACGCGGTGAAGGACGTCTACGGTACGACCGTGCTTCCCGAGAACATCGGAAACTACGAACCCGAGCCCTTCAACAACCACCCGGCCCGGCAGCCCGCCGACCTGATCAACTCGGCCAGGGCCAACCTGGCCGTCCGGGACGGAGTGGCGAGCTTCTTCTACCACCCGTACTACCCGGTGGAGCCGTTGAAGCAGACGATCGAGGGCATCCGCGCCCTCGGCTACACCTTCGTGGGCCCGATGGACCTGGCCCGGTGAACGCGATGAGGAGGGCGGCCGCCGCGCTCGCGGCGGCGGCCGCCCTCTTCGTCGCCGGCTGCTCCTCCTCCGGCGACACCGGAGACCCCGGACCGTCCCCCGACCGCGGCGGGCGGTCCGACGACAGGAAGGTGAGCGGGTTGCGGGGCATGACGCTCCCCTCGTGGAACGCCGACGACTACAGCAGCCCGCGGGCCGGAACGTATCTGCGCGAGATCGCCGCCACCGGCGCCCGGTGGGTGACCTTCACCCCCACCTGGTACCAGGACCGGGTCACCGACCCGGCCATGCGCGCCACCGGCGAGACGGCCGCCGACGACAGCCTGCGGCACATCATCCGCCTCGCCCACGAGGCGGGCCTGAAGACCATGGTCAAACCGCACGTCGACCTCACCGGGGGCGGCGACCGCGCCGACATCCGGCCACGCGACCGGGACGCCTGGTTCCGCGCGTACGAGCGCTTCATCACCCACTACGCGGAGCTCGCCCGGCGCGCCGGCGTCGAGCAGTTCGCGGTCGGCACCGAGCTGGCGGGCACCTCGCGGGACGGCGAGCGCTGGGGGCGGGTCATCGCCGCGGTGCGCGAGCGCTACAAGGGGCCGCTGACATACGCCGCCAACTACGACGAGTACCCGAGGATCCCGTTCTGGAAGGATCTCGACGTCATCGGCATCGACGCGTACTGGCCGCTCGCCGACCGGGCCACCACCGACCCGGCCCGTCTGCGTCAGGCCTGGCAGCCCATCGCCGAGGAGCTCGAGGCCTTCTCCGAGAGCCGGCACCGCAAGATCCTGTTCACCGAGGCCGGGTACGTCAGCCAGCGCGGTTCGACCACCGCCCCCTACTCGTGGACCGTCAGCAAACGCGACGGCGACGCCGAACAGGCCGCCGCCTACGAGGCGTTGCTCGCCGCCTTCGACGGCAAGCCGTGGTGGGCGGGCGTGTGCTGGTGGATGTGGGACGACTGGCCGGACAGCGGCGAGACCGCCCGCCGCCTGGCGTACACCCCGCACGGCAAGCCGGCGGAGAAGGTGCTGCGCAAGTGGTGGGCGAAGTGAGGCCCGGTCCGCGCCAGGGCCCGCGCCGGACCGTCGGACACGCCTCGCCGCCTTCGACGACACCCCCTAGGTGTCGCACTCCAGCTCGGAGCGGCACAGCGTGCACCGGGCCCGCAGGTGGCCGCGCACCGGCACCCGCAGCCGCTGGTGGCACGTCGGGCAGGGGAAGCTGACCCGCGCCGGGCCCGCCCCCTCGAACGCGTACCCGGCGTCCGCGGAGGCGGTGCCGGAGCGGCGGTCGCGTGCGTACCGGTGGCGCCCCAGCCGCCCGGCGGCGGCCAGCGGCGGGCGCCGGCCGTCGCGGCGCACCAGCTCGCGCCCGCGCACGTACGCGTCGTAGGCCTGCGCGCTGGTGAACCAGGGCGCGGGGTCCTCGCCGAAGGCGGCCGCCCGCTTGGCCAGCACGTACCCGAACTCCTCCGGCGTCAGATAACCCAGCTTCTGGGTGGAGGCGGAGGACTCCCGGTAGGCGTCGAGCAGCAGCCAGCCGGCCCCCAGGTAGGCGGCCGCGGTGTCGGTCAGGATCTCGTTGTCGCGCGTGCCGGGGAACTCCAGGCCCAGCCGGTGCAGGTAGACGTGCATGACCTCGTGCGAGAGGGCGGCGCCGATGTCCTTGCGGTGGGTCTTGAAGCGGGAGTTGAGCTCGATGAAGTACTCGGGCCCGGCGGCGAGTTCGACGCTGCCCGCGTGCCGCATGTCGCGGAAGCTGACGATCATCCGGGCGTCCGGCAGGCGCAGGTGCCGCACCATCTCCCCGGCGACGCGCTGCACACCCAGGTAGGGGTCCTCCTCGTCGGAGAAGGCCACGTCGAGGGGGACCATGCTCGCCGCGAAGGAGCGCACCCCGTCGTAGGAGAGCCGCCGGTAGAGCGCGGTGATGGCCGACCGCACGGTCTCCACGTGCGGGAATCCGTGCTGGATCGCGGTGTCCGGGCCCGAGCCGCCCACGCGTGACCACCCCCGTGCGGTGTGCCGCGGCCTTCCATGGGCCGCCGCCCTTCCCACTGTACGGGCGCGCGCCACCCCGCGGGCGTCGTCCACAGGTCGTCGCCGACTGGCCGAAAAGGCGGCTAGGTGTCACTGCCACACGGTCCGATAATCACAGCGCGCATCGTTGTCATGAGCTCAACAATCCCCACCGGCGATGCGCACAACCTCCCACGAAAGGAAGCACGTTGCGCAACTTCCTCAAGGTGCTCAGGAGAAGTGTTGCCGTCGGTGCGGTCGCCCTCGCCGCACTCAGCCTCCAGCCGGCCGGCGCCCAGGCCCGGCCCGCGCAGGACGACCCCCGCCCCACGCCGGGCGTCATCGGCGGCGTTCCGGCCGCGCAGGGCGAGTTCCCGTGGATGGTGCGGCTGTCCATGGGCTGCGGCGGCGCCCTCTACACCAAGCAGATCGTCCTCACCGCCGCCCACTGCGTCGGCGGCAGCGGCGCCAACACCTCCATCACCGTCACCGCGGGCGTCGTCGACCTGCAGTCCTCCCAGGCGGTCAAGGTCAAGTCCACCCGCGTCCTGCAGGCCCCCGGCTACAACGGCGTCGGCAAGGACTGGGCGCTGATCAAGCTCGCCCAGCCCATCGACCTGCCCACCCTCAAGATCGCCGACACCACCGCCTACAACGACGGCACCTTCACCGTCGCCGGCTGGGGCGCCACCCGCGAGGGCGGCGCGCAGTCGCGCGTCCTGCTCAAGGCCGACGTCCCCTACGTCGACGACGAGGCCTGCGGCGGCGCCTACGGCAGCAGCCTCACCCCCGCCGAGGAGATATGCGCCGGCTTCCTCGAGGAAGGCGGCGTCGACACCTGCCAGGGCGACTCCGGCGGCCCCATGTTCCGCAAGGACAACGCCGGCGCCTGGATCCAGGTCGGCATCGTCAGCTGGGGCCAGGGCTGTGCCCGGCCCGGCTACCCCGGCGTCTACACCGAGGTGAGCACCTTCGCCTCCGCCATCAAGTCCGCCGCCGCGAGCCTCGGCGGCTGAGCCCAGTCCCCCGCCCACCTGGCCCGTACCGGACCCCGGGCCGTCCGCTGACCCGGACGGCCCAGCCCGGTACGGGCCCTCCCGCACCCCTCCCGCGCCACCGCCCCGACCGGCCACAGGCGGTGTGACCCGGACTTCGGTATGACGCCGGGGGTACCCCGTCATCCTTTCGGCGGAGACCGGAATGGTCGGACAGTCGAGGTGTGGGGCGCATAAACGTCCGTAACGTAAGGGGAGTGCCACCGGAACCGGTCGGCCGCAGTCAGAGCAGTCCCAGCCGTCCGTTACGGAAAGGCACCCTCCGTGTCCCTCACGTCCCGCATCGCAGCCACCGCCGTCCTCACCGCCGCCGCCGCGGCCGTGGTGTACCCGACGGCCGGCGCCTTCGCCGCGGACCAGCGGGACCACGGCGGCCGCCCCGGCCGGGCGGAGACCACCACCGTGCGCCAGATCCTGCTCCCCGACGGCAGCCGCGCCCGCCTCAGCTCCGGCAGCTCCGGCACCAGCGCCACCGTCACCACGCATGGCAAGCCGCAGCGCACCATCGACACCGCGCGCCCCGCCGCCGACCTCGACCGGCTCCACCTGCGCATCCTCGACGGCGACACCACCCGCCCCACCCTGCGCGCCCAGCTCGACGGCACCCAGCTGACGCACTACTACGACTTCGCCACCGGCACCCTGCGCCACACCCCCGAGGCCGGTGCGCCCGAGGCCACCGCGAACGGCCGGCAGGCCACCACCGCGGCCACCGGCGCGACCGGCGCCGCCGGCGTCGCCTCCGTGACCCCGCCCCGCGACACCAAGCGCGCGGCGAACCGACCGCCCCACGACACCTCCGGCAACCCGGTCAAGCGCGTCGTCGAGGCCGGCCAGGTCATCAAGGCCAGCCACGACGTCGGCGACGTCCGCACCCCCGCCCTCGCCGGCGGCGTGGCCCTGCTGGCGATCGGCGGCGGCGCCTACGGCGTCCGCGTCGCACTGCGCCGCAACGGACGGACCGAGAGCTGACGACACCCGGACGGGCCCCCGCGGACGCCGCCCGCTGCGGTTGCGGCCCCGGCACGCCCCCGGTGACATGGAGGCACGCCCCGGCCGAGGCGCGTAAGGAGCGAAGGCACAGTTATGGCGATCACCGTGGTCATCGCTGACGACCAGGAGATGGTCCGCACGGGCTTCCGGATGATCCTGGAGAGCCAGCCCGACATCGAGGTCGTCGCCGACGTCGTCGACGGCGAGGCCGCACTCGAGGCCGTCGAGCAGTACCGGCCCGACGTCCTGCTCCTCGACATCCGCATGCCCAAACTGGACGGCCTCGAGGTCACCCGCCGCCTCTCCGAGCTCTCCGCCGCCCACCCCGAGCGCGCCCGGCGCCCCCGCATCGTCATCGTCACCACCTTCGACCTCGACGAATACGTCCACACCGCGCTGCGCAACGGCGCCTCCGGCTTCCTGCTGAAGGACGCCAGCCCCGCCATGCTCGTCGAGGCCGTGCACGCCGCCGCCGTCGGCGACTCCCTCATCTCACCCGCCATCACCGTCCGCCTCCTGCGCGACATGGCCCCCTCCGGCGCGAACCCGCCGGCCGGTGTCAGGCAGCCCACCGAACCCCTCACCGAGCGCGAGGCCGACGTCGTGCGCTGCCTGGCGCGCGGGGCGACCAACGCCGAGATCGCCTCCGAACTGTTCGTCTCCCTGTCCACGGTCAAGACCCACCTGGCCAATGTGCAGCTCAAGCTCGACGCCCGGAACCGGGTCGAGATCGCCGCCTGGGCCTGGGAGAGCGGGCTGGCCACGGGCACCACGTGAACAGCGCCGGCACATGACCAGCTGGGCCGGATGGGCCGTCCGCAACCCCCGGCGGGCGGGCTGCGGCAAGGCCGCCCTCGGGGCGGCCCTGCTCTTCCTCGTCGGCTTCGAGGGCTTCTCACTGGCCCGCCAGCCCAGCCAGCCGCACGCCCTCGTCCTCGCCTCCGGCGTCGCCGTCTGCCTGTGCGCCCTGCCCTGGAGCTGGATCCCGCTGGCCGTGAGGGCGAGCGTCGCCGTCGCCGTCTCCCTGACCGCCTCCCTCGTGCTGATGACCGGCCGGCACCCCACCGTCGTCTGGGGCGTCGGCGAGGACGTCGCCCTGCTCGTCCTGCTCACCGAGGTCGTCTCCCGCGCCCCCCACCGCGTCGCCCGCCTCCTGGGTCCGCTGCTCGCCACCGCCGCCGTCGTCGCCCCCGTGCGCGACCTCAACCCCGGGGGCTTCACCGCCCTGTTCGCCGTGCTGACCGCCGTCGTCGGCGCCTACTCCCTGATGCTGCGCGCCCACTACGCACAACGCGTGCGCGACATGGCCGCCGTACGCACCGCCGAACGCCTCGAACTCGCCCGCGAGCTCCACGACCTCGTCGCCCACCACGTCACCGGGATCGTCGTCCAGGCGCGGGCCGCCCGCTTCACCGCGCTCGAGGGAACCGCGGCCGCCGACACCTTCGAACGCATCGAGAACGCTGCCGGAGAGGCCCTGGGCGCCATGCGCCGCCTGGTCGGCGTCCTGCGCGAGGGCCAGGCCGAGACCGAGCCCGTCGCGGGCCTGCCCGAGGTGCGCGAACTGACCGAGCACTTCGCCCGCACGGGCCCGCCCGTCGCCCTCTACATCGAGAAGGGCATGGAGACCTGGCTGCCCGGCGAGGTCGCGGCCGGCGTCCACCGCGTGGTGCGCGAGGCCCTGACCAACATCCGCAAGCACGCCGCCGACGCCACGGCCGTACGGATCGGGGTGCGCGGCGTACCCGACGGCGTGGAACTGCGCATCGCGGACGACGGCAAGCGGGCGGCCGCCCTCTCGGAGAAGGCGCGCGGCGGGGGCTTCGGCCTGATCGGGCTCGCCGAACGGGCCAAGGCCATGGGCGGCCGGCTGGACGCGGGACCGGCACCGGAGGGCGGCTGGCAGGTCACGGCGCGCTTTCCGGTGGAGCGGGAGAGGAGGGGGTGAACGGGCGAGGCGGGGGAGGGCTGCGGGCGGGGTGTGAGCAGGCTGGGCGCGTGTGTTTCGCCGGGGGCTCAATCCGCCGAGGGCGCAAACGCTCGGAACGCCACCCAGCCGGTCCTTAGGGTTGCGGCATGGACATCAGAACGACTCAAGTGACGCCGGACATATGGATGTTGGAGTTCGCCGTGGGTCAGGCCTACGCGCTGCGCCTGCGCGGCGGCAGCGGCTGGGCGATGGTCGACGCCGGGCTGCCGGGCCACGCCGAGCGGATCCTCGACACGCTGGCGGGCCTGGGGGCGGCCCCCGGGGAACTGCGCGAGATCGTGATCACCCACGCCCACATGGACCACGTCGGCTCGGCGGCGGAGCTGGCGGCCGCCACGGGCGCACGGATCCTTGCGGGAGCGGGCGACGCCGCGGTGATCCGGGGCGAGGCGCCGGAGCCGCCGCCGGTGCTGCAGGAGTGGGAGGTGCCGATCTTCGAGTCGGTGGGCGAGTCGCTCGGCGACATCCCCAGGACGCTGCAGGCCCCCTGCCGGGTCGACCGGGAACTGGGGGAGGGGGACACCCTGGACTGGGGCGAGGAGGCCCGGGTCATCCACCTGCCGGGCCACACCGCCGGCAGCGTCGGAGTGCATCTGCCCTCGTCGGGCGTGCTGTTCACGGGCGACACCATCGCCAACGCCGGGCAGCTGACACCGGGCGTCTTCAACACCGACCGACAGGGCGTCCTCACGTCCTTCCGGCGCCAGGCGTCGCTGTCGGACGTGGACATCGCATGCTTCGGACACGGCACGCCGATCGTGGGCGGCGCGGGGGAGGCACTGCGGGGGGCGGCGGGCGAAGCGTAGGCGCGAAGGCGCGCTTGTACGGGTGATGCGTGGTCGGCGCGGCCCCTGTGCCCGGGGCCTGGCCGCGCCCCCGGCCTCTTCGCCCTGCCTGTCCGCGCCTATCCGCCCTGCCCGTAGCACAGGCAGAACGGGTGCCCGGCAGGGTCGGAGAAGACCCGGAATCCCGATTCCTGCCCTTCGCTGTCGTGCAGGAACGCGGCGCCGAGCGCGACCACTTCGTGGTGGGCGCGCTCGATGTCGTCGACGTCGAGGTCCAGGTGGAACTGCTGGGGGTGCGCCGGATCGGGCCAGCGAGGGGGGCGGTAGTCCCCCTCCACCCGCTGGAAGGCGAGCCGCTGGGTCTTGCCGGGGGCGTTGAGCCATACCCACGACGGGTCGGAGTCGTCGGTCTCGACCTCCCACCCCAGGACGGTGGCGTAGAAGTCGGCCAGGGCCAGGGGGTCGGGACAGTCGATGACGGTGCACTGCATGGTGGCGATCATGACTCGATGATGCCGCAGCGACCGTGCTGTTCCCTCTGCCGAAACGCCCGGCTCGGCACGCCCGGCCGCGAACGGCCCCTGCCCTCGGATGGCTTACATGGGATGGCACCTTCCGGTGAACGCCGGGACCGTCGTAGTGACGGCAGGTACAGCGCCTGCCACTGAAAGACAGGGCCTGGCATGACCGCTCGAAGCAAGCTGAGGACAACCGCGGCCGCAGCACTTTCCTCCGCTCTGGGGCTGGCTTGCCTGAGTGCCGGGCCTCCGGCTGTGGCCGCGGCACACCCCGGGCAGTGCGGGGCCGCAGTGGCCGACTACACCGAGGCGCCGGGTGCCGGCGGGTCGGTGGCCTTCGTCATGTCCGCCCCCATCACCCAAGCCGGCACCAAGGTGAAGTCCGTCCAGTTCAACGCGGACAACAAGCTCACCGTCATACCCGTCGACTCCACAGCCAAAGCGGACGGAGCATGGACTCTCGAAGAGCCCAACGGCCCCAACGTGCACAAGAAGGGCGTGGTCAACTTCCTCACGCGCGTAGCCACAACGGACGGTAAGACCTATGTGACCGTTTTTACCGTCAACGAACCCGTCTGCAACCCCGGCAATACCGCGAAGCCCACCAACGTATTCCAGATCAGGGGCGACCGCACACTCACCGTCTTCGAGGCCAACGGCCAAGGCGGCACCGCCGCGGACGGGGCCTACCAAGCCGACCGCTGATCCGGCTCCTCCCGACGCACCGCCTGGCCTCATTAATCCAATAGCACCCCCCGTTTGTCCATGGTCACCTCAGCCCCCACCGCCCCACGGTGTGGCTGTGACCGCACACCAGCCGGGCCCCGAAGGCCCAGGCCCCAGTCGCCGGGCCGTCGTCGTCACCACCGCGCTCGCCGGATTCGGACTCGGCACCGGCCCCGCGGCCGGCGCGACGGCGGCCGCCGTCCTGCGCTCCGCCGAGCTCGACGTACGCGTCGACACCGCCTTCCCCCGCATCGTGTCCTACACCGACCGTGCCACCGGTGCCGTGCTGCACGGCCAGGAGGACCCCGTCACCTCCCTGGTCGTCGACGGCACCGAGCACACCCCGCAGGTCACGCACTCCCTCTCCCCGGCGGGGGACAGCGCCCGGTACGTCCTCGCCCTCCCCGCCGGCACCCGCATCGAGGTCGAGATCCGCGTCGACGGCCGGCGCGTCGACTGGCGCGTCACCCGCATCGTCGAGGCCGCGGCCCTCCCCGTCGGCACCCTGAGCGTTCCGGGCCTGGCCCTGCTGAGCGTGCGCAGCGACCAGCCCGGCGCCGCCCTGCTCGCCGCCCGTATCCAGCTCGACGCCGCGAAGAGCGGTGACACCCTGGTGCGTCCCACGCCCACCACGCCACCGGAGGCCGCACCCACCGGATGCGCGTACGCCGTGGTCAGCACGGGCCGGCTCGCCGCGGCCATCGAGACGAACACCGTCCACGACAGGCCCGACTCCGCGAGCTCATGGGAGAACGGCCGCCTCCGCCGCCAGACGCTGCGGCGCGAGGGCTACACCAAGGTCCAGCTCACCTGCGGGCAGTGGACCCACCGTGCCGCCGGCGCCACCACCACCGACCCGCTGCCCCACGCCACCGTCATCGTCACCCGCGACCGCAACGGCGACGGCACGGCCGACTGGCAGGACGCGGCCATCGCGATGCGGGACATCATGGTGAACCCGCCCGGCGCCGACGAGCAGCATCTGCGCGTCGTCCCCCATATCCCGTTCAATTTCGCCAGCCAGGCGACCAACCCCTTCCTCGACACCCTCGACAACATCAAACGCATCCACCTCGCCACCGACGGGTTGCGGCAGCTCACCCTCCTCAAGGGCTATCAGTCCGAGGGACACGACTCCGCACATCCCGACTACGGCGGCAACTACAACGAGCGCGCGGGCGGCCTCGCGGACCTCAACACCCTCCTTCGGATCGGCAAGCGGTGGAACAGCGACTTCTCTGTTCACGTAAACACCACCGAGTCCTATCCGGTTGCGAACGCCTTCTCCGAGACCCTGGTCGACAAGAACAACCCGCAGTGGGACTGGCTCGACCAGTCCTACCGGATCGACGCCCGCCGCGATCTGGTCTCCGGCGACATCGCCCGCCGCTTCCGGCAGCTGCGCGAGGAGACCGACCCCGCCCTCGACACCCTCTACATCGACGTCTTCCGCGAGTCCGGCTGGAACTCCGACGCCCTCCAGCGCATCCTGCGCGACCAGGGCTGGCGCGTCATCACCGAATGGGGCCACGGCCTGGAGCGCTCCAGCCTGTGGTCCCACTGGGCCACCGAGACCGACTACGGGCCCGACACCTCCCGCGGCATCAACTCCCGCCTCATCCGCTTCATCCGCCACCACCAGAAGGACGTCTTCGCCGACAAATGGCCCCTGCTGCCCACCGCGCGCCTCGGCAGCTTCGAGGGCTGGCAGGGCAAGACCGACTGGCACGCCTTCCACCGCCTGATCTGGACGCACAACCTGCCCGCCAAATACCTGCAGGCCTTCCCCGTCCGCACCTGGGACGACCACGAGATCACCCTCGCCACCGGGCCGGCCGCGCCCGTCACCCGCGTCACCGACGGCGACGGCACCCGCCGCATCACCACCGACGGCCGCACCGTCTGCGCCGGCGGCACCTACCTGCTGCCCTGGGAACCCCGCCGGGCCACCGACCCCGACCGGCTCTACCACTACAACCCCCACGGCGGCCGCACCACCTGGACGCTGCCGCGCGGCTGGTCGGACCGGCGGACCGTCTTCCTGCACCGCCTCACCGACCGCGGCCGCACGGCCACCACCGAACTGCCCGTCCGCCGCCACGAGATCACCATCGACGCCCGGCCCGGCGTGCCCTACGTCGTCACCCGCCACCGCGGCCGCCCCCGCCCCGACCCCGCCTGGGGCGAGGGCACCCCCCTGCGCGACCCCGCCTTCAACTCCGGCACCCTCGACGCCTGGCGGGTCAGCGGCCCCGCCACCGTCCAGGCGAGCGAACTGGGCGACTGGGAGCTGGTCATCGCCCCCGGGCCCGCCGCCACCGTCAGCCAGCGGCTCCAGCGCCTCGCGCCCGGCACGTACGCCGCGTCCGTCCAGGTCGAGGTCGGCGCCGTCGCGGGGGAGCGGCGCCGGGCCGCACTCGAGGTCCGTACGGGCGACGGCGTGACGGCCGTCAACTGGACACACACCTCCACCGCCGTCAACCACGTGGCAGCCGACCGCAAGCACGACACCCGCTTCCAGCGGCTGTTCACCTGGTTCACCGTGCCGGACGGCGGCGGCCCGGTGACACTCTCGCTCACCACCGCCGCAGGCGACGCCCGGGTCAGGTTCGACAACGTACGGGTCGCCCGCGGCACCCGTCCACCGACCCCAGCCGCCACCGGGGTCCTGGTGTCCGAGGACTTCGAGCACGTGCCCCAGGGCTGGGGCCCGTTCGTCAAGGGCGACGCGGGCGGCAGCACCGACCCGCGCACCCACATCGCCCGACGGCACGCGCCCTACACCCAGCGCGGCTGGAACGGCAAGGCCGTCGACGACGTCATCGACGGCACCCAGTCGCTGAAGTCACGCGGCGAACGGCCCGGCCTGGTCTACCGCACCGTCCCCCACACCGTCCGCTTCGAGCCCGGCCGCCGCCACCGCGTCACCTTCCGCTACGAGAACGAGCGGGCCGGCCAGTACGCGTGGGTCACCGCCGTGGACGAGCCCACGGCACGCGAACTGGACCGCACGCCCCTGCCGGCCACCCACACGCCCACCACGCACACGTACGAGTTCACCGCCCCCGCAACGGGTGAGGTGTGGGTGGGGCTGCGGAAGGCCGGGGAAGACGGGACCGCTGAGTTCGCTCTGGACGGCTTCACCGTGCAGATAGTCGGGCAATAAACATTCACGGGGTTCCGTCCCGTTGGTCACCGTCATCGGCCGGTGACCAGCGGGACGGGAGAACCACCGGCCCGAACCGGGCCTCGGCCCCCGCCCCCTCGAACTCCAGCACCACCAGCTCGTTGCCGCCCTCGCGCAGCACCGGACCCGGCACGTACAGCGTCCGCTGCGGCCCCCGGTTCCAGTACCGGCCCAGACAGAAGCCGTTCACCCACACGAAGCCGCGCACCCATCCGGGCAGCTCCAGCACCGCGTCCCCCGCACCCGCCACCACGAACGACGCCCCGTACAGCCCCGCACCACCCGCGCCCGGCCCCACGCCCGCCGGCCGCCACGGCACCCTCTCCAGCGCCCCCGGCTCCTCCAGCGCGTCCAGCCGCAGCCCGCGCGCCCGCACCCCGTGCACGTACTGCCGCTCGTGCAGCAGCCCGCCCGTGACGCCCTTCGCCTCACCCAGCCGCGGACCGTAGTTCACCCTGCCCAGCGACTCCACCCACAGCTCCACCTCCGCACCCCCCGCCACCTCACCCGCCGGCGCCGGATCCACCGCGTCGCCGACCACAGCCGTGCGCACCCCGTCGACGTACACCACCGCCACATCGCGCAGCCCCGCCACCCACAGCGGATACGCCCCCCGCGGCCCCGGAACCCGCACGCGGTAGCGCACCACTCCCCGGTCGACCCCCAGCTCCTCGAACGACGGCGGCACAGCGCCGTGCGCCTCCGGCAGGCCCAGCACATCCATCACCGCCCCCAGCGGCGCCCACCGGCCCGGCTCCACCACCACCGCCTCACCCAGCACCGGCGGCACGGCCGGCAGCGCGGGCGGCGGACCGTCCGCGTAGGCGGACAGCACCTCGCGCAGCGCCCAGAACTTCCGCGTGGCACGCCCGTACTCGTCGACCGGAGCGTCGTAGTCGTAGGACGTCACCGTCGGCCGCAGCGCACCCCGGTGATCCTCACCCGCACGGTTGGCGCCCGCCCAGCCACCGAAGTTCGAACCGCCGTGCGCCATGTAGAGGTTCACCGACGCACCGCACTCGAGAATCTCCCGCAGCACCGCCGCCGCGTCCTCCGCCGCACGCGAGGCCACCGGGCCACCCCAGTGCGTGAACCAGCCGCACCAGAACTCCGTGCACATCAGCGGCCCCCGCGGCTGGTACCGCCGCAGCACCGCGAACGCCTCCCGCGCCCCCGACCCGAAGTTCACCGTCGCCAGCGCCCCCGGCACCGAACCCCCGGAGAGCATGTGCTCCTCCGCACCGTCCGAAGTGATCAGCGGAACCCGCACCCCCAGCGCCCTCCATCGCTCCACCAGGCGCCGCAGATACACCTGATCGCTGCCGTAGGACCCGTACTCGTTCTCCACCTGCACCAGCACCACCGGACCACCCCGGTCCACCTGCCGCCCCACCACCTCGCCCGCCACCAGCGCCAGCCACCGGTCCACCGCCCGCACGAACCCCTCGTCACAGGTACGCGCGCGTGCACCGAGCCCACGGGTGATCCACCACGGCAGTCCACCGTTCTCCCACTCCGCACAGATGTACGGACCCGGGCGCACGATCGCGTACAACCCCGCCCCCGCAGCGGCATCCAGAAAACGCCCCAGCGCGGCCACGTCCCGCGGCCGCCCCGGATACGGCTCGTGCAGATTCCACGGCACATAGGTCTCCACACAGTTGAGCCCCATCGCCGCCAGCATCCCCAGCCGGTGCGCCCACAGCCCCTCGTGCACCCGGAAGTAGTGCAGCGCCCCCGACGACAGCTGCACCGGCCGCCCACCGAGCTCGAAACCCTCGTCCCCCACCACGAATTCCGGCACGCCCACCACCCCGACTCCCACCGCCCGCCGGCGACCATCGTCGCCCTCTGGCGGGCACGAGGGCCATGGACAAAGATCGGCCCTGATTGGACGGAGCACACGGCCGCCGGCGCCACGGACGAAAGGCAGTGAGCGTGTACCACACCTGGATGCGGTACTTCACCCCCGGCCCGGTCCACCACCGGCTCGGCCTGGTCTGCCTCGGCGTGGGCCTGCAGTACGGCGCCCTGCCAGCCGTCGGCCCCCGCGTCCTCGACCACCACGTCGCCGTCGTCATCAGCGCCGGCAGCGGCTGGTACCGCACCCCCGACGGCCGCACCCGGCCCGTCACCGCCCCCGCCCTCCTCTGGCTCGTACCCGGCGTACCCCACCACTACGGGGCCGCACCCGGCCCCGGCTGGGACGAGAGCTTCGTCGACTTCACCGGCACCGCCGTCGCCGCCTACACCGAACTCGGCTGCATCGAACCCGAACGCCCCGTCGTGCCACTCGCCGACACCACCGCCGCCCGCGCCGCCGTCGGCCGCATCGCCCGCGCCGCCCGCCGCGGCAACCCCCTGCTCGAGATCGAGACCTCCGCCGCCGTCCACGAACTCCTCGTCGCCCTGCGCAGCGCCCGCGCCGACGCCGGCGGCGACACCGACCCCGTCCTCCTCGCCCTGGCCCGCGACGCCTTCCTGCCCCTGTCCGTCGCCCAGCACGCCGCCCGCCACGGCATGACCCCGGCCGAGCTGCGCACCGCCGTCCGGCGCGGCGCCGGATGCAGCCCCAAGGACTACCTGCTGGGCATCCGGCTGGGCCGCGCCAAGGAACTCCTGGCCGCCACCGAGCTGCCCGTCGCCGCCGTCGCCCGCCGCGTCGGCTACGACGACCCCGCCTACTTCAGCCGCCTCTTCACCCGCCGCGTGGGCACCGCCCCCATCCGCTTCCGGGAACGCTGCGGCAGGGCCGTACCCGGCGGGTGGAGCAACCGCGTCCCCGATCCGGAGCACCCGCCGGTCATCGAATCGCGTCCGTCCGCATAGGCTCGACGCGTGGACATGAACAACAGTGCCAACGACGAGTCCGTACGCGCCGAGCTCGGCCGCCTGCGCGACAGCATCGACAACATCGACGCCGCGGTGATCCACATGCTCGCCGAGCGCTTCAAATGCACCCAGCAGGTCGGCCACCTCAAGGCCGCCCACAAAATGCCCCCCGCCGACCCCGCCCGGGAGGCCCGCCAGATCGCACGCCTGCGCGAACTGGCGGAGAACGCCAAGCTGGACCCCGCGTTCGCGGAGAAGTTCCTGAACTTCATCATCGCGGAGGTCATCCGCCACCACGAGACGATCGCGCGGGCGTAGGGGGCGCGGGCGAGCCCGGACGGGAGGGGGCCGGGGGCGCAGGAGGGTGTTCCGGAATGCTGCCGGATATTTGTGGGCCCAAGTTCCGAGGACCCGACACAGGAGACGGCAACGGGCCCGTAAATATCCGATTCCGGAACACCCTCCGGAGCCCCCGGCCCCCGGCACCCACCACAACGGGCACCCGAAAAGCCCGGCACCCGAAATACCACTCGGCCAGCGCCCAGCGCTACGGCAGCATGACCCCATGCCCGTACTGACACGCGACGAAGCCCAGACCCGAGCCCGCCTCCTCGACGTCCACCACTACACGATCGATCTCGACCTCACCCGCGGCGACGCCACATTCGGCTCCACCACCGTCATCCGCTTCACCGCCCGCCAAGCCGCCACCACCTTCGTCGAACTCAAACCCGCCGTCCTCCACCACGCCACCCTCGACGGCCACCCCCTCGACCCCGCCGGCCTCGACGACAACCGGCTCCCGCTCACCCTGACCCCCGGCGAACACGAACTGCGCGTCGAAGCCGACATGCGCTACTCCCGCACCGGCGAAGGCATGCACCGCTTCACCGACCCCGCCGACGGCGAGACCTACCTCTACACCCAGGCCTTCCTCGACGACGTCCAGCGCGTCTTCGCCGCCTTCGACCAGCCCGACCTCAAGGCCGTCTTCGACGCCACCGTCACCGCACCACCCCAGTGGACCGTCCTCGGCAACGCCATCGCCACCCGCGTCGGACCACCGGCCGAAGGCCGCTGGCAGCTGGCCACCACCCAACCCCTGAGCACCTACCTCGTCGCCTTCGCCGCAGGCCCCTGGCACAGCGTGCGCACCCAGCACGCCGGCATCCCCTTCGCCCTGCACTGCCGCCGCTCCCTCGCCCCCCACCTCGACGCGGACGCCGACGAAATCCTCGACATCACCCGCCGCTGCTTCGACCGCTACCACGAGATCTTCGCCGAGCCCTACCCCTTCGACTCCTACGACCAGGCCTTCGTCCCCGAATTCAACGCCGGTGCCATGGAGAACCCGGGCCTGGTCACCTTCCGCGACGAATTCGTCTACCGCTCCGCCGTCACCGACACCGAACGCCAGACCCGCGGCATGGTCATCGCCCACGAAATGGCCCACATGTGGTTCGGCGACCTCGTCACCCTCCAATGGTGGGACGACATCTGGCTCAACGAGTCCTTCGCCGAATACATGGGCTACCAGGTCCTCTCCGAAGCCACCCGCTTCACCGGCACCTGGACCGAATTCGCCGTCACCCGCAAATCCTGGGGCTACGACGCCGACCAACGCCCCTCCACCCACCCCGTGGCCCCCGCCGCCGACGACGTCCACGACACCGCCTCCGCCCTCCTCAACTTCGACGGCATCTCCTACTCCAAGGGCGCCTCCGCCCTGCGCCAGCTCGTGGCCTGGCTCGGCGAGAAGGACTTCCTCGCCGGCATCAACGACCACTTCGCCCGCCACCGCTTCGCCAACGCCACCCTCGCCGACTTCATCGACTCCCTCGCCCGCCACTCCACCCGCGACGTCCCCGCCTGGGCCCACACCTGGCTGCGCACCACCGGCGTCGACACCCTCACCCCCCACATCACCGCCGGCACCGACAACCAGTGGCGACTCGACCTCCACCACCACGGCACCCGCCCCCACCACCTCCACGCCGCCCTCTACGACCACGCCCCCGACGACAGCGCCACCCTCGTCCTGCGCGACCGCCTCACCACCGACCTCCCCGCCGGCGGCGGCACCCGCACCCACACCCTCACCGGCCCCCGCCCCGCACTGATCCTCCTCAACGACGACGACCTCACCTACACCAAGATCCGCCTCGACCCCACCTCCCGCACCACCGCCCTCGCCACCCTCTCCGGCATCCCCGACCCCCTCGCCCGCGCCGTCGTGTGGAACGCCGCCCGCGACATGGTCCGCGATGGCGAGCTGCCCCCCACCACCTACCTCGACGCCGCCCGCACCCACCTGCCCCACGAACACGACATCGCCATCACCACCGGCGTCCTGACGTTCGCCCGCACCCACATCGCCGACCGCTACACCACCCCCACCCACCGCCCCCACGCCCTCGCCACCCTCACCGACCTCTGCCACGACCTCCTCGAACGCCACCGCCACCCCGGCACCGAAGGCCTCCGCCTGACCGCACTGCGCACCCTCATCGACAGCACCACCGACACCACCACCCTCCACACCTGGCTGCACGACGAAACCGTCCCCGGCGGCCCCGCCCTCGACCCCGAACTACGCTGGCGCACCCTCACCCGCCTCGCCGTCCTCGGCGCCCTCACCCACCACGACATCGACACCGAACTCACCCGCGACCCCAGCGCCACCGGCCAGGAAGGCGCCGCCCGCTGCCGCGCCGCCCTCCCCGACCCCACCGGCAAGGCCACCGCCTGGAACACCATGTACACCGGCGACAACCTGTCCAACTACCTCTTCACCGCCACCGCCCACGGCTTCTGGCAACCCGAACACCACGACCTCCTGCACCCCTACCGCGACCGCTACTACCCCGACGCCGTCGCCCTCGCCGCCCGCCGCGGCCCCGCCCTCGCCTCCGCCGCCGGCGGCCCCGGCTTCCCCCACACCCTCATCGACGAACACACCCTCACCCAGGGCGAAACCTGCCTGCGCGACGCCGACCCCACCCCCGCACTCCGCCGCAGGCTCACCGACCAGCTCGACGACCTGCGCCGCGCCCTGGCCGTCCGCGCCACCGCCGGCCGGCCCCCGCGCCCGTAGCGGTCAGCACACGACAAGGCGCCCGCACCCCCGACAAGGGGTGCGGGCGCCTGGGCCTATGGCTTCGCCGGTTGTCAGTCGCGCTTCGCCGCATCCGACGGCTGAGCCGTACGCAGCTCCTCCAGGAAACGGTCGACAACACCGCTCTCCCGCGCGTAGTCCGCCATCGACTCGCCGACGATCCTGCCCGCCAGCTCCGTCGCCAGCGCACCGACCTGCTCACGCAGCTCGGCCTCCGCGACCGCCCGCTCGGCGTCGATCACCGCGTGACCCGCCGAAATGATCTCCTCACGCTGACGCTGACCCTCGGCACGCAGCTCGGCGATGATCGCCGTACCCTGCTCGACCGACTCCTGACGCAGCCGCGCCGCCTCATGACGGGCCTCCGCCAGCAGCGCCTGGTACTCGGCGTGGACCCGCTCCGCCTCGGCGCGCGTCTCCTCCGCGTCCTCGAACGTACCGTCCGTGGCCTTCTCGCGCTCGACGAGGACCTTGTTGATCCGCGGCAGGATCAACTTCGCCATCACGGCGAAAACGATGAAGAAGAGCACCAGCCCGAGGACGAGCGGTGCGAGCTCGGGCTTCAGCGGCCCCACGTCGATAGCAAAAGTCATGGCCATGGTGTGCACATTACCTTGAAGCCCGCCCCCACCGACGACCCGCACCCCGCCCGGCAGCCCAACTCACCCCCGCCACAAGGCCGGGCCCGCCCCGTACAGCCAACGCATTCCGGGCCCGTACCACCATCGGGCGAAACCTCCCGCACTCCACGTCACGCAGCGTACACAGCCGGTAGCTTGGGCCGTCTGTGCCGACCCCGACCCACCACGGACCCAGGAACGGACCAGAAGTACCCCCCGACCCAACCCGGAAAACCCAACCCAAAAAGGGGCCCACCCGCATGCCCGCGCCGCCCGCAGCCCGCCACACCCCCGCGACAGCGCTCGCCGGCGGCACCCAAGGCGCCCGCGCCCTGCGCCCCCTCATCGACACCACCCTGCGCGCCCTCGCCCGCGGCGCCACCGCCCGCGGCGGCCCCCTCCCCGCCGGCGGCCCCGACGCCGTCGCGGCCCGCATACGAGCCGCCGTCACCCCCGCCCTCCCCGAACACGGCACCGGCCCCGACGAAGCCCTCCACACCCTCGTCCAAGCCCTCGCCGAAGGCGCCGCCGACCCCGCCGACCCCCACTGCGCCGCCCACCTGCACAGCCCACCCCTCGCCGTGGCCACCGCCGCCGACCTCGCCGCCGGCGCCCTGAACCCCTCCCTCGACTCCTGGGACCAGGCCCCCTCGGCCACCACCCTCGAAACCCTCGTCACCCACGCCCTGGCCCGCCTCGCCTACCCCCACCGCCCCACCCCCGACGCCCTCGTCACCACCGGCGGCACCGAGTCCAACCAGCTCGCCCTCCTCCTCGCCCGCGAAACCGCCCACCGGGCCGATGACGAGGAGGCCCACCCGGCACGACGCCCCGCCCCCCTGCGGATCATCTGCGGCGCCAACGCCCACCACAGCATCCACCGCTCCGCCTGGCTTCTCGGCCTCCCCGCCCCCCACGTCCTCCCCACCCCCACCGGCACCCTCGACCCCCACGACCTCCACACCGCCCTCACCGGCACACCCCAGCCACCCCCCACCCTCGTCGTCGCCACCGCCGGCACCACCGACACCGGACAGATCGACCCCCTGCCCCACATCGCCGACCTGTGCGACACCCACGGCGCCCGGCTCCACATCGACGCCGCCTACGGCGGACCACTGCTCTTCAGCGACACCCTCAAAACCCACCTCACCGGCCTCGAACGCGCCCACACCATCACCCTCGACCTGCACAAACTCGGCTGGCAGCCCATCGCCGCCGGCCTCCTCGCCGTCCCCGACACCACCGCCCTGCACCCCCTCGCCCACCAGGCCGACTACCTCAACGCCCCCGACGACACCGAAGCCGGCCTCCCCGACCTCCTGCACCGCTCACTGCGCACCACCCGACGCCCCGACATCCTCAAGATCGCCGTCACCCTCCGCGCCCTCGGCCGCCGCGGCATCGCCGACCTCGTCGAACGCGTCTGCGCCACCGCCCACCACCTCGCCGACCTCATCGACGCCCACCCCGCCTTCGAGCTCCACTCCCGCCCCACCATCAGCACCGTCCTCTTCCGCCCCGACGGCGCCGATCACCACACCACCGCCCGCACCAGACGACACCTCCTCCACAACGGCCACGCCGTCCTCGGCCGAGCCACCACCCCCCAAGGCCTCTGGCTCAAAGCCACCCTCCTCAACCCCCACACCCGCCCCGACGACCTCCAACACCTCCTGAAACTCGTGGAAGGCCACACCACCCGATGACCACCCCCCAGCCCCCCGCCTCCGCCCCCGACCAACCCCTCGACCTCGCCGGCATCGGCATCGGCCCGTTCAACCTCTCCCTCGCCGCCCTCGCCCACCCCCTCCACGACCTCCGCACCGCCTTCTACGACCAGAACCCCACCTTCCAGTGGCACCCCGGCCTCCTCATCGACGGCACCACCCTCCAAGTCCCCTACCTCGCCGACCTCGTCACCCTCGCCGACCCCACCAGCCCCTGGACCTTCCTCAACTACCTCAAAACCCGCGAACGCCTCTACCCCTTCTACTTCGCCGAGCGCCACCACATCCACCGCGCCGAATACGACGCCTACTGCCGCTGGGTCAGCCAAAACCTCCCCCAACTCCACTTCAACCACCACATCGACGCCGTCCGCTGGAACCCCGAACGCGTCCTCTTCGAAATCGACTACACCCAACTCGACCCCGAAGGAGAAGCCGACGCCCTCGGCCGCGCCTACACCCGCAACCTCGTCCTCGGCGTCGGCACCGCCCCCTACATCCCCGAACCCCTACGCCCCCTCGCCGAAGCCCCCGGCGTCCCCGTCATCCACTCCGCCGACTACCTCGACAACCGCGACAAAATCCTCGCCGCCGAACACATCACCGTCATCGGCTCCGGACAATCAGGCGCCGAAGTCTTCCTCGACCTCCTCCGCAACCGCCCCACCGGCCGCGAAAAACTCCACTGGCTCGCCCGCAGCCCGGCATTCGCCCCCATGGAATACAGCAAACTCGGCCTCGAACACTTCACCCCCGACTACACCCACTACTTCCGCACCCTCCCCGAAGCCGTCCGCGACCAGGTCCTGCCCCAGCAATGGCAGCTCCACCAAGGCATCGACACCCACACCATCGCCGACATCCACGACGAGCTCTACCGCCGTAGCCTCAACGGCGGCTGGCCCGACACCGTCCTCACCCCAGGAGTCTTCGTCCGCACCGCAGGACGCGTCGGCGCCACCCGCGTCGAACTCCACCTCGAACACACCCAGCAAAGCACCCGCTCCCGCCTCACCACCGACGCCGTCGTCCTCGCCACCGGCTACCGCGAACGCCGCGTCGACACCCTCCTCGCCGCCCTCGACCCGTACATCCGCCGCGACTCCAACGGCCGCCCCCGCATCGACGAACACCACCGCCTCGTCCTCGACCCCTCCGTCAAGGGCGCCATCCACGTCCAGAACGCCGAAACCCACACCCACGGCATCGGCACCCCCGACCTCGGCCTCGCCGCCTGGCGCAGCGCCGTCATCCTCAACGCCATCACCGGCAAAACCGCCTACCCCCTGCCCCAGCGCACCGCCTTCACCACGTTCGGCCTGGAGCCGCGGACCGCACCACGACTCCAGAACCACCACACCTCAGAAAACCGGCACACCATCCCGCGTCAACTTCCAGTCCACTGACGCGAACCGCCCCACATCCACGGTCCCCCGAGCCTTCACCCAACCGATGATCGTGTTACGAATCTCATCCGAATTCGCCCACAACTGCTTCGCCCCCGCAACGTGCGGGAAGTTCCCCCCACCACTCGCACGATAGTTGTTCACCGCCAGAACAAACTCAGCGGAATCATCCAGCGGCTTCCCGTCGAACGACAGATTCATAATCCGCGAACCAGGCGCCTTCGCGATGTCGATCTCGTACGAGAGGCCGCTCACCGCGTCATAGTTGTAATCCGGAATCGCATCCGCATTCGTCAGCTTCGCCGGATCCACCGGAGCACCCGCCGGCGTCCGCACGTAATAGCGGGCCGAGAACTCCAGATACGCACGCAACTGCGCACCCGTCAACAGCCGCGCCTCCAGCGTGTTCTCGAACGGATAAAGACCCGCCACCTCGCGTATCGTCACCTTTCCCGCCGGAACACCCGCCGTACGCGAGAAACACGACGCCTGCGACAGCACCGGCAACTTCGCGTACGCCGTACCCGCAAGAGCCGCCCGCACCGTCTCCGCCTGCACATGATTGATGAAATCAATCACCGGCGTGTCCTTGAACGGCGCCTCCGCCGCACCCATCGCCGCCGTCGACGTACCGATCACCTGATTCACATACGCCACCACCTTGCGATGCTCCGCACTCAACAGGCGAGTGATCTTCCGGTCCTCGGCCACCGTATTCGAGTTCAACACCTTCGCCGAAACCGACTCCACCTGCCACGCACCCCGATCCCACACCAGATCGAAGTCGAACAGCGTCAGCCGCTGCCCCCACTTCAACGGCTCGGACAACACCACCTGCTTGCCCGTCTTCTTGTTCACCACCCGGTACTCGGGAATCTCCGTGTGGGCATGACCCACCAGAATCGCATCGATCCCCGGCACCTGCTCCGCCACCAAAGCCGCCGCATTCTCGATGTGCGGAAGCTGATCCCCGTACGACGACGTACCACTCGAACCCGAATGCGCCGACACGATCACCACGTCCGCACCCAGCGAACGCAGCCTCGGCACCCACTTCGCCGCCTGCTCCTCAAGACCCGGGAAAACCATCTTCCCCTGCACATTCGCCTTGTCCCAGATCGCGATCCCCGGATTCGTCAGACCCAGAACCGCCACCCGCACATCGCGACCGGACGGCGTACACACCTTCTTGATCACATACGGACGGAACGCCGGCTTCAACGACTTCGCGTCCAGCGCGTTCGCACCCAGCAGCGGGAAGTCGCACTGCTCCTCGAACTTCCGCAGTGTCGGTATCCCGTAATTGAACTCGTGATTCCCCAGCGCCGCCGCGTCATAACCGATCGCGTTCATCGCCCGCGCCATCGGATGCACCGGGCCGTTCGCCCCAGTGATCGGATCCACCTTGGCGTAGTAATACGACAGCTGAGTGCCCTGAATCGTGTCACCCGCATCGATCAGCAGGGTGTTCCGGCGGCCCTTCTCCGCCCGGACCTGATCCACCAGAGTCGAAATCTTCGCCAGACCGACGTCGTTGTGCGCCTTGTCGTCGAACTCGGCATCCGTGAAGTAGTCCCAGTTGAAGACATGACCGTGCAGATCCGTCGTCCCCATCACGGTGAACGAGTACCGCTTCTTCCGGCGCCCCGACGACTCGGCCCCCGACGACGCAGCCTCCGCCGGCACCGTCCCCACAGCGCCCGCGAGAGCCACACCCGCACCCGTCACAGCCGTACGCCCCAGAAAATTCCTACGGTTGAGCGGCATATGTTCTGTTCTCCCCATTCATATCCAGAACCAGAACCGGAATCCCGCCTGCCGAAGACGAAGCACGACAACGCGCGTAGATTCCGGGCGCGTAGATTCTGGCCCACCACCCACCCCCACCGACACCCTCACAAGGTTGCGATCCCGTCACCACCTGGGACGCTGACCCCATGACCACACCACAACCCGACCCCCAACCCACCCCCCAGCCCTACGGAACCCCCGAACACCCCCGCATAGCCGTCCGCGGCGAAGCCCGCCTCGAAGTCGACCCCGAAATCGCCCGCCTCGGCATCAGCGTCAACGCCCGCGGCACCGACCGCCGCACCACCCTCGGCGACCTCACCCACCGCAACAACAAAGTCCTCGATCTCCTCAAGTCCTACGGCGACGCCGTCGAAAAACTCGAAACCGGCACCTTCACCATCACCCCCCAACTCACCGACAAAGGCCGCCACGAACGCATCCGCGCCTACCACGGCCACGTCCACGTCACCGCCACCCTCACCGACTTCACCACCCTCGGCGAACTCGCCACCCGCCTCGCCGAACTCGAACTCACCCGCGTCGACGGACCCTGGTGGAGCCTCCGCCCCGACTCACCCGCCCACGCCGAAGCCCGCCGCCAAGCCGTCCACGAAGCCGTCCAACGCGCCCGCGAATACGCCGCCGCACTCGGCGCCCAACTCACCGCCGTCGTTGAACTCGCCGACACCGGCGCCGACAACACCGCAAACCTCCCCGGCCTCCCACCCAGCCCCGGCGGCTTCCTGCGCACCGCCGCCTACGGCGGAGCCCCCGACCACGCCCCCGCACTCGACCTCGAACCCCAACGACAGACCGTCTACGCCAACGTCAACGCCCGCTTCACCATGACCCGCCCCATCCTGTGAACCGCCCCCGCTGAACCGCTCCGGGGGTGCTCATCAGAGCACCCCCGTGCACGTTCCACGCAACGTCAACAAGCTTTTACCGAAAGGACGTTGGCCCGACACGGCAGTCCAATTCACTACCCACGAGTAGGTCATAAGGTCGTGCCATGCGCCGAGCAAAAATCGTCTGCACCCTTGGACCCGCCACCGACTCCTACGAGCAGATCAAGGCACTCGTCGAAGCCGGCATGGACGTCGCCCGCTTCAACCTCAGCCACGGCACCTACGCCGACCACGAAGCGCGCTACGAACGGGTACGCAAGGCGGCAGAGGAATCCGGCCGCACCATCGGCGTCCTCGCCGACCTCCAAGGCCCCAAAATCCGCCTCGGCCGCTTCCGCGAAGGCCCCGTACTCCTCGAACGCGGCGACGAATTCACCATCACCGTCGAACCCGACACCCAGGGGGACCGCCACCACTGCGGAACCACCTACGACGGCCTTGCCACCGACGTCACCAAAGGCGAACGCATCCTCGTCGACGACGGCCGCGTCACCCTCGAAGTCGTCGAAGTCCGCGGCCCCCGCGTCAAGACCATCGTCATCGAAGGCGGCATGGTCTCCGACCACAAAGGCCTCAACCTCCCCGGCGTCGCCGTCTCCGTCCCCGCCCTCTCCGACAAGGACGTCGAAGACCTCCGCTGGGCACTCGGTATCGGCGCCGACATCATCGCCCTCTCCTTCGTCCGCACCGGACACGACATCCACGACGTCCACCGCGTCATGGACGAAGAAGGCCACCGCCTCCCCGTCATCGCCAAAATCGAAAAACCCCAGGCCGTCGACAACCTCGACGACATCGTCGCCGCCTTCGACGGCATCATGGTCGCCCGCGGCGACCTGGGCGTCGAAATGCCACTCGAAACGGTCCCGATCGTCCAGAAGCGAGCGATCAAGCTCGCCAAGCGCAACGCCAAGCCGGTCATCGTCGCCACCCAGATGCTCGACTCCATGATCGACGCCTCCCGCCCCACCAGGGCCGAGGCCTCCGACGTCGCCAACGCCGTCATCGACGGCACGGATGCCGTGATGCTCAGCGGCGAGACCAGCGTCGGCAAGTACCCCGTCGAAACGGTCAAGACCATGGGCCGCATCGTCGCGGCAGCAGAGGAGGACGTCCTCGCCAAGGGACTGCCGCCCCTCACCGAGCGGAGCAAGCCCCGCACCCAGGGCGGCTCCGTCGCACGCGCCGCAGCCGAAATGGGCGACTTCCTGGGCGCCAAGTACCTCGTCGCCTTCACACAATCCGGTGACACCGTGCGCCGACTGTCGCGGTACCGGTCGCCGATCCCCCTGCTGGCGTTCACGCCGGAGCCGGCGACGCGGTCGCAGCTGAACCTGACATGGGGGGTGGAGACCTTCCTCGGCCCGATGGTGCAGACGACGGACGAAATGGTCGAGCAGGTGGACGAGTACCTGCTGCGGATCGGCCGCTGCCGCAAGGGCGACATGGTCATCATCACGGCGGGCTCGCCTCCGGGGACTCCGGGCACGACCAACCTGGTGCGGGTGCACCACATCGGGGAGGACGACGGGCCGGGGCGCTGACCGCGCTGACCTTGGAGGTCAGTACTTGGGGCATGCCATCACTGTGCGTGATGGATGCTTTACTGTGTGGCGGAATCGTAAAGGTTCACGCGATGGGGAAAGTCCGCTTTGCGGACGTAGTGTGCCGGGTGCGGGATTCGAACCCGCACGCCCTCTCGGGCAGATGTGTTTGAGACATCAGCGTCTGCCGTTCCGCCAACCCGGCCAGGTGTAGCGCGGTCAGCTTACCTTGTGAGGGTCTTCGACGTCGCGCAGGTAGGCTCATATGGCACCACCTGCCTGAGCGAGGAGACCCGTGAGCGCCGCCGAGCCCCAGCCGCCTGTCGACGACGAGCCGCAGCACACCCCTCCGCACGTCACCCGTGTCGTGATCGCCGAGGACGAGGCCCTGATCCGTCTCGACCTGAAGGAGATGCTCGAGGAGGAGGGCTACTCCGTCGTGGGCGAGGCCGGCGATGGTGAGACGGCTGTGGCGCTGGCGCGGGAGCACAAGCCGGATCTGGTGATCCTCGATGTGAAGATGCCGGTGCTGGACGGGATCTCCGCCGCCGAGCGGATCGCGGCCGAGTCGATCGCGCCTGTGCTGATGCTGACCGCGTTCTCGCAGCGCGACCTGGTGGAGCGGGCCCGGGATGCCGGGGCCATGGCGTACCTGGTGAAGCCGTTCAGCAAGAGCGACGTGGTGCCGGCGATCGAGATGGCCGTGTCGCGCTTCACCGAGCTGAGGGCGCTGGAGAAGGAGGTCGCGGATCTTTCCCAGCGGCTGGAGACGCGGAAGCTGGTGGACCGGGCGAAGAGCGTGCTGCAGACGCAGTACGGGCTGACCGAGCCGGCGGCGTTCCGGTGGATTCAGAAGACGTCGATGGATCGGCGGCTGTCCATGCAGCAGGTGGCCGAGGCGGTCATCGAGGATGCCAAGGAGAAGAAGGCCGGTAAGGAGCAGTAACTCTTTCCGGTCGATGTGGGGCCCGTGTTCTTTGGGACGCGGGCCCTTTTTGTGTGCTCTCAGTCCTCGCCGAGGTAGGCCTTGCGGACGGATTCGTCGTGCAGGAGGTCGGTGCCCGTTCCGGAGAGGACGATTTTGCCGGTTTCCATGACGTGGGCGCGGTCGGCCAGGCTGAGGGCGGCCTGTGCGTTCTGTTCGACGAGCAGGATGGTGGTGCCGGTGGCTTTGAGTTCGACGATGGTGCTGGTGATTTTCTGCATCATGATCGGTGAGAGGCCCATGGAGGGTTCGTCGAGCATGAGGAGTTTGGGGCGGGACATGAGTGCTCTGCCCATGGCGAGCATTTGTTGTTCGCCGCCGGAGAGGGTGCCTGCCGCCTGCCCGGCTCGTTCGCCGAGGATGGGGAAGAGGTCGTAGGCCCGTTGGATGTCGTGGGCTATGCCGTCGGTGTCCTTGCGGAGGAACGCTCCGAGCTGCAGGTTTTCGGTGATGGTGAGGCGGGGGAAGATGTGGCGGCCTTCGGGGGAGTGGGCAAGACCGAGGGCGACGATCCGGTGTGCGGGGGTGCCGGTGAGGGGGTGTCCGTTGAAGCGGATGGTGCCGGCGGTGGGGGTGAGGAGGCCGGAGAGGGTGCGCAGGGTGGTGGTTTTGCCGGCGCCGTTGGTGCCGATGAGGGTGACGATTTCGCCTGCCTCGACGGTGAAGGTGATGCCTTTGACGGCTTCGATTTTTCCGTAGGCGACGCGGAGGTTGTGGACTTCGAGGAGGGCGGTCACTGCTGTGTCTCCTGGGGTCCGGGCGTTGTTCCGAGGTAGGCGGCGATGACGCGTTCGTCGCTCTGGACGGTGTGGGGTGTGCCTTCGACGAGTTTTTGGCCTTGGACGAGTACGGCGACGTGGTCGCAGAGGTTGAAGATGAAGCGCATGTCGTGCTCGATGACGAGGACGGCGGTTCCTTGGTCGCGGATGGCGCGGACGAGTTGTTCGGTGGTGCGGGTTTCCTGGGGGTTCATTCCGGCGGTGGGTTCGTCGAGGAGGAGGAGTCCGGGGTCGCTGGCGAGGGCGCGGGCGATTTCGAGCTTGCGTTGTTCGCCGTAGGGGAGGTTGCGGGCGAGGTGGTCGCGTTTGGGGGTGAGGCCGGTGAAGTCCAGGAGTTCCATGGCGCGTTGTTCGGAGGCTTTTTCAGCGCGGCGGAATGCGGGGCCGCGGAGGAGGGCGGAGAAGAGGCCTTCTTTGGTGCGGGTGTGGCGGCCGACGAGGACGTTTTCGAGGACGGTCATGTTGGCGAAGAGGCGGATGTTCTGGAAGGTGCGGGCGATGCCGGCTTGGGTGACAAGGTGGGGTTTGGGGGGTAGGGCGGTGCCTTGGTAGGTGACGGTGCCTTGGGTGGGTGTGTAGAGGCCGGTGAGGCAGTTGAAGAAGGTGGTCTTGCCTGCGCCGTTGGGGCCGATGAGGCCGACGATGGAGTTGGGGTTGACGGTGAGGTCGACGTTGCGTACGGCAGTGAGTCCGCCGAAGCGCATGGTGACGCCGGTGGCGGTGAGGACGGGGGTGGGGTCGGGGGCGGTGGTCGTCATGGGGTTTACGCCTCCGCCTTGGTGAGGGGGACGCCGGGTGGGGTTCCGGGGGTGGTGTCGTGGAATTCGAGTTGTTGTCGGCGGTTGGGGATGATTCCTTCGGGGCGGAATCGCATGAGGAGGATGAGTGCGGTGCCGAATGCGAGGAGTTGGTAGTCCTGGAGGAATTGGAGTTTGGCGGGGATGAGGTAGAGGAGGGCTGCACCGAGGAGGGGGCCGGTGATGGTGCCCATGCCGCCGAGGATGACGGCGGCGAGGAGGAAGGCGGAGTTGGGGGGTACGGGGCCGGCGAATACGTATTGCTCGGGGACGACGGTGTAGGCGACGTGGGCCTGTACGGTGCCGGCGAGTCCGGCGAGGGTGGCGCCGAGGGCGAAGGCGATGAGTTTGACGCGGAATCCGTTGATGCCCATGGCGGTGGCGGCGGTTTCGTCCTCGCGGATGGCGATCCAGGCGCGGCCGATGCGGGAGTTTCCGGCGCGGCGGAAGACGAGGACGACGATGACGGTGAAGAGGAGCATGAGGAGGTAGTAGTTGGCGAAGGGGTTGAGGGTGAAGCCGGCGATGGTGTGTTTGTCGCCGAAGTTGTAGCCGAGGATGGCGAGGTCGGGGATGTTGGGGATTCCGTTGGGGCCGTTGGTGAGTGAGGGGCCGGATTCGCCGTTGAGGTTGCCGACGGCGATGCGGAAGATTTCGCCGAAGCCGAGGGTGACGATGGCGAGGTAGTCGCCGCGGAGGCGGAGGGTGGGGGCGCCGATGACGACGCCGAAGAGGAGGGAGGCGGCGGCGCCGGTGAGGACGGCTGCCCAGAAGGGGAAGTGGATGTGGAGGGTGGAGGCGGTGGAGCCGGAGACGAGGGCGGCGGTGTAGGCGCCGACGCCGAGGAAGGCGACGTAGCCGAGGTCGAGGAGGCCGGCGAGGCCGACGACGACGTTGAGGCCGAGGGCGACGGTGGAGAAGATCAGGATGTTGACGACGATGAGGGTGTATTCGTCGGTTTCCTGGGTGAGGGGGAAGAGGGCGGCGGCGATGAAGGCCGCGGTGATGGTGACGTGGCGGTGTTTGGTGGTGAGTGCGGAGAGGCGGGCGATGAGGCCGGCTTTGTGGAGTGCGGGGGTGGTGAGGCCGGTGAGGAGGAGGAAGCCGGTGAAGAGTTCTCCGTAGGCGGTGCCGATGCCGTAGGTGAGGATGTGGAGGGCGAGTCCGAACACGGCGGCGATGATGAGGATTTCGGCCCAGGCGGGCAGGGGTTTGGCGGGTGGCAGGGGGCGTTCGGTGGCGCCAGTGCTCTTCGTGGCTTCGGTGTTGTCGGTGCGTTCGGCGTTCTCGATGTTGCCGGTGTTGCCCGTGCGTTCGGTGGGCAGTGCGAGGGTGCCGATGAGGGTGGCGAGGGTGGCGGCGCCGGCGAGGTAGCCGCCGGGTTCGAGGTTGACGGTGCCGCCGAGTTGTACGGCGATGGTGATGAGGGTGTACCAGGTGGTGGCGAGGGTGGCGGCTGCGAGGTAGCGGGTGGCGGTGTTGCTGCGGGTGGGGCTGAGCCAGCGAAGGCCGGGGGTGCCGGTGGTGGCGAGGGTGTGGGCGATGGTGAGGGCGGCGCCGGTGAGGGTGAGGACCTGGAGGCCGCCGGGGTAGCCGGTGACGGTGAGGTTGCCGGGGAAGGCTCGGGTCCAGGTCCAGGCGAGGAAGGTGGACAGGGCGGTGAGGGCGGCGCCGCCGAGGGTGAGGGCGTGGGCGGCGGCCGGGGGGAGGGGCAGGGGGAGGAGCGTCCTGCGGGGTTTGTGGGTGGTGCGGCGGTTGTGTGGGGTCATGACTTTCACGCCCGATCCGCGACGCGTTCGCCGAGCAGGCCCTGGGGCCTGATGAGGAGGACGAGGATGAGGAGGACGAAGGCCCAGACGTCCTTCCAGCCTCCGCCGCCGAGTTGTTGCATTCCGGGGATGTGCTGGATGTAGGTGGTGGAGGCGGCTTCGGCGATGCCGAGGACGACGCCGCCGAGCATGGCGCCGTAGATGTTGCCGATGCCGCCGAGGACGGCGGCGGTGAAGGCTTTGAGTCCGAGGACGAAGCCCATTTCGAAGTTGATCTGTCCTGCGCGCAGTCCTTGGGCGACGGCGGCGACGGCGGCGAAGGCGCCGCCGATGGCGAAGGCGAGGACGATGATGCGGTCGGTGTTGACGCCCATGAGTTTTGCGGTGTCGGGGTCCTGGGCGGTGGCCTGCATGGCCCGTCCGGTGCGGCTTTTGGCGACGAAGAAGCCGAGGGCGAGCATGCACAGGGGCGCGGCGAGGAGGACGAAGAGGTCGTCGCGCTGGAGTTGGACGGTGTCGGTGATGTGGAAGGCGTCGCCTTGGAACTGGGGGAAGCCGCGGGATTTCTTGGCGTCGGGGTAGAAGGCCCAGACGATTTGCTGGAGGGCGATGGACAGGCCGATGGCGGTGATGAGGGGGGCGAGGCGGGGGGCGTCGCGCAGCGGTCGGTAGGCGAAGCGTTCGGCGGCGGTGGCGACGGCTACGGAGGCGAGGGCGCCGCCGAGGAGCATGAGGGGGAGGGCGGCGGTGAGGGGGACGGTGTCGGGGAGCCAGAGGCGGATGGTGAGGGCGCCGAAGCCTCCGATCATGACGATCTCGCCGTGGGCGAAGTTGATGAGCTGGACGATGCCGTAGACCATGGTGTAGCCGATGGCGATGAGGCCGTAGAGGGCGCCGAGGGCGAGTCCGCTGACCAGCGTTTGCGGCAGTTCGTGCACCGCGTGCCTCCCCGTTGGGTGTGGGCGGTCCTGCCCGCGCGGGGGTGTGTGGGGCGTGGGTCCGGCGCGGGGTGTCGGGTGGGTGCCGGGGCGTGGTTCTGGCGGGTGTGCCCCGGGGGCCGGGCGGGGTGGTGTGGTCAGTCCTGGAAGGTGGCGCTCTTCAGGGACTTCCATTCGCCGTCGGTGACGCGGTAGACGGTGAGTTGTTTGTTGGTGGTGTCGCCGTACTGGTCGAAGGAGACTTTTCCGGTGACGCCGTCGAAGGAGACCTGGCTCATGGCGGCGAGTACTTTGGGACGGGCGTTGGCGGGGAGTTTGCCCTTGTTGTCCTCGACGGTCTTTTTCACGGCCTGGATGATGGCCCAGGCGGCGTCGTAGGAGTAGCCGCCGTAGGTGGCGTAGGGGTCTTTGTAGCCGCCTGCCTTGTAGTTGGTGACGAAGGTCTTGGCGGAGTCGAGTTCTTCGACGGGGTAGCCGACGGAGGTGGCGAGGTCGCCGTCGTTGTTCTCGCCGGAGGCGGTGATGAAGCCGGGGTTGTACATTCCGTCGCCGCCCATGAGGGGGATGCGGGCTCCGGCTTTTTTGACCTGGTCGGAGAGGAGGCCGGCTTCGGGGAACTGGCCGCCGAAGTAGACGGAGTCGGCTCCGGAGTTCTTGATCTTGTTGGCGATGGCGGTGAAGTCGGTTTCCTTGACGGTGAGGTGGTCGGTGCCGGCTATCTCGCCGCCGAGGCGTTTGAATTCCTGGATGAAGATGGCGGCGAGTCCGGCGCCGTAGGTCTGTTTGTCGTCGACGACGAAGACCTTTTTCTTCCTGGCGTCCTTGAAGAAGTACTGGGCGGCGAAGCGGCCTTGGATGATGTCGGTGGTGGCGGTGCGGAAGTAGGTTTTGAAGGGGCGTGCCTTGGTGCCCTTTGCCCAGTTGTCGCCCTGGCTGAGGGCGGGGTTGGTGTTGGCGGGGGAGACCTGGGTGAGGTCGGCTTTGGCGAAGACGCCTTGCATGGACTGGGCGACGCCGGAGTTCATGGGTCCGACCATGCCGAGGACGCTGGTGTCGGCGACGAGTTTGGCGGCGTTCTGCTGGCCGGTGCCGGGGACGGCCTGGTCGTCGAGGGCGACGGTTTTGAAGGTGACGCCCTTGACTTCCTTGTTCTTGTTGGCGGTTTTGACGGCGAGGTCGACGGAGTTCTTGATGCCCTGGCCGAAGGGGGAGAGCGAGCCGGTGAGGGGGACGTCGATGCCTATGGTCACGGTGGACTGGCTGCCGCCGCTGTCGTCGTTTCCTTTGTCGTCGCGTGATCCGCAGGCGGTGAGCAGGAGGGCCGCGGAGGTGAGGGTGGTGGTGAGGGCGAGGAGGGAACGGTGTCGCACGGTGAGTCCTTTCCCTGGCGCGGCGGCCTCTGCCGAGGTGCCGGTTCGCTCGCCGGGCGTGCGGAAAGGTGCTGTGCTGGCTGGTGTGATGCGCCCGGCGGGGTCGTGATGGGCCGTGACTCTAGGGGGTGGGTGGCGCGCTCGGGCAGAGGTGCTGACGATGATGTGACTGTCTTGTTATGACGCAGATCACGTTCCGCTTTGCTGTGGGTGGGGAGGGTCCGGCGTCGGCCCGGAAGCGCGCCGGCGCCGGCCGCGGGTGGTGCGGCCGGCGCCGGGGGTGGTGCTGTGGCGTGGGTCAGGCGGCGTTGTTCTCGGGACTGCCGGGGTTGTCGGGGTTGTCGCGCAGCAGGCAGGTGAGGCGGGCGGAGCAGACGCGCTTGTCCTGTTCGTCGGTGATGACGATCTCGTACGTGGCGGTGGTGCGGCCGCGGTGGACGGGGGTGGCGGTGCCGGTGACCAGGCCGGAGCGGACGCCGCGGTGGTGGGTGCAGTTGAGGTCGACGCCGACGGCGATGCGGCCGGGACCGCCGTGGAGCATGGCTCCGACGGAGCCGAGGGTTTCGGCGAGGACGGCGGAGGCGCCGCCGTGCAGGAGGCCGTAGGGCTGGGTGTTGCCCTCGACGGGCATGGTGCCGACGACGCGTTCGGGGGAGGCCTCGACGACGTGGACGCTCATGCGTTCGCCGAGGTGTCCGGCGGAGAACAGGGTGGTGAGGTCGAGGCCGCTGCCGGCCCACTGGTCGAGGATCTCCTGGGGGAAGGTGGTCCTGCTCTGCTCGCCCATGTGTCGTGGCTCCGCTCGTCGTCGGTCGTTGTGGTGTGAACGTCTTTTCAGTTCAACGGTGTTCTCGTCAACCGTCGGCCTGCTGCTCCGCTTGGTCCTGCGGCTGCGGGGCGGGGTGGGCGGCGGCTTCGAGCCTGATGACGACGGACTTGCTGGCGGGGGTGTTGCTGGTGTCGGCGGTGTGGTCGAGGGGGATCAGGACGTTGGTCTCGGGGTAGTAGGCGGCGGCGCAGCCGCGGGCGGTGGGGTAGTGGACGACGCGGAAGCCGGGGGCGCGGCGTTCGGTGCCGTCGGTCCATTCGCTGACGAGGTCGGCGTAGGAGCCGTCGGGGAGGTGGTGGGTGCGGGCGTCGTCGGGGTGGACGAGGACGACGCGGCGGCCGTTCTTGATGCCGCGGTAGCGGTCGTCGAGGCCGTAGATGGTGGTGTTGTACTGGTCGTGCGAGCGCAGGGTCTGCAGGAGCAGGCGGCCTTCGGGTGCGTGGGGGTATTCGACGTCGGCGGCGGTGAAGTTGGCTTTGCCGGTGGTGGTGGGGAAGGTGCGGCTGTCGCGGGGGCCGTGGGGGAGGGTGAATCCGCCGGGGCGGGCGACGCGGGCGTTGAAGTTGTCGAAGCCGGGGATGACGCGGGCGATGCGGTCGCGCACGCGCGCGTAGTCGGCTTCGAATTCTTCCCAGGGTGTGGTGCTGTCGGTGCCGAGGACGCGGCGGGCGAGGCGGCAGATGATGGCGGGCTCGGAGAGCAGGTGGGGGCTTGCGGGCTTCAGGCGGCCGCGGGAGGCGTGGACCATGCCCATGGAGTCCTCGACGGTGACGAATTGGTCGCCGGTGGCCTGGTGGTCGCGTTCGGTGCGGCCGAGGGTGGGGAGGATCATGGCGCGGGCGCCGGTGATCACGTGTGAGCGGTTGAGCTTGGTGGAGACGTGGACGGTCAGGCGTGCGCGGCGGATGGCGGCTTCGGTGACGTGGGTGTCGGGGGTGGCGGCGACGAAGTTGCCGCCCATGGCGAAGAAGACCTTGGCCTGGCCGTCGCGCAGGGCGCGGATGGCGCGGACGACGTCGAGGCCGTGTTCGCGGGGTGGTGCGAAGCCGAATTCCTTCTGCAGGGCGTCGAGGAAGGCGGTGGAGGGGCGTTCGAAGATGCCCATGGTGCGGTCGCCCTGGACATTGCTGTGGCCGCGGACGGGGCAGACGCCGGCGCCGGGTCGGCCGATGTTGCCGCGCAGCAGGAGGAAGTTGACGACTTCGCGGATGGTGGGGACGGCGTGTTTGTGCTGGGTGAGGCCCATGGCCCAGCACACGACGGTGCGCCGGGAGTCGAGGACCATGCGCAGTGCCTTTTCGATCTCGGCGCGTTGCAGGCCGGTGGCGCGCAGGGTCTCGTCCCAGTCGGCGGCGCGGGCGGCGCGGGCGAAGTCCTCGAAGCCGTGGGTGTGCTCGTTGATGAAGGCGGTGTCGACGGCGCCTTCGGTCTCGAGGATCAGTTTGTTGAGGAGGCGGAAGAGGGCCTGGTCGCCGCCGAGGCGGATCTGGAGGAAGAGGTCGGTCAGGCGGGTGCCGCAGCCGGCGAGGCCGCGGGCGTTCTGCGGGTTGTTGAAGCGTTCGAGGCCGGCTTCGGGCAGCGGATTGACCGTGATGATCTTCGCGCCGTTGTTCTTGGCTTTTTCCAGGGCGCTGAGCATGCGGGGGTGGTTGGTGCCGGGGTTCTGTCCGGCGACGATGATCAGGTCGGCCTGGTGGAGGTCTTCCAGGTGGACGCTGCCCTTGCCGATGCCGATGGTCTCGGTGAGTGCGGAGCCGGAGGACTCGTGGCACATGTTGGAGCAGTCGGGCAGGTTGTTGGTGCCGAATTCGCGGGCGAGGAGCTGGTAGAGGAAGGCTGCTTCGTTGCTGGTGCGCCCGGAGGTGTAGAAGACGGCTTCGTCGGGGCCGGCGAGGGCGTGGAGTTCTTCGGCGATGATGTCGAAGGCGCGGTCCCAGGTGACGGGTTCGTAGTGGTCGGCGCCCTCGGCGAGGTACATGGGGTGGGTGAGGCGGCCCTGCTGGCCGAGCCAGTAGCCGCTGCGTGCGGCGAGGGCGGTGACGGGGTGGGTGGCGAAGAAGGCGGGGGTGACGCGGCGCAGGGTGGCTTCCTCGGCGACGGCCTTGGCGCCGTTCTCGCAGAATTCGGCGGTGTGGCGCTTGTCGGGTTCGGGCCAGGCGCAGCCGGGGCAGTCGAAGCCGTCCTTCTGGTTGACCTTGAGGAGGGTGAGGGCGGTGCGTCGTACGCCCATCTGTTCGTTGGCCACGCGCAGTGAGTGGGCGATGGCGGGGAGCCCGGCGGCGGCGTGCTGCGGGGCGGTGACGTCGGGTGCGTCCTGTACGGGATCGCCGGTGGGCGGCTTGCCTGCCATCTCGCTCCCCCTTGAGCGGGTCGGTGGTGCGCGGGTCGTGTGCGTACGGTGCCGATCCTGTCACGGGGGCCTGCCGGGGTGGGGGCGAGGGCGGTGTGGCCGGGATTGTCAGTGGGCCGTGGCAGGATCGGGGGCGTGGCAGCAAAGGCATCGAAGACGAACGAAGCGACCGGCACCGAGGCAGCGGGGGGAGGCCGCCCCCGTCTGCTGTTGATGGACGGGCACTCGATGGCGTACCGGGCGTTCTTCGCGCTGCCCGCGGAGAACTTCACGACCTCCTCCGGCCAGACGACGAACGCGGTGTACGGCTTCGCGTCGATGCTGGCCAATACGCTGCGTGACGAGCAGCCCACGCACTTCGCGGTGGCGTTCGACGTCTCGCGCAAGACGTGGCGCTCGGAGGAGTTCCCCGAGTACAAGGCGACGCGTTCGAAGACGCCGGACGACTTCAAGGGTCAGGTGGCGCTGATCGGTGAGCTGCTGGACGCGATGAGTGTGCGGCGGTTCGCGGTCGACGGTTTCGAGGCCGACGATGTGATCGCGACGCTGGCGACGGAGGCGGAGGCGGAGGGCTTCGAGGTCTCGATCGTCACCGGTGACCGGGATTCCTTCCAGTTGATCACCGATGCGGTGACGGTGCTGTATCCGACGAAGGGCGTCTCGGAGCTGACGCGTTTCACGCCGGAGAAGGTGGTGGAGAAGTACGGCCTGTCTCCCCGGCAGTACCCGGACTTCGCGGCGCTGCGCGGTGACCCGTCGGACAACCTGCCGGGCATTCCGGGTGTGGGGGAGAAGACGGCCGCGAAGTGGATCAACCAGTTCGGTTCGTTCGCGGAGCTGGTGGAGCGCGTGGAGGAGGTCAAGGGCAAGGCCGGGCAGAACCTGCGCGAGCACCTGGAGGCGGTCAAGCTCAACCGCCGGCTGACGGAGATGGTGCGGGATGTGAAGCTGTCCACGCATCCGGACGACCTGGAGCGCCAGGCGTACGACCGGCTGGCGCTGGTGTCGTTCCTGGAGCGGCTGGAGATCCGTAACCAGGGTCTGCGGGACCGGCTGCTGGCGGCCGATCCGGGCGGGGAGTCGTCCGAGGAGGCGGCGCCGGAGGCGGGTGCCGAGGTGGACGGTGCGGTGCTGGGCACGGGTGAGCTGGCGCCGTGGCTGGCGGAGCACGGTGCGGGCCCGCTGGGTGTGGCGATCACCGACACCTGGGCGCAGGGCGCGGGCCGGGTCGCGGAGATCGCGCTGGCGACGGGCGGGGGCCCGGCGGCCTGGTTCGATCCGGCGGAGCTGGACGAGGCCGATGAGCGGGCGTTCGCCGCGTGGGTGGCCGATCGGGCGCGGCCGAAGGTGATGCACGACGCGAAGGCCGCGATGCGGGTGTTCGCCGATCACGGCTGGCCGGTCGAGGGCGTGACGATGGACACGGCGCTGGCCGCCTATCTGGTCAAGCCGGGCCGCCGCTCGTTCGCCCTGGACACGCTGTCGGTGGAGTACCTGGGCCGGGAGCTGGCCACGGCGGCCGCCGGTGACGGGCAGCTGGCCTTCGGCGCGGACGAGCAGGCCGAGGCGGACGCGCTGATGGGCCGGGCCCGTACGGTGCTGGACCTGGGCGAGGCGTTCGCCGGCCGGGTGCGGGAGGTGGGCGCGGCGGATCTGCTGACCGACGTGGAGCTGCCGACCAGTGCGGTGCTCTCCGATCTGGAGCGTTCGGGTATCGCGGCGGACCGCGGCTGGCTCGAGCGGATGGAGCAGCAGTTCGCGGCAGCCGTGCAGCAGGCGGTGCAGGAGGCGCACGCGGCGGCGGGCCGTGAGTTCAACCTGGGCTCGCCCAAGCAGTTGCAGGAGGTCCTCTTCGGTGAGCTGGGTCTGCCGAAGACGAAGAAGACGAAGACCGGTTACACCACCGACGCCGATGCCCTGGCGTGGCTGGCCGCTCAGACGGAGAACGAGCTGCCGGTGATCATGCTGCGGCACCGTGAGCAGTCCAAGCTGCGTTCCACGGTCGAGGGCCTGATCAAGGCCATTGCTCCCGACGGGCGGATCCACACCACCTTCAACCAGACGGTGGCGGCCACGGGCCGGCTGTCCTCCACGGACCCCAACCTGCAGAACATCCCCGTGCGCACGGACGAGGGCCGGGCGATCCGGCGCGGCTTCGTGGTCGGCGAGGGCTTCGAGTCCCTGATGACCGCCGACTACAGCCAGATCGAGCTGCGGGTGATGGCGCACCTGTCCGAGGACGAGGGCCTGATCGAGGCGTTCGCCTCCGGCGAGGACCTGCACACCACGGTCGCCTCGCAGGTGTTCGGCGTCGCCAAGAGCGAGGTCGACCCCGAGATGCGCCGCAAGATCAAGGCGATGTCGTACGGCCTGGCCTACGGTCTGTCGGCGTTCGGCCTCTCGCAGCAGCTGAACATCATGCCTGATGAGGCGCGGCGCCTGATGGACACGTTCTTCGAGCGGTTCGGCGGGGTGCGCGACTATCTGCAGCGTGTGGTGGAGGAGGCCCGTGCCACGGGCTACACCGAGACGATGCTGGGCCGCCGCCGCTATCTGCCGGACCTCAACAGCGACAACCGCCAGCGCCGTGAGATGGCCGAGCGGATGGCGCTGAACGCCCCGATCCAGGGCACGGCCGCCGACATCGTCAAGATCGCGATGCTGCGGGTGGCGGAGGGCCTGGAGAGCGAGCGGCTGTCCTCCCGGATGCTGCTGCAGGTGCACGACGAAATCGTGCTCGAGATCGCTCCGGGGGAGCGCGAGCGCGTGGAGGAGCTGGTGCGCCGGGAGATGGCCAAGGCCGTCGAGCTGCGGGCGCCGCTGGACGTCTCGGTGGGCGTGGGCGCCGACTGGGAGTCCGCCGCGCACTGATCCATCGCGCGGTGATCCGCCGCGTGCCGCATCCCGCCACGGCCCTTCCTCTCGCCGCTCGTGCCCGAGAGGGAGGGCCGTCGTGGTTCTCATCCGCGGCGGGCGTTGCTACCGTGCCCCACTCCTGACGCCTCGTCAGGCCAAGGGATCCCGCCCGGGAGGCTTCGCATGCGCGCACTGGCCGCCGCGGCCGTCGGACTCGCCGCGGCCCTCGCCCTCGTCCTGGCCGTCACCGCCATCGGCCCGCCCGGCGGCGAGACCTCACCGAGGCCCCTGCTGACCTCCGCGCCCGCCGGCCCCTGAGCGGGGCGCCGCCGTCGTGCGCCGCAGAGCGAGCCTGGTCCTGCTGGCCCTCGCCGTCTTCTGCGCGGCCCTGTCACCGCTGCTGCGCTGGTACGCCTTCCCCCGGCTGGCCAAGGTCCCCGCCCACCGCTACCAGGCGGTCGTCCTCGAGGCGAAGGACGCCACCCTCATCGACTACGCCACCCTCGAGCCCCGGCGCGTCCCCCGCCTGACCATGATCCAGACCCTCAAGGGCAACGTGGAACAGGCCCGCGAGGTCAAGAAGACCACCGGCCGCGACGTCGTCGTCTGGGACACCCTCACCTACGCCGCCGGACCCGACGGGCGGATGGTCACCCGCATCCCCGAGCGCTACGTCTTCGACGCCCACAGCCAGCAGCCCGTCCACGCGGCCGGCGAACACGTCGACGGCACCCCGGTGCGCCGCGACGGCATCGAGTACAAGTGGCCCTTCCTCGTCGAGAAGCGCGACTACCGCTACTTCGACATGACCACCCGCACCTCCGCCCCCATCCACTACAAGGGCACCCGCACCTTCCACGGCCTCGGCGTCTACTACTTCGAGCAGACGATCCCCTGGACCAAGGTGCCCCTGCCCCGGCAGCTGCCGCTCGGCATCACCCCCGACACCGTGCGGCAGCTCGGCCTGGAGCGCTGGTACACCACCCGGCGCATGTTCTGGGTCGACCCCGTCACCGGCGCCCCCGTCAACGGCGAGGAGATCCACCACGAGGAGATGCGCTGGACCGGCAAACCGGAGAAGAAGCCGATCACCGCCTTCGCCGGGCGTGTGAGGATGCGGGCCGACCACGTCGCCGACACCGTCGCGCTCGTCAAGTCGCAGCGGCAGCTCGTCCTCCTGCTGACCTCCTACCTCCCCTGGGGCCTGCTCCTCCTCGGCTGCGCCCTGCTGGCCGTGGCGCTCGTCCTCGAGGCACGAGATCGTCGTGCGCCCGCCACGGACGTGGCACACGATGGAGGGAAACCCGGACGGCCGACCCCCGGATGAGGGGGCGCCGAGCAGAGGAGGCCCGCCGTGAAGGAGAGTCCCGAGGACCGATCCACCACGTCCCGGCCGAGCCGGCTGTACACCGGCGGCGAACGGCCCTTCGACCCCGAGGACCTGGTCATGGCCTCGGGCCATGACGTGACGCCCGAACGGGTCGAGCAAGCCAAGCGCCTCATGGAGGAGAAGGGGGCCGCGGCGATCGAGCGCTACCTCCCCTGACACCGCACCGGGCCCCGGACGCCCCCAGGGCGCCTGCGACGGGCCCGTACCCCGGCAGCCGGCTCTACGGGCGGCGGCGCGCGTTGGTGCGGCGCGTCGCCGTGGCCGTCGAAGGATCCTCCGGCCAGGGATGACGGGGATAACGGCCGCGCAGCTCCGCCCGCACCGACCGGTAGGCGTCCTGCCAGAACGAGGCCAGGTCCGCGGTGACGGCCGCCGGGCGGCCCGCCGGGGACAGCAGGTGGACGAGCACGGGCACCCGCCCGTCCGCCACGCGCGGCGTCTGCCCCAGCCCGAACATCTCCTGCAGCTTCACCGCCAGCACCGGCCGCTCACCGCCGTAGTCCACCCGGATCCGCGAGCCGCTGGGCACCTCGATGCGCTCCGGCGCCAGCTCCTCCAGCCGCGCCGCCTCGCCGCCCGCCCACGGCAGCAGCCGCTGCAGGGCCGCGCCCGCGTCCACCCGCTCCAGGTCCGCGCGGCGCCGCGCCCGGTCCAGCTCCACGCCCAGCCACTCCTGCGTACGCTCCAGCAGCGCGGCCTCCGACACGTCCGGCCAGGGCCCGCCCAGCTCACGGTGGAGGAAGGCCAGCCGCTGCCGCAGCCCCGTCGCCTCCGCGCTCCAGCGCAGCAGCCCCGTCCCCTCGGCGCGCAGGCCCTCCAGCAGCGCCGACCGCACCAGCGCCGGGTCGGGCGCGACCAGCGGCCGCGAGGCGAGCTCCACGGCACCCAGCCGCACCACGCTGCGGGCCACCACCTCACGCCGCTCCGCCGACCAGTGCACCTCCTCGCCCTCGGCGAACAGCGCACCGGCCGCCGCCCTGGCCGTCTCCTCGTCGATCACCGCGCCCAGCCGCACCCGCGCCGAAGCGGACGCCACGGGCCGGTCGGCGACCGCCACCGCCAGCCAGGGCGCGCTGCGCAGCCGCGACCCGTCACCCAGGTCGGCACCCGTCCCCGACACCATCAGGTACGCGCCCTCGCCGCGCGCCCGCGCCACCCGCTCGGGGAACGCCAGGGCGGCGACCAGGCCGGCCGCCGCGTCATCGGTGAGGCGCTCCGCCCCGGCGGCCGGCGCGTCCGCGACGCCACGCACGGCGCCCTCCAGCCGGCGCGCCTCCGCCCGCCAACGCGCGCCGTACCCGTCGTTCCCCCGGCGCGCGGCGCGCCAGGCGGCGGCCAGGTCGTCGCCGTACTCCCGGGGCGGCTCCTCGCTCAGCAGCGCCACGATCTCCGCCGCACGGCGCGCGCCGACCTCGTGTGCGCCGTCCAGCAGGGCGCGCGCGAGCCGAGGATGCACCCCCAGCCGGGCCATGCGCCGCCCCCGGTCCGTGGGGCGGCCGTCGGCGTCGACGGCGCCCGTGGCCGTCAGTACGGCGCGTGCGGCGGCCAGCGCGCCGACCGGCGGCGGGTCCAGCAGCGCCAGCCCGGAGGCGAGGGGGTCACCCCAGCAGGCGGCCTGCAGGGCGAACGCCGTCAGGTCCGCCACCGTGATCTCCGCGGCCGGGAAGGCCGGCAGCCGCGCCTCGTCGGCCTCCGCCCAGCACCGGTAGACCGTCCCCGGCGCCTCACGCCCCGCCCGGCCCGCACGCTGGCGGGCCGACGCGCGCGACGCCCGTACGGTCGTCAGCGCGCTCAGGCCCCGGGCGTGGTCCGTGCGCGGCTCCCGCGCCAGGCCCGCGTCCACCACCACCCGGACCCCCGGCACGGTCAGGCTCGACTCGGCCACCGCCGTCGCCAGCACCACCCGCCGCGTCCCCGAGCCGCCCGCCAGCACCGCGTCCTGCACGGCGGCCGGCGCCCGGCCGTGCACCTGCAGCACCTCCGCGCCCGAGAGGTCCGTCCCCGCCAGCAGGCCCGCGACACGCCCGATCTCGCCGACGCCGGGCAGGAAGCACAGCACGTCGCCCTCCCGCTCGCCCAGCGCCCGCCGCACCACGGCCGCGACGTGCTCCAGCAGGGCGGGATCCACCCGCATCCCGTGCGGCGGCCGCACCGGTCGCCGCGGCGGCGCCCACACCGTCTCCACCGGGTGCGAGATTCCCGGCGCCTCGATCACGGGAGCGTCGCCGAGCAGCCGGGCCCAGCCCTCGGCGTCGGTCGTGGCCGACGCCGCGACCAGGCGCAGCTCCGGGCGCAGGGCGGCTCGTACGTCCAGCAGGAACGCGGCGGCGGTGTCGGCGTCCAGGTGCCGCTCGTGGCACTCGTCGAGCACCACGACGTCCACCCCGGACAGCTCGGGGTCGCGCTGCAGGCGCTGCAGCAGCACGCCGGTGGTGACGACCTCGACGACGGTGTCCGGCCCGGCACGGCGCTCGCCGCGCACGGTGAAGCCCACCCGGCCGCCGGTCTCCTCGCCCAGCAGCCACGCCATGCGGCGGGCGGCGGCGCGCGCGGCGATACGGCGCGGTTCGGCGACGGCGACGTGGCGCGGCGGACCGGCGGCGTCCCGGCCGTCGGCCGCCACCAGGCCGGCCAGGATCAGGGGCACCAGCGTGGTCTTGCCCGTGCCGGGCGGGGCGCACAGGACGGCCGCGCCGTGGTCGTCGAGGGCCTGCTCCAGGGCGGGCAGGGCGGTGCGTACGGGCAGTCGGCGGAGGGCGTCGGCGCGGGTCACCGCTCCAGTCTCGCCGAGGCCGGGCGCCACGCCGCCCCCGGCCGGGCTGCGGACGGGCTTCCGGCTAGTCGCGCTCGCAGACGAAGATCGCGGTGCCGGGGATGAGGTGGCCGCGCAAGGGGGACCAGCCGCCCCACTCCTGCTGGTTCCAGGCGGGCCACTCCGGCTCGACCAGGTCCACCAGCCGGAAGCCGCCCGCCACCACGTCGCGCACCCGGTCGCCGATCGTGCGGTGGTGTTCGACGTAGACGGCCCGGCCCCTCTCGTCCTGCTCCACGTAGGGGGTGCGGTCGAAGTAGGAGGCCGCGACGGACAGGCCCTCGGGGCCCGGCTCGTCGGGGAAGGCCCAGCGGATGGGGTGGGTGACCGAGAAGACCCAGCGGCCGCCCGGCCGCAGCACCCTGCGCACCTCGCGCATCACGCGCACCGGGTCGGCCACGAAGGGGATCGCCCCGTAGGCCGAGCAGGCCATGTCGAAGGAGCCGTCCGCGAAGGGCAGCGCCGAGGCGTCCGCCTCGACCAGCGGGAAGCCGTCGCCGATGCGCAGGGCGTGCTGCAGCTGCCGGTGGGAGAGGTCGAGGGCGACGGGGCGGGCGCCCTGGGCGGCCAGCCAGCGCGAGCACTGGGCCGCGCCGGCGCCGATCTCCAGGACGTCCAGGCCCGCGAGGGCGCTCGCCGGGCCCAGCAGGCCGGCCTCCGCCTCGTCCAGGCCCTCCGGGCCCCAGACGAAGCGGTCGTCGCCGAGGAACCCGCCGTGCTCGCTCTGGTACTCGTCGGCGTTGCGGTCCCACCAGCCGCGGCTGGCCCGGCTGCTCTCCGCCTCGCCGCTGTCACGGCGGGTGGCTTCCGGTTCGTACTCTTGGATCATCTCGACGGTCGCGCCCTCGGCCTCGGCGGTGCAGGCGCGGTACGGCGGTGCCGCGCTGCCTGGAGTTCAGTGGTTGATCTTCGCAGGTTCCCGCACGGGCATGACGGCGGGGCGTCGCGGGGCGCTCGTGGCCTCGCACAACCTGAGTTGTGCCGGTTTTGGGAGGATTCGTCCCGGGTGTGCGCCTTCGCGCATTGACCGTGTCCGGCTGCCCCCGTATGCTACAAGTTGCGCTGCGGGCCTGCGCGCCTCAGACGGAGCAGGTCGCGCTCGCACTTGTTGTATGTCCCCTCGGTTGTCGAGGCGCTCTCGGTTTCCCCGGGCTTTCGGGCCCATCACGGAGAGTGCGCCTCCAAGGCTGTCCGGCTTCGGCGGTGCGATACGGGCTCTCGGCGTAGCAGTACCTACGACTTCAATGTCCGTACCGGAGCCCTTTCCCACATGACGAGCAGCACCGAGACCACCGCCACCACCCCGCAGGTTGCGGTCAACGACATCGGTAACGAGGAAGCCTTCCTCGCCGCGATCGACGAGACGATCAAGTACTTCAACGACGGCGACATCGTCGACGGCGTCATCGTGAAGGTCGACCGGGACGAGGTCCTGCTCGACATCGGTTACAAGACCGAGGGTGTCATCCCCTCCCGCGAGCTCTCGATCAAGCACGACGTCGACCCGAACGAGGTCGTCAAGGTCGGCGACGAGATCGAGGCCCTGGTTCTCCAGAAGGAGGACAAGGAAGGCCGCCTGATCCTCTCGAAGAAGCGCGCCCAGTACGAGCGTGCCTGGGGCACCATCGAGAAGATCAAGGAAGAGGACGGCATCGTCACCGGTACCGTCATCGAGGTCGTCAAGGGTGGTCTCATCCTCGACATCGGCCTCCGTGGCTTCCTGCCGGCCTCCCTGGTCGAGATGCGTCGTGTCCGCGACCTCCAGCCCTACGTGGGCAAGGAGCTCGAGGCCAAGATCATCGAGCTGGACAAGAACCGCAACAACGTGGTCCTGTCCCGCCGCGCCTGGCTGGAGCAGACCCAGAGCGAGGTCCGCCAGACCTTCCTCACCACCCTCCAGAAGGGTCAGGTGCGCTCCGGCGTCGTCTCCTCCATCGTCAACTTCGGTGCCTTCGTGGACCTGGGCGGCGTCGACGGTCTCGTCCACGTCTCCGAGCTGTCCTGGAAGCACATCGACCACCCGTCCGAGGTCGTCGAGGTCGGCCAGGAGGTCACGGTCGAGGTCCTGGACGTCGACATGGACCGCGAGCGCGTCTCCCTGTCGCTCAAGGCCACCCAGGAAGACCCGTGGCAGCAGTTCGCCCGGACCCACCAGATCGGTCAGGTCGTCCCGGGTAAGGTCACCAAGCTCGTTCCCTTCGGTGCGTTCGTGCGCGTCGACGAGGGCATCGAGGGCCTGGTCCACATCTCCGAGCTGGCCGAGCGCCACGTGGAGATCCCGGAGCAGGTCGTCCAGGTCAACGACGAGATCTTCGTCAAGGTCATCGACATCGACCTCGAGCGCCGTCGCATCAGCCTCTCGCTGAAGCAGGCCAACGAGTCCTTCGGTGCCGACCCGTCCGTGGTCGAGTTCGACCCGACCCTGTACGGCATGGCCGCGTCCTACGACGACCAGGGCAACTACATCTACCCCGAGGGCTTCGACCCCGAGGCCAACGACTGGCTGCCGGGTTACGAGAAGCAGCGCGAGGAGTGGGAGCGCCAGTACGCCGAGGCGCAGCAGCGCTTCGAGCAGCACCAGGCGCAGGTCATCAAGTCCCGCGAGGCCGACGAGCAGGCCGCTGCCGAGGGTGCTGCCGCCCCGGCCGCCGGTGGCAACGCCGGTGCCGCGTCCGGTGGCTCGTACTCCTCGGAGTCCGCGGACACCTCCGGCGCCCTGGCGTCGGACGAGGCCCTCGCCGCCCTGCGCGAGAAGCTCGCCGGCGGCCAGAGCTGAGGCTCTGACCGGCAGCAGCTGACGGCTGACTGATGTAAGGCCCGCTCTCCTGGAGAGCGGGCCTTACTCATGCCCTGGATCCATGTCGGCCGCCTGGGAATGGACCGCCCGGGAATGGGCCGGGCCTCCAAGAACGTTCCCCCGTACGGAACATGAGGAGGAACGGTCACCGTGTTGGATCCGCAGGGATTGTACGAATGGGAGCCCAAGGGGCTCGCCGTGGCCGACCTGGCCCTGGCTCAGGACACCGCTGGTCTGGTCATGCTCTACCACTTCGACGGCTACATCGACGCCGGTGAGACGGGCGACCTGATCGTCAAAAGGCTGCTCGACAGCCTGCCGCACCAGGTCGTCGCCCGCTTCGATCACGACAGGCTCATCGACTACCGGGCCCGCCGGCCGCTGCTGACGTTCCAGCGCGACCACTGGAGCTCCTACGAGACGCCGGCGATCGAACTGCGCATAGCGCAGGACGCCACCGGCGCCCCCTTCCTCCTGCTCACCGGCCCCGAGCCGGACGTGGAGTGGGAGCGGTTCGCGGCCGCCGTGCGCCAGATGGTCGAGCGGCTGGGCGTGCGGCTGTCCGTCACCTTCCACGGCATCCCCATGGGCGTCCCCCACACCCGCCCCGTCGGCATCACCCCGCACGGCAACCGCACCGACCTCATGCCCGGCCACCGCGGCTACTTCGACGAGGCCCAGGTGCCCGGCAGCGCCGAGTCCCTGATCGAGTACCGGCTGGCCGAGGCCGGGCACGACGTCCTCGGCGTCGCCGCCCACGTCCCGCACTACGTCGCCCGCTCGCCCTACCCCGACGCCGCCCTCACCGCCCTGGAGGCGGTCACCGCCGCGACGGGCCTGGTCCTGCCCAACGCCGCGCACTCCCTGCGCAACGCCGCCCTGCGCACGCAGGAGGAGATCGAGCGGCAGATCGCCGAGGGCGACGAGGAACTGGTCTCGCTCGTCAGGGGACTTGAGCACCAGTACGACGCCGTGGCGGGCGCCGAGACCCGCGGCAACCTCGTCGCCGAGCCCGTCGACCTGCCCTCCGCCGACGAACTGGGCGCCGAATTCGAGCGCTTCCTCGCCGACAGGGAGGGCGACGGCGGCCGCTGACCGCCCGCCCTATAGCGTGGGTCCCATGCTGAAGGTGGGACTCACGGGCGGAATCGGCGCGGGCAAGAGCGAGGTCTCGCGGCTCCTGGCGTCGTACGGAGCGGTCCTCGTCGACTCCGACAGGATCGCGCGGGAAGTGGTCGAGCCGGGCACCCCCGGACTCGCGGCGGTCGTCGCCGAGTTCGGGCCCGGCATCCTCACCGAGCAGGGGACGCTCGACCGGCCCAAGCTGGGCGCCGTCGTCTTCACCGACCCCGCACGGCTGGCCGCCCTCAACGCCATCGTGCACCCCCTCGTCCGCGCCCGCGCCGCCGAACTCGAGGCGGCGGCGGGCGCCGCGGCGGTCGTCGTCCACGACGTCCCCCTCCTCGCAGAGAACGGTCTCGCCCCGCTCTACGACCTCGTCGTGGTCGTCGACGCCGCCACCGAGACCCGCCTGGACCGCCTGGTGCGCCTGCGCGGCATGACTCCCGACGAGGCCCGCGCCCGCATGGCGGCGCAGGCCACGCGCGAGGAGCGGCTGGCGGTCGCCGACATCGTCATCGACAACGACGGGCCGCTCGAGACGCTCCAGCCGCGGGTCCGCGCCGTGTGGGAGGACCTGCGGCGGCGGGCGGAACAGGGCTCCGGCGCCTGAACCGTTCGCCCTATCGGGTGAGGCCCGTCCCGCCTTCCGGACGGGCACGGGCCGCGCACCGGCGGCCCCCTACCGGCCTCCCGGGGCACCCGGGGCACGCCGGAGGCCGTTCCGTGCCCGTCGTGTCGCTCCTGCGCGCCCGCCGATGTGAGTAGCGTTGCGCCCCCGACAGCGTCGGTGAGCTGGTGTGAGGAGTGCACTCATGGCCATGCCGGAACTGCTCGGCGCGAGCCCGCTCGCGCCACCGCCCGGCCGCAGGTACAAGGCGCGCATCGGCGGGTTCTGCGTGGTCCTCGCCGGACTGGCCCTGATGGAGGTCTCGGTCACGCACGCCGTCAAGGCCGCCGGCTACGTCGCGGACAAGGGCACGGTGACGGTCGCCCACTGCCGGCTCCACCGGGGGCACAGCAGCGGCAGCGAGGAGAGCGTGTGCGACGGCGTCTACCGCCCGGCCGACGGCGGCGCCGTGCGCGACGACGCCCGGCTGGACGGCTGGTACGTGCCCGGCGAGCAGGTGGACGTCTACCGCGAGGCCTCCGCGTACTTCCTGGTCAGCCTGCGGGCCTTCTGGGGCTGGCTGATCCTCTTCTTCCTCGGCATGCTCTGCGCCGCGCACGGCATGGTGACGATCGTCGTCGGATTCCCCCGCAGGACCATCGCCCAGTTCACCGTCGCCCGCCAGATGATCGCCCAGTCGATCGTTGCGGAGCCGGTGAAATGGCTGCGGCGCGTGGGCGGCGCGGGCGCGCTGCTGTGCTTCCTGCTGGCGTGCGTCTCGCCCTAGCCGTCACTGTTCGATCCCTGGGAAGAGAAGCCGGCTCTACGGAAAAAAGGGGGGGCGTCGTCATGGCACTCGAGGTGGACACCGGTCAGCTGGAGCAGTTCTCCCGGCAGGTCGGCAGGGGCGCGGAGGACGCGGGGGAGATGCTGGAGTACGCCCGGCGCCGCACCCGGCTCACCCTCTGGCAGACCGGTCTGATGGCCGACGTGATCGGGCAGCACACAGCCGTACGCGGCGACGTGCTGCGCGCCCTGGAGCGGCTCACCGGAATTCTGCGGAACTCCTCTGCGGAGTTACGTGCCTCCGCGTCCTATTACCGGCACACGGACAGGGCCGTCGCCGCCGAATTCGACGCGGCCCGGCCGCGGGTGAGGCGCTGAGCGGCACATGGACTTCGCCGACGTCGCGGATCCCGCGTCGCATCTCGTACCGCCGGTGAAACCGGCGGAGTTCATCGATCCCATGGACCCCATCAACGCCGTGGGCGATGTGCTCGGCCCGGGAACGTGGCTGATGAAACTGGCCGAACTGATGCTGCCGAGGAACCCCGTGGAATTCGCGCAGAACGTGTTCGCCGGGGACTGGGAGGCCTACGCGGAGTGCGCCGAGGCCTGGCGGAACCTGGGGCGCTCCTGCGAGGCCCTGGCCCGCAACCTCGAGGCCGGCAACGGCCGCATCGACGCCACCTGGCACGGGAACGCCGCCGACGCGGCGTTCCGCTACTTCGACACCCTGCGTCGCGACCTCGAGGAATTCCGCGATTCCCTGGACGCGATGAGCGGCGAGTACCTGGCGATCGCCCAGTCGGTCTCCGTCAGCGCCGAGGCCGTCGGCCAGTGCATCGGCGCGATGATCGACGCGGCGGTCACCGCCGTCATCGCGGCCGCCGCCTCCACCGCCGCCGGGTGGACCGGCTGGGCCGCCGCGATGGGGTACGCGCTGGGCGCCGCGGAGGCCCAGATCATCCTCAAGCAATGGGCGCGCATGACCGACCTCGTCAACGCCGCCCAGGTGAGCGTGAACACCGGCTACGCCTCCATCGAGCGCGTCGGCGGCGAGATCACCGCCCGGCTCAACGCCTTCCCCCTGCCCCGCACGAGCTACGACCACCCCGCCGTTCGAGCCGGCAGCGACACCATGGGAGCGACACCGTGAGCGAGAAGGAAGTCCGCTACCAGGAGTTCCTGGCCCCCGGCCGCGACGAGACGCAGGCGCGGGTCGTCCACCAGGCCCTGCGGCACCTGGCCGGCGGCTCCGCCGGGGGCGTCCTGGGGGAGATGGCCCGCGAGGTCCTGTCCGGGCGGCTTGGCCTCGACCAGGCCGTACGGGTCGGGGCGTACGCCGACGCGCTGGGCGAGTGCGCCGGCCCGCTGCGCGAACGCTGGGAGCGGGGCGGGAGCGGGGGCGACGGGGACGCCGGGCCGGGCGGCGGCACGCCGCCCGGCGTCAGGTAGCGGGCTCAGGGCTCGTCCGGCGGCTCGTAGGGCGGCACGTCGCGGCCCGGCTGGTAGTGCGGGCCCTGGCGGATGTGCCGCACGACCACGACGAGGTCGACGACGGTCACCACCAGGAGCACTCCGCAGGCCACAGCCCATCCCGTGCGCCCCGCGACCGTGAACGCCGCCGTGCCGGCCGCGGCGCACACGAACCCGAACGCGGCGAGCGTGCAGCGCAGCCGCAGGGGGCTGCGCGCGGTGATCGGTTCGTTGCCCGTACGCATGGCGCACCATCTCCCGCTACCAGCATCCCTCGGCGCCCGCGAGGCCGCCGCCGCGGCTCACAGCAGGCGCTGGATCTCGCCGCGGACCCGGTAGAAGCCGGACGCGGCCGGGGCGAGCCCCTCGACGACGTAGCGGGCGCCGACCTGCCGTATGTGGCGGGGGAACTGGACGTTCCAGGAGCGGTCGTAGCCGTCGGAGACGACGTGGACGCGGAGCCGGCCGCCCTCCTGGACACATTCGACGACGATGCCGGAGGCGGGCGGCGCGGAGACCGTGGCGACCGTGGTGGCGGGGGCGTAGGTGGGCAGCGCGGCGGCCGACTTGATGTCCAGCGGCACGGGGACGCTGCCGGTCTGCGCGGCGGCGATGGCGCTCTCCGAGGCGTCGACGCAGACCAGGGAGCCGTCGGTGGTGACCATGTAGAGCTTGTCGTCCAGGTACTGCATGGACAGGGCCGAGCCGCCGCCCGTGCCGAGCTTCCACAGCCGGGTGCCGTCCGCGGCGAAGCAGTACACGGACGAGGAGGAGTCGCCCGCGAAGACGTAGCGGCCGCCCGGGGCGGTGGCGCAGGAGTAGACCGCGGAGTCGCACCGGTAGTCGGCCTCGACGGCGCCGGTGGCCTTGGACAGGCGCTGGACGACGCTGCGGTTGGTGCCTGCGTACACCGCATGCGCCTCCTGCCAGCCGAAGAGCACGGACCCCGTGGTGCGCGTGTGCCACAGCTCGGCGCCGCCGTCCTGCGCGTAGGCGGTCACGCCGCCGCTGTGCCCGTGGTAGACGGCGCGCTCGTCGCGGCGCACCATCCACGCGCCCGTGCCGTTGCTGCGGCGCGACCACTGGTACTCGTCCTCGTGGTCGATGACGGTCAGTCCGCCGTTGCGGTCGGCGACGTTCAGGACGCCCTCGTGGATGTCGAGCCAGAAGATGTCGACGTCGGAGGCGATCTCGTAGGCGGCGAACGGCAGCTTGGCGGAGAGGTCGTACACCGTGCCGTCGTCGCAGCCGGCGTAGATCCAGAAGTCGTCCGCCACCAGGCACTTGACGCCGTCCGGCAGCTGGTAGCGGGCCAGGACCTCGCCGTCGTGGCCGAGCGTGTAGACGTCACCGGCCTGGTTGCCCACCCAGCAGCGGTCCTCCCCGATGTGGATGCCGAACGCGGCGGAGCCGGTGCGGAAGCGCCACAGGACCGGGGCGACCGCCCGTGCCGTCGACGGGGCGGAGGTGACCTGGCGGCGCGTCACCGGCCGGGCCGCGCGGCCGCCCCGCACTGCGGGCGCGTACCCCTTGCGCACCTTCTCGCCGATCTTCTTCGCCGCCGCGGCCTGTGCCTTCGCGGCGGTCGGGAAGACCGAGCTCTGCAACTGGCCCGCCGCGCCGATCCGCCCGTAGCGCACCTCGACCGTGGTGCCGTCGACCGTCACCTCGTAGAACTTGTGCGCCCCGCCGCCGTCCTGGGACAGCTCCAGGTACGTGGTGTTCCCCGCCATGGCAAAGCCCTTCTCCCGGCCGGCCACGACGGCCGGTCATCGACTGACGGGAACGTTAGGGCGTGCCACTGACAATCGGTCACGGGAGGCGGGCGGCCGTCTGGAACAACGGCTCCGGAAGGACTCCTTCGAGGGTCAGCAGGATCCGCTTGGACTCCAGGCCCGGACCGAAGCCGCCCAGGCCGCCGTCGCTGGCTATGACGCGGTGACAGGGCACGACGACCGGCAGCGGATTGCTGCCCATCGCCACGCCAACGGCCCGTGCGGCGCCGCTCTCGCCCGTGCGGTCGGCCAGGTCCTGGTAGGCGACCACGGTGCCGTAGGGGACGTGGGCGAGGAGTTCGCGCAGGACACGGCGGTTGAAGCCGGAGGTCAGCGACCAGTCCAGCGGGAGGGAGAAGGCCCGCAGCCGGCCCGCGAAGTAGGCCCGGAGCTGGTCCACCGCCTCGGCCAGCAGGTCGTGGCAGGCGGAGGGCGGTGCGCCGGGGGCGGAGCCCAGGTGGCGGGAGAGCCGGGCGACGGCCTCGGCGGACGTCCGCTCGCCGGCGTGGAAGACCACACTGATCAGGCCGGTTCGCGTCGCCGCCAGCCCCAGCGGGCCGACGGGCGTGTCCGTGGTCGTCCAGGCCCAGGCCACGGGCCCGTCCGGCAGGGGGCGCTCGGAGTCCGTCACGGCATCCAGCCTAGAGCGTCCCCCCGCCGGGCTCACCGGCGGTTCACAGCGAGCTGTTCAGGACCGCCTCCGCACCGGCGACGTAGGGCAGTCCCTCCAGGAACGACGGGTCCTCCGCGTCCTCGGCCAGCGCCTCCGCGATGACGTCCGGCGCGTTGGTGATGATGCCGTCCACGCCCATGCGGGCGAGCCGCACCGCCTCGTCGGCGTCGTCCACGGTCCACGCCGAGATCTCCAGCTGCCTGGCGTGCGGGCCCTTGAGCGCGTGCACCGCGCGCACCCACGCGGGCGTGACGTTCTTGTGGCCCGGGTTGATCTGGTCGGCGAACGCCGCGTACGAGCGCAGGTCCGCCGCCTTCGGGGCGCCCAGGAAGCCCTTCTTGATGTCGGGGCGCAGCCGGTGCAGCGTCTTCAGCGACTGGGCGCTGAAGCTCTGCACGACCAGCTTCCCTCTGACGTGTGAACGCTCGAGCCAGCCGGTGCGGCGCAGTTCGGCCACCAGCTGCCGCTCGATGCCGGGGTAGAGCTCCGGCGCCTTCACCTCCAGCAGCAGCTTCTGCCGGTTGTGGTCCACCCGCCGCAGGTAGCGCTCCAGCGTAGGCACCCGCTCGCCCTTGAAGCGCCGGTCGTACCAGCTGCCGGCGTCCAGCTTGCGGATCTCGGCGAGCGTGAAGTCCGAGACCTTCCACGGGGCGCGCCGGGGATGGCGCTGCTCCACGTCGGTCGTCCGGGCCAGGGTGGTGTCGTGCATGACGACCAGGACGCCGTCCTTGGTGCGCTGGACGTCGTTCTCCACCCACACGGTCCCCAGCCGGGCCGCCCGGTCGATGGACGCCAGAGTGTTCTCCGGCGCCTGCGACGGCACCCCGCGGTGGCCGATGACCACGGGCGGGGCCGGGCGGGCGGTGGCGTTCGCGGGGGCGGCGACGAGGCCCACTGTGGAGAGGGAGGCGAGCGTCGTCAGGGACAGACCGAGAAGTGCGCTGGTGACGGTGGAGACGGGGCGGATGCGCATGGCGGCTCCTCGCGGCGTCCGGGCCGGGGCCGTGCGGCGACCCGGCCGTCGTGTACGGAAAGTCGTACCCGGTGCACGGAAAGTCGTACACGAAACACCTACGCGATCGCGACGGGCAGGGCAGCCGGACACAGGACCGTTCGCCGGCTCTTCGCCGCCCGTTCGCCCGCTACAGGCCCGGAAAACAGGGGCCGAACGGGCGGGGCGAGGCCTTTGTCAGTGGTGGGCCGTACGGTGGTCCCATGCGGCCCGTATCGAAGATCGAACGCAAGGTGGCACCTTTCGAGGTCGTCAGCCCCTACCAGCCCAGCGGTGACCAGCCCACGGCCATCGCCGATCTGGAGCGGCGCATCCGCGCAGGTGAGAAGGATGTCGTCCTGCTGGGTGCGACCGGTACCGGAAAGTCGGCGACCACCGCGTGGATGATCGAGAAGCTGCAGCGGCCGACGCTCGTCATGGCGCCGAACAAGACCCTGGCGGCCCAGCTCGCCAACGAGTTCCGCGAGCTGCTGCCCAACAACGCCGTCGAGTACTTCGTGTCGTACTACGACTACTACCAGCCCGAGGCGTACGTCCCGCAGTCGGACACCTACATCGAGAAGGACTCCTCGATCAACGAGGAGGTCGAGCGGCTGCGTCACTCCGCGACGAACTCGCTGCTCACCCGGCGTGACGTCGTCGTGGTGGCGTCGGTGTCCTGCATCTACGGCCTGGGTACGCCGCAGGAGTACGTCGACCGCATGGTGCCCCTCAAGGTCGGCCAGGAGATCGACCGGGACCAGCTGCTGCGCCGCTTCGTGGAGATCCAGTACACGCGCAACGACCTCGCCTTCACGCGCGGCACGTTCCGGGTGCGCGGCGACACCATTGAGATCTTCCCGGTCTACGAGGAACTGGCCGTGCGGATCGAGATGTTCGGCGACGAGATCGAGGCCCTCTCCACGCTCCACCCGCTCACCGGCGAGGTCATCTCTGACGACCAGGAGCTGTACGTCTTCCCCGCCAGCCACTACATCGCGGGCGCGGAGCGGATGGAGAAGGCCATCGCGGGCATCGAGGCCGAGCTGGAGGAGACCCTGGCCCGCATGGAGAAGCAGGGCAAGCTCCTCGAGGCCCAGCGGCTGCGCATGCGCACCACCTACGACATCGAGATGATGCGCCAGGTCGGTTCCTGCTCCGGCATCGAGAACTACTCGCTGCACATGGACGACCGCGAGCCCGGCTCCCCGCCGAACACCCTGCTCGACTACTTCCCCGAGGACTTCCTGCTCGTCATCGACGAGTCGCACGTCACCGTCCCCCAGATCGGGGCGATGTACGAGGGGGACGCCTCCCGCAAGCGCACCCTCGTCGAGCACGGCTTCCGGCTGCCGTCGGCCATGGACAACCGCCCGCTGAAGTGGGAGGAGTTCACCGAGCGCATCGGCCAGACCGTCTACCTGTCCGCGACACCCGGCAAGTACGAGCTCTCGCGCGGCAAGGGCTTCGTGGAGCAGATCATCCGCCCCACCGGCCTGGTCGACCCGCAGGTCGTCGTCAAGCCCACCGAGGGGCAGATCGACGACCTGGTGCACGAGATCCGCACCCGCACCGAGCGGGACGAGCGGGTGCTGGTGACCACCCTCACCAAGAAGATGGCCGAGGACCTGACGGACTACTTCCTGGAGCTGGGCATCCAGGTCCGCTACCTGCACAGCGACGTCGACACCCTGCGCCGCGTCGAGCTGCTGCGCGAGCTGCGGGCCGGCGAGTTCGACGTCCTGGTCGGCATCAACCTGCTGCGCGAGGGCCTCGACCTGCCGGAGGTGTCGCTGGTGGCGATCCTCGACGCCGACAAGGAGGGCTTCCTGCGGTCCGGGACGTCCCTGATCCAGACCATCGGGCGCGCGGCGCGCAACGTCTCCGGCCAGGTCCACATGTACGCCGACAAGATCACCCCGGCCATGGAGAAGGCCATCGAGGAGACCAACCGCCGCCGCGAGAAGCAGATCGCCTACAACAAGGAGCGGGGCATCGACCCCCAGCCCCTGCGCAAGAAGATCGGCGACATCGTCGCCACGCTCGCCCGCGAGGAGCTGGACACCGAGGAGCTGCTGGGTACCGGCTACCGCCAGGCAGACAAGGGCAAGGGCAAGGCCCCGGTGCCCGTGGCGGCCTCCGCCGCGGGGGCCAAGGGCAAGGGGAAGGGCCGGGGCAGGGCCAAGGCCGAGGCCGTGCCCACGGACCGTCCGGCGACGGAGCTGGCGCAGCTCATCGAGGAGATGACCGACCGCATGCGGGCGGCCGCGGCGGAGCTGCAGTTCGAGGTCGCCGCCCGGCTGCGCGACGAGGTGGGGGAGTTGAAGAAGGAGCTGCGGCAGATGCGCGAGGCCGGTCTGGCCTGACGGCCGTGACGGGTCGTCCGGGCCGGGTGGGGCAGGGTACGCGAAAGGGGACGGTCCATGTTGCAAGACCGCCACAAACCCCCCTCGGGTGCGTACCCCGTCGCCGGCTGTGCATAGGGTCGTTCATGAAGACCGCGCGGACGGCGTGGTCACGGGGATGAATGAACGAGAGGGACAGCGCGTGACGGTCAACTTGTCCAAGGGTCAGGGCATCAGCCTGCAGAAGGCCGACGGGGGCACCCTGACCGCGGTGCGGATGGGGCTGGGCTGGCAGGCGGCCCCCCGCCGCGGACTGTTCGGTTCGCGCACCAGGGAGATCGACCTGGACGCCTCGGCGGTGCTCTTCGCCGACAAGCAGCCGGTCGACGTGGCCTTCTTCCAGCAGCTGGTCAGCAAGGACGGCTCGGTGCGCCACACGGGCGACAACCTGGTCGGCGGCGCGGGCCAGGGCGGTGACGACGAGGCGATCCTCGTCGACCTGCAGCGCGTCCCCGTGCACGTGAACAACATCGTCTTCACGGTGAACTCCTTCACCGGCCAGACGTTCGCCGAGGTGCAGAACGCGTTCTGCCGCCTGGTCGACGAGAACACCGGCCAGGAGCTGGCGCGCTACACCCTGGACGGCGGCGGCCCGTACACCGCCCAGATCATGGCCAAGGTGCACCGGGTGGGCAACGGCTGGCAGATGACGGCCATCGGCACCCCGGCCAACGGCCGGACCTTCCAGGACCTGCTGGCGGAGATCCAGGGCGTCCTGTAACCGGCGCCGGGCCTCGGTGGAGGCGATGATCACCTGCGGGAACACGGGCCCGGCGGAGCGCCATCCGCCGGGCCCGCGGCACAGCGAGCGACAACACGACGAGGGGGAAGCGGCGATGACGGCCGAGCTGGTGCGGGGGCAGAACCACCCGCTGTCCGAGAGCCGACTGCAGATCAGGGTCTCGGCGGGCCAACCGGTGGTGGTGGCGGCGACGCTCGGTGACGCGGACGGCAGGGTGCGGGGCGCCGACTGGGTCGCGCACCCCGCGTCGCCGCGGCTCGCGGGCCTGGAGGTGTCCCGGCAGGCCGCCGCCGAGCACCGGCTGGCGGTCGACCTGGACGCCCTGCCGGAGGCCGCCCACCGCGTCCATGTGCTGCTCGCGCTCCCCTCCGCCTCGGGCCCCGCCCGCTTCGGGGGGCTGGCCGCCCCGTTCCTCGCGGTCACCGGGACCGACGGCACGGAGGTCGTCAGCTACACCGTCACCGGCCTGGAAGCCGAGTCGGCCGTCGTCGCCCTGGAGCTCTACCGCAGGCAGGGCGCCTGGAAGGTGCGGGCGGTCGGCCAGGGGTACGCGGACGGCCTGGCCGCGCTGCTGGGCGACCACGGCCTGGACCGGGCGGCCGAGCTGGCGGCCGCCGTCGACGAGGCCGTCGCCCAGGGCGCGGCCCGCGCGGTCGCGCCACCGCCGGCGCGGGTCACCGGCGGCGACTCCGCCCGGCGCGTCGCACAGGCGGGCGGTGGCGGCCCCGCGGACGACCGTACGGACAACCGGGCGGGCGACCGGACCGGCGACCGGGCGGCGGACGGACTGGCCGGCCACGACCCGGTGCCCGGCAACGGAGGCACCGCCCCCGCCCCGGCCTCCGGCCCCATCAGCTACCGGCACCCCGGGCGCCGCACGTCCGCGCCCCCGGAGCCGGCGCCCGCGCCCCCGGCCGCCCAACCCGGGCAGCCGCACCAGCCGGTGGCGGGGGACGCCACGGGCTGGACCATGGACGAGCGGCTCTACAACCAGATCTGGGGCATGTTCGAGGACCTGGCCCGCGCCACCGCCGCCTACCGCAGCGCGGTCGACTTCGCGGAGTCGCGCCTGGAGCAGGAGCTGGACCGGGTGCTCTCCGACCCGCGCACCCGGGTCGGCCCGGCCGCCGACGCGGCACGGGAGGAGGCCCGCGCCAAGCAGGCCGAGCTCGTCGACCAGGCGCGCGGCGTCCTCGACCGCGACCTCGACCGGCTCGTCGCCGAGGCCGAGGTCGTCGAGCACGCCCTGCCGCCCGCCTTCGCGCGCTGGGACAACCCGGTCTGGCAGGGCTACCAGGTGCCCCTCGAGACGCCGATGGCGCTGCGCCTGGGCGACCTGCACCTGCCCGAGCGCAGGGAGCTGCGCATCCCCATGCTGGTGCGGCTGCCGCTGGAGCGCGGCCTTTGGATCGACAGCGGCCGCGGCGGCGGGGGCGTCGACGCGAGCCTGGTGGACTCCGCCGAGCGGCGCCGGCTCGCCCTGGACTGCGCGGTCGCCCACGCCGTGCGGCTGCTGGCCGTCCATCCCGTCGGCGACTACTCGGTCCACATCATCGACCCGGGCGGCACGGCGGGGGCCGCGCTGGCCCCGCTGCTGGAGCACGGCGCGCTGAAGGAGCCCCCGGCGGCCGGGGCGCGCGGGGTGACCCAGGTGCTGGAGCGGCTGACGCAGCGCGTGGACCTGGTGCAGATGGCCGTCCGCAGCGGGGCCGTGGACTCGCTGCCACCGGACCTCGACACCGCCGAGCAGCTGCTGGTCGTCCACGACTTCCCGCACGGCTTCGACGACCGTGCCGTCACCCAGCTGCGCTACCTCGCGGACGAGGGGCCCTCGGTCGGGGTGCACCTGATGATGGTCGCCGACCGGGAGGACGCGCGGGGGTACGGTCCGGTGCTGGATCCGCTGTGGCGCTCCCTGCTGCGCGTCACGCCGGTGCCCGACGACCACCTCGCCGACCCCTGGGTGGGTCACGCCTGGACGTACGAGCCGTCGCTGCCGCCCGCCCGCAGCGAGGTCGTGCGGCAGGTGCTGTGGCAGGTCGGACAGGCCAGGAGGGCGTACGGCATGTGAGGGGCCATGGCTTGGCAAAGCCGCACTGAGCTGGGGATTTGGTGCTTTCTTTACCTTCTCTTGGGTCTTCCTGTACCCTGCTGAGAACTGCCGTACGCCCGTACGACGTACCGGAGGAACAGTGGACGTCTCCCTGACCCTGTGGGTCCTGACCATCCTCGGTCTGTGTGCCCTCATCGCCGCCGACTTCTTCATCGGGGGCCGCAAGCCACATGAGGTCTCCATCAAGGAAGCCGGTGTGTGGACGGTGGTCTGGGTGGCCCTGGCCGGGCTCTTCGGGCTGGGGCTGTTCCTCTTCGGCGGCGGTCAGCCGGCCGGCGAGTTCTTCGCCGGCTTCATCACCGAGAAGTCGCTGAGCGTCGACAACCTCTTCGTCTTCGTCCTGATCATGGCGAAGTTCGCGGTCCCCTCGATCTACCAGCAGCGGGTGCTGATGGTGGGCGTACTGATCGCCCTGGTCCTGCGGGCCGTGTTCATCGGCGCCGGCGCGGCGATCATCGCCAACTTCGCCTGGGTCTTCTACATCTTCGGCGCCTTCCTGATCTGGACCGCCTGGAAGCTCATCCAGGAGGCGCGCGCGGACGAGGAGGAAGAGGAATTCGAGGAGAACCGCTTCCTGAAGCTGGTCGAGCGGCGCTTCCCCTCCACCGACCGGTACCACGGCACCAAGCTGTTCATCACCGAGAACGGCAAGCGGCTGATGACCCCGATGCTGATCGTCATGCTGGCGATCGGCACCACCGATGTGCTCTTCGCCCTGGACTCCATACCCGCGATCTTCGGTCTCACCCAGGACCCGTACATCGTCTTCACCGCCAACGCCTTCGCCCTGATGGGCCTGCGCCAGCTGTACTTCCTGATCGGCGGCCTGCTGAAGAAGCTGGTCCACCTCTCCTACGGCCTGTCGGTCATCCTCGGCTTCATCGGCGTCAAGCTCGTCCTCCACGCCCTGCACGAGAACGGCGTCGCCGTCCCCGAGATCAGCATCCCGGTCTCGCTCGGCGTCATCTGCGCCGTGCTGGCCATCACGACCGTCACCAGCCTGCGGGCCTCGGCCCGGCAGGCCCGGGAGGAGGCCGCGGAGGCCGCGGTCGAGGCGGCCGGCGGCGTGGAGCCGGGCTCGGACCGCGAGGGCGCCCGCACCTGACGGCCGGGCGCCGGGCCGCGGCGGCTCAGGCCGCGGCCGCGCCCGTGGCCGCGAGGGCCGCGGTCCTGGGCCGGGTCTCGGGGAGCAGCAGGAAGCAGACCAGGCTGAACAGGGCGACGCCGGTCAGATAGACGGCGACGCCCCAGGGCGTCCCCTCGCCCCGGGCGACCGTCGTCGAGACCAGCGGGGTGACCGCACCCCCCAGCAGCCCCGCCAGGTTGTAGCCGACGGCCGCGCCCGTGCAGCGCACCCTGGCCTCGAAGAGCTCGGGAAGGTACGCGCCCACGACACCGAAGGCGATGCCGAACGAGAGCATCGCGACGACGAAGCCCAGCACCATCAGCGCGGGCCTGCCCGTGCGCAACAGGCCGATCAGCGGAAACATCCACAGCGTCACGGCCGCGCAGCCGGCCAGACACAGGGGCCGGCGCCCGTAGCGATCGCCCAGCAGCGCGATCAGCGGGGTGGCCGCGCCCGAGACGGCGACGGACGTCATGATGCAGCCGAGCATGACCGTACGGTCGACGCCGAGCTGCTCCGTGCCGTACGCCAGCGACCAGGTGGTGACGGTGTAGAACACGGCGTAGCCCATCGAGAGCCCACCGGCGGCGAGCAGGACGAGCCGCCAGTGGCCGCGTACGACCTCGGCGATGGGCACCGCAGCACGGGTCTCGTTCGCGGCCAGCTCGCGGAAGTCCGGTGTCTCGGTCAGCCGGGCGCGCAGCAGCAGTCCCACCGCGGCGAGGACGCCCGCCGCCCAGAAGGGCACGCGCCAGCCCCAGGCAAGGAACCGCTCCTCGCTCAGGGTGGCCGACAGCCCCAGGGTGAGGCCGTTGGCGAGCAGGAAGCCCACGGCCGGGCCCATCTGGGGGAAGCTCGCCCACAGGGCGCGCCGGTGGGCGGGGGCGTGTTCGGTGGTGAGCAGGACGGCGCCGCCCCATTCGCCGCCGAGCCCCAGGCCCTGGGCGAAGCGCAGCAGGAGCAGCAGCACGGGCGCGCTGACGCCGATGTCGCGGTAGGTGGGCACGCAGCCGACCGCGACCGTCGCGAGGCCGGTCAGCAGGAGCGAGAAGACGAGCACCGGACGGCGGCCGAGCCGGTCACCGACATGGCCGAAGAGGACGGAGCCCAGGGGGCGGGCGATGAAGCCGACGCCGAAGGTGCCGAAGGCGGCGAGGGTGCCGACGAGGGGGGAGACGGTGGGGAAGAAAAGGGGGCCCAGGACGAGGGCCGCCGCCGTGCCGTAGGCGAAGAAGTCGTAGAACTCAATGGCGGTGCCGGCCATGGAGGCGGCCGCCAGCCGGAACATGGCCGGGGAACGGTCACGATTCATGTACTGACCAACTTCTGTCGGCCGCAGGGGAAACGGGGCGCACGGAGGCAGAGCCGGGGGCGCGATGGAATCACGCGGTCCGCCTGCCGTGCGGACGGTGCGCCACCGCTGCGCCGGCACAAACCCGGAAGCCCTGCACGGCCACCTCGAGCCGCGTCAATCGCCCATCGAAGCTTTCCTATTCGAGCGGTAATCCGCGAAACGCTCCGACGGCTCCCTGAGTATTGCGGGCCGGAGCCGAGGATGGAGAGGACTCGTCGTCTCCCGAGACAGGGGCCCGCGCCATGGGGATTTCCGCCACCGAGACCGACCTTCCCACCCTCTACTGTCCGCTGGAATCGGCTGTTCATCGTCGTGCCCGCCAGGTCGAGTCGCAGGCCGTGCGATGGATCCGGGAGAGCGGCATGTGTGCTTCCGAGCATGAACAGTCATGGGTCGTGGCAACGCACAGCACCGATTTCTTCGCGCGGTTCGCTCCGATCGCCGACGACGACCGCTTGCTCGCGACGTCGCTATGGGTCTACTGGGGGTTCGCCTTCGACGACGCGAAATGCGACAACGGTCCTCTGAGCAACAACCCCGCCCGGTTCAATGCCCTGGCCGGTATGGTTCAGCGCGCGGCCGAGTCGCCCGCCGCACTGGATTCGGCAGAGCGGTTCATCGGTCCCTTGCAGAATATTGTCGGCCGCTTCCGGTCGTTCGGTACGCCGGCACAGGTCCGTCGCTTCACCGATGCGCATCGTGCCTGGTTGTCGGGTGTCTGCTGGCAGATCGGCAATCAGGCCGCGGAACGCATGCCGGCGCTGGACGAATACCTGGCCATGCGGCTGCTGGCAGCCGGAGGCGAACCGACCTTCGCCATGCTCGAGTTGGCCACCGGTCATGAGGTGCCGGATCAGGATCTGCGGCGGCCCGCGGTGCGTGCTCTGACGGAAATGGCCATCATGGTGGCCGCTCTGGACAACGACCGACATTCCCTGCGCAAGGAAGTGTCCCGGGGGCAGACCGATCAGAACATCTACAACGTGCTCATGCGCCACCAGCACATGTCGCTGCCGGAGGCGGTGGAGGCGGCCACCCGTATCAGGGACCGGGTCCTGATCAGATTCATGCGGGTGCACGACCGGTTCAGGCCCCGCGCCGGCACCGAACTGGCCTGCTATCTGCAGGGGCTGCGGTACGGGATCAGAGGAAATGCCGAGTGGGGACTGCGAGTTCCCCGCTACCTGAGCCTGGGACATGTCCCGGACGCCATGGACGAAGCACCTCTCGACTGGGCCGAGGCGCCTGCCGACAGTAGTGACGTACCGATTCCCATGGCCCCCACCGTGGCCTGGTGGTGGGACGACCAACTGCTGTATTGATGACCTGTAGTTGATCGCACCGCCCCTTTTGAGGGAATCGGCCGGTACGCCGGACTGCATGGCGCCGGAGACGGATATGTTGGCAAATGTTCCTGATCCCTTCGCATTCCCGGGAGTTGCCGATGTCATTCCTTCGTCGCGCTGCGATCGTTTCTCTCATGATGGCCGGACTGGCCACCGGCGCCGGCGCTTCCTCGGCTTTCGCCGCGCCGCCGCCGTCATCGGCGTCGGCCGTCGCCGCCGATCCGGGTGATCACGAGCGGCCGATTATTTTCGGCCCGTTCAAATTTCCCCGCAACGGCAATTTCGGCGGCGGCTTCCAGTGGGAGACGTCCAGGGGTGGCGGCTGGTACTGAGACACGGTCGCCGGTCGATCGGACAGCACAGCACGTGGGGTACGGACGATGCCGTACCCCACGTGCTGTTGCCCGGCACCGGCTCTCAGCGCTTGAGCGTGGCGGCGCTTGCCACGAGAACACCGATGACGCAGAGCAGGACCAGTGCCGCGTCCCGGACGAAGATGCCGGTGACGCCCTCGTGCGTGGCGGCCTCGGCGGCCGCCTGCACCGCGTAGGTCATCGGCATCATCTGTGCCAGGGCGTCGAGGACGCCGTGCATCTCGTCCCTGGGCACGAACAGTCCGCACACCAGGAATTGCGGCAGGATGGCGGCGGGGAGGAACTGCACGGCCTGGAATTCGTTGCGCGCGAAAGCGCTGACGAGCAGTCCGAGTGCCAGGCCGAGCAGCGCGCCGAGCATGGCGATGACCATGAGGAGATACGCGGGCCCTTTGATGTCCAGCCCCAGTGGGCCGATCGCCAGCAAGGTGGAGAGCACTGCCTGGAGCATGGCCAGGAACCCGAAAGCCAGGCTGTATCCCAGAATGATGTCGAGGCGTTGCACCGGCAGTGTCAGCAGGCGCTCTGCGGTGCCCGAGGTCCGCTCGCGCAGCGTGGACACCGAGGCGACCAGATACATCACGATGACCGGGAAAACCCCGAAGACACGGGTGCCCACTCGCTCGAAGGCCTCGTCGGCGTCATGGAACATCAGCCTGAGCAACACCATGAGCATGCACGGGATGACCAGCATCAGCGCGGCGCTGCCCCGGTCCCGGGATAACTGCTGGAGCACTCTGCGGGCGGTGGCCGCGGTGATGCCCGGTGAAAAGGGCAGCGGGCGGCCCCCCAGCCGTGGCACGGAGGGATGGTCCGGGGTCACCGGGCGGCTTCCGAGGCGAAGTAGGGAGTGTTCTGGTCGGGCAGGACATCGGTGATCGCCGGAATACCCTTCTCGGCCGGCCGCGGCCCGTTCTCGGCCTTCGCCGCGGAGCTCACCACGGACATGAAGGCCTCCTCCACGCTGGTACAGCCTGTGTGCAGCAGCAGATCCTCGCGCCCCGCGGCGGCGATGAGCCGGCCCCCACGCATCAGCAGCAGCCGGTCGCAGCGGTCGGCCTCGTCCATGACATGGCTGGAGACCAGCAAGGTCGTTCCCTCCTCCGCCAGACGCCTGAAGACGGTCCAGAGTTCGGAACGCACCATGGGGTCGAGCCCTACGGTTGGTTCGTCCATCACCAGCAGTTCCGGAGTACCCAGCAGGGCCACCGCCAGTGAGACCCGCGAATACTGCCCGCCCGAGAGGCGTCCGACGGGCTTGTCGGCGTAGTCGGCCAGATCCACTTCCTTCACCACACGGACGACGGCGTTCTCACGCCGCCACCCCCGCAGGCCCAGAGCGGCGGAGAAGTACTTCAAATTCTCCAGGACCGTGAGATCCGAATAGACCGAAGGCGCCTGGGTGACGTATCCGACCCGTCTGCTGAGCACCGGGGATCCCGCGGGGAATCCCAGAACCTGGACATGGCCCGCCGTGGTCGCCTGAATTCCCATGACGGACCGCAGCAACGTGGTCTTACCGCAGCCGCTGGGGCCCAGAAGCCCGACGATGGCGCCCTGTGGCGCCGTGAAGCTGATGTCCTGGAGCAGGGTGTGCCTGCCGCGCATGACGTGCAGGCCGTACACGCTGACGGCCAGGGGGCCCGACACGTCTCCGCCCCCTCTCGTGTGAATATCGTGGAATTCACGATCCACGATTCTCACCGGTCGATGATTACGCTCCCTGAAGAGGAACGCACCGGCGACGCCCTTGGTTACGGACAACAAGTCGCCGCATCAAGGCACTTCCCGCCGACGCCTCGCGTCAGCGGTCCCGGGCCGTCAGAAGCGTGGCGAGCCCGTGCATCTGGCCGTACACCTCCGCGTTCGGTTCCGCTCGTGACAGGGCCCGCATGGCCGCCGTGGTCTGGCGCTTCACTTCCTGTTCGGTCCGTTCCCGCCCTCCGGCCTGTTCGATGAGTTCGGCCGCGAACGCGACGGTCGCCTCGTCCAGTGGTTCCGGGCGTTCGTAGAGAGCGGCCAGACGCCTTCCCGCGGATCCGTCATCGGCCAGAGCGGCCACCACAGGCAGCGATTTCTTGCGTGCGACCACATCCGCCCCGACGGGCTTGCCGCTGTGCACGCTCTCCCCCCAAATGCCGAGGAGATCGTCCACGCATTGGAAGGCCACCCCCAGACAGCGGCCGAACTCCCTGAGCCCCGAGACGCGTTCGTCTTCCGCGCCGGCCAGGACGCCGCCCAGCGCACAGGCGCACCCCATCAGCGCGCCCGTCTTGCCCGCGGCCATGGACAGGTACTGCTGCACCATGACGTCGGAGCACTTCTCGAAAGCCACGTCCTGGCTCTGTCCCACCATGAGTTCGCCCAGCGTTTCCAGCGCTTCGCGCACCGCCGTGTCCGCGAACGGAGCGGGCGAAGCCGCGAGTGTGCGCAGCGCGCTGACCAAAAGGGCGTCACCGGTCAGTACGGCCGCGGGTGTTCCGTAGACCATCCAGGCGGTGGGCCGGTGCCGGCGCAGCGTGTCACCGTCGATCACATCGTCGTGCAGGAGCGAGAAGTCGTGAATCAACTCCACTGCCACAGCGGCGGGTACGGCACATTCGGCGGAACCTCCCACCGCTCGAGCCGCCAGAAACACCAGGGCCGGCCGCACGGCCTTACCGCCGCGCTCGCCGGCCCGTGGGTCGCGGGGCGGACTGCCGTCCGCCTCGTGCCAGCCGCGGTGATAGCCGGCGACGAGACCCTCCGGCTCCGGCATGCGGGCAATGGTGTTCCTCAGTGCCGGCGAAACGATTCCGCGGGCCCATCTCAGCAACGACTCGACGGACGAGACGGTCGTCCGGGTTTCCATGGTGGTCAGACCCGTCATGCACGGCCTCCGATCAGTGCGCCAACGCAGCGGTCCTGATCGCATGTTGCCCGTCCGCGCCGCCCCGGGGGCGGTGGGAGGCGAAAGGTCACCTCACTGGCACAAGAAAACAGATCGGCCGGTTATCTCTTCCGCCCGGTTATCTCCGTCGACTCCGCCCGGTTGTCTCCGTCGACGGCGCGTGAGGGGCCGCCCCCTGCCGGCGGCGGCCCGTCGGATCACCAGCCCCGGGCTCGCCACTCCGGCAGGTGCGGGCGCTCGGCGCCCAGCGTGGTGTCGTTGCCGTGGCCGGGGTAGACCCAGGTCTCGTCCGGGAGCGTGCCGAAGATCTTGGTCTCCACGTCGCCGATGAGGCTGGCGAAGGCCTCGGGGTCGTCGTGCGTGTTGCCCACGCCGCCGGGGAAGAGGCAGTCGCCGGTGAAGACGTGCGCGTGGCCGTGCGGGTCGTCGTAGACCAGCGCGATGCTGCCCGGCGTGTGGCCGACCAGGTGGCGGGCCGTCAGCTCCACGCGGCCGACCTTGATGGTGTCGCCGTCGTCGACGAGGACGTCGGTGGCCACCGGGATGCCCTCGGCGTCGAGGCGGCCGGCATGGGTGCGGGCCCCGGTGGCGTCCACGACCTCCCGCAGCGCGCCCCAGTGGTCCGCGTGCTGATGGGTGGTGACCACCGAGGCGATGCCGCTGTCCCCGATCAGGGAGAGCAGGGTGTGCGGCTCGGCGGCCGCGTCGATCAGCAACTGCTCGTCCGTCGCGCGGCAGCGCAGCAGATAGGCGTTGTTGTTCATCGGCCCGACCGCGACCTTGGAGATCATCAGGTCGGCCAGCTCGTGTACGTCCGCAGGTCCGCCGACCTCTACCACTCCGCTGTACGTCATGAGTTCACCCTATAGCGCGGGCAGAACGGGCAGCGGAGCGCCACCTGTGTCGAGCTTCGCGCCGTCGCGCCGTCCGGCCAGCCAGCCCAGCAGGTCGGCCGCCGGGCCGGTGACGGTCAGCGGGGTGCCGTCCGATCGCCCGGTGTGCCACCGGCGGCCGTCGGACGCGGTCACGGTGATCGCCGGGACGGCGGGGTTGCCGGAGAAGCGGTCGGTGAGGAAGTCGATCTCCCGGCCGGTGAACTCGTCCGGCAGGTCCTCCAGCTCGTAGCCGACGCCGAGGTCGACGTGGTGCAGCTCGAGCTCGATCAGGCGGCGGAAGGGGACGCGGGAGGCGCTGTCCGTGACGCCGTTGCGCAGGGTGACCGTGCGGTTCCAGTCGGCCGGCGCGGCGGCCGTGCGCTCGAAGCCGGCGGCGCTCTCGCGCAGGTCGGCGAGGTGGACGTCGAGCGGGCGCGGGGCGTCGCGCTCGATGTCGGCGTCGCGGACCTCGCCGCTCGCGTACATGGGGCGCCCCTCGAGCACGTTCACCAGGGCGTCGGCGTTGCGCGCGAGGTGGGCGAGCACATGGCCGCGGGACCAGCCCGGGAGCCGTGACGGGGCGGAGACGGCGGCGTTGTCCAGTTCGCCGGCCGCGCGGAGCAGGCGGTCGGTCGCCTCACGTACAGAGTTCAGGTCGTGCACATGATCGATCATGCCGCCGACGATAGCCCCGCCACTCCTTCGGGTGAAGGAGTCGGCTCCCCGCCGTAAATCGAATGTGCGTGCTATACGCTCGTGGGTGGCATCGCTTACGACATCCGGGCGAACCGTGCTTGTCAGACGCCCCCCGTACTCTGGATCGAGGGGCGCGGCCCACCCCCGCAGCTCTCCAGAGCCGACTCTCACGAAAGGTGCCGACCCGCGTGGCTGACCGTCTCATCGTCCGTGGCGCTCGCGAGCACAACCTCAAGAACGTCTCGCTCGACCTCCCGCGTGACTCCCTCATCGTCTTCACCGGGCTCTCCGGGTCGGGCAAGTCGTCGCTCGCGTTCGACACGATCTTCGCCGAGGGGCAGCGCCGCTACGTGGAGTCGCTCTCCTCCTACGCACGGCAGTTCCTGGGCCAGATGGACAAGCCCGACGTCGACTTCATCGAGGGCCTGTCCCCGGCCGTTTCCATCGACCAGAAGTCGACCTCGCGCAACCCGCGCTCGACGGTCGGCACCATCACCGAGGTCTACGACTACCTCCGCCTGCTCTTCGCCCGGATCGGCAAGCCGCACTGCCCCCAGTGCGCGCGGCCCATCTCCCGGCAGTCCCCGCAGGCCATCGTCGACCGGGTGCTGGAGCTGCCGGAGGGCAGCCGCTTCCAGGTGCTCTCGCCGCTGGTGCGCGAGCGCAAGGGCGAGTTCGTCGACCTCTTCGCCGACCTGCAGACCAAGGGCTACAGCCGGGCCCGGGTCGACGGCGAGACGATTCAGCTCACCGACCCGCCCAAGCTGAAGAAGCAGGAGAAGCACACCATCGAGGTGGTCGTCGACCGCCTCACCGTCAAGGACAGCGCCAAGCGCCGCCTGACCGACTCCGTCGAGACCGCGCTGGGCCTCTCCGGCGGCATGGTGATCCTCGACTTCGTCGACCTCGCCGAGGACGACCCCGAGCGCGAGCGGATGTTCTCCGAGCACCTGTACTGCCCGTACGACGACCTGTCCTTCGAGGAGCTGGAGCCGCGCTCCTTCTCCTTCAACTCCCCCTTCGGCGCCTGCCCCGACTGCACCGGCATCGGCACCCGCATGGAGGTCGACCCCGAGCTGATCGTCCCCGACGAGGACAAGTCCCTCGACGAGGGCGCCATCAGCCCCTGGTCGCACGGCCACACCAAGGACTACTTCGCCCGCCTGGTCGGCGCGCTCGCCGACGCGCTCGGCTTCCGCACCGACATCCCCTGGGCCGGGCTGCCCCAGCGCGCCAGGAAGGCGCTGCTCAACGGGCACAAGACGCAGATCGAGGTGCGCTACCGCAACCGCTACGGCCGCGAGCGCGCCTACACCACCGCCTTCGAGGGCGCCGTGCCGTTCGTCAAGCGGCGACACTCCGAGGCCGAGAGCGACGCCAGCCGCGAGCGCTTCGAGGGCTACATGCGCGAGGTGAACTGCCCCACCTGCGAGGGCACCCGCCTCAAGCCGATCGTCCTCGCCGTCACCGTCCAGGGCCGCTCCATCGCGGAGGTCTCCGCGATGTCGATCAGCGACTGCGCCGACTTCCTCCGCGACATGCAGCTCACCGGCCGCGAGAAGAAGATCGCCGAGCGGGTGCTCAAGGAGGTCAACGAGCGGCTGAGGTTCCTGGTCGACGTCGGCCTGGACTACCTCTCCCTCAACCGCGCGGCCGGCACCCTCTCCGGTGGCGAGGCCCAGCGCATCCGGCTGGCCACCCAGATCGGCTCCGGCCTGGTGGGCGTCCTCTACGTCCTCGACGAGCCCTCCATCGGCCTGCACCAGCGCGACAACCACCGCCTCATCGAGACGCTCGTGCGCCTGCGGGACATGGGCAACACCCTGATCGTCGTCGAGCACGACGAGGACACCATCAAGGTCGCCGACTGGGTCGTCGACATCGGCCCCGGCGCCGGTGAGCACGGCGGCAAGGTCGTGCACAGCGGCCCCCTGAAGGAGCTGCTGAGCAGCGAGGCGTCGATGACCGGGCAGTACCTGTCCGGAAAGCGGTCCATCCCCACGCCGGACATCCGCCGCCCCGTGGACCCCGAGCGCCGGCTGACGGTGCGCGGCGCCCGCGAGAACAACCTGCGCGACATCGACGTGTCCTTCCCGCTCGGGGTGCTCACGGCCGTCACCGGAGTCTCCGGCTCCGGCAAGTCGACGCTGGTCAACGACATCCTGTACACCCACCTGGCGCGCGAGCTCAACGCCGCCCGCGCGGTGCCCGGCCGGCACACGCGCGTGGACGGCGACGACCTCGTCGACAAGGTCGTCCACGTCGACCAGTCGCCCATCGGCCGCACCCCGCGTTCCAACCCGGCCACCTACACCGGCGTCTTCGACCACATCCGCAAGCTCTTCGCGGAGACCATGGAGGCGAAGGTCCGCGGCTACCTGCCCGGCCGCTTCTCCTTCAACGTCAAGGGCGGCCGCTGCGAGAACTGCTCCGGCGACGGCACCATCAAGATCGAGATGAACTTCCTGCCGGACGTGTACGTGCCGTGCGAGGTCTGCCACGGCGCGCGCTACAACCGGGAGACCCTGGAGGTCCACTACAAGGGCAAGTCCATCGCCGAGGTGCTGGACATGCCGATCGAGGAGGCCCTCGGCTTCTTCGAGGCCGTGCCGACGATCGCACGCCACCTGCGCACGCTCCACGAGGTGGGCCTGGGCTACGTACGCCTCGGCCAGTCCGCGCCGACGCTCTCCGGCGGCGAGGCCCAGCGGGTCAAGCTCGCCAGCGAGCTGCAGAAGCGCTCCACGGGACGGACGGTCTACGTCCTGGACGAGCCGACCACCGGCCTGCACTTCGAGGACATCAGCAAGCTGATCTCGGTGCTGTCCGGGCTCGTCGACAAGGGCAACACGGTCATCGTCATCGAGCACAACCTCGACGTGATCAAGACCGCCGACTGGGTCGTCGACATGGGCCCGGAAGGCGGCGCCGGCGGCGGCCTCGTGGTCGCGGAGGGCACGCCGGAGGAGGTCGCCTCGGTGCCCGCGAGCCACACGGGCAAGTTCCTGCGCGAGATGCTGGGCGGTCGCGTGAGCGACGCGTCGGCCTCGGCGCCGGTGGCGCGGAAGACGGCGAAGAAGGCTGTGGCGAAGAAGGCGGCGCCCGCCAAGAAGGCGGCTCGGCGCGCCTAGCGGCCACCGGGCGCGGCCGGTCCGGCACCGCCGGGCCGCGCCGCGTCGGTCGCGCGCCGTCGCGGCGGGAGTTGTTTCCCCAGGCCCGCCCCTTTCCCCGAACCGGGGGCAGGCCCCCGGCCCCCCGGCTCAGACGCCGAGCTCCGCCGCGAACGGCGGTTCCGCCCCAGCCCTGGAGCACGTCGCGGCCGCCGCGCGGGCCGCGTAGGTGAGGGTGTCCGCCCAGGCCGGGCCGTCCAGGGCGGCCAGGGAGGCGGCCGACAGCGCGTCGCGTCCCGCCAGCCGGTGGAGCAGGGCGGCGTTCACCGTGTCGCCCGCGCCGATCGTGTCCACGATCCGCACCGGCTCCGCCGGGACGGCGTACGTCCGGCCGTCCCGCAGATGCACGGAGATCCCCTCCCCGCCCCTGGTCACCACGACCGCGGCCGGACCCGACGCGAGCCAGTCGGCAGGCGAGCCGCCCAGCCATCGCGCGTCCTCGGCGGACACCTTCAGCAGGCGCACGTCCGGCAGCCACGAGCGGAACCGCTCACGGTAGGCGTCGGCGTCCGGGATCAGGCCCGGCCGGACGTTGGGGTCGAGCAGGGTGAACAGCCCCCGCCCGGCCTCGCGGCGCAGCAGCGCCTCGTACGCGCTCGCCCCCGGCTCCAGCACCAGCGAGCACGTCCCCAGGCACAGCGCGCGGGCCCCGGCCGGCAGGGCAGCCGGCAGTTCGAAGAGCCGGTCGGCCGTGCCGCCCGCGTAGAAGCCGTAGCCGGCCGAGCCGTCCGCCCCGACCGCGGCCACCGCCAGCGTCGTCGGCTCGGGACCGCGCTGGACGAGCGAGACGTCCACGCCCGCCACCCGCAGCCCGTCCAGCAGCGCCTCGCCGAAGCCGTCCGTCGACACCCGGGAGCAGAACGCGGCCGGTGTCCCCAGTCTGCCGAGGGCCACCGCCGTGTTGTACGGGCCGCCGCCGCGCCGGGGCAGCAGCGCCGGAAGGCCGTCGTCGCCTCCGGGACCGCCGGGCACAAGGTCGATCAGCGCTTCACCGGCGACGACGATCACGGGGATTCCCTTCGGTGGGCGGGTCGGCGAGCGGGGCGACCGCTGCCGGTATTGTCACTGTGTCCGCGCGCCCGTATCACCGCTGGAGCCCCATATGTCCACCCCCGCTGTTCCGCCGGCCTCCCGCCGTACCGTGCTGCGCGGCGTCGCCCTGGCCGGGGCCGCCGGGCTCGGCACCGCCGCCTGCGCCGGTGGCGACGGGGCCCGGGGCAAGGGCCCCGCCGTTCCCACCGCCCCGGTGGACCTGGGAGCCGCGGGCGAGGTCCCGGTCGGCGGGGCGCGGCTCTACCGCGAGCAGCGACTCGTCGTGGCCCAGCCCGTCAAGGGGCAGTACAAGGCGTTCAGCGCCGTGTGCACGCACGCGGGCTGCGTGGCCGACAAGATCGTGGAGGGCGAGGTCAACTGCCCCTGCCACGGCAGCAAGTTCGACGCGGCCACCGGCAAGGTCCTCCAGGGCCCGGCCACCGTCCCGCTGCCGGCCGTACCGGTCAAGGCGGACGGCGGCAAGCTGATCGCCGGACCCGACGCCTGACACGGCCCGGACGCCCGGAACGGGCCCGCTCACGTCCAGTCCCAGGTGATCCCCAGGATTCCCGGCCGCACCCCCTGCTCCACCAGGTGCACCCCCCGGTGCAGTCCCGACAGTGTCAGCTCCTGCTGCCCGCACCGGGGTGCCGCCGCCGAGCTCTGCGCGAAGCGGCGGCAGCGCACGGGCAGGGCCTCGTCGTCGAAGCGCACCTGCAGCACGTACTGCCCGCCCGCGAAGCTGAACCCGCGTACGTACTCGCTGCTGGGGCCGCCCGTGCCGTCGTCGAAGCCGTAGCCGAACACGTACGTCTCCCCGGCCCGCAGCCGGGTGTCGAAGAGCAGTTCCGCCACCAGCACCCCGGACGCCGTGTGCCACCGCACGCGTCCCACCCGGCAGTTCTCGCCCGCCCGCACGATCACCCGCCCCGGGTCGCAGCCCGCGTCGCCGTGGTGGATGGCCACGTACCGGTCCACCCCGTCCCGGTGCGCCCGCACCACATGGTGCGAGTCGCGCACGCGCATCTCCCGCCCCGCGCCGATGAAGACCCGCTCCAGCTGGCAGACGGTGTGCAGCCCGCCGTCGGCGGGCGACTCCAGCTCGGCCAGCAGCCGTTCCACGGCGCCCGCCTCCTCCACCAGCGAGCGGTACGAGCGCGCCGCCGGGCGCTCCGGGCGCACCTGCGGGGGCGGGTCCAGCAATAAGCGGGTCAGGGCGTGGGCGGGCAGGTCCAGAACCTCCTCCAGCAGCCGCACGGCCTTGAGCGACTCCGCGCGCCGGGGCCGCCGGACGCCCTGCTGCCAGTAACTCAGGCTCGTCACCCCCACTTTCACCCCGCGCTGCTCCAGCCGGTGCTGCACCCGGTGCAGGGCCAGCCCGCGTGCCGACAGTGCCGTGCGCAGGGCCAGGTGGAACGGGCCCGTGCTCAGTGCCTGTGCCAGTTCGGCCTCGGCGGCGCGGGTGCTGATGCGTGCCATCCGCTCGCTCCTTGCGTGAATGTGAATATTCACGAACGGTGGAAGAGGGCCCGGTGGCCGGGGGTGCCGCATTCCTCCTGGGCGGGCACCGCTTGTTCACATCCGATTCGATCCGTTCACAGCGTGCTCTCACGCGGTATTGAAGCTGGTTGACCAGTCCTCGACAACACCCGATGCTCCTCACACGCGTCCGGACGCGCTCCTCCACCACAACCCCCCAGGCATGTGAGGAACGCGAAAATGCACCGTGCTCCGGCATCGGCACATACAGGAAAGACCCGCATACGCGGCAGACGGCTGTCCATAGCCGCTCTCTTCGCCTCCGCCCTGCTCGCCGTCCCCACAACGGCGACTGCGGCCACCACGGCGACGGGTGCGGCGACCACGACGGCGAGTGCGGCCGCCACGGCGACGAGTTCGGCCGCCGGCGAACAGGCGTCGCTGCGCGCGGTGAACAAGCTCGGCATCACCATGCAGGCGCAGCAGAAGACCAATTGGTGCTGGGCGGCCTCCGGAAACACCATCGCGACCTGGCTCGGGCGCAATTACAGCCAGAACCAGTTCTGCAATGCCGCCTTCAACCGCCAGCAGGGCACCACGTGCCCCAACAACCAGGCCACGCTCGGCAATGTGCAGAACGCCCTCTCCTGGGCCGGCATCAACCGCGGCTCGTACGTGAACGGCTGGCTGCGCTACTCCACCGTGCAGAGCGAGATCAACGCGGGCCGCCCGGTCGAGACCCGCATCCAGTGGTCCTCCGGCGGCGGCCACATGCACGTCATCTACGGGTACGACGACTCGGGCAGCATGGTCTACTGGGGCGATCCGTGGCCCTCCAGCAACCGCTACAACTGGGCGTCGCACAACTGGTACGTCAACAACAACCAGTTCTCCTGGACCCACTCGCTCTACCGGATCGGAGCGTGAGGGCGATGACCGAGCGCACGCACAGCTACTCGCGCGGCAACGCCGCCCGCGCGGCCGCGGCCGGTGCCCTGACCGTCGCCCTGCTCGGCCTGGCACCCCTCGCGCACGCCGCCCCGCCCCCGGCGGCCCCCACGCCCCCGCCCGCGGCGGGCGTCGCCGCCGCGCACGAGGCGGCCGCCGCTCCCGCGAACCTCGAGACCCTCTCCCGCTTCTTCGCCCGCGACGGGGCCGTCGCCAGGAGTCGGGCGAAGCCGCGGATCGAGGGCGCCACCGTGCCCGTCTACACCCTCTCCCCGCGGTTCGTGGTCGGCGGGACGGGCGCCGCTATCGCCGAGCTGGACTTCCTCGCCAGCGCGGCCGTCTCCTCCGACGGCCAGAAGGCCTCGGTGTGGACCGCGCGCACCGGGGACGGCTGGAAGGTCGTCAACATCGCCACCGGCGACGACGAGACCCGCTACGCCGCCGAGGGCGCGCGCCGGCTCAGCGGCGGCACCGTCTTCCGCGAGCCGCAGATCAACGCCTGGTACGTACAGCGCGGCGAGCGCGTGCTGCCCCTGGACGAGGACGCCGTCCGGGCGATCGGCGACAAGGGCACCACCGTCGACGCCTACCGGGACCGGGTCCGCCAGGCCTACGGCGACAAGCTGCCCGGCTCGGCCTACGCGAAGAAGGGCGCGGCCGGCGGCTTCGACGCGAACGCGGGGAGCGCGGAGGACACCGCTGCGGCCGGGTCCGGTGCGGACCGGCCGGCGACCGCGGCACCGCACGGTGACGGCGGTCCGTCGGTCGCGGCCCCGGCCGTGACGGCCGGAGGGGCGGCGGCCCTGGGCCTCGGCCTGGCGGTCGTGGCGGCGCGCAGGCTCCGGCGCCGCTGACCCCCGCCACGGGGCCCCGGGCCGAGCGCTCGGAGCCCCGGGGGAAATCGCCCCTCCACTCCGGCCCCGGCGGGTCACCCCCGCCGGGGCCGGAGCCATGCCCTCCGCATCCCCGCACCGGCCCGTCCCGCCCGGCTGGACGATGGAGTTGTCAGTGCCCGCAAGTAGGGTGTGTGACATGGCCGACCCCAGCAGCTACCGACCCAAGCCGGGACAGATCCCCGACTCGCCGGGGGTCTACAGATTCCGGGACGAGCACGGCCGCGTGATCTACGTCGGGAAGGCGAAGAGCCTGCGCCAGCGGCTCTCCTCGTACTTCCAGGACCTCGCCGGCCTGCACCCGCGCACCCGCACCATGGTCACCACGGCCGCATCCGTGGAGTGGACCGTGGTCTCCACCGAGGTCGAGGCGCTGCAGCTGGAGTACTCCTGGATCAAGGAGTACGACCCCCGGTTCAACGTGAAGTACCGCGACGACAAGAGCTACCCCTCCCTCGCCGTCACGCTGAACGAGGAGTTCCCGCGCGTCCAGGTCATGCGCGGCCCCAAGAAGAAGGGCGTGCGCTACTTCGGCCCGTACGCCCACGCCTGGGCCATCCGCGAGACCGTCGACCTGATGCTGCGCGTCTTCCCCGTACGCACCTGCTCGGCCGGGGTGTTCAAGCGCTCCCACCAGATCGGCCGCCCCTGCCTGCTCGGCTACATCGGCAAGTGCTCCGCCCCCTGCGTCGGCCGCGTCAGCGCCGAGGAGCACCGCGAACTGGCCGAAGAATTCTGCGACTTCATGGCCGGCCGTACCGGCGCGTACATCCGCCGTTTGGAACGGCGGATGCAGGATGCGGCCGAGGAGATGGAGTACGAGAAGGCCGCCCGGCTGCGCGACGACATAGAGGCGCTGCGCCGCGCCATGGAGAAGAATGCCGTCGTCCTGGCCGACGCCACCGACGCCGACCTGATCGCGGTCGCCGAGGACGAACTCGAAGCCGCCGTGCAGATCTTCCACGTCCGCGGCGGCCGGGTGCGCGGCCAGCGCGGCTGGGTCACCGACAAGGTCGAGGCCGTCGACACGGCCGGGCTCGTCGAGCACGCCCTGCAGCAGCTCTACGGCGAGGAGAGCGGCGACGCGGTGCCCAAGGAGGTCCTGGTCCCCGCCCTGCCGGCCGCCCCCGTCGCCCAGTGGCTGACCGGGCGCCGCGGCTCCCGCGTCGACCTGCGCATCCCGCAGCGCGGCGACAAGAAGGACCTGATGGCCACGGTCCAGCGCAACGCCCAGCAGGCCCTGGTACTGCACAAGACCAAGCGCGCCTCCGACCTGACCACCCGCTCCCGCGCCCTGGAGGAGATCGCCGAGGCGCTGGGCCTGGACTCCGCGCCGCTGCGCATCGAGTGCTTCGACATCTCCCACCTCCAGGGGCAGGACGTGGTGGCCTCGATGGTCGTCTTCGAGGACGGCCTGGCCCGCAAGAGCGAGTACCGCCGCTTCCAGATCAAGAGCTTCGCCGGGCAGGACGACGTCCGCTCGATGCACGAGGTCGTCGGCCGCCGCTTCCGCCGCTACCTGCAGGAGAAGCTGAAGACGGGGGAGTGGGCGGAGGAGACCGACGGCGAGGTGCCGGAGGAGGACGAACGGCCCAAGCGCTTCGCCTACCCGCCGCAGCTCGTCGTCGTCGACGGCGGCAAGCCGCAGGTCGCCGCCGCCAAGCGGGCACTGGACGAGCTCGGGGTCACCGACGTCGCCGTCTGCGGGCTCGCCAAGCGGCTGGAGGAGGTCTGGCTGCCGGACGAGGACGACCCGGTCGTCCTGCCGCGCACCAGCGAGGGCCTGTACCTGCTGCAGCGCGTGCGCGACGAGGCGCACCGCTTCGCCATCTCCTACCAGCGCGGCAAGCGCGCCAAGAGCATGCGGGCCGGCCCGCTGGACGCGGTCCCCGGCCTCGGCGAGACCCGCAAGCAGGCGCTCCTGAAGCACTTCGGCTCGCTCAAGAGGCTGCGGGCCGCGTCGCTCGAGCAGATCTGCGAGGTCCCCGGCATCGGCCGCAAGACCGCCGAGACGATCACGGCTGCGCTGGCCGCGGCGGCCCCGGCCGCACCGGCCGTCAACATGGCCACGGGCGAGATCATGGACGACGCGGAGGAATGATGGACCTGTCCGGACAGGACCTGGGCCCGCGGAAGCCGCAGTATGGAAGACGTGACGACGCCCGGAGCGTCGCCGGCAGAAACGGGGGAACGAGCAGCATGAACGCGACCGAGCGGGACGGAGCAAAGGTGAGTACGGGCACGACGGCGGACGCCACCGGCGAGACGACGGGGATCCCCGAGCTGGTGATCATCTCGGGCATGTCGGGGGCGGGCCGCAGCACCGCCGCCAAGTGTCTGGAGGACCTCGGCTGGTTCGTCGTGGACAACCTGCCGCCCGCCCTGATCCCCACCATGGTGGACCTCGGCGCCCGCTCCCAGGGCAACGTGGCCCGCATCGCGGTGGTCGTCGACGTGCGCGGCCGCCGCTTCTTCGACAACCTCCGCGAGTCGCTGGCCGACCTGGAGGCCAAGAAGGTCAAGCGCCGGGTGATCTTCCTGGAGGCGTCCGACGACGCCCTGGTGCGCCGCTTCGAGTCGGTGCGCCGCCCGCACCCCCTCCAGGGCTCCGGCCGCATCGTCGACGGCATCGCCGCCGAGCGCGACCTGCTGCGCGAGCTGCGCGGCGACGCCGACCTGGTCATCGACACCTCCAGCCTCAACGTCCACGAGCTGCGCGCCAAGCTGGACGCCCAGTTCGCCGGCGAGGAGGAGCCCGAGCTGCGGGCCACCGTGATGTCCTTCGGCTACAAGTACGGCCTGCCCGTCGACGCCGACCTCGTGGTGGACTGCCGCTTCCTGCCCAACCCGCACTGGGTACCGGAGCTGCGCCCCTTCACCGGCCTGAACGAGGAGGTGTCGGGCTACGTCTTCAACCAGCCCGGCGCCAAGGAGTTCCTGGACCGCTACACCGAGCTGCTCCAGCTCATCGCCGCGGGCTACCGCCGCGAGGGCAAGCGCTATGTGACCATCGCGGTCGGCTGCACCGGCGGCAAGCACCGCTCCGTGGCCATGTCCGAGAAGCTCGCCCACCGCCTGGTCTCGGAGGGTGTCGAGACCGTCGTCGTCCACCGGGACATGGGGCGCGAGTGACCGGCCGCACCTCCCGGATGCGCCGCGTCCGCAGGCTCGTCCCGGGCCGGGCGCGCGGTGGCGCCGAGGGCCGCGGCAGGCGCGGCGCGCAGCCCAAGGTCGTCGCCCTCGGCGGCGGCCACGGGCTGTCCGCCTCCCTCGCCGCGCTGCGCCGCATCACCGGTGACCTGACGGCCGTGGTGACCGTCGCCGACGACGGCGGCTCCAGCGGCCGGCTCCGCGACGAGCTGGGCGTGCTGCCCCCGGGCGACCTCCGCAAGGCGCTCGCGGCGCTGTGCGGCGACGACGAGTGGGGCCAGACCTGGGCGCGGGTGATCAAGCACCGCTTCGAGAGCCAGGGCGAGCTGCACGACCACGCCGTCGGCAATCTGCTGATCGTCGCCCTCTGGGAGCAGCTCGGCGACCACGTCCAGGCCCTGGACCTGGTCGGCAAGCTGCTGGGCGCCCACGGCCGGGTGCTGCCCATGTCGGCGGTCCCGCTCGAGCTGCAGGCGCTCGTACGGGGCCACGACCCGGCCGCGCCCGACGCCGTGACCACCGTGTGCGGCCAGGCGACCGTGGCGCTCACCCCGGGCGAGGTGCAGTCCGTGCACGTCGTCCCCGAGGACCCGCCGGCGGTGCCCGAGGCCGTCGCGGCGGTGCTGGACGCGGACTGGGTCGTCCTCGGTCCGGGCTCCTGGTTCTCCTCCGTCATCCCGCACCTGCTGGTGCCCGAGCTGCTCGAGGCGCTGCAGGAGACGAAGGCCCGACGGGTGCTGTCGTTGAACCTTGCACCACAACCCGGGGAAACCGATGGCTTCTCCCCGCAACGTCATTTGGAGGTTTTGGCCCGACACGCCCCTAAACTCGCCCTGGACGTGGTGCTGGCCGACGAGGCCGCCGTGCCCGACCGGGAGAGCCTGACGGACGCCGCCAAGCGGCTGGGTGCCACGGTCGAGCTGGCGCCGGTCGCCTCGCCCGACGGCTGCCCGACGCACGACCCGGAGCTGTTGGCCGCCGCGTACGACCGTATTTTTCGGATGCATGGAAGGATCGGCCCATGGCGATGACGGCAGCGGTGAAGGACGAAATCTCCCGGCTCCCCGTCACCCGGACCTGCTGCCGGAAAGCGGAGGTCTCGGCGATCCTGCGCTTCGCGGGCGGTCTGCACCTGGTCAGCGGGCGCATCGTGATCGAGGCGGAGCTGGACACCGGGATCGCGGCCCGGCGGCTGCGCAAGGACATCCTGGAGATCTTCGGACACGCCTCCGACCTGGTGGTGATGGCCCCCGGCGGGCTGCGCCGCGGCAGCCGGTACGTGGTGCGGGTGGTGGCGGGCGGTGACCAGCTGGCGCGCCAGACCGGCCTGGTCGACGGCCGCGGCCGGCCGATCCGCGGGCTGCCCCCGCAGGTCGTCTCGGGTGCCACCTGTGACGCCGAGGCCGCCTGGCGGGGCGCCTTCCTGGCCCACGGCTCGCTGACCGAGCCCGGCCGCTCCTCCTCCCTGGAGGTGACCTGCCCCGGTCCGGAGGCGGCGCTGGCGCTGGTGGGCGCCGCCCGTCGGCTGCAGATCGCGGCGAAGGCCCGTGAGGTGCGCGGAGTGGACCGGGTGGTCGTCCGGGACGGTGACGCCATCGGCGCCCTGTTGACGCGGCTCGGTGCCCACGAGTCCGTACTGGCCTGGGAGGAGCGGCGGATGCGCCGCGAGGTGCGGGCGACCGCCAACCGCCTGGCCAACTTCGACGACGCCAATCTGCGCCGCTCGGCGCGGGCCGCTGTCGCGGCGGGCGCGCGCGTCCAGCGGGCGCTGGAGATCCTCGGCGAGGAAGTCCCCGAGCACCTCGCTGCCGCGGGCCGGCTGCGCATGGAGCACAAGCAGGCCTCGCTGGAGGAGCTGGGCGCCCTCGCCGACCCGCCGCTGACCAAGGACGCGGTCGCCGGCCGGATCCGCCGCCTGCTGGCCATGGCCGACAAGCGCGCCCAGGACCTGGGCATCCCCGGCACGGAGTCCAACCTCTCCGACATCTCGGACCTCTCCGAGGAGATGGCCGAGGGCATGGTCGGCTGAGCCCGCGGTCCCCTTCGACGCCCCCGTCGCCCACCAGGGCGGCGGGGGCGTCGTGCTGCCCGCACCGGTACCGGATCCGGCGTGAAACGCACCGTTGACATGATCATGATGTGTTACGAGGCTGGCGGCCACGCACGCAGGTGGCAGACAACAGCAAGGGGGGCTCATGAGACGCAGGGCGGGATCGGCCCTCGTGGTGGCTTCGCTGTTCCTCGGCGGGCTCGCCGCGACGCCCTTCGCACACGCACGACCAGCCGCCGGAGCGGCCCAGGAGGCCGGCTCCGGCGCACTGTCCGTATGGACCGCCCAGGTCACCGCCGCCCAGGTCCCGCTGCTGCTCAAGGCGGGCGTCGACGGTCATGAACTGGGCGAGCGCGTCACCGGCGACAAGCCCGTACCGGTGGAGGTCCATCTCACCGGCGACCAGGCACGGGAGCTGCGCGGCCAGGGCGTGGCCCTCACCGAGAAGCGCGTCCCCCAGGGCGTCCGCGAGCGCACCGAGGCCGCCGGTGACGGCGTCTTCCGCCCGTACAGCGGGAAGAACGGGCTGCAGCGGGAGATCCAGGAGACCGGCCGGGCCCACCCCGGCCTGACCAAGGTCGTCAGCATCGGCAAGACCGTGCGCGGCCAGGACATCCTCGCCGTGAAGGTGTCGAAGAACGCGGCGAAGAGCCCCGACGGCGCCCGGCCCGCGGTGCTCTACATGTCCAACCAGCACGCCCGTGAGTGGATCACGCCGGAGATGACCAGGCGCCTGATGCACCACTACCTCGACCGCTACGGCAAGGACCGGCGGATCACCAGGATCGTGGACTCCACCGAACTGTGGTTCGTGCTGTCCGCCAACCCCGACGGCTACGACTACACCTTCCAGAGCCCGGCCACCCGGCTCTGGCGCAAGAACCTCCGCGACAACAACGGCGACGGGAAGATCACCCCCGGCGACGGCGTCGACCTCAACCGCAACTTCCCCTACAAGTGGGGCTACGACAACGAGGGTTCGTCCCCGCGCCCGGCGTCCGAGACCTACCGCGGCCCGGCGCCCGCCTCCGAGCCGGAGACCCGGGCCATCGACGCGTTCGAGAAGCGCCACCGCTTCCGCTACGCCGTCAACTACCACTCGGCGGCCGAGCTGATCCTCTACGGCGTCGGCTGGCAGGTCGCCACCCCCACCCCCGACGACGTCCTCTACCGGGCGCTCGCCGGAACCCCGGACAAGCCCGCCATTCCCGGCTACCGGCCGCAGCTCTCCTCAGAGCTGTACACCACCAACGGCGAGGCCGACGGCCACGCGGGCAACGTCAACGGCATCATGATGTTCACCCCCGAGATGTCGACCTGCCAGACCGCTTCCCGGGTGGATCCCGACGACCGCTGGAACCCCGCCGACTGCCGGTCCGGCTTCACCTTCCCGGACGACGAGAAGCTGATCCAGCAGGAGTTCGCGAAGAACATCCCCTTCGCCCTGTCCATCGCCGAGACCGCCGCCCGAGGCGACCGCCCCGCCTCCGCCGCCGGCCTGGACGCCCCCGACTTCACCCCGCACGCCTTCACCACCTCCTACGCGCGCGGCGGCGACCAGACCGTCGCCGTCACCGCCCGCAAGAGCGTCCGCGACAAACACCTCAACTACCGTGTGAACGGCGGCCGTACACACACCGAGGAGCTCAGGGCCTGGGACGGCGGCGACCGTTACGGCGGCGAGGACAACATCCGCTTCGACCAGTACCGCGCCACCGTCGAGGGCGCCCGCCCCGGCTCCACCGTCAGCGTCTGGTTCACCGGCCGCACCCGCGAGGGCAGGGCGACCGCGAGCGAGCCCTTCACCTACACGGTGGCCAGGACGCCCCGCGCCGACACCCTGGTCATCGCCGACGAGGGCGGCAAGGAGGCGGCACGCGCCGCCGGCCTGTACACCGCGGCCCTGAACGACAACGGCCGCAAGGCCGTCGTCTGGGACGTCGCCCGGCAGGGCGCGCCCCCCGCGCTCGGTGTGCTCGGCCACTTCGACACCGTGCTCTGGTACACCGGCACCGCCCGCCCGGACGGCGCCACCCTGCTGGCCGTACGCGACTTCGTCAACGAGGGCGGCAAGCTGATCACCGCCGGGGTGAAGGCGGGGGCCAGCTCCACCGTCGGCGCGGCGGACACCGACGACTTCGCCCAGTACTACCTGGGCGCCGGCAGGCGCACGCCGTTCGAGGGGGCCGCCCGCTTCACCGGCGCCGGCGAGCTCGCGGGCACCACGGCCGCCCTCGGCACCGGCGGAAGCCCGCTGGCGGCCGCCGGGGCCTACAGCCCCATCTCGCAGGAACTGCCGCCCGAGACCTTCCCGCAGTTCCGCAGCGCCGCGGGCGGCGAATACCGCTCGACGGTGACGCAGAGTGACGATCCGGGAGTGCGGGCGGGCCTCGCCGCGGCCGTCACCACCCGCGACACCGTGCTGCTCGGCTTCGGTCTCGAGCACGTGTCCGACCCGCGCGAGCGGGCGGGGCTGACCGGCGCCGCGCTGCGCGCCATCGGCGGCTGACCTGCAGCTGAGCGCGTCAGGGCACGGCTGAGCGCGTTCGTGTGGACCCGCCGCCAATGTCACGTACCTCCCCTGTTAGAGGTAGGGTCGGTGGTGGTCGGGGACATCCCAATACACCGCCGGCGGATAGTCCGGCACACCAACGAGGAGATCGGTTCGTGACGATCCGCGTAGGCATCAACGGCTTTGGCCGTATCGGTCGTAACTACTTCCGTGCGCTCCTGGAGCAGGGTGCGGACATCGAGATCGTCGGTGTCAACGACCTGACCGACAATGCCACCCTGGTGCACCTGCTGAAGTACGACTCGATCCTGGGTCGTCTGAAGCAGGAGGTCAGCCACACCGACGACACGATCACCGTCGGCAACATGACCTTCAAGACGATGGCCGAGCGCGACCCGGCCGCCCTCCCGTGGGGCGAGCTCGGCGCCGACATCGTCATCGAGTCCACCGGTATCTTCACCAAGCGCGAGGACGCGGCCAAGCACCTGGCCGCCGGCGCGAAGAAGGTCCTCATCTCGGCCCCGGCCAAGAACGAGGACATCACCATCGTGATGGGCGTCAACCAGGACAAGTACGACGCGGCCAACCACCACGTCATCTCCAACGCCTCCTGCACCACCAACTGTGTGGCGCCGATGGCCAAGGTCCTCGACGAGACCTTCGGCATCGTCAAGGGCATGATGACGACGGTCCACGCGTACACCAACGACCAGCGCATCCTAGACTTCCCGCACTCCGACCTGCGTCGCGCCCGCGCCGCCGCGGAGAACATCATCCCGACCTCCACGGGTGCCGCCAAGGCCACCGCGCTGGTCCTCCCGCAGCTGAAGGGCAAGCTGGACGGCATCGCCATGCGCGTCCCGGTCCCGACCGGCTCGGTCACCGACCTGGTCCTCGAGCTCGACCGCGAGACCAGCAAGGAAGAGATCAACGCCGCCTTCCAGAAGGCCGCCGAGGGTCAGCTCAAGGGCGTCCTCGAGTACACCGAGGACCCGATCGTCTCCTCGGACATCGTCAACTGGCCGGCCTCCTGCACCTTCGACTCCTCCCTGACCATGGTCCAGGGCAAGCAGGTCAAGGTCGTCGGCTGGTACGACAACGAGTGGGGCTACTCCAACCGCCTGGTCGACCTGACCGTCTTCGTCGGCGGCCAGCTCTGACCGCTGCCTGACGCGACGGCCGCGGGCAACGGGATGTAGATGTAGGGGACGGGGCTCGTACGACGCGATGACGCGCCGTACGGGCCCCGTCCCATGGCTGACACTTTGCAAGTCACCGGAGTCACTGCATGAAGACGATCGACGAACTCATCCAGGGCGGAGTCGAGGGCAAGCGGGTCTTCGTCCGCGCCGACCTCAACGTGCCCCTCGAGGGCACCACCATCACCGACGACGGCCGCATCCGCGCCGTCGCCCCGACCATCGCCAAGCTCGCCGAGGCGGGCGCCAAGGTGATCGTCGCCTCCCACCTGGGCCGTCCCAAGGGCGCCCCGGACCCCCAGTTCTCCCTCGCACCGGCCGCCGAACGGCTCGGCGAGATCCTGGGCAGGAACGTCTCGTTCGCCACCGACACGGTCGGTGACAGCGCGAAGGCCACCGTCGCCGCACTGGCGAACGGCGAGGTCACGCTGCTGGAGAACCTCCGTTTCAACGCGGGCGAGACCAGCAAGGACGACGCCGAGCGCGGCGCCTTCGCCGACGCCCTGGCGTCGCTGGCCGACCTCTACGTGGGCGACGGCTTCGGCGCGGTGCACCGCAAGCACGCCTCGGTCTTCGACCTCCCGGCGCGCCTGCCGCACGCCGCGGGCGATCTGATCGCCACCGAGGTCGGCGTCCTGAAGAAGCTCACCGACGAGGTCCAGCGGCCCTACGTCGTCGTCCTGGGCGGCGCCAAGGTCTCCGACAAGCTCGGCGTGATCGACAACCTGCTGGAGAAGGCGGACCGCATCCTCATCGGCGGCGGCATGTCCTACACCTTCCTCAAGGCCAAGGGCCACGAGGTCGGCATCTCCCTGCTGCAGGAGGACCAGATCCCGGTCTGCCTGGAGTACCTGGCGCGCGCCGAGAAGCGCGGCGTGGAGTTCGTCCTCCCCGTCGACGTCCTGGTCTCCGCCGACTTCCCGGACCTGAAGACCAAGGCTCCGGCCAACCCCGAGCTCGTCGCCTCGGACGCCATCCCGGCGGACAAGGAGGGCCTGGACATCGGCCCGAAGACCCGCGAGCTCTACGCCTCGAAGCTCGCCGATGCCGGCACCGTCTTCTGGAACGGTCCGATGGGCGTCTTCGAGCACCCCGACTACGCGAACGGCACCAAGGCCGTCGCGCAGGGCCTGCTGGACTCCGAAGGCTTCACCGTCGTCGGTGGTGGCGACTCGGCCGCGGCCGTGCGCATCCTGGGCTTCGACGAGAATGCTTTCGGCCACATTTCGACCGGCGGCGGCGCCAGCCTCGAGTACCTCGAGGGCAAGACGCTCCCCGGCCTCGCCGCACTGGAGGACTGAACCACTGTGAGTGCACGTACCCCGCTGATGGCGGGCAACTGGAAGATGAACCTCAACCACCTCGAGGCCATCGCGCACGTCCAGAAGCTCGCCTTCGCGCTCGCCGACAAGGACTACGAGGGCACCGAGGTCGCCGTCCTGACGCCCTTCACCGACCTGCGCTCGGTGCAGACCCTGGTCGACGGCGACAAGCTGAAGATCAAGTACGGCGCCCAGGACATCTCGGCCCACGACTCCGGCGCCTACACCGGTGAGATCTCCGGCCCGATGCTCGCCAAGCTCAAGTGCTCCTACGTCGCCGTCGGCCACTCCGAGCGCCGCCAGTACCACGGCGAGACGGACGAGCTCTGCAACGCCAAGGTCAAGGCCGCCTTCCGCCACGGCATCACCCCGATCCTGTGCGTCGGCGAGGGCCTGGAGGTCCGCAAGGCCGGCAACCAGGTCGCCTACACCCTGGCCCAGGTCGACGGCGCCCTGAAGGACCTCCCGGCCGAGCAGGCCGAGACCATTGTCATCGCCTACGAGCCCGTGTGGGCCATCGGCACCGGCGAGGTCGCCACCCCCGAGGACGCCCAGGAGGTCTGCGGGGCGATCCGCGCCCGTCTGGCCGAGCTCTACGACCAGGAGCTGGCCGACAAGGTCCGCATCCAGTACGGCGGCTCGGTCAAGTCCGGCAACATCGCGGCGATCATGGCCCAGCCCGACGTGGACGGCGCCCTGATCGGCGGCGCGGCGCTGGACGCGGACGACTTCGTCAAGATCGTGCGCTTCCGCGACCAGTAGCAACTATGACGACGGCCCCGCGCCGTCGTACCCTGTCGGGGCCGGGACCGGCGCAAACGCGCCCCCCGGCCCCGCAGCATTGTCCATCCGAGTCAGTCCGAGAGAGTTGGTCCAGCCGTGGTCATCGGGTTCTCGATCGCCCTCATCGTCTTCAGCCTGCTGATGATGATGCTGGTGCTCATGCACAAGGGGAAGGGCGGCGGCCTGTCCGACATGTTCGGCGGCGGCATGCAGTCCTCCGTCGGCGGTTCCTCGGTCGCCGAGCGCAACCTGGACCGGATCACCATCGTGATCGGTCTGCTGTGGTTCGCGTGCATCATCGCGCTCGGCCTGCTGATGAAGCTCGACAGCTGACATACCGTCGTATCAGCCGCCTATGATGGGGGCTTGCGTCCTTTCGGCCGGGCTGTAACTCCTGCCACTGGACGCGCGTTGGGCCTTACGTAGACTGGGGCGCCCGCAGCGGAGCCGACCGACGACTCCTGCGGCGCAGCCGCTATCCGGCACAGTGCAGCACCATCACGCAGGGAGTTACGACCGTGGCAAGTGGCAACGCGATCCGGGGAAGCCGGGTCGGGGCGGGGCCGATGGGTGAGGCCGAGCGGGGCGAGTCCGCGCCGCGCCTGCGCATCTCCTTCTGGTGCTCCAACGGGCACGAGACGCAGCCGAGCTTCGCCAGTGACGCACAGGTGCCGGACACCTGGGACTGCCCGCGTTGCGGCTTCCCGGCCGGCCAGGACCGGGACAATCCGCCGGACCCGCCGCGCACCGAGCCCTACAAGACGCACCTGGCGTACGTCCGCGAGCGGCGCAGCGACGCCGACGGCGAAGCGATCCTCGCCGAGGCGCTCGCCAAGCTCCGCGGCGAGATCTGAGCGCGAGCGGCGACCGACGGCAGTACAGAGCGACGAACGGCCCGGCCGCACACCCCTGTGGTGTGCGGGCCGGGCCGTTCCGCTACCCGCACTACCCGCCGGTTGCCCGCGGAATCGGCGGAATCGACGGCTGATCAATTAGGTTGGAGGACAGCGGGGCCGTTACGAGAAGAAGTGGGCTGATGTCCGAGATGAACGCAGAGGGCCGCACCCGGCTGGACCGGACTCCCGAGTGGAACGCGCTGGCCAAGCACCGGGACGAACTGGGGGAGGTGCACCTGCGCGAGCTGTTCGCCGCCGACCCGCAGCGAGCCGAGAAGTACTCCGTCAACGTCGGTGACCTGCACCTGGACTATTCCAAGCACCTGGTCAACGACGAGACGCTGCGCCTGCTGCGCGAGCTGGCGGCCGCGGCCGATGTGGCCGGGCTGCGGGACGCCATGTTCCGCGGCGAGAAGATCAACACCACCGAGGGCCGCGCGGTACTGCACACCGCGCTGCGCGCCCCGGAGTCGGCGGTCGTCGAGGTGGACGGCCACAACGTCGTCCCCGCCGTGCACGCGGTCCTGCGCAAGATGCAGGTGTTCACCGACCGGGTGCGCTCGGGCGACTGGAAGGGCCACACCGGACGGCGCATCAAGAACGTCGTCAACATCGGTATCGGCGGCTCCGACCTCGGCCCCGCGATGGCGTACGAGGCCCTGCGCGCCTGCACCGCCCGGGACATGACGTTCCGGTTCGTCTCCAACGTCGACGGCGCCGACCTGCACGAGGCGGTGCGCGACCTCGACGCCGCCGAGACGCTGTTCATCGTCGCCTCGAAGACCTTCACCACGATCGAGACCATCACCAACGCGACCTCCGCGCGCGACTGGCTGCTGAGCGAGCTGGACGCGGGCGAGGAGGCGGTGGCCAAGCACTTCGTGGCGCTGTCGACGAACGAGGAGAAGGTCGCCGCGTTCGGCATCGACACCGCCAACATGTTCGAGTTCTGGGACTGGGTCGGCGGCCGCTACTCGTACGACTCCGCCATCGGGCTCTCCCTGATGCTCGCCATCGGCCCCGACGCCTTCCGCGAGATGCTGGCCGGCTTCCACCTCGTCGACGAGCACTTCCGCACGGCGCCCTTCGAGGAGAACGCGCCGGTGCTGCTGGGCCTGCTCGGCATCTGGTACGGCAACTTCCACGACGCCCAGTCGCACGCGGTGCTGCCCTACAGCCACTACCTGTCGAAGTTCGCGGCGTACCTGCAGCAGCTGGACATGGAGTCCAACGGCAAGTCGGTCGACCGCGACGGGCAGCCCGTCGGCTGGCAGACCGGCCCGGTGGTGTGGGGCACGCCCGGCACCAATGGGCAGCACGCGTACTACCAGTTGATCCACCAGGGCACCAAGCTGATCCCGGCGGACCTGCTGGGCTTCGCCCGGCCCGTCGGCGACCTGCGGCCGGGGCTGGTGGCCCAGCACGACCTGCTGATGGCCAACCTCTTCGCCCAGGGCCAGGCCCTGGCCTTCGGCAAGACCCCCGAGGAGGTCGCGGCGGAGGGCGTCCCGGCGGAGCTCGTCCCGCACAAGACGTTCCGGGGCAACCACCCGACGACGACGATCCTGGCGAGCGAGCTGACTCCGTCGGTGCTCGGTCAGCTGATCGCGCTGTACGAGCACAAGGTGTTCGTCCAGGGGGCGGTCTGGAACATCGACTCCTTCGACCAGTGGGGGGTCGAGCTGGGCAAGGTCCTCGCCAAGCGGGTTGAGCCGGCGCTCACGGAGGGCACGGAGGTGGCGGGGCTGGACGCGTCGACGGCCGCGCTGGTGTCGCGGTACCGGGCCCAGCGGGGGCGCTAGGCGCTGGGCCCCGGCTGGGCACCGGCCCGGCACCGCCGGTCAGGTGGACGGGGGCCGATCGCCGTTGCGGCGGGTTTTCTTTCCCCAGCCCCGCCCCTTCCCGTAACCGGGGCTCCGCCCCGGACCCCGGGGGCGGGTGGGGCTGAAGCCGGGGCTCCGCCCCAGGCCCCCTGGGGGGCTGGGGCTTGCCCCCAGGAAACGGTGAAATGGGGGCACCTCCCAGCGGTAGCTGGGGGAGGGACCGGGGCTCCCTCCCGTCCTCGCTCCCACCCCGCCCATACGGCGATGGCCCGACCCTCTTCCGAGGGGCGGGCCATCGCCGTATGGGTGCCCGTCAGGGCGACGCCGGTGGATACAGGTCGCGCGGCAGCTGGGCCGCCGCGGCCTGGTCCAGGAGCCACAGGGTGCGGCGCGAGCCGTACGCGCCGGCCGCCGGGGCCTGGATCTCCCCGGCACCGGACAGCGCCATCGCCACCGCCCCCGCCTTGTCCTCGCCCGCCGCCAGCAGCCACACCTCGCGCGCCGCCCGGATCGCCGGCAGGGTCAGGGAGACCCGGGTCGGCGGCGGCTTCGGCGCGCCGTGGACGCCGACGACCGTGCGCTCGGTCTCCCGCACGCCCGGGAGCTCCGGGAAGAGGGAGGCCACGTGGGTGTCCGGGCCGACGCCCAGGAGGAGGACGTCGAAGGACGGGACCGGGCCGTGGTCCTCGGGCCGGGCCGCGGCGGCCAGTTCGGCCGCGTAGGCCTCCGCCGCCGCGTCCGCGTCGTCGTGCGTACCGTCCGCCGCGGGCATGTAGTGCACCCGCGCCGGGTCGAGCTCCACCGCGTCCAGCAGCGCCTCGCGCGCCTGGGTGGCGTTGCGCTCGGGGTCGCCCTCCGGCAGGAACCGCTCGTCGCCCCACCACAGGTCCAGGCGCGACCAGTCGACCGCGTCCCGGGCGGGCGCCGCGGCGAGGGCCGCGAGCAGCCCGTTGCCGTTGCGCCCGCCGGTCAGGACGACGGAGGCCGAGCCGCGCGCGGCCTGGGCGTCCACGATCTTCGTGATCAGCCGGGCCGCCGCGGCCTGGGCCATCAGCTCCTTGTCCCGGTGGACGACGATCTGAGGCGTGCTCACTTGGACGCCGCCTTCTTGCCCGTGGCCTTCTTCGCCGGGGCGGTGCCGGCCTGCTCCGTGGACTCCGCGGGCTTGTCCTCGCCCGACGGCGCCTGCGGCGCCTTGGGCGCCTCGGCCGCCGGCCGGCCGAGCCGTTCCACGCCGTACTTCAGCGCGGAGCCGTAGATGTCGTCCGGGTCCAGGCGCCGCATCTCCTCCGCCAGGAGCTCGGAGGTGTCGCGCCGCTTGAGCGCCACGGCGCGGTCCGGCTGGCCGCGCATGGAGAGCGTGGCCAGGGAGCCGTCCGGGCGGTCCAGGGTGATGACGCCGTTCTTGGTCTCCAGGCGCACGGCCGTCAGGCCGGGGCCCTCGGAGACGGTCCGGGTGGCGGTCACCCCGAGGCGGTCGGCGAGCCACATGGCCAGCAGTTCCGCGCTGGGGTTGTAGGCCTCGGCCTCGACCTGGGCCGAGGTGACCTCGATGCCGGGCTGCTGGTCCAGGGCGGCCGCGAGCATCGAGCGCCACGGCGTGATCCGGGCCCAGGCCAGGTCGGTGTCGCCGGGCGCGTAGTTCGCGGCACGGGCCGAGAGCTCGGCGACCGGGTCCTCGGCGGCGTAGGTGTCGGTGACCCGGCGCTGGCCGAGCGCGCCCAGCGGGTCCTGCTGCGGGTCGACGGGGGAGGCCACCGGCCACCAGACGACCACGGGGGCGTCCGGCAGCAGCAGGGGCAGCACGACCGACTGGGCGTGGTCCATGACCTCGCCGTGCAGTCGCAGCACCACCGTCTCGCCGGTGCCGGCGTCCGCGCCGACGCGGACCTCGGCGTCGAGCCGGGCACGGGCGCGGTCGCGCGGCGAGCGGCTGACCCGCTTGATGACGACGAGCTTGCGCGAGGGGTGCTCGCGGGAGGCCTCGTTGGCCGCCTTGAGCGCGTCGTAGGCGTGCTCCTCGTCGGTGACGATGACCAGCGTGAGCACCATGCCGATCGCGGGGGTGCCGATCGCCCGGCGCCCCTGGATCAGGGCATTGTTGATCTTGCTGGCCGTGGTGTCCGTGAGATCGATCTTCATGGCCGACGCCAGCTCCGTCCATCTCGTGCGAGCATCTCGTCCGCCTCGACCGGCCCCCAGGTGCCGGCCGCGTACTGCGCGGGCTTGCCGTGCTTGTCCCAGTACTCCTCGATCGGGTCGAGGATCTCCCAGGAGAGCTCCACCTCCCGCAGGCGCGGGAAGAGGTTGGCGTCACCGAGCAGCACATCGAGGATGAGCCGCTCGTACGCCTCGGGGCTGGACTCGGTGAAGGACTCGCCGTAGGCGAAGTCCATCGAGACGTCCCGGACCTCCATCGAGGTGCCGGGCACCTTCGAGCCGAACCGCATGGTGACGCCCTCGTCCGGCTGCACCCGGATGACCAGGGCGTTCTGCCCCAGCTCCTCGGTGGCGGTGTGGTCGAAGGGCGAGTGCGGGGCGCGCTGGAAGACCACCGCGATCTCGGTGACGCGGCGGCCGAGCCGCTTGCCGGTGCGCAGGTAGAAGGGGACGCCCGCCCAGCGGCGGTTGTCGATCTCCAGCTTGATCGCGGCGTAGGTGTCGGTCTTCGACTTGGGGTCGATGCCCTCTTCCTCGAGGTAGCCGACGACCTCCTCGCCGCCCTGCCAGCCGTGCGCGTACTGGCCGCGCACGGTCTCCTTGCCGAGGTCCTTGGGCAGCCGCACGGCGCCCAGCACCTTGGTCTTCTCCGCGACCAGCGCGTCCGCGTCGAAGGAGGCGGGCTCCTCCATGGCGGTCAGCGCCAGCAGCTGGAGCAGGTGGTTCTGGATGACGTCACGGGCGGCGCCGATGCCGTCGTAGTAGCCGGCGCGGCCGCCGATGCCGATGTCCTCGGCCATGGTGATCTGTACGTGGTCGACGAAGGACCGGTTCCAGATCGGCTCGAAGAGGGTGTTGGCGAAGCGCAGCGCCAGGATGTTCTGGACCGTCTCCTTGCCCAGGTAGTGGTCGATCCGGAAGACCGACTCCGCGGGGAAGACCTCGTGGACGATCCGGTTGAGCTCCTGGGCGCTGGCCAGGTCGTGGCCGAAGGGCTTCTCGATGACGGCACGCCGCCAGGAGCCCTCCTTCTGGTCGGCCAGGCCGTGCTTCTTGAGCTGCTGGACGACCGTGGGGAAGAACTTCGGCGGCACGGACAGGTAGAAGGCGAAGTTGCCGCCCGTGCCCTGTGCCTTGTCCAGCTCCTCGATCGTGTGCTTGAGGGTCTCGAACGCCTCGTCGTCGTCGAAGTCGCCCTGGACGAAGCGGCAGCCCTGGACCAGCTGCTGCCAGACCTCCTCGCGGAAGGGGGTGCGCGCGTGCTCCTTGACGGCGTCGTGCACCACCTGGGCGAAGTCCTCGTCCTGCCACTGCCGGCGGGCGAAGCCGATCAGGGAGAAGCCCGGCGGCAGCAGGCCGCGGTTGGCCAGGTCATAGACGGCGGGCATCAGCTTTTTACGGGACAAATCGCCCGTGACGCCAAAGATGACCAGGCCCGACGGCCCCGCGATGCGCGGGAGCCGTCGGTCCAGAGCGTCACGCAGCGGATTGCTGCTGCTCAATTCATGCCTCCGGTGAAAGGCGCTTGAGCTCCGCCTCGGTGGACTTCAGAAGGTCGTTCCAGGACTGCTCGAACTTGTCGACGCCCTCGTCCTCGAGGAGCTGCACGACGTCGTCGTACGAGATCCCCAGCTTGGCGATGGCGTCCAGCTCGGCCTTGGCCTGCTCGTAGGTGCCGCGCACCGTGTCACCGGTGATCCGGCCGTGGTCGGCGGTGGCCTCCAGGGTGGCCTCCGGCATGGTGTTCACCGTGTTCGGGGCGACCAGGTCGTCCACGTACAGGGTGTCCTTGTAGGCCGGGTCCTTCACGCCGGTCGACGCCCACAGCGCACGCTGCTTGTTGGCGCCGGCCTTCTCCAGGGCGAGCCAGCGGTCCGAGGAGAAGACCTCCTCGTAGGCCTGGTAGGCCAGACGGGCGTTGGCCAGGGCGGCCTTGCCGCGCAGCGCCTTGGCTTCCTCGGTGCCCAGCGCGTCCAGGCGCTTGTCGATCTCGGTGTCCACGCGGGAGACGAAGAAGGACGCGACCGAGTGGACCAGGGACAGGTCCTGGCCGGCGGCCTTGGCCTGCTCCAGACCGGTCAGGTAGGCGTCCATGACCGCGCGGTAGCGCTCGAGCGAGAAGATCAGCGTGACGTTGACGCTGATGCCGCGGCCGATGACGTCGGCGATGGCCGGCAGGCCCGCCTTCGTCGCCGGGATCTTGATGAGGGTGTTGGGGCGGTCCACCAGCCAGGCCAGCTGCTTGGCCTCGGCCACGGTCGCCTTGGTGTCGTGCGCCAGACGGGGGTCGACCTCGATGGAGACCCGGCCGTCCTGGCCGCCGGTCGCGTCGAAGACCGGGCGCAGGATGTCGGCGGCGTCGCGGACGTCCGCCGTGGTGATCATCCGGATGGCCTCGTCGACGGTGACCTTGCGGGCCGCGAGGTCGGCGAGCTGCTGCTCGTAGCCCTCGCCGCCGGAGATCGCCTTCTGGAAGATCGACGGGTTGGTGGTGACGCCGACGACGTGGCTCTGGTCGATCAGCTCGGCCAGGTTGCCGGAGGTGATGCGCTTGCGGGACAGGTCGTCCAGCCAGATCGCGACGCCTTCGTCGGAGAGGCGCTTGAGTGCGTCTGTCATGGGATTGGCTCCTACTGGGGTGGTGTTGGGCGGCGTCAGCGGCGGTTGGCGTCGGCGATCGACTCGCGGGCGGCCTCGACCACGGCGTCGGAGGTCAGGCCGAACTCGCGGTAGAGCACCTTGTAGTCGGCGGAGGCGCCGAAGTGCTCCAGCGAGACGATCCGGCCGGCCTCGCCGACGTAGCGGTGCCAGGTCAGGCCCACGCCGGCCTCGACGGCCACGCGCGCCTTGACGTCCGGCAGCAGCACGCCGTCGCGGTACGCCTGGTCCTGCTCCTCGAACCACTCGACCGACGGCATCGAGACCACGCGGGTCGGGATGCCCTCGGCCTGCAGCGCCTCGCGGGCCTCGACGGCCAGCTGGACCTCGGAGCCGGTGCCGATCAGGATCACCTGCGGGCGGCCGCCCTCGGCCTCGAACAGGACGTAGCCGCCCTTGGCGGCGCCCTCGTTGGCCTCGTACGTCGGCACGTTCTGGCGGGTCAGGGCCAGACCGTGCGGCGCGGGCTTGGTGGTGTGACGCTTGGTGATCTCGCGCCAGGCGATCGCCGTCTCGTTGGCGTCGGCCGGGCGGACCATGTTCAGGCCCGGGATGGCACGCAGCGCGGCCATGTGCTCGACCGGCTGGTGGGTCGGGCCGTCCTCGCCGAGACCGATGGAGTCGTGCGTCCACACGTAGGTGACCGGCAGCTTCATCAGCGCGGCCAGGCGCACGGCCGGACGCATGTAGTCGGAGAACACCAGGAAGGTGCCGCCGTAGACGCGGGTGTTGCCGTGCAGCGCGATGCCGTTCATGGTCGAGCCCATGGCGTGCTCGCGGATGCCGAAGTGGATCGTACGGCCGTACGGGTTCGCCTCCGGCAGCGGGTTGCCCTCCGGGAGGAAGGACGACGTCGCGTCGATGGTGGTGTTGTTCGAGCCCGCGAGGTCGGCGGAGCCGCCCCACAGCTCGGGGATCACGCCGCCCAGCGCCTTGAGGACCTCGCCGGACGCCTTGCGGGTCGCGACGTCCTTGCCGGCCGGGAAGACCGGCAGGGCCTTCTCCCAGCCGTCGGGCAGCTCGCCCGCGGCGATGCGGTCGAACTCGGCGGCGCGCTCGGGGTTGGCCTCGCGCCACTCCTGGATCCGCTTGTCCCAGGCGGCGTGCGCCTCGCGGCCGCGGTCGACGACCTTGCGGACGTGCGTGAAGACCTCGTCCTCGACCTGGAAGTGCTGCTCGGGGTCGAAGCCCATCACGCGCTTGGTGGCGGCGACCTCGGCCTCGCCGAGCGCCGAGCCGTGCGAGGCCTCGGTGTTCTGGGCGTTGGGGGCCGGCCAGGCGATGATCGTGCGCGCGGCGATGATCGAGGGACGCTCGGTCTCGGCCTGCGCCGCCTTGAGCGCCGCGTACAGCGCCTGGACGTCGAAGTCGCCGTTGGCGGCCTGCTCGATGCGCTGGACGTGCCAGCCGTAGGCCTCGTAGCGCCCCAGGACGTCCTCGGAGAAGGCGGTCTCGGTGTCGCCCTCGATCGAGATGTGGTTGTCGTCGTACAGGGCGACGATGTTGCCGAGCTTCTGGTGACCGGCCAGCGAGGACGCCTCGGCGGAGATGCCCTCCTCCAGGTCGCCGTCGGAGACGATCGCCCAGACGGTGTGGTCGAAGGGGGACTCGCCCTTCGGGGCCTCCGGGTCGAACAGACCGCGCTCGTAGCGGGCGGCCATGGCCATGCCCACCGCGTTGGCGATGCCCTGGCCCAGCGGGCCGGTGGTGGTCTCCACGCCGCGGGTGTGACCGTGCTCCGGGTGGCCCGGGGTCTTGCTGTCCCAGGTGCGGAAGGCCTTGAGGTCCGCGAGCTCCAGGCCGTAGCCGGCCATGAAGAGCTGGACGTACAGGGTCAGGCTGGTGTGACCGGGGGAGAGGACGAAACGGTCGCGGCCGGTCCAGTCGGCGTCATTGGGGTCGTGCCGCATCAGCTTCTGGAACAGCAGGTAGGCGGCGGGCGCCAGGCTCATGGCCGTGCCCGGATGGCCGTTGCCGACCTTCTGCACGGAGTCCATGGCCAGGACGCGGGCGGTATCGACGGCCCGCTGGTCCAGTTCGGTCCATTCGAGGTCTGTGGTGGTCGGCTTGGTGCTCACCCTCGGATCAGGGCTCCTCTCCACATGTTCAATCTGCCGGGGGCGGTATTGCCCGCCACGACGCGGCGCGGTCGAGCCTACCCCCGCTGGGACGCGCATTTTTTCGACGTACAGTCGGGCTGCGGGGCACTCATTTGAGAGGCCTCGTCCGGTCCACGAAGCCGGGAACCTCCTGGGGACGGCAAAGATTCCCGCCGTCGCGCGGCGGTCACTCCTCCAGCCTGCCGGGCGCACCCCGGGCCCGCCTGTCGAGCGCGACCGTTCTGCGGGGATTCGGCCACCCGCGCTCCGGCGGCGCTGTGGGCCCAACACGACCCCACCCCGGCGGAGGACGGGCTGACCCCTGCGTCTAGAGTGGCGTGGTACGCGCAAGCCTTCACCCGGGACGACCACCCGGACGCGCTTGCTGGCCTTATCTCTGTCAGGGGTGTGCGTGACGGCCGTCGAATCCCGTCCTGCGGGGGTGCTTGCTGAAAGCCCCGTTCACCGGCCGTTCGGGGCCCGTGTCAAGGCGTTCGTGGCCCTGACGAAGCCGCGCGTCATCGAGCTGCTGCTGATGACGACGGTGCCGGTGATGTTCCTGGCGGCCGAGGGTGTGCCGGACCTGTGGCTGGTACTGGCCACCTGTATCGGCGGCTACCTGTCCGCCGGCGGCGCCGGCGCGTTCAACATGTACTACGACCGTGACATCGACGCGCTGATGGACCGTACGTCCCAGCGTCCACTGGTCACGGGCATGGTCTCGCCCCGTGAGTGCCTGGTCTTCGCCACCGCGCTGACCGTCGGGTCGACCGTGTGGTTCTGGTATCTGGTCAACCCCCTGTCGGCGATGCTGTCGCTGGGCGCGTCGGTGTTCTACACCGTCGTCTACACGATGATCCTCAAGCGGCGTACCGCGCAGAACATCGTCTGGGGCGGCATCGCGGGCTGCCTGCCGGTCATCATCGGCTGGTCCGCGGTGCGCAACGAGGTCTCCTGGGCCTCCCTGATCCTCTTCCTCGTCATCTTCTTCTGGACGCCGCCGCACTACTGGCCGCTGTCGATGAAGGTCAAGGACGACTACGAGCGCGCGGGCGTGCCCATGCTGCCGGTCATCGCGGGCAACAAGGCCGTGGCCAAGCAGATCGTCCTCTACAGCTGGGTGATGGTCGCCGTCTCCCTGCTGCTGACGCCGCTGGGCTACACCGGCTGGTTCTACACGGTCGTCGCGGTGGTGTGCGGCGCCCTGTGGCTGAAGGAGGCGCACGCCCTGCAGGCCCGCGCCAAGGCGGGGATCACGGGCGCGAAGCTCAAGGAGATGCGTCTGTTCCACTGGTCGATCACCTATGTGTCGCTGCTGTTCACCGCGGTCGCGATCGACCCGTTCCTGCGCTGACGCACAACCCCGGGGATCCGCTCCTACGATGGGCGATGGGGGTACCCCCATGCCGTTCAGGCCATGGGGGCGGGTGGTCAAGGCCACCCGTACCGCCCATCGTGGTTTTCCCTACTCGTCGGTAGCATCCTGGCCATGGCAGACAACAAGCAGGCGACGAAGCTCGCCCGGCAGATCACGGCCTTCGCCCGCAGCCACGGCGGCAGCGCCGAGGGCCAGCTCGCCCACATCGCCCGCGGCACCACCCGCATCGCCCTCGTCGGCGCCAACGGCGAGTGGGGCAACCTCGTGGCCCGCTCCCACGAGACCGCCCGGCAGGCCGCCGAGCTCGCCGGGATCACCCTGCACGACGACTTCGACGGCGAGCTCGCCGCCAAGGTCCGCACCGGCCCCTACGAGTGGTCCCGCATGGCCGGCATCCAGGTCGGCGGCCCCTCCAACGGCCCCGGGGACACCCCCGCGCAGCCGCCGGCCGAGGCCGAGGCCAAGCCCTCCGCCGATAACTGACGGCCCGCTCGCCCGTTAGACCCACCGGGAGCGGCGCCACGGCGCCGCGCGGTGGGGGACGGGGCGAGGAGGCGGGGCATGGACGGCCTGACCGAGGGCATACCGCCGCTCGTCGACCAGTACAGCCACGGAGCCGTCCACGGCGAGGTGGGGCTGGGGGAGTTCGAGACCCATCTGGCCGAGGCCGCCGGGGCCACCGGCCCCGCGCCGCCCGGCACCACCTTCTTCGACAGCCGCGCCGGCCTGGCCGTACGCCGCTGGTGCCCGCCCCTGCTGGGCCTCGAGCCGCACTGCGCGCCCGTGCGCTACCTGGCCAGACGCCGCGAACTGGGCGCCTACCGCGCCGGCCACCTGCTGCTGCGCGGCACCGGCATCGGCACGTTCCTGCTGGACTCCCGGGCGCCCGGCGGCCTCACCTCGCCCGCCGAGCTGGCGCGTGCCGCCGAGGGCCGCGCCCACGAGGTCGTCCGGCTCGAAGCGCTCGCCGCACGGACTGCCGACACCGCCGGCGGCACGGACGTCTTCCTCGCCCGCACGGCCGAGGAGCTGTACGCCGCGGCCCGCACCGCCACCGCCTTCGCCTCCGGCGCCGCCTCCTGCGACGACACCCCGCCCGGGGCCGCCGAGGTGCGCGAGGCCGCCGGACGCTGGCTGCGCGCCCGCCGCACGGGCGAGGCGCCGGCGGATCCGGTCCTGGGCCGTTACCTGCTGTGGAGCGCGGTCGCCACGGGCCTGCCCGTACAGCTGCACTGCCCCGACCCGCGCCGGCTGACGGGCTTCCTGGGGGCCACCGCGAGCCGCGGCGTCGACCTGGTGCTGCTGCCCGACCCCTGGCACCGCCGCCCGGCCGCCCAGCTGGCCGCCACGTTCCCGCACGTCTACGCGGACGTCGGCACCCGGCCCGGGGAGACCCTGCGCGAGGCGCCGTTCGGCAAGCTGCTGTTCTCCACCGGCGCGCGCGGGCCGGCGGAGCTGTACGTGGTGGCCGCCCGGCTGTTCGTACGGGCCATGCAGCGGCTGATGGGCGACTGGGTCGCCGACGGCTGGTGCCGGGCGGCGGAGGCGGGGCGCATCACCGCGCTCGTCGCCGCCGGCACCGCGCGCCGGGTCTACCGGCTGGACGCCGCCACGGGCTGACCGGCCGCCGGCGTCTCCCGCTCGCCGGAGGGCGCCGGCAGGTCCGCCGCCCCGCCGCGCTCGCGCAGCGACAGGAAGACCCGCAGCACCGCGATCCATACCAGGCAGGATCCGAACATGTGGGTGCCGACGATGAGCTCGGGCGAGTCGTTGAAGTACTGCACGAAACCGACGACGCCCTGCAGCATCAGGACGGCGAACAGCTCGGCCACCCGGCGCCGCGCCGCGGCGGGCGCCTTCACGGCCCGCAGCGCGAACCACAGGGCCACGGTCAGGCCCAGGACGATGAAGACGAAGTCGACGTGCAGCTGGGTGATCTGATGCCAGTCCAGCGGGATGCGGTGGATGTCCTTGGCCGCGTCGCCCGCGTGCTTGCCCGAACCCGTCACGACCGTGCCGGCCACGATCAGCAGGGCCGTCGCGGCGACCAGGAGCCCGGTCAGCTGGCGCACCGGCCGGGCCACCAGGTCGCGCGGCGCGTCGTCGCCCTCGCGCGAGCGGTGCCACATCACCACGGCCACTGTCAGCAGCGCGGTCGCCGCCAGGAAGTGCGAGGCGACGATGTACGGGTTGAGGCCCGTGAGCACCGTGATGCCGCCGATGATGCCGTTGCCCGCGATGAGCCAGAACTGGATCCAGCCCAGCTTGGTCAGGGACCGGCGGCGCGGGGTACGCGCGCGTGCCGCGACGATGGCCACGCCGACCACCGCGCACAGCACGTAGGTCAGCATGCGGTTGGTGAACTCGATGACGCCGTTGATGCCCATCGCGGGCGTCGGCGTCAGGCTGTCCTCGGTGCAGGTCGGCCACGTCGGGCAGCCGAGCCCGGACTGCGTGAGCCGCACCGCCCCGCCGGTCACAACGATGATCACGGCCATGACGACGCAGGCGAGCGCGGCGCCCCGGACGAAGCGGGCGGAGGGCTGCCAGCGATCGGCGACCAGCTGGAGGGGGTTCAGCGTTTTCGGCACGGTAGTCATCGTAAGGGTGAGCTTGTGCACGGATTCACGAGGGGTGCGCCGAGGGCGCGTCCTACTCCCAGCGGAACCAGCGCGCCGCCGCGCCCAGGCCCAGCGCCGCCCACGCGGCGAGGATCCCCAGGTCGGCCCACGGCATGCCGGCGCCGTCGCGCAGGACGTCGCGCAGCCCGTCGGAGAGCGCCGAGACGGGCAGCAGGGCGAGCACCGACTGGGCGGCGTCCGGGAACTTCTCCAGTGGCACGATGACGCCGCCGCCGACCAGCAGCAGCAGGAAGACGAGGTTGGCGGCGGCCAGTGTCGCCTCGGCCCTGAGCGTGCCGGCCATCAGCAGGCCCAGCCCGGAGAAGGCCGCCGTGCCGAGGACGAGCAGCAGGAGCACGGCCAGCGGGTTGCCGTGCGGCGACCAGCCGAGCGCGAAGGCGATGGCGGTCAGCAGGACGATCTGCAGGACCTCGGTGACCAGCACCGAACAGGTCTTGGCGGTCATCAGCCCCCAGCGGGGCAGCGGCGAGGCGCCCAGGCGCTTGAGCACCCCGTAGCGGCGCTCGAAGCCGGTGGCGATGGCCTGCCCGGTGAACGCCGTGGACATCACCGCCAGCGCCAGCACACCGGGCGCCAGGAAGTCGACGGCTTCGCCCTGTCCGCCCGCTGTTCCGACCGGCACAGTGATGATGTCGACGGTGCTGAAGAGCAGCAGCAGGAGGGTGGGGATGACGACGGTGAGCAGCAGCTGCTCGCCGTTGCGCAGCAGCATCCGGGTCTCCAGCGCCGCCTGCGCGCGGATCATCCGCCCGAGCGGGGCGGCGCCGGGCTTCGGCGCGAAGGTACCGGTGGCGGCCGTATCGGCGGTCACGAGCGCAGCTCCTTGCCGGTGAGTTCCAAGAAGACGTCCTCGAGCGTGTGCCGCTCGACTGTTATGCGGTCCGGCATCACGCCGTGCTGGGCGCACCAGGCGGTCACCGTGGCGAGCAGCTGGGGGTCGACCCTGCCGTTGACGCGGTAGCTGCCGGGGACCGCCTCCACGGCGGCGGAGTCGGCGGGCAGTGCCTTGAGGAGCGAGGCCAGGTCCAGGCCGGGGCGGCCGTTGAAGCGCAGGCTGTTCTCGGCGCCGCCGCGGCACAGCTTCTCGGGGCTGCCCTGGGCGATGACCTTGCCGCCGTCGACGATGGCGACGTCGTCGGCCAGCTGTTCGGCCTCGTCCATGTAGTGGGTGCTCAGCACGACCGTGACGCCGTCCGCGCGCAGCTCGCGCACCAGCGCCCAGGTGGCGTGGCGGGCCTGCGGGTCGAGGCCGGCGGTCGGCTCGTCGAGGAAGACCAGCTCCGGGCGGCCGACGACGGCCATGGCGAGGGACAGGCGCTGCTGCTGCCCGCCGGACAGGCGCCGGTAGGTGGTGCGGCCGCAGTCGCCCAGCCCGAGGCGCTCGATGAGGGCTCCGACGTCCAGGGGGTGGGCGTGCAGGGAGGCGGTGTGGCGGAGCATCTCCTCCGCGCGGGCCCCCGCGTAGATCCCGCCGCTCTGCAGCATCACGCCGATGCGCGGGCGCAGGGCTGCGGAGTCGGCCAGGGGGTCCAGCCCGAGGACGCGGACGGTGCCGGCGTCGGGGCGGCGGTAGCCCTCGCAGGTCTCGATGGTGGTGGTCTTGCCGGCACCGTTGGGGCCGAGTACGGCGGTGACGCCGCCGGTCGCGACGGTCAGGTCGAGACCGTCGACCGCGGCCTTCGTCCCGTACCGCTTGACCAGGCCGTGGACCTCGACCGCGGGCTCTGCATGCATGCGGGGAAGTGTACGGAGCCGGGGGCCGTCCGGACCCCGGCGGGGTGGCCGCTTAGGTAACCCTAAGTGATCAAAGCCACCGTTGCGTGATCCAGTCGGCGCTTGTCGGCCTTCGGGCAATTACGCAACAATGGTGTTGTGAAATACGCGGGCGAGGCTCCCCAGGGCCCCGCGGCCGAGTCGGCCGCCGGGTCGGGTCCCGTCCTGCCCGGGTCCGGGCAGGAGGCCCAGCGCGCCCACGACGAGCAGCGCGGCACCCGCAACAGGGTCGCCCGCTCCATCCTCGACCACGGTCCGTCCACGGCGGCCGAACTGGCCGTCCGCCTGGAGCTGACCTCGGCGGCCGTCCGCCGCCACCTCGACACCCTGGTCGCCGAGGGCGTCGTCGAGGCCCGCGAGAAGCGGGTCTACGGCACCCGGACGCGCGGCCGCCCGGCGAAGGTGTTCGCGCTGACCGACTGCGGCCGGGACGCCTTCGATCAGGCCTACGACAAGCTCGCCGAGGACGCCCTGCGCTGGATCGCCCAGTCCGCCGGCGGCGGCGAGATGGGCGAGGCGGCCGTCGCCGCGTTCGCCCGCGCCCGGATGGCCGCCCAGGCCGACGCCTACCGCAGGGCCCTGGAGGCCGTCGCCCCCCAGGACCGCACCCAGGCGCTCGCCAGGGCATTGACCGCGGACGGGTACGCTGCTACGGCGCGCAGCGCACCGGTCGGCGAACAGCTTTGCCAGCACCACTGCCCGGTCGCCCATGTCGCCGAGCAGTTCCCGCAGCTGTGCGAGGCGGAGACCGAGGTCTTCTCCCGCCTGCTCGGGACTCATGTGCAGCGTCTGGCCACCATCGCCCACGGCGACGGAGTGTGCACGACGTTCATCCCCAAGAGCAGCACCCCCAAGACCACCACCGCATCCACCAGCACGGCCGGGAGGAACCCCGCATGACTCTCCCCACGGAGACTGCCCACCCTGAGCTCGAGGGCCTGGGCACCTACGAATACGGCTGGGCCGACTCCGACGTGGCCGGTGCCGCGGCCAAGCGCGGCCTGTCCGAGGAGGTCGTCCGCGACATCTCGGCCAAGAAGTCCGAGCCGGAGTGGATGCTCAAGCTCCGCCTCAAGGGCCTGAAGCTCTTCGAGAAGAAGCCCATGCCGACCTGGGGCTCCGACCTCACCGGCATCGACTTCGACAACATCAAGTACTTCGTCCGCTCCACCGAGAAGCAGGCCGCCACCTGGGAGGACCTGCCGGAGGACATCAAGAACACCTACGACAAGCTGGGCATCCCCGAGGCCGAGAAGCAGCGCCTGGTCGCCGGCGTCGCCGCCCAGTACGAGTCCGAGGTCGTCTACCACCAGATCCGCGAGGACCTGGAGGAGCAGGGCGTCATCTTCCTGGACACCGACACCGCCCTGAAGGAGCACCCCGAGCTCTTCCAGGAGTACTTCGGCACGGTGATCCCGGTCGGCGACAACAAGTTCGCCTCCCTGAACTCCGCCGTGTGGTCCGGTGGCTCCTTCATCTACGTCCCCAAGGGTGTCCACGTCGACATCCCGCTGCAGGCCTACTTCCGCATCAACACGGAGAACATGGGCCAGTTCGAGCGGACGCTGATCATCGTCGACGAGGACGCCTACGTCCACTACGTCGAGGGCTGCACCGCCCCGATCTACTCCTCCGACTCGCTGCACAGCGCCGTCGTGGAGATCATCGTCAAGAAGGGCGGCCGCTGCCGCTACACGACGATCCAGAACTGGTCGAACAACGTCTACAACCTGGTCACCAAGCGGGCCGTGGCCTACGAGGGCGCGACCATGGAGTGGGTCGACGGCAACATCGGCTCCAAGGTGACGATGAAGTACCCGGCCGTCTACCTGATGGGCGAGCACGCCAAGGGCGAGACCCTGTCGATCGCCTTCTCCGGTGAGGGCCAGCACCAGGACGCCGGCGCCAAGATGGTCCACATGGCGCCGAACACCTCCTCCAACATCGTCTCCAAGTCGGTGGCGCGTGGCGGCGGCCGCACCTCCTACCGCGGCCTGATCGAGATCGGTGAGGGCGCCCACGGCTCCAAGTCGAACGTGCTCTGCGACGCCCTGCTCGTGGACACCATCTCCCGGTCCGACACCTACCCCTACGTCGACGTCCGCGAGGACGACGTCTCCATGGGCCACGAGGCGACCGTCTCCAAGGTCAGCGACGACCAGCTCTTCTACCTGATGAGCCGCGGCCTGTCCGAGGACGAGGCCATGGCCATGATCGTCCGTGGCTTCGTCGAGCCGATCGCCCGCGAGCTGCCGATGGAGTACGCGCTGGAGCTCAACCGGCTGATCGAGCTGCAGATGGAAGGCGCGGTCGGCTGACCGCCCCCCGTCCGCAGCGAACCCCTTTGTGACAGGAAGAGAGCACGACGACAGCCATGGCTGACAACACTCCCGCCGGCAGCACGACCGACGGCGCCATCCAGGTGGGTGGGCCCCAGCAGCCCATCGACGCGCGGGTCAGCGCCCCCGCCTCGTACGACGTCGCGGACTTCCCCGTGCCGCACGGCCGCGAGGAGGAGTGGCGGTTCACCCCGCTGCAGCGTCTCCGCGGCCTGCACGACGGCACCGCCGTCGCCGACGGCGCGGGCGTCAAGGTCGAGGTGAGCGCCCCCGAGGGCGTGACCGTGGAGACCGTCGGCCGCGACGACGCCCGGCTCGGCAAGGCCGGCAAGCCGGTCGACCGGGTCGCGGCCCAGGCGTTCAGCTCCTTCGAGAAGGCCTCGGTCGTCTCCGTCCCCAAGGACGCGGTGCTCACCGAGCCCGTCCGGATCTCCGTGCACGGCGAGGGCGGGGTGGCCTTCGGCCACCAGCTGATCGAGATCGGCGCCTTCGCCGAGGCCGTCGTCGTCCTCGACCACACCGGCGACGCCACGCTCGCCGCCAACGTGGAGTTCCTCGTCGGCGACGGCGCCAAGCTCACCGTCGTCTCCATCCAGGACTGGGCCCCCACCGCGGTGCACGCCGCCCAGCACACCGCGCTGGTCGGCCGCGACGCCTCCTTCAAGTCCGTCATCGTCACCTTCGGCGGCGACCTGGTCCGTCTGCACCCCCGGGTCGTCTACGGCGCCCCCGGCGGCGAGGCCGAGCTGTACGGCCTGTACTTCACCGACGAGGGCCAGCACCAGGAGCACCGCCTCCTCGTCGACCACGACACCCCGCACTGCCGCAGCAACGTCGCCTACAAGGGCGCCCTGCAGGGCAAGGACGCGCACGCGGTGTGGATCGGCGACGTGCTCATCCGCGCGGCGGCCGAGGGCACCGACACCTACGAGCTCAACCGCAACCTCGTCCTCACCGACGGCGCCCGCGTCGACTCGGTCCCCAACCTGGAGATCGAGACCGGTGAGATCGTCGGCGCCGGCCACGCCTCGGCCACCGGCCGCTTCGACGACGAGCAGCTCTTCTACCTGATGGCCCGCGGCATCCCCGCCGACGAGGCCCGCCGGCTGGTCGTGCGCGGCTTCTTCGCCGAGCTCGTCCAGCAGATCGGCATCCCCGAGCTGGAGGAGCGCCTCATCGCCAAGATCGAGGCCGAGCTGGAGGCATCGGTCGCATGAGCGAGTTCGTCAAGGTGGCCGCCCTGAGCGAGCTGGAGGAGGACACCCCCAAGCGGGTCGAGGTCGACGGCACGCCGGTCTCCCTCGTCCGCACCGAGGGCGAGGTGTTCGCGATCAACGACATCTGCTCGCACGCGAACGTCTCGCTGTCCGAGGGCGAGGTGGAGAACTGCCACATCGAGTGCTGGCTGCACGGCTCCAGCTTCGACCTCCGCACGGGCAAGCCCGACAGCCTTCCCGCGACGCAGCCCGTCCCCGTATACCCCGTCAAGATCGAAGGGGACGACGTGCTCGTCTCCGTCACCCAGGAGTCCTGAGTTCCCCATGGCAACGCTTGAGATCCACGACCTGCACGTCTCCGTCGAGGCCGAGAACGGCCCCCGGGAGATCCTGCGCGGCGTCGACCTGACCGTGAAGCAGGGCGAGACCCACGCCATCATGGGCCCCAACGGCTCCGGCAAGTCCACCCTGGCCTACTCCCTGGCCGGTCACCCCAAGTACACGATCACCGGCGGCACCGTCACCCTCGACGGCGAGGACGTCCTCGAGATGTCCGTCGACGAGCGCGCCCGCGCCGGCGTCTTCCTCGCCATGCAGTACCCGGTCGAGGTCCCCGGCGTCTCGGTCTCCAACTTCCTGCGCACCTCCGCCACCGCCATCCGCGGCGAGGCCCCCAAGCTGCGCACCTGGGTGAAGGAGGTCAAGGAGTCCATGGAGCGCCTCCAGATGGACCCCGCCTTCGCCGAGCGCAACGTCAACGAGGGCTTCTCCGGCGGTGAGAAGAAGCGCCACGAGATCCTCCAGCTCGAGCTGCTCAAGCCGAAGATCGCCATCCTCGACGAGACCGACTCCGGCCTGGACGTCGACGCGCTGCGCATCGTCTCCGAGGGCGTCAACCGCGTCCGCGAGACGGGCGAGGTCGGCACCCTGCTGATCACCCACTACACGCGCATCCTGCGCTACATCAAGCCCGACTTCGTGCACGTCTTCGCGAACGGCCGCGTCGTGGAGTCCGGCGGCGCCGAGCTCGCCGACAAGCTGGAGAACGAGGGCTACGAGGCGTACGTGAAGGGTGGCGTAACGGCGTGACCATACTGCTGCCGGGCCTCCTCGACACCGACGCGATCCGCAAGGACTTCCCGATCCTGGACCGCGTGGTCCACGACGGGAAGAAGCTCGTCTACCTGGACAACGCCGCGACCTCGCAGAAGCCGCGCCAGGTGCTCGACGTGCTCAACGAGCACTACGAGCGGCACAACGCCAACGTCCACCGCGGCGTGCACGTCCTCGCCGAGGAGGCCACGGCGCTCTACGAGGGCGCTCGCGACAAGGTCGCCGCCTTCATCAACGCCCCGAGCCGCGACGAGGTGATCTTCACCAAGAACGCCTCCGAGTCGCTCAACCTCGTCGCCAACATGCTGGCCTGGGCCGACGAGCCCTACCGCGTGGACCACGACACCGAGATCGTCATCACGGAGATGGAGCACCACTCCAACATCGTGCCGTGGCAGCTGCTCGCGCAGCGCTCCGGAGCGAAGCTGAAGTGGTTCGGCCTCACCGACGACGGCCGCCTGGACCTGTCCAACATCGACGAGATCATCACCGAGAAGACCAAGGTCGTCTCCTTCGTGCTGGTCTCCAACATCCTGGGCACGCTCAACCCCGTCGAGGCCATCGTCCGCCGGGCCCAGGAGGTCGGCGCCCTCGTGGTCGTCGACGCCTCCCAGGCCGCCCCGCACATGCCGCTGGACGTGCAGGCCCTGCAGGCCGACTTCGTGGCCTTCACCGGCCACAAGATGTGCGGCCCGGACGGCATCGGCGTCCTGTGGGGCCGCCAGGAGCTGCTCGAGGACCTGCCGCCGTTCCTCGGCGGCGGCGAGATGATCGAGACCGTCTCGATGCACTCCTCGACCTACGCCCCCGCGCCGCACAAGTTCGAGGCCGGTACCCCCCCGATCGCCCAGGCCGTCGGCCTCGGCGCCGCGGTGGACTACCTCACCTCGATCGGCATGGAGAACATCGCCCGCCACGAGCACGCGATCACCGAGTACGCGATCCGCAGGCTCCAGGAGGTCCCCGACCTGCGCATCATCGGCCCCACCACGGCCGAGGACCGCGGCGCCGCCGTCTCCTTCACGCTCGGTGACATCCACCCGCACGACGTGGGCCAGGTACTCGACGAGCAGGGCATCGCCGTGCGGGTCGGCCACCACTGCGCCCGTCCTGTCTGCCTGCGGTACGGAATTCCGGCGACCACGCGAGCGTCGTTCTACCTGTACTCCACCCCCGGCGAGGTCGACGCCTTGATCGAGGGCCTGGAGCACGTACGGAACTTCTTCGGCTGACGAGGACTGGCTCACTGTGAAGCTTGATTCGATGTACCAGGACGTCATCCTGGACCACTACAAGCACCCGCACGGCCGCGGCCTGCGGGACGGCGACGCCGAGGTGCACCACGTCAACCCGACCTGCGGCGACGAGATCACGCTGCGGGTGCGGATGGCCGGGCAGACCGTCGAGGACGTCTCCTACGAGGGCCAGGGCTGTTCGATCAGCCAGGCCAGCGCCTCGGTGCTCAACGAGCTGCTGGTCGGCAAGGACCTCGACGAGGCCCGCCGGATCCAGGAGACGTTCCTGGAGCTGATGCAGTCCAAGGGCCGGATCGAGCCGGACGACGCGATGGAGGAGGTGCTGGAGGACGCGGTCGCGTTCGCCGGCGTCTCCAAGTATCCGGCGCGCGTGAAGTGTGCTCTGCTGAGCTGGATGGCGTGGAAGGACGCGACCGCCCAGGCGCTGGGTGAAGGACCCGAAAGCACAGTAAGGAAGACCGCATGAGCGACAACGTGGACGCGACCACCAAGCCGGCCACCGAGGAGGAGGTCCGCGAGGCCCTCTACGACGTGGTCGACCCCGAGCTGGGCATCGACGTCGTCAACCTCGGCCTGATCTACGGCATCCACATCGACGACGCCAACATCGCCACCCTCGACATGACCCTGACGTCCGCGGCCTGCCCGCTGACCGACGTCATCGAGGACCAGGCGAAGTCGGCCACCGAGGGGATCGTCAACGAGCTCCGGATCAACTGGGTCTGGATGCCGCCGTGGGGCCCCGACAAGATCACCGACGACGGCCGCGAGCAGCTCCGGGCACTGGGCTTCAACGTCTGAGCGCGCCCCGGGCACGTCGTTCCCCGCACAGCCCGCCCCTGACGAGTGGTCAGGAGGCGGGCTGTTGCTGTGTGGCGCAGTGGATGCCGCCGCCGCCCTCGGCCAGGGTGGGGATCTCCACCGGGCGCACCACCCGGCCCGGGTGCAGGGCGCCCAGCAGGGCCGCCGCCTCGTCGTCGGCGTGCCCGTCCCCGAAGCGCGGGACGATCACCGCGCCGTTGGCCAGGTAGTAGTTGACGTAGCTGCCCAGGAAGTCGGGGCCGCGGTCGCCGAGGCGGTCCGGGTCCGGCTCGGGGAGCTCGACGATCTCCAGGGCCCTGCCCTCGGCGTCGGTGGCGGCCTCCAGGGCGGCGCGGGCCCGCTCGTACACCCGGATCCACACGTCGCCGGGCTCCGCGCCGGCCGGCGGCTTGCTGAGCAGCACCATGGCGGGCACCACGAAGCGGGCGAGAGCGTCGATGTGGCAGTCGGTGATGTCCTCGCCGCGCACCCCCTCGAGCCAGATCACCTTGCGCACGCCGAGCAGGCGCTTCAGCTTCCGCTCGATGTCGTCGCGGGAGCGGCCGGGGTTGCGGTTGTCGTTCACCAGCGAGCTCTCGGTGACCAGCAGGGTGCCCGCACCGTCGCTCTCCAGGGAGCCGCCCTCGGCGACGAGGGGCGCCTCGATCCGGGGGACGCCGAACAGCTCCAGCACCCGGCGGGCCAGCGGGCCGTCGTTCGGGTGGGCCTGCTTGCCGCCCCAGCCGTTGAAGCCGAAGTCGACGCCGGCCAGGGCGCCGTCGGCACCGGTGACGAACGTGGGGCCCGCGTCGCGCAGCCACAGGTCGTCCACCGGCATCCCGACGATCTCCACGGCGTCGCCGCACGCGCGGTGCGCCCCCGCCGCGTCCTCGGGCGAGGCCAGCATCACCACCGGCTCGTGGTCCGCGATGGTCCGGGCGATCGCGGCCACGTCCCGGCGCACGTCCTCGATGTCCCGGCCCCAGACCGGGCCGGCGGGGGGCCAGCCCATCAGCGTCCGGGCGTGCGGCACTGACTCGGACGGCAGGTGATGCATCGTCGGCTTCCCTCGGGCTGGGCGGACGGCGGGCGCGGTGCTTTCTCACGGTACGCCCGCCCGGGGGCCCGGACCTCAGAGGCCGCCCGTGTACAGCAGGCGGTTGGGGGTGCCGGCCTTGACGTCGGTCACCGCGTTCTTCGTCGACTGGTTGACGATCCAGTTGGCCACCTCGGCCGAGCCCGCCTGCGGGTGCTGGGCCTTGTACAGGGCCGCGACCCCGGCGGCGAAGGGGGCCGCCTGCGAGGTGCCGCTCTTCGTGGTCGTGCCGCCGCCCATGGCGGTGGAGACGATGTCCGCGCCGGGGGCGAGGATCCGTACGCAGGGGCCGTAGCTGCTGAAGTCGGTCATCCGGTCCGAGCGGTCGGTCGCCCCGACCGCGAGGGCCGCCACCGCGCCGGAGGGGGAGTGGTCGCAGGCGTTGTCGTTCTCGTTGCCCGCCGCGACGACGGGCAGCACGCCCCGGGAGGCGACCCCGGCAATGGCCATGTTCACCGTCTGCGAGGCGGGTCCGACGATCGAGGCGTTGGCGACGGAGGCGGGAGTGGCGGACCTGGCGACGTAGTCGAGGCCCGCCACGAACCGGGCGACGGTGGTGCGGCCGTCGCAGTTCAGCACGCGCACGCTCACCAGCGTCGCCTTGCGTGCCACGCCGTGGGTCGCGCTGCCGAGCACGCCCGCCACATGGGTGCCGTGACCGCTGCCGGTGCGGCAGTCGCTGCCGTCGCCGCCGACGGTCACCAGGTCGATGCCGCCCCGGGCGCGGCCGCCGAAGTCGGGGTGGGAGTAGTCGATGCCGGTGTCGATCACATAGGCGGTGGCGCCCTCGCCGGTGGCGGTGACGGTGAACTGGTTGTCGAGCGGCGGATTGTGCTGGTCGATGCGGTCCAGGCCGTAGGAGTCGGTCGGGATCCGGGGCAGGGCGGCGGGGGAGACGGGGGAGACGGGGGCGGCGGCCCGGCGGGCGGAGCGGGGCGCGTCCGCCTGGTCCGGGGCCGCCTGGTTCCGGTCTGCCTGGTTGAGGTCTGCCTGGTTGAGATCTGCTTGGTTGAGGACTGCGTCCTGCTCGACCGCCACCACGTCGGGGGCGCTGCGGACCGTCGTCAGCTGCTCGGGGGTGAGCGTGGCGGCGAAGCCGGTGAAGGCGTGGGTGTAGACGTAGTCCGGGTTCACGCCCAGCCGGCTGACCAGGGCGCGGGGGCTGGCGCCCTTGCGGAGGGTGACGATGTAGTGGTCCGGCACGGGCACGCCCCAGGTCCGGTGCAGCGGGGCGAGGCGCGGGGTGCGGGACGGGTCGGGGTCGGCCGAGGCGGCCGGGCCGGCGGTCAGGGGGAGGAGGGCCATCAGGAGTGCGGCCGGCAGGGCGAGTCTGGCCAGTTTCATGCGGGTCTTCCGTTCCGGGCGAAGAGCAGAGTGATCGATTTGTCGCATTCAATGGATATGTCGACTAATTGCCGTTCGCGAACCGGGCTGGGCCATCCGCGCCGGTTCGCCTTGAGAGGCCAGGTCCGGTTAGGTTTTCGGGCATGACCGATGCTGTTGCCCCCGCCTCCCGTACCACCGGCGCCGCCGCCGCAGGCCTCGCCACCGTCGCCGCCGACGGCACCGTCCTCGACACCTGGTTCCCGGCCCCCGCGCTGGCCGACGCGCCCGGCCCCGCCGGCACCCGGCGGCTGACCGCCGACGAGACCGCCGAGCTGCTGGGCGAGGCCGCCCTGAAGGCCGTCGGCCCGGACCCCCGCCGCGGAGTCGAGGTCGTCGCCGTCCGCACGGTCATCGCCTCGCTCGACGAGAAGCCGCTCGACGCGCACGACGCCTACCTCCGCCTGCACCTGCTCTCCAGCCGCCTGGTCAAGCCGCACGGCCAGAACCTGGACGGCATCTTCGGCCTGCTCGCCAACGTCGCCTGGACCTCGCTCGGCCCGGTGGCCGTCGACCAGCTCGAGGCCGTGCGCCTGAACGCCCGCGCCGAGGGCCTGCACCTGCAGGTCACCAGCGTCGACAAGTTCCCGCGCATGACCGACTACGTGGCCCCCTCCGGCGTGCGCATCGCCGACGCCGACCGCGTCCGCCTCGGCGCCCACCTCGGCTCCGGCACCACCGTCATGCACGAGGGCTTCGTCAACTTCAACGCCGGCACCCTGGGCACCTCCATGGTCGAGGGCCGTATCAGCGCCGGCGTCGCCGTCGGCGACGGCACCGACATCGGCGGCGGCGCCTCCACCATGGGTACCCTCTCCGGTGGCGGCAAGCAGATCATCTCCATCGGCGAGCGCTGCCTGCTCGGCGCCGAGTCCGGCATCGGCATCGCGCTCGGCGACGAGTGCGTCGTCGAGGCCGGCCTGTACGTCACCGCCGGCACCCGCGTCACCCTGCCGGACGGCCAGGTCGTCAAGGCGCTCGAGCTCTCCGGCGCCGACAACATCCTCTTCCGCCGCAACTCCACCACCGGCGCCGTCGAGGCCCGCCCCTACAAGAGCACGTGGGGCGGCCTCAACGAGATCCTGCACAGCCACAACTGATCACCGGCGGCCGGCACCGGCGCACACACCCGGAGCGGCCGGGCAGCGGAATCCCCGCTGCCCGGCCGCTCTGGTGATCTCGGGACAAACTGCGCCACCATGATGACCACGCACCGGAACCGGCCATAACGGGAGGCGTCATGAGGCTCGGCAAACCACTCGCCGTCGGCATCGCCGAGGAACCGCCCGACGAGACGCCCGCCCCCGAGGCCGCCCACGAGCAGGCCGGTCAGGACCCGGCGCGCCACGGAGCCCCCGCCGAGGCCCCGGCCACCGCCCGATGAGGCTACGGCTCCCCCGGGAGCGCCCCACGACGCCGCCCACCGGCTACAAGATCGCCTACCCCGTGCTCTCCCACGACGGCACCCGGACCGGCTTCACCGGCGTCTCCCTCGGCGGCAGCAGCCCCTACGGAGTCCTGGCCGACGCCCGCTGCGCCTACGGCCGCCGCCACAGCGCCCCCGCCCGCCGCTGCGACTGCGGCTTCCACTGCCTGCACTCCCTCACCGAAGCCCTCGGCCTCACCTGCGACGGCGCCCACCGCCGCGCCGTGGTCCTCGAGGTCGGCGTCCTCGGCTCCTACATCCGCTACGAGCACGGCATGCGCTACGCCCGCCAGCGCGTACGGACCGTCCGCGTCGGCCCCTGCCCCTGCGGCCGGGCGGCCACCCGCCTCGCGGACGCCGACTGGGGACGTCCCGGATGGCGGGCCCTCATGGCCGACTGCGGCGGCTGCGCCCCGGGACGCACGGGCCTGACGTTCCCGGAGTTCGCGCGGCGGGCGGGTGGCGGCGCGCTGGCGATCACCGCGCAGCAGGGGGAGCGGAGCCGGGAGCCGGACGCCACGACCGTCACCGAGCTCCTGGCCGAGGCCGCGCTGCTGCAGGCCCGGCTCGACTGGTTCCAGGGCCGGCTGGCCGAACTGGCCGGACCGGGCTACCGGGACAGCGAGCTGTAGGCCTCGAGCAGCGCCCGCGTCCGGTCCTCGCCCGCCGACCGGAGCGGCGCCCGCACCGGGCCGCCGGGCAGGCCGAGCGCGTTCAGCAGCGCCTTGGCGGTGACCGTGCCCGGCAGCCCGGCGGCCATCATCAGCTCCGCCAGCGGCAGGACGCGCTGGTGCAGCGCGGTCGCCTCGGCGTTCGCGCCGCGGTCGAAGGCGTCGAGGGCGCCGGCCAGGACGGTCCCGGCGACGTTGGCGACCGTGCTGACGAAGCCGGTGCCGCCCACGGCGAGCAGCGGAAGGTTGAGCTCCTCGACGCCGGAGTAATAGGCGAGCCCGGTCCGCGCGATCACCTTCGAGCTGCCCAGCAGGTCGTAGGCGCAGTCCTTCACACCCGCGATGCGCGGGTGCTCGGCCAGCCGCAGCATCGTCTCCGGCTCGATCCTGGTGCCGGTGCGGCCCGGGATGTCGTAGAGCATCACCGGCACACCGACCGCGTCGGCGACCGTGCGGAAGTGCTCCGCGACGTCCTCCTGCGGCGGCTTGCTGTAGTACGGCGTCACCACCAGCACGCCGTGCGCCCCGGCCTGCTCGGCCGCCCGCGCCAGCCGGGCCGTGTGCCGGGTGTCGGCCGAGCCGACGCCCGCCGTGATGCGGGCGCGGTCGCCGACGGCCTCCACGACGGCCCGGATCAGCGCGCTCTTCTCCGCGTCGCTGGTGGTCGGCGACTCGCCCGTGGTGCCGTTCAGCACCAGCCCGTCGCAGCCGCCGCCGTCCCCCACGAGGCGGTCGGCGAGGCGCTGGGCGCCGTCGAGGTCGAGATGGCCGTCCGGGGTGAACGGGGTGACCATCGCGCAGACGGTACGGCCGAAGGGGCTGGTGGCGGGCGGCATGCGGCACTCTCCGGGTGGGCTTGGGTGCTGTTCCCCGGATTCTGGGCCCCTTCAACCGTACAGGTCCATTTAAATGTTCTCGCCTGTACCGCTAAGTACTGCTACGGCTTCCAGCGCAGCACCTGCGGGTCGTGGTCGCTGGCCTGGTCGGCGAACTCCGCGTTGATGTGCACGATGTCGTAGTCGACCCGGCCCAGGTGGCGGCTCGTCAGCATGTGGTCCAGGACCTGCGAGTTGCCCTGGTAGACATAGCCGTAACGTTCCTTCTTCGGCAGCTTGTCGACCAGGTCCGTCAGGACGCCGCCCGAGGTGAGGGCCTTGACCGCCGGGGAGAACTGGTAGTCGTTGAGGTCGCCGGCGACGATCACGTTCGCGCGCCGGTCCGCGGCCAGCAGCTGCTTGACGAAGGCGTTGACGACCTTCGACTGGGCGACGCGCTGCTTCTCGGACGTACGGGCCGGCAGCTGGAAGCGGCCGTCGACGGCCTGGTCGCCGCCCTTGGAGTTGAAGTGGTTTGCGACGACGAACACGTCCTCGCCGCGGAAGGCGAACTGGCCCACCAGTGGCTTGCGGCTGTTCGTCCACGCCGCGTCGGCCGGCTCGATCCGGCCGGGGGAGGCCGACAGGCCCGCCTTGCCGCCCTCGCGGGTGACCTTCACCGCCGTGCCGGCGTCACCGCCGGGAATGTCCTTGAACGACACACGCGCGGGGTTGAAGAGGAAGGCGGTACGGATGTTGCCGCCCGGCTGGCCGCCGTCCTGCCCGTTGACCGGGCTGATCTGCCGCCACTCGTACGCGGGCCCGCCCGCCGCCACGATCGCGTCCGTCAGCTTCTTCAGCGTCTGGCCGGCGTCCACGACGCCGTCGTTCGTCGTGCCGTTGTCGTCCTGCACCTCCTCGAGGGCGACGATGTCGGGCGAGGCGAGGTTGGTCACCAGCGCGGCCGCCAGGCGGTCGAACTTCGCCTGCGGGGTCGTGGGCGAGAGGTTCTCCACGTTGTACGTGGCGACGGCCAGCTCGTCGCTCTTCTGCTTGCGCGTCACCTCGCGCCGCAGCTTGCCGTCCTTGAGCGTGCCCAGCTCGGTGGCCTGGATCGTGTAACCGCCGAAGTTGTTGTAGTCCAGCGGGCCGGCGGTGCTGCCGGTGAGCTCGTCGCCGACGTTCGCGACGGGGAAGGCGCGCTGCGCGTAGGGGATCAGCGAGGCGATCTTGACGCGGCCGGCGTTCGGGTCGGCGTACGAACCGTAGACCGTGCCGCCACGCACCGTGCGGTTGTGGCGGGGCTCGGCCGTCACCCACAGGTCCTTGTGCTCGCTGGTCGCGCCGACGACCGGCGCGTCGCGCACCTCGACCCGCATGCCCTCCAGGGACTCGTAGCGGTCCAGCGCGTAGCGGCCCGGCTGGAGCGGAAGCTTCTCGATGGAACCGCCGCGCGCGTCGGGCGCGTACCGGTCCGGGATCACGGACGGGCGCAGCCGCACCGGGGCGGGCAGGACGTTGCCGGACGACTTCACGGTCACGGTCGGCTTGGTCAGCTGGGTGACCGACTGCAGGCCCGCGGCCTCGCCGCCCGGGTAGTACTCGGAGACCGTGCCGGACACCAGGACCGCGTCGCCGACGGCGACGCCCGGCGCGTTCTGGCCGGTGAAGACGAACACGGCCTCGCTGGTCGCCTCGTTCCGGTCGGCCTCGGGGTCCTGGAACCAGAAGCCGCGCGCCGAACCGAAGTTCCGGACGGCCGTGACGACGCCCGGCACGTCCTGCACCTGCTGCCCGGCGAGCGGGGACACGCGCGTGGTGCCCTGGATGTCGTGGATCCGCGTCCCCGAGCCGGGGGCCGCGCTCGCGGACTGGGCCGGGGCCAGCAGGCCGGCCGCGAGCGCGCCGGCTATCAGGGAGCCGGTGGTCGCCGCGCGGCGGCGCGTGGACGTGGAACGGCGGTTGGGCAGCACGGAATCCTCCGGTGGGGGAGTGATGAGGGGGGTGGACCGGGCACGGCCGGTCTCGAGTGGTGCTGGGTGATTACAAGACGTCGCGGTAGCAACACGCAATCTACGCGCGTCAATGTCGGGTGTGCGCAGGGCAGTTGTCAAGGGTTCCGGAGCAATCCGCCGCCGTACCGCCGGTAGCGCGTTCGTGAACCGGGCGGCTCGGGACGAAACACGTCTACGCTGGAGCCTCGCGCGTCCGGATCACCCACGCAACCCGGGCGCGGCCGTCACGACGAGGAGAGACCCCCCTGATGTCCGGAGACCGCCCGACCATGCCGCCGGTGCGGCTCCCCTCCGACGCGGAGCTCGCCCGCGACGCGCTCAGCGCGCCGCTCTTCGCGCGCGCCGCGAGGCTCGCCCGCTGGGCGGGCGAGGGCACCCCGGTCGGGGAGGGCGGCGAACTCCTCGCCGGACAGCTGCGGACCGCCACCGGCCTGCTCGGCCTCGAGGACGACGAGGACGGGCGGACGTTCGCGGCCGAGGCGTGGCAGCTGGCGCTGGACACCGGGCTCGTCGAATTCACCGAAGCCCCGGAGGACGGGGCCGGGGCCGGGACCGGGGCCGGGGTCGGCGAAGCCGGCGGTGACGCGCCCGCCGGCACCGCGCGTGTCGGTGAGGAGCTCGGCACGCTGACCTCCGGCAGCCCCCAGGACGTCCTCGAACTGTGGCTCGGCGGCCTCGAGACCGTCCTCGCCGACGCCGCCGCGCCCGACCTCGGCGACCTCGTCGACCAGCTCTCGGACACCGGCGACATCGACCTCGACGCCATCGACTGGAACCCCGAGGAGGAGGCCGACTTCCTCGACGGCATCCTCGGCAACCTCTACCTGCTCACCGCGATCGACGAGGGCGAGGCCGGACGGTCCGTGCCGCTGCCCGCGCTCGCCGCGTCCCTGATCGTCCCCGACGACATGGACGAGCCCACGGACGACGTCCTCGAGGAGGTCTCCGACGCGATGATGCGGCTGGACGACCAGTTCCGGATGCTCGAGCCGACCGGCCTCGTGCGCTACCAGCCCGTCGACGAATCCCTCATCGAGGAGGTCGACGGCGAGGGCCACATCCGTGAGTCCGTCGACGGCGTGGCCTCCGACCTCCCCGAGGAGGAGGACGTCACCCGCTACGGCATGGTCGCCCTCACCCCCCTCGGTCTCTATGCCGTACGGGCCCGCATGCTCGACGCCGGCATCGACGCCCCGGCCGTCGGCGACCTCGCCGACGCGGACGCCGACGCGCTGCTCGCGGCCCTGCCCGGCCATCCCGAAGGGATGGTCCGCACCGAGACCGAACTCTGGCTCGCCGGGCGCGCCCCGCTGGACGCGGCCCGCGACCTCCTCGCCGCCGCGCGCGGCACGGACGAGTCGGCGCCCCGGCGCCGGCTCGTGTGCCAGCAGACGCTCTCCCTGCTGGGCGCCGAGGCGGAGCCGGCGCTGCGCGAGGTCCTCGACGACCCGCAGCTCGGCGGCCTCGCCCGCGTGTGGCTGGCCGAGCGCGGCGCGACGGACATTCCCGAGCCCGGCGAGGCCATGGTCTTCTGGCTGACCATCGACACCATTGCCGCCCAGCTGGCGGCTCAGGGCGACGACGCCGTGGCCTCGTCGGAGGAGCTGCGGGGGCTGGTGGTGGGCCTGGTGGGCGGGCACAGCGGGTTCTTCGACGCGGCGTGGAAGGTGGACCATCCGGCTACGGCGGAGGTGCTGGAGGCGATGGGTCGCCTGCATCCGGACAAGAAGGTGGCCAAGGAGGCGCGGAAGGCGGCCTTCAAGGCGCGTTCTCGTCGTTGACGGTCCGCGGGCTTGTGCGGTGCGGGTGCGGGTTCGGGTGCGGGTGCGTTGTGGGGCGGGGCCGGGTCGGTCTGGGCCGGGCCCTTCTGGGGCTGGATTATTTACGGCCTCGGGTTACGTGTTGAGCTCACCCGGCAGGTCGCCGCAAATAACCCTTACGCCCCTGCCAGGGCCCGTCCCAGCCCGCCCCGGCCCCTCACGCCGCCTGCTACCTGCGGGTTGTGGGCAGTCCTTCCGATGGGGCGGAACGGGTGGGCACAACCCGACCACCGGGCCGCACCCGAGGTCGGTACGCAACCCGTTCCGGGCACGGTCGTCAGTGCTCCGTCGCCTTGGCTTCGTGGTGTGTTCATCCGGGATTCCGCGGGCAACGGGAACGTAAGCCGCGGCGTCCCGGGAGGTCCGGGCCGGCACAGTCCTGGAGAAGACGATGAGCCTCAGCCGAAGAGACTTCGCCAAGCGGTCCGCCCTCACCGGTGCCGGAGTGGCCCTGGCCGGCAGTGCCGGTGTGCTGGCCAGCGCGCCCGGTGCGCTGGCCGTGGGACAGGAGGCCGGCGCCGCCGGCCGCATCGGATACGGGCCGCTGCGGCCCGACCCCGCCGGGCTGCTCGCGCTGCCCGCCGGGTTCTCGTACCGCGTCATCACCCGGACGGGTGTCACCAAGCTGGAGTCGGGGGAGCCCACGCCCTCCAACCACGACGGCACCGCCGCCTTCGAGGGGCCGCGCGGGGTGACCCTGCTGGTCAACAACCATGAGCTCGGCGGCTCCCGGTCCAAGTGGCCGCACCCCGTCCCGCTCGCCGACGGGCTCGTCTACGACCCCGCCGCGGCCGGCGGCTGCACGGTCGTCGAGGTCTCCCGGCACGGCGACCACGTCGCCGAGTGGGTCGGCATAGCCGGCACGTCCACGAACTGCGCCGGCGGCAGTACCCCCTGGGGCACCTGGCTCACCTGCGAGGAGACCGAGGACAAGGCCGGGAAGAACGGCATGACCAAGGACCACGGCTACGTCTTCGAGGTCGACCCGCAGGACCGGCGCGCCAACCGTGCCCCCAAGCCGATCAAGGCGCTCGGGCGGTACGCCCACGAGGCCGTCGTCGTCGATCCCGGCCGCGGTCACCTCTACCTCACCGAGGACGCCTCCGGGCCCAACGGCCTGTTCTACCGCTGGACGCCGCCCGCCGGCTTCCGGCACGGCCGGGGCAAGCTGCGGACGCTCGCCGACGACGCCGGCGTGCTGCAGGCGTTCCGGTGCTTCGACTCCGGCGGGCGGTTCGTCGACGACCTCGCGCGCGCCACGCGCACGGGCACCGTCTACGGCGTGGACTGGATCGATGTGCCCGACCGCGACGCCGTCTCCGTCTCCGTCCGCAAGCAGTTCAAGGACGGCCAGGTCACCCGGGCCCGCAAGCTCGAAGGCATGTGGTGGGGCGACGGCGGCGTCTACGTCGTCTCCTCCTTCGCCCGCGCGGAGAGCCCCGCCCAGCACGACGGCCAGGTGTGGTTCTACAACCCGCGGCGGCGCACACTCACCCTGAAGGTCCGCTTCGGCGTCAACCAGCACCCCGAGCGCGACGGTGCCCCCGACGGGCCCGACAACATCACCGTCTCCCCCTACGGCGGTCTGGTGATCGCGGAGGACGGCGAGGGCATCCAGCACCTCTTCGGCGCCTGCGACGACGGGCGCACGTACCCGATCGCGCGCAACGAGCTCAACATCGGGTCCGCGGAGAAGCCGGAGTACAGCGAATTCACCGGCGTGACGTTCTCCGCGGACGGGCGGACACTGTTCGCCAACATCCAGGACCCCGGCATCATGCTCGCGATCACCGGCCCCTGGCGGCGGCAGGGAGGGCGCCGGGAATCCTGAGCCGCGGACGATGTTGAAGGGAGAATGACCTCCCTTCGGCTCTCCGTGCTCGATCGTTCCCGCACCCGGCATGGACGGGAGCCCGGCGAGGCGCTGCGCGAGACCGTGCGATTCGCGCAGCGCGTCGAGGCTCTCGGCTATCACCGGTTCTGGGTGTCCGAGCACCACAGCGTGCCCGGCGTCGCCGGTTCGGCGCCCACGGTGCTCGCTGCCGCCGTGGCAGGGGCCACGTCGCGCATCCGCGTGGGCACCGGTGGAGTGATGCTGCCCAACCACCGTTCGCTGGTGGTCGCCGAGCAGTTCGGGGTGCTCGAGTCGCTGTTCCCCGGCCGGATCGACATGGGTCTGGGCCGCTCGGTGGGTTTCACGAACGGCATCCGGCGCGCGCTGGGCACCGGCAAGGACGCCATGGCGGACTTCGGCGAGCAACTGGAGGAACTGGCGGGTTGGTTCACCGGCGGCCTGCCGGAATTCCCCGGCGTGCACGCCTTCCCGGCCGAGGGCTTGCGACTGCCGCTGTTCGTCCTCGCGAATGACGCAGGGGCCGAGGTGGCCGCCCGCGCCGGAGCCGCCCTCGTCATCGGCGGCCTGAAGGGGGAGGAGCCAATGCTCGCCGCCGTGGAACGGTACCGGTCGGGATTCCGCCCTTCGGCGGCATGGGATCAGCCGTATGTCGTCGTGGCGGGCAATGTGGCCGTGGGCGACACGCGAGCGGCGGCCAGACGCCTGCTGCTCTCCGAGGCCTGGGCGCTGGCGTACTCGCGCACCCACGGCGTCTTCCCGCCGCTGCTGCCGCCCGAAGAGGTGGAAGAACTGGCCATGACGGAGCGGGAGCGGGGTTTCTACGAGGCCGGGTTGCGGGGCCACCTGTACGGGACCGAGGAAGAGGTGGGAGCCGGCCTGGACGAGTTGGTGCGGCGAACCGGTGCCGACGAGGTGCTGGTCACGACCAGCACCTACGACAGGGACGAGTTGCTGGACTCGTACCGACGGCTTGCCCGCCGCACTTAGAGGACGACCGCGCCCTACCCACCCACCGGCCCGATTGCCCGGAACGGGTTGCGTACCGACTTCGGGTGCGGCCCGGTGGTCGAGTTGTGCCCACCCTCCCCCAGTTACCGCTGGGAGGTGCCCCCAGCCCAGCGGAACGACTGCCCACAACCCGCAGGTAGCAGGCGGCCTGAGGGGCCGGGGCGGGCTGGGACGGGCCCTGGCAGGGGCGTAAGGGTTATTTGCGGCGTCGTTCCGGCCCACCGTTACGCAGAAGGGGGGCCGTAAATAATCCAGCCCCAGAAGGGCCCGGCCCAGACCGCCCCGGCCCCGCCCCACAACGCACCCGCACCGCACAAGCCCGCACCCCGCACACCGGGCCCAGGCGCAGCCGTTACAGCGCTTGCGCCGCCGGCTTCACCAGATCCCGGACCGTCTTCGCCTTGACGTAGTCGCCCATCGCCGTCATCTCCCACTCGCCCGAGTACTGGCGGATGAACTTGCACATCAGCACGCCCGTCTTCGGCTCCGACCCCGTGAGGTCGAAGCGGACCAGCTCCTCGCCGGTCTGCGCGTCCAGCAGGCGGCAGTACGCCTTGGCGACCTCCGTGAACTTCTGGCCGTTGAACGAGCTGACCGTGAAGACCAGGCCCGTCACCTCCGGCGGCAGGCCGCCCATGTGCACGGTGATGGTCTCGTCGTCGCCCGAGCCGTCGCCGGTGAGGTTGTCGCCCGAGTGCTGGATCGTGCCGCCCAGGATCTGCAGGCGGCCGAAGTAGCAGGCGTCGATCATGTTGCGGTCGGGGCCGTAGGCGATGACCGACGCGTCCAGGTCGATGGCGCGGCCGTTCCACGCCGGCTCCCAGCCCAGGCCCATCTTCACCGAGCGCGTCAGCGGCTTGCCGCCCTTGACCAGGGACACGGTCTCGTTCTTGCGGAGGCTCACCCGCCCCTTGTCCAGGTTGATCTTCCCGGGGACGGCGGGCGGGGCGGCGGGAGCCGCGGGAACGGGCGGGGCGCCGACAGGCGCGACCGCCACCGGCGCGGGCGGCATCGGCGCGGTCACCGGCGCCACGGGCGCCGTAGGCGCCGCCGGTTCCTCCACGCTCACCCCGAAGTCCGTCGCGATGCCGGCCAGGCCGTTCGCGTAGCCCTGGCCCACCGCTCGGACCTTCCAGGCGCCGTTGCGGCGGTAGACCTCGACGATCAGCAGTGCCGTCTCGGTGCCCAGCGGCGGCGGGGTGAAGGTGGCGATCACGGAGCCGTCGTCCGCGCGGACGGTCGCCGTGGGCTCGATGCCGGCGAAGGTGGTACCGGCCGCGTCCGGGCTGGCCGTGACGACGATCTTCTCGATGGCGGCCGGGACGGCGGCGGTGTCCACGGTGATGGCGTCGGGCGTCGCGCCGGACGCGGCCCGGTGGGTCACGCCCGGTCCGTTGGGCTGGTTGTAGAAGACGAAGTCGTCGTCGGAGCGCACCTTGCCGTCGGCGGTGAGCAGCAGGCCCGAAACGTCGAGCCGCACGGGGGCGGTGACGTCCACCGTCACGCGGGCGACGGAGAGCGGGATGTTCGAGCCGGGTGTCATAGCGGTCATGTCCCGGGTAACGAGTCATGAGGCTTTACGGTTCCATGACCGGCGTGGCCGGGAATAATCGAACACCCGCTGCGGCTGGAGCCCTCGTACATCGTTTTCGATCTTGAAAATACGGGGGTATCGATGACTGTCGCCCAGGGCACCGTCGCCGAGGGGTTCGAGCCGGTGCGGGAGGCCTTCGAGGCCACGCTGGCGGAGGAGCGGGCCGGGCACTCCGCCCAGCTGGCCGCGTACGTGGACGGGCAGCAGGTCGTGGACCTGTGGGGCGGGCCGGAGATCACGGGGGACTCGCTCACCGGCGTGTTCTCCTCCACCAAGGGCGCCGCGCACCTGGTGGTCGCGCTGCTCGTCCAGGACGGCACGCTGGATCTGGACAAGGAGGTGCGGCACTACTGGCCCGAGTACGGCGCCGCGGGCAAGGAGGGCGTGACCCTTCGCGACCTGCTCTCCCACCGGGCCGGCTCGATCGGCGTCGAGGGCGGATTCACCGCCGAGGAGATCGCCGACGACCGGGCGATCGCCGAGCGGCTGGCGGCCGAGCGGCCGTACTGGCGGCCCGGGACCGCGTTCGGCTACCACGCCTATGTGATCGGCGCCCTGACGGGCGAGGTGGTGCGCCGGGCCACCGGGCAGACGCTGCAGGAGGTGTACGAGGCGCGCGTCCGGGCGCCCTACGGCATCGACTTCTACCTGGGGCTGCCCGAGGAGCAGGAGCACCGGGTGCTCGACATCCAGCCCATGGACCCCACGCCCGAGCAGAAGCGCGCCATGGCCGAGACGGCGCGCGGCGCCCAGAGCTGGGCCGGCGTGGCCTTCAACCACAACCACGCCGTGCCCACGGTGCTGGAGTCCCTGCCCAACTCGCGTGCCGTGCGGGCCGCCGGGCCCGCCTCCGTGGGCGGGATGGCCTCGGCGCGCGGCCTCGCCCGCATGTACGCGGCCGCCATCAGCGAGGTCGACGGCAAGGCGCCGCTGCTCACACCGCAGACCGCGGCCGAGTTCGCCCAGCCGCACTCGTCCGGCCATGACCTGGTGATCGGTCGGCAGACCACCTTCGGGCTGGGCTTCGCCTCCTCGTCCGCCGACTACCCCGTCCTGGGCGCGCGGTCCTTCGGGCACAGCGGCGCCGCCGGGTCGCAGGCGCTCGCCGACCCGAGTGTCGGCCTGGCCTTCGGCTACAACCGGCGGCGCTTCGCCTACCCCGGCGGTGCGGCCCCGGAGACGGGCGTGCTGGTGAAGGCCGTGCACGACTGCGTCACCCGCGCCTGACTCACCGCGGGGAGACGAATCCGCACTCGTAGGCGGCGATGACCGCCTGGGTGCGGTCGCGCACCCCGAGTTTGGCGAGGACGGCCGCCACGTGGGACTTCACCGTCGCCGCGCCCACCGTCATCCGCTCGGCGATCTCGGCGTTCGACAGGCCGGTCGTCATCAGCTCCAGCACCTCCGCCTCCCGCTCCGACAGTCGCTCGCGCAGCCTGGCCGCCCGGTCGTCGGCGTGGCGGCCGGTGTGGGCGGCGGCCAGGGCGCGGACGGCGGAGGGGAAGAGCACGCAGTCGCTGGCGGCGACGACCCGCACGGCCTGGACGAGCTCGTCGGCGCCCGCGCGCTTGAGGAGGAAGCCCGCGGCGCCGGCGCGCAGCGCGTCGTAGACGTAGCTGTCGTTCTCGAAGGTGGTGACGACGACGATGCGCGGCGGGTCGTCCATGGTGGCCAGGATGCGCTCGGTGGCGCGGATGCCGTCCACTTCGGGCATCCGGACGTCCATCAGGACGACGTCGGGGCGCAGTTCCCGCACCAGGGACACCGCTTCGGCACCGGTGGTGGCCTCGCCGACGACCTCCAGGCCGGGCTCGGCGCCCAGGATGGCGCGCAGCGCGGTGCGCACCAGGTGTTCGTCGTCGGCGAGGACGACGCGTATGGGGGCGGTCGTCATCGGGCGTCCCCCCGCAGCGGCAGGCGGACGGACAGCCGCCACACGCCGTCGGTTTCGCCCGAGGTGCTGCTGCCGCGCAGCAGCCGGGCGCGCTCGGCGATGCCGGTCAGGCCCCGGCCGCCGGTGCGGCGGGTGGCGGCGGAACCGGGTGCGAGGGGGTTCTCCAAGGTGACCTCCAGGTCGTCGTGGTCCAGGGTGACGCGCAGTCGGATGGGTGATCCGCCCGCGTGCCGCAGGGCGTTGCTCAGGCCTTCCTGCACGATCCGGTACGCCTCGCGGGAGACGACCGGCGGTATCTTCTCCAGGCCGCCGGGTGCCGTGCACTCGATCGTGGCGCCCGCCGCGCGGGTGCGCTGCAGCAGGCCGTCCAGTCCGGTGAGGGTGGGCGCGGGTGCGGCGGAGGCGGGGCCGTCCTCGCGCAGCAGGCCCAGGACGGTGTCGAGCTCGCCGACCGCATCGCGCGTGGTCTCCTCGATGGCGGCCAGGGCCTGCCAGGCGAATTCGGGGTTGCTGTCGAGGACCCTGCGCGCGGCGCTCGCCTGGAGGGAGACCGCGCTCAGGGCGTGCCCGACGGAGTCGTGCAGCTCGCGGGCCAGCCGGTTGCGCAGGGCCAGCCGCATGGCGTGCTGCTCGGCGGCCGCCAGGCGGTCGGCCGGCGTGGGGCCCAGCAGGACGGGCGCCCAGCGTGCCAGCAGCGCGCCCGCCGCCCAGGAGGTGCCGACGACCAGTGCCAGCAGCGCCAGCCCGGCGAGCGGGGCCAGCGGCCGGCCCGACTCGCGGAAGAACGCGACCCACTCCGGGTCGTCGGCCCGTCGGCCGCCCAGCAGGGGAATGATCATCAGGACCACCGCCGCCGGTGGCGTGGCGAGCGACATGCCGCTGACGATGCCGCCGAACAGCAGGTGCAGGACGTACCAGGTGGCCGTGCGGCCCCGGGCCGCCCACGAACGGGCGGGAGTCGCGTCCAGTTCCTCCTTCGGCACGCCGCACAGCGCCCGCGCCGCCCCGCTCACCATCGGCCGCGCGAGCGGGTGGAGGGCCGTGACGGCGGCCGGGGCGAGGGCCAGGCCGAACGTGGCGAACTGCCAGCCCACGCTGGGGGCGAAGAAGAGGCTGGCGCCGGGAACGTACGCCGACAGCAGGGTGTTGACGAGCAGGTAGTACGGCATCAGGAGCGCGCCGCCCAGCAGCAGGTGCACCCAGCGCAGCCGGGCGCGGCGGCCCAGCACCGCCTGCGCCGGGCGCCGGAGGGCGGCCGTCACGAGGCACGGGCCGGTATCGCGCGCCGGGTGAAGAAGCGGGCACCTGCCGCGAGCACCAGCAGTCCGATGATCATCTGCACAGAGTAGGTGACGGTCATCAGCCACGTCGCGGCCTTGCCGCCGTCCCGCGGGCCGGACAGCGTGGCCATGAGCAGCCAGCCGCCCCAGCCGGCGAGTGCCGCCGAGCCCACTCCGGCCAGTAGCAGGGGCACCCGCAGCGCCAGCCGGCTGCCGCCGGGGCGCAGCAGGAGCGCGGCGCCGGCGACGGTCGCGGCCGCGTAGAGGACGAAGCCCGTGTCGGAGGCGGCGGAGTTGGCGTCGTAGGTGTCGGCCAGGGTGGTCGCGAGGCCACTCCTGAAGCCGGACAGCCACAGCGCGTGCGTCACGGCGGGCCACAGCGCCAGCAGCGCGGCGGCCGCCACCGCGAGGCGCGGCCCGCGCCCCGGCGGACGGGCCGTCAGCTCACCGAGGCGGCCCTGCCACAGGTGGCCCCAGCGCTCGCGGGCGTACAGGACGAAGAGTGTTCCGAGCGCCAGGCCCTGCAGGATGAAGCCGGTGTAGACGACGTCGAAGACCCAGGGCTCGAGGAACGGCCGGTCCGGGGAGGCCGGGTCGGCCGCCTCGCCGCCGAGGGCCTGGGCGACCAGCCCGGCGGGGAAGCCGAACATGATGGGCGTCAGCAGTCCGACCGCGCCCCACATCGGCAGGGCGAGCAGCCAGGCGGGCACCCGCCTGCCCCAGGGGCGGGTGAGCAGCAGGGCGAGGACGGCGATGCACGCGTCCATGAGGACGGTCACGGCGTTCGCGACAGTGATCAGCACATCGCCGGACAGCAGCACGCTGCCCTCGGGGATGCCGATGTCGCTCCCCGCCAGCCAGGCGATCTTGAGGGAGAGGTAGGGCGCGGAGGCCGCCATGGCCAGGATCCGCAGGAAGATGGGGGTACCTCCCATGCCGTTCAGGCTATGGGGGAAGGTCGTCGTCATGCGCACCAGGCTTCCGTGGCGCGGCGGCCCGCACCTCGGCCCGGACGACGATCCGCCTCCGCCATGAGGCGGAACCGGATCTCGTCCTCGTCAGGGCCCGGCACCTCGTGGGACGCGCCGGGTGGGGTGGTCGTCCCGGTTGCCGCGCCCCCACAGGGCGTTCTGCGGCGAAACAGGCGAAAGAGACGGATTGCTGGTGATCTGCTGTGAATATTTCGTCAAGTTGCTCATAAGTCCAGAATTCCGCACCCGCCGCCCGGACACGTCGGTCTCAGGTCCGGAGCGTCTCGGTCGCCGGTGGGACTTCCCTCTCATGCTCACGCCAGAGAAGCCCGGCCCGGTTGCCCTGCCCACGACCGATCCCCGGATCGTCCTCAGGAAGGTCGCCCCGCGCCCCGCTCCCGGCGGGCGCGGGCTCGTACAGTGCGTGCATGGTCTCCATGAACGAGAGCGCGGCGGCGCCCGCACCCGCGAAGCCGCCGGTGCTGCACATCAAGGGACGGATATTGACCGGCGCGGACCCGCTCGACGGGGTGCGCGACGAACTGTGGGTGGTCGGCGGCAGGATCACCTTCGACCGGCCGGCCGGGGTACGCGACGTCACCACCCTCGAGGGCTGGGTCCTGCCCGGCCTGGTGGACGCCCACTGCCACGTCGGGCTCGACGCGCTCGGCGCCGTCGACGACACCACCACCGAGAAGCAGGCGCTCACCGAGCGCCACGCCGGCGCCCTCCTCCTGCGCGACGCCGGATCCCCGGCCGACACCCGCTGGGTCGACGACCGCGAGGACCTGCCGCGCATCATCCGCGCGGGCCGGCACATCGCCCGGACGCGGCGTTACATCCGCAACTACGCACATGAGATCGAGCCCGAGGACCTGGTGGCCTACGTGGCGCGGGAGGCGCGGCGGGGCGACGGCTGGGTGAAGCTGGTGGGCGACTGGATCGACCGGGAGACCGGCGACCTGGCGGCCTGCTGGCCGCGCGGCGCGGTCGAGGCGGCCATCACCGAGGCACACCGGCTGGGTGCCCGCGTCACCGCCCACTGCTTCGCCGAGGAGACCCTCGCCCCGCTCGTCGAGGCCGGCATCGACTGCATCGAGCATGCCACCGGGCTGACCGAGGAGACGATCCCGCTGTTCGCCGAACGCGGGGTGGCCATCGTGCCGACGCTGGTCAACATCGCCACCTTCCCCCGGCTCGCGGACGGCGGCGAGGGCAAGTTCCCGCGCTGGGCGGACCACATGCGCCGCCTGCACGCGCGCCGCTACGAGACGGTGGGCGCCGCCCACGACGCCGGCATCCCCGTCTTCGTCGGCACCGACGCGGGCGGCTCGCTGCCCCACGGCCTGGTCGCCCAGGAGGTCGCGGAGCTGGTCAGGGCCGGCATCCCCGCCACGGCCGCCCTGTCCGCGGCGACCTGGGGCGCACGCGAGTGGCTGGGCCGCCCCGGCCTCGAGGAGGGCGCGCCCGCGGACCTCGTCGTCTATGAGGCCGACCCGCGCGCCGACGTACGGGTGCTGGGGGCGCCGCGCCGGGTGGTGCTCAGGGGGCGCGTGGTGAGCTGACGCGGGTGCGGTGCCGTGCCGAGGGGTGCGGTGGGGTGCGGTCGCGGGGCCCGCCGGGGGGTCAGGAGGTCGACATCGCCTCTTCCAGGGCCGCTATGAAGCGGTCCGTCGTCGCCCGGTCCCGCACCGCGAGCCGCAGGTACTCCGGGCCGAGACCGGGGAACGTGTCACCCCGCCGCACCGCGAACCCCAGTCCGCGCAGCCGCGACCGCACGGCCTGCGCCCGCTCCGTCCGGATCAGTACGAACGGCCCGGCCGCCGGACCGTACACCGTCACATCCGCGAACTCCGCCAGCCGCAGCTGGAGATGGGCCCGGTCGACGGTGATCCGGTCGGCGGCCGCCGCGGCCTCGGCCAGCGCCGGGGCCGCACTGCACGCCTCCGCCGCCGCCAGCGCCGGCGAGGACACCGGCCACAGCGGCTGCGCCCGCTCCAGCCGCGCGATCTTGCCGGGCGAGGCCAGCACGTACCCGACGCGCAGCCCCGCCAGTCCCCACGTCTTGGTGAGGCTGCGCAGCACGACCAGCCCCGGCAGGTCCGTACGCGACGCCAGCGACTCCCGTTCACCGGGCACGGCGTCCATGAACGCCTCGTCCACCACCAGGATCCGCCCCGGCCGGGCGAGCCGCGCCAGGGCACGGGCGGGGTGCAGGACCGAGGTGGGGTTGGTGGGATTGCCGACGATCACCAGGTCCGCGTCCCCCGGCACCGCCCGCGGATCGAACCGGAACCCGTTCGCCGCGTCGAGCACCACCCGCTCCACGCTGTGCCCGGCGTCCCGCAACGCCGCTTCCGGCTCGGTGAACTGAGGGTGCACCACCACCGGCCGCCGCACCGGCAGCGCGCGGGCCAGCAGCACGAACGCCTCGGCCGCCCCCGCCGTCAGCAGGACCCGCTCCTCCGGCAGGCCGTGCCGCGCGGCCACGGCACGGCGGGCCGCCCGCCCGTCCGGGTAGGCGGCCAGCGAGCCCAGCGAGCCGGCTATGTGCTCGCGCAGCCACTGCGGGGGCGTACCGGCGCGCACATTGACGGCCAGGTCCGTCAGCTCCGCGCCCATGCCGCGTACTTCGGCGTCTCCGTGGTGCCGCAGGTCGGGCTCGGTGGTTTCGTGCATGCGATAGACGGTACTGAGGGGCCGACTGTGACGATCACTCGGGTCGGCGGGCGACGGCCGCGGTGACGTGCGCGGATTTCCGCTTCGGCACGGCGAGCACCGCCCCCGCGCCCGCCGCCAGCAGGGCGGCGGCCTCGGCGACGCCGGGCGTGCCCAGCGCCCTGCGGGCGGCTTCGGACGGGTGCGGCACCGGTTGCGCGGCGAGCGCGCCGGGGGCGTACGCGGTGAGGGGCACGCCCAGGTGCGCGGCCGCGGCCAGCAGGCCGGGCTCGGCGGCACGGGCCTCGACGGTCGCCAGCGCGCCGACCGGGCCGCCGCCGGCCTCCGCCACGGCCCGCCCGACCAGGGCGATCACCTCGTCGGCGGCCACGTCGCGGCAGGTGCCGACGCCGACGTAGAGCACGGCCGTCACCGCGCGCGGGCCCGCGCCACGAAGCGCTCCGCCGTACCGGGGGCTCCCGCCCAGTGGACGTGCAGGTACGAGGCGTGCACGTTGTCCTGGACGAAGCCCTCCACCTGGCGGCGGGGGTGGGTCACGCCCCAGGCGGGGGTGGCGCCGGCGGCCGGTTCGATCACCGTGCGGTGGAACTCGTGCCCCCGTACGCGGGTGCCCGCGGCGGCGAGCGGGTTGTCCGCGATCGCCACCGCCTCGCGGTAGCCGAGCGTCAGCCGCTCCGACATGCGGGCGTCCGCCGGAAGGACACCGCACATCGGCTTGCCGTCGAGGGAGCGGGACAGATAGAGCAGTCCCGCGCACTCGGCGGCGACCGGGGCGCCGGTGGCCGCGAGGGCGGCCACGGCCTTGCGGAGGGGGGCGTTGGCGGAGAGCTCGGGGGCGTACATTTCGGGGAAGCCGCCGCCAATGACGATGCCGGCGGTGCCGGCGGGGAGCCGCTCGTCCTTGAGGGGGTCGAAGGTGACGACCTCCGCGCCGGACGCGCGCAGCAGTTCGGTGTGCTCGGCGTACGAGAAGGTGAACGCCGGGCCGCCGGCTACGGCGATCACGGGGGTGCCGTTCGGGTGCGGACCGGTGGTCGCGTTGTGCCCACCCTCCCCCGGATTCAGCCCGTCCGGCGTTTGAGGACCGGGGTCCGGGGCGGAGCCCCGGTTACGGGAAGGGGCGGGGTGGGGGAATGACTCCTCCGGTGCCCACGCCGGCCCCGGCAGCGGTGGGGCGCTCCTCGCCAGCGCCAGCAGGGCCTCCAGGTCGCAGCCCTCCCGTACGCGGGCCGCGAACGCGGAGACCGCGTCGACCGCCTCCACCGTCCGTTCGGCGACCGGGACCAGGCCCAGGTGGCGGGACGGGGTGTGGATCTGTCCGGCGCGCCGTACGGCGCCCAGAACCTCCACCCCCGACTCGCCCAGCGCATCCCGCAGCAGCGTCTCGTGGCGGTCGGAGCCGACCTTGTTGAGGATCACGCCCGCGACCCGGACCTCCGGATCCCAGGACGCGAAGCCGTGCACCAGGGCCGCCACCGACCGCGACTGCGACGACGCGTCGACGACCAGCACCACCGGCGCCCGCAGCAGCTTCGCCACGTGTGCCGTCGACGCCAGCTCGCCCTGGCCGGCCGCCCCGTCGTACAGGCCCATCACGCCCTCGACCACGGCGAGGTCGCAGCCCGCCGCCCCGTGCAGGAACAGCGGCGCGACGCGCTCCGGGCCGCACATGAAGGAGTCCAGGTTGCGGCCCGGCCGGCCCGTCGCGAGCGCGTGGTAGCCCGGGTCGATGTAGTCCGGCCCCACCTTGTGCGGCGACACCGCGAGCCCCGCGTCCGCGAACGCCCGCATCAGGCCGGTGGCCACCGTCGTCTTGCCGCTGCCGGACGCCGGCGCGGCGATGACCAGCCGGGGGATGCGCGTACTCACCACTCGATGCCCCGCTGGCCCTTCTGGCCGGTGTCCATCGGGTGCTTGACCTTGGACATGTCCGTCACCAGATCGGCGAACCCGATCAGCTTCTCCGGCGCGTTGCGGCCCGTGATCACCACGTGCTGGGTGCCCGGACGGTCCCGCAGCACCGAGATCACCTCGTCGGTGTCGATCCAGCCCCAGTGCATCGGATAGGCGAACTCGTCGAGGACGTAGAGCTTGTACCTCTCCGCCGCCAGGTCGCGCTTGACCTGCTCCCAGCCCTCGCGCGCCTTCTCCTCGTTACTGAGTTCCCCTTCTTTGGCGTCTCGCTGGATCCAGGACCAGCCCTCGCCCATCTTGTGCCAGTCGACGGTCCCGCCCTCGCCCGAGGCGCCGAGCACCCGCAGCGCGTTCTCCTCGCCGACCTTCCACTTCGCCGACTTCACGAACTGGAACACCCCGATGGGCCAGCCCTGGTTCCAGGCCCGCAGGGCCAGGCCGAAGGCGGCCGTCGACTTGCCCTTGCCGATGCCGGTGTGGACGAAGACCAGCGGGCGGTTGCGACGCTGGCGCGTGGTGAGCCCGTCGTCGGGTACGACGGTCGGCTGTCCCTTGGGCATTACGCGGCCCTCCTCGAGTTCGTGTTCCGTACGGTACGCACCAGTGCGGAGACGTTGTCCGCACGCAGCTCGTCGAGCGTCACGACCGGACCGGCCAGGGCGAGCCCCAGCTCGCCCGCCAGGCCCAGCCGCACCGGCCCCGACTCGCAGTCCACGACCACCGACGCGATGCCCTCGCCCGCCAGCAGCCGCGCCGCGCGCCCGGCGCGCGCCAGCGGCTCGGGGCCGCCCGTGGCCCGGCCGTCGGTCACCACGACCAGCAGCGGACGGCGCGACGGGTCGCGCATCCGCTCCACCCGCAGCACCTCGTGCGCCCGCAGCAGGCCCGCCGCCAGCGGCGTGCGGCCGCCCGTCGGCAGCTTCTCCAGCCGCGCCGCGCCCGCCTCCACCGAGGACGTCGGCGGCAGCGCCACCTCCGCCTCCGCGCCCCGGAAGGTGATCATGCCGATCTTGTCGCGCCGCTGATAGGCGTCGAGCAGCAGCGACAGCACCGCGCCCTTGACCGCGCTCATCCGCTTGCGCGCCGCCATCGAGCCGGAGGCGTCCACGACGAACAGCACGAGGTTGCCCTCGCGGCCCTCGCGCACGGCCTCCCGCAGGTCGTCACGCCGGACCAGCAGCCCGGGGCCGCTGCGGCCCCGCGCCCGCTGGTGCGGGGCGGCGGCCCGCACGGTCGCGGCGAGGTGCAGCTTGCCGAGGGCGCCGCCGCGGGGGCGGCGCGCCCCCGTCGTCCGCCCGTGCACGGTGAGCGCGCGCGAACGGCGCCCGTCGGCGCCCTCGCCGAGGCCGGGGACGTCGAACCGGCGCGTGCGGAAGGGGTCTGCGGCGGCCACGGCGGGGGCTTCGGGGGCTTCACCGGTCGCGGGAGCACTCGCGCTCTCGCTCTCCTGCCGATCGGGTGCTTCCGAGTCCTCCCGCTGCCGCGGCACCTCGGGCGTGCCGTCGGGGCGGGGGCCGTCCTGCGGCGGACGGCCGCCGCCGTCCGGGCCACCGGGGCCGTCGTCGTCCGGGCCGCCGTCCTGCGGGCCCTCCGGCTCCGGGTCCGGCTCGGGCTCCGGCTCGTCGTCCTCGAACCCGTTCAGGATCTCGTCCAGCCTGTCCTCGTCCAGGCCGGGCGCGTCGAACGGGTTGCGCCGGCGGCGGTGCGGCAGCGACAGCAGTGCCGCCTGCCGCACGTCATCCTTCGTCACGTCCGTCCGTCCGGCCCACGCGGCCAGCGCGGTCGCGGTGCGCGCGGTGACGATGTCGGCGCGCATGCCGTCCACCTCGAACCCGGCGCACACGGCGGCGATCCGGCGCAGGGCGCCGTCGCCGAGCCGTACGTCCGGCAGCAGCGCGCGGGCCGCGGCGATGCGCTCGCGCAGCGCCTCCTCCTCGGCGGCCCACTTGGCGGCGAACGCGGCCGGGTCCTCGTCGTAGGCGAGACGCCGGCGCACGACCTCGACGCGCTCCTCGGTCTCCCGGGAGGCGGCGACCTCGACGGTCAGCCCGAAGCGGTCCAGCAACTGCGGGCGCAGCTCGCCCTCTTCCGGGTTCATGGTGCCGACGAGGAGGAAGCGGCTGGCGTGGCGGACGGAGACGCCTTCGCGTTCGACGTAGGAGGCGCCGGTCGCGGCCGCGTCCAGGAGGGCGTCGACCAGGTGGTCACCCAGCAGGTTGACCTCGTCGACGTACAGCACCCCCCGGTGGGCGTCGGCCAGCAGGCCCGGTTCGAAGGCCTTCACGCCCTCGGACAGGGCCCGTTCGATGTCGAGCGCGCCGACCAGGCGGTCCTCGGAGGCGCCGACCGGCAGTTCGACCATGCGGGCGGGGCGGGCCTCGCCCGTACCGCCGTCGTGCGGCCCGTCGGGGCAGGTGGGGTCCGGGGCGGCCGGATCGCAGGAGAACCGGCAGCCGGGGACCGTCACGACCTCGGGCAACAGCGAGGAGAGGGCTCGGACGGTGGTGGTCTTCGCCGTTCCCTTCTCACCCCGTACGAGGACGCCGCCGACGGCGGGCGAGACGGCGTTGAGCAGCAGCGCCAGCCGCAGGCTGTCCATGCCGACGATCGCGCTGAACGGGTAGGTGGCCGAGGCCATCAGTGCTTACCCCCTGTGTCGTGGTCCGGCGCCGGCACGGCCGGCGCCCCCGGCGGTATGAACGGGAAACCGGCCGGCACCCCGTCCTCGATCAGCCGCAGCAGCGCGTCCGTGTCCGCGTGTTCCTCGATCAGGTCGCCCAGGCGGTCCAGCTGTTCTTCGCGCAGTGCCGCGAACGACGTGTCCGGGGCCGGGACGAACGCCCGTCCCGCCGCCTTCGCCACGCGGCGCAGGAACGCGCGCCGGAAGCCGTCGCTCTCCAGCGAGCCGTGCCAGTGGGTGCCCCATACGGCGCCGACCCGGCAGCCGTCCAGGAAGGGTTCGTCACCGCCCCGGACGTCCGCGACGCCGTGGTGGATCTCGTAGCCCTCGACGTGCTCGCCCAGGGCCTCGCCCACCGGCCGGGCCAGGGTCTTCCCGGCCGCGAACCGCACCCGTACCGGCAGGAGCCCCAGTCCCTCGACCACTCCGGCGCGGGACTCGACCTCGTCCTCGATCCGCTCGCCCAGCAGCTGGAAGCCGCCGCAGATGCCCAGGACCGGGCGGCCCTCGGCCGCCCGGCGGGCCAGCGCGTCCGCGAGGCCGCGCTCGCGCAGCCAGGCCAGTGCCCGGACCGTTCCGCGGGTGCCCGGCACCACGGCGAGGTCGGCGTCGGCCAGTTCCTCCGGCCGGTCCACGAACCGCACGACGACGCCCGGCTCGGCCGCCAGCGCGTCCACGTCCGTGAAGTTGGACATCAGCGGCACCGCGCACACCGCCACCCGCAGCACGTCGGCGCCGTGCGGCGGGGCCACCACCGACTCGCGCACGGCACCGCGCAGCGAGACGCGCAGGCCGTCCTCCTCGTCGATGCCCAGACCGTGCGCGAACGGCAGCACGCCGAACGTCCGCCGGCCCGTCAGGTCGCGCAGCATCTCCAGGCCCGGCTCCAGCAGGCTCACGTCGCCGCGGAACTTGTTGACGATGTAGCCCGCTATCAGCTCCTGGTCCTCGGCCGAGAGGAGCGCGGTGGTGCCGAAGAAGGAGGCGAAGACGCCGCCGCGGTCGATGTCGCCGACGACGACCACGGGCAGCCGGCCCGCCCGTGCGATGCCCATGTTGACGATGTCGCTGCGCCGCAGGTTGATCTCGGCCGGGCTGCCGGCGCCCTCGCAGATGACGGCGTCGTGCGTGCGCCGCAGCTCCTCCAGGCACTCGGTGACCGTGCCGAACAGCTGCTCCTGGCGGCCCGCGTGGTAGCCGCGCGCGCTGAGTTCGCCGACGGGCCTGCCCATCAGCACCACCTGGCTGCTGCGGTCGCCACCCGGCTTGAGCAGCACCGGGTTCATCAGCGCGCTCGGCTCGACGCGCGCGGCGGCGGCCTGCATGGCCTGCGCGCGCCCTATCTCCGCGCCCTCGCGCGTCACATACGAGTTGAGCGACATGTTCTGCGCCTTGAACGGCGCGACCTTGACGCCCTTGCGGACCAGCCAGCGGCAGATCCCGGCGGTCACCACGCTCTTGCCCGCGTCGGAGGTCGTGCCGGCCACCAGCAGGCCCCCGCCCCTCCCAGCCGTCACCGACAACGCTTCCTCCTCGTCACGGCCGCCACGGCCGTCCTCGTCAGCACGGCCGTAGCCAGGGCCAGTACCGACACCCGGCGCGAGAGCCGTACCGCGCGTTCGATGTCCCCCACCTCGACGGGCCGGTTCTCCGCGCCCAGCACCGGACGGTGTTCGACGCGGCCCGCGTAGGCGAGGGTGCCGCCCAGCCGTACCCCGAGGGCCCCGGCGAAGGCGGCCTCGACGGGGCCGGCGTTGGGGCTGGGGTGGCGGGAGGCGTCGCGCCGGGCCACGCGCAGGGCGCCGCGCGGGTCCGGGCCCGCGAGGACGGCGAGGGCGGCGGTGAGCCGGGCGCCGGGCCAGCCGGCGACGTCGTCGAGGCGGGCGGAGGCCCAGCCGAAGCGCCGGTGGCGGGGGGACTTGTGGCCGACCATCGCGTCGAGGGTGTTCACGGCCCGGAAGCCCGCGAGGCCGGGGACGCCGGCGAGCGCGCCCCACACCAGGGCGCCCACGACGGCGTCGGAGGTGTTCTCGGCGACGGACTCCACGACCGCGCGCGCGATCTGCTGCTCGTCCAGTGCCTGCGGGTCGCGTCCGCACAGGTGGGGCAGCCGTTCGCGGGCGGCCGCGAGGTCGCCGGCGGCGAGCGCGGCGCCGACGGCGCGTGCCTCGCGGCCCAGGGACGTGCCGCCCAGCACGGCCCAGGTGACGGCGGCGGTCAGGGCGATGCCGGCCGTGCGGGAGCGGCGTGCGGCACTGGCCAGCAGGGCGGCGCCGACCGCGGTGCCACCGGCGCACAGCGCGGTGTGCAGGGCGCCGGCGCCGCGGTGGTCGCGCCACAGGCGCTGTTCGACGGCGTGCGCGGCCCGGCCGAAGGCGGCCACGGGGTGGCCGCGGCGCGGGTCGCCGAGGACGAGGTCGCAGGCGAAGCCGAGCGCCGCACCGCACGCGAAACCGATGGGGTCGTGACGCGTCGCGCGCATGGGGTCAGGCCGCCGTCGTGCCTTCGGGGAGCCGGGAGCGGGTGGGCGGTATGCGACGGCCGGGCATGGCGATGTGTCCTCACTCAGGGTCCGCGCCCTGGCTCGACGTGACCGGCGACCAGAGTCTCCTGGCTCCCGGATCGGCGTCGCTCCGGCCTTCCAGCCCGTGGTGGCGGGCCGTGGCCGTCGGTGGAGGACGCTCCCCGGTGACAGTGGCGGGACCGCGCCGGATTCGCACCGGCTTCCTCTGCTGTCGCCGTTTGGCTCCGGAAGTCCACCACGGCCCGGGAAGGGCAGTCAACTCACCCTGACCTGCGGTGAGGCTGCCGGCCACGGGTGGGGCGGCGGGCGACGCGGGCAACGACGAAGCGCCGGTCCGGCGGTGCCGGACCGGCGCTGTCGTGCGCACGGGTGCGAGGCCGCGGTGAGGCGGCGGTCAAGCGGTGATCAGGCGACGATCAGGTAGATGCCGTAGCCCACGGCGGCCGCGCACAGCGCGAAGCAGGTGTACGCGCCGATGCGGGCCGGCGCGCTCGGGCCGGTGGCCGGGGCGCCGGCCGTGGCCTGCGCCTTGCGGGACGTGCCGACGATGCCGAGGGTGAAGACGGCCACGAGGGCGATGGTGAAGACGAGGCTGACGCCGAAGACCTGGCCGAGAGCTGCCCAGTCGATGTTCATGTGGTTCTCCTCCGTTGCCCGGCGGTCAGCCGGTCGTCGCGGGGGCGGGGGCGGGGGCGGGAGCGGCGGCCGGGGTGACGGCGGGGCCGGCCGGCGGCGGGGCGACGGCCTGCAGGGCCGCGGTGACCACGCCGACGGGCTCGGCCGGGACGGAGACGCCCTGCGGCTCGTTCAGGTCGTTGACGTTGTCGTGGGTGACCGGCTTGCGGCGCGAGGCCAGCCAGATCGCGCCGCAGGCGGCCACGGCCAGGACGGCCACCGCGGTGACGCCCCAGTCGCCCTGGTCGGCCAGGAGCGCGGCACCGCCACCGACGAGGCCGGCGGCCGGGAGCGTCAGGCCCCAGGCGGCGACCATGCGGCCGGCGGTGGACCAGCGCACCACGCCGCCCTTGCGGCCCATGCCCGCGCCCATGACGGCGCCGGAGCAGACCTGGGTGGTGGAGAGCGCGAAGCCGATGTGGGACGAGGCCAGGATGGTGACGGCGGCGCCGGTCTGGGCGGCGAAACCCTGCGGCGGCTGGATGTCGGCCAGGCCCTTGCCGAGGGTGCGGATGATGCGCCAGCCGCCGAGGTAGGTGCCGAGCGCGATGGCGATGCCGGCGGAGGCGATGACCCACATAGGCGGGTCGGCGTCGGCGCCCAGCGCGCCGCCGGAGATCAGCGCGAGGGTGATGACGCCCATCGTCTTCTGGGCGTCGTTGGTGCCGTGGGCGAGCGAGACCAGGGCCGCCGAGGCGATCTGGCCGGCGCGGTAGCCCTTGGCGCTGGCCTCGGGGTCGGTGTTGCGCGCCAGGCGGTAGGTCATCCGGGTGGCCAGCACGGTCGCCAGGCCGGCCACGACCGGGGCGACGACGGCGGGGATGAGGACCTTCATGACGACGGCGTCACCGTGGACGGCGCCCGTACCGACGGAGGCGATGGTCGCGCCGATCAGGCCGCCGAACAGCGCGTGCGAGGAGCTGGAGGGCAGGCCCGCGAGCCAGGTGAGCAGGTTCCAGACGATCGCACCGACCAGTCCGGCGAAGATGATCTCCGGCCGGATGCCCGATTCGTCGACGATGCCCTTGGAGATGGTCGCCGCCACCTCCACGGACAGGAACGCGCCGACGAGGTTGAGCACCGCCGACATGGCCACCGCGGTCTTGGGCTTGAGCGCCCCGGTGGAGATGGTGGTGGCCATGGCGTTGGCCGTGTCGTGGAAGCCGTTCGTAAAGTCGAACACCAAGGCCGTGACGATCACGATCCCGATGAGAAGCGTGATGTTTTCCATTCACCCAGGCAATCAGCTCGATGGTCAGTACGCGGCGACCGTAGGGACTCCGGGTGAACGGAAGGTGAACTGGGACGGACCGAGCAATGACGCGAACCGGAGGCGAAGATCGATGAGGCCGCACGAAGAGACCGCAGCGGGCACCGGAACGCGCCGCGCCATCGGCGACGAGGCAAGGCACGCCTGGGCGGAGGTCGTCTCCACCGCCCGCCGCACCACCACCGACGGCCTGGTCGTCGGCACCTCCGGCAACGTCTCCGCCAGGGTCGGCGACGTGGTGCTCGTCACGCCCAGCGGCATCCCCTACGACCGGCTCGGACCCGGTGACATCACCGGCGTCGACCTGTCCGGCCGCCGGGTGATCGGCGAGCTGACCCCCACCAGCGAGCTGCCGATGCACCTCGCCGTCTACCGGGCCACCGACGCCACCGCGATCGTGCACACCCACGCCGTGCACGCCACGGCCGTCTCCACCCTCGTCACCGAGCTGCCGCCGGTCCACTACATGACCGCCGCCCTCGGCGGACCGGTGCGCGTCGCCCCCTACGCCCGCTACGGCACCGAGGAGCTGGCCGCCCATGTGCTGCGCGCCCTCGACGGCCGCACCGGCTGCCTGCTGCGCAACCACGGCACCCTCACCTACGGCGCCGGCCTCGACCAGGCCTACGATCGCACCGCCCAGCTGGAGTGGATGTGCCGGCTCTGGCTGGCCGCCTCCGGCGTCCCGGGCCGCACCCCCACCCTGCTCTCGCCCGGCGACCTGGAGGAGACGGCGGCCGCCCTGCGCGGGTACGGGCAACAGGGCGCCTGAACGCCCACTGGCCCCGGCCGGGGCCCGCGCCCACACTGAAGACGTGGGCATACGCGAAGCGGCGGCGGTGACCGCCGGCACCGTGATCGGTGCGGCAACGGCCGCCGTCGTCGCCGGCCGCTACGCCGGTGACGCCGCCCTCAAGGCCGCCCCCGGCCGGCCGCCGCCCGGCCAGCCGCGCATCGCCGTCCACGAGACGGGCCCCGGCACCCTGACCCTCACCCGCACCCCCGCGGCACTGCGCCCCGGCCGCTACGGACTGGCCGGCCGCGGGCTGCACGCGGTCGTCGGCGACGTGGTGGCGGACGTCTCGCACCCGCACCACTGCGTGGTGCGCCGCCTGGAGCGCGTCACGCACGGTAGCCCGCGCCCGGGGGACCAGGTCTGGCTCACCCCGGGCCTGCACGCCGGCAACCCCCGCGACGCGCTCGGCATCGACCACGACGACGTGGAGGTGCCCGGCGAGCTGGGGCCGCTGCCCGCCTGGTTCGTGCCCGGCGCCCGCGACACCTGGGTGATCACCGTGCACGGCCTGGGCGCCACACGCGAGCACCCCATGAACGTCCTGCCGTTCCTGCGCGGGCAGCGGCTGCCGGTGCTGTGCATCACCTACCGGGGTGACCCCGGAGCACCCCGCCCGGCGCACGGAATCAGCCACTTCGGCGCCAGGGAATGGCGGGATCTCGACGCCGCCGTCCGCTACGCGCTGCGCCACGGGGCCCGCCACGTCGTCCTGTACGGCTGGTCCACCGGCGCCACCATGGCCCTGCTGACCGCGCTGGACTCCTCGCTCGCCGCCCACGTCGGCGGCCTCGTGCTGGACTGCCCGGTCCTCGACTGGCCGGCCGCGCTGCGCGCCCTCGCCGCCCACCGCGTCCCGGCGCGGCTCATTCCGCTTGCTGTCCGGGCCACCGAGGGCAGGATCGGCCTCGCCCCCGACACCCTGCGGGCCGCCGCCGACCCCGCGCGGCTGTCCGTCCCCACCCTCGTGATGCACGGCACCGAGGACCCCCTCGCGCCGCTCGCCCGCTCCCGCGAACTCGCCGCCGCCCGGCCGGAACTGATCACCCTGCGGGCCGTTCGCGGAGCCGGTCACGCGGGCGCCTGGAACGTCGATCCGGCGGGCTGCGAAGAGGCCCTGCGGCGCTTCCTGATCCCCCTGATGTAGCGGGCGCACACCGGCGCCCGCGCCCTGCCTGCGGCTTCCCGTCAGGAGCCGTCCGGCACCGGATAGTTGATTCCGATTGGGTTTTCGGAGCGTGAACGGCAAGACTGCTCCTGTGACGTCCCGTACTCCGCGCGACTCCCGGCTCAGACTCGTCCCCCGACAGCCGATCGCCGCCGCCCGCCGGGCCGTGGCGAACCGAGGCTCCCGCCCGGCGCCCCGACCGCCCGCAGGCACCCCGGCCCGGCCGGAACTCGCCCGGCAGGCGAGAGCCGGACTGGCCGGCGCGGTCCGGCTCGCCCGCTGGGCCGCCGAGGAGCGTGCCCCCGGCGGCGCCCTGCGCGAGGAGACCGCCGACCGGGCCGCCGCCGCACTGGGACTGACGGCCGGCCAGGTGCGGTCCGACTGGGACCGCGCCCGCCTCGCCGGGCTCCTCGAACTCCACGACGGCACCGCCCGCCCCGGCTGGCGGCTGCAGGCCTGGGACCGCGACGACAGCGCCGTGCTGCGTGGCTGGGTCGCCCTCTTCGACGCCTGGTCCCTCGCCCACCCCGAGCCCGCCGGCACCGATCCGACCGTCGCCGCCGAGGTCGTCGAGGCCGCCCCCCAGCTGCTGTCCGTCATGCACCTGTCGGCCGGACCCGTCTCCGTGGCCATGCTGCTCGACCTGCTCCAGCAGCGGGTCGCCGAGATCCGCGCCGAACGCTGCGAGATCCCCTACGGTGACCGGCCCGCACCGGCCGCCCCCGCCCCCGTCACCGGCGACCCCCTGCCCGAACTGCTCGACTGGGCGCTGCGCGGCCTGGCCTCGGTGGGCGCCCTCGTCATGCGCGGCGGGAGCGGGGCACCGGCCGAGGCCCTGCTCACCCCGCTCGGCAACTGGGCGGTGTGGGTCAAGCTCGAGCAGATCTGCGTCGCGGCCCAGAGCCCGGCGGGCAACATCGAACTGTCCGCCGAGGCCATGCTGCGCGGCTGCGCCGACCTCACCCCGGGGCCGGCCCGCGCCGAGTACCGGGCCTGGCTCGCCGCCCGGCCCGTGCGCAGCGCCGTCGAGGAGCTGCTGGACGCCGCTCGCGCCGACGACGCCATGGTCCGGGGCCTGGCCTTCGAGGCCCTGCGCGCCGTGGGCGCCCCGGCGGAGCCCGCCGTGCGGGCCGTGGCCGGCGAGCCCGTGCTGCGCCCGTACGCGCTGCTGTGGCTGGCCGAGCACGAGGGGCACGACCCCGAGGACGCGGCCGAGGTCCTCACCCGTGAGGAGGCCACCTGGCTGTGGGTGGACACGGCGGCCGCGGTCGCGGACCACGGCGAGAGCCGGCTGCTGGTGCGGCACCTGGACTCGGCCGTCCAGGGCACGGTGCCCGGCCTCCTGGAGGAGGTGCGGGCGGTGGGCCACCCCCGCACGGTGCAGGTGCTGGTCGCCCTCGCCGCCGCGCACCCGGACCCGGCGCTGGCCAAGGCGGTGCGCCGGGCGGCCTTCCAGGTCCACCGGGGCGGCGCCTAGGGGTGTCCGACCCATCGGACACACCCCCTAGGGCATGCCCTGGCGGAGAGGCCTCAGGCGGTGATCTCCGGCCCCTTCGGGGCGTAGGTGCCGAAGCTCCAGATGTTGCCCCCGACGTCCCGCGCCATGTAGTCGCGCGAGCCGTACTCCTGGTCCGTCGGGGGCATCAGGATCTCCGCGCCGTGCTCCACCGCCCGCGCGTGGTGGGCATCGGTGTCCTCGACGACCACGTAGACCGCCGCCGGGCCCGCCTGTGCCATGGCCTGGTCGAACACGCCGTCCCGGCCCCTCGAGCCGAGCATGATCATGCCGTTTCCGTAGACGAGCTCGGCGTGCAGGACGACGCCGTCCTCGCTCTCGTACAGTGCCGACCGCGTGAACCCGAAGGCCTCCGTGAGCTGCCGGATCGCTGCCTGCGCGTCGTCGTAGAGCAGCGCCGGAGAGATCGTCGGCGCCGCCGTGCCGGTGTCCGTCATGCCGTTCACTCCTCTCCCGGCCCAGGGCTTTCCTCCCCGAGTATCCGTGAATCACCCCTTCTCTGCCCTTTCCGGAGCGCGGCCACCGGCGCGCGACGGAAGGAAACCGGCTTGCGCGCCCCCGTTAGACTGGTCCGCATGGCATTCCTCCTCGCGCATTAGACGGCGTCATCGCGACCCAGTCCGTCCCACCGCCGTCCACTTCGCACAGGAGCAGAAACCCCCGTGATCACCGCCTCCGGCATCGAGCTGCGCGCCGGCGCACGCGTCCTCATCGAGTCCGCCTCCTTCCGTATCGCCAAGGGTGACCGCGTCGGTCTCGTCGGCCGCAACGGCGCCGGCAAGACCACCCTCACCAAGTGCCTGGCCGGTGAGGGCATCCCCGCCGCCGGCACCATCAGCCGCTCCGGCGAGGTGGGCTACCTCCCGCAGGACCCCCGCACCGGCGACCTCGACGTCCTCGCCCGTGACCGCATCCTCTCCGCGCGCGGCCTGGACACCGTGCTGCGCAAGATGCGCGAGAACGAGGACCGGATGGCCAACGGCAAGGGCGCCACCCGCGAGAAGGCGATGAAGAAGTACGAGCGCCTGGAGACGGAGTTCCTGACCAAGGGCGGCTACGCCGCCGAGGCCGAGGCCGCGACCATCGCCGCCAGCCTCGGCCTGCCCGACCGCATCCTCACCCAGCCGCTGCACACCCTCTCCGGCGGCCAGCGCCGCCGCGTCGAGCTGGCCCGGATCCTGTTCTCCGACGCCGACACGCTGCTGCTGGACGAGCCCACCAACCACCTCGACGCCGACTCCATCGCCTGGCTGCGGGACTACCTCAAGACCTACCGCGGCGGCTTCATCGTCATCTCCCACGACGTCGACCTCGTCGAGACCGTCGTCAACAAGGTCTTCTACCTCGACGCCAACCGTTCGGTCATCGACGTCTACAACATGGGCTGGAAGCTCTACCAGCAGCAGCGCGAGGCCGACGAGAAGCGCCGCAAGCGCGAGCGCCAGAACGCCGAGAAGAAGGCCGCGGCCCTCAATTCGCAGGCCGACAAGATGCGCGCCAAGGCCACCAAGACCGTGGCCGCGCAGAACATGGCCAAGCGCGCCGAGCGGCTGCTCAAGGGCCTGGAGGAGGTGCGCGCCTCCGACAAGGTCGCCAAGCTCCGCTTCCCCGAGCCCGCGCCCTGCGGCAAGACCCCGCTCACCGCGGAGGGCCTGTCCAAGTCCTACGGCTCGCTGGAGATCTTCACCGACGTCGACCTGGCCATCGACAAGGGTTCCCGCGTGGTGATCCTCGGCCTCAACGGCGCCGGCAAGACCACCCTGCTGCGGCTGCTCGCGGGGGCCGAGAAGCCCGACACCGGTGAGGTCACCCCCGGCCACGGCCTCAAGCTCGGCTACTACGCCCAGGAGCACGAGACGCTCGACCCGGACCGCACGGTCCTGGAGAACATGCGCTCCTCGGCCCCCGACCTGGACCTGGTCGAGGTCCGCAAGACGCTGGGCTCGTTCCTCTTCTCCGGCGACGACGTCGACAAGCCCGCGGGCGTGCTCTCGGGCGGTGAGAAGACCCGGCTGGCCCTGGCCACCCTGGTCGTCTCCTCCGCGAACGTCCTCCTGCTGGACGAGCCCACCAACAACCTCGACCCCGCCAGCCGCGAGGAGATCCTGGGCGCCCTGCGCACCTACAAGGGCGCGGTCGTGCTGGTGACGCACGACGAGGGCGCCGTGGACGCGCTCGAGCCGGAGCGGATCATCCTGCTGCCCGACGGCGTCGAGGACCTGTGGGGCCCGGACTACGCGGACCTGGTGGCCCTCGCCTGACCGGCCCCGCCGGTCTCTTGATCAGTGTCGTCCCGATCATTCGGCCGATGTGTGATCCATCATCTGAGTGAGGGCGGCTCGTACCCCCGCCCCGCCCGGCGCCCCGGCGCACGCGCTGTGCGAGGTGCGGGGCGCCGTTCGCGCCGTGCGTGAGGGAGCCCCGTCTGACCTGCCGCTTCGCGCCGCCACCCGTACGGCCGTACGAGCCGGATCCCACGGAATTGCCTGCTCCGGGCACTGGCGTGGCCGGAAAACGCGGAATCTCTTTCCCTTGGACTTCTCATCGACCTTGCCGAATGGGTGGCCAGGAGGCCGCCTAGGGGTGATCATGAGAGACAAGAGGCGCATCTCCCATGAGGAGGCACGGGTGGCCGAGACTCTGAAGAAGGGCAGCCGGGTGACCGGCGCCGCGCGCGAGAAGCTCGCGGCAGACCTGAAGAAGAAGTACGACTCCGGTGCGAGCATCAGGGCGCTGGCCGAAGAGACCGGTCGCTCCTATGGCTTCGTGCACCGGATGCTCAGCGAATCCGGCGTGATCCTGCGGGGTCGCGGCGGAGCCACGCGCGGCAAGAAGGCCGCCTCGGCCTGACGCCGCGCACAGGGAGCACAGCAGTCAGGACAGTTCCCACCCGGTCGGCCGACCGGCCGTCCGGGTGGTTACTGTGCAGTCAACCAACGCGACTGCGGCCATTCGGAGGCCCCACATGACTGCTCGCAACACCCTGCTCGACCGCGACGGCGTACGACTCGTCGTCGACGACACGGTCGCCACCGTCACGCTCACCAACCCCGCCAAGCGCAACGCACAGTCGCCCGCGCTGTGGCGTGCGCTGACCGAGGCGGGCCGGCTGCTGCCGGGTTCCGTGCGGGTGGTGGTGCTCGGCGGCGAGGGCAAGTCCTTCTCCGCCGGCCTGGACCGGCAGGCCTTCACCCCCGAGGGCTTCGACGGCGAGCCGTCCTTCCTGGACCTCGCGCGCGGTACGGACGAGGCGCTGGACGCCGAGATCGCCACGTACCAGGAGGCCTTCACCTGGTGGCGCCGCAACGACATCGTCTCCATAGCCGCCGTGCAGGGCCACGCCATCGGCGCCGGCTTCCAGCTCGCCCTCGCGTGCGACCTGCGGGTGTGCGCGGACGACGCCCAGTTCGCGATGCGCGAGACCAGCCTGGGCCTGGTCCCCGACCTGGGCGGCACCCAGCCGCTGGTGTCCCTCGTCGGCTACGCCCGCGCGCTGGAGATCTGCGCCACCGGGCGCTTCGTCTCCGCGGCCGAGGCCGGGCAGACCGGCCTGGCCAACGTGGTCGTCCCCGCCGCCGAACTCTCCGCGGCCGTCGAGGACTTGACCGCCGCCCTGCTGGCCGCCCCGCGCGACGCCGTCATCGAGACCAAGGCACTGCTGCGCGGCGCCTCGGGCCGCACCTACGACGAGCAGCGCGTCGCCGAGCGCGCCGCCCAGGCCCGCCGCCTGCGCGACCTGGCGGGGCTGGGGGAGTAGGTCGAGCCCACCTGCGGCCCGCCGTCCGTTCCGTTCCCGCGCATCGCCCGGCGGGCCGCGGTGGGCCCGCCTAAGGTGGCAAAGGGAAGGGAAGCGAGGCTGAGAGGCGACCGACCATGACCGACACCGCGGGCGCGGCCCACCAGAGCGGCAAGACCAGCCAGGCCGGGAAGAGCGGCCAGCCCGGCGCCGTCAAACAGCCGCCGGTCGCCGCCGCCGACCGGGGCCGCACCACCATCGCCGACGGCGTCGTGGAGAAGATCGCCGGACTGGCCGCCCGGGACGTGGTCGGCGTCCACGCCATGGGCGGCGGCCTCTCGCGCACCTTCGGGGCCGTCCGCGACCGCGTTCCCGGCGGCAACCGCTCCCTGACCCGCGGGGTCAAGGCGGAGGTCGGCGAGGTCCAGACGGCCCTCGATCTGGAGATCGTCGTCGATTACGGCGTGGCGATCGCGGATGTCGCCCGCGCGGTGCGGGAAAACGTCATTGCGGCGGTGGAACGCATGACGGGCCTGGAGGTCGTCGAGGTCAACATCGCCGTGACCGATGTGAAGCTGCCGGACGAGGAAGAGGAAGAGCCCGAGCCCAGGATCCAGTAGGCCGCGGGGCCGGCGGGTCCAGTGAGGAGCGCGCGATGAGCACGGCCGTGGTCGGCATGATCGCCGGCATGGCGCTCGGATTCGCCGGGTACTTCGGCGGATTCGGGGCCTTCCTGCTGGTGGCGGCGCTGGGCGCCGTCGGTTTCGTCGCGGGCCGGTTCCTCGAGGGGGACCTGGAGCCCGGCGACTTCTTCCGCCCGCGCGACGGACGCGGGAGGTAGGGCGTGCGGCCGCCACGCGCGGTGGAGCCCGCCGAGCGCGGCGCGACCCGCATCGCCGACCGCGTCGTCGCCAAGATCGCCGCACAGGCGGCGCGCGAGGCGCTCGGCGAGCCGTCCGCGACGGACCACGAGCCCCCGCACGCCTCCGTCACCGTCCACGACGGCTCCGCCCGGATCGGCGTGTGGGTGGAGCTCGGCTACCCGACGGACATCGGCGCCCGCTGCCGCGCGGTACGCCGGCGGATCACCGAGCGGGTGAAGGGGCTGGCGGGGATGGACGTCCCGGAGGTGATGATCACAGTGGAGCGGCTGCACTCGGCGCACGGGGACCGCACGGGCGGGGAGCGGGTGCGATGAGCGAACAGGTGCCACTGGAGAAGGACGCCCCCGGACCGCCGGACGAGCCCGCCCCCGCCGCCCCCGCCGCGCGCCGCTTCCGCTCGGCCCGCCGGGTGCCCGCCGCACTCGTCGCGGCCGGCCTCCTGGGCGCCACCGGCATCCTCCTCTACGACGTCGCCGCCGTACGGGCCGGCCGTCCCGCCCTGGGCTGGCGCCGCCGCCTGGCCCACCAGCTCGCCACCCGCCACCTCGACGACCCGTGGGTCGTCGCGGCCGCCGCGGCGGCCGTCGTGCTGGGCGCCTGGCTGATCACACTGGCCGTCACGCCCGGACTGCGCCGGATCCTGCCGATGCGCGGCGAGTCCCCGGACGTACGCGCCGGACTCGACCGCACCGCCGCCGCCCTGGTGCTGCGCGACCGGGCGATGGAGGTCGCCGGGGTGCGGTCCGTACGCGTCGACGTCGGCCGCCGCGTCGTCCGGGTCCGGGCCCAGTCGCACTTCCGCGACCTGGACGAGGTGCGCACGGACGTGAACTCCGTACTGGCCGAGGGCGTACGGGAGATGGGCCTGGCACGGGAGCCCTCGTTGTCCGTGCGCGTCGACCGCCCCGCGAAGAGGTGAGCGCCCGGTGCTGAGGGCCGTCAACCGGATCCTGCTGGCCCTGGCCGGTCTCGTGCTGCTGGCGCTGGGCGCCGCCGTGCTCACCGGCGCCCTCGACCTGCAGCGGCACTGGGGCTTCACGCTGCCCGCCGCCTGGCCCTTCGACGGGCCCGGCGACGTACTGCTGGGCGAGGCGGACCGGCGCGGGTGGAGCGGGCGCGGCTGGTGGTGGCCGGCCGTCATCACCGCCCTGGCCGTGCTCGTCCTGCTGTCCCTGTGGTGGCTGCTCGCCCAGATGCGCCGTCGCAGGCTGCGCGAGGTGACCGTCGACAGCGGCGACGGCGCGACGGTGGTGGTGCGCGGCCGGGCTCTGGAGGAGGCACTGGCCGCCGAGGCGCGGGCGCTGGCCGGGGTCGACCACGCCCTGGTCGCGCTCACCGGCAGGCGCTCCGCCCCCGCGGCGCGCGTCGTGCTCACCCTCGCCCCGCACGCCCGGCCCGCCACGGCCCTGCGCGGGCTGGGCGCCGAGGTCCTGCGCCACGCCAGGACCTCCGTCGGGCTGGCGCGCCTGCCGGCGGAGGTCCGGCTGCGCGCGGTGCGCCACCGCGCGGAGCGCGTGGGGTGAGCGGGGCGGGTTCAGAAGCCGTGCCGGGCACCGCCGTCGACGGGCAGCATCACTCCGGTCAGGTACGAGGCCGCCGGCGACAGCACGAACGCCGCCACCTTGCCGAACTCCTCCGGGTTGCCGTACCGGCCCAGCGGGATCGTCGCCGAGCGGCGGGCCCGGCTCGCCTCGGGATCCCCCGAGAGCGCGTCGAGCTCCCGCATCCGGTCGGTGGCGATCCGGCCGGGCAGCAGCCCCACGACCCGGATGCCGCGCGGGCCCAGGTCCACCGACAGCGACTTCGCGAAGCCCGCCAGGCCCGGCCGCAGCCCGTTGGAGATCGCGAGCCCGGGGATCGGCTCGTGCACCGAACCCGACAGGACGAAGCCGATCACGCCGCCCTCGCCCAGCTCGGCGGCCGCCGTGCGGGCCAGCCGGACCGCGCCGAGGAAGACGGAGTCGAAGGCCGCCCGCCACTGCTCGTCGTCGTTGTCGGCCGCCGAACCGGGCGGCGGGCCGCCGACGCTGATCAGGATGCCGTCGAAGCGCCCGAAGCGCTCGCGCGCGGTGGCCACGAGGCGTTCGGCCGCCGCAGGGTCGGCGTTGTCCGCGCAGACCCCGACGGCATTCGGGCCGATCTTCTCCGCCGCCGCGGCCGCCGTCGCCCCGTCGCGCCCGGAGACGACCACCCGGGCGCCCTCGGCGGCCAGTTCACAGGCGGTGGCGAAGCCCAGCCCACGGCTCGCACCGGTCAGGACGTACACCCGGTCCCTCAGTCCAAGATCCATGCGGTCAGTGTGCCGTCTCCGCACCCGTCAGGAGAAGGGCGGTGCCCACGAGAGCGATGTGGCTGAACGCCTGGGGGAAGTTCCCCAGCTGCCGGCCCACCACGGGGTCGTACTCCTCGGCGAGCAGCCCGACGTCGTTGCGGACGGCCAGCAGCCGCTCGAACACCTCGCGGGCCTCCTTGTGCCGGCCGGTCAGGCACAGCGCGTCGGCCAGCCAGAACGAGCAGGCCAGGAACGCGCCCTCGCCGCCGGGCAGGCCGTCCACGGGGCTGCCCTCGAGGGTGTAGCGGTGGACGAATCCGCCCTGCTCCAGCTCCCGCCGGACCGCCTCGATCGTGCCGGTCACGCGCGGGTCGCCGGGCGGCAGGAAGCCGGTGCGGGGGATGAGGAGGGTGGCCGCGTCCAGTTCACGCGAGCCGTAGTACTGGGTGAAGGTGCCGCGGTCCGCGTCGAAGCCCTGTTCGCAGACCTCGCGGTGGACCTCCTCGCGCAAGGTGCGCCAGCCGTCGAGGTCACCGCTGAGGCCGGGGTCGTTCTCCAGGGCGCACACGGCCCGGTCGGCGGCGACCCAGGCCATCACCTTGGAGTGCACGAAGTGGCGGCGCGGGCCGCGGACCTCCCACAGCCCGGCGTCGGGCTCGCGCCAGTGGTCCTTGAGGAATCCGAGCATGCTGCACTGGATGTTCCAGGCGAGCGGTTCGGTGCCGCGCCCGCCGCCGCGCGGGACCGCGTGCAGGGAGTCGACGACCTCGCCGTACACGTCCAGCTGCAGCTGGGTGACGGCGGCGTTGCCGATCCGCACCGGGAAGGACCGCTCGTAGCCGGGCAGCCAGTCCAGCACCGTCTCGGGCAGCCGGCGCTCGCCCCCCAGCCCGTACATCGTCTGCAGGTCGGCCGGGTCGCCGGCGGCCGCGCGCAGCAGCCAGTCGCGCCAGGCGGCGGCCTCGTCCTCGTAGCCGACGGCGAGCAGCGAGTTGAGGGTGAGGGTGGAGTCGCGCAGCCAGCAGTGGCGGTAGTCCCAGTTGCGGACGCCGCCGATCTCCTCGGGCAGCGAGGTCGTCGGCGCGGCGACGATGCCGCCGGTGGGTGCGTAGGTGAGGGCCTTGAGCGTGATCAGGGAACGGAGGACGGCCTCGCGGTGGGGGCCCCGGTAGGCGCAGCGCGCCGCCCAGGCCCGCCAGTCCTCCAGGCTGTGGCGCAGCGCTTCGTGCGGGTCGACGAGCGGGGGCCGGGGCTCGTGGGAGGGGTGCCAGGTGAGGACGAACGCCACCCGCTGCCCGGCGTCGACGGTGAACTCCGAGCAGGTGCTGAGGTCCCGGCCGTAGGTGGGCACGGGCGGCTCGCTGCGCAGCCAGGCCGAGTCGGGCCCGGCGACGGCGACGCGGTGGTCGTCCAGGCGGCGCACCCAGGGGACGACATGGCCGTAGTCGAAGCGCAGCCGCAGCACGCCGAGCATGGCGACGGATCCGCTGACGCCCTCGACGACGCGCACCAGGTCGGGGGCGCGGTCGCGCTGCGGCATGAAGTCGGTGACCTTGACGGTGCCGTCGTCGGTCTCCCAGACGGACTCCAGGACGAGGGAGTCCTCGAGGTAGGCGCGGCGGGTGCAGTCCCCGGCGCCGGCGGGCGCGAGCCGCCAGTGGCCGTTGTCCGGGCCGCCGAGGAGGGCGGCGAAGCAGGCGGGGGAGTCGAAGCGGGGCAGGCACAGCCAGTCGATGGAGCCGTTCCGCCCGACCAGGGCCGCGGTCTGCAGATCGCCGACGATCGCGTAGTCCTCGATGAGTGCCACGCGAGGCGCCTTCCCGGATCGCGCGGGGGCTACTCGGAGGAAGGGGCTGTCCGGGCGACTTCGGCGTCCGGTGCGGCGGTGGCGGGCTCGCCGACCTCAGCGTCTGCCGCTGCCGCCGCGGCGGCAGCGGCGCGGTCGCGGCGCTCGCGGCGGACCAGGATGAACCAGCCCACGGGCACGAAGGCGGCGAACAGCCACCACTGCACGGCGTAGGCCATGTGCGGGCCGATGCTGCTGTGGTCGGGGGCGCCGACCGGGCGCGGCTGGTCCTTGCCCGGGGCCTCGGTGAGTTCGACGTAGCCGCCGAGCAGCGGGCGCTTCAGCTCCTCGGCGCGCTGCTCGCTGTTGATGAGCATCACCTGGCGGGGCGGCAGGCCCGCGGTGTTCTTGATGCCGCTCGCCGTGGTCTCGTCCGCCCGCAGCCGGCCGGTGACGGTGACCTTGCCGGTGGGGGCGGCGGGCACGTCGGGGAACTTCGTCAGATCGCCGCCGGCCGGGACCCAGCCGCGGTTGACGAGGACGGCGCGGCCGTCCGCCATCACCAGCGGGGTGAGGACGAAGTAGCCCTGGTTGCCGTCGCCGTCGGTGCGCATCCGCACGACGACCTCGCCCTGGGGGTCGTAGGTGCCGCTCGCGGTGACCGTGCGCCAGACCGCGTCGCGCGCCACGGTGCGTCCGGGCGCGGCCAGCTCGGTCACGGGGACCGGGTCGGCGGACAGGCTCCGGGCGATCTGGTCGTTGCGCGCTACCCGGTGCTCGTGGCGGTGGAACTGCCAGAAGCCCAGCTGGATCATCGCCGGGATGAGGGCGAGCCCCACGAGAGTGGTGATCACCCACTGCCGGGACAACAGGAAGCGGTACACCCTTTGACGGTACCTGGTGGGGTTCGCCCCACGGGCGGCGGGTGCCCGCGAGTGCTATGCGGGCTTATGTGGCTTTTTTAGGGTTTCGTCCCGGCCGGGGCGATATGGGACAACAGCTGTATGAACGCCGCCTCGTCGACCACCGGCGTCCCGAACGAGCGGGCCTTGACGGTCTTGGAGGTGGGGGACTCCGGGTCGTTGGTGACCAGCAGGCTCGTCAGCCGGGACACGCTCGTGGCCACGTGCAGCCCCGCCTCGACCGCCCGGTCCTCCAGCAGCTCCCGGTCGACGGAGGTGTCGCCGGAGAACGCCACCCGCATGCCCTGCACCAGCCGGCCGCCCGGCGCGTAGCGCCCCGGGTTGGGGTACGGGCAGGCCGGGCGCCTGCGGCTGGGCCGCCAGGTGCCGGACCGGTACGACGGCTGGTAACCGATCCTCGCCGAGGACGCGGCCGGCGACGGGCCGTCGGACCACTCCGTCAGCGGCTGGCAGGCCAGCAGTGGCAGCCGCAGGTCCTTCTCGGCCGCCAGGTGCAGGCTCGGCCGGAACGCCTCGGCCAGCACCCGGGCGTCGTCCAGCGCGTGGTGGGCCCGCTGCTGCACGACGCCGTAGTGGGCGGCCAGCGACTCCAGCTTGTGGTTGGGCAGCGGCAGCCCCAGGTCCTTCGACAGGGCGATGGTGCACAGCCGCTGGCGGACCGGGGCGGTCACCCGCGCGCGGGCGTACTCGCGGGCGATCATCGACCAGTCGAAGGCCGCGTTGTGCGCGACGAGCACCCGCCCGTCCAGCCGCTTGGCGAACTCGTCCGCGATCTCCGGGAACAGCGGCGCGTCGGCGAGGACTTCGGAGGTGAGCCCGTGAATCCACACCGGGCCGGGGTCGCGCTGGGGGTTGACCAGCGTGTACCACCGGTCCTCCACCCGGCCCCGGGCGTCCAGCTGGTAGACGGCGGCCGACACTATCCGGTCGTCCCGGGCGAGCCCGGTGGTCTCCACGTCGACGACCGCGTATCCCTGCGGATACGCGGCCGGCCACGGGGTGGGCGATGCGGCGTCGGTGCGGTCTTCGAGCATGGTCCAAGAGCTTAAGGGCCGCCGCTGACAACGCCGCAATCCGGCCGCGGACCCGCGGCCCGCGGACTGCCGGGATCAGGCCAGATCCGTGCCCGCCCCGAGGGCCGGCCGCCGCGCGCCCGGTGTCACCCGGACGGTGAACACCGGTCGGCGGCGACGGCTGCCCCGCACCATCGGTGGCCCCGGCACCGAACCCGAGGTAACACTCTTCGGTACCCGAGGGTAACAACCCCTAGCCGCAGGCCAGTCGGCCCGTTTATGGTGCGGCCATGCCACACCTCCCCGATGTCGTGCTGTGGTCCGTACCCGCCTTCGTCCTGCTCACCGTGCTGGAGTTGGTGAGCTACCGGCTCCACCCCGACGACCGCTCCGAGGGCTACGAGGCCAAGGACGCGGCCACCAGCATCGGCATGGGGCTGGGCAGTCTCCTCTTCGACGCGCTCTGGAAGATCCCCATCGTCGCGGTCTACACGGCCGTCTACGAGCTCACGCCCCTGCGGGTGCCCGTCCTGTGGTGGACGCTGCCCCTGATGCTCCTCGCCCAGGACTTCCTCTACTACTGGTCGCACCGCGGCCACCACGTCGTCCGCGTCCTGTGGGCCTGCCACGTGGTGCACCACTCCAGCCGCAAGTTCAACCTGACCACCGCGCTGCGCCAGCCGTGGACGTCGCTGACGGTCTGGCCGTTCTACCTGCCCATGATCGCGCTCGGCGTGCACCCGGCGGCGGTGGCGTTCTGCTCGTCGGTCAACCTCGTCTACCAGTTCTGGGTGCACACCGAACGGGTCGGCAAGCTGCCCCGGCCCTTCGAGTACGTCCTGAACACCGCCTCCCACCACCGCGTGCACCATGCCTCGCAGGGCGGCTACCTGGACCGCAACTTCGGCGGCATCCTGATCGTCTGGGACCGGGTCTTCGGCTCCTTCGTCCCGGAGGGCGAACGTCCGGTCTACGGGCTGACGAAGAACATCGACACCTACAACCCGCTGCGCGTGGCCACCCACGAGTACGCGGCCATCGCCCGCGACCTCCGGGCCGCCCGCGACTGGCGCGAAAGGGCCGGGCGCGTCTTCCGGGGGCCGGGCTGGCAGCCGGCGCCGCCGCCGGCGGTCTCCCCGGCCGAGGCCGGACCCAACGCCCCCGCCGCCCCCGCCGCCCCCGCCGTGCCCGAGCGGGCCGCGTGAGAGCGGCCCGCGAGGCGGCACCGGCCGCGCTCGCCGTCACGCTGGGGGCGGTGGCGGCCGTCCACCTGGGCGCGCTCCTCGCGCACGCCACCACCCTCGCCCAGGTGACCAAGCCCGCCCTGATGCCGCTGCTGGCGGCCCACGTCCTCGCGCGCGGCGGCCCGCGCCTGCTCGCCGCCGCCCTGCTCCTCGGCTGCGGCGGCGACACCCTGCTGCAGACCGGCCGGGAGACCCTCTTCCTGGTGGGCATGGGCTCCTTCGCCGCCGGGCACGTCTGCTACCTCGTGCTGTTCGCCCGGCACGGCAGTCCGGGCGGCGCCCGCACCCGCCGGCTCGCGGCGGGCTACGCCGTCGCCTGGGCGGTGACGGTCGCACTGCTGTGGCCCGGCCTGGAGGCGGGACTGCGGGTGCCCGTCGTCCTCTACAGCCTGCTGCTGACCGCGATGGCGCTCGGCGCGACCCGGGCCCGGCTGTGGGCCGGGGCGGGCGGCGCGCTGTTCCTGCTGTCGGACACGCTCATCGCCGGCGGACTGGCGCGGTGGCCGCAGGCACCCGTGCCCCAGTTCTGGATCATGCTCACCTACATCGCCGCCCAGTGCCTGCTGGCCCAGGGGGTGCTCACCTGCGCCGCGCAGACGGAAGGGGCCGGGCGGCGTCCGCCCGGCCCCTCGTCCCGATCCGGCAGGCGTCAGTCCTGGACCGCCGCCAGGGCGTCCACGATGCCGTAGCCGTAGAAGCTGTTGACGTTCTTGTTGCCGGTGCAGGTGGCCTTCCACTTACCGGTGCCGTCCGGGTCGTACGCGGTGGTCGGGCAGCCGGGGTTCTTGGCCTGGGCCTTCAGGAGCCACTGGATCTCCTGCGGGCTGGACTTGGGGTGCGTGCTCTTCAGCAGCGCCGCCACACCCGCGACGTGCGGGCCGGCCATCGAGGTGCCCTGCAGGTAGGCCCAGTCGCCGCCCGGCATGGTGGAGAGGATGCCGCCCTCCTTGGCGGGGGCGTCCGGCACCTGCATGGTGTCGCCGCCGGGGGCCGCGACGTCGACGGCCTTGAGGCCGTAGTTGGAGTAGAACGACTTGGCGGACTTCACGCCCGTGGCGCTCACGGTGACGACGCCGTCGAGCTGCGCCGGGACGTCGAGGCAGACCTTGGGGTCGATCTTGCGCGCCGGCGGCTTGGAGCCGGTGTCGTTCGGGCTGGAGTCGTCGGTGATCTCCTTGGCCGCGAGGTCGAAGTTGGAGTTGCCCGCGGAGGCGACGTTGACGACGCCCTTGTCCTGGGCGTACTTCGCGGCCCGGCCGACCGCGTCGGCTATCGCCTTCTGGTCGAAGTTGTCGGGGCAGTTGAACATCCACGGGTCGACGTAGTAGCTGTTGTTCGTCACCGCGGCGCCGCGGTCGGCGGCGAAGACGAAGGCGCAGACCACGCTCTCCGCGTAGAAGAGGCTGTTGCCCGGCGTGCTGACCTTGATGCCGGAGACCTTCACGCCAGGGGCGACACCGGCCACGCCGACGCCGTTGCGGGCCGCGGCTATGGAACCGGCCACGTGCGTGCCGTGGTAGTCCTCCTTCGGGTCGAAGGGGCGCCACGCGCCGGCGCTGGTGTCGGCCTTGCCGGAGACGCAGCTGGCGGACTGGCTCGCGGAGAAGTTCGGGGCGAGGTCGGGGTGGGTGTCGTCGACGCCGGTGTCTATGACGGCGACGGTGACGTTCTTGTTGCCCGGGTTGACCTTGGCGGCCTTGTCGGCGCCGATGGCGGGGAGGTCCCACTGCAGGCTCTCCAGCGGCTCCTTGCCGGTGCCGGCGGTGCGGGCCAGGGACTTGGCGCCGTCCTTGGTGAGCTTCAGTCGCTCCGGCTTGCCGTACTCGGTGGTGGCCGCCGACTTCAGCGGGGCGGTGCGGGTGGCACCCGCCGACTGCACACCGGGCACCGCGCGCAGCGTCTTGCCGAACTCGGGGTTCTTCGAGTGCGCGACGATGACGCCGATCTTGTCGTAGGAGACCACGACGGTGCCGCCGGCCTGCTTGACGGCCTTCTTCACCTTGGTCAGAGTGCCGCGGTCGGTGCCGGTGTTGACCACGTACGACAGCAGCGGACCGTCCGTCGTGACGGCCGCCCGCGCGGCCGTGGTGTCCTGCGGGGCGGCCGAGGCGGCGCCGGGCAGGAAGCCGAGGGAGGCGGTGAGCGCCAGTCCGACGGGGGCCGCCAGCAGGGCGTGCCGGCGTCTGGAACGCAGCTGAGCCATGGGTTCTCCACATCATCAGGAAATCCGCCCGGACGCATGGGCGCGCACGGGCGGGTACATGACGAGTGAAGCTAGCGCCGATCATGGCGCCGGGCAATGAATTCATCCAGAAATAACAATGGGAAGGAATGACTCCGCACCTGGTGACGGCGCGTCAGGGGCGCGCGGCCGTCCGGAAGAACGGCCGGATCGGGACGGGATGCCCCGGTCGCACCGGCCTCCGGCACGGGAGCCGTCAACCTGACGCTCCCGAACGGGCGCCGGCCGCCGGTTGAGCGGGCAGAGGCCGGGGCAGTGCTCACACCAGGGTCAACGAGCCCGGAGCCGGGCGGCTTTGCCCGGCGTGACGAACGCTGCGGTATTCAACGATCAACCCCCTGTCGCATACTGCGGTGTCCCTCTACGATGCGTGATCCCAGTCACAGGATCGGCTCGCGCTCCGTAATCACCTGTCAGGAGAGACCGTGGACTCTGAAGAGGCCGTGGGCACCACACCGACCACATCGAAGGGCCCGGACGAGCCCGTTCGACCCACCATTCCCGCTCAGCCCGACCGGTTCACCGACGTACAGACCAGCGGGGAATTCGGCGAACTGCGCCGGGCGCACCGCTCCTTCGCCTTCCCCCTCACCGTCGCCTTCGTCGCCTGGTACCTGCTCTACGTCCTGCTCTCCAATTACGCGGGCGAATTCATGGACACCACGGTCGTCGGCAACATCAACGTCGCCCTGGTGTTCGGGCTGGCGCAATTCCTCACCACCTTCCTCATCGCCTGGTGGTACTCGCGGCACGCCGCGGCGAACATCGATCCGAAGGCCGAGGCCCTCAAGGCCCGTATGGAGGCGGCGGAATGAGCACGAGCACCACCGCCCTGCTGGGTGCCACCGCACAGCCGCTGGCCGCCGGGGGCGCCGGCGAACACCGCACCCTGATCATCACGCTCTTCTCGGTCTTCGTCGCCATCACCCTCGCCATCACCGTGTGGGCCGGCCGGCAGACCAAGGACGCCACCGACTTCTACGCCGGCGGCCGCTCCTTCACCGGATTCCAGAACGGCCTCGCCATTTCCGGCGACTACATGTCCGCCGCGTCCTTCCTGGGCATCGCCGGCGCCATCTCCCTCTTCGGATACGACGGTTTCCTCTATTCCATCGGATTCCTCGTCGCCTGGCTGGTCGCCCTGCTGCTCGTCGCCGAGCCGCTGCGCAACTCCGGCCGTTTCACCATGGCCGACGTTCTCGCCCACCGGCTGAGGCAGCGGCCGGTGCGCACCGCCGCGGGCACCTCCACCATCGTGGTCTCGATCTTCTACCTGCTGGCCCAGATGGTCGGCGCCGGCGCCCTGGTGGCACTGCTGCTGGGTGCCACCGGCGAGGGATCGCGGCGCTGGATCATCGTCCTGGTCGGCCTGGTGATGGTCCTCTACGTGACCATCGGCGGCATGAAGGGCACCACCTGGGTGCAGATCGTCAAGGCCGTCCTGCTCATCGCCGGCACCCTGCTGATCACGGTCCTGGTCCTCACCAAGTTCAACTGGAACCTCTCCACCCTGCTCGGCCGGGCCGCCGAGGAGAGCGGCAAGGGCAAGGCCTTCCTCGAGCCGGGCCTGCAGTACGGCAAGGACGGCACCTCCAAGCTCAACTTCATCTCGCTCGGCCTGGCGCTGGTGCTGGGCACCGCCGGGCTGCCGCACATCCTCATCCGCTTCTACACCGTGCCCACCGCCCGCGCCGCCCGTACGTCCGTGAACTGGGCGATCGGCATCATCGGCGCCTTCTACCTGATGACCATCGCGCTCGGCTTCGGCGCGGCGGCCCTGGTCGGCCCGAAGGCGATCACCGCCTCCAACGAGTCCGGCAACACCGCGGCGCCCCTGCTCGCCCAGGAGGTCGGCGGCGGCGCCGGATCCACCGGCGGGGCCATCCTGCTGGCCGTGATCTCGGCCGTCGCCTTCGCCACGATCCTCGCCGTGGTCGCGGGCCTGACCCTGGCCTCCTCCGCCTCCTTCGCCCACGACCTGTGGGCCAACGTCATCCGGCGCGGCAGGACGAGCGAGAAGGAGGAGATCCTCACCGCCAAGGTCGCCGCGATCGTCATCGGCGCGATCTCCATCGTGCTGGGCATCTTCGCCCACCGGCTCAACGCCGCAGCCCTGGTCGCCCTCGCCTTCGCCGTCGCCGCCTCGGCCAACCTCCCCACGATCCTCTACAGCCTCTTCTGGAAGCGCTTCACCACCCGGGGCGCCCTCTGGTCGATCTACGGCGGCCTGATCTCCTCCGTCACCCTGGTGATCCTCTCCCCGGTCGTCTCCGGCAACCCCAAGGCACTCTTCCCGGGCCTGGACTTCGACTGGTTCCCGCTCGCCAACCCCGGCCTGGTCTCCATTCCGCTCGGCTTCCTGCTCGGCTGGGCCGGCTCCCTGCTGTCGAAGGAAGCCCCTGATCAGCAGCAGAAGTACGCCGAACTGGAGGTCCGCTCCCTGACGGGCTACGGGGCGCACTGAATCCCCGTACGGAATCCCGTACGGCCCCTTCCCCGGACGATCGCGTACGCTGCCACGAAGCGAAGACGAACGAGAGTTCCAGTCCGGCGGGAGGGGCCGCATCATGCTGATGGACACCTACGGCCGTGTCGCCACCGACCTGCGCGTCTCCCTGACCGACCGCTGCAACCTGCGCTGCACCTACTGCATGCCCGAAGAGGGCCTGCGCTGGCTCGCCAAGCCCGACCTGCTCACCGACGACGAGATCGTCCGCCTGGTCCGCGTCGCCGTCACCGCCCTCGGTGTCACCGAGGTCCGCTTCACCGGCGGCGAGCCCCTGCTGCGCCCCGGCCTGGTCTCCATCGTCGAACGCTGCGCCGCCCTCGCCCCCCGCCCCCGGCTGTCGCTCACGACCAACGGCATCGGCCTCGCCCGCACCGCACGCGCCCTGAAGGACGCCGGGCTGGACCGGGTCAACGTCTCCCTCGACACCCTGCGCCCCGAGGTCTTCGCCGCCCTCACCCGCCGCAAGCGCCTCCACGACGTCCTCGACGGACTGGCCGCCGCCCGCGCCGCCGGACTGACGCCCGTCAAGGTCAACGCCGTGCTGATGCCCGGCCACAACGCCGACGAGGCCCCCGACCTGCTCGCCTGGGCCGTCGAGAACGACTACGAGCTCCGGTTCATCGAGCAGATGCCCCTCGACGCCCAGCACGGCTGGAAGCGCACCGGAATGATCACCGCCGAGCAGATCCTGGCGAGCCTGCGCACCCGCTTCGACCTCACCCCCGAGCAGGCGGACGAGCGCGGCTCCGCGCCCGCCGAGCGCTGGATCGTCGACGGCGGCCCGGCCCGCGTCGGCGTCATCGCCTCCGTCACCCGGCCCTTCTGCGCCGCCTGCGACCGCACCCGGCTGACCGCCGACGGGCAGATCCGCACCTGCCTGTTCGCCACCGAGGAGTCCGATCTGCGCACGGCACTGCGCTCCGGAGCCACGGACGAGGACCTCGCGCGGCTGTGGCGGATTGCGACGCGGGGCAAGAAGGCGGGCTCGGGCCTCGACGACCCCGCGTTCCTGCAGCCCGCGCGCCCGATGTCAGCGATCGGAGGCTGACGCCTCCCACTCCTCCAGGGTCACCACGTCCTTGAGGAAACCGCGCAGGCCAAGGAAGTTGGACAGGTGCTCGCGGTGATCGTCACAGGCCAGCCAGGTCTTGCGGCGCTCGGGCGTGTGCAGCTTGGGGTTGTTCCACGCCAGCACCCACACCGCGGCGGCACGGCAGCCCTTGGCGGAGCAGATCACGGCATTCTCGGGGGAGTTCACCCCTCGACTCTACGACGTCCGGATCTTGCCCGGTCCGCCGGACACGGCGACGCCGGGCAGCCACGGGGGGAGCCGCCCGGCGTCGGTCTGTCGCTCCGACGGGGGATGCGGAGCGCCTACGAAGTATGTCACGGGGGGCCCTACGGGGGGCACCGATCCACATGATTGATCTGAGGTTTTCTTGAGCTTGTCACACCGCTCCGGGACCGCCCGCCCGGAACCGGAGGATCAGCCGTGGTCAGGTCCCTGATCACGCCGGGAGGAGCGATCGTCTTCCGGGACGGATTCCGCCCCGCCCGCCGGCGGGCCGGCCGTCAGCACCGGCCGGGTGGGCGCCGGAACGAACGTGCCCGGCAGCGAAGGGGCGTTCTCCCGGCCCGCGTTGGCTATCACCACCGCCACATAGGGCAGCAGCGCGCCCAGGACCAGCGTGCCCACCGCCACGTAACGCTCGATGTTCCACAGGACCACGGTCAGCACCACGGACAGCGTGCGGATGCTCATCGAGATCACATACCGGCGCTGGCGCCCGCGGACGTCCTCCGTCAGGCCCCTGCGGGCCCCGGTGATCCGGAAGGTCTCGTTACCGCCCGGCTTCCGCATCACATTCCACCACCCGACTGCCGCGCCGACGCCCTTCGGGCTTGTACGTACCCCACGTTACGCCGCGGCCCGTCGGCGGACGAGACCGGGTCACCCGCCGGATGGCTCGCGCACAGGCGCCCGACGTGCGCGTACGGCGTACGGACCACTCCGACGTGCGCCGTAGGGGGTGCGGACCCACACTGACGGAGCACGCCACATCGCCCGGACCGAGGAGGCGGCATGGACTGGTTGTGGGCAATCATCGTCGGCCTTGTCCTGGGCCTGATCGCCAAGGCGGTCATCCCCGGCAAGCAGCAGATCCCGCTCTGGCTCACGATCATCTGCGGCATGATCGGCAGCCTGCTCGGCAACTGGGCGGCCACCGGACTGGGTGTCGAGGACACCAAGGGCATCGACTGGATCCGGCACCTGCTCCAGCTGATCGGCGCGATCGTCGTGGTCGCCGTCGGCGACCGGCTGTGGGTCGGGATGCGCGGCAACCGGCACCGCGCCACCTGACCCCTCACCCGACGCGACCGCACACAGGCGAAACGGGGCGGCCGGCACGCGTCACGCGCACCGGCCGCCCCGTTCGGCACAGGGAGCAGGGGTCGACCAGGCGGTCGACCAGGGGTTACAGCCCGCGCAGCTCGGCGATCCTGCGGCCGGCCTTGAGGTAGACACCGCTCACCTCGCGCCCGGCCAGCAGCTCACGGGTCACCTCGGCCAGCGGCCGGATGGCGTCGGCCTCGGCCAGCACCACGGCCTCCTGGCCGCCGTCGGCCTCGAGGACCAGCCGCAGGCCGTTCTGCTTGGCCACCCGGCGGGCGGCCGAAGCGCTCGGCTGGAAGCCCAGCACCTTGCTGAGCACCGCCGTGGCCGGCTCCGCACCGTGCTCGGCCAGGTCCACCACCGGCGTCTCGACGTCGGTGAAGCTCTTCTTCGAGAACTGCGCGACGAAGCCCGCACGCGCCGCCATCGCCGCCTCCACGCCGTACAGCGCGGCCACGACCTCGCCCGCCAGGACCTTCTTCAGGTCCATCGGGTGCAGCGACTTCTCCTCGACGCGGGAGAGCACGAGCGCGATCTCCGCGTCCGTCCACTCCGTCCAGGCCTTCAGGTACGGCTCCATCAGCCGGTCCGGCACCGACATGATCTTGCCGAAGACGTCGTCGGCGGGCGCCGAGAGACCCACGTAGTTGCCCTTGGACTTGGACATCTTCGCGCCCGTGCCGTCGGTGCCCTCGATCAGCGGCATGGTGACCACGAGCTGCGGCTTCTGCCCGTGCACCTCCATCAGCTTGCGGCCCATCTGCAGGTTGAGCAGCTGGTCCGCGCCCCCGAGCTCCACGTCGCAGTCCAGCGCCACCGAGTCCAGGCCCTGCGCGATCGGGTACAGCAGCTCCGACATCGTCAGGCCCGAGCCGGCCGCCAGCCGGTTGCGGAAGTCCTCGCGCTGCAGCAGCTGCGAGACCGGCACCTGCGAGAGCAGGCCGAGCAGCTTGGGGAAGGTGTAGGGCGCCAGCCACTCGCTGTTCTGGACGAACCGGACCTTCTCGAAGTCGAAGAAGGGCCGGACCTGCTCGCGGTAGCCCGCCAGGTTCGCGGCGATGTCCTCGTCGGTCAGCGGCGGACGCTCCGCCGTGCGGCCCGTCGGGTCGCCGATCTTGGCGGTGAAGTCACCGATGAGCAGGGTGACGTCGTGGCCCATCCGCTGGAACCGGCTGAGGATGATCACCGGCACGGCGTGCCCGAGGTGCACGTCGGCGGCCGTCGGGTCGATGCCCAGCTTGATGCCCAGGCCCTTGCCCTCGGCCCGGCGCTGCTCGATCCGCTCGGCCAGCTTGGCCACGCCCGGCAGCACCTCGACGGTGCGCGAGGCGATCAGCTCGGCCTGGTCCTTCGCCGGCAGGTCCGTCAGGTCCAGATAGCGCCTCGCCTTCGTCTCCGTGAGCAGCTGCTCCACGGTCGAGTCGGTGGAGAGGTCCTGCGCCAGCAGTGCGCTGGCGCGCGCGACGGAGTCGCCGAGGCGTGTCATCGTGGCGTTCCTGTAGTGGGTTGTCGGACAAAGGACAGGTCGAGTCTATTTGCTCGGGGGACTTCCTTCCCCGCCGGTCACACGCCCCGGCTCACCGAGCTCATGTTGAAGTCGGGAATCCGCAGCGCCGGCATCGCCGCCCGGGTGAAGTAGTCCCCCCACTCGCGCGGCAGCGTCGGCTCGGTGCGGCCCGCCTCGGTGGCGCGGGAGAGCAGCGAGACCGGGGACTCGTTGAAGCGGAAGTTGTTCACCTCCCCGACGACCTCGCCCTTCTCCACCAGGTACACCCCGTCCCGGGTCAGCCCGGTCAGCAGCAGCGACGCCGGATCCACCTCGCGGATGTACCACAGGCAGGTCAGCAGCAGGGCCGGACCGTCGTGGCCGCTCGCGGCGACCATCTCCGCCAGGGACCGGGTGCCCCCGCCGTCCAGGATCAGGTTGTCGGTGTACGGGGTCGTGGGCAGCCCCGTCAGCCCCGCGCTGTGCCGGGTGGTCAGCAGGTGCTCGAGGACCCCCTCGCGGATCCACTCGGTGGCCGCGATCGGCAGACCGTTGTCGAAGACCGACGCGTCGTCGCCCGAGCTGCCGGCGAGCACGAACGGCGCGCACTCCAGGCCCGGCGCGTGCGGGTCGCTGCGCAGCGTCAGCGGCAGCCGGGAGAGCTTCTCCCCGATCCGGGTGCCGCCACCGGCCTTGGAGAAGACGGTGCGGCCCTCGGCCGCGTCCCGGGCCGCGGCCGACCACTGCTGGTAGACCAGCAGGTCCGCCACGGCCGTCGGGGGCAGCAGCGTCTCGTACCGCCCGGCCGGCAGCTCGAGCCTGCGATTCGCCCACGCGAGCCGCTCGGCGAGCTCGGCGTCCATCGCGCCGGGATCCACGTCGGTGAAGTCCCGGGTGGACCGGCCCGCCCAGGCCGAGCGGGTGCGGTCGGGGGACTTGGCGTTCAGCTCCAGGGTGCCGGTGGGCTGGTCGTGGCGCAGCCGCAGGCCCGCCGAGGTGCCCAGGTAGCTGGAGGCCATCTCGTGGCGGGCGAAGCCGTACAGCTCGCGCCCCTGGGAGCGGGCGCGGGCGAAGGCCTCGCCGAGGGCCGGCGCGAAGGCGTCGAAGACGGCGGAGGAGGTCTCGGCGGGCGCGTCGGTGAACGCGGGGGAGTGCGGGACGCCCGTCACCAGCGGCTGCGCGTCCTCGGCGGGCCCCGCCTCGCGGGCGGCGGCTTCCGCCGCCCGCACCAGCGGCTCCAGATCGGCGGCGGTGACCGCGGACCGGGTGACCACGCCGGACGCGGTGCCCTCGGCCCCGTCCACGGTGGCGACGACGGTGACGTTCCGCCCGCGGGTGACGCCGTTGGTGGTCAGGGCGTTGCCGGCCCAGCGCAGATTGGCGGTGGACTCCTCGCTCGCGATCACGACGCACCCGTCGGCACGGGAGAGCTCGAGGACCCGCTCGACGATCTCGTGGGGCTTCGTGGTGTTCCGCGGGCTCACTGACCGGCCTCCTGCGTCGTGTTCAGGCTGTGCTTGCCCGGGGGGCGACCCCCGGACCCCCGGCCGTTCCCGTGCTCGCCGCTCACTGACCCGCCTCCTGCGTCGTATTGAGAATGTTGACGCCCTCGAAGAGGGCGGACGGGCAGCCGTGCGAGACCGCCGCCACCTGGCCCGGCTGGGCCTTGCCGCAGTTGAAGGCGCCGCCCAGCACATAGGTCCGCGGACCGCCCACGGCCTTCATCGAGCCCCAGAAGTCCGTGGTCGTCGCCTGATAGGCGAAGTCCCGCACCTGCCCCCGCAGCCGGCCGCCGCGGATCGCGTACGCCCGCTGCCCCGTAAATTGAAAGTTGTACCTCTGCATGTCGATCGACCACGACCGGTCGCCGACGATGAAGATGCCGTTCTCCACCCCGGAGATGAGCTCCTCCGTCGACGGCCCGTCCGCCGCCGGGCGCAGCGAGACGTTCGCCATCCGCTGCACCGGCACGTGCGAGGGCGAGTCGGCGTACGCGCAGCCGTTGGACCGCTCCCGGCCCGTCAGCCGGGCGATCCGGCGGTCGGTCTGGTAGCCGACCAGGACGCCGTCCTTGACCAGGTCCCAGGACTGGGCGGCCACGCCCTCGTCGTCGTAGCCGACGGTCGCCAGGCCGTGCTCGGCCGTGCGGTCACCGGTGACGTTCATCAGCGGCGAGCCGTAGCGCAGCGTGCCCAGCAGGTCGGGGGTGGCGAACGAGGTGCCGGCGTAGGCGGCCTCGTAGCCCAGCGCCCGGTCCAGCTCGGTGGCGTGGCCGATCGACTCGTGGATCGTCAGCCACAGGTTGGACGGATCCACCACCAGGTCGTACGTGCCCGCCTCGACGGACGGCGCCCGCATCTTCTCGGCCAGCAGCGAGGGGATCTCCGCCAGCTCGGCGTCCCAGTCCCAGCCGCCGTCGCCCGTCAGGTACTCCCAGCCGCGCCCGACCGGTGGGGCGAGCGTGCGCATCGAGTCGAAGCCGCCGGTGGCCGGGTCCACGGCCACGGCCGTCAGCTGCGGATGCAGCCGCACCCGCTGCTGGGTGGTGACGGTGCCCGCCGAATCCGCGTAGAACTTGTTCTCGTGGACGGTCGTCAGGGTCGCGTCCGCGTGCGCCACCTCCTCCGCCGCCAGCAGCCGCTCGCTCCAGTCGGCCAGCAGCGCCGTCTTCTCGGCGTCCGGCACGGCGAAGGGGTCGACCTCGTACGAGGACACCCAGGTGCGCTCCGCGTGGACGGGCTCGTCCGCCAGCTCCACCCTCTCGTCCGAACCGGCGGCCGCGATCACCTTGGCCGACAGCTTGGCCATGGCCACCGCCTGCGAGGCCACCCGGGCGGCGGCGTCCATGGTCAGGTCCACGCCGGACGCGAAGCCCCACGTCCCCCCGTGCACCACCCGCACCGCATACCCCAGGTCGGTGGTGTCCGAGGACCCCGCCGGCCGGGCGTCCCGCAGCCGCCACGAGGCGCTGCGCACCCGCTCGAAGCGGAATTCCGCGTGCGAGGCGCCCAGCGCGCGGGCCCGCGCGAGAGCGGCGTCGGCCAGCGGCCGCAACGGCAGCGCGAGGAAGGACGGGTCGATCTCATGCGGCACAGTCCACTCTCCTTGTCGTCATGTGACCGCAGTGAACCACGGCCCCCGCCGCCGCAGCCGGGTTCTGTAGAGATCCAACAGTGACCGCCCATCCCCCCTGTCGCAGGTCGATTGCTTCTTCGGGGACGTCTACCGATACGTTCTGTGTAGTCCAGCAGTACCGATGGATACGTAAACGGAAGGGTGATCCTGTGAGCCGCTCGGTTCTCGTCACCGGAGGAAACCGGGGCATCGGCCTCGCCATCGCGCGCGCCTTCGCCGATGCGGGGGACAAGGTCGCCTTCACCTACCGCTCGGGCGAGCCGCCCGCCGAGCTCCTGGAGCTGGGGTGCCTCGCCGTCAAGTGCGACATCACCGACCCGGAGCAGGTCGAGAGCGCGTACAAGGAGATCGAGGAGAAGCACGGCGCGGTGCAGGTGCTGGTGGCCAACGCCGGCGTCACCCGTGACCAGCTGCTGCTGCGCATGTCGGAGGAGGACTTCACCTCGGTGGTGGAGACCAACCTGACCGGCACCTTCCGCGTCGTCAAGCGCGCCTCGAAGGGCATGCTGCGCGCCCGCAAGGGCCGCGTGGTGCTGATCTCCTCCGTGGTCGGCCTGATGGGCTCGGCGGGCCAGGCGAACTACGCCGCCTCCAAGGCCGGCCTCGTCGGCTTCGCCCGTTCGCTCTCCCGTGAGCTGGGCTCCCGCAACATCACCGTCAATGTCGTCGCGCCCGGGTTCGTGGACACCGACATGACCCGCGTGCTCACCGACGAGCAGCGCGCGGACATCGTCGGCAACGTCCCGCTGGGCCGCTACGCGCAGCCCGAGGAGATCGCCGCCTCGGTCCGCTTCCTCGCCTCCGAGGACGCCGCATACATCACCGGAGCCGTCATTCCCGTAGACGGCGGATTGGGCATGGGTCACTGATCGACATGAGTGGAATCCTCGCAGGCAAGCGCATCCTGGTCACGGGTGTCCTCACCGAGTCGTCCATCGCCTTCCAGGCCGCCAAGGTCGCCCAGAACGAGGGCGCCGAGGTCATCCTGACCGGCTTCGGCCGCCTGTCCCTGGTGGAGCGCATCGCCAAGCGCCTGCCCAAGGAAGCGCCGGTCATCGAGCTGGACGTGACCAACCAGGAGCACCTGGACGGGCTGGCCGGCAAGATCCGCGAGCTGCAGGGCGAGGACGCCCGGCTCGACGGCATCGTGCACTCCATCGCCTTCGGCCCCCAGGGCGCCTTCAACTTCCTCGAGGCGAGCTGGGAGGACGTCTCCACGGCCGTCCAGGTCTCGGCGTACTCCTACAAGTCGCTGGCCATGGCCCTGCGGCCGCTGATGGGTCCGGGCGCCTCGATCGTGGGCCTGACCTTCGACGCCCAGATCGCCTGGCCGAAGTACGACTGGATGGGTGTGGCCAAGGCCGCGCTGGAGTCGACCAACCGCTACCTGGCCCGCGACCTCGGCCCCGAGGGCATCCGCTGCAACCTGGTCTCCGCCGGCCCCATCAAGTCGATGGCCGCCAAGTCGATCCCCGGCTTCGAGGAGCTCGCGGACGTCTGGAACCACCGCGCCCCCATCGGCTGGGACCTGGCCGACCCGGAGCCGGCCGGCCGCGGTGTCGTCGGTCTGCTGTCGGACTTCTTCCCCCGCACCACGGGCGAGATCGTCCACGTCGACGGCGGCGTGCACATGATGGGTGCCTGACGCCCGTAGCGCCCCTGCCACCCGCAGCGCTTCCGATGCCCGTCCCGGCCTCCCGCCGGGGCGGGCATCGCGCGTTCCCGGGCCCCTGTGGCGCCCCGGGTCGTGCGGTGCGGGCATCGCCCGCACACTGGTGGCCAGGGAGGAGGTACCAGAGGAGGTACCAGGTGACGCGCTTCCCGATATGCCGCGCGGCGGCGCTGCTGCTGGCGACCGCCGCCCTGTCCGGTGCCCAGGCCACCGCCGCCGGGCACGGCGCCGGGCCGCGTCCCGCGCCGGAGCCGCGGCGCGAGGCGGAGTGCCACACGCGCGTGCACGGCTCCCACGCCCGGTCCGACTGCTTCAACGGCGACTCCCGCCCCGACCGCGTCCAGCTGCACGTGGTGTGCGCCCGCTGGTGGGATCCCGCCATGGACACCGCCCAGGTCACCGTCGGCCCCGCCCGCCACGTCGAGCTGACCCGGCGCTGCTGGCTGGAGATCCGCAGGGCCTGGGTGACGCACACGCCCGGGTGACGACGCGGGGGAGGGGGGTGGGAGACTGTTGCCATGCCCGTCCTCGACGAGAACCCCAAGAACGGCCAGAAGGCCCTGCTGACCATCCTCGGCGTGATGCTCGGCATCACCGTCGTCATCGGCGTCATCGCCACCATCGCCTCCCCCTGACGGACGGCCTGACGACGGCCTGACGACAGCCCCGGCGGCGGGCCGCCCGCGGCCGGCCCGTGGTGGGGCTGGCCCCACCATCCCCTAGGGGGCCAGTGTCAGGGGCGAGTGGGTAGGTTGCCGGATGGGCGGCGGCGGCCGCGCTCCGTAGGTTCGAAGTACACCGCGACGCGGCGGTGCACCGAACCGCTCGGAGGCGATTCACATGTCCGCCGGCAGGCAGGCCCCCGTCACCGCCCGTCCCCGTCCCCGCCCGCAGGCCCGGCTGCCCTGGTGGGCCCTGGCGCTGCCCGCCGCCGCGTTCGTGACCCTGTTCTGGCTGCTGTCCTCGCCCGCCTCGGCCCACGACGGCCCCGCCCCGGCGGGCGGCACGATCACGCGCGTGGTGCAGCTCGTGCAGCACACCGCCGCGCGCTGGGCGCCGTGACGGCCGGGCGCCGTGCGCGCCGTGCGCTCCGGGGCACCACCCTGCCGGGGCATGCCTGCCAACACCCCGCGCCTCGCCGTACGTTTCATGCGAAGCTGGACGGCATGAGCTCCGAACCGACCCGCAGGATCGTCATCCTCCGGCACGCCAAGGCCGAATGGTCCGACGGCGACGACCACGAACGTCCGCTCGCCGACCGCGGCCGCAAGGACGCCCCGGTCGCCGGCCGCTGGCTCGCCGGTTCCGGCGTCACCCCCGACCTGGCCCTCTGCTCCACCTCCGCCCGCACCCGCGAGACCTGGAAGCTGGCCGTCTCCGAACTGCCGGAGCGCCCCCGGACGGTCTACGAGGAGCGGATGTACGAGGCGTCCCTTGGTGAGCTGATCGCGCTGCTCAACGAGGTCTCCGACGAGGTGCGCGACCTCGTGCTCATCGGCCACAACCCCGGCATGCACGCGCTGGCCGACGCCCTGGCGGGCGAGTCCGACGGCGACCTGCTGCCGCGGATGAACCGTTCCGGCTTCCCCACCTCCGCCATCGCGGTGCTGACCTTCACCGGCTCCTGGAAGTCCGTCGAGCACGGCGTGGCACGGCTCGTCGCCTTCTGGGCGCCGCACGCCTGAACCCGCCCGCGGGCGGCCTCACTCGTGGGTGTTGGCCGCCTCGACCTCTTCGCGGGTGACACCCAGCAGATAGAGCACGGTGTCCAGGAACGGCACGTTCACGGCCGTGTGCGCCGCCTCGCGGACCACGGGCTTGGCGTTGAACGCCACACCCAGGCCCGCCGCGTTGAGCATGTCCAGGTCGTTGGCGCCGTCGCCGACCGCCACCGTCTGCGCCAGCGGCACCCCCGCCTCCGCCGCGAACCGGCGCAGCAGCCGGGCCTTGCCCGCCCGGTCCACGATCTCGCCGGTCACCCGGCCGGTCAGCTTGCCGTCGACGATCTCCAGCGTGTTGGCGGAGGCGAAGTCCAGCCCCAGCCGCTCCCGCAGATCGTCGGTGACCTGGGTGAACCCGCCGGAGACCACGCCGACCTGGAAGCCCAGCTGCTTCAGCGTCCTGATCAGCGTGCGGGCGCCCGGCGTGAGCCGCACCTCGGCCCGCACCTTCTCCACCACCGACGCGTCCAGCCCCGCCAGCAGCGCCACGCGCGCGTGCAGGGACTGTTCGAAGTCCAGCTCGCCGCGCATCGCCTGCGCGGTCACCTCGGCCACCTCCGCCTCGCAGCCCGCGTGGGCCGCGAACAGCTCGATGACCTCGTCCTGGATGAGCGTGGAGTCCACGTCCATCACCACCAGCCGCTGCGCCCGGCGCTGCAGACCGGCCGCCACCACCGCCACGTCCACGCCCAGCACCGCCGATTCGGTGGCGAGCGCCGTGCGCAGCTTCTCGGTGTCCGTGCCCGACACCGCGAACTCCACCGCCGTCACCGGGTACTTGGCGAGGCGGAAGATGCGGTCGATGTTGCCGCCGGTGTCGGTGATGGTGGCCGCGATGGCCGCCGTCGACTCCGCGGTGAGGGGGTGGCCGAGCACGGTGACGTGGGAACGGCCCGTGCCGCGCGGCCGGTTGTCGCCCCGCCCGGAGATGATCTCCGTCTGCAGGTGCATCGACTCCGCCCAGCTGTGCACGGTCGCCCGCAGCGCGCCCTCCGTCACCCCGCCCCCGGTGGGGGCGGTGACCAGCGCGCACAGGGTGATCCGGCCCCGTGTGACGATCTGCTCGATGTCTATGACGTCCACGGCGTAGGCGGCGAGGGTGTCGAAGAGCCCGGCGGTGATGCCCGGCCGGTCCTTCCCGAAGATCTTGACCAGGAGGGTCGGGTCGTCTTCGCCTGTGACGGCGGTGGCAGGCGGGGTCTGCGATGCGCTCATGGTGGTTCCTACGGTATCCGGCCCCGTGCCGGACCCGTACACGTGTCCCGGCTGCCGGACACCGCCGCCCGTGCCCGGGGCGTGTCCTACCGGCGGCCCCCGGGCGGTGGCGGCGGCCGCTCGTCCGGCGGCGGCACCGGAGAGGAACCGTAGGTGTAGCGGGGCCGCTGCCGCGGCATCGGAGGCAGCGGCGGGGGCTTGCCGGTCTGGGTCGGCGCGCTGTACGGATCGTCCCCCGGCTGCCGCAGGTAGGGGTTGGTGTCCGCCCGCGCGGGCCGGTAGCCCGGCGAGGGGCTGTACGGGCCCGGCCGGTACGCCAGGTCGGGGTAGGTACGGGCCCCCGCGCCCGCGCCGGCGCCCGCCCCGCCCCGGGCGAACGGCGCGGCCCGCCGCCCCGCCGCCCCCGCCGCGTACGCCAGCAGCCCCCCGGCGAAGCCCGCGACCAGCCCCCACACCGCGCCCAGCGCGAGCGCGAGCGGCACGCTGCCGCGCAGCTCCAGGCCCGCGCCCATGGCGTCGATGCCCAGGACCGACAGGGACGCGTCCGCCTTCACCCGGGTCGCCAGCACCAGCAGCGGCAGCGCCACCGCCGTGGCCGCGCCCAGCGACAGCCCGCACCGCCCGGCGAAGCCGGCCGCACCGGCCCGCCCCCGGGGCGTACGCGCCGCCGTGAGCACCCCGGCCGCAAGCATCAGCAACCCGCACCCCATGGACAGCAGCCACACCAGCGGCTCCAGCTCGGCGAGCCGCGCCACCGACACCGATCGATCGCTGCTCATGCGCAGCAGGTCGTCGAGCGGATGGGGCAGCATCTGCAGCAGCGACCCGCTCGCCATGCCCCGCAGCGGCACGAACAGCCCCAGCGGCACCCCCAGCCAGACCCCGTTGGGCGCCCCCAGCAGCGCCGCGCCGGCCACCCTGCCCGGGTGGCCGTCACCCGCCGCCGCGAACACCGCGGCCGCCAGCCCCGCCACCACCGAGAGCACCAGCACCGCGCGCAGCGCCGAGGCCGCCGGGCGGATGCCGCGGTGTGCCGCCTCCCAGCCGCGCGGCACCGGGGCCCGGCGGGACGTGAGCACCGTGACCAGCAGGACGCCCAGCACCCAGACCAGCCCGCCCAGGAGCGAGGGGCCGGTGCGCACGGAGAAGCCGACGGACGCCTTGGCGTCGGCGAGGTCCTTCAGACGGTCGGTGAGGCCACCGCCGATGTCCCCGAGGTCGCCGAGGCCGGGTATCTCCAGCCCCGGGCTCCGCGTCCCGCCTCCCGGCGCCGGCCCGAGCGCGCTGCCGTCGAAGGTGACGGTGGACGAGCCCGCCCAGGCCAGCCCGCCGAGGATCAGGACGAACAGGACGGTCACCGCCCCCGCCCGCACGGCCAGCTCCGTCAGGCGTACGGTCGGCCCCGAGCCGCGCAGCGACCGGGCGAAGACCCAGCCGAGCAGCAGCGCCCCTACCAGGCTCACGCCCAGTGGCGCGATGTCGATGGTGGTGTGCGCCCCCGCGCCCGTCAGGCCGAATGCTTCGACGGAGCCCGACGGGGTGATGGACCCGCCGACCGCCAGGACGACCACGGCGGCGGTCATCGGGCCCAGGGAGCCGGCGGCGTCCGCCCCCAGCAGATGCAGGCCCAGCGCCGCGACTCCGGCCATGGCGAGGAAGGCCCAGCTCACGGCGGCGATCGCGGTGAGGAGCAGATCCGCGCCCCGTGCCGCGCGGCTGCCGCTGGTCATGGTCATCGCGATCCCCCGGTCCATACCAGTTGCCCGGATGCTCATGATCCGTGCGCATCCATCGCTTCCATGGGCGGTTACTACTGTCAGGGCGTGTTTCGCATCGGTCAACGGCGCCTGTTACAGGCCCGGTACACGGTCGCGTCACTCCCGACTTTCGGTTGGGGGACTGCGCCTGAAATAGTTCCTCCCGATGTTCGCCATCCCTAGACTCCCCGTGCAGGGGGCTCATCGGGGGACAAGTAGTGGGGCATGGAGTGCCGGAACTCGTACTGGAATTGAATGGACAGACCTGGACATTGGATCCGTCCCGGTCATACACCCTCGGACGTGATCCGCAGGGTGACATGGTGCTGGAGGACGCCCGCGTCTCATGGCGGCACGCCACCATCCGGTGGGGCGGCCGAAGCTGGGTCATCGAGGACCACGGCAGCACCAACGGCACCTATGTGCAGGGTCAGCGGATCCATCAGATGGAGATCGGCCCCGGCTCGGCCGTGCACCTGGGCAACGCGACGGACGGCCCGCGGCTGAGCCTCTCCGGTGCCCCCGGCGCCCCGGCCGCCGACCTGTACAGCGCGCAGACCGCCATGGCCTCGCCGGTGCAGCACGGCCAGCAGCCCCCGCAGCAGTACCAGCAGCCCGGTCAGCCGGCCGGCGGCCAGGGCTGGCCCGGTCAGCAGTACCAGCAGCCCCCGCAGCAGCAGGGCTGGCAGCAGCAGCCCCAGCAGCAGTCGTACGTCCCGCCGCAGCAGCAGGCCCAGCCGGACCGGCAGCCCACGGGCGGTCCGTCCGGGGCGCCGCCCGTCTACGGCGACCGCAGCCCGACCAGCTTCCACCAGATGGCCGTCGGCCGGGTGATGCGCATCGGTCGTGCCCTGGACAACGAGCTGGTCGTCTCCGACCTCCAGGTCTCCCGGCACCACGCCGAGTTCCGGGCCACCGCCGGCGGCTTCGAGATCGTCGACCTCGGCAGCCACAACGGCACCTACGTCAACGGTCAGCCGGTCCGCCAGCAGCTCATCGGCCCCAACGACATCGTCGGTGTCGGTCACTCGACCTTCCGGCTGGTCGGCGACCGCCTCGAGGAGTTCGTCGACACCGGTGACGTCTCCTTCTCGGCCCGCCACCTCACCGTCACCGTCGACGGCGGCAAGCAGATCCTCAAGGACGTCTCCTTCGGCGTCCCCGAGAAGTCGCTGATCGCCGTCATCGGCCCCTCCGGCTCCGGCAAGTCCACCCTGCTCAAGGCGCTCACCGGCTACCGGCCCGCCAACCAGGGCGACGTCCTCTACGACAACCGGAACCTGTACAAGCAGTTCGCCGAGCTGCGCCAGCGCATCGGTCTGGTCCCGCAGGACGACATCCTGCACAAGGAGCTCACCGTCCGTAAGGCGCTGCGCTACGCGGCCAAGCTCCGCTTCCCCGGCGACACCGCGGCCTCCGAGCGCGAAGCCCGCATCGACGAGGTGCTGCGCGAGCTCAAGCTCGACATCCACAAGGACAAGAAGGTCACCGCCCTCTCCGGCGGCCAGCGCAAGCGCGTCTCGGTCGCCCTGGAGCTGCTGACCAAGCCCTCGCTGATCTTCCTGGACGAGCCGACCTCCGGCCTCGACCCGGGCATGGACCGCGACGTCATGCAGCTGCTGCGCGGCCTGGCCGACGACGGCCGCACCGTCCTGGTCGTCACCCACTCCGTCGCCGAGCTCGCGCTCTGCGACAAGCTGCTCGTCATGGCGCCGGGCGGCTCGGTGGCCTACTTCGGCCCGCCGGAGGAGGCGCTCAACTTCTTCGGCTACGAGACCTGGGCGGACGTCTTCTCGGCCTTCGAGAACTACCGCGACTACGACTGGTCCGGCCGCTGGCGCGGCTCGCAGCACTACCAGATGTACGCGGCCGACATCGACGCCGTCGCCCCGCAGTCCGTGCACGTCCAGCCGCAGATGGTGCGCCCGCCGGTCCCGCAGAGCTGGGGCTCCCAGCTGTGGACGCTGATGCGCCGCTACTGCTCGGTGATCGCCTCCGACCGCGGCTTCATCGCCCTGATGCTGATCCTGCCCGCCGTCCTCGGCGGGGTGAGCACGGTGATCCCGTCCGACTTCGGCCTCGGGGCACCGGGCAAGGGCCACTTCAACCAGGACGCCGGCACCATCATGCTGATCCTCGCGGTCGGCGCGTGCTTCTCCGGCGCGGCCAACTCCGTCCGTGAGCTGATCAAGGAACGGGTCATCTACGAACGGGAGCGCGCCGTCGGCCTGTCCCGCTCGGCGTACCTGATGTCCAAGGTCATCATCCTGGGCCTGATCACCGCCGTCCAGGGCGTGATCATCTCCGCGATCGGCTTCTCGATCCGCACGCTGCCGGAGGAGGGCCTGATCCTCAAGGCCCTGCCCGCCGCCGAGCTCTGCCTGGTGATCATCGCGCTGGGCTTCACCTCGATGATGATCGGCCTGGTCATCTCCTCGCTGGTGAAGACCGCCGAGAAGACCATGCCGCTGCTGGTGATGTTCGCGATCGTCCAGGTCGTCTTCACCGGCATCATGTTCAAGATCTACGACTCGCCCGGCATCGAGCAGTTCGCCTGGCTGATGCCCTCGCGCTGGGCCATCGGCGCCGCAGGCGCCACGCTGGACCTCTCGCACATCATGGCCCCCATGGACAAGGGCGACCCCAAGAACCTCGACCCGCTGTGGGAGCACAGCGCGGCCACCTGGGGTCTCGACATGATCGCGCTCATCGCCATCGGCATCGCGTGCGGCTTCGCCGTCGCCCGCCTGCTGCGCCGCCACGAGCCCGAGGTCATGCGCAAGTAACGGCCCCGGCCGGCCTCGCGCCGCCCTGCCGATACGCCGAAGGGCGGCACCCGTTGACGGGTGCCGCCCTTCGGCATTCGCTGTCCCCCGGCCCTCGCGGAGAGGCCGAAGTCCGGTAGTACTCGACGCTTGAGTACGTGGCCGATTAGTACGCCGAGTTGACGTTGTCCATCGAGCCGTAGACCTTCCACGCGTAGTTGCACGCGGCGGTGATGTTGGCGACCGGGTCGTAGATGTCCCAGGAGGTGCCCTCGACGTGGTACGCCTTGAAGGTCGGGTCGATCACCTGGAGCAGGCCCTTGGACGGGATGCCCTTGGCGGCGTTGGAGTCCCAGAGGTTGATGGCCCGCGGGTTGCCGGTCGACTCCCGCATGATGTTGCGGTAGATGCCGTTGTAGGAGCCGGGGATGCCCTTGGCCTTCATGACGTCCAGCGCCTCCTTGATCCAGCCGTCAAGGTTGTTGGCGTAGGTCTTGGGCGCCGGGGCGGCGGGCGCGGCCTGGACCGGCTTGCGCTCCTCGGAACGGCTCGCGGCCTGCTTCTCGGCGCGCTCCTTGTCGGCCTTCGCCTTGGCCTCCGCCTCGGCCTTCTTCTTGTTGGCCTCGGCCTCGGCCTTCGCCTGCTTCGCGGCGTTGTCCGACTGCTTGGTCAGCTCGGCCTGCTGCGTCTCACCGAAGGCGGATGCGTTCCAGGCGACCGGCTTGACGGCCACCGTCTCCTCGGCGTCGGCCGAGCCGCTGGGAACGGCCGCGAACACCAGGGCGGCGGCACCGGCCGCGGCGATGCCGGCGGCGGAGAACTTGTGAACCTTGGTCAGACGGGTATAGCCAGAGATGGGGGAGCGCATGCTGAGCTGATCCTCTTCCAGTCGCTTGAGTCGCATCAGGCCCGGATCGGCGCGAAGGAAGCGCCGCGTCTCGATCGACGGCGCCGTGCGACGGGGGCAATTCTTAGCGGCTGCAAAAAGGTGTGGCAAAGGTGCGACCTACTACCCCGCTTCGTTGCGTAGGCCGGGACCAAGGACCTGGGAAAGCGGCCCACTCCCTGCTGAGGCGACCACTTATGACCGCTTTACCCGTCCACTAGGCTTCTTCGTATGTGACCTGCGTCCCATGAGCGGGCTCACACCGGGGGAACGCAACGCTCACCCGGCGTGGCCGCACAGGCGCATAGCGTTTGCGATCAAAAACGCTTGATCAAGTGACTGCCGCCCTACCGGCAGGTGGCCGCGTCCCGACCGGCAGGTGACTCCACCTCGACCAGCACCTGCTCCAGGCTCTTGCGCACCAGATCCGGCACCCGGCAGTCCGCCGCCGGATACCCCACCGGGATCACCGCGAACGCCTTCTCGTTCGCCGGCCGCCCCAGCACCTCCGACAGGAACCGCATCGGACTGGGCGTGTGCACCAGCGCCGCCAGCCCCGACAGGTGCAGCGCCGACAGCAGCATCCCCACCGCGATGCCCACTGACTCGTCCACGTAATAGTGCTTGCGCCGCTCACCGCCCTCGCCCAGCCAGTAGCGCTGCTGGAACACCACGATCAGCGCGGGCGCGTCCGTCAGATGCGGCTTGACCTCGTCCGTGCCCAGCGGACGCAGCGCCGCCAGCCACTCCTCACCCAGCCGCCCGGCGTAGGAGACCCGCTCCTCTTCCTCCGCCGCCTCCCGGATCCGCCGCCGCACCTCGGGATCCTTGACCAGGACGAACGTCCACGGCTGCTGGTGCGCCCCGGAGGGCGCCGTGGCGGCGCACGCGATCGCGTCCCGCACCACCTGCTCCGGCACCGCGTCCGTGGAGAACTGCCGCACGGTCCGCCGCCCGCTCATCCGCTCCCGCAGCTCGGCCGCGCGCGCCAGGGACTCCTCGGCGGGCATCCGCTCGGGACGATAGGGCACCGGACGGTAGGGATCGCCGTGCGTGGGCGTCCACTGCATTGGTATAGACATGACGGGAGTCTGCCCACCGGACCACCGGCCTAGGCCCCATGGCCCACCCCTCGCCACCCCGGGCCCGATGCCCACCCCGGCACCCCCTGGATACGGTGAGATCATGACCAACGGCCCCCGCTCCGGCCTCACGGCCGTGAGCACCGCACTCCTCGCCATGAGCCGGCACCTGGAGGTCCGCGACGTCCTCAAGACGATCGTCGTCTCCGCCCGCGAGCTCCTCGACGCCGAGTACGCCGCCCTCGGCGTCCCCGACGACCACGGAGGCTTCGCCCAGTTCGTCGTCGACGGCGTCGACGACGAGGAGTGGAAGGCCATCGGCCCCCTGCCCCGCCAGCACGGCATCCTCGCCGCCATGCTGAAGGACGCCACCCCCCAGCGCCTCGCCGACGTCCGCCAGGACCCCCGCTTCGAGGGCTGGCCCGACGCCCACCCCGACATGAGCGACTTCCTCGGCATGCCGGTCGCCGACGGCGACGAGATCCTCGGCGCGCTCTTCCTCGCCAACAAGAAGCGGCGCGGCCCCGGGGAACCGGCCGGCTGCGGCTTCACGGCCGAGGACGAGCAGCTCCTGGGCGTCCTCGCCCAGCACGCCGCCATAGCCCTCACCAACGCCCGCCTCTACGAACGCAGCCGCGAGCTGACCATCGCCGGCGAGCGCGCCCGCCTCGCCCACGAGCTCCACGACGCCGTCTCCCAGAAGCTCTTCTCCCTCCGCCTGACCGCCCAGGCCGCCACCGCCCTCGTCGACCGCGACCCCGTCCGCGCCAAGGGCGAGCTGCACCAGGTGGCCCGCCTCGCCGCCGAGGCCGCCGACGAGCTGCGCGCCGCCGTCGTGGAACTGCGCCCCGCCGGACTCGACGAGGACGGGCTCGTCGCCACCCTGCGCACCCACGTCAAGGTCCTCGACCGCGCCCATTCCGCCCGCGTCACCTTCGCCACCCACTGCGTACGGGCCCTGCCCGCCGCCCAGGAGGAGGCACTGCTGCGCGTGGCCCAGGAAGCCCTCCACAACGCCCTGCGGCACTCCGGCGCCTCCTGCGTCGAGGTCACCCTGGCCCGCGCCGGACAGGGCGCGACCCTGCGGGTGAGCGACGACGGCCACGGCTTCGACCCCTCGGCCGTCCGGCAGGCCGGCCGCCACCTGGGCCTGGTCTCCATGCGGGACCGGGCGGACGGCGTCGGCGGCAAGCTGACCGTTGACTCGGCGCCCGGCAAGGGCACCACGATCGAGATGGAGGTGCCCGGTGGCTGAGGACCGCGTCATCAAGGTGCTGCTCGTCGACGACCACCAGGTCGTCCGGCGCGGACTGCGCACGTTCCTGGAGGTGCAGGACGACATAGAGGTGGTGGGAGAGGCCGCGGACGGCGCCGAAGGCGTCGAGCGGGCCGAGGAGCTGCGCCCGGACGTCGTCCTGATGGACGTGAAGATGCCCGGCATGGACGGCATCGAGGCGCTGCGCCGCCTGCGGGAGCTCGACAACCCCGCCCGGGTGCTGATCGTCACCAGCTTCACCGAGCAGCGCACCGTCGTCCCGGCCCTGCGCGCGGGAGCCGCGGGCTACGTCTACAAGGACGTCGACCCCGACGCCCTCGCCGGCGCCATCCGGTCGGTGCACGCCGGGCATGTGCTGCTGCAGCCCGAGGTGGCGGGCGCCCTGCTCTCCCAGGAGGAGACGAACGGCGGCGGGCAGGGCCGGGGCAACGCGCTGACCGACCGCGAGCGCGAGGTCCTCGCCCTGATCGCGGACGGCCGCTCCAACCGGGAGATCGCCCGTGCGCTGGTGCTCTCGGAGAAGACCGTCAAGACGCACGTGTCGAACATCCTGATGAAGCTCGACCTCGCCGACCGCACGCAGGCCGCCCTGTGGGCCGTCCGCCATGGGATAGGGGCCTGAGCGCCGGGCGTACCGGGCGGTAGCTGAACGTCACGTTCTGATCAGAGATTCATGCGGTCGTGTGATTACCCGCCTGCCCACGCAACTCGAATGGCCCAGCGGCGTTCTCCATGGCGTAACCGCGGCAGCTGGCCGTGGCGACGCTCTGGAAGACTCCTCAGGAAGGTCACAGGAAGAGTGAAGAACATGAAGAAGGCCGCTGCCGTCACCCTCGCCGTCGGCGGTCTCGCCCTTGCCGGTGCCGGTGCCGCCTCCGCGCACGGTGGTGCGAACGCCGAGGCCAAGGGCAACCCGGGCGTCGTCTCCGGCAACGTGGTCCAGGCCCCGATCTCCATCCCGGTCAACGCCTGCGGCAACACCGTCAGCGTCGTGGGTCTGTTCAACCCGGCGCTCGGCAACACCTGCGTCAACAAGTAACCAGCTTCGCCCCGCCTCGTCGGCCGGTCGGCTCCGCCGCGGTGGAGCCGACATCCGAGGGGTGATCAATCGTCCGAACGAGGGCAAACACCGCCGATGGCCGTGCCATCGGCGGTGCACTGGCGTTCATCAGTGCACGACCCCCGTATCAGGGGGTCGACAAGGTCAGTCATCTCAAAGGAAGACCACCTCATGAACAGTGCCAAGAAGGCCGCCCTCGCTCTGGCCGCCGCAGGTGTCGCCCTCGGCGCCTCCGTGGTTCCCGCCATGGCTCACGACGATGACGGCTTCGGCGGGGCCCTGGCCTCGGGCGCCGCGAAGGGCTCCCCCGGTTTCATCTCCGGCAACGTCATCCAGGTGCCGATCGCCATCCCGATCAACATCTGCGGCAACAGCATCGACATCGTCGGCCTGCTCAACCCGACCTTCGGGAACACCTGCGTCAACGACGGGCACCACGGCGGCGGGCATCACGACGGTGGTCACCACAACGGCGGCCACCACGACGGTGGCTACCACCACGGCGGGCACCACGACGGCGGCCACCACGGAGGCGGCCACCACGACGGTGGTCACCACAACGGCGGTCACCACTAGGACCGGCGTCCGCGTCCCCGCGGGGAGGCGGAGGCGTACAGCGGGAAGGCCCCGCGGACGTCCAGTCCGCGGGGCCTTCCCGCTGTACGCCCGGTCTCAGCCCCGCCGGCGGTCCCGCTCCTCCACCATGGCGTTGTACGCGGCCACCTGGGCCCGCCGGGCCGTGCGCTCCACCGGCCGCAGCGCCGCCGAACGCGCCGCGATCTCCGACGCGCTCACCGCGCCGCCGTGCTCACGCCCCTCGCGGTCCCCCGGCTCGTAGGCGATCGAGACCAGCGCCCCCACGCGCTGGGCGAGCTCCAGCACCCGCACCGCGCGCGGCGGATACCCCGGCGCCAGCACCTCGCGCCCGCGCTCGGCCCGCGCCCGGTAGGCCTCCAGCGCCGCCTGCGCCACCGGCCCGGAGCCGGCCACGTCCAGCCGGGTGAGCACCTCGGTCGCCTCGCGCAGCGCCTCGGCCAGCTCCCGCTCGGCCTCCGACAGCGACGGCACGTCGGCGGGCGGCGCCTCCCGCACCGGCAGGCAGTGCCACAGGACCTCGACGTGCACATCGCCCTCGGGCCCGGCCTCGTACACCTCCGGGACGAGCCCCAGTCCGGCCCCGGGCGCGACGACGGCCTCCTCGGCCTCCAGGGCCCGCGCGTTGAACTCCGGCGGCCCGGTCAGCCCCAGCGGGTGACCCGGCGCCGGGAGCGCGAGCCGCAGGCCCGTCGCCCCGAGGGCGCGCAGCCGCCCCAGCGCCAGGGTGAGACCGACGGGCCCGGACTCGCCGGGCAGACCGGTGACGCGGTGGACCGCGTCACGTCCGGTGATGTGGTGGGCCGCGTCATCCGGTGCGGCAAATCCGGCAAGCAGGGCATTTCCCCACGCGGTGAGCCGTCCTGAGCGAGGTTCATCGAGCATGCCCCCCAGCCTAGGGACTGCCACCGGCAACCGGTGGCGTAGGTTTTCCTTGGGGGCTGCGCCGACAGGCGCAAGCGACGACGCGACTGCAATGGGAGACAACGCGCTCATGAGCGATGTACTGGAACTGGTGGACGTATCCGTGGTCCGCGAGGGCCGGGCTCTGGTGGACCAGGTCTCCTGGTCGGTCAAGGAGGGCGAGCGCTGGGTGATCCTCGGCCCCAACGGCGCCGGCAAGACCACCCTCCTCAATGTCGCCTCCAGCTACCTCTTCCCCACCAAGGGCACCGCCCGGATCCTCGGTGAGAAGCTCGGCGCCGTCGACGTCTTCGAGCTGCGCCCCCGCATCGGCATGGCCGGCATCGCCCTCGCCGACAAGCTGCCGCGCAGCCAGACCGTCCTGCAGACCGTCCTCACCGCCGCCTACGGCATGACCGCCGGCTGGCAGGAGAGCTACGAGGAGATCGACGAGCAGCGCGCCCGCGCCTTCCTCGACGTGCTCGGCATGACCGACCACCTCGACCGCAAGTTCGGCACCCTCTCCGAGGGCGAGCGCAAGCGCACCCTCATCGCCCGCGCGATGATGACCGACCCCGAGCTGCTCATGCTCGACGAGCCCGCCGCCGGCCTCGACCTCGGCGGCCGCGAGGACCTCGTCCGCCGCCTCGGCCGCCTCGCCCGCGACCCGCTCGCCCCCTCGATGGTCATGGTCACCCACCACGTCGAGGAGATCGCCCCCGGCTTCACCCACGTCCTGATGATCCGCCAGGGCAAGGTGCTCGCCGCCGGACCGATCGAGCTCGAGCTCACCTCCCGCAACCTCTCGCACTGCTTCGGCCTCCCCCTGGTCGTCGAGCAGCGCGGCGACCGCTGGACGGCCCAGGGCCTGCCCATGGGCTGAGGCCGCCCCCGGGCGCCCTGTCCCCGGACCGCCCGCGCCCCTACCATGACCACGTGGGCACTTGGGTGTGGTGGCTCGTCGCCGCCGTCGGGCTGGGCATTCCGCTGGTCGTCACCGCGATGCCGGAATTCGGCATGCTCGCGGTCGGAGCCGTCGCCGCCGCGGTCACCGCGGCCGTGGGCGGCGGCACCGTGGCCCAGTTCGTCGTCTTCGCGGCCGTCTCGGTCGCCCTCATCGCCGTCGTCCGCCCGATCGCCAACCGGCAGCGCTCCCGCCGCCCGGAGCTGGCGTCGGGCATCGAGGCGCTCAAGGGCCGCCAGGCCGTCGTCCTCGAACGGGTCGACGGCAGCGGCGGCCGCATCAAGCTCGCGGGCGAGATCTGGTCGGCGCGCTCCCTGGACACCGACCGCGCCTTCGAGGCCGGGGAACAGGTCGACGTCGTCGAGATCGACGGCGCGACCGCCGTGGTGATGTGACGCCCCGCCGGACGAATCCCGCCACGGGCACCGAGGGCCCGCCACGATGCGGACGACCTCGCCCCAACGCCTGCACGGCGGCACCGTGTTCTGAAAGACTCTGATCAAGTTCAACGACACAGGCAACGACACAGGCACGGGGAGCTGGAGCCACGATGGAACCGATCATCATCGTCCTGATCATCCTGGTGGTGCTCGTCTTCATCGCCCTCATGAAGACGGTTCAGGTCATTCCGCAGGCCAGCGCCGCCATCGTCGAGCGCTTCGGCCGCTACACCCGCACCCTCAACGCGGGCCTGAACATCGTCGTCCCCTTCATCGACTCCATCCGCAACCGCATCGACCTGCGCGAGCAGGTCGTGCCGTTCCCGCCGCAGCCGGTGATCACCCAGGACAACCTCGTCGTCAACATCGACACCGTCATCTACTACCAGGTCACCGACGCCCGCGCGGCGACGTACGAGGTCTCCAGCTTCATCCAGGCCATCGAACAGCTCACCGTCACCACCCTGCGCAACATCATCGGCGGCATGGACCTCGAGCGGACCCTCACCTCCCGCGAGGAGATCAACGCGGCCCTGCGCGGCGTCCTCGACGAGGCCACCGGAAAGTGGGGCATCCGCGTCAACCGTGTCGAGCTCAAGGCCATCGAGCCGCCGACCTCCATCCAGGACTCGATGGAGAAGCAGATGCGCGCCGACCGCGACAAGCGCGCCGCCATCCTCACCGCGGAGGGCATCCGCCAGTCCCAGATCCTCACCGCCGAGGGCGAGAAGCAGTCCGCGATCCTGCGGGCCGAGGGCGAGGCGCGGGCCGCCGCACTGCGTGCCGAGGGCGAGGCCCAGGCGATCCGCACGGTCTTCGAGTCCATCCACGCCGGCGACGCCGACGAGAAGCTGCTCGCCTACCAGTACCTCCAGATGCTCCCGAAGATCGCCGAAGGCGACGCCAACAAGCTCTGGATCGTGCCCAGCGAGATCGGCGACGCGCTCAAGGGCCTCAGCGGCGCCGTCGGCAACCTCGGCCCCATGGGCTCGGGCGGCTCGGGCGGTTCAGGCGCCGCGAGGACCACCAAGGAGAACGTCCGCCCGCGCCGCGAGCAGCCCCCGATCGACTAGGCGCCGCCCGGTCGGCCGGCAACTACGGCCGGTAACGCCTGTCACCGACCGGGCCGTCTCATGCATGATCAGTGCGGCCCCCCGACCTCTGACGGCGGGGAGGCGACTCACTGACGTAAGGAGATGGCCTTGTCCATCTGGGAAGCACTAGCGGTCCTCGCGGCCGGCATCGGCGCCGGCACCATCAACACCATCGTCGGCTCCGGCACACTGATCACCTTCCCGGTGCTCCTCGCCACCGGACTGCCCCCGATCACCGCCAACGTCTCCAACACCCTCGGCCTGGTCCCCGGCAGCATCAGCGGCGCCTTCGGCTACCGCCGCGAACTCCTGGGGCAGAAGAGCCGGATCATCCGCTTCGGCCTGGTCGCCCTCCTCGGCGGGCTCGCCGGCGCGATCCTGCTGCTCGCGCTCCCGTCCAAGGCCTTCGACGCCATCGTCCCCGCGCTCATCGCGCTCGCCCTGGTCCTCGTCGTCCTCCAGCCCCGCCTCGCCCGCGCCCTCGCCCGCCGCCGCGAACGCAACGGCACCCAGGCACCCACGGACGGCGGCCTCGCCCTGATCGCCGGACTGCTGATCGCCAGCGCCTACGGCGGCTACTTCGGCGCCGCGCAGGGCGTGTTGTACCTCTCCCTCATGGGCGTCCTGCTCCACGACGAACTCCAGCGCGTCAACGCCCTCAAGAACGTCCTCGCCGTCATCGTCAACGGCGTCGCCGCACTCTTCTTCGTCTTCGTCGCCGACATCGACTGGCTCGCGGTCCTGCTCATCGCCGTCGGCTCCACGATCGGCGGCCAGATAGGCGCCAAGGTCGGCCGCCGCCTGCCACCCACCGCCCTGCGCGCGGTCATCGTCGCCGTCGGCATCGTGGCCATCGTGCAGATGCTGCTGAAGTGATGACGCTGCTGAAGTGCTGCTGAAGTGCTGCTGACGTGATGACGTCCTCGCAGCCGACCCCGTGCGGAGGCGGCTGACGCAAGAGAAAACGCTCCGGGCCCTTCCCCCGTGTGAAACGCGGGCCCGGAGCGTACAGCAGCGAGCGCGGTCACCCGGCACAGAACCGGCCTCCGGCAGACGGCCGGCGCACACGCGCCGGGCCACCCCCGCCACTGCGGTGCCCGCTGCCCGACGGCCGCATGCGAAGCGGTCGGCCAAGCACCACCACTGTGCGATCCACGGCGGCCGGGGCGCAACGGAATTTCCGGACGCTCACGCGCGCCTGACGGGGCGCACGGACGTCAGCCCTCGGCCGGAACCTCGTACACGCCGATCAGCTGCGCCCGCGCGAGCGAGTGGAACCGCAGGTTGAAGCCCACCACGGCCGGCGACACCTCCCCGTCCGGACCCAGCTTCTCCTGGTCCACCGCATACACGGTGAACACATACCGATGCGGACCGTCCCCGGCGGGCGGCGCGGCACCTCCGAAGTCCCGGGTGCCGTAGTCGTTGCGCACATGCACCGCGCCCGCCGGAAGCGCCTTCATGTCACCGCTCGCCGCGCCCGCGGGCAGCTCGGTGACATCGGCCGGGATGTCGAAGAGCACCCAGTGCCAGAAACCGCTGCCGGTCGGCGCGTCCGGGTCGAAGCACGTCACCGCGAAGCTCTTGGTCCCCGACGGAAAGCCCTCCCAGCGCAGGTGCGGCGAGAGGTTGCCCCCGGCGTGCACCTGAGCGTCCTTCAGCCGGGCCTCGGGCGTCACATCGTCGCTCACCACCGTGAACGAGGGCACCGGGGGAAGAAAATCGTGGGGGAGAGGCGGTTTCTTCTGGTCTGACACTGGGACACCTCCAGTACGCGCACGGACAGGTGAAAGCGCCAGCCTAACGAGGCCACCCGGACACATCCGGACACCGGACTGCGACCATATGGAGTGTGCTTCATGTACTTCGACAAAACGGACGACCGTCCTCGGACCGGCCGCTATCGCAACGACTGGTGCCAGAACGAATGCTGCCGGAACGACTGCGTCAGGCGCGCCGCGCGATGCGCGCGCTGACGGTCCTTCTGGCCGCCCTGCCCCTCCTGCTCCTGCCCGCGTGCTCCTCCGGCGGCCAGAAGACGGAGAAGGCACCGGCCGCCACCGCCGCGGCCACCCCGTCCTGGGCGAAGGGCATGAAGACCGTCCGCGAGGACCGGCTGCCGCCCGAGGCCCGCCGTACCCTCGAACTCATCGCCAGGGGCGGCCCCTTCCCGTACGAGAAGGACGGCACCGTCTTCGGCAACTACGAGAAGCGGCTCCCCGCAAAGGCCCGCGGCTACTACCACGAGTACACCGTCCCCACCCCCGGCTCCCGCAACCGCGGCGCCCGCCGCATCATCACCGGGGAACAGGCCGAGCGCTACTACACCAGCGACCACTACCAGACCTTCGAAGCGGTGGTGCCACGATGACCAGCCTGCTGCCCGCGCCCGGAGTCCCCGGCATCCTCAACGGGACGACACCCCCCGGGATCTACCGCCTGCCCCCCGCCGACGCGGCACCGGACGTCCCGGCCCTCGCCGCCGAAGCCGACTGGCGCAGCGCCCGGCTGCACCTCGCCGGCGTCCGCGACAAGGCCACGTTCCTCGATCGGTGCGCGACCGACCTGGAATTCCCCGAGTGGTTCGGCCACAACTGGGACGCCCTCGCCGACTGCCTCACCGACCTGTCGTGGTGGGGATCGGGGAAGTTCCGCGGCTACCTGATGCTGGCCGAGGACTGGCAGACCTTCGACCGGGCGGCACCGGACGACGCGCGGACGGCCGAGGCGGTGTTCCACGACGCGGTCGGCTACTGGGCCGGCACCGAATCACCGCTGGTGGTCCTGCTGGGCTGACGGGCGGACGGGCCGGGCTCCGGCTGTCGCCCCCGGCCCGTCCCCGCGCTCACAGCCAGTTGCGCTGGCCGCCCACCTCGGCGAGCCACTGGTTCAGATAGGCCGCCCAGTCGGTCTGGTCGTAGGAGTGCAGATCCACGGTGAACGACCGGTAGGTGTCGCTGCCCGAGCTGAACAGCCCCGGCTTCTTGTCCATCTCCAGCACGACGTCCATCTCCCGGTCGTCCGCGACGAACGACAGCTCCACCTCGTTCAGCCCCCGGTACTGGGCCGGCGCGTGGAACTCGATCTCCTGGTAGAACGGCAGCCGCTGTCGCGTCCCGCTGATGTGACCCCGCTCCAGGTCGGCGGCCTTGAAGGCGAAGCCGAGACGGCCGAAGGCGTCGAGAACGGCCTGCTGCGCCGGCATCGGGTGCACATTCACCGGATCGAGGTCCCCGGAGTCCACCGCCCGAGCGATGGCCAGGTGTGTCGTCACCCCCACGCTCATCCCCGTCAGGTGACGGCCAAGGAACATCGTGATCGGCGTCTCCCAGGGCACCTCCAACGTGAAGGGAACCGCGTGCACCGCGCCCGCCTGCACCTCGAAGGCTCCGCCCAGCTGTACGCGCGTGAACTCGACGTCCTGCTTGTACTCGCCGTCCTGGCCCTCCACCTCGACCCGGGCCTGCAGCCCCACCGACAGGCCCTCGATCTGCTGCGGCACCGAGCCGCCCTGGATGCGCACCTCGCCCTGCACCACGCCGCCCGGGACGACGTTCTCCTCGAAGAGCACCGTCTCGACCGACGCGCCACCCGCGCCCAGGCTCGCCATGAGCTTCTTGAACACCATCGCTACCTCAACCTCCCCGGGACCGGGCCTGACCCCCGGACCCTTTCCACTACGTTCCACTACGCTCGAGCGGCATGATCGCCGCGCCTGACCGTATGCCACTGGCCCGAGAGTTCTTCGACCGTCCCGTACTGGAGGTCGCCCCCGAGCTACTGGGCCGCACACTCGTCCGCACGACCCCCAGGGGGCCGATCGAACTCCGCATCACGGAGGTCGAGGCATACGCCGGCGAGTCCGACCCCGGCTCGCACGCCTATCGCGGTCGCACGGAACGCAACGCGTCGATGTTCGGCCCGCCCGGACACGCCTATGTCTACTTCATCTACGGAATGTGGTTCAGCCTGAACCTCGTCTGTGGCCCCGAAGGCACCGCCAGCGGCGTCCTGCTGCGCGGCGGCGAGGTCATCAACGGCATCGACCTCGCCCGGGAACACCGCCCCAAGGCCCGCCGCGACCGCGAACTCGCCCAGGGCCCGGCCCGCCTCGCCACGGCACTCGACGTGGACCGGACCCTCAACGGAACCGACGTCTGCGCGGGCCCCGGCGCCCCGCTCGGCGTCCTGCAGGGCGACCCGGTCCCGGCACACCGGGTACGGAACGGACCGCGCACCGGGGTGGGCGGCGAGGGCGCGACCCACCCGTGGCGCTTCTGGACGGACGGCGACCCGACGGTCAGCCCGTACCGGGCACACGTGCCGCGGGACAGGAGCAAGCGCGGTACGTGATCCCGCGGCGCTTGATCCTGCGGTGCTTGACTCCGACGGCGGGAGGGCCTAACGTAGGCAAGCCGCTTGAGACGGGCAGCGCTGTGAGCGCGTAGTACCGATGAGCGGCGACAACCACTACTGCGAGGACATCCCTGATCGGGGTCTATTTCGGTGCGCCGAAATATGTCGACGATCGGCTCGATTAGGAGCCGCAAGGGAAATCCGCTAACGTAGTGGTCACCCCGCCAACGGGGGCCGGAAACGGAATTCGGAACCAACTGCTTCATCGAGAAGCGGGAGGGAACGGAAAACGGATCTGGTAAGGTTGGAAACAACGAAGGGAAGCGCCCGGAGGAAAGCCCGAGAGGGTGAGTACAAAGGAAGCGTCCGTTCCTTGAG